>NZ_JARZAI010000006.1 GCF_029893355.1 Kitasatospora sp. MAA4
AGCGCGTCCCGGTCGGGCTCGGCATACACGGCGACACTGGCGATACCGGCATCCGAGCAGGCCCTGGCGACGCGGACGGCGATTTCCCCGCGATTCGCTATGAGCACCTTGCGCACGACGGGTCCTCCTTTTCATTCACGCGCTCATATCCGCGCTGGATTTCCGAGGAATTCCCCCGTGAAATGCGCTCCGGATCGTGACTCCATGATTGTTCGAGAGCGCGCCCCGGCTCAAGGTTTCCGGATTCAGGCTTCGGTCAGGTTCCGCCAAGTGGCGGCGGATTTGTCGGTCGACCGCAAAGCGGATGTCAGAACCGGGTCAGATGCCCAGTTCGCGGCCGCCGGAGGCCTGCGGCGGACACCGAAAGGGGGTGGGTTCCCATGGTCGGAACCCACCCCCTGCGCCGCGCGTGACGCCGGCCGCTCACCCCCGGCTCACGCCGACACCTGCTCGGCCGCCGCCTGCCCGAAGCGGAACCCGACGCCTCGGACGGTGATGATCCACCCGCCCGAGCCGAGCTTGCTGCGCAGGCTGCTGACATGGGTGTCCACGGTGCGGCGTGACCAGGAGTCCCCCCAGATCTGCTGCATCAGCCGCTTCCTGGGGATCACCGTGTCCGGGTGCGAGGCGAGCAGGTACAGCAGGTCGAACTCCTTGCGGGTGACCTCGATCCCCAGCCCGTCCAGGCTCACCTCACGGGAGCTGGCGTCGATCCGCAGCGGGCCGTGCGAGACGACCTGGGCGGCGGGGGGCTGCGGCCGGACCCGGCGCATGACGGCGTCCATCCGGGCCATCAACTCGCGGAAGCCGTACGGCTTGACCACGTAGTCGTCGGCGCCGGCCTGCAGGCCGAGCACGCGGTCCAGCTCGGTGCCGGAGGCGGTGACGGCGATCATCGGGACGTCGCAGGCCGTCCGGATGGTCCGGCAGACCTCCAGGCCGTCCAGGTCGGGGAGTTCGAGGTCCAGCAGGACGAAGTCGACGTCCTCGAAAGCGCGCAGCGCCTCGACCCCCGTGCGGACTCCTGTGACGTCGTGCCCGTGCCGCCGCAACCCTTTGACCAGGGCCTCCATGTCGTTGACCAGGCTCTCGACCACGAGGACCCGCCAGACCCCGGCAGGGCCCTGCGGGTGCGCGGACGGCAGTCGAGACTCCGGTCTGTCGGTCAAGCGCTGACTCATGTCTCCCCCAAGCTCTAGTCCAGTCCGAGTTGCACTCCTAGCTCACCGAGAGCGTACAAACCAGCATCGCGGTTTGTCAAAGTTTGCTTTGTGTAGTCAAGTCCTGACAGATCTGACGGTCGACAGGTACCGTAAAGTCCGATTTGCCTGGGGCAACCCAGGACAGGGCGGCGCGATCGCAAGATCAAAACATCGCAGATGGTTTTTTAATCCGTCGCCCCCGGCGCCAGACATGCCAAAACGGTGGTGCCCGGTCGCGACCCCGAGGGGATCACGACCGGGCACCACCGTTCAGCTCAGACGTCCGTGCCGTCGCCGAGCCGGTAACCGACTCCGCGGACCGTCACGATCCAGTCGCCGTCACCGAGCTTGTTGCGCAGGGTGCTGACATGCGTGTCGACGGTCCGGCTGGAGTTCGTCCCGTCCTCGGCCCACACCTTCGCCATCAGGTCCCTGCGGGAGACCACCGTCTCCGGTAGGGAGGCGAGCAGGTAGAGGAGGTCGAACTCCTTGCGGGTCACCTCGACGACCCGCTCGCCCAGCAGCACCCGGCGGCTGCGCGGGTCGATCCGCAGGCGGCCGCGCAGAACCGTGTCCGCCGCGGGCGGAGCTGCCGTGCGCCGCATGACCGCGTTGATCCGGGCCAGCAGCTCGCGGTAGCAGTAGGGCTTCACCAGGCAGTCGTCCGCACCGGCCTGGAGGCTGAGAACCCGGTCCAGTGCGGTGTCCGCGGCGGTGAAGGTGATGACCGGGGTACTGCTCCTGGTACGGATGTCCCGGCAGACCTCGACCCCGTCCAGGTCCGGAAGTTCCAGGTCGAGAAGGACCAGGTCGGCCTGCTCCCAGGCGTTCAGGGCAGCCCGGCCCGAATCCACCCGGTCGACCTCGTGCCCGTGCCTGCCCAGTCGTCCCACCAGCGCGTCGGCGGCCTTCTCGTCGGCTTCCACCACGAGGACGCGCATCGTTTATCACCTCCCGGGACCGTCCTGAGAAGTGGGCGGTGGTCACGGTCGGCCGGGGGAAACCGACCGTGACCGCCGCCAGCCGGCGTGGATCCGGGTCCTACTCGCCGGCGGAGCGGGTGTGGACGACCCGGTACGTGTTGGTGTCGCTCCAGGTCGGCAGCGTGGCCAGCCGGGCCGCGGTCTTCTGCTGCTCCGGGGACTGCTGGTCGGCCGACAGCGCGCGGTAGGCGTCGTAGGACTCCTTGTCGTTCCACTGCGAGTAGGAGACGACGAAGGAGCCCTCGATGCCGCGGGCACGCAGGCCGCGCAGCACGGTGTGCGAGCGGTAGCCCGGGGTCTCCAGCAGCCACTCGCGCGAGGCGCCCAGGGCGTCGATCAGGTCCTCCTGGTCCTCCTTCTCCACGCCGTAGACGTCGATGACCGTGTAGTCGTCGCGGTTGGGCGAGATCTCGGTGATGCCGTCCAGCGAGGGGTGGCGCTGGGCGAACGCGATCTCGTTCTGGAGCAGTCGGATCGAGGTGGTGATCTCACCGAAGAGGGGCAGTGTGCGGTGGTTGAACTCCTCGCCCTCGTAGCGCTTCTCCAGGTCCTCGCCGCTGCGCCACTGGATGAAGTTGGCGGTGCCCGGGGCGTCCTGGCCGGCGTGCACGGTGCTGGAGATCCAGCCCGGGTAGGCGGCCGAGTCGACGATCTCCCGCATCGCGGCGAGCAGCTTGATCTGCTTCTCCGGCGTGTCGGTCTGGAAGAGGTTGAGCACGGTCAGGTGACTGTCTTCGGTCGAGATGAAAGGCACAGTCTTCTCGCTTCCTCAGGAGATGAGACGGGAATGGATTTCGAATGACACGGGCAGGCACGGGGAATCACACGCCCGGCGGCATTGGCGGGTCGTTCGTGGGGGATTCGCCGACCGTCGCGCCGGGCTCTTGTTCTCCAGTATCGCGAGATCCGGCGAGCCCGGTAAATAGTCGAACGGACAGGCTTTCGACAAATTCGTCAAATCTGCTGCAAGCGTGGTCAGTGCGGGCGATCGGGAATATCCGGGAGATCGGGAACGTGCGGCGGCCCGTAGGTGGCGGCGAGTTCGGCCGCCAGGCGCGCGAGCTGCTCGCGGGCCTGCGGCGGGTCGAGGACCTCGACCCGCGCACCGAGCCCGGCCAGCTGCGCCGCCAGCACGTCCGGTGACGGCCCGTCGATCGCCACCTCCACCCAGCCGTCGGGCAGCTCCCGGCCCACCCGCAGCCGGCCGCCGAACAGCCCCCGCAGGATCGGCTCGGCGCTCCGCTCGGCCCGGGCCCGTACGGTGGCCGCCAGCATCCGCTCCTCCACTTGGGCGACCAGCGAACGCCAGGCGGTGGCGAGATCGAAGCCCTCCGGCCGGACCACCGGATCCCCGGTCACCGCAACGGAGGTGACGCGGCTGAGGCGGAAGGTCCGCAGGACGTCCTCGACCCCGGCGACCAGGTACCAGACGCCCGCCTTGGAGACGAGCCCGAGCGGATCGATGATCCGCTCGCCGGCCGGCTTGCCCGGTCCGGCGTACCCGAGCCGGACCTGCTGACCGTCCACCACGGCCCGTTGCAGGGCTTCCAGGTGGAGCGTGCTCGCGGTGACCGCCGAGCGCGACCAGTCCGTGCCGTCGGTGACGCCCGCCCGGGACGCGGCCTCCGCGTCGGAGCGCAGGGTAGCCGGAAGGGCCCGCACCAGCTTGCGCAGCGCGGTCCGCAGCTCGGGTGTGGTGGACGAGGACGGTCCGGCGACCAGGAAGAGCGCCCTGATCTCGCCGGCGGTGAGCCCGGTGAGGTCGGTCCGGGCGCCGCCCACCAGTGACCAGCCACCGCCTCGTCCGCGTTGCGCGTAGACCGGGATGCCGGCCGTCGCCAGCGCCTCCAGGTCGCGTCGCGCGGTGCGTTCGGAGACCTCGAGCTCGGCGGCGACCTCGCTCGCGGTCACCTGTCCGCGGGTCTGCAGGAAGAGCAGCGCCGCCACCAGCCGGTCGGCCTTCATCGTCCGGTCCGATTCGCGCGCGGGAAAAGAGTTCGGAAAACAGGCCAGTAGATGGCCACTTCACCCGTCAGGCTGGGTTCATGACCGACACCGTGAACCACCCCGTGACCCCGCCCGCCGCCGGATTCGGCGCGGACCCCCGGCCGGGCTTCTCCAAGGCCCTCGCCCTGGCCGGCCAGACCCTCGCCGCCGTCCGCGCTGACCAGTTCGACGACGCCACTCCCTGTACCGAGTACAACGTCCGGGACCTGTCCAACCACCTTGTCTCCATCCTGCGCAGGGTCGCCGCGATCGGCCGCGGCGAGGCCTTCTTCACCGTTCCGAACCTCGCCGAGGACATCGCCGACGGCGCCTGGGCCGAGGCCTGGGACGCCGCCGTCCGCGAGGTCGAGGCGGTCTGGTCGGACCCCAGCATGCTGGGCCGACCGCACCAGCTGCCGATGGGCATGATGCCGGGTGCGATCGCCCTGGTGATCTACACCACCGAATTCACCCTGCACACCTGGGACTTGGCCACCGCCACCGGCCAGACCCCGGCCTGGGACCCGTCGGTCCTCGCGCCCTCGCTCGCGTCCATGAAGCGCGCGGTGCCGGCCGACGCCCGCACCACCGCCCCCTTCGGCGCAGTGGTGGACGTGCCGGCCGACGCCCCGGCCATCGACCAGCTGGTGGCCTGGTACGGCCGCCGTCCGTGAACGACGGCTGACGAGGGGCGGACCCGCGTGCGTTTCGCACGCGGGTCCGCCCCTTTTTGCACGTGTCGCGTCCAACTAGCCGGCCGCGCCGATGCCCTGGGCGAATCGGAAGAACCGGTACGGGTCGTAGGAGGACTTGATCTGGGCGAGCCGCGGGTAGTTCTCGGCGTAGTACGAGGACTTCCAGTCCGTCAGCGCCGGGTCCATCCAGTTCTGGTAGGTCTCACCGTTGGAGTACGGGTCGATGGTCGCGAAGCTGGCGTCCACCCAGGTCCGGGCCACCGCCCTGGACGCGGTGCTGTCGGCCGCCGGGTCGTTGATCGTGGTGCGGTAGGCGACCGAGAAGAGGCTGTCGCGGTGCACGTAGGCGGTGTCGGTGCGCTGCGGGTCGTTGGCCGCGCCACCCCACATCTGCACCTCCAGGTTGCGCAGTTGGCCCGCGATCCGGTCGGCCTCGAACGCGGTCATCACCTGCGCCCAGCCGGTCTGGTCGAGGGTGGGCCCGCTGAACAGCCGGGTGCGCTCCAGGCTGTACGAGGGCCTGGCGATCTGGCCGGTCGAGGTCGCGCCGACCCGGTGGCACTGGTCCTGGGTCAGGCCGCCGCAGCCGAAGACCATCATCATCAGGTCGCGGTAGGTCATCGTGGCGCTCTGCTGGTTCACCGGGGCAACACCCGTGAGGGAGATCAACCGGCTGATCTCCGCGGTGAGTTCGGTCGGGGTGCCGCGCGAGGCCAGGCTGACCGTGGTGGTCGGCACGGTGCCCGCGGCCGCGTCGGCCATCACGATGTAGGCGCCGCCACCGATCGTCCGCGGCGCGTTCACCATCCACTGGGTGAGGCCGTTCAGCACCTCGGCCGTACTGTCGTACGAGAAGGACAGGTTGGCGAAGGCCATCGCGTCACCGGAGTGCGGGGTGACCGTGTAGGAGGTGACGACACCGAAGTTGCCGCCGCCACCGCCGCGGATCGCCCAGAACAGGTCGGGGTTCTGCTGCGCCGAAGCGGTCACGATCGAGCCGTCGGCCAGCACCATCTGCGCCGAGGTCATCGCGTCGCAGGCCATCCCGGTCGGACGGGTCAGGAAGCCGAACCCGCCGCCCTGGAGGAAGCCGCCGACGGCCACCGTCGGGCAGCCGCCCTCGCTGACCACCAGCCCGTACGGCGCAAGCGTGTTGAGGATGTCGACGTTCTGCGAGCCGGGGCCGAGCGAGACCGAGCCGCTGGCGCTGAGCGTCACCGCGTTGAGCCGGGACGTGTCGATGATCAGGCCGGGGGTGGTCGAGTACCCGCCGTAGCTGTGCCCGCCGCTGCGCACGGTGGCGGGCAGGCAGTTGTCCTGCGCGAACCGCATGGCCACCGACACGTCGGTCGGACTGACGCAGTAGGCGACGCCCTGGGGGTTGATCGCGTCGAACTGCATCAGTTCGAGCTGCTTGGCCGTGCTGTAGGTCGGGTCGGTCGGCAGGACCAGCTGGCCCTGAAGGTGGCTCGCCAGCTGGCTCCAGGGAGTGCTGCTGCCGCTCGCGAAGACCGCGCCGGCCGGCAGCGCGCTGAGGCCGACCGCGGCCGTCCCCGCACCGAGGAGGGTTCTACGAGAGATCACGTGACGTCCAATCGTCAATGAAACAGCTGGAGTTAACACAAGGAGTTGACACACCGAAAGCGGCACCGGCACCCGAGGGGTGCCGGTGCCGAGTGCTTCGGATCAGGTGGCCTTCTTGCCCTTGGCACCGGACTTGACGATGCCGGAGAGCAGCGCGCGTCCGATCGGGCGCATCTCCGGCGGCGCCTGGACGTTCGCCCAGTACATGAACTTCATCATCGTGGCGGTGCTGGGCAGGAAGTAGCGGTGGTCCTCGTCGTCCTTCCACCCGAAGGGGGTGACGACGACGTCGCAGTCGCGGATGGCCTTGAAGACGATGTCGGCGGCGGTGTCGCCGTCGAGCACGCCGGCCTCGTACTTCTCGCAGGTCTCGGCGGTGACGTCGAGCAGGTGCTTGAAGCCGGTGCTGTCCGGCCACCACAGGCCGGGGAAGCGCGACTCCTCCATCTCCTTGAAGTGGCGGTCGTCGCCGTCGATCAGGAAGTTCTGGCGCGCCCGGAGCATCCGGATGGTGGCCGGCGTGGTGAAGCAGCCCCAGACCCGGAACACCGCGTTCCAGAGCCGGTAGTGCGAGAAGGAGTTGTAGGAGGCGTTGACCAGCTCGTCGTTGTAGTGCAGCAGGCCCTGCTCGAGCCGCTCGACGTACTCGTAGCGCTCCACCGAGAAGTCGTCGTCCTTGAGGGACTCCAGGACCCGGCTGACGAGCGCGTCCACGACCTCGAAGGTGTTGGACAGACCGCGGGAGTACAGCGGGTCGATGAACCCGGCCGCGTGGGACATCAGGCACCAGCGGTGGCCGATGGTCTGCTTGGAGGAGTACTGGATCCGGTCGGTGGAAACCCACTCACGGACCCGCTTGGCACCCTCGAACTGCCGCTTCACGGCCGGGTACTGGTCCAGGTACATGTTGAACTCCTCGTCGGGAGTCATGTCCTTGGGCTTCGGGTACAGGCGCTCGTCGAAGGTGAGACCGACGCTGCAGACCGGGTTCTTGGAGTCCTTGTAGTTGTTGAACGGGATGATCCAGAACCAGCCGCGCTCGATCAGGTGGTGCAGCGTGCCGCCGTTGAAGGGGGCCGGCGGCTGCAGCGCCTCGGGGTAGTTGTTGACGTCGTCGTACGGCTTGATGCCGACGTAGTGCGTGAACAGCGAGCGGGAGTGGTGCTTGTGGCGCGGCGGGTTCTCGCGCAGGTCGAACTTCTCCGCCAGCGGGGAGCGGAAGCCACTGGCGTCGATCAGGAACTTGGCGCGGAAGACCTCGCCGTTCTGGCCGGTGACGTTGACGCCGTCCTCGTCGAAGTCCAGGTCGGTGGCACGCCAGTTCTGCCGCAGCGTGCAGCCGTACTTCGCAGCCACGTTGAGGTAGTAGGAGTCGGTGTCCTGGCGGAACATGTGGCTGGCTTCGGTCAGCATCTTGGGGATGATGAACATGTTGGCTTCGCGCGGGTCGGGCTCCTGGCCCTTCTTGTGCTTGACGAAGCCGAAGCTCTGCTTCTTGCCGTGCGACGGGCCGAGGTTGTCGGTGATCGCCTTCACGTCCAGCAGGTGCTTGATCTCGGGAACGTCGAACCGCACCGCGAGAAGGTGCAACCACTCCACCAGCTGCGGGTTCTGCGACTCACCGACCGCGAAGCGCGGGTGCTGCCCCGCGTCGATGAGCACCACCTTCGCGCCCTGCCGGGCCAGGATCGCCCCGGTGATCGAGCCACCCAGGCCCGAGCCCAGAATCACGACGTCGCACTCTTGCACCTTGGCGGCCTTGGGGGCCTCGTTCGGTGCCATAGCCTTGGAGGTCAAGACCGCACTCCTCTTCTCGATGTTCCGCGGCGCGTTCTCGCGCAGCGGCTTGTCGTATGACCAGGTGTCGGATCGGGCTCCCCGCCGCGCCGCACCGCGAGGGTGCGGGCGCGACGAGGTCGCAGTCACTGGGCGGCGTTGCCGAACCAGCGGGTGAGGGCGTCGGCCAGGTTCTCGGACGAGCCGGTCGGCGAGACCCAGGCGATGTAGCCGTCGGGACGAACCAGCAGGCTCGCCTGCGGCGCCTCGGAGTCGTGGCGGGTGGCGGTGACCACGTCGACCCGGTCGGCCCAGGCGGCGGCGGTGCTGCGCAGCTCGGCGTCGTCGTTCAGGTCGAGCAGCACGCCGCGGCCGGTGTGCAGCAGCTCGTAGGTGGTGGTCTTCTCGTCGCCGACCAGCAGCTCCTGGTCGGGCAGCCGGCGGCCGAGCAGCGGGTGGTCCTGCGGGCCGCCCTCGTAGCGGGTGTCCAGGCCGGTGACCATGCCGACCAGGTGGCGCTGGACCTCCTCGTGGACGACCAGCTCGGAGAAGACGTCGCGCAGCGGCTGCATCTCGTCCCCGCCGAGGTAGAGCGAGCGCTGGACGAGCGTGTTGGCCACGATCCTGGCGCCGACCGGGTGCCGCTCGCTCTGGTAGGTGTCGAGCAGGCCCTCCGGGGCGTGACCCTTGATCTCGGCGGCGAGCTTCCAGCCGAGGTTCACCACGTCGCCCACGCCGGCGCTGATGCCCTGGGCACCGATCGGCAGGTGGATGTGCGCGGCGTCGCCGGCCAGGAAGACCCGGCCCTGGCGGTAGCTGAGCGCCTGACGGCTGGCGTCGGTGAAGAAGCTGGTCCACAGCGGCTTGCCACCGCGGATGTCCTCGCCGGTCACCCGCTCGAAGGCGTCGGCGACCTCGGCGAAGCTGGGGGCCTCGTGGGTCTTGCGGGGCTCGGCGTTGCGCTCGTAGACGACCACGCGGGTGGCGTGCGGGCCGAGCGGCAGCACCACGACCATGCCGGCGGGGCCGATCTCGCCGGTGGGGCGCAGCCGCAGCTGGACGCCGGCCACGTCGGCCATCTTCATCTCGATGGTCGCGTCGGTGCCGGGGAACTCGATGCCGGACAGCCGGCGGACCGCGCTGCGGCCGCCGTCGCAGCCCACCACGTAGGCGGCGCGCAGCCGCTGCGGGCCCTCGGGCGTGTTGAGCTCCACGTCGACACCGTTGTCGTCGGCCTGAAGCCCGACGACCTCGTGGCCGCGGCGGACGGTGACACCGAGGCCGCTCGCCCAGTCGGCGAGGATCGTCTCGGTGAAGGACTGCGGCACGCCACGGACGCCGAAGTTGCCGCCCTCCACGATCCGGTAGTCGATGGGAAGTCCACCGAAATGCCCGATCGGAATGGTCTCGAGCTCACCGAATCGCGGCAGCAGACCGCGCTGTCCGAATTCCTCGATGGTGCGGGCCGAAAAACCGAGCGCCCGCGACTGCTGCATCGGCTCGGCCAGCCGGTCGACAATGATTGTCGACACGCCGGCCAGGCGCAGTTCGCCCGCGAGCATGAGTCCCGCGGGACCTGCTCCTACGACAATGACGTCCGCGTCGAAGTTGTCCATCATTCCTCTTCCGGCTGGTGTTTTTTTCCAGTATCCCGAGGGCTTCCGGAGAGGTAAATGCCTGCCAGGACAGGGCTCTGACAACTTCGTCAAATCCGCTACAAGTGCTGCTGCCGCGGAATTCCCGGCCGCATACGGCAAACGCGTGGCGGCCCAGGAGCGAACTCCTGGACCGCCACGCAGAGGGCTGGGGACTCAGCTGAGTCCCATCACCTTGTCCACCGCGATCTCGATGACGCACAGTCCGGGGGGACTGGGCGGCGGAGACCAGTAGCGCTTGGTGTAGCGCCGGACTCCTTCGGCGACCCGGCGCGGGTCGTTGGAGACCGTGGCCGGACCTTCGAGGGTGATCCAGTTGCCCCCGACCGCCTGGCAGATCGCTGCCCGGCTGCCGAGGTTGGCGAGCAGGTTGCGGGTCTTGCGGCGGCCGGAGACCGTCATCACCCGGGCCAGGCCCGCCTTCCCGTCCCAGGTGAAGCGCACCGGCACCACGTGCGGCGAGCCGTCGGGACGGGAGGTGGTGAGGGTACAGATGTGGTTCTCGGCGAGGAACGCCTCGGCCTGGGCCGAGAGGGGGAAGGACATCGTGCGCGTCCCTCCCTAGTGGATCGGGGCGGGGGAATCGCCCTGCTCGGACGGCCGCATCATCGGCAGCAGGAGCAGCGTGACGGCGACACCGGCCACCGCGAAGCCGGCACCGATCAGGAACGCCTCGTGGAAGACGCTCGCCCGTGCGGACAGCACGCGGGCGGGGTCACCGTTGGCCCACTTGGTCAGAGCCGGAACCCGGCTGAACGCGATGGTGGCGGCGACCGCCACACCGAGCGCTCCACCGGCCTCCTGGCTGGTGTTGATGAGACCGGCGGCCAGGCCCGACTGCGCCTTCTCGACCCCGGCGAACGCGGCCACCTGAAGCGGCACGAAGGACATCCCGAGGCCGAGGCCGGCGATCAGGAAGGCCGGCAGCACGTCCGTGAGGTAGCTGGCGTGGACGGGTGCCTGCCAGAGCATCAGCAGACCGACGGTGGTGAGGCTGAGGCCACCGGCCAGCACCGGCTTGGCCGGCATCTTGGTGACCAGCTGCGAGGAGACGCCCGCGCCGACCGAGACGATGATCGCGAGCGGCACGTAGGCCAGACCGGTCCGGATCGGCGAGTAGTCGAGCACCTGCTGCATGAACAGGCTGGCGAAGAAGAACAGCGTGACCAGGGTGCCGAACAGCAGCACCGCGGCGATGTTGGCCGAACGCATCACCCGCAGGCGGAAGATGCCGAGCGGGATCAGCGGGGACTCGGCGCGCTTCTCGACCTGGACGAACGCCACCAGCAGGACGACCACGGCGGCGAGGCTGCCCAGGGTCCGAACCGAGGTCCACCCGGCGTCGATGGTCTGGCCCAGGGTGTAGATCAGCAGGACGAGGCTGGCCGTCAGGACGACGGCCCCGGCGGTGTCGAAGCTGCGGCGACGCTCCTCGGCCTTGCTCTCCATCACGACGAACGGCGCGGCGATCGCGGCCGCGATGCCGATCGGAACGTTGATGAAGAAGATCCAGCGCCAGCCCGGACCCTCGGTGAACAGGCCACCCAGGATGACGCCGACGACCGAGGCGATACCGCTGACGGCGCCCCAGGCACCCAGCGCCTTGTTGCGCTCGGGGCCCTCGGCGAAGGTGTTCGTCAGCAGGCTGAGCGCGGACGGGGCGATGAACGCCGCGCCCAGGCCCTGCAGACCGCGCGCGACGATCAGCATCGCGGGACCCTGTGCGACGCCGGCCAGGATGGACGCGGCGGCGAACAGGACCAGACCGGTCTGCAGCATCCGGCGACGCCCGAAGGTGTCGGCCAGGCGGCCACCGAGCAGCAGGAAGCCGCCGAGGACCGTGCCGTAGGTCGTGACGATGTACTGCAGGTAGTTCTCGGAGATGTTGAGGTCGCGCTCGATGCTCGGCAGGGCGACGTTGACGATCGACACGTCGAGGAACGTCATGAAGCCGGCGATGCAGAGGAAGACCAGGATCAGCCCGGGCTTGCGGGCTCCCTGGGCGGGCGGCGCACTTGTGGTCTGGGATCGGCTGTTGAGTGTTTCGGGAATCGCCATGTCGCTCCTAGCGGATGGGTCGGAACCGGAGTCTCGTCCGGCACGTTTCTGCGGGGATGTGGCAGGTGCCCAGGGCGCCGTCGTCCTTGCAGGGAGTCGTCATTGCTTCGACTCCACGAAGCTAGCAGCCTCGGTATAGTAGGTACCTATAGGAAAGTGGCTACCTGGGGAGAGAGCATGAACCTGGAGACGATGGGCATGGGCACGGGCACGGGCATGGGCGCCACGGGGCACAGCTCCGAACAGGCCTGCCCGATCGGCCCGGTGGTCGACATCGTGTTCAGCCGCTGGACCACACCCATCCTCTGGACGCTCAACGCCCAGGGCCGGCTGCGGTTCGTGGAGCTGCAGCGCCACATCGCCACCATCACGCCCAAGGTGCTGACCCAGCGGCTGCGCCAGCTCGAACGCGACGGTCTGGTGATCCGCACCTACCACCCCGAGGTCCCGCCCCGGGTGGAGTACGAGATCAGCGAACTGGGCCGCAGTCTGGCGCCGCTGTTCGCCGCCCTGGCGGACTGGTCCACCGCACACATCGACAGCGTCGAGGAGTCCCGGGCGGAGTACGACGCCACCGAGCGACTCCCCAGCGGCAGGCCCTGAGGTCGGATCAGGCCGCGGGAGCGCCACTGAGCTCGTCCTCCAGGACGCGCATGGCACCCCGGTAGAAGATCAGCGGGTCCTCGTCCTGGCTGGGCGCGCCCAGCTCGACCACCTCGCCGAGCAGGATCGTGTGGTCGCCGCCGTCGTACTCCTCGATCAGCCGGCAGGACAGGAAGGCCAGCGCCTCACTGAGGATCGGCAGCCCGTGCTCGGACCGGTGGTGCGCCACGTTCTCCACCACCGCGGACTCGCGGCCCGCGAACGCCCACGCCAGCGGCTCCTGGCTGCGGGCCAGGAAGTTGACGACGAAGCCGCCCGACTCCTGGATGACCGGTCGCAGCCGGGACTGCCGGTGCAGGCAGAAGAGCACCAGCGGCGGGTCCAGCGAGACCGAGGTGAAGGAGTTGACCGTGGCCGCCTCCGAGTTGCCGGGCTCGCCGGTGGTGATCACGGTGACACCGGTCGCGAAGTGCGCGCACACCCGACGCAACGCGGTCGCCTCGATCGGCAGCGTCTGGCTCGATGACTGCTGTGGTGACATCACTGTTGTCCTCTCACTCAGGTACGCGGCCAATGAAGTCCGCGACGGGTTAGACGGGTTGGACGTTCTGGACCGCTTCGGCGGGAGCGGCGGGTGCAGCGGAACCGAGGGGATCGGCGGCTGCGGCAGTTTCGGGGGTTCCGGAGGTTTCGGAGCGCGGCGAGGAGGCAGCCAGGGCCTCACGCCGCGAGAGCAGCGGGCCTGCCAGGGCGGTCGTGACCAGCGCCATGATCACCATCATGGTGAACATCCGCCCGTCCAGGACGCCCAGGCTGACGGCCACGTTCAGGATGATGAGTTCGGTCAGGCCGCGGGTGTTCATCAGCAGCCCGAGGTCCTTGGACTCCCGCCAGGAGAGACCGGCGAGCCGGGCGGGACCGATCGCCCCGAGCAGCTTTCCGGCACACGCGACGGCGACGATCAGCGCCAGTTCGACGTAGTCCGCACCATGCAGCGCACCGATGTCGACGCCGAGCCCGGTGACGATGAAGAACACCGGCAGCAGCACCAGACTCAGGTTGTCCATCGGCTTGCGCAGGTGCTCGGCCAGCACCCGGGCAGGCTCACGCGGCATCACGAAGCCGAACAGGAAGGCACCGAAGATGGCGTGGATGCCGATCACCGTGGTCAGCCAGGACGACAGGAACACGCCCGCGCAGAGCATCACCAGCAGCGTGGACCAGCGGTCGGAGCTCGCCAGTCGCCAGACCAGCGCGGCCAGCAGCGGCCGGACCACCAGGAACATCAGCGCGACGTAGCCCGCGCTGTACAGCCCGATCCGGCTGAGGGAGGTGAGGTTTCCACCCGAACTGACCAGGGCCGAGACGTACGCCAGCATGCACCAGGCGAGTACGTCGTCGATCGCGGCGCTCGCCAGCGCCAGTGAGCCCACCCGGGTGTCCATCAGACGGTT
This sequence comes from Kitasatospora sp. MAA4, assembly GCF_029893355.1. Lineage (GTDB taxonomy): Bacteria > Actinomycetota > Actinomycetes > Streptomycetales > Streptomycetaceae > Kitasatospora. The sequence goes on from NZ_JARZAI010000006.1 coordinate 13,997, forward strand.
GTCGCTGAGGATCCGGGCCAGCACCGGGAACGCGGTGACCGACATCGCCGCGCCCATGAAGGTGGCGAAGGCGGTGAACGGGATGTGGTGGCCGGCCGCGGACGCGTGGTGCGGGTAGAGCAGGGTCGCGAGCCCCATGCCGAGGCCGAATGCCAGCGCGATGGAGGAGAGCGAGACCCCGACCGCCATGCCGACGTGCGGCCGGATCAGCCGCTTCTCGAATTCCCAGCCCACGCCGAACATGAACAGCACCAGGCCGACGTTGGAGACCGCCGAGAGCAGCGGTCGAACGTCAGCCGGAAAGAGGTGGTTCGACAGGTGGCCGGGGAATCGGCCCAGCACGCTCGGGCCGAGCACGATACCGGCGATGATCTCGCCGATGACGACGGGCTGGCGCAGCTTCCGGGCGAACCGGCCGAGCAGGAGCCCGGTCAGCAGCACGATGGCGATCCCGGCCAGCATCATGGCGATTCTGGTGTCCTGGGGGGAGGCCAGGCTTTTCATCAACCCTCCCCTCTGTTCGCGTCGGCGCCCTGGCGGACCGCGTCGTCGCGGGCCGGTCCGGGCGGTGTTCCGGTCTTCCAGAGCAGGCGGAAGGAGAGCAGCGTGAGCCGCCAGCCGTCGGGGGTTCGACGGGCTTCGCCGGTGGCCAGGGTGCCGGTGGCGAAGATCGGCTCCGCCGCTCCGGGCAGGTGGACATGCGTCGCTATCAGGTTGGCGCGCAGCGTGGCCCGGTCGTCCCCGGAGAGGTCGACGACGGCGGGCGAGTTGAGGTGCTGCGTGCTCTCGAACGCCGCCAGAGCGAGACGGTGGTATTCGGCGAGGCCGTCGATTCCCTCGTGCCGACTCATCGGGAACTCCACGCAGGCCTCATCGGCGAACAGGCTCCGCGCCCATTCGTCGTCGAGTTCTTCGTCGTCGAGTGTCAGGAGGTAACGGTCGAGCAGCGCGCCGATTTCGGAAGTTTCGGAAGCTGACTGGCCTGGATGCATTGCTCGAGCATGGCGCTCGCGCCGCGGGCGAGTCAGCCCGATTGTCGCAAACTTGACACAGAATGCAGAACATCTGACGGGCGCCCTGAGGAGTTGACGAACGGGCGAGAATTCCTGAACTTCGACGGACGTTTCCGGCCTCGGGAAATCCACCGTAGGCCGGACCTCGCGGGGGAACTCGCCGGGCGGAATATCCGCCGCCGGGGAGCCGATCGGGAAGCCGATCGGGAAGCCGATCTTCATCCGCCGCTCCTCCGCGTCCAGGCGGCTGGGGAGCCGCGAACCGACCGTTGCCCACGAGAGTACAAACCGCGAGGTCGGTTTGGCAACCTCTCTCCTGACAGGGACTCGACAGGTGGCCGCCTGCGCGCCCCAACTCCGCCTGGATGATCCACGACAGCCGATGGCGCCTACCCCACACGGGGCCTGACGGATGATCAGGTGTTTCTGACAGACCGTGGTGATCGATCTGCCAAAGGGTTGACAAACAGCGATGGCGGTTTGTTATGGTTCTTCCGGTCGCACCGCAGCACCTCAGACGCTGCCGGCAGGCGACCGGGCCGCCTGTCCGCACACTCATCCGAGGAGGACCGTGGACGTCTCGACCCGCCCCAGCCGCCAGTCGGCAGTCGGGCTACTGGAGGCCGCCGTCGGGGAGGGCTTCGCCGAAGCCCTCCAGCAGGGCCTGCGCCGGTCCGTGCACGCCCGACCCGCCATATCCACCGGCGCCGCGGCACCGCGGTCGGCCTCGCACCGGGCGGCCGGACCGGCCGTCACCGCGATCCTCGCCGCTGAACCCCCGGCTGCGGAGGCGGCGCGGCGCACCGCCGTCCTGTCGCCGGGCGAGCCGGCCGCGATCCTGCGGCGCTTCGAGTCCTCGCTGCCCCGCGTCCTGGACGGCCCCACGCAGGACGTCGTCCCGCTGCGGCGTGCACTGCTCGACTACGCGGGGCGGGTGCTCGCCGAGGCGGCGGCCCCCGGAAGCACACCGGCGCCGTCGACCGAGGGGCTGCCGGCTGACCAACTGGCTGCGGCGGGAAACCTGTTGCTGGAATGCGCACTGCTCCAGGTACTGGAGACCGCCCCGGCGACGCACGAGGCCGGGCGGCTGCGCTCGGTGGGGATGGTCCGCGCCCTGGGGAACGCGATGCGCCGGGACGCCGACCACCGCCGGGACAGCGGCGACGCGGACCGCAGTGGCCCGACCCGAGCGCCCGAGCACCGGAGCGCTCAGGACACCCGCGAGCAGGAGTGGCCCGAGCTGCCCCCGCTACGGGAGGCCATCGAGGGGTTCGCCGCCCAGGCCGCTCCGGCCGGCCTGACGGTGCTGGTCACCGTGGCCGGCGACGAGCGGCGGATGTCCGAGGCGTGCCGCCGCGAACTCTTCCTCGCCGTGCGCCACTGCCTGCGCACCGGCTTCGGACGGACCCGGACCGGCTGCGTGACGGTGACGGTGCGGGTCACCCGCTGGTGGGCCCGGGCCGGTCTGACGGACGACGGGGCCGGCGCCGAGGGCCCGCGGACGTCCGGCTCCCGCGGTCAGGCGCTCGGCCCGGTGAGCGAGCGGCTCGAACGGGCCGGGGGCCGGCTGGAGATCAAGGAGATCCCCGGCGGCGGCACCCGGACCACCATCCACATGCCGCTGCGCGCCCGGCCCTAGGCCGCGGTCCCGTCCGGGGTCTCCGAGATCTCCCTGACCTGCGCGCGGGCCTGCGAAACCAGCTGCGTGCCCCGGTCCGGAGACGTGTCCAGCCGGGCCAGCACCGCCGGCACGGCGATGCCGGGCAGCACGTGGTCGAAGAGCAGGGCGACCTCGCTCTCCAGGCCGGGATTGCCCGGCAGGGCTTCCGCCATGATCTGCGCACCGGTCCAAGCACCCACCAGTATCCGCGCGGTGTCGTTCGGCACCACGTGCGGCAGTACCTCGCCCTGATCCTTGGCCTCCTGGATCTGGCCGGCCAACAGCGCAATCCAGTCAGGCCACTTGGTACCGAACAGTGCCCGCGCCGACTTGTCCACGGAGAGCCTGATCGAGGCACTCAGCAGAGGCTCCTGCGGGAGTCGGTAGGCCAGCGCCATCCCGGTGTCCACCATCTCCTGCAACTTGAACGCCTGCGGCTGGACGCCGTCGGTCGTCACCGCCTCGTCGAGCACCCCACGCGCCAGCTCCTCCTTCGAGGAGAAGTGGAAGTACAGGGCGCCCTTGGTGACTTGGGCGCATTTGAGGATCTCCGCAATCGTGGCACCCTCGTAGCCGAATCTGTCGAAGACAAGGGCCGCCGCCTCCAAGATCGCCCGCCGAGTCCGGATCGCACGCTCCTGCTGCACCATTTGAGCCTCCTGTCTTCCGCTCTGTAGCTCTTAACAACTCTTGTAAAAGAAACCAGATAGTCAGTATGTTACCCGAGGGCAGATCGATCGCCTACTCGAGTGCATACATCGTCTCAGGGGGGGACCTTGTACCAGATGCTTCCGCAACCCGCATTCGATTTCCCGAGCACGCTGCGGATCCCGCGCCAGCGAGTCCGCACCGCCCAGGAGACACCTCGCCCGCAGCGGTTCGAAATGGTCGAAAAGATCCCCAAGGAGCTCGTCCACCTCCGTGTGGAGGACTCAGTGCTCATCACCGGATGGACCCGCCACGACGACACGCGGTGCTCGCTCACGGCCGTCTGGCCGGCGGACGCCTCGCCCGGCCGCGACGGCCGGCCGGACTCGCTGCTGATCCCGCAGACCATCCGGCAGAGCGGACTGGCACTCGCGCACGCCGAGTTCGGCGCCCCGCTCACCCACCAGACGCTGCTGGAGCAGTTCGACTACACCGTCGACCCGCACTACCGCCTGACGGCCGGGGAGCCGGCAGCCGTGGAGGTCGAGGCCGTCTGCACGGAGGCCGGGCGCCGCGGACACACACTCACCGGCCTGCGGATAGAAATGACGATCCGCCAGGGCGGCCAGGTGGTGGCGCGCTCCGACAGCCGGTTCTCCTGGATATCCCCCGCGGTCTTCCGCCGCCTGCGGGGCGACTACGCCGTCATCACCGGGTGGGGGGAATGGCCCCTGCCGGGTCCCGTCCTGCCGCGGGTCGCAGGCCGCACCGCCGCCCAGGAGATCGTCCTCTCCCCCACCGGCCGGGCGCACCGGTGGCAGCTCCGCTGCGACGCCGGCAACCCCGCCCTCTTCGACCACCCGGTCGACCACGTCCCCGGACTGGTCCTGATCGAAGCCGCCCACCAGGCCGCGAACGCCCGCACCTCGGGCATGTTCACCCCGGCCTCGGTGACCACGGCCTTCAGCCGGTACGTCGAGTTCGACGCGCCCTGCTGGATCGAGGCCACCGTCCTGCCGACCGAGCAGCCCGGCATCGTCAGCGTCGAGGTCTCCGGCCACCAGCAGGGTGAAGTGGCGTTCCGCTCCACCCTGACCGGGCCGCTCAATGAGGGATGAGATCATCCGGGAGTTCGGGACCCGGGTCGCCATCCTGGCCGCGCCGCGGCCGGGGTGGGTGAGGATGCTCGGGCAGGGCAGCGTCGACGGCCACCCCTGGTCGGTGGATGCGCACTACTACGAGGGGCGCATTCCGCAGGCGACCGTACGAACCATCCGGGACCTTCCCGCTTCGGTCCAGGTCAGGCCGGGCGACGACATGACGGGACCGCTCGCCGAGTTCCTCTCCATGGTGGCCTCCGCCACCGTGCAGCTGGAGCCCGACGTGCTTCCCCCGATTCTCGGGTTCCTCGACGAACTCTCCACGGTCGAGGAGTCATCGGGCACCCTGGTGATCGACGGGGTGCGGGTGGCGGCCGACTCGATCGAGGCCATGGGATCGTTCGCGCTCCGCGCTCGGCTCGACGGGACCAGCGTCATCCTGTGCGGCGAATCAGAGCTCCGCGGCGAACTGAGCGCTGGGCTCGCCTGGCACTCATGAGAGCTGTGGAAGTGGTTCCACGGGATCCTCCGGGCGGGCGACCGTCCAGAGCTCGTCGCCCAGCAGCAACGTGGGTGCTCCTTCGTGCGCGGCGCCTGCTCGTGTCAGTCGTACGCTCAGATGGTCGCCATAGCTGGGCACGGGCAGCCACAGCTTGCGGGCACTGCGGACGCCTTCAGGAGTTCCGCCCAGTACGGCGATCCCCTCGGCCTCCAGGAAGGGGCGCACGTCCCGCACACGTCGCATCGAGTCCTGGGACATGGTCACCGTCTCCAGCACGTTCCGCGATAGCACCCGGCCCTGGACCCGACGGAACAGCTCGGCCATCCGCAACCTGCTCGCGCCAGGCTGCAAGATCGCCTCAAGGTCATGCGGAGGTACCGAGCGCAGGGCGTTATCGGGGAACTCAGCCTGCTGGTGGAGCCAGTGGATGCCCTCCCTCGCGCTGCGGACGGACAGCATCCTGTTCCCATCCCTGTTTCCACGCCCGAGGGGCAGGTCAGAGGAGATACGGCAGATGCCCAGAGACCAGGTGGAGGTTTCCTCCCATGCTGAGAGCAGCAGAGTCAGGTGCCCGTTCAACTCCGGGGGGATCATCCACAGCCCCCGCTGGCTGAACTTGAGATCCACCTCGACGCCGTCGATCAGGTAGTCCATGGCGGTTCCATCGGCAAGCCCGAACTCCCGCTGCACTGTCATCTCGATCAGAGTGCTGAGGTAGGTCTTCTCCGTCTTGCCCAACTGACGGAGTTCGTACCTTCCGGTCAACGGGCCGTCGAGCACCTTGTCGAAGGCCGTTCTGATCACTCGGGCGAATCGCGAGCCGTCCGTGTCCAGGCTGTGCATAACCCCGGCTACGTGCAGCAGTTCCTCGTCATCGGCGATCGGGTTCGGACTGGTGGACCGGGCCCAGGGTGCGACGGAAGGAGCTGCGGTCCGGGCCGGAAGCGGCTCGGGGAGGGCGAGTACCGCTGCCGGGCGCTCCGGCTTCGCGGCGCGCGTCCCCGCCAGGTAGCCGAGGAGGAAGGTGACGGCGGCCTCGCTCTGGTACCGGGCGGCGCGCTCGGCCGACAGTTCGACCTGGAGGGCGGCGATCTGTTCCGCCATCAGCGACGGCGGGTCCGTACTCTCGTCCATGCCAGGCTGCGTCACGCTAGGCGGCTCGGGCAGCTTCTGCTGACGGTTCCTGCGCGATTCGGCGAACAACTCCTGTGCTTTCTCCAGGAGTCCGGCGACCTCCTCGTCTGGCGCGCAGAGGCCGATCACCGCAGCGGCAAGCGTGCCGGCGGCGGCCAGCCCCTCCCCCGAGAACCGCTTGGACAGCGTGGTCGCACTGGGCACCGGCTGGTCGTTGAGCAGCTCCGGGGTGAGCCGGTCCTGCAGATCACGCAGCGTCAGACCGGCGCGCTCCAGCTGCTCGCGCAGCAGGACCGCGATCCGGTTCAGCGCGTCGTCCTCGCCCCGGAGCGGCCCCCACGGCCTACCCTTGCCGCCGTTCCGGTCCCCCATCGCTGCTGCTCCCCATTTGATCAGCGAAACAAAATCTCGTTCCCGGAACAATATAATCAATGGGGCCCGCGCCGCTGAACCGGTGCAGGATGGATCTCCGCGACGCCGTCGGCGTGGCCGCAACTCCTCCTGGACGGTGTCATCGTGACTCAGATCTCGGCGGTCAGGGTTCTCCTGGTCTGCATCGTGCTGCTGACCGGCCTGCTGCTCGCCGTGGTGGCCGCCTGGCTGCCGACCGATCCCGCCGCGAGCTGGGCCGGGCGGGTCAGGAACGGGGCGGTGACCTTCGTGATGGCCGTTACCGTGCTGATCGCGCTGCTCACCGCCGTCGGTCTCCTGTAGGGCCTGTACGACAGTCAGACCGCGCTGGGGCGGCGGGCGTAGACCAGCCAGGTGAGCAACAGGCAGGCGGCGTAGTCGGCGAGGAAGGCGACATAGGCGGCGTTGGCGTTGTGGGTGCTGAGGAAGGACTGGCGCAGCGCGATGTTGACCAGAACGCCGCCGAACGCGCCGACCGCTCCTGCGATGCCGATCATCGCCGAGGCGCGGCGGCGGGCGTCGTGGTCGGTCTGCTGCGGGTCGGCGCCGGGGCCGGCGGTCTGCTGGGCGCGGAGGCGGGCGATGGCCGGGATCATGCGGTAGGTCGAGCCGTTGCCGATGCCGCTGAGGACGAAGAGGGCGACGAAGCCGGCGATGAAGAGGGGCAGCGAGTTCTGCCGGGAGGCGAGCAGCACGGTCAGGGCGCCGGCGGCCATCGCGGCGAAGGTGGCCAGGGTCACCCGCGCGCCGCCCCAGCGGTCGGCCAGCAGCCCGCCGACCGGGCGGACCAGTGAGCCGAGCAGCGGGCCGAGGAAGGTCAGGTAGGCGGCCTTGACCGGGGTGTCGAACTGATGGTGGAACTGGACCTGGAGCACCTGCCCGAAGGCGAAGCTGAAACCGATGAAGGAGCCGAAGGTGCCGATGTAGAGCATCGACATCACCCAGGTGTGCGGGTCGCGCCCGACGTCGCGCAGGGCGCGCCGGTCGTTGCGCAGGGCGGTGAGGTTGTCCATCCGAAAAAGGGCGCCCAGGGCCGCCAGCACGATCAGCGGGAGGTAGGCCAGCGGCAGCAGGCGGGGGTGCGTGGCGCCCGCGGTGGCCAGGATCAGCAGCCCGACCAGCTGGACGGCGGGCACGCCGAGGTTTCCGCCGCCGGCGTTGATCCCCAGCGCCCAGCCCTTGAGCCGCTGCGGGTAGAAGGCGTTGATGTTGGCCATCGAGGAGGCGAAGTTGCCGCCGCCGACCCCGGCGACGCAGGCGACCGCCAGCAGGGTGCCGTACGAGACACCGGGCTTGAGCACAACGGCGGCCAGGGCGGTGGGGACCAGCAGGAGCAGGGCGCTGAGGATCGTCCAGTTCCGGCCGCCGAAGCGGGCCACCGCGAAGGTGTAGGGCAGCCGCAGCACCGCGCCGAGCGCGGTGGGCAGCGCGGTCAGCGTGAACTTGCCCGCCGGGTCGATGTGGTACTCCGGGCCGAGGAAGAGCACCAGCACCGACCAGAGGCTCCACACCGAGAATCCGATGTGCTCGGAGAGGACCGAGAAGACCAGGTTGCGGCGGGCGATCGGGGCGCCGGTGCGCTCCCAGAACTCGGCGTCCTCCGGGCGCCAGTCGTCGATTCCGCGGCGCCGGCCGAACCGGGCCGGGGCAGCGGGGGTTTCGGCCGGGGAGCCGGCGGCGCCCAGTCGCACCGGCCACTGCCGCAGCACCGCCGGTGAGCCGTCGGGCGCGAAGTCCTCGTCCAGGCAGACGCCGGTGCGCAGGTCGAAGGCCTGCTTGTACATCGGCGAGAGCAGCACCGGCACCTCGCCGCGGCTGCCGAGGATGCCGCGCGACATGACGTACGCGCCGCTGAACGGGTCGCGGTTCTCGACCGCGTACAACTCGCCGTCGCCGCCGAGGTAGACGGCCAACTGCTCGCCGTCGAGCAGAAGTGCGACGCCGCGGCCCGGGACCAGGTCGGCGCGCTCGCAGACCGGCGTCCAGCGGGAACCGTCGTGGATCTCCACGGTGGCGGTTGTGTTCGTGGTCAGGGCTGTCGTCATCGGGTTCGAACCTCCAGGTGGGCGCCGGCGATCAGGGCCGGCTGCGGCGACTTCCCGTCCTCGCCGGGCAGTTCGGGGCGGATCTGACCCCGCTCGGGGACGAAGCGCACCGTCGGGTCGGGCACGCCGGGCGCGTTGGCGAACGAGACGAAGCGCCGCAGGCGGTCGGGTTCGGCCAGGGTGGCCGCCCACTCGTCCTCGTAGGTGTCGACATGGCGGGCCATCAACTCGTCCAGGTCGGCGCAGATGCCGAGCGAGTCGTCGACGATGACCGCCCGCAGGTGGTCGATGCCGCCCTCCAGGCGCTCCAGCCAGGGGGCGGTGCGCTCCAGGCGGTCGGCGGTGCGGATGTAGAACATCAGGAAGCGGTCGATCGTGCGGATCAGGGTCTCGCGGTCCAGGGCGGCCGCGAAGAGGTCAGCATGACGGGGCGTCATACCGCCGTTGCCGCCCAGGTAGAGGTTCCAGCCCTCCGCTGTGGCGATCACGCCGAAGTCCTTGCTCTGCGCCTCCGCGCACTCCCGCGCGCAGCCGGAGACGGCCGACTTCAGCTTGTGTGGTGCGCGCAACCCCCGGTAGCGCAGCTCCAGTTCGATGGCCAGGCCGACCGAGTCCTGTACGCCGTAGCGGCACCAGGTCTGCCCGACACAGGACTTCACGGTGCGCAGCGCCTTGCCGTAGGCGTGTCCGGACTCGAATCCCGCGTCGACCAGCCGCTTCCAGATCGGCGGCAGCTGGTCCACCCGCGCTCCGAAGAGGTCGATCCGCTGGCCGCCGGTGATCTTGGTGTACAGCCCGAAGTCGCGGGCGATCTCGCCGATGACGATCAGCCCCTCGGGAGTGATCTCGCCGCCGGGGATCCGGGGCACCACCGAGTAGGAGCCGTTGCGCTGGAGGTTGGCCAGGAAGTGGTCGTTGGTGTCCTGGAGCGCGGCCTGCTCGCCGTCCAGGATGTGCCCGTTGCCCAGGCCGGCCAGGATCGAGGCGACCGCGGGCTTGCAGACGTCGCAGCCCACGCCCGTGCCGTGCTCCTCGACCAACCGGCGGAAGGAGGTGATCCCCTTGACCCGGACGATCTCGTACAGCTCCGCACGGGTGTGCGTGAAGTGCTCGCACATCCCGCGGGCGACCTCCACTCCGCCGGCGGCCAGCTCCTCGGCCACGATGGTACCCAGCAGTTTGACGCAACTCCCGCAGCCACTCCCGGCCTTGGTGCACTTCTTGACCTCGGGGACGCTGCCGCAGCCCTGCTCGCGGACGGCCGCCCGCACGGCGCCCCTGCTGACGTTGTGGCACGAGCAGACCACCGCGTCGTCCGGCAGCACCAGCGGTCCGGCCGCCGCGCCGAGCGAGGCGGGCAGCACCAGCTGCTCCGGCGGGGCCGGCAGCGGCGCGCCACTGGCGGCCAGCGGCCGCAGCAGGCCGTACGACTCCGCGTCGCCGACCAGGACGCCGCCGAGCAGCGCGCCGTCGCGGCCGATCACCAGCTTCTTGTACACACCCTCCCTGCTGTTGGCGTACAGCACCTCCAACGCGCCCTCGGTGGTGCCGTGCGCGTCGCCGAAGCTGGCCACGTCCACACCCAGCAGCTTGAGCTTGGCGGACAGGTCAGCCCCGGTGAACGAGCCCTGGGCGTCGGTGAGTTCGCGGGCGACCACCTCGGCCATCGCGTAGCCGGGGGCGACCAGCCCGTACACCCTCCCGTCGACGGCCTGGGCGCACTCGCCGATCGCCCAGACGTGCGGGTCAGCGGTCCGGCAGTGCTCGTCGACGGTGATGCCGCCGCGCTCGCCGACCAGCAGCCCGCAGGCGCGGGCCAGTTGGTCGCGCGGGCGGACCCCGGCGGAGAAGACCACCAGGTCCACGTCGAGCTCGGTGCCGTCGGAGAGCGCCATGCCGCGCACCCGGCCGTCCTCGCCGGTGGTGATCTGCTGGGTCCCGGCGCCGGTGTGCACCAGCACGCCGAGGTCCTCGATCTTGCGGCGCAGCACCTCGCCGCCGCCCTCGTCCACCTGGAGGGCCATCAGGCGCGGGGCGAACTCCACCACGTGGGTGCGCAGGCCCATCGCGGTCAGGGCGCCGGCCGCCTCCAGGCCCAGCAGGCCGCCGCCGACCACGGCGCCGACCCGGGCCCCGGCGGCGCCCGCGCTGATCGCCTCCAGGTCCTCGATGGTGCGGTAGACGTGGCAGCCCGGCGCGTCGTGACCGGGCACCGGCGGCACGAACGGGTACGAGCCGGTGGCCAGCACCAGCGCGTCGTAGCGCAGTCGGTGGCCGGCGGCGGTGGTGACGGTGCGGGCGGCGCGGTCGATCTCCGCGACGGGGTCGCCGAGCCGCAGCTCCACGCCGTGCTCGGCGAGGAACTCCGGTGGGCACATGGACAGTTCCTCGGCCGAGGTGCCCGAGAACCAGGAGGTCAGGTGCACCCGGTCGTAGGCCGGGCGCGGCTCCTCGGCCAGCACCGTCACGCGCCAGGACTCCGCTCCCGGCCGCTCGAACAGCGCCTCGAGCAAGCGCTGGCCGACCATGCCGTGACCGACCAGAACCAGGTCCTTACGGGTCGTCTGCGGGCGGGTGGTTGACGGGTGGGTGTCGGTCGTCGTCATGGAAGCAGCGTCGTCCGGGCCCGTTACGCGGCCGGGTCCCCCGTGTTGCGCCCCCGGTACGCCCTGCTCACGGCCCGCCCCGGACAAGGTCGGACGAACGACATCTTCCGTAACAGCGTCGGACCGTCACCTAACCCCGACGTGACGGCGGCGCAACGCGGCCGAAACCCGCCGGGCCCAGCCTGCACGGATGGGAACAAGAACCGCTGCCTCCGGCGAGCCGCCGCTCAGAGAACCGAGCGGCCCACTCACCGGCTTCACCGTCGGGGTCACCGCCGCCCGCCGCCGCGACGAGCTCGTCGCGCTGCTCCGGCGCCGGGGTGCGCGCGTGATCGAGGCACCCACCCTGCGCATCCTGCCGCTGGACGACGACGGTGCACTGCGCCACGCCACCGAACGCTGCCTGGCCGGCCCGCTGGACTACGTGGTGGCCACCACCGGCGTCGGCTGGCGCGGCTGGATGAGCACCGCCGAGGGCTGGGGACTTGGCGCCCGACTCGCCGTGGCCTGCCGGGAGGCCGTGGTGCTCACCCGGGGGCCCAAGGCGACCGGCGCGGTCCGCGCCAGCGGCCTGGACGAGACCTACTCGCCGCGCTCCGAGGCCTGCGACGAGCTGCTCACCTGGCTGCTGGCCCGGGAGCTGAAGGGCCGCCGGATCGCCGTCCAGGAGCACGGCGCCCCGCTGGACGGGTTCGCCGCCGCGCTGCGCGAGCGCGGCGCCGAGGTGATCGAGGTCCCGGTCTACCGCTGGGCCCCGCCGGAGGATCCGGACGCCGTACGCCGCCTGGTCGAGCAGACCGTCCGCCGCGAGGTGCACGCCCTGACCTTCACCAGCGCGCCGGCGATCACCGCCTTCCTGGACACCGCCGCCGCCGGCGGGCTGCGCACCGAGGTACTGGCCGCGCTGCGCGACGACGTCATGCCGGTGTGCGTCGGGCCGGTCTGCGCCCGGCCGCTGGAGGAGTACGGCGTGCAGGTGGTCTGCCCCGAGCGCGGGCGGCTCGGCTCGCTGGTGCGCACCATCGCCGAGGCCCTGCCCGCCCGCAACCGGCGCGAACTGGACACCGGCACGCACCGCGTCGTGCTGCAGGGCAACGCCGTGCTGGTCGACGAGGAGGCCTTCTGGCTGCCGCCGGTGCCGGCCGCCGTGCTGCGCGCCCTCGCCGAGCGGCCGGGCCGGGTGCTCAGCCGCGCCGACCTGCTGCGCCGGGTCTGGGCGGGCTCCGCGCCGGGCGCCGGGCCGGACGAGCACGCGGTGGAGGCCGCCGTCGCCCGGCTGCGCGGCGCGCTCGGCCCGCACGCCGACCTGGTGCGGACGATCCCCAAGCGCGGCTACCGGCTGGCGGTGGACGGATGACGGCGCCGCAGCCGACGATGCCGCGGACCACGGCACGCCGGGCGCAGAACGCCCCGACGCTGCTCGCCGTCGCGCACGGCACCCGGGACCGGGCCGGCGCGGCGACCGCCGCGGCGGTGCTGGACCGGGTCCGCGCGCTGCGCCCCGGCCTGCGGGTCGAGGTGGGCTACCTCGACCTGGTCCGCCCCTCGCTGGACGAGGCGCTGGCCGCGCTGGACGGCGAGGTCGTCCTCGTCCCGCTGCTGCTCGGCGCCGGCTACCACGTGCGCGTCGACATCCCGGCCGCCGTCGCCGCCGCACCCCGGGTCCGGGCCGGCATCGCCCCCGCGCTCGGCCCCGACCCGCTGCTCGCGACCGCCCTCGCCGACCGCCTCGCCGAGGCCGGCCGCCCGCCGGGCGACGCACCGGTGGTGCTCGCCGCCGCCGGCTCCGGCGACCCCGCGGCCAACGCCGACACCGCGCGGACGGCCCGCCTGCTGGGCGCGCGGCTCGGTGCCCCGGTCGTCCCCGCCCACCTGTGCGGCCCCTCGCCCACCCCCGCCGAAGCCGTCGCCGCCCTGCGCGCCGAGGGCCACCCGCAGGTCTCCGTCGCCCGCTACCTGCTGGCCCCCGGCTTCTTCGCCCGCCGGGCCGCCGACACCGCCGCCTGCCTCACCTCGGCCCCGCTCGGCGCCCATGACGCGGTGGCCCGGCTGGTGCTGCGCCGCTTCTCGACGAATGCATGACATGCCGTCAAGTATTGGCGTTCATAGGTAAGTTCACTCGTTCGAGTGGCGTGTGCATGGCGCTCCGGGCGAGGTGGGTAGGGCGGAGCCGGGCGGGTCATACCGCCCGGGGCCCCTACCCACCAATGCAGAGGATCACCTATGAGCGAGCAGAACGAGCCCGTCGTAGAGCCGTGGAGCTTCCTCGCCCCGCAGCCGGGCGAGGAGGTCCCGCCCGCACCGGCGCCTGACGCGGTCTGGCAGCTGCGCGGCGGCACAGCCTGGGTGTACTACGCGAACAGCAAGTTCGGCCTGAGCAAGCCGGTCATCCTCTCCGACGGCTTCGAGAGCGGCCCCAGCAAGCTGGACGTGCTCTGGGACGGCCTGGAGCGCGGCGACTACGCCTTCGTCACCGAGCTGCGCCGCCGCGGCTACGACCTCGTGCTGCTCGGCTACGACGACCGCAGCGCCTCGATCCTCAAGAACGCGGACGTCGCCATCGAGTGCATCCAGCGGACCATCTCGGAGCGCCGGGGCAACCACCCGCTGACCGTCGGCGGGTTCAGCATGGGCGGCCTGGTCACCCGCTACGCGCTCGCCAAGATGGAGACCGAGCAGATCAGGCACGAGACCGCGGTCTACCTCTCCTACGACAGCCCGCACCGCGGCGCCTGGATCCCGATCGCCCTGCAGGCCCTCGCGCACTTCCTCAAGGCCACCCCGGCGCTGTCCCAGCAGATCAACAGCGACGCCGCCCGCCAGCTGCTGTGGCGCCACATCTCCACCACCACCGGCACGCCCGAACAGGACCAGCTGCGCACCGAGTTCCTGGACGAACTGGAAAGCGTCGGCAACTGGCCGCAGCTGCCGCGCAAGATCGGCGTCGCCAACGGCAGCGGCACCGGGGACGGCAACGGGGTCAAGCCCGGCCTGGACGCCGTAAAGGTCACCTCCGGCTACTTCGCCGGCACCACCCTGCGCACCCAGAGCAGCGGCAGCAACCAGGAGGTCGCCCGCCTCAAGGGGCTGCTCACCGAGCGGAGCATCACCACCAACGGCCTGCCCGAGCTCGACGGCGCGCCGGGCGGCACGCTGGAGAGCTTCGGCATCGCCGGCCGCAAGCTCAAGATCACCGGGAAGACCGAGGTCGAACCCTCGGCCGCCTGGGTCTGCTTCGTCCCCGCCGTGAGCGCCGTGGCCATCCGCGACCTCGACAAGCAGACCGACCTCTACACCGACATCAACGCGCTGCCGAAGGTGGAGAGCGAGCTGGACGACTTCCTGCTCTCCTCCGAGAACACCCCGCACAGCAAGATGACCGAGGAGCTCGGCAGCTGGATCCTGGACCGGCTGCCCAAGTAGACGCGGGCCCTCAGCCCGCCGCTCGCTCGGTGAGCGGGCGGCGGCGCTGGGCTGCGTCGACCAGAGCCGGCGGGCGCCAGGCGCCGTCCGGCTGGTAGAGGTTGGTGCCGGGCGGCACGATCGCGTCGATCCGGTCGAGGGCCGCGTCGTCCAGGGTGAGCGAGACGCCCTTCAGCAGGACGTCCAGCTGCTCGCGGGTGCGCGGTCCGATGATCACCGAGGTGACCGCCGGGTGCGCCACCGGGAAGGCGACGGCGAGTTCGGGCAGCGTGCAACCCAGGTCGGCGGCGAGCTCGGCGAGTTGCTCGACGGCGTCGAACTTGGCGGCGTTCGCGGGGATCGCGGGGTCGAAGCGGGCCGGAGTGAGCGCGGGGCGGCCGGTGGAGAAGTCGACCGGCGCTCCCTTGCGGTAGCGGCCGCCGAGGAAGCCCGAGGCGAGCGGACTCCAGGTCAGCACGCCCATGCCGTAGCGGCGGCAGACCGGGAGCACATCGGCCTCGATCCCCCGGGCGAGCAGCGAGTAGGGCGGCTGCTCGGTCCGCAGGCGCGGCAGCGCGCGGCGCTCGGAGACGTGCTGCGCCTCGACGATCTCCTCGGCGGGGAAGGTCGAGCAGCCGAAGGCGCGGATCTTGCCCTGGCGCACGAGGTCGCCGAGGACCGAGAGCGTCTCCTCGATGTCCGTCGTGGGATCGGGGCGGTGGACCTGGTAGAGGTCGATCCAGTCGGTCTGCAGGCGCTTGAGGCTCTCCTCGACCGCCTGGAGGATCCAGCGCCGCGAGTTGCCGCCGCGGTTGCGGCCCTCGCCCATCGGGAAGTGCACCTTGCTGGCGAGGACGACCTCGTCACGGCGGCCCCGCAGGGCCTTGCCGACGATCTCCTCCGACTCGCCCGCGGAGTACATGTCCGCGGTGTCCACGAAGTTGATCCCCTGGTCGAGCGCGGCGTGCACGATCCGGGCGCAGTCGTCGTGGTCGGGGTTGCCGACGGCGCCGAGCATCATGGTGCCGAGGCAGTACGCGCTCACCTCGATACCGGTGCCGCCGAGGACGCGATAGCGCATGGGTCCGTTCCTTTCCGAGGGACTGCGGCCCTGTCGGGCCGTCCACCGGCTGCACTCTAGGACCTTGAGTGCACTCCACCTCAAGCGCTTTCTGCCGCCCTCCGAGGAGGACCACCGCCGGGTACTCGCGGTGCTCGCCTACCTGGAGGTGGGCGGGTGACGCCCCCCTCCTCATATGATCTGAGAAGCATGCGTCATTCTTAGTGATAGATCGCATTGTTTGTGCGTCCGGCATGATGGGGAACAGCAAGTACTTGCGCCGTCCGTGACCAGCCACGGGACGGCCGAGAAGGAGGAAGCACGTGGACGACGTTCTGCGGCGGGCCGCGCTCTTCGCGGCTCTCGACGACGAACAGGCCGGCGAGCTGCGCGCTTCCATGACCGAGGTAACCCTCGCCCGTGGTGAGTCGCTCTTCCACGAGGGTGACCCGGGCGACCGGCTCTACGTGGTCGCCGAGGGCAAGGTCAAACTGCACCGCGCCTCGCCGGACGGTCGCGAGAACATGCTCGCGGTGCTCGGCCCCAGCGAGATGATCGGCGAGCTCTCGCTGTTCGACCCGGGACCGCGCACGGCCACCGCCAGCGCGCTGACCGAGGTCAAGCTGCTGGGCCTGGGCCACGGCGACCTGCAGCCCTGGCTGCACGCCCGCCCGGAGGTCTCCATCGCCCTGCTGCGCGCCATCGCGCGCCGCCTGCGGCGGACCAACGACGTGATGTCCGACCTGGTCTTCTCGGACGTCCCCGGCCGGGTCGCCAAGGCGCTGCTCGACCTCTCCCGCCGCTTCGGCGTGCAGTCGGAGGAGGGCATCCACGTCGCCCACGACCTCACCCAGGAGGAGCTGGCCCAGCTGGTCGGCGCCTCCCGCGAGACGGTCAACAAGGCGCTGGCCGACTTCGCCGGCCGCGGCTGGCTCAAGCTGGAGGCCCGCGCCGTCGTCCTGATGGACGTCGAGCGCCTCTCCCGCCGCTCGCGCTGAGCACTTCTCCCCGAGGACCACGGACTCAAATGAGTCCGTGGTCCTCGAGGTATCGCAGCTGCGCCCGCACGGAGAGCTCGGCGGCCGGCCAGAGCGCCCGGTCCACGTCGGCGTAGACCCGCGCCACCACCTGTTCGGCGGTACGGCAGCCGGCCTCCACCGCGGTCTCCACCTGCGCCAGCCGGCCGGCCCGGTGCGCCAGGTAGTACTCGACGCCGCCCAGCGCGTCGGCCAGCACCGGCCCGTGCCCCGGCAGCACCGTGTGCACCCCGTGCTCGGCCGCGAGCGAGCGCAGCCGGCGCAGTGAGTCGAGGTAGTCCCCGAGCAGGCCGTCCGGGTGCGCGACCATCGTGGTCCCGCGCCCCAGCACCGTGTCGCCGGTGAGGATCGCGCCGTCGGCCGGCAGGTGGAAGGTGAGCGAGTCCGAGGTGTGCCCGGGCGTCGGGACGACCCGCAGCTCCAGCCCGCCGACCTCGATCACCTGGCCGCCGTGCAGGCCCGCACCGCCGAGCCGGTGGACCGGGTCGAGCGCCCGGACCTCGGTGCCGGTCAGCTCGGCGAAGCGGGCGGCGCCCTCGGCGTGGTCGGCGTGGCCGTGGGTGAGCAGGGTCAGCGCGACCCGCTGCCCCCGCTGCTCGGCGATCTCGATCACCCGGCGCAGGTGGCCCTCGTCCAGCGGTCCCGGGTCGACCACCACCGCCAGGTCCGAGCCGGGCTCGGCGAGCAGCCATGTGTTGGTCCCGTCCAGGGTCATCGGGGACGGGTTGGGCGCCAGGACGCAGAGCGCCCGGGGGGTGGCGGCCCCGCCGACGGTGTCGGCGGGGTCACCGGGGAGCAGACCTGTCACTGCATGCCTTCGAGTTCGTCCAGGCGCCCGCCTTCGGTGCGCCGGGCCAGCGGGCGAGGGGCGAGGGGGCGGACCAACGGGCGCCAGGTCGGGTCGGTCGCGCCGACCACCGGCTCGCGCCACAGCCGGCGGCCCGGCGCGCGCCGGGCCTCCAGGCTCCGGGCGGGGAGTGTACGCACCGTACGGCGAGCCACGTCATTGTGGATCATCGGTTGGGGGTCCTTCCTCGGGATACGTGCCATCGATGGTCAGCTCTTCATACCCTGACCATCGGATGGTCATTCGATCACCCGCCAGCTCGGCTGTGCCGAGAACGGGAGCCAGATCGCGCGCCGCCGACGCGTCGAGCGCCTCGCGCGCCGTCCGGACCGGCAGCAGCTCGCGCAGCACCGACACGGTCGGCGGGAGCATGCCGTAGCGGCCCTCGGCGCAGCCGCGGACCGCCTCGGCCGGGGTCAGCCAGGCCACCCGGTCGGCCTCGCCGACCTCGTCCGCGGCCTGCTGGCCGGGCGGCATCGCGGCGACGAAGAACCAGGTGTCGTAGCGCCGGTCCTCGAAGACCGGCGTCACCCAGCGGGCCCAGCCGCCCAGCAGGTCACTGCGCAGTACCAGGCCGTTCTCGCGGCAGAACTCGGCGAAGGAGAGCTGGTGGGCCTCCAGCGCGGCGCGCTCGGCGCTCCAGTCCCGCGCCGGGGCAACGGTGTCCGCGTCCGGGCCGGCCAGCAGCACGCCGGCCTCCTCGAAGGTCTCCCGAACCGCCGCGCAGACCACCGCCTGCGCCGTCGCCCGGTCCACGCCCAGCCGGGCCGCCCAGGCGTCCGGACTCGGCCCGGCCCAGGCAAGGGCGGCCTCGGCGTCCCGCGGGTCGACCCCGCCACCCGGGTAGGCGTACATCCCGGCCGCGAAGGCCATCGACGTCCGGCGGCGCAGCAGGTACGCCTGCGGCCCGTCGGCGGCGTCCCGCAGCAGGACCACGGTGGCGGACGGCTTCGGCACGGGCGGGGTCAGCTCGCCGGCGGCCAGGGCCCGGATCCGGGCAGGCCAGCCGGGTGGCATGGAGGGAGCGGCCGGGGTCGGGCCGGGGAGGTGCGCAGCCATGCCCGGATGCTATGCACCCGGGCACGGCTCTGAACAGAGGCTCAGACCAACCACTCTCAGGCGCGGACGCGGACCTGGATCTCGACCTCGACCGGCGCGTCCATCGGCAGCACCGCGACACCCACCGCGCTGCGGGCGTGCACACCCGCCTCGCCGAGCGCCTGGCCGAGCAGCTCGCTGGCGCCGTTGATGACACCCGGCTGCCCGGTGAAGTCGGGGGCGGAGGCGACGAAGCCGACCACCTTGACGACCTGCTCGATCAGGTCCAGGTCACCGATCACGGACTTCACGGCGGCCAGCGCGTTGAGCGCGCAGATCTGCGCGAGCTCCTTGGCCTCCTCCGGGGTGACCTCGCCGCCCACCTTGCCGGTGTTCCGCAGCTTGCCCGCCACCAGCGGCAGCTGGCCGGAGGTGAAGACGAACTCGCCCGCGCGCACCGCCGGCACGTACGCCGCCAGCGGCGCGGCCACCTCGGGCAGGGTCAGGCCGAGCTCGGCCAGCTTGCTCTCGACCTTGCTCATGCCTGCTTCTCCCGCTTCAGGTAGGCCACCAGCTGCTCCGGGTTGTTGGGCCCGGGAACGACCTGGACCAGCTCCCAGCCGTCCTCACCCCAGGTGTCCAGAATCTGCTTGGTGGCATGGACGAGCAGCGGCACGGTTACGTATTCCCACTTGGTCATGGGGCTGACTCTAGACGGTCGCCGAGCCCCCCGAGGCGATGTGAGGTGGGACACAAACCGGGCAAGAATGCCGCTCGTCACCCGGATGCTCCCGGCATCAGGGCCGGGCGCTGGTTACCCTCGCGAGGAGGGGACCGTCGATCCCCCGGAGCCGAGCGGTCGAGCCAGCAGCGGACGGAGACGGAGCGTGGCAGGTACGGAGGAGCCCACCGAGGCGCGCGGCGGCCCCGACTGGGAGGGCGTCCGCCTGCACGTGGTCAGCGGCAAGGGCGGTACCGGCAAGACCACCGTCGCCGCCGCGCTCGCACTGGCGCTGGCCGCCGAGGGGCGGCGCACACTGCTGATCGAGGTCGAGGGCCGGCAGGGCATCGCCGAGCTGTTCGGCATCGCCGCGCTGCCGTACGAGGAGCGCAAGGTCGCCACCGTCTCGGCCGCCCAACTCGGCGGCCCCGCCAAGGGCAGGGGCCAGGTCAACGGCGAGGTCTTCGCGCTGGCCATCGACACCGAGCAGGCACTGCTGGAATACCTCGACATGTTCTACAAGCTCGGCCGGGCCGGCAAGGCGCTGCAGAAAGTCGGCTTCGTCGACTTCGCCACCACCATCGCCCCGGGCGTCCGGGACGTCCTGCTCACCGGCAAGGCCTGCGAGGCGGCCCGGCGCAAGGGGCCGGACGGGCGCCGGGCGTACGACGCGGTCGTGATGGACGCGCCGCCGACCGGGCGGCTCACCCGGTTCCTGAACGTCAACTCCGAGGTGGCCGGGCTGGCCCGGTTCGGGCCGATACACAGCCAGGCCCAGGCCGTGATGGGCGTGTTGAAGTCGCCGGAGACGGCGGTCCACCTGGTCACGCTGCTGGAGGAGATGCCGGTGCAGGAGACCGTGGACGGCTTCACCGAGCTGCGCGCGGCCGGCCTGCCGACCGGCGGGGTCATGGTCAACATGGTCCGGCCGCCCGTCCTGGACGCCGCCGCGGTGGCCGCGGTGCACGGCGACCACCGCGAGGAGGTCGCGCTGGCGCTGGTGGAGGCCGGGCTCGGCGGCCGGTCCCGGACGGCGGCGACCCGGCGGGCCGCGGTGGAGCCGCTGCTGGACCCGCTGCTCGACCAGGCCCGCGAGCACGCCGAGCGGGTCGCACTGGAGCACGAGCAGCGCGCGGACCTCGCCGCGCTGCGGCTTCCCTCCTACGAGCTGCCGCTGCTCAGCGGTGGCGTGGACCTGGGCGGGCTGTACCGGCTGGCGGGCGAGCTGAAGGCACAGGGGGCGGCATGACCACCGAGCAGGAGCTCTCCGTCGACCGGCTGATCGACGACCCGCGGACCAGGATCGTGGTCTGCTGCGGCTCCGGCGGGGTCGGCAAGACCACCACCGCCGCCGCGATCGGCCTGCGGGCCGCCGAACGCGGGCGCCGCACGGTGGTGCTGACCATCGACCCGGCCCGCCGGCTGGCCCAGTCGATGGGCCTGACCGAGCTGGACAACACCCCGCGCCCGGTCAAGGGCGTGACCGGCCCCGACGGCCCGGACGGCCCCGGCGAGCTGCACGCCATGATGCTCGACATGAAGCGCACCTTCGACGAGGTGGTGATCGCGCACGCCGACCCCGAGCGGGCCAGGGCGATCCTGGAGAACCCGTTCTACCAGTCGCTCTCGGCCGGTTTCGCCGGGACGCAGGAGTACATGGCGATGGAGAAGCTCGGCCAGCTGCGGGCCACCGGCGCCTGGGACCTGATCGTGGTCGACACCCCGCCCTCGCGCTCGGCGCTGGACTTCCTGGACGCGCCCAGCCGGCTCGGCTCGTTCCTGGACGGCCGGATCATCCGGGTGCTGATGGCCCCGGCCAAGGTCGGCGGCCGGGGCGCGATGAAGTTCCTGAACGTCGGGGTGGGCATGGTGACCGGCACCCTCGGCAAGATCTTCGGCAGCCAGCTGCTGACCGACCTGCAAACCTTCGTGGCCGCGATGGACTCGATGTTCGGCGGCTTCCGCGAGCGGGCCGACCGGACGTACCAGCTGCTCAAGGCCGAGGGCACGGCCTTCCTGGTGGTCGCCGCCCCCGAACGGGACGCGCTGCGCGAGGCCGCGTACTTCGTGGACCGGCTGGCGGCGGACGAGATGCCGCTCGCCGGACTCGTCCTCAACCGGGTGCACGGCACCGGCGCACCGCAGCTCTCCGCCGAGCGCGCGCATGCCGCCGCGCAGAGCCTGGAGGAGAACGGCGCGGAGCACGAACCCGGGCAGGCCGACGCGGACGTGCTGGCCGCCGGACTGCTCCGACTGCACGCCGAGCGGATGGAAGTGATGGTCCGTGAGCGGCGCACCCGGGACCGGTTCGTCTCGGTCTACCCCGATGTGCCGATCGTCGAGGTGCCGGCCCTGGCCGGCGACGTGCACGACCTGGACGGGCTGCGCCTGATCGGCCACCGGCTGGGCGGCACGGCCGAGGACTGAGCCCCTGCCCGCTGTGCCCTCGCGTCAGCCCGCCTGGGCGTAGTCCGAGAGGATCACGCCGGTCGCCAACGACTCCTCGTACTCCGTACGGGCGGTCTCCAGCAGCCGCCGCCACGACATCACCGTCGGACGCCGGCGCAGCAGCGCCCTGCGCTCGCGCTCGGTCATTCCCCCCCAGACCCCGAACTCGACCCGGTTGTCGAGCGCGTCCGCCAGGCACTCGGTGCGCACCGGACAGCCGCTGCACACCGCCTTGGCGCGGTTCTGCGCCGCCCCCTGGACGAACAACTCGTCCGGATCGCTAGTGCGGCAGGCAGCCTGCGCACTCCAGTCATCTACCCAGCCCATGCCGGCGCCGTCCTCTCCCGAATCGAGGCTCCCCCACGGCGGCAACGGCATATTCACCGCTGCCAGTTGAGGACGTTACGGAAGATTGGCGAAGCGCAACAGCCCCCCAGGGCCCAATCTCGAATGACCCGATTGGACTATGGGTGCCCGTCAGATCACTCGTTGGAGTGATCGCAGGTTGCAGGCCTTGCGGGCGCCTGGATCGCCCCTTTCGTCACGCTGTGCCACAGACGGCGGCCCAGGAGGACCCGCCGACGGCACAGAATGACCGCGACAGCTATCTCATACCCCATCAATTCGGACAACTCTCAACACCTACAGGAGTCTTGAGTGTGTACGGAGCGAAGCTGCCACCACCCCTCGTCAAGCGTAGGCGAACGCGTGCCTTCAAGGGCAGGAATCCACAACGTGGAAACGTAGAGTCGCCCTCATGGCACCGAAGCGCTTCACAACCGCCCAGCGCCCCGGCAAAACGGCAGGCCGACCGGGCACCCCCCGCATCGAGTCGGCCGGCCAGGGGGCGAAGTTCCTCGGGGTCAGCGTCCTCTCCGGATTCCTGCTCGCCGGCCTCGCACTGCCGGCCGTGGGCGTGCTCGGTGTCGCGGCGAAGAACGGCGCGGAAAGCTTCGACAACATCCCGGACGACTTCAAGACCCCCACGCTCTCGCAGGCCTCGTTCATCTATGACAGCAAGGGCCAACAAATCGCCAAGGTGTTCGACCGGGACCGCACCATTCTGACCCAGGATCAGATGTCCCCGATCATGCGTCAGGCGCAGGTCGACATCGAGGACAACCGCTTCTTCGAGCACGGTGCGATCGACCCCAAGGGCGTCGCCCGGGCCATCAGCAAGAACGCCGAGTCCGGATCGGCGACCCAGGGCGCCTCCACGCTGACCCAGCAGTACGTGAAGAACGTCTTCGTCGAGCAGGCCGGCGACGACCAGGCGGCCTTCCTGGAGGCCACCAGGAAGAGCCTGGGCCGCAAGATCCAGGAGCTGAAGTACGCGATGAAGCTGGAGGAGGAGCTGCCCAAGCAGCAGATCCTCACCAACTACCTGAACATCACCTTCTACGGCCACCAGGCGTACGGCGTCGAGGCCGCCTCCAACCGCTACTTCGGCAAGAGCAACAAGGACCTCACCGTCGCCGAGGCCGCGACGCTGGCCGGCCTGGTGCAGAACCCCTCGGCGTACGACCCGATGCTGCACCCCGCGGCGGCCAGGACCCGCCGGGACACGGTGATCGCCAAGATGGCGGAGTACCGGCACATCACCCCGCAGCAGGCCAAGGACGCCACCGCCACCCCGCTGAACCTGAACTACCACGAGCCGCTGAACGGCTGCATCACGGCCAACGCCGGCATGGGCTTCTTCTGCGACTACGTCCGGCACGTGGTGAAGGGCGACCCCGTCTTCGGCGCCTCCGCCGCCGAGCGCAGCAAGCTCTGGAACGACGGCGGCCTGAGGATCTACACCACCATCGACCCCGACAAGCAGGCCGCCGCGAACAAGGCCGTCACCACCAAGGTGTACACGACCGACACGGTCTCGGCCGCGATGACCATGATCAAGCCCGGCACCGGCGAGATCCTCGCGATGGCCCAGACCCGTCCGTACGGCCTGGACGCGACCAAGCACCAGACCGTGGTCAACCTGAACGCGGACGCCGCGATGGGCGGCGGCAACGGCTTCCAGCCGGGATCGACCTTCAAGCCGATCCTGGCCGCGGCCGCCCTGGAGGCCGGCACCCCGCTGAACCAGCAGTACCCCGCCCCCGCCCAGATGCCCTACCCCGCCATGAGCACCTGCGAGGGCAGCTGGACCAACACCGGCCACGACCTGGTGAACAACGACAGCCCGACCGAGGTCGGCCCGTTCGGCATGCCGGAGGCGATGGCGCGGTCCGTCAACACCTACTTCGTCCAGCTGGAGCAGGACGTCGGCCTCTGCCCGATGAAGCAGATGGCCAACAAGCTGGGCATCCGGACCAAGGCCAGCGGCGCGCCGCTGGAGGAGGTCCCGGCGATGACGCTCGGCGTCGAGGAGATGAGCCCGCTGGACATGGCGGGCGCGTACGCCGCCTTCGCCTCACGCGGCACCTTCTGCTCCCCGGTCGCGATCAGCTCCGTCACCGGCAGCGACGGCCGCAAACTGCCCGTCCCGGAGGCGAACTGCGAGCAGGTGATGCAGCAGAGCACCGCCGACTCCATCAACACGCTGCTCAACGGCGTGACCGAGAAGGGCACCGGCAGCGCGCTCGGCCTCGACGACGGCCGCATGATCGCCGGCAAGACCGGCACCACGGACGAGCGCCGGGCGGCCTGGTTCGACGGCTACACCCCCGACCTGGTGGGCGTGGTCTGGCTCGGCGGCCCCGAGGGCGGCGTCAAGATGGACGGGAGCATCAAGATCGGCGGCCGGTCCTTCGCCGACAACAACGGCGTGTACGGCTCCACCGGCCCCGGCCCCGCCTGGCAGGAGGCGATGAGCGAGGCGCTCGCCGGCACCCCGAAGAGCACGTTCCAGCTGGTCACGCTGCCCTCGCCGACCGCGGCGGCGTCCTCCGCTCCCGGATCCGCCGGATCTCCCGGCTCTCCCGGATCTCCCGCGCCGAACCCCGGCCAGAGCCAGGCCCCCAACACCCCGGCGGCACCGCCGCCCGGCCCCAACACCCCGGCCCCCGCACCCGCCCGGGCCACCGGCGGGGGGATCGGGGGCGGCGGCAGCCTGCCGCCGATCCCGGGCGGCGGAATCGGCGGCGCGATCGGCGGCGGCGCCCCGCCCGGCAAGCCGAGCTGGCCCGCCGCCCACCACTAGAACTACGTCGGACTACTTCTCTTCGGACTACTTCTGCAGGGCCGACTTCACCGCGGCGGCCACCCGGCCGCCCTCCGCGAGGCCGTCCACCTTCGGACGGACGATCTTCATCACGGCGCCCATCGCCTGCGGACCGCTCGCCCCGCTCTCGGCGACGGCCGCGGCGACGATCGCCGCCAACTCCTCGTCGCTGAGCTGCGTCGGCAGGTACTCCGCCAGCACCACGCCCTCGGCCCGCTCGCGCGCCGCGGACTCGGTCCGGCCGGCGGCCTCGAAGGCGGTGGCGGCATCCAGCCGCTTCTTCGCCTCCCCGCGGACGACCTGCAGCACCTCGTTGTCCGAAAGCTCTCGCTTCACCTTCCCCGCCGTCTCCGCTCCGGTGACGGCGGCCAGGGTCAGCCGAATGGTGGACGAGCGCAGCTCGTCCCGAGCCTTGATCGCGGCCGTCAGGTCATCCCGCAGCCGCTCCTTGAGCGTTGTCATGCAGCCGAGTCTTGCACCTGCACCCACCGACCGCCCCCGATTAACCCCCGCCCCGCCCGGCGCACGCTCCCGGCGTGTCAGGGGGCGTACACCCGCCGTGCCACGGTCTGCGACGATGGGACGATGCGAAAGCTGTACTCCGTTCCGCTCGGAATCGCCGCGACCGGCGCCGCCTGCCTCACCTACTCCCTCGGGTACGAGGTCCGCTCCTTCCGGCTGCGCCGGGTGCAGGCCGCCGTCCTGCCCAAGGGGGCCAAGCCGGTCCGGGTACTCCAGGTCTCCGACATCCACATGGTCGTCGGGCAGCGGAAGAAGCAGCGCTGGCTGCAGAGCCTGGCCGGGCTGCGCCCCGACCTGGTGGTGAACACCGGCGACAACCTCTCCGACCCGCTCGCCGTGCCGGCCGCCCTGGACGCGCTCGGCCCGCTGATGGAGTTCCCGGGCGTCTACGTCTTCGGCTCCAACGACTACTACGGCCCGACCCCGAAGAGCCCGACCCGCTACCTCAAGGCCCTGGCCAGCGGAAACCACGGCCTCAACAACGCCGACGGCACCGGCCGCCACGGCATCACCGGCGCGATCCACAACCCGTGGGAGAAGCTCCGCGACGGCTTCGACGCCGCCGGCTGGCTGGACCTCACCAACACCCGCGGCCGGCTGCCCCTGAACGGCCTGGACGTCGAGTTCACCGGCCTGGACGACCCGCACATCCGCCGCGACCGCTACGCCGAGGTATCCGGCGGCCCGTCAGCCGACGCCGACCTGTCGATCGGCATCGTCCACGCCCCCTACCTGCGCAGCCTGGACGCCTTCACCGCCGACGGCTACCCCCTGGTCCTCGCCGGCCACACCCACGGCGGCCAGCTCTGCATCCCCTTCTACGGCGCCCTGGTGACCAACTGCGACCTGGACACCAAGCGCGTCAAGGGCCTCTCCACCCACCGCGCCGGCGGCCGCGAGGCCTACCTGCACGTCTCCGCCGGCTGCGGCACCAACCGCTACACCCCCGTCCGCTTCGCCTGCCCCCCCGAGGCCACCCTCCTCACCCTCACCCCCCGCCCCTGACGCCTCTCCCCCACCCGCGCAGGAACGGATTTCGTCTCCTGACCTGCGTCGGGTAGAGTTCTACTCGTTGCGAAGGAAACAGAGCAACAAACCGCAGGACCGGGGTGTGGCGCAGCTTGGTAGCGCGCTTCGTTCGGGACGAAGAGGCCGTGGGTTCAAATCCCGCCACCCCGACCCAGTAACACCAGCTCAGGGCCGGTGTCCTTCACAGGACACCGGCCCTGACTGCTTGTCGGGGGCCGCTCTGGAGAAATCCTGGAGAAAAGTCCCGGACGGGCTCTGCCGCACCCTGCGCGGCGGGCGGGCCGTAAGGCGCGTCATGGGCGCAACGGCCCTGGCTCGTGGATGCGCCGGCGGAACGCCTCGTCCTCGCATGACCGTGCGGATCCCCTCCCGCAGGTCCCTGCGGGGAGGCTGGGGTGTTCGAGGCCCTCCATTGCATACTCCTGACCGAGTTGAACGCGGCCGGATTGATCGACTGGACGCGCCCCTGGGTGGACGCCTCCCTCCACAACGCCTTCGTCTCGCTCACCTGCGGACCAATCTGCTGGCGTCGCCTCAATAACCTGTCCTCATGATCCTGTGACGAGTTCTAAACAGGTCATTTCATGAGTACCCTCCGCGCCTACAGCCTGATCGTCCGATGCTGTTGATGATTGACATACCGACAAGTCCGCCTGTTAGATTCCCTACGGAGCGTTTGGCGCGCTCGTTTTTCTTTGGTCGCACCTTCGGGGGAAGGAGCATGGGGTGAATCGACAGGTCATGGATCTGGCGAGACCGTACGGCGGAGCAGGGCAACCAGCGGAGGACGGACAGGCACTGCAGGTTCTCGTCGTCGAGAACCACACCGCCGCCGCCGACGATCTGACGCAGGAACTGCACAGACACGGGTATGTGGCCCGCAGCGTGTCCACCGGGGTCGAGGCACTGCGGGCCCAGAGCGGCGTCGACATGGTCCTCCTGGACCTCGGCCTGCCCGATCTGGACGGCTTGGAAGTGTGTCGCCGGATTCGAGCGGCCGGCGATGTCCCGGTCATCTGCACGACCGCGAGCAGGGCCGAACTCGACTGCGTGCTCGCGTTACAGGCGGGGGCCGACGACTGCCTCGTCAAGCCCTACGGCCTGCGGGAACTGCTGGCGCGGATGGAGGCGGTGCTGCGCCGGGTCATGCCCGAGCCTCGGTCGGCACGGGTGCTGACCCACGGTCCGCTGCGGATCGACACCGGAGCGCGCGAACTCCGGGTGGCCGGAAGGCGGGTGGACCTCACCCCGAAGGAGTTCGACCTGCTGTACCAGCTGGCCTCCCAGCCGGGCGCCACCCTGTCCCGGCGCCAGTTGCTCAGCCGCGTCTGGGACGACGAGTGGTCGAGTCGTGGCCGCACCATCGACACGCACGTCAGCAGTTTGCGGAACAAGCTCGGATCGAGCCGTTGGATAGTCACGGTGCGCGGCGTCGGTTTTCGGATCGGAGAAGCGTCGGCCGATCTCCCGGCACATGCGTGAAACCGGGCCGGTGGAAAACGGCGCGGACGAATTCCAGTGTTTCCGGCCTTCCGGAACGGAGATCCCGGCGGGCGCCGCCCGCGGCGCGCCGGTACACGGGTGACGGACGGGCCCGGGTCGCGGACGCAGCCCCGGGCCCGTCCTCATCGGCGCAGGAGGTCCGTCGTCGGTGACCGCCCGATCTCCCGTTCGAGATCCGCGGCGAACGAGGCGATGCGCTCCTCGTCACGCCGGTAGTGGGTCCACTTGCCGACCCGGGTGGACCGCACGAGACCCGCGCGTTCGAGCACCGCCATGTACGCGGAGACGGTGGACTGCGCGAGCCCGGTCTTGGCCTGGATGTGGCTGACGCAGACGCCGACCTCGCGGGGGTCGGTGACAGCGGGCTCGACCGGGAAGTGCTGCTCCGGTTCGCGCAGCCACTGGAGCACCTGGAGCCGCACGGGGTTCGCCAGCGCCTTGAGCGGTTCCAGCAGGGGCGTGAGGTCGCCTGTCGCGGGTCTGTCGTGTGTCGTCATGAGCCTTCCCGTGCCGACGCGTAGCCACCTGTGGTCACATCGAGGATAAGCGATGTGTTGCGGCCGTGCGAGCCGCTCGCGAGCCGAGCGCGGCACCCTGCAGCAGCTGGACCCGCACACCCGCACTGTCCAGACGTCTTTGAAATTCCCTGACATTTCCTCACGGAGGCCCGTAGAGACTTGTCGAAGCCTGTACCGGAGCGTGTTGAAGCAGGTCCGGGGAAACGGAAAGACTTCTTGTCGAACTGACGGACAAAAATATTCCGCGCCCAATGGCGAGCGTGTGATGTCGGCGCCGAGAAGATTTCCGAGAGGCGATGATCGTGCCCCGCTCTCTGTCCCTTATGACGTCCCCCACCCGCTCCGCCCCGGCCGTTTCCGCACGACCCGCGCTCGTCGAGGACGTCCCCGGCGCGAAGGACCGCGTCCGGGCGGCCGGCTTCTTCCCCGGGCTGGGCAGCCGGTCCTTCTACCGGGGCCTCGGCCGCGAGCTTCTCGACTCCGGCGTCCACGAAGTCACCGGCATCTACCACGAAGCCGCCCGTGCCCTGGGCGTTCCCGACCGCCCTGACCTGCTCCTCCCCGAACCCGAGAACCTCCCGGAGGGTGCGCTGGAACGGCAGGGCTTCATCGGGGCGTCCCTGCTGGTGCACAGCCTCGCGCTGGACGCCTACCTCCGCGACCGGATCGCGCGGAGCGGTGCCCCGGTCGGTTTCGTCACCTACACCGGCGAGAGTTTCGGTGTCCTGACGGCCGCGGTGGCCAGCGGCTCCCTGTCCGTTTTCGACGGCGTCAGGATCGCCCGGGTATTCACCCCGCTCATGCTCCAGGCGGCCGGCCCGCAGGACACCGACGAGGCTTTCGGCCGGGAGGTGTCCCGCTATCTCGACGATTCCGTCCGGCGGAATCCGCTGATCGGTGAGCCCTACCATGTCGTCGCCGTCAGGACGGAGAGTCCGGACGCCCTCGCGGCGGTCCTGAACGTCATCCGGGAGACGTTCCCGCTCGCGGACGTCGAACTCCACAAGACCTACGCGCCGACGCAGGCCAACCTGTACGTGCGCCCCGGCGCCAAGGCGGGGTTCGACGCGTTCGTGGCCGCCGTCCCGGGCGCCACCAGCTGGGAACTGAAGGAACCGACCGTCTTCCTGGCCCACTCCGCGCGGATGCGTCCCGCCCGGGAGGCGCTGGAGCGGTTCATCGAGGTCCACCGGATCAGCTTCACCGGCCCGCGCGTCCCCGTGGTGTCGAACCACGACATGTCGCTGCTGACCACCGGGGCCGCCGTCCGCCAGGGGGTCCTGGCCATGACCGACCGGGTGATGTCCTCCAGCGACACCTGCGAGAGCCTCAACAGCCTCGACCTGGACCTGGTGATGGAGCTGGGGCTGGGGGAGAAGTCCGTCAAGCTGCTGCGGGACAACGACGTCGCCGCCCCCGTCACGGCCTACACCGGGAGCCACAAGGACACCACCCGGTTCCTCAGCGCCGTCAACGTGGTGAGCGCGCTGCTCTCCCGACTGCAGGAACTGCACGGCTCGGGCGAGGAGTTGACCCGCGAGGACCACCATCTCCTGCGCGAGCTGTTCCGCCTCTCCGCCGAGAACGACTTCTGCGACGACTACTTCTCCCGCACCCTCGGGCGGGTCATCACCACGGAGATGCTGCGCCCGGGCAGCGCGGGCTCGCCCGCGTTCCACCGGCTCCTGGAGACCTTCCAGCACACCCGGAACCACCGCGCGCACATCGCCCTCGACCGGAGCGAACTCGTCGTCAGGGCGCGGACGAAGAAACGGATCACCGCCGAGGAGTCCGCGACACCAGGCCGGGCCTACCTGGAACTCTCGGTGCGTGACGCGAACGGCGGCATCGGCACGCGGACGTTCGACACCGAGCGCCCGGAGGTCCTCGCCTTCCACTTCGGCGCACCGTCCCACCCCGACGACGCGGCCCTGGCCCGACGGACCAGGACACTGCTGCGGACCCAGCCGACGGCGACCGAGAGCCACGAGCGGATGCTCGGCGGCCTGCACCTCGACGGCGACCTCCACCCCGCGGGGCATCGCATCGTCCACCAGTACCTGCTGTTCAACGCCCTCGCCCAGCACCGGCCCGCACTGCTCGCGCAGAGTGACCACTACCTCGAGGGCAACGACGTCGCGGGCTGGCTGGCGGCCCTGGCCGTCTCCGGAGCCGTCTCCCTGGCCGACGCGGTCACCCTGAGCGCCGAGCACACGCGCGCCGGCGTGGCGGACCGGATCCTGGACGGCCTCACTGCGGCGGACATCCCCCTCGTCTCCCCCGAGGGCGTGCCGATCCAGTCGCGCAAGGACCTGGCGGACGCCACCCGTGCCGTCCTGCGGGGGACCGCCCTCGACAACCCGGTCCGGCCGATCCACCTCAACGGCAACTGCCAGATCATCGCGCTCGGTTCGGCGCCGGCCGTGACCGACGTCGACACCGGGCCGTACGCCACCCGCATCGTCGCCGTCACCGAGCCGGCCGAGGCCTGGAAGCAGCGGGTGAACCCGGCGCTCGACGAGTTCGAGTTCGCCTGCGTCCTCGCCCTGACCGGGGAGAACGAGCGGGTCCTGGCCAACGCGCGCGGCCGCCGGGTCCTCGCCAGCACGGTCTGCGCCTACGTCAACGCGGACGAGACGATCGTCGGCTTCGGACAGGGCGGCAGCGAGTCCATGACCGTCTTCGTGCGGAAGGAGGGGGAGCGGCACATCACGGTCCGGAAGGTCCTCAGCGAGGCCCTGACCACCGCGCGCTGGAACCCGGACGGGCACGGCGTGATGCTCCCGCCGTTCACGAAGGCCAGGAAGCAGGCCGAGTTCCTCGCCGCCCTGCCCGAGCCGGTCCGCGACTACTTCCCCGAGGTCTTCTCCGTCCTGGAGCGCGAGATCCCCGTGCCCGCCCACCTGCGGACCGGTGACCGCACGGTCGACCGGGAGGTCATCTACGAGATGAGCTACCTGGCGGGGGAGGAGGTCAGCCGGTACGTCGAGAAGCAGGTCCCGCCGCCCGCCGTGGTCGCCCGGCTCTACGAGCAGATCATCCGGGTGCTCAACAGCGAGGTGCACAGCATCGGCCGGGTGCCGGCACCCGGCGAGACGCTCGACACCTCCTACTTCACGAAGATCGAGGACCGCCTGGACCTGTGCCGCCGCACGGCCCCGCACACCTTCGGCGCCCAACTCCTCGACACCGAGCGGATCCTCGTCAACGGCGTCTGCTACCTGAACCACTCGGCCCTGCTGAGGAGATTCCGCGGGACCCCGGAGTTCGCGATGGTCCTCGAACCGGCCTTCCACTCCCTCGTGATGGGCGACACCAATACCGAGAACATCAAGATCACCAACAGTGAGCCCCTGCGGCACGCCCAGCGGTTGATCGAGTCCGGGGCCCCGCAGCAGGAGGTGGACGCGGCGCTGGACGCCATCACCGCCGCCGCCCTGGGGATCAGGTTCCTCGACCCCCGGGCCATCGGCTTCAAGAGCGACGGCCGGGACACCCGCGACGACGCGATGTACGACAACAAGCCGTGGCACAACTCCATCGGCCACTACGACGAGATCCACTTCGAGCAGTTCACCATGACCGTGGACGTTGCCGAGGGCAGGACCCCGAGCGTCGACATCGCGTTCCTGAAGGACAACCCGTACCAGCGGGCCTACCGGGTGCGGGACGTCACCGCGGCCGGGAGCGGCGTCAACACCGAGGCCCCGCAGGGCATGGAGGACTACTTCGCTTCCGTCATGACGGCCGCGCTGGGCCTCGACGACCCCGAGTCGACCTACCTGCGGGACGACCCGTACTGGCTGGTCCGCTTCGTGTTCATGATGGGCCAGCACTTCACGGCCATGCCCCCCTTCCACTTCCAGAAGGAGCTGGACGGCACCCTCGTCGACAGCTACCAGACCCAGCGCCGCCCCGTGGCGATCTACTGCGAGGGCATCAAGTGGCTGAACTGGGCCCTGCAACTGCTGGAGGGCAGCAGGACCGAGTTCCTGGGCCTCCCGGTGCCCCCGCTGCCCCACCTGACCACCACCCCGTGAAGCCGTTCGGTGCTCGGCACCGACCTGGGCCACACGCACGACCGTCCCTACTGGAGGACCGCACACATGAACGCCGTTCCGCGCTCCCTTCCCGTCTCCGGGCTGGGCGACCTGCCCAAGGAGTCCCGGATGATCGCGACCCCGTGGAGCCGGATGCTCCGCGGGATCGGCCTCGGCCAGTACCCCGTCGACTTCGACCCCAGCGTCGCCGGGCACCTCCGCGACACCTTCGACCGGCTCGCGGCGAAGGTCTCGCCGTCCGACGGATACACCCTGTTCTCCCGCGAGTTGACGGAGTTCATCCTGAAGGTCGCCGAGCCCGGCCGCGACCGGGCCTGGATCGAGCCGGCCGTGGGCCCGCTGCTGGACTCCGCCCGGGCCGTGCCCAACCCCTACTACCGGGTCACCGCCGGAAGCATCCTGATGGACGCGTTCGCCAAGCTCGGACTCGACCTG
Source organism: Kitasatospora sp. MAA4 (assembly GCF_029893355.1). GTDB lineage: Bacteria > Actinomycetota > Actinomycetes > Streptomycetales > Streptomycetaceae > Kitasatospora. Next base: position 46,903 of record NZ_JARZAI010000006.1, read on the forward strand.
TCGCTCCTGGTCAACCAGGGACTGGACTTCCCGGCCGAGGTCCTCGGCATGATCGACGAGATCGCACCGGACCAGATCGAGGACGAGAACCAGGGGCGGCACGGCGAGTACGAGCGGGTCTCCGCCTACTGCACGGTCTTCCTCGCCCTGGGGCAGCTGGGCCTGCGCGAGCGCCTGGTCACCCCCGAGCGCAACCACGTCGTCGAGGCGCTGGACCTGCTGGACGGCTTCCCCGTTCCGTACTTCTGCGGGCGCGTGGGCGGCATGCTGATGTCCGTGATCGCACTGCTCGGCTACACCGAGCACATCTTCGACGGCGAGCGCGACTTCATGCAGGAGGTCCTCGAGTACCTGACGCGGGCCGACGAGGTGGGGAACTGGCCCGACTTCCCCAACCCGATGCCGATCCCGTGGAAGAAGGTCTACCCGCTGCTGACCATGCTCAACGCCGTCGCCATGTGCGGCCGGCCGGAGTACCTGACGCGTCCGATCGACGCGCTGGCCGAGGCCAGGTCCCTGATGGGCCAGATCCCCTGGACCACCCGGGTGCACATGTCGCAGTACTACGTCATCGCCCTGCACAACCTGGGCCGCCTCGCGGACCAACTGCCCGAGCTGGACGCCTTCCTGCGGGACGTCGCGGCGGTCCTGGACATCGTCGACCCCGGCGAGAACTACTCGCCCAGGGGCAACGCCTACCCGTACATCATCGAACTCTCGATGATGACCGGCCGGATGGACCTGATCCCGGACGCGGCGCTGGAGCGCCTGGCCGACTCCTTCGTCGACCTGGACAGCACCGCGGACAACCGGGCCAACCGCGCCTTCCCGGTCAGCTACGTGCTCAACATCCTCGGGGAGATCGGCGCCTCAGAGCTGCTCTTCACCCCCCGGGAGCGCTACGACGGGCTCTCGGCCATGACCTGGGTCGTGGAGAACATCTCCGAGGGCGCCAAGGAGGAGGGCGACCGGATCTCGATGCTCGACCACTCGCTCGTCAGTTTCGCGCTGCGGATGCGCGGCGCCGACGCCGGCGAGACCGAGCTGTTCGAGCGCTTCGTGTTCCCCTTCGATGCCTGACTTCCCAGTAATGCTGGGAGCGTTGACGGTCCGTCACCCGGGTGACGGCGCCAGACCGGCAACGTGACTCCGCTTCTTCCCCCGGAAGCGGGTCGGCCCGAGAGCCTGCCACGCACTGCGTGTGGCAGGCTCTCGGGCTTCCTGCTTCCTACTGCTGCCTGCTGCCTGCTGCCTGCTCTCCGTTGCGGTCCTCGCGCCGGGCGCCGGGGCGCCGGCGGACTCCGTCCGGCCACCGGGCCGGAAAACGCCCGTACCGGGACGCATCGCGTCCCGGTACGGGCGGGGAGCCGCCTCCGGTGGTCGGGCTCGCACCGTCCACCGTCCGCCACCGTGCGACTACGCCGTCGGCGCGGGCGCCCGGTCGCTGCGCAGGAACAGGGCGCTGGTGAGGAGGCCGAGGAGCACGATGGCCGCGTTCACCGCGATGGCGACCCGCAGACCGCCGAGCATGGCCGAGGCGCCGGCTCCCGCCGCGGCGGTCGTGACGACGGCACTCATGATCGGGGTGCCCATGGTGATGCCGACCTGCTGGGTCATGGTGGCGAGGCCGGTGGCCAGACCCTGCTCGTGGTCGGCGAGACCCGAGGTGGCGGTGACCATGAAGCCCACGATGACGAGCATGTTGCCGACGCCGCCGACGAAGCTGGCCCCGAGCATCAGCCACAGCCAGGCGCGGTCGTCGCCGAGGCCGATCAGGGCCGCGGTGAACACGGTCTGCAGGATGCCGCCCACGATCAGCGTCTGCTTGCTGCCGAGCTTCCCGATCACCTTCGAGGCCGTGACGCCACCGGTGACCGTGCCCAGGCCGAGGACACCGAAGGAGAGACCGGCGGCGAGCGGCGAGAAGCCGAGCACGTTCTGCAGGTAGAGGGTCAGCGGGAAGACCAGGGAGCACTCGGTGAGGAACGCGATCAGGCCGGCCACGTTGCCCCAGGCCACCGACCGCTTGCCGAGCACGCTGAGCGGCACCAGGGGCGCGGCCACCTTGCGCTCGACGGCGTAGAACACCAGCATCAGCACCGCACCGGCCGCCAGCGACAGCAGGGTGGTCGCCGAGCCCCAGCCCTTCTCACCGGCCTGGGTGAGACCGAAGATGATGGCCAGCAGGCCGAGCGTGACGGTGATGGCGCCGGGCACGTCCAGCTTGGGGCGCTCGTCGGGCCGGGACTCCTTGATGACCGTCGGGGCCATGATCAGCACGGCGATCACGACCGGCACGTTGATGAAGAACGCCCACCGCCACGACAGCAGGTCGGTCAGCACACCGCCGAGGATGGCGCCGGTGGTGAACCCGGTGGACATCAGCGCCCCGTTGAGGCCGAGGGCCTTCTGGCGCAGCGGGCCCTCCGGGAACGAGGTCGTCATCAGCGAGAGGCCGGCAGGTGTCACCGCGGCGGTGGCCAGGCCCTGGAGGACGCGGGCCACGATCAGCATCTCCGAGTTCTGTGCCAGACCACCCAGGGCGGAGGCGGCACCCAGAACCACGAGACCGCCCAGGAACAGCCGCCGGCGGCCGAACAGGTCGGCGACCCTGCCGAAGAACAGGGTGAAGCCCGCCGCGCACAGCGCGAAGGAGGTGGCGATCCACTGCAGGTTCGCCAGCGAGAATTTCAGGCTGCTGCCGATCGCGGGCAGCGCCACGTTCAGGATGGCGAAGTCCACGGCCAGCATGAACTGTGTCGCGAGCAGCAGCACCAGCACCAGCCGGAGCCGGGGCGTGAGCACAGCCGGTGCCGCGCCGGCGGCACTGCCGGACGCGGCGCCGGCCACCTCTGTCTCAGTGACTGACATGACGTCGTGTCCCTTTCCTCGTGGTCCTGACACGCGGCGCTCTTGGTCGCGTCGCGTGCGGTTGACGGGAAAAGGCTGGTCCACTCCGGGGTCCCGAGCCAGAACCCTGTCTTGCACAGCCAGTGCGAGGGTAGTCATCGCAGGACTACCCTCGCGGCTTCCGGCGCCCGGTGCCGACGGGCATGATGGGAGGTCAGTGGCCAAGCAGCCCATCGCAATCCGCCGAACTGGAGGCATGGATGAACGCCTCGTCCGAGTTGGGAGACTTCCTCAAGTCGCGCCGTGCGGCGCTGCGCCCCGAGGAGGTCGGCATCACCCCGCAGCCGACCCGCCGCCGCGTCTCCGGGCTGCGGCGCGAGGAACTGGCGACGCTCTCCAGCATCAGCATCACCCACTACACCCGCCTCGAACAGGGCCGCGCCACCAGCGTCTCCGACGGCCTGCTGGAGGCGATCGCACGCACCCTGCGCCTCACCGAGGACGAGACCGCCTACCTGAAGGACCTCGCCCGCCCGGCTACCGCGACCTCCCGCCCCGCCCCGCCCCGGGTGACCTACGTCAGCGCCTCCGCCCGGCAGTTGCTGACGGCCATGACCGAGGTACCTGGCATCATCATGGACCGGCACAACGACGTCCTCGCCTGGAACCGCCTGGGCCACGCGCTGCTCGCCGGACACCTGCCGTTCGAGAGCCCGGACACCCCCGGCGCCCGCCCCAACCTGACCTGGATGCTCTTCCTGGACGAGCAGTACCGGAAGCTCTACACCAACTGGCACGAGCAGGCCGAGCTCGCCGTGGCCGCCCTGCGCCTGGTCGCCGGCCGGCACCCCGACGACCGGGCCCTGGCCGAGCTGGTCGGCCGGCTCTCGATGAACTCCGCCGAGTTCGCCTCCCGTTGGGCCCAGCACCCGGTGCGCACCTGCACCTCCGGCGTAAAGCAGCTGCGCCACCCCGAGGTCGGCGCGATGGAGCTCAGCTTCGACAACCTCGTCATCCCCGGCACCGAGGGCCAGCGCCTGATCGCCTACACCGCCGAGCCCGGCTCCCCCTCGGAGGCCGCTCTGCGCCTCCTGGGTAGCGCGGCCGCTCCGGTGGTCGAGGAGCGCCGCATCACCGCCCCGGCGGCACGCTGATCCGAACGGCCGGTCCGAACGGCCGGGCGGGCGCCGGACACCGTCCGACGCCCGCCCGGCCGACGGCTCACCGGCTCGGCCTGGCGTTCTCCGCCGTGACCGTGACGGCCTTCCGGACCTCCTCCAGCGCCACCGCCCGCGCCTCGTCGTCCAGGTGGGCGGGCCCGTAGCTGACCACCGGGTCGAGCACCTGGTAGCCGACGAACTCCAGCATCCCGCGGTGGATGTGGAACAGGAACTCGTCCTGCGGTCCGAAGGCCCCACCCGGCTGGAACATCTCGTGGGACCCGCCGGTCGTGAACAGCAGCACCGCGTGCTTCCCGGCCAGCGCGGCGGCGTCGAAGAACCCGTGCTCCCCGCCGAACAGGGCACCCATCACGAACACCCGGTCGACCCACCCCTTGAGGACGGCCGGCAGCGAGAACCACCAGAGCGGAAACGACAGCACCAGGAGGTCGGCGGCGAGCACCTTGTCGACCTGCTCCTTCACCGCCTCGTCCAGCGTCCCGTCCCGCACCGCACGCATCTGCTCCGCCTGCGGCTTGAACACCTGCCCGCCCAGCGGGGCGAACTCCGCCGCCGCGAGGACCGGGGCCCAGTCGGAGGCGTACAGGTCGACGACATCGACCTGGTAGCCCGCGTCGCGGAGGGCCTGTGCGGCCACCGCCATCTGGGCGGAGTTGAACGAGCGGGGCTCGGGGTGGGCGTGAACGATCAGAGCCGTTGGAGCGGCGTCGAAGGTGGGCATGGGGAAATCGTATCGATATACCGCGATACGTCAATCTGTTGCGGATCAGGGGAGCGCTGTCGCGCCTGCCGCTCCGCCGCCGGGGCGAGTAGGATCCGCGGGCATGGCCCTGAGCATGAGCGACGTGGACCGGTTCGAGGCTGCCAGGCCCCGGCTGGAGGCAATCGCCTACCGGCTGCTCGGCTCGGCGGGTGAGGCGGAGGACGCCGTGCAGGAGACGTTCCTGCGCTGGCAGGCGACCGATGTCGGGCGACTCGAGGTGCCCGAGGCCTGGCTGACCAAGGTCCTCACCAACTTCTGCCTCAATCAGCTCACTTCGGCACGCGCCCGGCGTGAGACGTACGTGGGGAGGTGGCTCCCCGAGCCGCTGCTCGGCGGGGACCCGATGCTCGGCCCGGCCGACACCCTGGAGCAGCGCGAGTCGGTGTCGTACGCCGTCCTCGTCCTGCTGGAGCGCCTGTCGCCCAACGAGCGGGCGGTGTACGTGCTGCGTGAGGCCTTCGACTACCCGCACCGGGAGATCGCCGGGATCCTGGACATCACCGAGGCCGCCAGCCAGCAGATCTACCACCGGGCCAAGAAGCACGTCGCGGACGGCCGGACGCGCACCGAGATCGACGAGGCCACCGCCCGCAGGATCGTCGAGGAGTTCCTGGCCGCGGCGACCAGCGGCCGTACCGAACCGCTCGTGCGCCTGCTCACTCAGGACGCCGTCTCGGTCGGCGACGGCGGTGGGAAGGTCCCGGCCCGCGCGAAGGCGTTCGAGGGAGCGCTCGCGGTCGCCAAGTTCCTGCGCGGCCTGTTCAAGCCCAGCGAGGCCAAGCGGGCCTATGTCGGCGGCGCGGCCGAGATCCACGCCACGACCGCGAACGGCGAACCGGCCATCGTGGCGGTCGTGGACGGCCGGGTCGTCGGGATCACCTGCCTGGAGGTCACCGCGGAGGGCATCGCCGCCGTTCGCAGCCAGGTCAACCCCGACAAGCTCGTGCGCGCGACCGAGCAGTGGGCCGCCGCGGACCACGGGGATTCCCCGCTCTGCACCCTCTGATCCGATACGACACAAGCTGTGACGTGCTTCACATCCCGATCCTGTCAGGAAACGCCGGGCTGCCCGGTTCAAGGGGCGAAACCGCGCAAGACAACGGCGGACCCCGCGCAGACAGGAGCAGGCACATGCAGCACCGCATCGTCGTCCTCGGAGCCGGCTACACCGGAGCCGTCGCCGCCGGCCGCCTCGCCAAGCGGCTGCACCGCGAAGACGTCGCCATCACCCTCGTCAACCCCGAGCCCGACTTCGTCGAGCGTGTCCGGCTGCACCAGCTCGCGGCCGGCCAGGACCTCGTGCCCAGGCCGTTCAGCGAGATGTTCGCGGGCACGGGCGTGGAACTGAAGCTCGCGAAGGTCACCGCCGTGGACGTGGACCGCAGGACGGTGACGGTCAGCATCGTGGGCGGCCCCGCGCGGGAGGAACTGGAGTACGACACGCTGGTCTACGCCCTCGGTAGCGGCTGGAACGACGAGGGCGTACCCGGCACCGGCGAACACGCCCACGAGATCTCCAGCCGCCCCGGAGCCCTCCGCCTGCGCGAGCGCCTGGCTGCCCTGGACACCGGTCGGCCGGTGGTCGTGGTCGGCGGCGGCCTGACCGGCCTGGAGGCCGCGACCGAGATCGCCGAGACGCGCCCGGACCTCGATGTCGCCCTGGCGGCTCGCGGCGCTCTCGGTGACTGGCTCTCGGAGAAGGGTCGCGCCCACCTCAGGAAGGTGGTCGACGAACTCGGCATCAGGGTCCACGAACACACGGCAGTCACCGCCGTGGAGGCGGACGGCGTGACGGCGGACGACGGCACGACCATCCCCGCCGAGGTCACCGTCTGGACCACCGGCTTCGCCGTCCACCCGATCGCCCAGGCCACCACCCTGGAGCTCACCGACCGCGGCCAGATCGTGGTCGACTCCACGATGCGCTCGGTCTCCCACCCGGACGTGTACGCCGTGGGCGACGCGGCGATGGCGACGGGCCCGAACGACAAGCCCCTCCGGATGTCCTGCGCCTCGGGTGTTCCCATGGCCTGGCAGGCCGCCGACGCCATCGCCGCCCGCCTCACCGACACCAAGGTCCCCAGCGTCACCATCCGCTACTTTCAGCAGTGCATCTCGCTCGGTCGCAAGGAGGGCCTGATCCAGTTCGTCACCGCCGACGACCGAGCGAAGGACAGCGCCCTCACGGGCCGCGTGGCCGCCCTCTACAAGGAACTGATCTGCAAGGGCGCGGCCTGGGGCGTCGCCAACCCGACCGCGGGCATGCCGTCCCGGCGCCGGCGTACCGTGCGGCAGGAGACCCGAAGCCGCGCAGGTGTGGAGGCGACCGCGGCCTGACCCCGCCCCCTGGGGCGTCGGAGAAGAGCGATCACTTGCCCGGTGCCGGCGTCGCAGCGCCGGCCCGCCGGAGCGGCCAGGCGAGGGTGGCGTGGAAGCGGCGCGGGTCGGGGTAGGACGCCGGGTCGTCGAGCCCGAGGCGGTCCGGCACCCGGGTGGGCTCGTACACGAAGGTGCGGAAGGCGATGTCCCAGACCGCCAGCGCCGAGCCGTAGTTGGCCCGCTCGCCGGCACCGTGGTGCCACCGGTGAGTCTCGGCGCCGATCAGCAGGTAGTTGAGCGGCCCGGTGCGGAGGTCGGAGTTGATATGACTGATCGTCTGCTGAAGGTTCAGCACCACCAGGGCCAGGAATGCGGCGTCAGGGGTCGCGCCGCTGAACCGGAAGACCAGCAGGGAGATCACGAACCGGGAGACCAGCAGGTCGATCGGGTGGAAGACCGGGTGCATGAGGACGTACAGCTGGGACGGCGAGTGGTGCACTCCGTGGGCCCGCCACAGCCGGGGGACGGTGTGGGCGGCCCGGTGGTAGGCGTACCAGAGCAGGTCGAGCGCCAGCAGGACCACCAGGGCCTGGACGAGGAGCGGGACCCCGGCGAGCGGCCCGAACCCGCCGTCCGGGACGAAACGGGCCGCGACGAGGGAGACGCCCATGGTCGCGACCTGCTCGACCACGAAGGCCAGTCCGATGAAGGGCAGGTCGCGGCCGACGAAGCTGTCCCGGGTCATCCGCCAGCGGTCCAGCAGCGGGTTGACCCGCTCCACGGTGAAGGCGATGGCGATGGTGCCGATGGTCAGCAGAGCGAGAGCCGCGTCCCGGGAGATCGCCAGGCGGTGGGTGACGGCTGCCCAGGTGACCGCGGCCGTGGCCGTCGCCAGCAGGGGGTAGGTACCGTAGGTCAGAATCGGCCGTGCCGGTGTGTCGAGTTCCATGCCGCCAACTTCGCAGCTGACCCGAGAGGCGTGCTTTCCCTTGGGCGTACCGCTTTTGCCTTCCCGCGCATCCCGGGACAACGACCAGGGCAGCCCGAACAGCACCGACCTGGTGGAGGCGGAGTTGCGGGTGTACGCCCTCGCGCGGGGAGCGTCACTGCTGGGCCTCGGAACGACGGATGACCGAGCGCAGGCCGACTGGCTCGCACCGCTCTGGGACGCGATTCAGCTGGCCGGTGTGGCACACCCTGGGCTGGCGTTCGCCGAGTCGGCCGAGACCACCGCGCTCGGCGGGGTGCTGGCGCCGATCCTCGCCAACAGCCCCGACATCGCCGCGATGCTGGGCAGCCTGGCGCGCTTCCATCCCCTGGTCGGCCGCAACGAGCTGGTCGTACGGGAGCGCCCCGCCGGCAGTGGGCCCGCCACGGTTTCGGTGGGCATCCGGGCCCTGGACGACGGTGCGGCACATCCGGATACCGTGGACGCCTGCTTCGCCATGCTGTGCCGCACAGTTCGTCGACTCGCCGGGGAGAGCGCGGGACCGGACCAGGTCCTGCTGCGGCGGCCCGAACCCATGCGGCCGGCGGCGTACCACCGCGCGCTCGGCCCGGTGGTGTTCGGACAGCCGACGGACGTCTGCGTGTTCGGGCCGGCCGCTCTGCGCGCGCGGGTGCGGCAGGCCGATCCGGCGGTGCTGGCGATGCTGGCCCCCTATGCACAGCGGCAACTCGCGCTGAACCGCACACCTTGGTCGGCGGCAGTCCGGGCGGGCCTGCAGGAGGACGTGGGGGCGGACGGCCCGCCGCGGCTGGCGGACGTGGCACGGGCGATGGCGGTGGGCCGCCGCACGCTCCAGTTGCGCCTCCAGGAGGAAGGGTGCTCGTTCTCCAGCCTGGTGGAGGCTGTGCAACGGGACCGTGCGCTGGCCCTGTTGGCCGAGCCCGAGCCGACCGGGCTGCCGGTGACCGCCATCGCGAGACGGGTGGGTTTCGCCACTCCGGCAGCCCTCACCCGCGCTGTGCGCAGGTGGACGGGCCTGACCCCCTCGGCGTACCGCCGAGCCGCCGGAGAGAGCCGCAAGCGCATTCCTGTGGCACCCGTTGATCGGACGGACGTCCGCCCCTAGACTCGCCGCGGCCCGCAGCCGTCAGGCGGATGGACGCGCCGCGGCGGCCCGGGTCGGGCAGAGCAAGTCCCCTTACCACCCTACGAGGAGGACTGTCTTGACGGCTTCCACCGCACGTCGCTGGCTGGTTGCAGGAGTGAGCACGCTCGCTCTCGCCGGCACCGGTCTGCTCTCCGCTCCGAGCGGCACCGCTTCGGCCGCCCACTATCCAGCGGTCCACCCGACGGTCGCCGAGTACACCCAGCTCACCACGGGTGAGACACCCCCGACAGCGGCTCAGTGCGCTTCGGCGGGCCGTCGCTGCTTCTCGCCGCAGGGCATCCGCGCCGCCTACGACCTGGGCCCGCTCTACGCCGCCGGGAACGACGGCCGGGGGCAGACGATCGCCGTCGTCGACTCGTACGGCAGCGACACCATGGCCCATGACCTGCACGTCTTCGATCAGGGCCTCGGCGTGGCGGCGATGTGCGGTGAGGAGGGCGTCACCTGTGCGCCGGGCATGCCGACCTTCAGTGAGCTGCATCTTCAGGGTTCCCCGGCGACCGTCGCACCGCCGCCCACCGGCCAGGGCACCGGGCAGGAGGACAAGAGCGGCTGGGCGTTGGAGGTCGCCCTCGACGTGGAGACCGCGCACGCGATGGCGCCCGGCGCCAACATCCTGCTGGTGAGCACACCGACCTCCGAGACGCTCGGTGTTCAGGGTCTCCCCCAGATGATGTCCGCCGAGCAGTACGTCGTGGACAACCATCTCGCCACCGTGATCTCACAGTCCTTCAGTTCGGACGAGGGCGCCTTCGGCAGCGCGCAGTCGGTGGAGCAGCTGCGGCACGCCTTCAAGTCGGCTGCCCAGAACGGCGTCACCGTCCTCAGCTCGTCCGGCGACAGCGGCAGCGCGGGCAGCACCAAGACACCGGTGAAGCAGGGCGGCACGACGCTGCCCTACCCGTCGGTCGGGTGGCCCGCCTCCGACCCGCTGGTGACCGGCGTCGGAGGTACGTACCTCTGCACGGACCCGGCCGCCACCGACTCCCGGGTGACCGACAGCGCTGACAAGCCGGCCCAGTGCGGGGCCAATCCCGGTGTGTCGGAGGTGGGTTGGACCAACTCCGGGGGCGGTTTCAGCCAGTTCTTCGGCAAGCCCGACTACCAGGCCGATCTGCCCGTCGGCAGCACGCCGATCGGCGCGATGCGCGGCGTGCCGGACGTCGCGCTACAGGCCGCCTCGGGAACGGGCGCGCTGGTCTACGTCTCGCTGCCGCCGTCCGGCCAGGGCGGCCTGACGTGCGGCTCCGCCCCGTGCAGCGCGGGCTGGTACGACATCGGCGGTACCTCGCTGTCCTGCCCGCAGTGGGCGGGGCTGGTCGCCATCGCCGACCAGCTCGGCGGCGGCGGACTGGGACTGATCAACCCGGCGCTCTACAGCATCGGCTCCGACCCGGCCAAGTACGCGTCGGACTTCTACGACGTCACCACCGGGAACAACACGACCGACCCGACCGTGCCCGGCTACCCCGCCACAGCCGGGTGGGACCCGGTCACCGGCCTCGGCACACCGAACGCGGCGAAGCTGCTGCCCGACCTGGTCGCCGCCGTACACGCGGGCTGACCGGGCCGACTGTCACCGCGGGGTGCACTCCGGTGCACCCCGCGCGGCTCCCGGGTGCGGTCACCGGTTGCGGTGCAGGCGTTGGAGGCGGGCCTCCAGGTCGCGGTGGGCCGCCGGCGTCACCATCGCGTGGGGCGGTGGCGGGGCGTATGCCGGGGGTGCGGGGTAGGAATAGGGCCCGCCGGGCTGGGGCGGATGCGGCCATGGGCTGGGCGGCGGGCTCGGGAAGGCGACCGGTGTGGTCCGGCTGCGGTGTTCCTGGGCGAGCACCGCCGTCAGCTCCTCGCCGAAGCCGAGGCCGGCCGCGTAGTCGTCCGCCCGGAACTCCGCGCGGCGGTGCAGCCAGGCGACGAAGAGCGGGGCGACCGCGACGGGAACGACCAGCCACCACATGCCCTGCTCGAAGGTCAGCGTGGCGACGAACGACACCATCACCAGGATGAGGCAGCCTCCGCAGCCGACGCCCGGCGCGCTCTTGGAGCGCATCAGAGCGGAGACTCCCGCGAAGAGCACCCGCCCCAGCATCCGGGCCGGCAGGGCGTACCAGTGGGCGAGCAGGCCCGCCCAGGTGTGGCCGCCCACGTGGTGACCGAGCTCGTGGGCGAGGATCGCGGCCAGTTGGGAGTTGGGCAGCCGGTCCATCGCATGCCGGGTCACGCCGACGATATGGCCGGCCGCCGCCGTGGCGTTCAGCTCGTCGCGCTCCTCGATCCACAGCTCGTACGTCCCGTGCCGGACCCCGGCCCGGCGGGTCACCTCCTCCCACACCACCGCCAGGCGCTGGGCGGTCGCCGGATCCGGGCGGCGCATGGCCAGCAGGTGCTGGGCGATGGCCGCCTCGGTGGGCCGGTGGAACACCAGGGCACCGGACAGCAGCCACAGCACGGTCCCGACCAGCCCGAGGACCGGGTTGACCATCGAGAAGACCGTCGCCACGACGCCGAGGCTGACCAGTGCTGTCGGCAGGGTCACCACCAGCTGCGAGATGGCAGCCCCGTCCGCGCCGCGCTGACGGGCCTTGAGGTACGTGCGTCCGGACTGCAGGGGCAGGTCGTCCCGCAGCGGAGGCGGCTGGGGAGGCAGCAGGGGAGGGTGGGCCGGTGGCGGGGGAACGGGGGGACGGTGCGGCAGCGCCTTCGGCGATGGCGTGCCCGGGTAGGCGGGCGGCGGATCGCCGGCGGGACAGGCGGGCGGCGGTGCCTCGCCGGGGTACGGCGGCGGGGCGTCGGCGGAGGCAGGCATGGCTGTACGTCTCCTGATCCTGAGTGTCATGAGGTGGCGAGCGCCGCGGGTCGATCAGCCCACCAGGAGGGAGGCCGGCAGCAGGACGAGCGAAGCCGTGAAGCAGGCCATGCCGAACCGCAGCCACCCGTACTTGCCGGCGACGATCCGGCTGTTCTCCCCGAGCGAGGTGAGGATCGCGGGCAGCGGGGCGCGCTCGGTCTCCCGTAGCGCCTCCTCCAGGACCGTCGTCCCGTGGGCGGCTGCGCTGCGGATGTCGGCGAAGTGGGTGAGGGGCATGCCGGGCTGCCACGCGCGGGCCCGGTACCGCGGGAGCACCGCCATCAGCACCGCGCAGAGCGACACGACGAAGCAGGCCGCGCCCGTCCACCACATCAGCCGTCCGGGAGCGGTCAGCGCGCCTGGATCCCAGCCCCGCGCGGTCAGCACGCCGACGAGGGCGGCGGCGGCCATCCCCTGGGCGCCCACCAGGACCGAGCCCTTGCCGTCCGCCCGGGCCGCCTCCTGCCGCAGGTCCGCGAGGAGGCGTTCGGCCGTGCCCAGGTCGGGACTCTCTGCCGGAGCGGCCGACTCCGGTTGCCCGGCCGTCAACGCGGGGCCTGCGGAGCCGGAATGCGGTAGCCGAAGGAGGGAGCCGCGTCCACCGGCGCCGCGTCGATGGGAGTCGCGTTCGCGGGAGCCGGGTTCGCGGGAGTCGCGTTCGCGGGAGCCGCCGGTGAGAGTTTCGCGCTCAGGACCTCCCTGATCACGTTCGCCGCCAGCCTGCGCGGCTCGTCCAACTGGTGCTCCTCCAGGCCGCCGGGGCCGCCGCCGAGCGCCTGCATGGCCACCTGCAACTGATTCTGTATGGCCAGGAGTTGGTCCTGCCGAAGGTTCTCCATGATCAGCCGGGTGTCCTCGGGGTGGCTCGCGAGGTGGAAGGCCATCGCGCTCGGCCCGCCGCGCTCGAGGTAGTACGTGTAGTACTCGATCTTCTTCGCCTCGATCTCCTGGAGCTCGATCTCCTGCTGTCCACGGATCAACTGCCGCTCGTGGTTGAGGTTCTGGCCCTGCAGGGCGATCCGGTGCTCCTGCTGCCCCTGAGCCAGCGCCCGCTGGGCCGCCAGTTCGTCCTCCCGCATGAGCAGCGCGTGCTGCGGGTCGAGCTTCTGCCGGGCGAACTCGATCTCGCGCAGCTCCCGCGCGTGCCGCAGCGCCTCCTCGTCCCGGCGGATCTGGATGCCGCACCGCACCTGGAGGCCCTCCGCCGCGCCCAGTTGCCCGTACGCCGCCAGCACCTCCTGCGCCACCTTCTCCGCCATGGCGCTGTCCTCGGTCGCGTACCCGCGCAGCACGGGCCGCAGCAGGCCGTCGACGCAACGCTCCACCATGGCAGGCACGTTGCGCTCTCCGCTGGCCACGAAGGCCGCCGGGGCCACCACCTGCCAGCTGAAGCTCAGCGAGACCTCGAAGAGGAACGCGTCGTTGCTGCTGGGCAGCGCGAGAACGGCATAGGCCTGGTGCAGACCCGTGTCCACCTCGTAGACGTTGGTCCACCGGCGGGTGGCGAGCTCGGTCCGGCTCGGGCGGCTGGGCGGGAGGTAGGTGTCGAGGCCGCCCTGGGCGGTGGTGAAGACCAGGGCGTAGTCAACCCGGGTGGAACGCAGCGGCTTCAGACGCGAGAGCCCCTGGATCGTGACGACCGGGTCGACCAGCTGCGAGTCGCGGTTCGCGTTCTGCTGCCACTGGGGTGGCGGGTTCATCATCAGGCGGCCTTCCTTGGGAGGTTCCGAACAACTTGCGCGGGTCTACGGCGCGGGCTGGGGAGATGGGAGGGTCGCGCGCAGCCGGACGACCGCGGCCGACCAGGACGGCTCGTCCGCACCGCCGCGCAGGTTCTCCAGGAGGTAGGCGAGCCGCTTGGTGTCCTCGACCGAGACCGCCAGCAGGGGGAGCAGCTCCGCGAGGGCGTGCTCGGCCCCCGGATCGAGGGCGGCGGCCCGGATCCAGCCGCGCAGCTGCTCAAGTCCGGCCGCGGAGCACATCGGATCGTTGAGAACGGTGCGCCAGAGGGCGGCGAGCGACTGCCGCAGGAAGGCGCCCGGGGTGCCGGAGGTGCTCTCCGCGCGGGCGAAGAGGTCCAGCAGAAGCGGGCGTCCGCTGCCGGGCTCGCCGTCCGTGGGCCCGCACGCGTGGATGACCGTGCGCAGGACGAACTCCCGCATCAGGCCCCGCTGCTGTGCCAGCGGTACCAGCGTGGGCCAGAGCTCGGCCGCGGTGTCGGCCGGCGCTGCGTCGGCAACGCCCAGCCCGGTGGCGAGCAGCAACGTGGCTGCGGACTGGGCGAGTTCGTCGAGCTCCTCGGACCATGCGCGGGTCGACCCGCGCACCTCCAGCGCACGCACCGCCGCCACCAGCGCGGTGACGGCCTGGCTGGGAAAGGCGTCCCCGACCAGTGCGTAGCTGCGGACGGCGGTCCAGCGCAGGCGGTGGTCGTCCGCGGTGCACCACTCGTGCAGGATGCGGGGTACGTGCGGCGCGTTCAGGTGGTGCGCGAGGGCGAGCGCGTTCGCGGCGGCGAGCCGGGCGCGGAACCGCCGATCGGCGGCCCAGGGCCGGATCAGCAGGGCCATGGCCGACGGCAGGTCCGTCCAGGCGAGCACGCCGGCCGTGAACGCCGCCCGGGTGCGGACCAGTGGCCGGGGGTCGTCCGCCAACCGGCGCAGCCACGCCACCAGCGCGGGGCGCGCGGACGGATGTCCGGTCCAGACCTCACCGAGCAGCGTGATCGCGGTGCTCCGATCCCGGAACTGGATCTTGGTCTGGAGCACGGGACCCCACTCGGTCTCCTCGGTCTCCTGGTAGCGGTCCGCCTGGGCGTGCTCGACGCGTTTGGCGCTGGAGGTGCCGAAGACGGGGATCGGGGCCGGTTCGCCGGGGTTCTCGATGCGGTGCAGGAGTCCGAAGAGGACGTCGCTCAGCTCGGCGGTGAGGGGGTAGGGGGCCGCGTCGAAGGCGGCGAGTGCGATCAGGAACGCCTTGTCGTGCAGCGACTGGCCATCGGTGTCGTCGAACCAGGCTCGTACCTGCCGCTCGGCGGCGTAGTCGCCGAACGCGGCGAGATCCTCCAGGGACAGCACGCCGCGGGCGTACTCGGCGATCTGGTCGGCGAAGCGGGCCAGATCGCCGACCGGGCGGCGGTGCCCGAGCACGGACCGGACCTCCTGGAGGTCGAGCAGCGCGTCGACCTCGCGTCCGCCCAGGTCCTTGCGGAGCAGGTGTCCGCGCACCAGCTGGTCGGGCTCGGGCGGCTGCCACGGCACGTAGCCGATGCCGCTGTGCACGGCGGGATGCGGCCCGACCACGATGACGAGGTGGCTGTCGCAGGCACGCAACTTCTCGCTCAGGGCCCGCAGATGGTGTTCGCGCAGCGGGCGCTCGGGGGTCGTGGTGTAGTCCGCGAGGAGGTGTCCGCACCGCTCCCGCAGCTCCCCGACCAGCCCGCCCGGGGAGAGCCCGGGGTCGAGCGCCCGGTAGCCGGTCGAACCGACGGCGCGCAGCAGCATGAGGGCGGCAGCGCGCCGACCGGTCGTCGCCGGACCGGAGATGACGGCGACCCGTTGCCGCCTGAGCCGGTCGAGGGCGAGGTCGAAGGCGCTCTCGGACTGCCCCGCACCCGGCGGCGGATCGGCCGGATAGACGAAGTGCTGTGCGAGCAGGTCGACTTCGGCGACCGGAATCTCGCCGGAGCGCTCCTCGCCGTCGCCGCCGAGATGGTACTCGATCTTGCTGCCACCGAGGATGACGTCGCCGGTCACCTGGCCGCCGCTCACCCCGTGCTGGTCTCCGCCGACGAGCGAGCCGCCCAGTTGCGCGGAACGGCCGAGCATGATGCCGGGGCTGTGCCGGTACAGGTCGCGCCGGGAGTCCCAGGCGTGTTCGGCGACGGCTTCGGCCTCGGCGGCGGCCGCCTCCGCGTCCGCGGCAGCGGCAGCGGCATCCGGCGCAGCGTCCGGCTGTCGCACCGGCCCGGCCGGCGCCTCCTCGGCGGCCGGGCCGTGCTCCACAGGGGAGGGGGTCACAGCTCGGCGCCCTTGCTGAGCGTGCCGCCGAGGATGACGTCGCCGGTCACCTGGCCCCCGCTCACCCCGTGCTGGTCACCGCCGACGAGCGAACCGTGCACCACCGGGGCGCCATGGAAGTGGAAGACCGCCCCGGCGGGCTGCCGCTGCTCCTGGACCGGGGACGGAGTTGCGGCCTGCTGCTCACCTGCGGCGATCTCCGGCTGCCCGCCTCCCCGATGGATCCACGCGGCCAGCACTCCATCCTTGACCTGCACGTCCGTACGCCGGAAGTGCTCCGGCCGGACCCCTCGGTGACCGTGCCGCACGACGCCTTCGTACACCGCCGCGCTCACCGCCAGCACGCACTCCGCGTCCGTCCGCCCGGCCAGGGCGCCGCGCAGGGAGTCCGAGTCGAGCAACCGGAAGGCCTGGTTGAGATCGTGCCCGACCAGCCCGCCGGTGGTGCCGGCCTGGGGGTCGTCGGCGACCTCACCGGTGGCCAGCACCATCCGCAGCCGCATCTGCGCACTGGCCGAGGCAAGCCGGTTGTGGTCGTGCAGCAACTCGGGGGTGGCGGTGAGCAGCGCACGCAGGACGGCCGCCTTCGCCACGTCCCCGCCGAGCAGCACGATCAGGCCGTCGCCGCGGTCCTCGCGGTACTGCTGGGTGGCCTCCACCCCGGCGGCCAGCAGGGTCTGCGAGACGACGGTGTTCATGGTCCGCCGCAGGACGGCCTGCACCACGTCGTCACGACGGCTGAACCGCTCGATGTCGAGCAGCAGGATGGTCCGGTTGACAGGCTCGCGCATTGACTGCCTTCCGCAGGAGACGTAGGGCCTGGCGAGGCCCGTCTGGACACCTGAAAAGGTGCCAGGAGCAAGGGGGGTGCGGCGACGGAAACTAGCACACTGCGAATGTGACCGTGTACACAGAGCAGGCGTGCGGCCGTTGGCCGGACTCGCGCTCGGACCGCACCCGGACCCGTGCTCAGCGATCCGCCTGGCGTGCCATCTGCCGCAGGACCTCCGGCTTCACCACCACGAGACCGCGGCGCCCGGTCCGCACGATTCCCCGCTCGCGCAGCCCCTTCAGCAGCCGCGCGACCGCCTCTCTCGACGCACCCACCGACCCCGCCAGTTCGGTCTGGGTGAGCCCGGGCGTCAGGGACACGCCCTCCTCGGTCTCCTGCCCGTGGATACGCATCAGCTCCAGCAGCAGCAGGGCCACCCGTTCCTGCACGTTCAGGGCCGCGTACTGCACCCGCCGACGGTCGCTGTCGCGCATCCTGTCAGCAGCCAGTGCCAGCAACTTCTTTGAGATACCCGGACGTTCGTCGAGCAGGGCGCCGAACCGGTGGGCCTCCACGGCCACCGCCTCCACCCGCCCCAGCGCCGTGACCGTGGCCGAGCGATGCCGACCGCTGAGCGCCGCCCCCTCGCCGACGAGGTCCCCGGGGCCGCGCAGCGCGAGCAGCGCCTCGTAGCCGTTGGCTGCCGCCGAGGTCACCTTCGTCCAACCGGACAGCAGGATCAGGACGTGCGCCGACGGCTCGTGCTCGCGCAACAGCACAGCCCGCACCGGGAAGACCAGCGGAGTCCCGCACGCGAGCAGCGCCTGCCGGTCATCGGCCTCCAGGCGGGCGATGAACGGAACCCGGTCCTCGAACTCCATCGACAGACTGCCTCTCGTCCCCATCGGTACCGCAACCTTCAAGGCCCTAGCGGTCGGCGGGCTCCTCGTGTCCAATGATGAGGGCGGTTCCGCCGGGCCCACAGCTGCCCGGCGCGGACCGGATATTCAACGGGGGGATACTTTCATGCGCCTGCGACACCTCGCCGGCCTCGCCGCCGTCGCGACCGCCTTCCTCGGACTACCCGTCCCGGCCTCGGCCCTGGCCGACGCCTCCACCATCTACGTGGACGACATCCGCACCGCCAACTGCTCCGACGCGGGCAGCGGCACCCAGCAGCAGCCCTTCTGCACCATCCAGGCGGCCGCCGACGTGGTCCAGCCCGGGCAGACCGTTCAGGTGGCGCCGCGGCTCTACCGGCAGACCCAGGTCACGCTGACCCACTCGGGCACCCCGGACAAGCCGATCACCTTCCGCGGCGGCTCGATCCGCAGCGGGTTGACCGGGATGGCCAAGCTCTACGGGGCCGGCGGCGGCCCCACGACGCTGCCGAGGGGCTTCGTGCTGAACAGCGTGCACGACGTGGCCATCTCCGGCTTCGTCCTCGACACCGCCGGCGGGGGCGTGGTGCTGAACGGCACCAGCCGGGTGACCCTGGACGGCAACTCGTTCAAGGATGCGTTCCAGAACACCGCCGCGGAACTCGACGTCACCGGGACCTCCGCCGCCACCACCATCAGCCGCAACACCTTCTACACCGAGAACGTCAACTCGGTGGTCGTGGAGCCCGGCGCGACCGGCACCGTGGTGACCGGCAACGCCATCGAGAACGCCTACGGCGGCGGTGTGCAGGTGACCGACGCCCCGGGGACCGTCGTCACCGGCAACACCGTCAGCACCGGCTGCACGCCGGCCGTCGCCCTGCTCGGCAACTCCTCGAAGGCCGTGGTCGAGAACAACATCCTGGCTGCGGACAGTTTCGTGCGGAGTCAGGCCCAGTGCAGCAGCATGTCGGAGCTGGCAGTCTCGACAGCCTCCTACCAGGGCACCGCGGAGGACTACAACCTGGCCGACCCCCCGCTGGGCCAGCCCGCCCCCTACCTCCAGGGCGCCCACGACCTGACCGCGGACCCGCGCTACTACAGCCTCGGACTCGAACTGACGGAGGGCTCCCCCGCGATCGACTCCGCGGACGCGAACGCGCCCGGCGAGCTGTCCACCGACCTGCGCGGCTACCAGCGGATCGACGACCCGACGGTCGCCAACACCGGTACCGGCACGGGCGTCTACGACCGCGGCGCGTACGAGTACACCCCCGCCGCCCAGGCACCGACCGTGATCCCCAGCGCGGGTCAGCTGCCGGTCGGCGCGGCCGTCACCTTCACCGTCACGTCGTTCAACGGCTGGTCCAGCCTGGTCAGTTACACCTACGACTTCGGTGACGGCACGCGAGTGACGACCGCCGACAGCTCGGCGTCCCACACGTACACCGCCACCGGGACGTACAACGTGTCCGTGGTCGCGGTCCTGAAGGACGGGGAGAGCAGCGCCACGACCGTCACCGACCCGATGACGGTCGTCCCGCCCGGGCCGTTCGTCGCGGCGCTGGCCGTCGCGCCGAACGACCAGGCGCTGGGCTACACCGCGAGCGCGACCGCCAGTTCGTCCTGGTCGATCAGCACTTACCTCTTCGACTTCGGCGACGGCACGGGGCAGAGCGGCTGCCTCGGCTTCAACAGCTGTGAGCACACCTACCACCGCGAGGGCGACTACACCGTCACCCTGACAGTGCGCGACGACGGGGGCAACGTCCGGACGGCCGAGCAGCAGGTGCACGTCGGCTACCAGCCCTCGTCCTACTACACCCTGACGCCGACCCGGGTGCTGGACACCCGAAACACCCGCAGCACGCTCGGCCCGGGCCAGACCCTCACCATCCCGCTGCTGAACCGGGATCGGGAGAACCTGAACCCGCTGCCGTTCGACCAGACCCCCGACGCCGTGGTGCTCAACGTGACGGCCGTGGCCAAGGACTCCGCCGGCTTCCTGACCGTCTATCCGGCGGACACCGACCGGCCGTCCACCTCGAACGTCAACTTCCTTGCAGGGCAGGCGGTTCCGAACCTCGTGACGGTACCGGTCGGGCCGGACGGTGTGTCGGTGTACAACAGGTTCGGCGACACCGACGTGGTGGTGGACATCCTCGGCTACTACAGCTCGAACCCCCAGACCTGGCTCAAGTACACCGCCCAGGCGCCCGTGCGGCTGCTCGACACCCGCCCGAACAACCCGCTCGGCGCCGGCGGCGAGACCTCGGTCCAGATCCGCGGCCAGCACAACGTGCCGACCGACGCCACGGCCGTGGTCCTCAACGTCACCGCCACCGAGCCGGATTCGGCGGGCTACTTCACCGTCTACCCCGGCGGCACCGCCCGGCCCGGCACCAGCAACGTCAACTTCACCGCCGGGCAGACCGTGGCCAACCAGGTCATCGTCCCGATCGGGCCGGACGGCACGGTCAAGCTCTACAACTTCGCGGGCGACGCGCACGCCGTGGTCGACCTCTTCGGCTACTACAGCCCCAGCGGCGAGGCGCTGTTCCAACCCGTCACCCCGCGCAGGCTGCTGGACACCCGTCCCGGCAACGCCATCGGCTCCGGCGGCCGGCTCTCCGTCGCCACCGGCGCCCCCGCCGGGACGACCGGTGCGGTGCTCAACATCACCGCCACCGAGCCGACCCAGCCGGGCTTCCTGACCGTCTGGGCGGACGGCGCGGACCGGCCCGGCACCAGCAACCTCAACTTCACCGCCGGTCAGACCGTGCCGAACCACGTCACCACCCCGGTCGGTGCCGACGGCGCCTTCGACGTCTACAACTTCAGCGGCAGCACCCAGGTGGTCGCCGACCTGTTCGGCTACTTCCACAACTAGCCGCCACCCGAGCAGAACTCGCTGGTCGGAGGTACTGGACGGCCCCTATCCTGACGCGGATCGGGGCCATCCAAGCCCCCATGCGAAATGAGCGCCCAGTGGACTCGTCCTCGTCATACCAGCCGACCGCCGGCCGTAGCATCGCTACCGCGGCCGCGCTCGGTGTGCTGATAGCAGCAGGCCTTGTCCAGCCCGTCGCGGCGTCGGCAGCGCCGCAGCAGCGCCCGTCCGTTCCGAGCGCCCTGAGCACGTCCCCGGTCTCCTCCTGCCCGGGGGACACCCTCGTCGGCGACACCGACGTCACCCTGTACGCGGTGCTGTCGGGCCCCCAGGGCGGCACGCTCGGCGCCGAGTTCCAGCTGGTGAAGGACGGTGGCGACGACACTCCCGTCGCCGAGTCGGACCCGACGAAGCTGACGGCGCCTTCGGGTTCGTCGGCGGTGTACGTCCTGCCCAAGGCCGTCCTGGAGGCTGCCGCGGGCGGCCGGATCACCGAGTTCAACTGGAAGGTCCGGGCCGCCGACGCCACCCTGAAGAGCGGCTGGTCCACCACCTGCCACTTCTCCTTCGATCCCACCCGTCCGGGCACGCCCGTCCTCGCCCAGCCGGGATCGGCGACCATCGGCAAGCCGGTCAGCTTCGCCGTCGGTGCGCCCACCGGCGGTACGGTTCCCAGCGGTTACACCTACCAGCTCGACGCGGCCGCGCCCGTGAGCGTCACCGCCGACGCGTCGGGCCGGGCCGTCCTCACGCTCACGCCGACGACCGCCGTCAACAGCCTCTCCGTCACCAGCCTGTCGGCGGGCGGCAATCCCGGCGGCACCGCCACCATCAACTTCGTCGCCGCGACGCCCCCGCCGGACCTGACCACCGGCGACCTCACGGGCGACGGCGTCCCGGACCTGCTCACCGTCGGCGCGCAGAACGGCCTGCCCTCCGGAATCTGGCTGGCAGCAGGTCACGGCGACGGGCACGTGGCCACCTCACCGACCGACATCGGCGTCAACGGCACCGGCTGGAGCAGCGCGGGCTCACCGTCCGACTTCGACGGTGCGACGGCCATCACGGGACGCTTCACCGCCGGCCCCAACCAGGACGTCCTGGTCTACTACCCCACCGGCATCCACGCGGGCGGCGGCCTGGTCCTGCGCGGGAACGGCACGGGTGCCCCGCTCGCCGCCGGCGGGAACACCATCACGTCCGGCACCTTCCAGGACTTCAACGGCAACAACCCCACGCAGCTGGCCGACGCGGGCACCACCTCCGGCGGCAGCACCGGGTTCCCCGACCTGCTCGGCGTCCTGGGCGACGCCGCCAACGGGTACGGCCTGGACCTCTACCAGGGTGGAACCGTCGTCGGCCAGTACCAGTTCCCCGTCGCGCTGAACGTCAACACGCCGGACGGCACTGCCGACTGGAACAACTGGACCATCGCCACCACCCAGCTGCCCGCGACCGGCGGCGGCACCAGCACGGCGATGTACCTGTGGAAGAAGTCCACCGGTGAGCTCGACCTGTGGGAGAACCTGGCGGCGGACCCCACCACCGGCAAGCTCAACTACCACGCCTACCCGGTCGCCACCGGCTGGAACACCGGCGCAGACGTGACACTTCAGGCCGCCGACATCAACTCCGACGGCGTGCCCGACCTCTGGACGGTCGGTGCGGGCGGGACCGTCACCGCCACCCTCGTCAGCAACCTGTCCGACACCGCTCCGGCCACCCTCACCCAGGTCACCGACACACTCAACGCCGCTAACTGAGCGCGGGCAGCGCGGCGAGGGCGTCGATCTCGACCCGGAAGGCGGGGTGGACCAGCCCCGCGACCTGGACGAGTGAGCAGGCCGGCGGGCGGGCCGGGTCCAGGTACTCGTCGCGGACCCGGCGGAAGGCGTCCAGATCGGCCAGGTCGGTCAGATAGACCGTCAGTTTGACCACGTGCTCCATCCCGGCGCCCGCCGCCGCCAGCGCGAGGCCCAGGTTCGCGAAGACCTGCCGCACCTGGGCCTCGCCGTCCTCCGCACCCACCAACTGCCCCTCGGCGTCCACCGGGACCTGCCCGGAGACCGCGACCATCGGCCCGGCGAACACCACCGCGTGGCTGTAGCCGTTGACCGGCGGGCTGCCGTCGGGTCGGACGAGATGCTGCATCGTGCCTCCAGAGCTCGGGTCCGTGATCATCCTCTGGATTGTGCATCAGCTCAGCGGTCAGGGGCGGTGCGGGGGGCCGATCAGGGGGGTGCGGACGGGGGTGGCTAGGCCGATGAAGACGACCAGTTCGTGGCCGCCGGGGTTGGTCTGGAGGGGCACGGTCTGCCAGTTGTCGGCGAGCCAGACATTGCCGGAGGGGTCGATCTGGATACCGGTGTTGCGGTCCAGACCGTCGCTGGTGTAGCCCGTGCCGGCGGGTGAGATCGGCCGGCCGGTGGTGTAGCCGGGCGGGCAGGACGAGAGGCGGGCGCCGCAGAGCTGGGCCAGCCGGTGGCCGCCGAAGTTGGCGACCCAGACGGTGTCGCCGCCGTCGACGGCGACTCCCCAGGGCAGCACGAGTCCGTCGTTGGTGAAGGGCTGCTCGGGGGTCGTGCCGTCGGGCCGGATCATGGTCACCGAGGCGCCGGGGGCTCCCGGCGTGCCGGGCTGGACGGTCTGCGCCGCGGCCGCGAGGGGCGGTCGTGCCGTCCTCGCAGGGCAGCGGGACGATGCCGCTGTTGGCCACCCAGAGGTTCCCCAGGCTGTCCGAGGCGATGCCGAGGGGCTTCTTGATGCCTCCGCCGGTGACGGAGTGGATCGGCTCGCCGTCGTGGGACAGCACCACGACGCTGTCGTTGCCGTTCCCGGTCACCCACGCCTGCCCGGCCGGGTCGATGGCGATGTCGAAGGGCTTGACCAGGCCGTCGGCGGGCGGGGTGATGCTGCGGGCCTGTTCCGGACGCCCCTTGGGCATCAGGGTCACGCTGCGCGCTCCGCAGTTGGCGATCCAGATGTTCCCGTCCGGGTCCGACACCATCCCCTGCGGCTGGACGATGCCGCCGGTGCGCCAGCCGCGCGGCGGCGAGACGGCTCGGCCGTCCGGGCCGAACTGCGAGACGCTGCGGTTGAGTCGGCTCGCGTCGAGGCCGCAGGCGGATCCCTGGAAGCCGAAGTTCCCGGCCCAGACGTCGCCGTGGGGATCCAGCGTGATCCCGAAGCCCGCGCCGTAGAGGCCGCCTCCGCGGTAGGGGGCGCCGGGGGCGTCCGCGCCGGTCGGGGTGAGCTTCAGGATGTCCCTGGCCCCGCAGACGGAGGCGCGCGGGTCCGCGTCGAAGCGGTAGTTGTTGGTGACCCAGGCGTTGCCGTTCGCGTCGAACGCGATGTTGCCCGGGCCGTCCAGTTCATGGCCGTTGCCGTCGTAGCGCAGCGCCAGCGTCCAGGCGTCGGGGGCCGACGGCAGCGCGGGTTCGTATGTCGGCTTCGTGGCCGACAGAGCGAAGAGTTCGGCGACGTGGTTGCCGGGCGCGTGGGCGATGTCGACGACGGCCTGCAGGGTGTCCTCGGGCTCGGGTCCGCCGGGCGGCTGCGCCAGGCCGAGCAGCGAGCGGCAGGTCGGCCCGTCGACGCAGCCGGCGAGGAGGTCGGCCAGCGAGTTGAAGGTGCGCAGGGTCGAGGTGAGCGGGCCGTTCGGCGCGGCGGCGAGCAGCCGGGCGACGTCTCCCGTGCTGATGTCGGCCAGGTTGTGCGAGATCGCGGCGGCGTTCTGCAGTCCGGGACGCGTGCCGGAGATCGCGGCGCCGGCGGTGAACTGGGCCATCGCGTAGGCGGCCGCGACCGTCGTCCGCTCGTTGATCACGACGTCGGGCCCGCGACCCGGCGCTCCGAGCACGGTGGCCAGCCGGACCGGTCCGGCGTGCCGGTCGTCGGCGATGAGGTAGAGGACGGCGTCACGGCCGGCGGGCCGGCGGTAGGAGAGCTGGAACCTGCCGTCCGGGTCGCTGCGCGTCGTCGCCAGTCGAGCGGGCGGCGCGCCGTCGTGGTCACCGGCCTGATACAGCGTCACCTCGGCGGCGCCGAGCGGGGTGTCGCCGCTGCGGACGACGCCGCACTGCTGGAGCGGGTCGTCGCTCGGCGCGGTGCCGCCCGCCTGGGCGGACCAGCCGGTGACGGACAGGGACGCGAGAACGGCTGCGAGCAGGAGGATGCCGCGGCGGCGACGCATGAGGGGCTCCGTTCGTCGGTGGCGGAGTCGGTGGTGGAGTCGGTGGCGGAGAACATCCCATCGGCGACCGGCGGGCATGCGCGGGCGGGCGACCTACCACTCGTCCGGCAGGCTCTCGCGTGGTGGGATGGCACCGTGAGCCGCGCCGCAGAAGAGACCAACCGCCGCATGCTGCGGGCCCGGGACGCGATGGACCGCGCCTACGCGCAGCCGCTGGACGTCCCGGACCTGGCCCGGATCGCCCATGTGTCGCCGGCGCACTTCGCCCGCACCTTCCGGGCCACCTTCGGCGAGACGCCGCACCGCTACCTGCAGCGCCGCCGGGTCGAGCGGGCGATGTCGCTGCTGCGGGAGACCGACCGCAGCGTGACGGACATCTGCTTCGAGGTCGGCTTCGGCAGCCCGGGGACGTTCAGCCGCACGTTCCGCGACATCGTCGGCCGGTCGCCGAGGACGTACCGGCGGGAGGCGGCGGCAGCGGCGCGCGTGCCGACGTGCTTCGCGATGGCGTGGATGCGACCGCGCGAGTAGGCGCAGCGGCTGAGCAGTTTTGGATAAGTTTTCGTCCGGCCCGCGCCGTAGCGTGGTGCCCATGTTCAACGCCATCACGCACTCGCAGATGTACGTCCTCGACCAGGACGAAGCCCTCGACTTCTACGTCGGCAAGCTCGGCCTGGAGGTCAACACCGATGTCGACCTGGGCTTCATGCGCTGGCTGACCGTCAGCATCCCCGGCCACCCGGAGCGCCAGATCATGCTGGAGCGGCCGGGCGCTCCGGCGCTGTCCGAGGAGACGGCGCAGCAGGTCCGCGAACTGGTGACCAAGGGCGCCATGGGCGGCTGGCTCATCTTCACCACCGACGACTGCCGCAAGACGTACGAGACGCTGCTGGCCAAGGGCGTCGAGTTCACCGAGGAGCCCACCGAGCGCCCGTACGGCATCGACTGCGGTCTGCGCGACCCCTTCGGCAACCGCATCCGCTTCACCCAGCCGATCGGCTGAGGAGGACGGGTCCGCCAGGGTGCCGGCGGCGGGGCTGCCGCTACAGTACGGACGTGCTCGACCTCATCGCGGACGTCACCCGCTCCGGTACCCGACTCACCGCCGCGCTCGACGCGCTGACCGACGCCGAGGTGGGCGCGCCCTCGACGCTGCCCGGCTGGACCCGCGGCCAGGTCGTCACCCACCTCGTGCACGGCGTCGACGCCTACCTGTGGCTGCTGGCCACGGCCCGCACTGGCGCCGAGCCCGGTCCGCGGACGGACGCCGCGGTGCTCGCCCGCGAGCTCCAGGACGGCGCCGCCCGCCCCGCCGGCGAACTCGCCGCCGACCTGCGCACCCGCCTGGCCCGCCTGGCCGACGTCTGCGCATCGATGCCCGCCGATCGCTGGGACACCCTGGTGACGGCGCTGGCGGGCTGGCGGCACCCGGCCTGGTACGTCCTGCACCGCTGCCGGCGCGAGCTGGAGACCCACCACGTCGACCTGGACATCGGCTACCGCTCGACCGACTGGCCCGGTACGTACGTGACGTGGGCCCTCGACGACACCCTCGCGGCGCTGGCCGCGCGCGACTTCCCGCTCTCCCGCGTCGAGGCCCCCGACCTCGGCCGCTCCTGGACCCTCGCCCCGACCGGTGCCACCCTCAGCGGCCCGGGCCATGCCGTGCTCGGCTGGCTCAGCGGCCGCGCGACCGACGCCCCGCTCACCGCCGACCGCCCCCTGTCGACCCCGCCGTCCTGGCCCCTGCCGCCGGCCCCCGGCTGGAGCTGACGCGGGCCTCGGCTCAGGCCTCCTCGGCCGCGGTGATCTCGCGCTTCATCCGGGACCAGCCGATGTACCCGCCGACCGGCGCCGCGACGACCGAGGCGATCAGGAACGGCAGGAACACGCCGTCACCGCCGTAGGAGAGCACCAGCGCGGACACCGTGCCCGAGACCACCGCGGCGGCCGCAAACTGCTTCAACTTGCCGCGGTACCTGCCACTGAGGAAGAGCTGCTTGGCCGGCGGCGCCACCAGGTCGTCAAGCTCCGCCGCCGGCCCGGCACTTGCCGCCTTCGGACGCTTGAAGTACATGAAGTACAGCCAGTGGCCGCACGGTTCCCAGGCGTCCAGCGCGAGCCCGGCCGCGACCGACTCGCGCTCCTTCGCGTTGTTCGCGATCTCCCGCCGGTACTCCCACCGCATCGCCGCCTGCGCATCGCGGCGGCACACGAAGCGGCCCAGCCGGTCGAGGCCCTCGACCTCCCAGCCCTGGTCGCCGTAGCGGTTGAGGAGTTGGCGGTCGGCGTAGATGTCGGTGGCCCACTTCCAGGTCTCCGCCTGCGCGTCCGGCTCGTCGGCCACCCGTCCCTCGACGAGGCCGGCCGCGAAGGTCCGCGGCGCGCCGAACTCCTCGTACGCGTCGGTGGATTCGCTCTCCGCCAGGTAGCCGCGGAGGTCGGCGACGGTCGTCGCCACCTGCTCCTGCGACAGTCCGGCGGCGCTCAGGCACCCGGCAAGCTCGGCGAAGTAGTCGCCGCTCTGGATGCCCGAACCCCCTGCGATGTCACCGTTGTTGCCACTCATGATGCTCCCCCCGGATGTGTGCTGCTCAGCTTGGTCCTGACCGCGGTGTGGAACTCCAGCCACGACGCGCTCTGTTCGGCCAGGGCGCGTCGGCCCTGGCCGGTGAGCTGGTAGTAGCGGCGCCCGGGGCCGCGCTCGGCGACCCTGAACTCCCCTACCACCAGGTCGGCTTCCTCCAGCCTGTTGAGCACCGGGTAGAGCGTTCCACCCTTGATCTCGCCAAGTCCGGCTGCTGCCAGGGCTTTGGAGATCTCGTACCCGTAGCTCTCACCCTCGGTGAGAACGGCGAGGACGAGGAGGTCAAGGACACCCTTGAGCCAGCTGGATCTGCGGTCTGCGGCCATGACTGCATTCCATCACCAGCTAGATAGGAATGCAACCTACCTAGACCGACAACCTAGGTCGCATGGTCGAACCAACAGTGGCATCCAGGGGGAGCGGCGGCTCAGCGCCCGGTCGGCAGGTTGACCCCTCCCGTGCAGTCGATCACCGTGCCGGTCATGAAGGTGTTGCCGACCAGCATCCGGATCACCCCGGCGACATCCTCCGCGCGGCCGACCCGGCCGACCGGGGTGGCCGCGGCGAGGCCGTCGAAGATCTCGGCACGCTGCTCGGCCGGCACGGCGCTCCACCACGCGGTGTCGATGACGCCGGGCGAGACCGCGTTGACCCGCAGCGGGGCCAGCTCCACGGCGAGCGGCGGGACCATGGCCTGAAGTGCGCCGTTGATCGCCGCGAGACCGGCGGTCCCGGGGAAGGCCGCGCCGGCGGAGGCCGCCGTCACGAAGGTCACCGAGCCCTCCGGGCTCAGGTGCGGCAGCGCCGCCTGGAGGATCCGCAGGAACGGCCAGAACTTGCCGTCGAACCCGGCGGCGAGCTGGTCCAGTTCGAGCGTGGCGATCGGGCCCGAGCCGGCCGCGCCGCTCAGCGAGAGCACGAGGTGGTCGATCTTCCGGTCCGCATCGGCGAAGAAGGCGCGGACCTGCTCGGGATCTGCGCCGTCCAGCTGCCGCGCGGCACTCTTGCCGCCGATGCGCTCCCGCGCGGCGTCCAGCCTGCCCTGGTCCCGGCCCGCGATCAGCACCTCGGCACCGTCGGCGGCGAGCATGGCCGCCGCCGCCTCTCCGACGCCGGAGCTGCCTCCGACGACGACGGCGTACTGACCCTGGAGCGAATGTGACTGAGTCATCAAGAACCCCTCCCCATCGCCGAGCCCCGCTTGTCGAGACTCGACGTCTCGTCAATAATTGCCAAGACCTGACGTCTCGTCAAGCGAATACGAGAGGACACCATGAGCAGCGCACCCGAATCCGGCGCCCGCCGCCCGCACACCGGCCGCCGACGCAACGAGGAGGCCCGGCAGGCGATCCTGGACGCCGCCCTGCGCCTGACCGCCGCAGCAGCCGGTCCCTCAGCAGGCGGCGGGGACGGCGGCGCCGTGAGCATCGACGCCATCGCGCGCGAGGCCCGGGTCGGGAAGCAGACGATCTACCGCTGGTGGCCCTCCAAGAGCGCCGTCCTGCTCGACGCGCTGGCCTCCGTCGCCGAACAGCAGATCCCGCCCTCCCCCGCCCGGGGATCGCTGCACGCCGATCTCGCGGCCTTCCTGGCCGACACCTTCCGCGCCGCCCGCCGCGAACCGACGTGCTCCGTGCTGCACTCCCTGCTCCGCGAGGCGGCGCAGGATCCGCACGCCTCCGAGCTGCTGCGCCTGCACACCGCCGCCCGCCGCGCCGAGCTGCGCGCCCTGCTGGCCGGTCACACCTCGCCGCAGGCGCCCGGCGTCGACCTGGACCTGCTGGTGGACCAGGCGTACGGGTTCTTCTGGTACCGCTTCCTGCTGGGCCACGCCCCCCTGGACGACGCGGCGGCCGAGCAACTGGCCCGCTCGCTCGCCGCGGCGGCCACCGCGAACCTCAGCGCCTGCGAGCCAGCGTGACCCCGTCGCGGACGGCCAGCATCACCGAGTCGACCCGGTCGTCGGCCACGATGAGCTCGTTCAGGCTGCGCATCGCCACGTGGTCCTCGCCCTGGTAGGCCGGATCGAGGACGCGGCCGCCGAGGAAGACGTTGTCCAGCACGACCAGGCCGCCGGGGCGCAGCCGCTGGACGATCTCCTCGTAGTAGGCGCGGTAGCCCACCTTGTCGGCGTCGATGAAGGCGATGTCGATGGCGGGCTCGGCGGGCAGCGCGCGCAGCGTGTCGATGGCTGGGCCGACCTTCAGGTCGATCCGGTCGGCCACGCCGGCCCGCTCCCAGTACCGCCGGGCGATGGCGGCCCAGTCGTCGTTGACGTCGCAGGCGAGCAGGCGGCCACCCTCGGGCAGGGCGCGGGCGATGCAGAGCGAGGAGTAGCCGGTGAAGACGCCGACCTCGACGGCGTTCCGCGCGCCGACCAGCTGGACCAGCATGGCCAGGAAGGCGCCCTCGTCCTGCGAGATCTGCATGCCCGCGGCGCGTCCGGTGGCCTCGCGGGTCTCGGCGACCAGCTCCTGGAGCACCTCGTCGGCGGGGGTGCACTGGCCGAGCAGGTAGTCGCCGAGCAGTGGGTGGAGCAGGTCCAGATCCTCGCCCGCGGCGGGCTCGGTCCAGTCGACCGGGAGCTCCGCGCCACTGGCGATGTGCAGGTGGCGGGTGACCGCCCTCTGGACGCCGGCCAGCGCGTCGTGGTCGGCGGCGGCGGCGATCAGGTCCAGCTGGTGTCCGAACGGCGCGAGTACACAGGTCCCCTGACGGAAGGTGATGATGCCGCGGCCGTCGGCGGCGAGTTCGGTGACGGCCTCCTCGCACAGGTGCGAGACGAGCTGCACGACGAGCTGCCGGGTGGCATGGGCGGGGCCGGTCGTGGCGACCTGGGCCGTCGAGACGGGCATGGAACTCCTCGGGTGGGGCCCTTCCGGGTGCGGACAGGCGGGCCCCCGGAAGCGGCGAATTTCTTCAACACTTCGACGGGAGGGATTCTGCTGTCGTCGCAGGATGTTTGTCAAAGCATCGACGTTCGTAGACACTTAACGCATGGATGACGAGCAGACCGAGCAGGTAAAGGATTCCGAACCGCTGGTGCTGCAGACGCCGGCGCAGTTCAAGGCGCTCGGGCACCCGGTGCGCCATCGCATGGTCAACGTGCTGCGCCAGCGGCCGGCGACCCTGCGCCAGATGACCGGCGCGCTGGGGATGGCCAAGGGCACCATCGCGTACCACGTGCGCGTGCTCCGCGAGGCGGGCATCGTCCGGCTGGCGGAGACCCGGCAGGTGCGCGGCGGCACCGAGCAGTACTTCGCCCTGGTCAGCCGGGGCTTCAAGCTGGCCGAGGACGCCGACGTCGGATCGGAGTTCCTCGTCAAGGCGGCGCTCGACGAGATGCTGCCCGAGGCTCCCGGCCAAGCCGACCACACCCTGCTGCGCCACTTCTGGCTGACCCCCGACGAGGCGCACGCCCTGGCCGCACAACTGGCCCGGCAGAACGACGAATTGACGCCGCCCAACAACCCGCGTGGCGACGCGTACGGGCTGCTGGTCACCCTCTACCGGGCCGACATCCCGAGCCTGGCCCCGGACGACGAGGGCTGAGAGCCGATCGCCGGCCTACACCAGCGCCGCCAGTTCACCCCGGGAGGCCACCCCGAGCTTCGGGTAGGCCTTGTACAGGTGGTGCCCCACCGTCCGCGGGCTGAGGAAGAGCTGCGCCGCGATGTCCCGGTTGGACAGGCCCTTCGCGGCCAGCCGGACGATGTGCACCTCCTGCGGCGTCAGGGCGGCCAGCGGGCCGGCCGGGACGGCGGCGGGCGGCGCGGAGCCGGTGGCGCCCAGCTCGCTGCGGGCGCGGTCGGCCCAGGGCGTGGCGCCGAGGCGCTCGAAGGTCTCCAACGCGCTGCGCAGCGGGCCGCGGGCCTCGGCCCGGCGCCGTCCCCGGCGCAGCCACTCGCCGAACAGCAGGCTGGTGCGGGCGAGTTCGAAGGGGCGGTCGTCGCCGGCGTGCAGTTCCAGCGCCGCCAGGTAGCCGGACTCGGCGAGCTCGTCGGGCCCGAGCAGCGCCTGGCAGCGGGCCACCAGCGCCCGTGCCCACCCGGGAGCCGCCGACGCCCAGCGCCGGTAGCGCTCGAACGCCTCGGCCGCGCGCTCCGGTTCGCCGAGCCGGACGGCCGCCTCCACCAGGTCGGGCACCGCCCGGACGGCCGCGACGTGGTACTTGAACGGTCCGCCGGTGAGCGCGGCCAGCCGGTCGGCCGCCCCGGCCGCCCGGCCCTGCCCCAAGTCGTGGACCGCCAGGGCCCACTGGGCCCAGCCGGAGCCCGCCGCCGGCGCTCCCCAGGCCGAGGAGGCGTCGGCCAGCGCCTCGGCGACCCGGTCCGCCACCCGCTCGCCGTCCCCGCGCAGCGCCGCCACGTACGCGTCGAGCGCGCAGAGTTGGCTGAGCCACTGCGGCTGCCCGGTGTCCCGGGCCAGCGCCAGCCCCTCGGCGAGGCTGACCTCCGCGTCCCGGTGCCGGCCGTGGAAGAGCTCCGCTTCGGCGAGGAAGAAGAGCAGGGTGGGCAGCGGGCCCACCGCCCCGCTGAGGCGCGCCTCGGCTATCAGCTCGGTGGCCAGCTGGTAGGTCTCCGCGTCGCGGCCCGGGATCAGCGTCGCGCCGCAGATCGGCAGCAGTTCGCGCACCCCGTCCGCCCCGGACGCACCGGACGCACCGGACGCGCGAGCCCGTCGGACCGTCTCGGCGGCGGTCGGCAGCGGCGGGCCGGTGCGGCCGAGCACCGGCAGCGCGGTCGCCAGCAGGTGGCGGACCAGCGGCTCGGTCGGGTCGTCGGGCGGCAGCGGCAGGGCGGCCAGCCGGTCCAGCACCTGCTCGGTCTGGGCCGCCCCGAGGTACCAGGCGCTGTGGAAGGCCTGGAGCAGCAGCCGGGCGGCGTCCGGCGGGGTGATCTCGCTCTGCGCGGCGGCCAGCAGCAGCCGGTAGGCGTCCGGATAGGCACCCCGCCGGAAGTGCGCGGTGGCCCGGACCCAGTCCAGCACGGCCCGGGAGTACGGATCCGCGGCCCACTCCCCGGCGCGCACCGCCAGCGCCTGGGCCCGGTCCGACTCGGCGGCGTCCAGGGCTGCTTCGGCAGCCAGCAGCAGGCAGCGGGCCGCCGCCGCCCGGTCGGGGTTGAGGCGCGCGGCCCGCTCGTAGGCCGCGGACGCGCCGGCGTGCCCGCCGCGCGCGCCGGCCCGGGCCGCGACGCGCTCCAACGCCTCGGCCAGCTCGGCGTCCTGGCCGCTCACCGCGAGCGAGAGGTGCCAACTGCCGCGGTCCTCCTCCCCCGCCGCGCGCAGCAGCTCGCCCAGCGTGCGGTGGACCGCCGTCCGCCGGTCCGGCGCCGCCTGCTGCAGCAGGACGCTGCGCAGCAGCGAGGTCCGCAGCACGTACCGGCCGTGCGGCGAGAGGCTCAGCAGCCCGGACTCCTCGACGGCCGCGAAGTCCTCGGCGCCGACGCCGAGTTCGTGGGCCGCCGCGCGCACGATCGCCGGGTCGCCGCTCTCCTCGGCCGCCGCGACCAGCAGCAGCGTCCCGGCGCCGGCGGGCAGCCGGGTGACCTGGCCGTGCAGGGCCAGTTGCAGCCGTCCGGTCAGCGGCAGTCCGCCGTCCAGGAAGGCGGAGTCGGCGGCGGATCCGGGCACCGTGGCGAACTCGACCGGCAGTTCGGTGAGCGCCAGCGGATTGCCCTGCGCCTGCGCGAGCACCCGGAACCGCACCCGCTCGGCCGCCGGACCGTCATGGCGCGAGGTCAGCAGCGCTGCGGCGGAGGTCGGATCGAGCCCGGCCAGCCGCAGTTCGGGCAGTCCGGGCGCCGGGAACGCCCCCTCGCCGTCCCGCGCGGCGAAGAGCAGCACGACTCCCTCGCTGTCCAGTCGCCGAGCCGCCAGCAGCAGTGCCTCGGCGGACGCCCGGTCGAGCCACTGGGCGTCGTCGACCAGGCACACCAGCGGGCGGTCGGCGGCGAGTTCGGCGAGCAGCGCGAGGGTTGCGAGGCCGGTGAGCAGCCGGTCCGCGGGGCCGGCGCCGTCGGCCAGCCCGAAGGCGCCCTCCAGCGCGCGGCGCTGCGGACCGGGCAGCGCGGGCAGCCCGTCCAGCGCCGGCCCCAGCAGCAGATGCAGCCCTGCGTAGGGCAGATCGGCCTCCGACTCGACACCGGTCACCCGGATCAACCGGTGCTCCAGGCCCGCCCGTTCGGCGGCGTGGTCGAGCAGCGCGCTCTTGCCGATCCCCGGATCCCCGCGCAGCACCAGCACCGCACTGCGCCCCGCCCGCGCGCCCGCCAGCATGGCGTCGACGGCGGCCTGCTCCCGTGCCCTCCCGTACAGCATGGGCCGAGCCTACCCATGCGTGACTGATTCGGGCCGACCGCGTCCTGCGTACGGTCGTAACCAGTCGGAACACGGACGACAGCACCCCACCAGGAGAAGAACCATGACGAACCTTCAGCAGCTGGCCGACCAGTACCTCGCCCTGTGGAACGAGACCGACCCGGCGGCCCGGCGCAAGGCGATCGAGGACATCTGGGCCGAGGACGCCACCTACACCGACCCGCTGGCGCAGACGGTCGGCCGGGCGGAGTTCGACGCGGTGATCGGCGCCGTTCAGAGCCAGTTCCCCGGCCTGGTCTTCACTCTCGGGGCCGGCGGCGTGGACGCCCACCACGGCATCGCCCGCTTCACCTGGGACCTCGGCCCGGCCGGCGGGGAGGCGCTGGTGGTCGGGTTCGACGTCCTGGTGGCCACCGCGGACGGCCGGATCGGCGCGGTGCACGGCTTCCTCGACAAGGTGCCCGGCGCCTGAACACCCGTACGGGCCCGAGGCCGGAGAGGGGCAGGCGCAGGGGAGCTGCCCCTCCCGGGCCGAATCGGGTTGGATGGGTGGATGAGTAGCGAGAAGAACGACGTGCCCGCCTGGGAACAGCGGTTCCGGGCGGCGCGGCTCTCCCTTCCCGAGTGGGCCGACGACGCCCCGGACCGTTCGCTGTACGTCTCGAACGCCACCGGCACCTTCGAGGTGTACGCCTGGGACCGGGCCGCCGACACCCACCGACGGGTCACCGACCGTCCGCACGGCACCACCGACGCGGCGCTGTCCCCGGACGGCGCCTGGGTCTGGTGGTTCGACGACACCGACGGCGACGAGTTCGGCGTCTGGCGCCGACAGCCCTTCGCGGGCGGCCCGGACGAGGTGGCCGTGCCCGGCCTCGCCCCGTCCTACGACGCGGGCCTGGCGCTGGGCCGGGACGGCACCGTGGTGGTCGGCCGGTCCACCGACGCGGACGGCACCACCCTGCACCTGCTGCGCCCGGGCGCGGCGGAGCCGGTGGAGATCTACCGGCACGCCGAGTACGGCGGCATCGGCGACCTCTCCCACGACGCCGACCTGCTGGCCATCGACCACACCGAGCACGGCGACGCGATGCACAGCGCGATCCGCGTGGTGCGCACCGCCGACGGGTCCACGGTCGGCGAGCTGGACGACGTGACCGGCCGCGCCGAGCCGCGCGGCCTGGCCTGCCTGGGCTTCGCCCCCGTCCCCGGCGACAGCCGCCTGCTGGTGGCCCACCAGCGCCGCGGCCGCTGGGAGCCGATGCTCTGGGACCCGCGGACCGGCGCGGAGACCGAACTGCCGCTGCGCACCGCGGAGGGCGCCACGCTGCCTGGAGACGTCTCCGCGCAGTGGCACCCGGACGCCAAGGCCCTGCTGGTCGAGCACGAGTTCGAGGCCCGCAGCGAGCTGTTCCGCTACGACCTGGCCGACGGCCTGCTGACCCGGCTGGACACCCCGCGCGGCACGGTCTCGGGCGCGACGGCCCGGCCGGACGGGACGGTGGAGTTCCTCTGGTCCTCGGCCGCCGAGCCCTCCGCCGTCCGCTCCACCGCGGGCACCGTGGTGCTGCGCGCGCCGGGCTCGGTGCCGCCCGGTTCGGTGCCGGTCGAGGACGTCTGGGTCGACGGCCCGGGCGGACGGGTGCACGCCCTGGTGCAGCGCCCGGCGGGCGAGGGCCCGTTCCCGACCGTCTTCGAGGTGCACGGCGGTCCGACCCACCACGACAGCGACTCCTTCGCGGCCGGCCCGGCCGCCTGGCTGGACCACGGCTTCGCGGTGGTCCGGGTCAACTACCGCGGCTCGACCGGCTACGGCCAGGCCTGGACGGACGCGCTGCGCGAGCGGGTCGGCCTGATCGAGCTGGAGGACATCGGCGCGGTGCGCGCCTGGGCGGTGGCCTCGGGCCTGGCCGACCCGGCGCGGCTGATCCTCTCCGGCGGCTCCTGGGGCGGCTACCTCACGCTGCTGGGCCTGGGCGTGCAGCCCGACGACTGGTCGCTCGGCCTGGCCGTCGTCCCGGTGGCGGACTACCTCACCGCCTACGAGGACGAGATGGAGGCGCTCAAGTCCCTGGACCGGACGCTCTTCGGCGGGACCCCGCAGGAGGTCCCCGAACGCTGGCGGACCTCCTCGCCGCTGACCTACGTCGAGCGGGTGAAGGTGCCGGTCTACATCAGCGCCGGGCTGAACGACCCGCGCTGCCCGATCCAGCAGATCGAGAACTACGTCACGCGGCTGGAGCAGCTGGGCAGCCCGCACGAGGTCTACCGGTACGACGCCGGGCACGGCTCGCTGGTGGTGGAGGAGCGGATCAAGCAGCAGCGGCTGGAGATCGACTTCGTCCGCCGGCACCTGGCCACTAGCTAGGCCTGCTCAGGTCTCCAGGACCGGGTCGAGCCCCAGCGCCCGGTCCTGGGCGGCCTCCGCCTCGCGGCGCAGCAGCCGGAACCACATGAAGCCGACGAAACCGGCGAAGACGAACCACTCCAGCGTGTAGCCGAGGTTCTGGAACGCCCGGGCGGTCAGCCCGTCGCCGCCCTCCGGCTGGGTGGTCGGTACCGGCGTCAGGCCCGCCTGCCCGCCGTCCTCGGCCACCCAGCCGTCGTACGCGCCGTACGGCAGCAGGTTGACCAGGGTGGCCGGGTCGATGGTGCCCAGCTGACCGGCCGGCAGCCCGCCGGCCACCGCGCCGGCGCTGTCGCTGGTCTCGGGCGCCTGGAGGCGGCCGGTGACGGTGACCTGGCCGGCGGGGGGCGCGGGAGGCGTTCCAGGGGCGCCCGCCACCCAGCCGCGCACCACGGCGACGGCCCGGCCGCCCGCGGTCCGCAGCGGCGTGAGCACGTAGTAGCCCTGCTTGCCGTCCACCGTGCGGTTGGGGACCAGCAGCTGATGGGCAACGTCGAAGCTGCCCGAGGCGGTCACCTCGCGGCCCACCGAACCGGCCTGCACCAGCGGCGCCGCGGCGGTGAGCACGGAGTCCAGCGGGCTCGCGGCGCCGGGCGCGGCGGCGGGCGCGGTGGACTTGGCGTGGTGCGTGACGACCCGGTCCTCGAACCGGCCCAGCTGCCACGAGCCCAGCCACAGGCAGACCGCGATGGCGGCCACCGCGAGGACGGTGTTGCCCAGCCAGCGCGGAGTCAGGAGGAACCGGTACACACCCCCACGGTAACCATCGATTCCTCCCGCTCCCGCACAGGGTCCCCGTCCGCGTGCGTGTCAGGACACCGGCTGCGGCAGCGAGCGGTAGACCGTGCCGCCGCCGCACACCCCGTCGAGCTGTGCGGCCGCCGCCTGCGGCCCGCCGCCGATCGGCCGGTCGCCGACGGTGAGCGTCCCCGAGGCGCCCGCCGGGCCCGACGGCTGCGCCGCGCTCGCGGACGGGCTCGTCCCCGGGCTGGACCGGGCCGCCGCGGAACCGCTGGTCGGGGCGGGGGGCCCGTCACCCGGCGAGGTGTCGGTGCTCCCCGGTCCGCCGGGATCCGCCGCCGGAGCGGCCCCGGCCTGGCCGCTCGGCGCGTCGGCCCGGTC
This sequence comes from Kitasatospora sp. MAA4, assembly GCF_029893355.1. Taxonomy (GTDB): domain Bacteria; phylum Actinomycetota; class Actinomycetes; order Streptomycetales; family Streptomycetaceae; genus Kitasatospora. The sequence goes on from NZ_JARZAI010000006.1 coordinate 84,172, forward strand.
GCCCGCCGCGCCCGCCGCGCCCGGGCTGCCGGTCGCCCCCGGCGCGCCCGTCCCCGGTGAGCCGCCGGAGCTGCCCGCGCCGCCGCCCGGAGTGGCGCTGGGGCTCGGATCGGCGCTCGGCACCGCCGAGGAGCTGCCGCCGCCGACCGGGCACAGCGTGTTCGGCACCCAGGCGAAGGAGAGCTGATAGCTCCCCGCCACCGCCAGCAGCAGCCGGCTCGGCAGGGTCGCCGGGTCCGGCAGCGCGGCCGCCGGATCCCCCGGCGTGTGGAGGACCACGGTGACCGGGCCCGCCGCGCCGCCGACCGTCAGCGTTCCCGGGTCGGTGAGCAGGCAGGCCCGCCCCGAGACGTTGGAGACGGTGAAGAAGCCGTAGCGCCGACCCGCGGCGTCCGGCGTGCCGACCAGCGCGCTGCCGTGCCCGAGATCGGTGCTGCCGCAGTCGGGCGCGGCGGCGCCCGTCCCGGCCGGACCGCCGGCGGCACCCGTCAGGTCCGTGATGCCCGCGCTCGGGGAGACCGAGGAGGCGGCGGTGGCGTCGTCCTCGTCCGGCAGGCCGGTCCGCGGCAGGCCGGGGAGCGGGTGCCAGCGCTTCGACGCGGGCCCGGGGCTGCCGCTCTCCTCGGTGGGCCGGGCGGTGCCGGAGCCGGCCGCCGAGCCGTCCGACAGCTGCAGGGCGCCCAGGCTCTGCAGGGTCGGCACCGCGACGGCCAGGACGGCGGCGGCCAGCGCCGCGCTGGTCCAGGCCTGCCGGCGGCGGACCCGCCGGACCGGCACGGCGCGCCGGATCCGCGGCAGCGCGTCCGGCGCCGGCTGCAGGCCGTCCACCGCGCGGTGCAGCAGTGCGCGGAGCGCCTGCTCCTCGGCGCTGACCTGCGCCTCGAAGCCCACCCGTTCCTCCGCGCCCCCGGGCGAACCCGCGCGCCCCCGCGAACCGTGCTGATCCTCAGTCATGACTGCTCTCCATCAGCACCCGCAGGGCCGCCAGGCCGCGCGAGCCGTACGCCTTCACCGCCCCCACCGAGACCCCCAGCAACTCGGCCACCTGAGCCTCCGTCATGTCGGCGTAGTAGCGCATCACCAGGACCTCGCGCTGACGCCGCTGCAGCTTGCGCAGCGCGGCCTTCAGCTGATCGCGTTCGAGAGCATCGTAGGCGCCCTCTTCTGCACTGGCCATGTCAGGCATCGGCTTGGGCAGCAGGCGCAGGCCGAGGATGCGCCGACGCAGCGTGCTGCGCGAGAGGTTGACCACGGTCTGGCGCAGGTAGGCGAGGGTCTTCTCGGGCTCGCGGACCCGCCGGCGGGCGGCGTGCACCCGGATGAACGCCTCCTGCACGACGTCCTCGCAGGAGGCCTGATCGTCCAGCAGCAGGGCGGCCAGCCGCAGCAGCGAGCGGTAGTGGGCCTGGTAGGTCTCGGTGAGCAGGTCGACACTGGCTCCCGCCGTGTCGGTGGCAGCCATGGTCATCCCGGGCTCAGCCACCTGCCGCACAGCTGCCGGGCGTACGGGTTTCGCCCTCCCCGCACCCACCATCACCAGGTCTGTCACGGCCGTTGGACACTCGATCCCCCCTCAGGGTTGCCCCGTCTGGCGGACATTCTTCCGCACAGAGCGGAGCCCCCTCCACCGGAAGGGGGCTCCTGGGCAAAAAACCGGAAGTTGACGAAGCATCGGCCGGGCGGCTCAGCCGCTCGGTACGGACCGACCGGCCTCAGCCGGTGAGCTCCTGCGCGACCAGTTCGGCGATCTGCGCGGTGTTGAGAGCCGCACCCTTGCGCAGGTTGTCGCCGCAGAGGAAGAGGTCCAGCGCGTTCGGGTCGTCGATCGAGCGGCGCACCCGGCCGACCCAGGTGGGGTCGGTGCCGACCACGTCGTTCGGCGTCGGGAACTCGCCGGCCGCCGGGTCGTCGTACAGCACCACGCCGGGCGCCCGGGCCAGGATCTCCTGGGCGCGCAGCTGGGAGACCTCGCGCTCGAAGACCGCGTGCACGGCCAGCGAGTGGGTGGTGACCACCGGGATCCGCACGCAGGTCGCGGAGACCCTGAGGTTCGGCAGGCCGAGGATCTTGCGGCTCTCGTTGCGGACCTTGAGCTCCTCGGAGGACCAGCCGCCCTCCTGGAGCGAGCCCGCCCACGGCACCGCGTTCAGCACCAGCGGCGCCGGGAACGGCCCGGTGTCGCCGATCACCGCGCGCAGGTCGCCGGTCTGCTCGCCGACGGTCGTGCCGGCCACCTTGGCGGTCTGCTCGCGCAGCGCGTCGATGCCGGACTGCCCGGCGCCGGAGGCCGCCTGGTAGGAGGCGACCACCAGCTCCTTGAGGCCGAGCTCGGAGTGCAGCGCACCCAGCGCGACGATCATCGACAGGGTGGTGCAGTTCGGGTTGGCGATGATGCCGCGCGGACGCAGCCGGGCCGCGGCCGCGTTCACCTCGGGCACCACCAGCGGCACCTCGTCGTCCATCCGGAACGCCCCGGAGTTGTCGACGACGACGGCGCCCTTGGCCGCCGCGATCGGCGCCCACTGCGCCGAGACCTCGTCCGGGACGTCGAACATCGCGACGTCGATGCCGTCGAAGGCCTCCTCGCTCAGCGCCACGACCTCGGTCGCCCGACCTCGCACGGTCAGCCGGCGGCCGGCCGAGCGGGCGGAGGCGATCAGCCGGATCTCGCCCCAGACGTCCTGCCGGGAGGAGAGGATTCCGAGCATCACCGTGCCGACCGCGCCGGTGGCACCGACCACGGCGAGGTTGGGCTTGCGGCTCATCGCCCGGTACCGCCGTAGACGACTGCCTCGTCGCTGTCGCTGTCCAGGCCGAACGCGGAGTGCACCGCGCGGACCGCCTCGGGGACGTCGTCGCCCCGGGTCACCACGGAGATCCGGATCTCCGAGGTGGAGATCAGCTCGATGTTGACGCCGGCCTCCGAGAGCGCCTCGAAGAAGGTCGCGGTGACCCCCGGGTTGGAACGCATGCCGGCGCCGACCAGCGAGATCTTGCCGATCGCGTCGTCGTAGCGCAGCGACTCGTAGCCGATGCCCTCCTTGACCCGGCCGAGCGCGTCGATGGCCTTCTGGCCCTCGGTCTTCGGCAGGGTGAAGGAGATGTCGGTCAGACCGGTGGAGGCGGCGGAGACGTTCTGCACCACCATGTCGATGTTGACCTCGGCGTCCGCGATGGCGCGGAAGATCCGGGCGGCCTCGCCCGGCTTGTCCGGCACGCCGACGACCGTGACCTTGGCCTCGGACGTGTCGTGGGCGACCCCGGAGATGATGGCCTGCTCCATCTCGCCCCCTTCGGGCTGGTTCGGATTGGTGTTGCTGACGATGGTCCCCGGCAGACCGGAGAACGACGATCGTACGTGGATCGGGATCGTGTAGCGCCGCGCGTACTCGACACAGCGGTCCAGCAGCACCTTGGAACCCGACGAGGCCAGCTCCAGCATGTCCTCGTAGCCGATCCAGTCGATCTTGCGAGCCTTCTTCACCACCCGCGGGTCGGCGGTGAAGACGCCGTCCACATCGGTGTAGATCTCGCAGACCTCCGCCTTGAGCGCGGCGGCCAGCGCGACCGCGGTCGTGTCGGAGCCGCCACGGCCCAGGGTAGTGATGTCCTTGCTCACCTGGGAGACGCCCTGGAAGCCGGCCACGATCGCGATGTTGCCCTCGTCCAGGGCGTTGCGGATCCGGCCGGGCGTCACGTCGATGATGCGCGCCTTGTTGTGGACCGAGTCGGTGATGACTCCGGCCTGGCTCCCGGTGAACGACTGGGCCTCGTGTCCCAGGGATCTGATCGCCATGGCCAGCAGGGCCATCGAGATCCGCTCACCGGCGGTCAGCAGCATGTCGAACTCGCGGCCGGCGGGAAGGGGGGAAACCTGCTCGGCGAGTTCGATCAGCTCGTCCGTCGTGTCGCCCATCGCGGACACCACGACGACGACCTCATGGCCGGCCTTCTTGGTGTCCACGATGCGACGGGCCACGCGCTTGATGCCCTCGGCATCCGCAACGGATGAGCCGCCGTACTTCTGCACGACAAGGCCCACGTGCGCTCCTCGACTAAGTCAGCTTCGGGGGTAGGTGCCCGGCGCGGGTGGCGCCGTCCGGTCCCCCGGACCCCCTCTGGGAGGGGGTACTTTCGGTCGCGGGCCAGTCTACCGAGCGGGCGGCGGAGTTCAGCCGCATTCCATATCGTGAGACTGACGTTTTACCTGGTGGACGCTCCGGTTGCGGCGCGACGGGCGACTCTGCGGGGGATGCGGGGCGGGTTCGAAAGAATTCTCGGGGGCAGGGGGGTTCCGCTCCGGATTTGCCGGTCGAAGATTTTTTGAGATTTTCGTGCTCCCGGCGACCACGAGCGCCCCGGCGGCGGGCCGCACCACGTGCGCCGGCAGGACCCGGCCCAGCCGCAGCAGCAGCGCACCGCCCGCCAGCGCCGCCGCCGCGACCACCAGCCAGGGCAGCCGGCCGTCCACCGCGAGCAGCAGGGTGAAGAGCGAGGGCGCGGCGGTCTTCGCCAGCGACCAGGAGAGCTGGTACGTCGCCAGGTACCGGCCGCGCAGCTCCGCCGGCGCGGCGGCGGTGGCCAGCGAGGAGGCCGACGGGTTGTGCACCAGCTCCCCGAGCGTGGCGACCACCACGGCCGCCAGCAGCCCCGCCATCAGCAGCGGCAGCGCGTGCGGCCGGACGGTGCCCAGCACCGCCTGCCCCAGCGCGGCCAGCGCGAAGAACCCCGCGCCGACCGCCGCGGCCGCCGTACGGCTGCCGAGCCGCCTGGCGGCCCGCGCCACCGGGACCCCGGCGAGCGCGCACAGCACGGTGTTCAGCACGAAGGCCGCGCCGGTCAGCGCCTGCGGGGCGCCCAGCCGGCTGACCGCGAAGATCGGCAGCAGCACCGAGAGGGACGAGTAGCCGAGGGCGATCAGGAAGTTGGCCGAGGTCAGTCCGAGGTACTGCCGATCGGCGAGCACCGCGCGGTAGCCGACCCGCCGCACCGGCTCCCCGCCGGCGCGGACGACGACGTGCCGGCGCTGCGCCGGTATCCGGCGCACCAGCAGGCCCGCCGCGAAGAAGCTCCCGGCGTTGAGCCAGGCCGCCACGGTGAAACCGCGGTCGCCCAGCACCCCGATGATCAGCGAGGCGAGCAGCGTGCCCGCGCCCAGACCGGCGTTGGACAGGCTGCGGGCGATCGCCTGCAACCGCTCGACGTCCGACCCCTTGGCCAGCTCCCCGATCCGGGCCTGCTGGACGACCGGGAAGCCGCGGTCGCCGATCGCGGTCAGCAGCGCGACGGCGGCGAAGGCCGGCAGCTTGCCGGCGAACGGGTAGGCGGCGAAGCCCAGCCCGCGCAGCGCGTACAGCGACAGCTGGAGGCGGCGGGCGCCGAACCGGTCCACCGCCACGCCGACCAGCGGCAGCGCCGCCATCGCCGCCAGCCCGGTGACCGTGAGCACCGCGCCGATCAGCGGCAGCGGCAGGCCGGTGACGTGCCGGAAGAACACCAGGCTGAACGGGACGTACATGCCCGAGCCCACGGCGTCGACCGCCATCCCCGCCAGCAGGGCGCGCTCGCCCGGGACGCGCTGCCGCTGTTCACTGGTCATGCTTGCCCCCATGTCGCTAAGTTGGAAGTAACTTAGCACTAAGCGACTTAGGGTCAAGCTAGCTTGTGGCAGACTTGTCCCATGGACCCCCGCGAAGCCGCCACCCCCGCTGCCAGCCCTCTGCCACCCGACGAGGTGGACACGATCATCGGCCAGTGGCAGCGGGCCAGGCCGGACCTGGAGACCGAGGCGATGGCGGTGTTCGGGCGGATCTACCGGCTGGCCCGCACGATGGGCGACCGCAGCGAGCAGATCTACCAGCGGTTCGGCATCGGCCGCGGCGAGTTCGACGTGCTCGCCGCCCTGCGCCGGGCCCCCGCGCCGCACGTGCTCTCCCCGCGCGACCTCTCGATCACCCTGATGCTCACCACCGGCGGCATGACCGGGCGACTGGACAAGCTGGAGCGCGCCGGACTCCTGCTGCGCTCCCCCGACCCCGTGGACCGGCGCGGGCTGCGGGTCTCGCTCACCGAGCAGGGCCTGGCCCTGGTGGACCAAGCCGTCAGCGCGGGGCTGGCCGAGCAGCAGAAGGCGCTGGCCGCACTCAGCGGCGAGCAGGCCGAGCAGCTGAACGGCCTGCTGCGCGCCCTGCTCGCGGCGGTCTGACGCCTGGAGCCCGGTCTCAGGTGCCGAGCTCGGCGGCCATCAGGTCGCCGGCCTGCTGCTCCAGCTGCTCGTCGGTCAACCCGTCGTCGTCGGTGTCCGCACCGTCCGGCACCGCGCCGATCGGGCTGTCCAGCCGCACGTGCGCGATCAGCGACTGGAGCGCCCGCAGCACCGAGGTGCAGGACGAGCCCCAGGTGGAGAGGTAGGAGAACTGCCACCACCAGAGCGCCTCGCTGACCCGGCCCTCGTCGTAGTGCGTCAGGCCGTGCCGCAGGTCGCTCACCACGCCCGCCAGGTCGTCGGAGATCCGGAAGGCGCTGGGCTTCTCCGGAGCGCCGTACGGGTCGAAGACCTCGTGGTAGACGTCGATCGGCGCGAGCAGCTCGGCGAGCCGCTCGCGCAGCTCCACGCCGTCCGGCTCGGGCCCGGTGTCCGGCTCGAAGCGGTCCTCCGGGAGGACGTCCTCGACGGCGCCGAGCCGCCCGCCGGCCAGCAGCAGCTGGGAGACCTCCAGCAGGAGCAGCGACACGGCGCTGCCCGGCTCGTCGCCCTTGGCGATCTCGGTCACGGCCAGCACGAAGCTCTTGACCGAGTCCGCGATCTGCACGGCGAAGTCGTCCGGTCCCTGCGCCGGCACGGCCTGGATGTGCACATCCGGGTGCACGCTCTTGTCAGACATCGAGCAGTCGTCTCCCTTCGAAGGCCCGGCCGAGGGTGACCTCGTCGGCGTACTCCAAGTCCCCGCCGACGGGCAGTCCGCTCGCCAGTCGGGTCACCTTCAGCCCCATCGGCTTGCAGAGCCGGGCCAGGTAGGTCGCGGTCGCCTCCCCCTCCAGGTTGGGGTCTGTGGCGAGGATCAGCTCGCTGACCGTCCCGTCGGCCAGCCGCGCCAGCAGTTCCCTGATCCGCAGGTCGTCCGGACCGACGCCCTCGATCGGGCTGATCGCGCCGCCGAGCACGTGGTAGCGGCCGCGGAACTCACGGGTCCGCTCGATCGCCACGACGTCCTTGGACTCCTCGACCACGCAGATGACGGTCAGGTCGCGCCTCGGGTCCAGGCAGACCCGGCAGCGCTCGGACTCCGCGACATTGCCGCAGACCGCGCAGAACCGCACCTTGTCCTTGACCTCCAGCAACGTGTGCGCCAGGCGCCGGACGTCGACCGGGTCGGCCGCCAGGATGTGGAAGGCGATCCGCTGCGCGCTCTTGGGCCCGACGCCGGGCAGCCTGCCCAACTCGTCGATCAGGTCCTGAACTACGCCCTCGTACACCGCTCTGCCTTCCCACTGCTCTTGTTCGCCTTGTGCGCCGGTGCCATCATCCAACGATTCGGGCGTCGGACACACCGTCCGACGCCCGAATGATCTGAGATGTTCAGAAGGGCAGACCCGGAATGCCGCCGCCCATACCGCCGAGGCCCTGGGTCAGCGGGCCCATCCGCTCGGCCTGGAGCTTCTGGGCCGCCGCGTTGGCGTCCCGGACCGCCGCCAGGACCAGGTCCGCGAGCGTCTCGGTGTCCTCCGGGTCGACCGCGGCCGGTGCGATGGTCAGCGCCAGCAGCTCGCCGCTGCCGCTCACCGTGGCCTCGACCAGGCCGCCGCCCGCCGAACCGCTCACCCGCGCCTCGGCAAGCTCCTGCTGCGCGCGGCCGAGGTCTTCCTGCATCTTCTGCGCCTGCTTGAGCAGCTGCTGCATGTTGGGCTGGCCACCACCAGGGAACACGGTTCACTCCTGCCTGAGAACTCCATGCGGCGCCGCATCGCGTGGCACGCCGCCCTCCGTCGGATCGAGCCTACGTCCTGGGCGCCGCGTCCCCCGCTCCCCCTCTTCCGCTCCGATCAGCTGCCGTGCTGGATCTCCTCCAGAACGGTCGCGCCGAGCTCCCGGATGATCAGTTCCTGACCGGAGACGGTGCTCACCGGCCGGCCCGGGGCGACCGCGTCCGGACCGTCGTCCTCCTCCGGCCCGAAGTCCTCCGGCGACGCGGACGGCGCCGGCTGCTGGACGGCCGCGGCGGGCCGCGCGGGCGGCTGGGGCGCCTGCTGCGCCGCCGGCGCGACCGCACTCGGCGCCTGGACCGGCGGCGCGGACGGGGCGAACTGCGCAACCGGTGCCGCCGGCGGAGCGGCCGCGGGCGCCGGCTGCCGCGACACCGGCGAGGCACCGCCGCCACCGCCACTGCCACCCCAGCCGCCCGCGCCGCCGCTGCCCGCGGTGGGTGCGGGAGCCTGGCTGCCGCCGCCGGACGGGTCGACGATGCACTCGATCCGCCAGTCCACGTTGAGCGCGTCGGCGACGGCCTGCTTGAGCACGTCGTCGCTGTTGCTGCCGACGAAGCTGTCGCGGGCACCGGCGTTGATGAAGGAGACCTGGAGCGTGCTGCCGTCGAAGCCCGCGACCTGGCCGTTCTGGCTGAGCAGGATCCAGGTGAAACGCCGGCGGTTCTTCACCGCCTCCAGGATCTGCGGCCACATCTGCCGCACCTGCGCCGCGCCCTGCTGCGCCCCCGCGGACGGCTGCTGCACCGGCTGCGGTACCTGCGGGGCAGCCTGAACGGGCTGCTGAACCGGCGGCGCAACAGGCGGCGCTACAGGAGCGGCCGCCGCCTCCTGCCCGGGCGGCGGGAAGCTGCGCGGGATCGGCCACGCACCGGGCGCGGGCCCCGCCGCCGCCGGTGGCGCGGCAGGCGCGGCCACCGGAGCGGGCACGGGTTGCGGCTGCGGCTGCGGCTGCTCCACTACCGGCGCCTGGAACACCGGCGCCGCCATCACCGCCCCTCCCCCACCTGCCCCTGTCCCCGGTCCCGCTACCGCTCCCCGCTCCAACTTCTCCATCCGCGCCATCAGCGACAGCTCGTCGCTGTACGCGCCAGGCAGCATCACCCGGGCGCAGATCAGCTCCAGCTGGAGCCGCGGCGCGGCATTGCCCCGCATCTCGGTCAATCCGGTGTTGACGATGTCGGCGGCCCGGCTCAGCTCGGCCGCCCCGAACCGGTCCGCCTGCGCCTGCATCACGGCCACCCGGTCCGGCGGAGCGTCGATCAGCCCCTTCTCCCCGGCGTCCGGCACGGTGCCCAGGATCACCAGGTCGCGCAGCCGCTCCAGCAGGTCCGTCACGAACCGCCTCGGGTCGTGCCCGCCCTCGACCACCCGGTCGACGATCTGGAACACGGTCGCCCCGTCGTGCGCGGCGAACGCGTCCACCACCTCGTCCAGCAGCGCCGAGTCCGTGTACCCGAGCAGCGCGGTGGCCATCTGATAGGTCACCCCGCCCTCGCCCGCACCGGCCAGCAGCTGGTCCATCACCGACATCGAGTCACGCACCGAACCCGCCCCGGAGCGCACCACCAGGGGGAACACCGAGTCCTCGACCTGGATCTGCTCCCGCCCGCAGACCTCGGCCAGGTAGTCCCGCAGCGTGCCCGGCGGCACCAGCCGGAACGGATAGTGGTGCGTCCGGGACCGGATCGTCCCGATCACCTTCTCCGGCTCCGTGGTCGCGAAGATGAACTTGAGATGCTCCGGCGGCTCCTCCACCACCTTCAGCAGCGCGTTGAAGCCGGCCGAGGTGACCATGTGCGCCTCGTCCAGAATGAAGATCTTGTACCGGCTGTGCACCGGCGCGAAGAACGCCCGCTCGCGCAGGTCACGCGCATCGTCCACACCACCGTGCGAGGCCGCGTCGATCTCGATCACGTCGATCGACCCGGGCCCGCCGGTCGCCAGGTCGGTGCAGGACTGGCACTCCCCGCACGGCGTCGGCGTCGGCCCCTGCGCACAGTTGAGACAGCGCGCCAGGATGCGCGCACTCGTCGTCTTGCCGCAGCCGCGCGGGCCGCTGAACAGGTAGGCGTGGTTGACCCTGTTGTTGCGCAGGGCCTGCTGGAGCGGAGCGGTCACGTGCTCCTGCCCGATGACCTCGGCGAAAGTCTCGGGGCGATAGCGGCGGTACAGGGCTAGGGACACGCCACCGACGATATCGGGACCGCCCGACAAACGCGTCGTCCGTCGCTCCCCCACCCCCGCCCGGGAACGCAAAGACCCCCCGTGCACCCGCCAGAGCCCTCTTACCCTTGCTGCCTTCCGGCCCTGGGGGGGTTCAGAGAGATAACGCCACACGAGGGGCTGGCACCAGAGTAGCGGATCCCAGCCCCCAATCCCTACCCCCACCCCCATCGACGATCCGCAGGCAGCCACCCGCGACCACCTGCGGATAGGTGGTCGCGAGCACCCCCGAACATGTACTAAGCTCTCCCACGGAGGATTCGCCTAGTGGCCTAGGGCGCACGCTTGGAAAGCGTGTTGGGGGCAACCCCTCACGAGTTCGAATCTCGTATCCTCCGCCTCTGCCAGCCATGGCAGCTCGAAGGCCCCGACCGGGAAACCGGCCGGGGCTTTCGGCGTTCCCCAGCTGCGCCCTGGTGTGGCAGCTCACTGGCACGGAGAGCTGTCCACGGGAAACTGCCGCCCAGGACACCGCCTCGAAGAGTCATGCTGTTGACCACCCCCAGGAACCGACAGCGACGGGCTCGGGGAACAAGGCGATTCCGGTTGCTGCCATGACCTGCGCGGCCAGTCGGGAGAGCGTTGCAGCGAAGGCTTCCTCCTGTTGCTGGCCGATCGCGCGCACGGCCTCGGGCCAGTCGGCGGGGTCGGAGACGGTCAGGACGTGCCCGACGGGGCCGCCGAGCCGCAGGGTGGTCAGGGATGCGAGCGTGGTGCTGCCGGTCACGGCTGGTTCCCTCCTAGGGTTCGTCGGTGAGCGTCTTGAGCGCGAGAGCCCGCAGCGGGGCGAGGCGGGTGCGGTTGTCCTGGTGGTGGTAGACGGCGTTGGTGCAGATGGCCAGGTAGCGGCCGGTCGGCGGGTGGAGGTAGAGGCTGGTACCGGTGAAGCCGTGGTGGTAGGCCACTCGTCCTTCGTCGGCCAGGATCCAGGCCAGCCCTCGGTCCAGGCCGGGCTCGATCGCGGCCTGCGGGACCATGCTCTCGGTCAGCCAGCGACCCATAGGCGAGCCGTCGGCGTTCCCGTGAAGGAGGGCGGTCGCGTAGGCGGCGAGGTCGGCCGGGGTCGAGAAGACCCCGGCGTGTCCGGCGACGCCGCCGAGCAGGGCGGCGTTGTCGTCGTGCGGCAGGCCCCACAGTCGCGGGGCGCCGGGGAGGCGCTGTTCGGTCGGCGCGACGTGGGCGGCGCGGGCCACCGGGCCGTAGGTGGTGCCGGTCATGCCCAGGCCCTGCCACAGATCGGCGGAGAGTTCGTCCAGGCCCCGACCAGTGATCTGAGCGAGGAGGAGCCCAGCGAGGATGAAGCCGCGATTGATGTAGCGATGCCCGGCGCCGGGCACCGCGATTAGTTCCTCTTGGCAGATGAGTTCGGCCAGGTTGGTGCTGGTGCCCCGGTACTGGTCGAGACGGGTGTCGGCCCGTAGGCCGGTGGTGTGGGAGAGGATCTGGCGCGCCGTCACTTGCCCGCCCGGCGCCTCGGCCGGCAGCCGGTGCAGGAGGCTGCGGACCGGGGCGTCCAGGTCGAGCCCGGTGGTGCCGATCAGCGGCCAGGTGGCCAGCACCTTGGTCAACGAGGCGACGTCGTACACCGTGTCCGGGCCCGGCCGGGCCTCGCCGCACTCGGGAGCAACGACGCCGCTGGCCAGGTAGCCGGGCTCACTGTCGTACGTGCCGTGGGCGATGACGCCGCCGGGCACCATGCCGTCAGTGGTCAGCAGGTCCAGAGCCTCCTGCAGCCCGGCGAGGGCTGTCTTGGTCCACGCAGTGGTGGCGGTCACGGCATCTCCTGATCAATCGTCAGCTTGGCACCCAGGGCGGCCAACTTGGGCAGCAGGCTGCCGTATCCGCGCCGAAGGTGGTACATGCCTCGGATCGTAGAGGTGCCCTCGGCCGCCAGGGCTGCGATCACGAGCGCGGTCACCGCACGAATGTCCTCGCCCGCCACGTCAGCGGCGGCGAGGGGGAACGGGCCCCGGACGGTGATCACCGCGCCGTCGGTGTTGACGGCGGCGCCGAACGCCCGCAGCGGACCGACGTGGGTGGCCCGCTCGGTGTAGATCCGCTCCTCGATCCGGGAGGTGCCGCGGGCCTGGGTGAGAAAGGCGGTCAGCTGGGGTTGCACGTCGGTCGGGAAGCCCGGGTGGGGGCCGGTGGCCATCTGCACCGGTCTGGGACCCGCCGGGCACCGCGCCAGGGTACCGCCGTTCACCGCGACGAGTTCGATCCCGGCGTCGGCGAAGACCACCAGGAGCCCGTCCGGGAACTCGCTGGGTTGGAAGTTGTCCAGGTGCACGGTGCCGCCGGTGATCGCGGCCGCGAGCGCGAGGGTAGCGGCCTCCAGCCGGTCGGGCGGCACGCGGAAGGTGCCGCCGGTGATGCAGTCGGCACCGGTGACGTGTAGCGCGGACGTGCTTTCCCAGGTGATGCCGACGCCCCCGGCCGCAAGCATGGCGGCGGTGACCAGCACCTCGGGCTCGACGCTGGGGTTGAGGATGGTGGAGGTTCCACGAACCCGGGCGGCCAGCAGCATGCCGGTGACTGTTGCCCCGAGGCTCGGACCCCAGTGCCGAGTGGCCGCATCCGTGGTGAACGGCGCCTGGTCCCAGCTGGCGATTCGGGCCTTCACGTGGTCCCCGCTGACCTCCAGGGTCGCGCCGGCGGCTTCCATAGCCGCGAGGTGGCGGTCGATGTAGCGGCGGCAGAACGCATCCCCTCCCGGAGTCGGGAAGGTGACCTGCCCGGCGCGGGCGAGCAGGGCTGCGGCCATCACGGCGGTGGTGCGGATGCGTCGGCCGAGCGCGTCTGGGATGACGGGGTACCAGGCGGCGGCCGGGGTGGTCTCGAACCGGTCGCCGATGACCTTGGTCGGGGTGCCGGTGTGGTTGAGGATCTCCACACAGACCAGGGTGTCGAGGATCTCGGGGGCGCCGGTGAGCGTCAGCGGCTCGTCGGCCAGGAGGGCTGCGGCGTACAGGTGCAGGGCGATGTTCTTGCTGCCCTGCACCGTGGTGGTGCCGTTGAGCGGGACGCCACCGGTGATGCGCACGGCCCGGTCGTCGGCGGTCGACAGGCGGCTCTGGTTCACGGGTTACCTTCCCTGGCTTCCGGCGGGGAAGAAGCCGCCGACTTGGGTCTTGGGGTAGAGCACGGTGTGGGCGCCGATCAGGGTGGCGGGCTGGAGCACGGTGCCGGCCGGGATGATCACACCGTCGCCGATAACGGCGCCGAACTTGGTCTGGCCGGTGGCGATGCGGTGACCGTCGAGGTGGGCGTTGACCTCCTCGGTAGCCGGTTCGGTGACCGGGCCGCTGGTACACCGCAGACCGGTGGTGGAGACGAACGCACCGATGTTGACCCCGAGTCCGAGGACGGAGTCACCCACGAAGCTGGTGTGCTTCATGAAGGCGCCGCCGAGCAGGAGGCTACGGGTGACCTCGGCGCCGAACCCGATCCGGCAGTCGGGGCCGATGACGGTGTTGTCCCGCACGCGGGCGCCGGCCTCGATCACCGCGCCAGGGCAGACGAGGACGGGGCCGGTGACGAAGGCGCCTTCGGCGATGACGGCGCCGGCTGCAACGACCACGTGGCCGCGGACCGTGGCGCCCGGTTCGATGGTGCCCGCCGACTCCGGCAGGGTGATGTTCAGGCGTCCGGCCAGCAGGTCGGCCACTGCCTTCTTGAGGCCGAAGACGGTCGGGCAGCAGCTCAGCAGCGCGAGGACGAGCGGGTCGGTGACCTGCTCGGTGTCGAAGTAGTACTCGGGGGTGGTGCGGTAGTCGATGTGTGCCAACTCGGCGCTCATCGTGGGCGATTCGGGGAGGCCATACATGGCTGATTCTCCTCTCGGGCGAGCGAGTGAAGACGTGCCGGACCTAGACGATGGGCAGGTCCGGCGTGGTGGCGGCCTGGGCCGCCAAAGGGTGGGCCTCGGTCTGGTGAACGGCGAAGCCCAGCAGGCAGGCCGTGGCAACGTTCAGTGCGGCCCAGGAAGCGGTCAGGAAGGTGACTCGGTCGCGGTCTGGTGCGGCATGGAGCGGACCGGCGGCGGGCAGGGCGGAGGAGCTGTGCGTCGGCATGAGAGGGCCTTCGGCAGCGGGGACAAGCGGCTACCCCTAGTGAAAGGCCCGGGTGAAGATCAGATCCGTAACGCGACTACGGGCCCGTAAGCCCGTTACGGGTCAGCTGAGTTGGGCGCCCGCTCGGACGGCGAACTCCCGTACGCCGGGCAGGGAACGGTCGTGTCGGAGCAGGCCGGCGGCGAGGCCGCGGACGGCCCCGCGGTGGATCTCCTGCGGGGCGGCCTGCTCAGCGGCCAGCAGCGCGCGGAACGTCTGCTCCGGCTTGCCCCACTGGTCAAAGGCCCGGGCGACGTCGATGAAGAACCGGGCCTGCCGCTCGGCCGTCGGCAGTGCCGCCGGGTTGATGGTGCGGGCCAACTCGATCGCCTGGCCGGAGTCGCCCAGTTCGTAGTGCACCGAAAGGTGATGGAGGGCGACGCCCTGGATCCCGTCAAGCTGCCCGGAAGTCCGACCAGCGGCGCGGGCGGTGTCGGCAGCCTCGTTGATCAGCACATGAGCGTAACTGCGGTCGCCCATCTTCGCGGCGGTGTAGGCAGCGGTCGCGTACAGGTCGCCCTGGGCGGCCAGTCGGGCCGCCTCCGGGACGGTGTCGTCCCGCTGCAGGTCATGGGCGGCTCGCACCACGATGTCAGTCGCCCGGCTCAGGTGGCCCTGGCGTCGCCAAGCGCTGGAGACCATCCGTTGGGCCTCGGCGGTGATCAGCCCATCGCCGCCGGCACGGGCGGCGGTCAGCGCACGATCGGAGGTAACGGCGACCAGACCGTCCTCCCCGACCTTGATGCACAGCCGGACCGCGACGTTGTAGAGCGCGGCCACCGAGCGGGCCGCCTCCTCGGGGCTGCCGACACTCTGCGCGGCTGCGATCCACCCGGGCAGGGCCTCCGCGAGAGCGTCATAGCAGGCCGCCCGGAACTCCTGACGTGCCGTCACGATCGACGCGCGAACTGTCTCCACGCTCGGCTCGCGCTGACCGGGGATGGCCACCGTGCCGTACAGCACAAGGTCTTCCAGTGGAGCCAGGGGCGCCGGGCTCGCCTGGGCCGACTGAGTACCAACTACCGGGCCGAAGACGGCGGCAGCAGCGGCGGCCAGGAGTTCACGGCGTCGCACCTCGTCATCCTCCTCAGCCGGACTGGCCGTCAGCCTAGCGGAGCTGACCTTGCGTCGAGGCGAACTGGACACGACCGCCGCGGGTTGCGGATGCGCGAGCAGCTCTTCGAGCGTCGTGCCGAGCACCCGAGCGAGCAGGGATAACATCTCGACCTTCCGAACCGGGATCACATCGCGCTCGACCCCGGACACCCAGTCCTCGGTGCGGTCGACCTCGGCAGCCAGATCCCGCTGGTACCAGCCCTTGCGCCCCCGCAGCTTGGCGATGAACTCGCCGAACGTGATGTCCCCCGCCACGGCCTCCGCCCCCGCCAGTAGTAACCAGTCCGCTGCAGGAAGCAACCGTACCGAGTGGCGTGACTCAGGTGTAGAGGGTCCCCAATGCCTTCCCCGTCGATCTCGCCCCCGCAGTGTGGGGCACCGAGACATCCATGACCGCCGAAGCAGCACCCCTGCGGACTGTTCCGGCGCTCTTGAGCTCCCGGTGGATGGCAAGGTAGGCAAAAGCCTCGCGCTCTCCGATGACTGCGATCCGGTCGCGGTACTCATCCCGGATGCCCTCAAGCGCCCGCTCGAAGGACGCCCGCCGTAGCGGGTCAGGCGTCCCGTCGATACCCGCCTCGATCTCCGCGATCGTGATGACGCTCAGGTAGAGAGCAGGGGCGGGGACCGAGCGGGCCTATGCAACGACGGCTGAGGCCGGCCTCGGCCGAGTGGTGAGTTCGGCGACCACGTTGGTGTCGAGCAGGTAGATCACTTGCTGCCCGCCGCATCGTCGTAGGAGCGCGCCCCGAACTCCATCCCCTCGAACGGGGCCGACAACAGTCGCTCCAGAAACCCGTCGCTGCCAAGGGTTGCCCACCGATGCAACATAGCGGGCAGGGCGTCGATGTCGGTGTCGCCGAGTTCGGCATCGAAGTGCCCAACCTGATCTTCAGGTAGGGACTCCCGGATCTCCCGGATCGTCCGCAGCGGATGAGACTCCTCGGGACGGCGCGGTGGCAGCGGCAGATTCGGGGCAGTACTCATGATCGGCTCCTCCACGGTTCGGCCCTTGAGTCGGTACGGCCACTTAAGCCTAGGGTGCGGGAGCCTTCGACATCAGTCGGCTCATGAAGACTCCGCGCATCGGCAGGATCCGCCCCTCGGGACCCATTGGTCGACCTGGTTGCACAACGGATCGGGGCATAGCGCAGCGCGACGTGGACCTGGCGCCGCGTCCCGCAGAGCCGGGAGAGCGTCGAGCACGTCCTATATGAGATCGTCAGCACCACCGCAGCCAGTGGCAGGTCGCGGGCCTGCGCTAAGGTCCGTGAGGATCATGCTGATGCCGCAGCTCAGCGGGTTCTTCTCCCCACCTCTCCCCTCCCCATCTCCCCCCTCCCTCGAGGCTCCTCCATGACATTCCGCCAGGCCATAGCCGCCTCCGCCGTAGCCGGTGCCGCACTGCTCAGCTCGCTGACCACCGCACCAGCCGCGTTCGCCGACACGCCGGGCACGTCGCACCACCTGCAGGTGGAGCTGACGGCCGACCAGCCGACCGTGGTTCCCGGTGGCACCGCCATCACGTTCTCGGGTTCCATGAGCAACAACAGCGGGAACGACGACCTGGTGCTCCCGTACTTCATGTTCGCGGACAAGGCCGGCAAGGTCCTCGCCTCGAACGAGAAGATCTCCTTCGCCGTCGAGACCGAGGACCCGGCCGACGCCGTCGTGGTGCCGGGCCAGGAGAGCAAGCCGGGGCCGCTGGAGTACCTCGGCACGCTTGACCCCGACGGTCAGCCCGACTCCGGCACCTGGCTGTTCCTGCCGGGCGCCGGCAGCAGGCTCCGGATCAAGATCCAGGTCACGCTGGAGGGCTCGATCCCGCCCGGTCCCGCGCTGGGCATCCTGCTGACGAACTCCGTCACGAAGGCCGTCCGCGACGACAACGTGACCGACGAGGGCGAGGCCTCCGTCACCATCGGCAGCGCGCCGGCCGGGGCCGACAGCCCGAGCGCCGCCGCGCCGGCCGCGCCGGCGACTCCGGCGACTCCGGCGACTCCGGCGACTCCGGCGACGGTGACCGTGCCGTCCCTCGTGCCGGTCACCCCGGGGCCGGCCGCCGTCGCCCAGGCCATCGCGAAGGCGTCGGCCAAGCCGACCGCCGCCGCTGCCAAGCACTCCGGCCCGGCCCTCGCCTTCACCGGCGGCGGCAGCGACAGCACACCCGTCGCACTGACCGGAGCCGCGATCCTCGCCGCGGGAGTCGGCACCCTGGTCGGCCTGCGCCGCCGTCGCCGCAGCGGCAGCCACGCCTGACGCTCGGTGAGCCTCGCCGGGGCCCGGCGCCAACCGCCCGGGCTCTGCGCGTTCTCCCGCCCCGCTGCCGGTTTCGCGGTCTGTGGATCCGCGGTCGGCGGGCCGAGGACGGGTGCGGGTCAGGTGCCGAAACAGCACGATGCCCCTCGCGAGTGAAGGCGGGTTCTAGCGATCCCCGCAACACCCTGGATTCAGGGAGTGGGGGGGTAGGGGGCCAGTACCAGCTAGCTCGCAGGGCAGCAGTGGTTGCAGTTTTGGTTGCATTCACCGCTGTCCAGCGCTGTTCAGGGCCCGGCAGGCGAGCCGCTCCGCCGCAGGTCAGGACGCCTGCGGCCGCCACCGAACGGCCGGACGGACAGTTGGAAAGCGTGTTGGGGGCAACCCCTCACGAGTTCGAATCTCGCATCCTCCGCACTCACCCAGCTGGGCAAACGTTGGCCCCGACCGTTCTGCGGTCAGGGCCAACGCCGTCTCTGGCCTCGGTTGCGGCGCTTCCTCGTCGGCCCCGGAGGGCCGTCCAGGGCGTTCTCGGAGGTAGCGATGAGGTCTCGGGGCACCTGTTTTTGATCAAAGCCTTGACACAGGGGTGAGCGGGGCCGTTCGATGTCACTCGCCGTGTTCGATATCGTCGAATTATGGCTAGCAATGTTCACTTATGGTAGTTGCTGGTACCTCACTTCCTCTTTGCAGTGGAGCTTCTGTCGGTGAGTCACGGCCCAGCGGCGGGCCGGGGCAGTCGCCGGCCGCCGCCCAGGCGGCAGGCGCACCAGTGGCCGGGAGGTCCAGTGGGCTGGCTTCAGGGATTGGGGAAGCGGATGGCAACAAGGACGAGTCGGTCTTCGCGGCTGCGGCGGGCAGCCGTGGCGGCGGGGGTTCTGGTGGCAGGGGTCGGCGCGGTCCCATCCGCGGTCGCTGCCGCCCCGACACCGCTGCTCCAGGTTCCGCCCATGGGTTGGAACGCCTGGAACACCTACGGGTGCGGCGCGACCCAGTCGCTGATCGAGTCGGTCGCAGACAGCCTGGTCGCGAACGGCATGCGGGACGCCGGATACCGGTACGTCAACGTCGACGACTGCTGGATGGCCCGTGACGCGAACGGCAACCTGACCGGCAACTCCAACTACCCTGACATGAAGGCCCTCGGCGACTACCTGCACGCGCGGGGCTTCAAGTTCGGCATCTACGAGTCGCCGGGCGCCAAGACCTGCGCGGGATACTCCGGTAGCGCCGGGCACGAAGTCAACGACGCCGACACCTTCGCGTCCTGGGGCGTCGACTACCTCAAGTACGACTACTGCGAGAGCGCCTCGTCGCTGTCCGCCCAGGTCGCCGACTTCGCCAAGATGCGCAACGCGCTGAGTGCCACCGGCCGGCCGATCGTCTTCAGCATCAACCCGAACAGCGGCAGCAATACCGGCGCGGGCATCACGCGGGACTGGGGCGACGTCTCCGACCAGGTGCGCAGCACCGAGGACATCGGGAACCAGTGGTGGGGCCAGAGCTGGCCCAACGGCATTGCCAACATCATCACCGAGAACGCCACGCTGGCCTGGCGGGCCAAGCCGGGCTCGTTCAATGATGCGGACATGCTGGAGGTCGGCAACGGCGGGCTCAGCACGACCGAGGAGCAGACCCACTTCGCCATGTGGGCGATGATGGCCTCACCCCTGATCGCGAGCGCCAATCCGAGCAGCGTGAACGCGACATCGCTGGCGCTGCTGAAGAACCCGCGGCTCATCGCGATCGACCAGGACACCCTGGGCGTCCAAGCGAGGGTCATCGGCGGGAGCCGGCTTGTCAACTCCTCGGGGTCGCTCGTCCTCGCGAAGCCGCTCAGCAACGGTGACGTCGCGCTCGCGCTCTACAACGGGTCGGAGAACGCGCAGACCCTGAGCACCTCCCTGGCCGCGGTGGGCATCCCCGGCACGGGAACCTGGACCGATCAGTACACCGGCACCGTCGTCCAGAGCAGCGCCGCCGGCATCACCACCCAGGTCCCGGCTCACGGCACCGCGGTGTACCGGGTCACCGCGCCCAGCGCGCCGGCCTCCTGGTACACCGCGCTGATCAACCCCACCGCGGGCGCCCAGAGTTACGAGGCCGAGGACCCCGCCCACTCAATCGTGTCGGGCCGCTGGACCAACAATTCCGGCGCGGTCTTCTCGGCCTGCTCGGTCTGCTCGGGCGGCCAGAAGGTGAGCTGGATCGGGGGAACGAACAAGCTCTACATCAACGGTGTCTATGCCCAGAACGCCGGCACGTACCCGGTCACCATCCAGTACGTGAACGGGGACGGGGATCGCTACGCCTCGATCTGGACCAACGGCGAAAATCTGCAGAAGGTCTCGTTCCACGGGAACGGCAACTGGAACTCGACCCAGACGGCGTCCGTGGAACTGACGCTGAACGCGGGCTACAACACGATCACCTTCGGCAACGAGTACGGCGGTTGGGCCCCCGACATCGACAAGATCTCGGTGCCTGCCACCGGCTGACCACGACAGCTCGAAGGCCCCGACCGGGAAACCGGCCGGGGCCTTCGGCGTTCCCCGGGTGCACCGGTGTGGCGCCCCCCGGGGGGTGGGGATCAGGCGGCGAGACTGAAGTACCCGTAGCCCGGTGCGGCGATGAAGGTCAGGTAGTTGTCGGCGCCCGCCGCGTCGACCGGGGTGGAGCGGCTGGTGGTGCTGCCGTCACCGAGCTGGCCGTAGCCGTTGTAGCCCCACGCCCGCACCGTGCCGTCGCTCAGCAGGGCCAGTGCGTGCGACTGGCCGGCGGCGATGGACTTCACGTTGGCGAGGTTCAGGACAGCGACCGGCGTGAGTCGGTCGATGGTGCTGCCGTCGCCCAGCTGGCCGTTGCCGTTGGAGCCCCACGCCCGCACCGCGCCGTCGGCCCGCAGGATGTAGGTGGAGTTGCCGCCGGCCGTCAGGGAGCGGGCGTTGACGATGTTCTGGACGGCGCCCGCGGTGGAGCGGTTGGAGTTGGTGCCGTCGCCCAGCTGGCCGTTGCTGTTGGAGCCCCACGCCCACACCCTGCCGTCGTTCAGCAGGGCCGCGCTGTGGTTCTGACCGCCTGCGAGCGACTGGACGTTGTTCAGTCCGGCCACGGTGACCGGGTTGGTGCGGCTGACCTGGGTGCCGTCGCCGAGCTGGCCGTAGCCGTTGTAGCCCCACGCCCGTACGGTGCCGTCGTTCAGCAGCGCCAGGCTGAAGTAGCAGCCGGCGGCGATCGCCCGCACACCGCTCAGTCCGGCCACGGTGACCGGGTTGGAGCGGTTGGAGTTGGTGCCGTCGCCCAGCTGGCCGTTGCCGTTGTAGCCCCACGCCCGTACGGTGCCGTCGTTCAGCAGCGCCAGGCTGTGGTAGCAGCCGGCGGCGACCGCGCGCACATCAGTCAGTCCGGCCACGGTGCCGGCGGCCGAGTGGTTGGAGGTGGTGCCGTCGCCGAGCTGGCCGTAGCCGTTGTAGCCCCACGCGTCCACGGTGCCGTTCCTCAGCAGGGCCAGACCGAAGCCGTCGGTGTTGTACCCGCCAGCCACCAGCGAGGTGAGGTCGGCGCCGGTCAGCCCGGCGATCACACCCGGTGTCGACCGGCTGCTGGTGTCCACCGCGCCCAACTGGTAGGTGGAGTTGCTCCCCCAGCCCTTCGCCCGGGTGTCCTGAGCGGTGGCACTCGTCGGCAGCGCCAGCACCGCGAGCGAGGTCGCGCTCACCAGTAGGGCGGTCAGGATCCGACGCGGGGCACTCGCACGCTCGGCGCGCAGCAGTCTCATGGCATCAGTCGCTTTCGTCAGAGCCCACGCAGGGGTTGGGCGGCTTGACAGTCCTGGACGACGGCCCTGCGTGGCTGACGCCAGGCTCGCCGCGAGGAGCTTCCCAGCCGATTGTCCGTATACAAGCCAGGCTCGCTGCCCAACGCCCCGGACATTCGCGAGTTCACCCGTACGGCAGGCGCCTCCTCGGATCAGGCCTGAACGGCACGGGTTGGCGGGTGCGCATCAGCTGCGTGTCGCCGCGCGCTCGAACCAGATGGTGAGCAGGGTCGGCACCAGTGCCACCCAGAACAGCACCTGCGGGACGGTTCGTTCGGACCATGGCACCAGCACCACGACCACCGCGACGAGCGTGCACCCGACCGACTGCCAGACCACCAGCCTCGCCCAGCCCACCCGCCGGACCAGCGACCACAGGCTCATCCGCACGCCGGCCCGCAGCCCCCGGTAGCGGCGCCAGGCACCAAATCCCCAGACGGCGCTCATCAGCGCGAGCCCGTAGAGCCGGGTGGCGAGCGGCCCCGGCAGGGCCGTGGGGTCGCTGCCGGTTGGAAAGACCCGCGCCGCCAGGGCCGCGATCACCAGGCAGAGCAGCGTGAGCCAGCGGGTGCCACGCAGCATCCGGAACACCGCCACGTCCAGGTGCTTGCGCTGCCGGTCGGCCTGCGGGGCCTGGGGGGCGGCGGCGAGCGCGTCGGTGAGCGCCTCGGCGGCGGCCGAGAGCCTGGCGCCCGCGCCCGTCAGCCGTGGGCCGGCGGCATCCATCTCGGCGTACTTGGCCCGCTGGTCAAGTGCCCAGGCGTTGTGCGGGTCGATGCGCAGGGACTCGGCCACGGCCTGCCGCTGCAGGTCCACCCGGCCGTTCATCAACGCGGCCTTCCACAGCGCGTAGTGAGCGGCGATCTGGTCCGGACCGAGCCGCACGCCGGTCGCCGCCGCCTCCAGGGCTTCCGGCCAGCGCGGCTGCCACGCGCCCAGGGCCTCGGAGAGGCCCACATGACTCTGCCAGGACTCCGGCTCCAGCCGGAGCATCTCATGGGCCGCGGCCAGCGACTCGTCCGGACGGCCGAGCCGGCGGAACGCGTACGTGCGACGCAGGTACGCGCCGTACTCCTCCGGATTGAGAGCCAGCACCTGGTTGGTGGCGTTGAGCACCTCCTGGTAGTCCCGGACCTCCTCATGGCAGCTGGCGAGGCGCAGCCAGGCGACGATGTCGGTCGGGTCCTCGGCGAGCCGCCGGGCGAGCAGTGCGCGGGCCTCGTCGATGCGCTTGAGGTCCATCAGTGCCGTGGCCTGCTCGACGAGCCGGTGCGGAGCGGTCGTCACAGTTTCCGGGCCTTCTTCAGGTAGGCGAGCAACTCGTCATACATGCCACCCTCGTTGGCGAACATCGCCACGTTGCGGGCGGCCGCGAACCACGGCTCGGTGGACGGCCGGATCGCCTTCGCAGCGCCCAGCAGGTCTCTGGTGTTGATCATGCGTACGGTTCCGGTGCGGGCGGAGTCCAGCAGCGCCGACTCGGCCGCGCTCTCGCAGACATGGGCGAGGTCGGCGCCGGAGAAGCCATCGGTGGCCTTGACCAGCTTGGCCAAGTCGACCGACTCGATGGGGCGTTCACGCAGGTGGTAGTGGAGGATCGCCTCGCGGGCCGGGCCGTCGGGCGGTAGCACGAGGAGGGTGCGGTCGAGCCGGCCGGGTCGGCGCAGCGCAATGTCCACGTCCCAGGGGACGTTGGTGGCAGCAAGCACGAACACCCCGTCGTTGACGTCGTTGACGCCGTCCAGCTCCGTGAGCAGTTGGTTGACCGTGTTGCGCATCCCGTTGTGCTGGGTGCGGCTGCGCTTGGCGCCGAGCGCGTCCAGCTCGTCGAGGAAGATGACACAGGGCGCCTGCCGGCGGGCGGTTTCGAACACCTCGTGCATGTTGCGCTCGGAGTTGCCGACCCACATGTCGAGCACGTCGTTGATCGACACGTTGATGAAGTTCGCGCCGAGCTCGCCGGCAACGGCTCGGGCGATGAAGGTCTTCCCGCACCCGGGCGGCCCGTAGAGCAGCAGGCCGCCGCGCAGGCTCTTGCCGTACAGCTTGCGCAGTTCCGGGTTGCGCATCGGCGCGAGGAAGGCGGCCTCCAGGCGGTCCTTGACCTCCTGCATCCCGCCGACGTCGGCGAGCCGCACCGCACCGGGCGCGCCGGGGGCGTCCACGTCGTAGGCGGGTGCCTCCCCGGGGTCGCCGCTGCCGTCGGCGGTGAGCGGGGCCTCCTTGACGTCAGGTTCCGCAGCGAACCGGGGCGGGACGGCATCCCCGACCTCGCGGGCGGCGGCTTCCCAGTCGAAGCCGCCGGACTGCTGCTCTGCGGGGGCGGCCGGCGGCGCTTGCTCCATGGGCACCGGAGCGGCCATGGCCCGCGCCATCAGGGCCCGCGCCTGCGCGTCCCCGGGCGCCTGACTGAGCACCAGGGCCGCCTCCGCCACGGCCGCGTCAGCGGACCCGGCGCCGAGCAGCAGCTCGGCGAGGTGGAGGCGCAGGGGTATGTCCTGCGGCGCTGCGGCAACAGCCGTCCGCAGGCTTGCGATCAGCGGGGACTCGCCGGCCCCGGGGCCGGCTGGGGTGTTGGTCGGTTGGTCGAGCATGCCGCAACCCTACGAACCGGCCGTTCACCCGCACCAACCGGATTCCGCCTGGCCGACCCGCTTGACGACGGCGCAAGAGGGGCCGCGCGGGTTGGCTCGGCGTCAGCTCGGTGTGTCGGGCCCGGACTTGGCGGCGTGGTCGGTCAGGGCGGCTCGGGTGAGGGTGGTTGCGGTGTGGACGGCGCTGGTGATGGCGGCTTCGGGGTCCAGGCGGCACAGGTCGGTGAGGGTGAAGAGGGCTTCGGCGCTGATGACGACGGTGAGGTCGTTCTTGAGCTGGGCCAGTGCGGCGGGGTCGGCTGCGCCCAGGGTGTCGGCCAGGGGGGCCAGTGCGTGGTCGATCAGGCCGATGCGCAGGGCTGGGCGGGCGGCGGCGGTTTCGGACCGGGTGATGGTGGCCGCGATCATGGCGCGGGTGGCGCCCTGGTGGGTCAGGACGGTGCGCAGCAGGTGCTCGGTCGCGGCGGCGATGCGCTCCACCGGGTCGGGGGAGTCCGCGACCGATGCGAGTGCCTCGGCGGGGGTGGGCCACTGCCCGGCCATGGCCTCCTGAAGCAGGCTGGCCAGGTCGGGGAAGTACCGGTAGGCGGTGGCCTCGGACACCAGGGCGGCCTTGGCGACCTCGGGCATGGTCACGTCGGCGCCGGTGCGCATCAGCTCGACCGCGGCCTGAAGGATCGCGGTGCGCGTGCGCAGCTTCTGGTTGACGCGGCCGCCGGTGTCCCGAGGTGCCCTGGGTTCGCTCTTCTGCATGTGATCAGTGTAGCAAGTCGACCCTGATGATGAGAGTCCACTTGCATGATGAGGCCACCCGGCATACATTCATGACAGTCAACTCTCACGAAGGAGGATGCCGTGCCCGCCGGGACGCTGGTGATGGTTCCGCCGGGTGCCCCGCACACCTTCGCCAACCCCGGCGACCAGCCCCTCGTCACCGAGGTGATGGTCCGTTACGCCACCACTGCCGCAACCGAGTTCGAGTAAGGAACCTCCACCATGACTGTCACTGCCCCCATCAGCACCACCCGCACCATCGACCTTCCCAGCGGCCTGACCCTCACCGTCCAGGAGTACGGC
The DNA here is from genome assembly GCF_029893355.1 of Kitasatospora sp. MAA4. Taxonomy (GTDB): domain Bacteria; phylum Actinomycetota; class Actinomycetes; order Streptomycetales; family Streptomycetaceae; genus Kitasatospora. The sequence continues at coordinate 109,353 of NZ_JARZAI010000006.1, forward strand.
GAGAACACGGACGGCACCGGCGTGCTGATGCTGCACGGCGGGGCCGGACCGCGTTCGATGGCCGGGTTCGCCGCCGCCATGTCCCAGCACGCCTACGTGGTCGTGCCGACCCACCCCGGCTTCGACGGCACACCCAGGCCGGAGTCGTTCGACTCGGTCGCCGATCTGGCGTCGTCCTACCTGGACCTGATCGACTCGCTCGGCCTGACCGGCGTGCTGGTGGCCGGCAGCTCGGTCGGTGGCTGGATCGCCGCCGAGACGGGACTGCGCGACAACCACGGCCGGATCACCGCGCTGGTCCTGCTCGGTTCGACCGGCATCGAGCCCGAGCCGCCGCTGGAGATCGCGAACCCGGCGAACCTCGGACCGGTCGCCACCAGCGAGTTGGCCTTCTTCAAGCCGGAGCTGCGGCCCGACTTCGCGGCGTTCAGCGACGAGCAGAAGGCCGCGATGGCCGCCAACCAGCGCACTCTCGCCGTCTACGCGGGTGACCCGTTCTGCTACGACCCGAAGCTGCGCGGCCGTCTGCACCGGGTCACCGTCCCGGTGCTGGTGCTGGCCGGCGAGCAGGACGGCATCGTCCCGGTGGGGTACGAGCGCGCCCTGGCCGGTTCGTTCCCCCGCGCCACCTTCCGCTCCGTCGCCGAGGCCGGGCACTTCCCGCACATCGAGCAGCCCGGTGCGGTCTTCGGGGCCATCGGCGACTTCGTCGACACCGAGGTCAAGCCCGAAAGCTGATCAGCCGCATCAGGGTGTCTCCGGGGCGGCCGTGGCGCGGCGGTACCGGTCGGCGGTGCGCCGTAGGTGTTCGGCGAGTTCCGGTGCGTCCTCGATGTGGAAGTCGATGTCCAGGGCGCCGAGGATGAAGGCGAGTGCGCGGGGGCTGTCGGCGCCGATGTGCAGGAGGCAGCTGTGCTCGTCGACGGGCTCGACGGTGCCGTAGGTGGCCGCCGAGCGGGCGGTGCTGGAGTGGGCCGGGGTGTGCAGGCGGATGGTGGCCCGGTAGGGCCACATCCGGGCGACGCCGCGGGCGACGTGTGCGGCGGCGTCGCCGCCGGGGACCTCGCGGGGGGTGAAGCGTGGGCCGGTGGGGGTCCGGGGGCTGATCCGGTCGACGCGGAAGGTGCGCCAGTCGTCGCGTTCGAGGTCCCAGGCGACGAGGTACCAGCGCGGGCCCCAGGTGACGAGTTCGTGCGGTTCGGTGGTCCGGGTGGTGGCGTCGCCGTCGTGGCCGAGGTAGTCGAACCGTAGTTGCCGGTGGTCGCGGCAGGCGGTGCCGACGGTCGTGAGGACCTCGGCGTCCACGGTGGGGGCCGCGGTGGGGGCGCGCACGGTGGAGACCTGGAGAGCGTCGACCCGGTGCCGCAGCCGGGCCGGCAGCACCTGTTCGAGTTTGACCAGAGCGCGCAGGGCGATCTCGCCGATGCCGGCGACGCCGCTGCCGGTCGCGGTGCGCAGTGCCACCGCGATGGCCACCGCCTCCTCGTCGTCCAGGAGCAGCGGCGGCAGTCGGGCGCCGGCGCCGAGGCGGTAGCCGCCGTCGATGCCCTTGACGGCGTTGACCGGGTAGTCGAGGTCGCGCAGCTTGTCGACGTCGCGGCGGACGGTCCGGGTGCTCACCGCGAGGCGGTCGGCCAGCTCCTGGCCGGACCATTCGCGGTGGGACTGAAGCAGTGTCAGCAGTCGGAGCAGGCGGGCGGAGGTCTCCTTCATGTCGCCAAGCCTGGCAGTTCTATAGGACAGAAGGTGTCCGCTAGTGCCGATAGCTTTTTCCTCATGAGCGAAACGATCACTCCCTTCCGGATCGACATCCCGCAGGCCGACCTCGACGACCTGCACGCCAGGCTGACCGCCGTCCGCTGGCCGGCCGAACTGCCCGGCGTGGGCTGGAGCCGCGGCGTGCCGCTGGGCTACCTCAGGGAGCTCGTCGAGTACTGGCGCACGTCCTACGACTGGCGCAGGCATGAGGCCGAGCTGAACGGGATCCCGCAGTTCAGCACGGAGATCGACGGCCAGAACGTGCACTTCCTGCACGTGCGTTCACCCGAGCCGGACGCCCTGCCGCTGGTCCTCACCCACGGCTGGCCGGGGTCGGTCGTGGAGTTCCTCAAGGTCATCGGCCCGCTCACCGACCCCGCCGCGCACGGCGGCGACCCCGCGGACGCCTTCCACCTGGTCATCCCCTCGCTGCCCGGGTTCGGCTTCTCCGGGCCGACCCGCGAGACCGGGTGGAACACCGCCCGGGTCGCCGGCGCCTGGGCCGAGTTGATGAGCCGGCTCGGCTACCGGCGGTACGGCGCCCAGGGCGGTGATCTCGGTGCGTTCGTCGCGCCGGAACTGGGCCGGGCCGCCACCGAACAGGTCGTCGGGGTGCACGTCAACGCGGCCACCTTCGGGTTCATCCCGTTCGGGGAGGTGGCGCAGGAGGAGCGGGCCGCCCTCACCGACGCGGAGCGGGCGAGGCTGGACCGGCTCAGGAACTACCTGGACGACGGGGGCGGCTACTTCCAGATCCAGGCCACCCGCCCGCAGACCGTCGGGTACGCGCTGAACGACTCACCGGTCGGACAACTCGCCTGGATCGTCGAGAAGTTCAAGGAGTGGACCTTCCCGGCGGCCGAGCTGCCCGAGAGCACCGTCGACCGCGACCTGCTGCTCACCAACGTGATGCTCTACTGGCTCACGGGCACCGCGGGCTCGGCCGCGCAGATGTACTACGAGAACATGCACTCCGGCAGCTGGCACACCGAGCCCGCCACCACGCCGACCGGCGTCGCCGTGTTCGCCGAGGACGTCGCGATCCGTCGCTACGCAGAGTACGGCAACAACATCACCCACTGGTCGGAGTTCGAGCGCGGCGGCCACTTCGCCGCCATGGAAGCGCCGGACCTGCTGGTCGCCGACGTGCAGGAGTTCTTCCGCGGGTTGCGCTGACTGCGCCGACTGCGCTGATGAGCAGCGATCAGCGATCAGCGCACGGGAGCCTCCAGTCGACCGATCGGGGGTGTTGCCGTCATGCCTGGATGTCAAAGTCGGATAATCAGTTAATACGGGGACATACTGACTGCCAGTCAGCACCGCACCTGCGTGCCTGTGCGGCACCGCAGATTCCAGATTTGGGAGACCGAATGACGCGACTCCTTCTCACCGGTATTGCCGTGGTCCTCGCCACCTCCAACCCCGCCCTGGGCTTCGCGGGCGCGGCCGCTGCCCAGCCCGCGGCCACGGTCATTCGGGTCATGCCGCTGGGCGACTCGATCACCGTCGGCCAGGGCAGCCTCAGCGGGAACGGGTACCGCGCGGACCTGCGGGACCTGGTCGCCGACCAGACCGCGTACGCCGTGCAGTTCGTGGGTGACCAGACCAGCGGGACCATGACCAACCCCCAGCACGAGGGCCACGGCTACTACATGGTCGACGACGTTCGGCACGGAGTGGACAGCTGGCTGGCGGCAGCTCGACCGGACGTCGTCCTGCTGAACATCGGCACCAACGACCTGGACTGGCGACCGGACCCCGACCCGGACCACGCCGCCGACCGTCTCGAGAAGCTGGTGGACCAGATCTTCACCGACGCGCCGAACGTCACCGTCGTCATGGAAGGCCTGATCACCAACACCGGCGGACTGCAGGACCGCGTCCGGCAGTACAACGACCGGGCCCGCGAGCTGGCCCTCGTCGAACAACTCGCCGGGAAACACTTCCTGTTCGCGGGTGGCGCGACGTTCGAACCGCGTGACTTCGCCGACCGCCTGCACCCCACCGACTCCGGCTACCAGAAGATGGCGGACGCCTTCTTCCCGCCGCTCCAACAGGCCCTCACCGGAGGCTGGGTGATCACCAAGCCGTCATCGAGCAACGGCGAGACGGCTGCCCGCCGCGCGCCTCAGTCGCCGTCCGCCGCGTCGTAGGAGCGCTGCCCGAACTCGAGCCCTTCGAAGGGCGCGGACCGCAGTCGATCGAGGAACCTCTCGCTCCCGAGGGTCGCCGAGCGATGGAGCATGGCCGGCAGCGCGTCCGTCGCTGTCGGCGAGCTCGGCGTCGAACAGATTCGGGGCGGTGTCCATGTGGCCGGCTCCTTCGGTGCAGCCGTCGAGTCGGTACGGCCGTTCCAGCGTAGGTCCGGGAGCGCGTCCGGCGTCAGTCGGAGCGTGAAGGCGCGCAAGGGCGCAGAAGAGCGCACGGCGACGGCGCGCAGCTGCCGACACGCTGTCGAGGGTCTCCGCATACCGCCGAATGGGGGCGTCACGGTCCGCTTTGATCGGACTGCGGAGCGTCGTCTCGACGTCGGGCGAGCTGGTCGAGCGGTCGAGCGAGCGCGGCCGGGACGGGGCCTCCGCGTCTGAGACCGCACGTGGAGAGGCAGCACGATGTCAGTCGAAACAACGGCAACACCGTCTCAGGACCAGGCCCAGCTCAGCCTGAGTACCGCAGCGGCACGGAACCTGGCGACCACCACCAAGTCCGAGCCCCAGATGCAGGGGATCAGCTCGCGGTGGCTGAGCAAGATGCTGCCATGGGTGCAGGTGTCCGGCGGTACGTACCGGGTCAACCGGCGCCTGTCGTACGCGGTCGGGCGCGGTCGGGTCGCGTTCGTCAAGAACGGCACGGCGGTCAGGGTGCTGGCGCCGACGCTGCGCGAAGTACCGGTCCTGCGCGGGTTCGAGGACGACGCGGTGCTGGAGGAGCTGGCGAGCCGGTTCACCCAGCGGGACTTCGAGCACGGCGACGTGATCGTCGAGGCGGGCCGGCCGATCGAGGAGGTCTTCCTGATCGCGCACGGCAAGGTCAACAAGATCGGCGCCGGGAAGTACGGCGTGAGCAGCGTACTCGGCGTGCTGGCGGACGGCGACCACCTCGGTGACGAGGCGCTGATGCAGTCGGACGCCAGCTGGGGCTACACCGTCAGGGCCGCCACCTCCGGTACGGTCCTCGCCCTGCCGTGGCCGGCCTTCCAGCAACTCGTCGACCGCTCCGACGCGTTGCGCGACCAGATCCTGCAGTACCTCGCCGACTCCCAGCAGGCGCAGAACAGGCACGGCGAGGCCGACATCGAGCTCGCCGCCGGCCACGAGGGCGAGCAGGAGCTGCCCGGCACCTTCGTGGACTACGAACTCGCGCCGCGCGAGTACGAGTTGAGTGTCGCGCAGACCGTACTGCGGGTGCACAGCCGGGTCGCCGACCTCTACAACAAGCCGATGAACCAGATCGAGCACCAGTTGCGGCTGACCATCGAGGCGCTGCGCGAGCGCCAGGAATGGGAGTTGGTCAACAACCGCGACTTCGGCCTGCTGCACAACGCCGACCACGAGCAGCGCATCCAGACCCAGGGGGGCCCGCCCACCCCGGACGACCTGGACGAGCTGCTGAGCATGCGCCGGGGCACCAAGGCGTTCTTCGCGCACCCCAAGGCGATCGCCGCCTTCGGCCGTGAGTGCAACAGCCGGGGGCTCTACTTCGGCAGCGTCGACGTCGACGGCCACCACCTGCCCGCCTGGCGCGGCGTGCCGATCCTCCCCTGCGGCAAGATCCCGATCGCGGACGGACACACCACCTCGATCATCGCGATGCGCGTCGGCGAGGACAACCAGGGCGTGGTCGGGCTGCACCAGATCGGGATCCCGGACGAGTACGAGCCGGGCCTCAACGTGCGGTTCATGGGGATCAACGAGAAGGCCGTCATCTCCTACCTGGTCAGCACCTACTACTCGGCCGCCGTGCTGGTCCCCGACGCGCTCGGCGTGCTGGAGAACGTCGAGGTCAGCCGTCGGCATGACTGACCCGCGCCGTCCTGTGCCGGGTCACCAACCGTGAAGGAGAGCTGAGACGGTGTCATCGCTGCCCCGAACGTCCGCGCCCGCGGCCACCCACGGCCTCGCCGACCTGACCGACCTCGCCGACCTCGCCGACCGGCCCCGACGGATCGCCCCCGGTCCCAGCGGGCTCGGCACCGACGCGGCCGGCGTCCCCGCGCCGCCCGTTGCCGCCACGGCCGCTCTCAGGCGGGGGCGGCCCACCGCGGCCGGCTCGGGCGGCAGGCTTCCGCTCGGGCCGATCGGCGTGGGTCCCGACCGGTTGGGACTGTCGGCGCTGGACGTCCTGGTCCGGCCGCTGTCGGCGGACACGCCCGAACCGTCCGCGGCGGCAGCACCAGCCGCAGCGGCCGTGCCCGCCGTAGCGCCCGAGCGGAACGGGCCGCCGCAGCCGGGTGAGCCGATCCCGGGTCTCTACTACCACCCCATCCCCGAGCCCGATCCGGAGCGGGTGGCCGAGGTGAGCCGGCGGATCAAGACCTGGGCCGTGGACGAGGTCCAGCTCTACCCGCCGGAGTGGGAGGAGCAGTTCGACGGCTTCGTCCTCGGCCGCTACATGGTCGCCTGCCACCCGGATGCCCCCACCGTCGACCATCTGATGCTCGCCACCCGGCTCATGGCGGCTGAGAACGTGCTGGACGACTGCTACTGCGAGGACCACGGCGGCTCGCCGGTCGGCCTCGGCGGCCGGCTCCTGCTGGCCCACACCGCCCTCGACCCGCTGCACACCACCGAGGAGTACCGGCCCGCCTGGGAGGAGTCCCTCCACGCGGACGCCCCTCGGCGCGCCTACCGCTCCGCGATGGACTACTTCGTCCGGGCCGCCACGCCCTCCCAGGCGGACCGGTACCGGCACGACATGGCCCGCCTCCACCTGGGGTACCTCGCCGAGGCGGCCTGGGCCGAGACGGACTACAGCCCGCAGGTCTGGGAGTACCTGGCGATGCGCCAGTTCAACAACTTCCGCCCCTGCCCCACCATCACCGACACCGTCGGCGGCTACGAGCTCCCCGCCGACCTGCACACCCTGCCCGCCATGCAGCGCGTCATCGCACTCGCCTCCAACGCCACCACGATCGTCAACGACCTGTACTCGTACACCAAGGAGCTCGCCGCTCCCGGCAAGCACCTGAACCTGCCGGTGGTAGTCGCCGAGCGCGAAGGCTGCGGCGACCGCGAGGCCTACCTGAAGGCGGTCGAAGTGCACAACGACCTGATGCACGCCTTCGAGACGGCGGCGGCCGCGCTGGCCCTCACCCATCCCGACCCGACGGTGCTGCGCTTCCTGCGCGGCGTCGCCGCCTGGGTCGACGGAAACCACCACTGGCACTGCACCAACACCTACCGCTACAGCCTGCCCGATTTCTGGTAACCAGGGAGCTGACCGAAGTGACCACGCTGGACCTCACACCCGACACCGCAACCGACGCCGGCGCGGGGACCGCGATCCCCGGTCCTGCGACGCCGTACCAGGACGACATCGCCCGCTACTGGGACCAGGAAGCCCGTCCCGTCAACCTGCGGCTCGGCGACGTCGACGGCCTCTACCACCACCACTACGGGATCGGGGACGTCGACGTCGCCGCCCTCGGCGCCCCCGGCGACAGCGAGCGCGAGAAGAAGGTGATCACCGAGCTGCACCGGCTGGAGTCCGCCCAGGCCGATGTGCTGCTCGACCACCTGGGCGACGTCCCGCGCGACGGCATGCTGGTGGACGCCGGCTGCGGCCGGGGCGGCTCGATGGTCATGGCGCACCAGCGCTTCGGCTGCCGCGTCGAGGGCGTGACGCTCTCGGCCAAGCAGGCCGACTTCGCCAACCAGCGCGTGCGTCAGCTCGGCATCGACGCCTACGTCCGCTCGCAGGTCTGCAACATGCTGGACATGCCGTTCGAGACCGGCCAGGCGGCCGCCTCGTGGAACAACGAGTCCAGCATGTACGTGGACCTGCACGACCTGTTCGCGGAGCACTCCCGCGTGCTGTCGGTCGGCGGCCGTTACGTGACCATCACCGGCTGCTGGAACCCCGTCTACGGGCAGCCCTCGAAGTGGGTCTCGCAGATCAACGCCCACTTCGAGTGCAACATCCACTCCCGTCGGGAGTACCTGCGCGCCATGGCCGACAACCGCCTGGTCCCGCAGGCCGTCATCGACCTCACCGCGGCGACGCTGCCCTACTGGGAGCTGCGGGCCACGTCCTCGCTGGTCACCGGCATCGAGGAGGCGTTCCTCAACTCCTACAGGGACGGTTCCTTCCAGTACCTGCTGATCGCCGCCGACCGGGTCTGACCCGGGTCCGACCTGGTCTGACCGGGTTCGAGCACGGTCGGGGGCCTTTCGGGAGGCCCCCGACCGCGCGGGCACCGGTCAGCTCAGCCGGGCGTCGGCGTAGCGGACCATCGCGTCGCGCTGGTAGACGGCCAGGCCGTCGGCGATCTTGTCGAAGTTCGCACGGAACTGCGGGTCGTCGACGTAGGTCTGCGCCAGGCCCTTGTAGGCGGGCGCGTTCGGGGTCCAGAACCGGCAGACGCTCCGGTAGTGGGCGTCCACTTCATCCTGCACCGCGGGGTCGGCCACCGGAGTGCCGGCCACCATGAACTCCGCCATGCGGATCATCTGCGCCGTCGCCTCCCGCTGCCACCGCTCCTGGTCCGCGGCGGTCATCGTCTCGACGGCCTGCCGGGACTGCTCCCACGCCTCCGGCCACCGCTCGCGCACCTCGGCCTCGCGGGCCGCGTTCTCGGGAGACTGCTCGAACCCCTCGAACAGGTTCTCCGGCCTGTTGATCTTCGCCATCGCGTTGTCCTCCTCGGCTTCCTCCAGTTCGGCGATGGTGCGCCCGACCGTACGAGCGAGCGTGTCCAACCGGTCCCGCTCGCTCAGCAGCCGCCGGTGGTGCTCGCGCAGCACGGCCACCTGATCGACCTGGCTGTCCAGGACCGCCTGGATCTCGCGCAGCCCCAGGCCCAACTCCCGCATCAGCAGGATCTGTTGCAGGCGCAGCAGATCCGCCTCCTCGTAGTGGCGGTGCCCGTTGCCACCGATCCACGCAGGCGGCAGCAGACCGATCTCGTCGTAGTGCCGCAGGGTCCGGGACGTCACCCCGGACATCCGGGCCACATCCGCGATCGACCAGGCCATTGCCGCGCCTCCCATCGCCGGGCCGGTCTGTCCGGCCACACAGCTGACCGTAGGAGTTGACGTAGCGGAAAGCGCAAGCCCACGCTCGCCCGCCTTGCCATGAGCCCTCCACGACGACAACCGCGGCCGCCGGTGGAGGCGGGGGTAAACCCCACCCTCGGGAGGCCGGGTGCCGGGGTGGTCGTGGCACCTCCCGGTTTCTAGCGTGGACGGTGTTGATGACCAGCGCTGGAGGGAACACCATGGGACCGCGTGCCGAGCACCCGCAGGCCGAGCAGTGGCAGCAGCAAATCGAGCCACCCGCGGTCGAGTTGCGGGGAGTGCGGCGGCTGTACGGGCGGGGTGACAGTGCGGTGCAGGCGCTGCGGGGGATCGATCTGGTGCTGCCGCGGGGCAGCTTCACGGCGGTGATGGGTCCCTCCGGGTCCGGCAAGAGCACCTTCCTGCAGTGCGCGGCGGGACTGGACCGGCCCAGTTCGGGTGAGGTCCTGCTGGGCGGGGAGGCGATCACCGAGCTGAGTGAGAACCGGCTGACCGAGCTGCGCCGCAGCCGGATCGGCTTCGTCTTCCAATCCTTCAACCTGCTGCCCTCGCTGACGGTCCAGCAGAACGTCCTACTGCCGCAGCGACTCGCGGGGCAGCGCCAGGACCGGCGCCGGGCCAAGGAGTTGCTCACCCAGGTCGGGCTGGGCGAGCACGGCGGCCGGCGGCCCGGCCAGCTCTCCGGCGGCCAGCAGCAGCGGGTGGCGATCGCCCGGGCGCTGATCACCCAGCCAGAGGTGGTCTTCGCGGACGAGCCGACCGGTGCGCTGGACACCCGTACCGCGCAGGAGGTGCTCGGGCTGCTGCGCCGGGCGGTGGACACCCTGGGCGCCACCATCGTGATGGTCACCCACGACCCGGTGGCCGCCGCACACGCCGACCGGGTGCTCTTCCTGGCCGACGGGTCGCTGGCCGGAGCGCTGGAGCGGCCCGACGCGCAGACCGTGGCCGACCGGATGGTCCGGCTCGCCTCGGCGGCCGCGAGCGCCGACCACGGCACGGGCCACGGTACGGCGGTGGCGGCATGAGCAACGGACTCGCGCGCGCCTCAGTGCGCTTCCGTCCCGCCGCGTTCGCCGGCAGCTTCGTGGCGCTGCTCTTCGCCGCCGCGATCATCACCGCCTGCGGCACCCTGCTGCAGACCGGTCTGACCGCCCACCTGGCGCCGGTGCGCTACGCGCAGACGCCGGTGCTGGTGGCCGCCGACCAGAGCGCGCGGATCTCCGTCAAGCAGGGCAAGAACCACGAGACGCGGTCCACGCCCCTGCCGGAGCGGGCCCGGGTGGACGCGGCGCTGGCCCAGCGGATCGCGGCCGAACCCGGCGTCGCGGCCGCCGCAGCGGACTTCGACTTCCCGCTGCTGCTCACGCCGGCGCAGGCCGCGCCGGCAGACGCCGCGAGCGCGCTGACCGGTCGGCCCTTCTCGGCCGCCGCCGCGACCGGTGCGGCGAGCGCCCTCGCCGAGGGCCGCGCCCCTGGCGCCGGCGAGGTGGCCTTGGACGCCGGCACCGCACACGCCCGCCGGCTGACCGTCGGCGACCGGATCACGTTGACCGCGCCCGGCGCGGACTCCACCGCCTATCGCATCTCCGGTCTGACGCCCGAAGCCCAACTCCCGGTCTCCACAGCCTGGTTCGCCGACGACCTCGCGGGCCGCCTGTCCGGACACCCCGGCCTGGCCGACGCGATCGCCGTCCAGCCGCGGGCCGGCGTCAGCACGGCGGAGCTGGCCCGCCAGGTCCGCCAGGCCGTCGGGTCCGGCCCGCAGGTGCTGACCGGGAACGCCCGCACCACCGTCGAACAGCCGCAGCTCGGCGCGGCCAAGGTGATGCTCATCGCGCTCGGCGGCTCCTTCGGCGGTATCGCGACGATGACCGCGGTCTTCGTGGTGATGGGCACCGTCGCACTCGCAGCCGGCCAGCGCGGACGCGAGTTCGCGCTACTGCGCGCGATCGGCGCCACCCCCCGGCAGATCCGGCGCACCATCGCCACCGAGACGATGCTGCTGGCGCCGGTCGCGGGAGCGGTCGGCGTGCTGCCCGGTCTGGCGCTGGCGCACTGGTGGCTGGGCCAGCTGGTCGCACGGGGCGCGGTGCCGCAGGGGGTGTCGCTGTCGGTGGGGCCGATCCCGATGCTGGCCGCGGTGGGCATCGGTCTGCTGGCCGCGCTGGGCGCCGGGTACCTGGCGGCGCGCCGCCCGTCCCGGATGCGGCCCAGCCAGGCGCTGGGCGAGGCCGCGATCGAGCGGGTCCGCCCTGGCGTGGTGCGTACGGTGCTCGGCACGCTGGCCCTGGTCGGCGGCGTGGTGCTGGCGACGGTCGCCGCGCAGCAGGCCGGTGCCGACGCCGCGAACACCGCGCTCGGCGTGGTGATGTGCTTCCTGCTGGCGGTGGCGCTGCTCGGCCCGCTGCTGGCCCACCTGTTCGCGACCCTGCTCGGCCTGCCGCTGCGCGGCGGCGGCGCGGGCGCCGCCGGTTCGCTGGCCGCCGACAACGCCCGCGCCAACTCCCGCCGGCTGGCCTCCGCGATCACCCCGATCGTCATGGTCACCGCGTTCTGCGGCACGCTGCTCTTCCTGCAGACCACCGTCAGCCACGTGTCCGCCCAGCAGGTGCGCGGCGGCATCGTCGCCGACCAGGTGCTCATTTCGGCCGGTCCGGGTCTGCCGGCGGGCACCGCCGACCGGGCGGCCCACCTCCCGGGCGTGGACGCGGCGGTCGGGGTACTGCGCGGCTCGGCCCTCTACCGCTCTGGCGACACGCTGGCCTCCGCGAGCGTGCTGGGCGTCTCGGGCGACCCTGCGCAGCTGACCCGGGTGCTCGACCTGGGGATCCGCAGCGGCTCACTCGCCGCCCTGGGCGGCCCCGGCGACAGCACCACGAACGTGGCGCTCGACGCGCAGCTGGCCGAGACCCTCGGCGTGAAGGTCGGCGACCCCGTCCCGTTCTGGCTCGGCGACGGCACCGAGGTGCGGCCCACCCTGGTCGCCACCTATCAGCGCGGCCTGGGCCTGGGCCAGGTCCTGCTGCCCCGGACGGCACTGGCGGGCCACGTGGTGGCCGGCTTCGACAGCCAGGTGCTGGTCGCCGACGCGCCGGGCGCCGACCACGGCGCGGTGGCGTCCGCGCTGGGCCGACTGGGCGTCCCCGCGCTGACCGTCACCGACGCCGCCGGCTTCGGCGTGCAGGCCGACCACGACCGGGAGATCAACAGCTGGGCCAACACCGTGATGGCGGCGGTGCTCGGCGGCTTCGCAGCCGTCGCCTCGGCCAACACGCTGGTGATGACCGTGCTGGACCGCCGCCGGGAGGTCGGCCTGCTGCGGCTGGCGGGTACCACCCGCCGCCAGGTGCGCGGGATGCTCCGCTGGGAGGCGCTGCTGGTGGCCTCCACCGGCCTGCTGCTGGGCGGCGCGATCGCCTGGACGACGCTGGTCCCGGTCGCCCGCGGCCTCACCGGCGGCTCGCCGTACATCCCGGCCGGCACCGCCGTGCCGCTGGCCGTCGCCGTGGTCGTCCTCGCGCTGGCCGCGACCGCCCTGCCCGGCCGCGCGCTGCTGCGCATCCGGCCGGTCGAGGCGGGGGCGGGCAAGCAGTGAGCGCGCAGGACGAAACAGCTGCGGCAGCAGATCCGGTGACGAATGCTCATATCGGGAAGGCTTTGAGTTGGAACCACCCACCGGCGGTGAACACTTGCTAGCCTTGCGCCATGCGGATAGGCGTGAATGTCCCGAACTTCGGACCTGGTACAACCCCGGACAATCTGGCCCGCTGGGCCAAAACCGTGGAGGGTCTCGGCTTCGATCTGTTGATGGTCTCCGACCATGTCGCTGTCACTCCGGATGTCGCCAAACAGTATCCGGCGCCGTTCTACGAGCCCTTCACCACGCTCGCCTGGCTGGCCGGGATCACCACCACGATAGAGCTGGGGACCACCGTTCTCATCGTCCCCTATCGTCATCCCCTGCTGACGGCCCGAATGGCGGCCAATCTTCAGCAACTCAGCGGCGGACGACTGATTCTCGGCGTCGGAATCGGTTGGGCGCGGGAGGAGTTCGAGGCGCTCGGCGTGCCCCACGAGCGGCGGGGCGCACTGACCGACGAGCACCTTCGAGCCATGCAGGCCGCATGGGACAACGAGGCCGACTATCGCTGCGGACAGATTCCGCTCTGGGTGGGCGGCCACCACGACGCCGGATTGCGCCGGGCCGTGGAGTTCGGTACGGCCTGGCACCCGCTGCGGCTCACCATGTCGGCGTACCTGGAGAAGCTGGAGCGGCTGAAGTCCATTGCCGCCGAACTCCAGCGGCCGGTACCGGCTTTGGCTCCGCGCATCATCCTGCGGCTGACCGATGAGCCGCTGACCCACCCGGAACGCCGGGCCGGTGAGGGCACCATCGAGCAGATCCTCGACGACCTCGAGCAGCTGCGGCTCTCCGGCGCCGAGACCGTGGTGCTCGACCCGTACAACGGCGATCCGAACGAGACCCTCCGGCCCGAGGTGGCATGGCACGCGCTGGCCACCGTCGCCATGCACCGGTCCTAGCCAATGTCCGACCGTTCCCCCCGAGATGGAGCAACAGTGGCCCCCAACGACCACGCCCTTCCCCAGAGCGACGCTGACCGCGCCGCCGCCGTCAGCGAGGCCGACCTGCCCTACCTGCGCCGTTGCCTGGAGCTGGCGGCCGAGGCGGTGGACGCCGGCGACGGGCCGTTCGGATCCGTGCTGGTCGACGCGGATGGCAAGATCGTGTCCGAGGACCGCAACCGCGAGTCCACCACCGGCGACCCGACCATGCACCCGGAGTTCGAACTCGCCCGGTGGGCCGCGACCAACCTGAGCCCCGAGGAGCGGGCCGCGGCGACCGTCTACACCTCGGGCGAGCACTGCCCGATGTGCGCGGCCGCGCACGGCTGGGTCGGACTGGGCCGCATCGTGTACGCGAGTTCGTCCCAGCAGGCCCGGGACTGGAAGGCCGAATGGGGCGTTCCGGTGACCTCGCCGCTGAGCCCGCTGGCCATTCAGGACGTCGTCCCGGGACTTGAGGTAGCCGGCCCGTCCCCCGAATTCGCAGCCCAGGTACGCGAGTTGCAGCTGCGTTTCCGTACCCGGATCAACGCGGCCAACTGAGCAACGATACGAATCCGGGCCTGGCAGCGAATTCGCTGCCAGGCCCGGATTCGTATCGCCGAGTCCGCGGATCAGACCATGACCTGGTCGTACTTCGCCATGTGCTCCTGCAGCTCCTCCAGGCTGGGGTTACGGCCGTTGGCCGTCAGGCGCCCCGGACCGCGGAAGTAGTCCTCGCGGTTGAAGACCGGGTAGAACATGATCAGCAGGGTGGCGTCTTCCTTGCCCCGGTTGGTGAAGCCGTGCGGCGCACCCTTGGGGACGTAGGCGAAGGCACCCGGCTCGCCGACCACGATCTTGTCACCGATGGTGAACTCGATCTCGCCCTTGACCACGTAGAACATCTCGGTGGACTTGGCGTGAATGTGCGGGCTGGCACCACCGTCGGATTCCTGGTGCGTGAGCTTGAGGTAAGTCCTCTTCGTGTCACGGATGTTGACGAACTCGCCCTCGCCCGACGGAACGTACAGCGGAACAGACATGTTGTTCTGCTCAGTTGTGCGTATTCGGCAATTCGGCAATGCGGCATGCGGTATTTCGGTGTGCGGTATTTCGGTATTTCGGTGTGCGGTACTCAGCCGGCCTCGACCAGCGCGGCGTCCTGCGGCCGGGCGGCCACCTTCGGCCCGCACCCGCCCAGCGGCCAACGGCCGGAGCGGCAGCTTCGGCGCCGCGATGAGCAGCAGGCAGCAGGCAGCGAGCGAGGCACCGGCCTTCACCAGCGATCCACAGGGGGATGCCGATGCTGAGCAGGGTCATGTGCATCGTGAGCACCGCGTTGATCCCGGTGCACGACAGGAACGACCCGTCCCGCAGCACGCTGCCCGAGAACCGCCGGCGCAGGCTCTTCCCCACCGCGCTGAGCACCGGAAGCCGGGAGGCCAGCGTCGCGAGCACCGCGAACGAGGCGGCGTTGACCAGCCTGCCCGCCCCGGGCCCGCAAACCCCCTCCCCAGGGAGGAGTTGCCATGCTGTCGCAAATCCGCCGGACAGAACCCGCCGCAGGCTGCTGAACTGTCGCCATGGACACCTTGTACGACCGAGCCCTGACCTTCCGCGCCCTGCACCGCAGCGGCACCCCCCTGGCCCTCGCGAACGCCTGGGACGCGATGAGCGCCCGTCTCGTGGAGCACGCCGGAGCGCCCGCGATCGCCACCACCAGCGCCGGTGTCGCCTGGGGCCTGGGCGCGGCCGACGGCGACCACCTGGACCGCGACCGGGCCCTGGAACTCATCGCCCGCGTGGTGGCCGCCGTCGCCGTCCCCGTCACGGCCGACATCGAGAGCGGCTTCGCGGGCACCGCGGACGGCGTCGCCGAGACCGTACGCGGCGTGCTGGCCGCCGGCGCCGTGGGCGTCAACCTGGAGGACGCGCTGCGCGACGGCTCCGCCCCGCTGCGCGCGGTCGCCGAGCAGGCCGAGCGCCTCGCCGCCGCCCGGGCCGCCGCCGACGCCGCGGGCGTCCCGCTGTTCGTCAACGCCCGTGTCGACACCTACCTGCGCGCCGTCGGCGACCCCGCCACCCGGCTGCAGGAGACGCTGGACCGCGCCTCGGCCTATGTCGCGGCCGGCGCCGACGGCATCTTCGTGCCCGGCGTGACCGAACCGGAGACCGTCGCCGCGCTCGCCGAGGGCCTGCCGGTTCCGCTGAACGTGCTGGCCGGTCCGGGGGCGCCGTCGCTCGGCGAGCTCGCCGCGCTCGGCGTCGCCCGGGTCAGCCTCGGCTCCGCCGTCGCCGAGGCCGCCTACGCCGTGGTGCGCGAGTCGGCCCGGGAGCTGTTCGCGACGGGCACCTACACGGCGCTCGCCGGCCGGCTCGACTACGACGACCTGAACGGGCTCCTGCCGCGGCGTTGACTCCCCCCCGGGGGGGGTGGTCACTCGCTGCGCAGTACCTCGGCGATCGTCAGCCGGGCCGCCGAGCGGGCCGGGACCAGAGCGCCGAGGACCGCGATGGCCACCCCCGCCAGGAGCAGCAGGGCCAGTGTCGAGACGTGCCAGACGTTCATCATGGAGTCCGGCAGGGCACTGCCCACCGCCGCGACCATGGCCGGCACGACCAGGTGGTGGGCGGCCAGCCCGAGCGGGACGCCCAGCAGCCCGCCGACCACACCCAGGGCGGCCATCGAGACCACCATCATCACCGTCACCTGACGTGGCGTCATGCCGATCGACTTGAGCATGCCCAGATCGCGGCGGCGCTCACGGGTGTTGAGGACGACGGTGTTGAACACGCCGAGCGCCGCCACCGTGGCCAGCAGCAGGGTGAGGAGCGAGGTGGATCCGACGATGGTCACCGAGATGGAGTTCGTGCCACCGCTCGCCGACGGGTAGAGGCCGGGGACCGCCGCCGAGACCGCGGAGTCGTAGGCGTCGACGTTCGTACCGGGGGCGAGCTGGACCCAGTACTGGTTGACGTACCTGACCGTCCCCCAGTCGGGCGCCAGCTCGGTCAGCGTCTCCCAGGGCGCGTCCACCGCGTCGGCGTCGCCGGACATCATCTCGCCGACGATGGTCACGGTCTTCTGCTGACCGCCGCGCTCCAGCGTCAGGTGGTCGCCGACCGTCAGGCCGTGCTTGGTCACGAACGGCGACCCGACGACGACCTCGTCCGGGCCGCTCATCCACCGCCCCTTGAGCATCTTGGAGCTCATGCCCGCCGAGTCCCCGCGCAGGAACCAGCCGCGCACGATCTGGGAGCTTCCCGCCATGTGCAGCTGCACCGGCGCGGCGGCGACCACGTGCTGGGCACCGGGCAGGCTGCTCAACTTCTCCTCGATCTGGGGGTCGGTCAGCGTGGGCGCGATCATGCCGGGCGCCTGCGAATCCCCCACGTAACTCACGGACTGGACATGGTCGTTGCCGGCGTCGATGAACGCGGCCACCGAGGAGGAGAGTCCGCTCGCGAGCGTCACCGTGGTCACCCCCAGGACGAGAGCGATCAGGGTCAGCGCCGAACGGCCGGGCCGGGCGACCGGCAGGCCGAGCCCCAGGCTGACCGCGCGCGGCAGCCGGGTGCCGCTGAGCCGGCACTGGATGCGCAGCCCGCGTCCGGCGGTCGGGGCACTGCCCGCGCTGATCGCCCGGGCGGCCGAGAGCCGATGCGCCCGCAGCGCGGGGAACAGGGCTGCGAGCAGGATGACGGCGGGCATGCCCAGCAGCGTCACCACGTCGACCCAGGGGTTCAGGGTGGCATTGAAGTACCCGTAGTCGAAGCCGGAGAACACCATGTGCAGCAGCGGCTGCGCCGCCAGGTCGCCGAGGAGGCTGCCGAGCACGGCGCCGGCCACGCCCGGCACCAGGACCATCACCAGGTAGACCGAGACGACCTGGTTGGGCGTGTACCCGAGGGACTTCAGCACGCCGATGTGCCGGTACCCCGAGACGACGGCGCCGCTGACCACGTTGGCGACGATCAGCACCGCCACCACCAGGCCCAGGATGCCGAAGGCCATCAGGAACGGGACGTACGCGTTGGCGGTGCCGGTCATGTCCTGCTTGACGGTGAGGTACGAGAGCGAGCCCAGCAGCGCGCCCTGCGGCAGACCGGCGGTGACTGTCGCCAGGCCGTCCCGGACCTGGGCGGCCGTGCCGCTGCCGGTGAACCGGTAGAGCAGCTGGGTGGCCGTCGGGTGCAGCGCGGGCATCTGGTCGGGGGAGACCCAGGCGCCGGCGGTCTGGCTGATCGTGGAGGCGAAGCCCACGATGGTCAGCGGCGGGGCGCCGGGGAGCTGGATCCGGTTGCCGAGCAGCTCGTTGGCTCCGTAGCGCTGCCCGGGCGGCCGCATCAGGACGACCTCGCCGGGCCCGCGGACCCAGCGGCCGGCCCACAGGTCGACGCGGTCCACCGGGCCGGCCGGATCGGCGCGGCCGACCACCGTGATCGGTTCGGGCGGCAGGGCGTCCACGCCGGCGACGGGGGCCGCCGTGCGCGGCAGGGCGGTCAGGACGGCCTCGGCGAACGGACCGGCGACGGCCGCCACGCCCGGGCGGTGGGCGGCGTCCGCGAGCTGGGCGTCCGAGACGCTCGCCGGGTCGAAGGTGGCGGTGAGTTGGGCGCCGCGCTGCTTGTCGAAGGTGCTGCCGAAGGGGGTCGAGGCGGCGTCGAGCAGGCCGAGGGCGACCACCAGCGCGACGGTGGAGGTGAGGACGACCAGCCCGATCACGAAGGTCTGGAGCTTGCGGCGCCGGACGGCCGCGCGGGAAACCTGCCACACGGCACTCATGCCGTCCGCTCCAGGGTGCTCTGGCGCACCACGCGACCGTCGGCGACCTCTACCAGCCGGCTGGCGCAGCGGGTGGCCAGCCGCTGGTCGTGCGTCACGATCAGCAGGGTCTGGCCGATCTGGTTGAGGTCGATCAGCAGGTCCATCACCTGCTCACCTGCGTGGCTGTCCAGCGCGCCGGTCGGCTCGTCCGCCAGCAGCAGCGCCGGACGGTTCATCAGGGCGCGGGCGACGGCCACCCGCTGGCGCTCGCCACCGCTGAGCGCGGCCGGATAGACGTTGCGGCGGTCGGCTATGCCGAGCTCGTCGAGCAGCTCCAGCGCCCGGCGGCGGGCCTGCGCGGCCGAGGCGCCGGTCAACTGCGCGGCCAGCGCCACGTTGTCCAGGGCGGGCAGGTCGTCGAGGAGGTTGAAGAACTGGAAGATCATGCCGATCCGGCGGCGCCGGAACAGCGCCAGTCCGGTCTCGTTCATCGACCCCAGGTCCTCGCCGTTCACCACCACCCGACCGGACGTCGGGCGGTCGAGGCCCGCGACCATGTTGAGCAGCGTCGACTTGCCGCAGCCCGACGGCCCCATCACCGCGACCGCCTCCCCCGCCCTGATCTCCAGCGACAGCCCGTCCAGGGCCGCCGACTCGCCGTACTCCTTGCGCACCGCGTCCAGTTGGACGACGACCTGGCCCTCACCTGCGCTGCTGCTGTCTCCCGTAGTCATGACAGGAAACCTACGGGCGGCGCCGCGGACCGCGGATCACTCCCCGGGTGTATCTGCCCGGGCCCGTCATCCTGGGGATGTACTCGCGGATGGATGCGGACTACCGGCCCGGGATGGGAAGGTGATCATGTGTGGGGAAACGAATCTGACCTGCTGATCGTCGTATCGGCGGTGGCGTGCCTGGCCTGCGCGGGCTGCGGCTGGCTGGCCACCGCCCTGCGGCGGGCGCGGCGGCTGCACCGCCAGGCCCTGGAGGAGCGGGCCTGGCTGCTGGAGCGCGAGCGCGAGAGCGCGTCCCGGACCGCCGTCGACGGCGAACGGGCCCGGATAGCCCAGGAGTTGCACGACATCGTCGGCCACAACGTGAGCCTGATGGTGGTGCAGACCGGGGCCGCCCGCGAGGTGCTCACCAGCCTGCCCGACGAGGCGGCAGCGGCACTGCTGGCCGTCGAGACAGCCGGACGGGACGCGATGACCGAGCTGCGGAACCTGCTCGGCCTGCTCGCCCCCTCGCCGAGCGGGGAGGACGACACCGACGGGGGCCGTCCGGTCGGCGCCTCCCTGGCACCGCAGCCCGGACTGAGCAGGCTCAGCCCGCTGATCGACCGGATCGCCTTCGCCGGACTCCCGGTGGAGGTGCGGATCTCCGGGGAGCCGCGCGCGCTGCCGGCCGGAATCGACCTGGCCGCGTACCGGATCATCCAGGAGGCACTGACCAATGCGCTCAAGTACGGGGACAGGGGGAAGGCCGAGGTGACGGTGCGATATGCCGACAACTCCCTGCGGGTGGAGGTGCTGAACAGCGGGCCGAGCGTGCTTTCCGGCACCGCCACCGTTCGAGAGCCCCGCCAGGGAAACGGCACCGGCCGCGGACTGCTGGGCCTGCGCGAGCGGGTCGCCGTCTACGGCGGCGACCTGGACGCGCGCCGCCGCCTGGGCGGCGGCTACCGGGTCCGCGCCCGCATCCCACTGGACCGGCCATGAGCAGTGTGCCGGAACCCGCGCCCCGCGTACTGATCGCCGACGACCAGGCCCTGATCCGGACCGGCTTCCGCCTGATCCTGACCGCGCGCGGCATCGAGGTGGTCGGCGAGGCCGCCGACGGCGTCGAGGCGGTGGCGGCGGCGATCGAACTCCAGCCGGACGTCGTGCTGATGGACATCCGGATGCCGACCATGGACGGCCTGGAGGCAGCCCGGCAGATCCTGCGGCAGACACCCGCCTGCCGGGTGATCATGCTGACCACCTTCGACCTGGACGAGTACGTCTACGCCGCGCTGTCCCTGGGCGCAAGCGGCTTCCTGCTCAAGGACGTCACCGCTGCCCACCTCGCCTCCGCCGTACGCCTGGTCACCACCGGCGACGCCCTCCTCGCTCCCTCGATCACCCGCCGCCTCGTAGCGAAGTTCGCCGCCACCGCCGCTTCCGTCCCCTCCGCCGCCTCCGCCGCCTCCGTTCCCGACCGCCCGCAGGCTCCGCGTCCGCCTGTCGTCCACCGCGACCTCGCCACCCTGACGCCCCGCGAGCTCGAAGTTCTGACCCTCCTGGGCCGCGGCCTCTCCAACACCGAGCTCGCCCGCCAACTGACCCTCAGCGAAGCCACCGTGAAGACCCACGTCGCCCGCATCTTCGCCAAGCTCACCCTGCGCGACCGCGCCCAGGCCGTCGTCCTCGCGTACGAAACCGGCCTGGTGTCCCCGGGTGACGGCGACGCCCGCGCATAACAGCGGCGCGACTCAGCTGCTCAGTCGGCCTTCGCCTGGCTGCGGCGGGCGTAGGCGCGGGCGGCGCGGGCGCGGTCGCCGCAGCGGACCGAGCACCAGTGGCGGGCGGCGTGGGTGCGCAGCAGGTGGCGGGTGCAGGGGGCGGAGCCGCAGGCGGCGAGGAGTTCGGCGTCGGGGCCGGTGAGCAGGTCGGCGGCGTCGGCGGCCAGGACGGCGAGGGCGCGATCCACCACGCGGTCGGTGGGGTGCGGCTGGGCGCGGTGCAGGCCGTGGACCTCGTCCCAGAGCAGCAGCGGGGCCGAGGGGACGCTGGTCAGCGCTTCATTGACGGCGGCCAGGGCTTCGGGCGGCGCCGCGAGAGCAGCGATCCGCGACGAGAGCAGCGCTCTCACCTGCTCACGGAACGCGCGCAGCCGAGCCGCGCACACCTCCTGCAACCCGGCCCCGACCGGCGCCAGATCTCGATCGACCAGCCACTGCGCCGCCGCAGCCGGCGATTCCAGCAGGTCGAGGCGGCCGCCGGGCTGCACAAGGGCGCTGTTGGCAAAGTCGAGCGCGAGGTGGCGCTCGGCTCCCGGCGCGGGCGGCGGGACTGCGGGCGGCGGAACTGCGGCCGGCGGGACGAGGTGGGCGGGTGCAGCGGTCACGGCGGTCTCCTTCATGACTCTCATGGTAGACCTTGCGGTTTTCCGTGAGAGTCGGATACCTTTCTCTCACGGCAAACAGCCGACTTACCCGTGAGGTGTTGCCATGACCAGTACCGACCAGCAGGTCACCGTCCACGTCTTCGGCGGACCGTCCACCCTCATCGAGGTCGGCGGCCTCCGGTTCCTCACCGACCCGGCCTTCGACGCCCCCGGCGACTACCCGCGCGGCAACGGCAACGTCCTCACCAAGACCGCCCCCTCCTCCGTCGACCCCGCCGACCTCGGCCCGATCGACGCGGTGCTGCTCTCCCACGACGAGCACCCGGACAACCTCGACCACTCCGGCCGCGCGCTGCTGGCCACCGTCCCGCTCGTCCTCACCACGCGCAGCGGCGCGCAGCGCCTCGGCGGCGGCGCCGCCCGCGGTCTCGCGCCCTGGGAGTCGTTCGAGCTGACGCGCCCCGACGGCGGCGTCCTCACCGTGACGGCCGCCCCCGCCCTGCACGGCCCCGAGGGCTGCGAGCCGATCATCGGCGAGGTCATCGGCTTCGTGCTGACCGCCGCCGACCTGCCCACGGTCTACGTCAGCGGCGACAACGCCTCGCTCGCCCTGGTCCGGGAGGTCGCCGAGCGCTTCGGCCCGGTGGACACCGCCGTCCTCTTCGCCGGCGCGGCCCGCACCGCGAACTTCGACGGCGCCCTGCTCACCCTCGACAGCGCGCAGGCCGCCGAAGCCGCCGCGATCCTCTCCGCGCGCAGCGTCGTCCCCGCCCACTTCGACAGCTGGGCCCACTTCAG
This sequence comes from Kitasatospora sp. MAA4, assembly GCF_029893355.1. Classification (GTDB taxonomy): domain Bacteria; phylum Actinomycetota; class Actinomycetes; order Streptomycetales; family Streptomycetaceae; genus Kitasatospora. Next base: position 131,586 of record NZ_JARZAI010000006.1, read on the forward strand.
CGAGGGTCGCGGCGACCTGGTCGACGCCTTCACCGCGGCCGGGCTGATCGACCGCCTGCAACTGAGCTGAGCCCCGCCCACCACATCGTCAACCACCAAGGGAGACCGGACAGATGACCGCAGTACAGATCACCCGAGTGGCGCACCGCTTCGTCGACGTGGACGGCGTGCGGGTCTTCTACCGCGAGGCCGGTCCGGCGGACGCGCCCACCCTCCTCCTGCTGCACGGATTCCCCTCCGCCTCGCACCAGTTCCGCCGCCTGATCGACGCGCTCGGCACGCGCTACCACCTGATCGCCCCCGACTACCCGGGCTTCGGGCACACCGAGGCACCGGCGGACTTCCGGTACTCCTTCGAGCGCCTGGCCGACGTCATGGAGGGCTTCGTCCGCACCCTCGGGCTGAAGAGCTTCGCGCTGTACGCCTTCGACTTCGGCGGCCCGGTCGGCCTGCGGCTCGCCACCCGCCTCCCGGGCGCGGTCAGCGGACTGATCGTGCAGAACGCCAACACCTATACCGAGGGGCTCTCGCCGCTGGCACTCGGCATGATCGCCAACCGCCCGGGGGTGGACGGCGCCGAGGAGCGCGTCCGGGAGATCCTGACCCTCCCGGTCACCCGCGGACAGTACGAGGGCGGCACCACCGACACCGAGTCCGTCGCCCCCGAGGGCTGGACCCTGGACCAGCACTTCCTGGACCTGCCGGGGCGCAAGGAGGCCCAGGTCGCGCTCGCCCTCGACTACCACAGCAACGTCGAGCTCTACCCGGTCTGGCAGCAGTGGCTGCGCGAGCACCGGCCCCCGACGCTGATCCTCTGGGGTCGCGGCGACGCGTTCTTCCCGGAGGCGGGAGCGCACGCCTACCTGCGTGACCTGCCGGACGCGCAGCTCCACCTCTTCGACACCGGCCACTTCGCCCTGGAGGAGAAGCTGCCCGAGATCGCACCGCTGATCGCCGACTTCCTCGACGAGATCAGGGCTTGCTGAAGTACCCGAAGAGGTCCGCGACCACGTCGGTGTTGCCGCCGTGGTTGTAGACGGCGATCCGGCCGTCGGCGCCGATCGGGACGGTGGCGTGGTCCGGGATGGTCTGCCCGGCCGCGAAGTTGACGTTCGACGTCCCCGGCCGCGCCGCGCCGTCGGCGTAGGCGGTGAGGAAGCTGTCGGTGTCGGAGCCGGTGCTGGTCAGGTTGAGGACGGCGGCGTCCGCGCCGGCGGGCACCGCCGGGGTGCCGGCGACCTGGAAGGACAGCTGGCCGTTCGCCGCGAGCCTGGCACTGGCGCTGTTGCGGGTGTCCAGCAGGCGGCTGGGGTCGACCGGCGTGAACGAGTCCTGGCCGTCGGGGCTGTAGTAGCCGAACAGGTCGGCGACGACGTGCTCCTTGCCCGTGTTGCTGCAGAAGGCCAGCTTGTTGAGGTTGTCCACCGGCACGATGACCTGGTTCGAAACGGTCTGCCCCGCCGCGTAGTTGAGATTGGAGGTGGTGGCGTAGGCCCCGGCCGAGCCGAAGACCCCCAGGTATCCGTCCTGATCGGGCTGCGTCACCGTGACGTTGAGGACGACGGCCGACGCGTTCGCCGGGACTCCGTGCGTGCCGATGATGCCCACCGTGGTGATCTCCCCGTGGGAACCGCAGCCCGAGCCGGACTCACCGTCCTTCGGGCCGCCGATCTTACCGACCGGCACGCCGCCGGTGCCGTCGCGGGTGTCCATGATGCGGGTCGGCGCCACGGGGGTGTAGCGGTCGCCGTAGCCGGAGTTGTACTGCCCGACCAGGTCCGCGACCACGTCCACGGGGCTGCCACCGGAGTTCCAGAACGTCACGGTGTCGCTCGCGCCGACGCGTACCGTCACCAGGTTGGGCGACGCCGCCGCCGCGGCGTAGTTGATGTTGGAGCTGGTCGGCCGGGGCCCGCCGCCGGGACCAACCGAGAGGAAGCCGGAGTCCCTGGCGTCGACCGCTGTGACGTTCATGACCACGGCGCTCGTCCCGTAGTCGATGCCCATCGCCGCGTACTGCCCGCTCGGAATGGTGAGCGTGAGCGATCCGCCCGCCGGCACCTGCGCGGCCGGCACGCCGCCAGTGCCGTCCCGGGTGTCCAGCACTCGCCGGGGGTCCGCGGTCCAGTAGCGAGAGACGGGATAAGTGATCTGCACCGGGTGCGAGGTCGTGGCGACCCGCCCGCCCGCATCCTTCAACGTGACGCTGACGGTGTAGAGGCCCGGAGCGCTGTAGGTGTGCTCGGTGGACGAGGTCGAGCCGCTGCCGTCACCGAAGTCCACCGAGGTGCTGGTGATCGTCCAGGGGCTGGACGACGCCGAGGTGTCAACGACGTAGTCCAGCGGTCGCGAAACCTGCTGCTTCACCGTGAACGCATCCACCAGCGGCGCGGGCGGGTTGACCACAGCGGGGGCACCCGCTGCGGCGACCTGTCGGTCGCCGTCCGGCCCGGTGGCGGTCACCGTGACCGGGTAGCGGCCCGCACCCGCGTAGACATGGGTCACCGTGGCGGAAGACGACACCACCGGTGCCGAGCCGTCGCCGAAGTCGAAGGTGTAGCTGACCGCGATCGGCCAGCGCTGGTCGACCGAGGCGGTCGCGGTCACCGGCAGCGGGTAGGGGCCCGGGCCTCCGGTGAGCGCGACCTTCAGGTTGGCCAGCCCCTGCCGCTCGAACGCGCCGCGATCCCGAGTTCCGCTCCCGGTACCGGAGTTGGCCACGTTCGGGTCGTCGACCACCGGGTTGCCGATCAGGTCTGCGGCGAGCTCCCCAGTGGCGTTCGAGTCCGCCGAGTCGATCGCGGGAGAGCCCTCGCCGAGCGACAGGTCCGCGTAGGCGTCGCCGGCGAACAACGGGTCCGCGTCGAGGTCGTGGGCGCCCTGACCGGTCGCGGCCGCGAGCTGGGCGGGCGTCGCGTAGCTCTGCCCGGCCCAGCTGTACGCGGTCCCATCGGCGGCCGGGTGGACCAGGTTGTAGTCCACGGTGGTACCCGGCACGGAACCGGCGGAGAGCGAGATCTCCACCGGCTGGACGGGGGTGGCGCAGTTCGGGACATTGCTCGGGGTCGGGCTGGTGGTGACCGCCCGGTCCGCGATGTTGTTCTCGACCGTGGAGCCGGACGAGTTCCCGGCCAGCACGATGTTCGGACCGCAGTTGCCCGAGAGCGAGTTGGACGTCACGACCGTACCGGGGGCGTCGGTCGCGGCGATCGCCGAGCCGGCGCCGCTTGCGATCTCGTTGGTGGTGACGACGGTCCCGCTGACACCCGGGTCGATCAGCACGCCCTGGGCCGACGACCACTGGATGACGTTGCGCGAGACCGTCACCCCGCTGGTGCTGCCGGTCAGGTGGACCGCGGGCGGCGGCGTGGTCGCCTTGTCCCGGATCACGTAGTAGTTACTGAACAGCGAGTCGTGGTCGAGCACGATCCGGGCGGAGTCCTTGACCAGGACCTGCGAGCCGACCGAGTCGAGGGCGAAGTTCTGGACGACCACGTCGTGCGCGCCGCTGATCGTCAGGGCGGGCGCGGTCAGACTCGCAGCGAACAGCTCCGCCCCGGCGCGGTACCGGTCCCCCTGGTCCGTGTACGCCGTGGTGAAGGTGATCGGATGCCCCGGCGTGCCGGACTGCGTGATCGTCACCGGACCCGAGTAGAAGGTCCCGAGCACCATCACGGTCTGCCCCGGCTGCACCGCCCGGGCGGCCGCGGCGATGGTGCAGTACGGCTGGGCCGCAGCACCGCGGCCTGCGTCCGAGCAGTTCGTGTCGGTACGATTGACGAAGAGCGTGCTCGCGTCGTCCGCTGCGGCTGCGGGGACGGCCGGCAGGCCGATCCCCAGCAGAGCCAGTGCGGCTGCGACGGAACCGGCGAGAGTGCGCTGGCGCATGAGTGTCGGGCCCCCGAGGTCGTGTTCTCAGCGCCCGCCGATCCCCCCTGGGGATGATCACATCGAGCGCGAGAACGCATTATCCAGTCGTGAACACCTGACCGGCAAGGAGATACCGATGTCCACCGAGGGATTCACCACCTGCCTGTGGTTCGACGGTCAGGCCGAGGAGGCGGCGAACCACTACCTCTCGATCTTCAAGAACTCCAGCCTCGGCCGCATCGGCCGCTACACCGAGGCGGGGCCCGGCCCCGCCGGCGACGTGATGGTGGTCGAGTTCGAACTCAACGGCCAGAAGTTCGTGGGACTGAACGGCGGGCCGCAGTTCACCTTCAACGAGGCCATCTCGTTCCAGATCCCCTGCGCCGACCAGGACGAGGTGGACTACTACTGGAGCCGGCTCACCGAGGGCGGTCAGGAGAGCGCCTGCGGCTGGCTCAAGGACAGGTACGGCGTCTCCTGGCAGGTCGTCCCCACCGAGGCCATCGACCTGATCAGCGACCCGGACCCGGAGAAGGCGACGCGGACCATGCAGGCGATGTTCACGATGGGCAAGCTCGACATCGCCGCACTCCGCAAGGCCCACGCGGGCGAGTAGCCGGGGTAGCATCGGGAATTGGAGAATGCCGAGTAATAGACCGGAGAAACGTCTCGATGGCGCACGAGGAAATCACCGTCGACCTCACTTCCGACGAGTCGGCGCCCGGAGAACTCCCTGGACTCGCCGCCCTGCTACGCAGCTGGCGCACCCGCGCCGGGCAGCGCCTCGACCTTGGTAAACCGCTCCCGCAGGTGGAACTCGCGAACCGCGTCGGCATGAGCGAGCGGTGGTACCGCGACCTGGAGCGCGGCGCGACCGCGCGGCTGGACCCGCGGGTGCTGACGCTGCTCGCGGACTCGCTGCTGCTGGACGCCGACGAACGCGCGACGCTCTACCTCTACGCCCTGGGCGGGACCCCGTACGCCGCCCTGGACAAGCCCGATGACGCCTCCGGCCTGGGCCAGCTCCAGGACCTCCTCGACCGGCAGATGCCCAGGCCCGCCTACCTGACCGACAGCTCCTGGAACATCGTGGGCCACAACCGGGCGATGGCCGAGTGGTTCCCGTGGGTACTCGCCCCGGACGCCAACCTGATCCGCTGGGGCCTGATCCTGCCGGAGGCCCGCGAGCAGCTGGTCGACTGGCCCCGGCACGCGCGGATGTACCTGGCGATGATCCGCTTCGCGCTGGCCGAGCACCCGAACGACACCGGGCTGGTCAGCCTGCTGCAGGACGTCCTGCGCGACCCGGAATGCCGCCGGCTCTGGGCGGAGCGGCTCTGCGTGGTCGCCAATCGGGACGGCCATGCGTTCCGCCTGCGCCTGCCGCACGTCTCCCCCGATGTCGTCGATGTGGTCACCCAGGTCCTGATTCCGGCCGGGCGACAGAGCCTGCGCTTCGTCGTCATCACATGAAACATGCCGGTCGGCCCGGGGTTCAATACCCGCCGACCGGCAAATATTTACCGGTCGGCCCGGGCGCAGCATTCCGCCGGGATTCCGGAGTCGGCAAATAATTGCCGGTTGACAGGCGCGAGCACGCGTTGGAAGTCTTTCGACCTGCCAGGACGCCGTCTGCGTCCTGTGGCGAGAGACTCCGGAGACCGCACGTTGTACGCATTCCCTAATCCACCGAAGACAATCCGGATCATTAATGATTTCCGGGCGGTTCGGTCATGACAAACGGCGTCGCCACCACGGCCCACCCCATCGAGCGCGTCGGCGTGGTCGGCTCCGGCGCGATGGGCGCCGGCATCGTCGAGCTGTGCGCCGTGCGCGGTCTCGACGTCCGGCTGGCGGTCTCCCGGGAGTCCTCGCTCACCTCCGCCCCGCAGCGGATCGCCGCCTCGCTGAACCGGCGGGTGGCCAAGCAGAAGCTCACCGAGGACGAGCGGGACGCGGCGCTGGCCCGGATCTCGCTCACCACCGACCTGGCCGACCTCGGCGACCGGCAGCTGGTGATCGAGGCCGTCCCGGAGGACGAGTCGATCAAGCTCGACCTGTTCGCCACCCTGGACAAGGTCCTCGAGCCGGACGCGATCCTGGCCTCGACCACCTCGGCCATCACCATCACCAAGCTGGCCCGCGCCACGACCCGTCCGCAGCGGGTACTGGGGATCCACTTCTTCAACCCGGTCGTCGCGATGCCCCTGGTGGAGCTGGTTCCAACACTGCTGACCGACCAGGACGTCAGCCGCCGGGCCGAGTCGTTCATCGCCGACACGCTGGACCGCCGGCCGCTGCCCACCCAGGACCGCAGCGGCTTCGTGGTGAACGCGCTGCTGGTCCCGTACCTGCTGTCCGCCATCCGGATGGTCGAGTCGGGCTTCAGCTCGGCCGAACTCGTGGACCAGGGCATGGAGTTGGGTTGCGCACACCCGATGGGCCCGCTGCGGCTCTGCGACATGATCGGGCTCGACGTGGTCGCCGCCGCGGCCGACGCCCTGTACGGCGAGTTCAAGGAGCCGCTGTACACCCCGCCGCCGCTGCTCTCCCGGATGGTCGAATCCGGCTTCCTGGGCCGCAAGTCCGGCCGCGGCTTCTACGACTACGCGTAGTTCAGATCTCAACGAGGAGTTCGGCGTGCATTCCTACATGAACATCAAGAAGTCGGCCCGGATCAGCCACGACTTCTGGGAGGTCACCACCAGGGCCGGGATGTTCGACATCGTCGCGGCCGGCCTCGGCGACGGGCGCCACCGCTCGCTGGCCGACGGCCACGAGTTCGTGAACATGTCCTCCTACTCCTACCTCGGCCTGGACACCCACCCGAAGATCGTCCAGGCCGCCGCCGACGCCGTGCTCGCCGAGGGTTCGCTGAACACCTCGACGTCCCGGATGCGGATCCGCTTCGGCGTGCTGAGGGACGCCGAGGACGCGCTGTCGGAGCTGTTCGACGTCGAGGCGATCACCGTGGCCTCCTGCGCCGCGGCGGCCTGGGCGAGCCTGCCGCTGATCGCCTCCGGCCTCTTCACCGACGAGCAGCCGCCGTTGATGGTCTTCGACAAGAACGCGCACTTCTGCCTCAACGCGATGAAGCCGAACGTCGCCGACGAGGCGCCGGTCACCACGATCGCGCACAACGACCTGGAGGCCCTGGAGGAGCTGTGCCGCACGCACCCCCAGGTCGCCTACGTGGCCGACGGCGTCTACAGCACCGGCGGCGCGGCACCGGTGGCCGAACTCCTGCGGCTCCAGGAGAAGTACGGCCTGTTCCTGTTCTTCGACGAGGCGCACGGCATCTCCACCGTCGGCGAGCGCGGCCGGGGCGTGGTCCTGGAGGAGATGGCGAAGGCCGGCGGGATCAACGACCGTACGCTGATCATCACTTCGCTCAACAAGGGCTTCGGTGCGTCCGGCGGCGCGATCTTCCTCGGCCGCAAGGGCGCCCAGCAGCGGCGCGACACCGCCCTGCGCAACGGCGGCCCGCTGATGTGGTCGCAGCGGATCAACACGGCCGGCCTCGGCGCCGTGCTGGCCTCGGCCGAGATCCACCGCTCCCCCGAGCTCAAGGAGTTGCAGGCCAGGCTGGCGGAGAACGTCGACCTCTTCGACCGCCTGGTGCCGACCGCGCTGAGCGGCGACGGACTGCCGATCCGCTTCGTCGACATCGGCGCCGAGGATGCCACCGTCCGGCTGGCCGAGGGCCTGCTGAAGCACGGGTACTACGCCTCCCCGATCTTCTTCCCGGTGATCGCCCGGGGCAAGGCGGGCCTGCGCCTGATGCTGCGCGCCAACATGAGCAGCGCCGAGATCACCGAGTTCGCCGGTCTGCTGCACGAGTTGCGGGACCGGCATGTCTGAGCAGCAGACCCTGCGGGCCCCAGCGGCCCCGGCCACGAGCAGCAAGTCCGAGCGGCGCACCATGCTGGTGGCCTGCCTGATGGTGTTCATGGCCCAGATGGCCACCACCATCTACCTGCCCTCACTGCCCGCCGTCGAGCACGACCTCGGCGTCTCGCGCGGCGTCGCCACCCTGTCGGTGTCGCTCTTCGTGATCGGTGCGGCCGCGCCCGTCGTGCTCTGGGGGCGCGCGGCCGACCGCTACGGCCGCCGGGCGTCCGTGCTGGCCGCCCTCGCGCTCTTCGTGCTCTCCAGCGCGCTGCTCGCGGTGAACACCTCGCCCGCCGGCCTGCTGGTCCTGCGCTCGGTGCAGGGCATCGGCGCGGGCGGGGCGGCCATCATCGCGCGGATCTTCGTGCGCGACCTCGGCAGCGGCGACGCGCTCGCCCGCCGGCTCTCGGTGCTCTCGATCGCGTTCGTCACCGCGCTGGGCGGCGGCCAGTTCCTGGGCGGCCTGATCGGCCGCTACGCGCACTGGCAGGCCGGGTTCGTCCTGCTGGCCGTGGTCGGGACGCTCGGCGCGCTCGGCACGACGACGCTGGCGCTGGATCCCGGCCGCGGACGCGGGCGCGACGAACAGGGCGGCATGGTGCGGATCTACCTCCGGATCCTGACCGTCCGGGCGTTCCTGCTGCCCACGGTGGCCGGCGGCCTCGGCTTCGCCACCATCGTCCTGCTCCAGGAGGTCGCGCCGTTCGTGATCCAGCAGCACTTCGGCATGAGCGTCGAGGCGTACGGCAACTTCGGACTCCTCTTCGGGCTGGCCTACTTCGCCGGCGCGATGATGGTGAACCGGCTGGCGGCCTCGGCCGGCTCGGCCTGGCTGATGCGCACCGGCGCCCTGGTGATGACCGCCTCCGGCCTGCTGATGATCGTGCTGTGGCTGGTCCCCGGACTCCAACTCAAGCTCGCGCTTGCGGTGTTCGTGCTGCTCTACTGCGCCACCACCTTCGGCCAGGCCGCGCTGTTCCCCAGCAGTATGGCCGTCGCGGTGGGCGGGGTGAAGGAGCACGGCGCGTACGCGGTGGCCCTGTGCGGCTTCCTGGCCCAGTCCATCGCCGGCGTCGTGTCAACTCTCGCGGTGCTGCTGCACGCCGACCTCGCCTGGGCGTCCGTCGCCACCGCCCTCAGCGCACTGGCGCTGCTGCTGGTCCTGCGCGGCAACTCCCGCCGATAGCACCAGAGTTTCTCCAACCACCCACCACCCGACCGTTACCAGCAGGAGGGTCCGATGACGCAACTCCGCTCACGAATCGACACCTCGTCAGAGATCTTCCGCCGCAACGTCGAAGCCTTCGAGGAGAAGCGGCGGATCATCTCCGACGCCCGGGCCGCCGCCATCGCCGGCGGCGACGAGAAGGCCCACCGGCGGCACGCCGAACGCGGCAAACTCACCGCGCGCCAGCGGGTGTTCGGGCTGCTGGACGCCGGAACACCGTTCATGGAACTCGGCCAGCTGGTCGCCCACGACGTCTACGACGAGCCCGTCCCGTCGGCCGCGCTGATCACCGGGATCGGCGTGGTGGGCGGCCGGCCGGCCATGGTCTTCGCCAACGACGCCACGGTCAAGGGCGGGACCTACTTCCCGCTCACCGTGCAGAAGCACCTGCGGGCGCAGAAGGTCGCCCGCGAGAACGGGCTGCCCTGCATCTACCTGGTCGACTCCGGCGGCATCTACCTGCCGTTGCAGGAGGACCTCTTCCCCGACGAGTACCACCTCGGGCGGATGTTCCGGAACATCGCCGAGATGTCGGCGCTCGGACTGCCGCAGATCGCGGCCGTGATGGGATCCTGCACGGCCGGCGGCGCCTACATCCCGGCGATGTGCGACGAGGCGGTGATCGTGCGCGGCAACGGCACGATCTTCCTCGGCGGACCGCAGCTGGTCCGCGCCGCGACCGGCGAGGTGGTCGACGCCGAGACCCTGGGCGGCGCCGACCTGCACACCCGGGTCACCGGTGTCGCCGACCACCTCGCCGAGAACGACGAGCACGCGCTGGCGCTGGTACGCGAGATCGTCCTGCGCAACGGTCCCGGACCGGTGTCGCGGCCGCCGCAGACACCGCGGCCGCCGCTGTACGACCCCGCCGAACTCCCCGGCATCATCAGCGCCAGCCTGCGCGAGCACATCCCCGCCCGCGAGGTGCTGGCCCGGCTGCTGGACGGCAGTGAATTCGCCGAGTACCGCAGCCGGTTCGGCCCGACCATCGTCTGCGGCACCGGCCACATCGGCGGCTACCCGGTCGGCGTCCTGATCAACGACGGGGTGCTGTTCCCCGAAAGCGCCCAGAAGGCCGCCAACTTCATCGAGATCTGCGCCCAGCGCAACATCCCGCTGCTCTTCCTGCACAACATCAACGGCTTCATGGTCGGCGCCGAGTACGAGGCCGCCGGCATCGCCAAGCACGGCGCCAAACTGGTCAACGCCGTCTCCTGCGCCCAGGTCCCCAAGTTCAGCCTGGTGATCGGCGGCAGCTTCGGCGCCGGGAACTTCGCCATGTGCGGGCGGTCCATGGGCCCGCGGCTGATGGCGATGTGGCCGAGCGCCAAGTCCACCGCCGTCGGCGGCGAGCAGACCGCCACCGTGATGGCGCTGATCCGCAGCGACCAGCTGGCCAAGGAGGGCAGGGTCCTCTCCCCCGAGGAGGAGGAGTCGATCAAGCGCCCGATCATCGACACCTACGAACGGCAGTCGCACCCGCTGTACTACGCGGCCCGGATGTGGGTGGACGCCGTGGTGGACCCGACCGAGACCCGCGAGTGGCTGACGCTCTCGCTGGCGATGGCCGCCGACGCCCCCGAACGTGAGACGCGCTTCGGCGTGTTCAGGATGTGATGGAAATGCTCAAGCGTGTCCTGATCGCCAACCGCGGCGAGATCGCCCGGCGGATCGCCCGCACCTGCCGACGCCTCGACGTCGAGTACGTCGCCGTGTACTCCGACGCCGACCGCACGGCGGCCCATCTGGAGGGCGCCGTCGAGTCCGTCCGGATCGGCGCCGGCCCCGCCGCGGACAGCTACCTGAACATCGCGGCGCTGGTCGACGCGGCCCTGCGGACCGGCTGCGACGCCGTCCACCCGGGCTACGGATTCCTCTCCGAGAGCCCGCAGTTCGCCACCGCGGTGGCCGAGGCCGGCCTGGTCTACGTCGGACCGGACGCCGCGATGATCACGGCCATGGGCGACAAGGCGACCGCCCGCGCGCTGATGGCCGAGGCCGGCGTGCCGATCCTGCCGGGCTCCCCGGACGCCACCGAGTCGGCCGGGCAACTCGCCCTGGACGCCGCGGAGATCGGCTACCCGGTGATCCTCAAACCGGTCGCCGGCGGCGGCGGCAAGGGCATGCGGGTGGTGGAGTCCGAGGCCGAACTGGCCGAAGCCGTCGCCGCCGCCGTCCGGTTGGGCCGCAGCAGCTTCGGTGACGGGCGGCTGCTGGCCGAGCGCTACGTCCCGCGCCCGCGGCACCTGGAGGTCCAGGTCTTCGGCGACACGCACGGCAACGTGGTGCACCTGTTCGAGCGGGAGTGCTCGCTCCAGCGCCGGCACCAGAAGGTGGTCGAGGAGGCCCCGGCGGCCAACCTGCCCGCCGGGGTGCGCGAGGCGCTGCTGGAGGCCGCGGTCCTGGGTGCCCGGTCGCTCGGCTACGTCAACGCCGGCACCTTCGAGTTCATCCTCGACACCGACGACCGGTTCTACTTCCTGGAGGCCAACACCCGTCTCCAGGTGGAGCATCCGGTCACCGAGGAGATCACCGGGGTGGACCTGGTGGAGTGGCAGCTGCGGGTCGCCGCCGGGCAGGCGCTGCCGCGGGAGCAGCACGAGATCACCGCCGCCGGGCACGCGGTGGAGTGCCGCGTCTACGCCGAGGACCCGGACGAGGGGTTCCGACCCGCGCCGGGCCGGGCGGAGCACGTCCAGTGGCCCGACACCATCCGGGTGGAGGCCGCCTTCGACCACCCCGACGTGGTCACCGCCTTCTACGACCCGATGATCGCCAAGCTGATCGCGCGCGGACCGGATCGGCCGACCGCCCTGCGCCAACTGGTCGAGGCGATCGGCGGCACGTCCGTCCTCGGACTGACCACCAACCTCGGGTTCCTGGCCGAGCTGCTCCAGGAGCCGCAGGTGGTCGCGGGGCGCCTGGACACCCACCTGGTGGACGGGTTCGTCGCGCAGGCCACCCATCGCGACCGGGCCGCCCAGGCCGCGGCCTGCGCGGCCGCGATGGAGCTCCCGGCCACCGGCGACGCCTGCGCCTCCCCGTGGAGCGGCACCGTCGGGGCGCTCAACCGCCAGGACCTGGACCCCTGCGCACCGCTGGGCCGCGTCCTGACGCGCGACGCCGGCGGCGCCCGGGAGGCCTGGCTGACCGGCCTGCGCGGCGACGGTCGGGTGGACGTGAGGCTGGACGGCCGTCCGTTCAGCGTCTCGGTCGCGCGCCAGGGCGGGCTGTTCCGCGGCACGGTCGGGGACGTCGCCTGGACCGGCCTGCGCACCCCCGGCGGCTTCGAGCTCTCGCTGGCCGGCCACCGGGTGTCGCTGGCCGCCCGGACCTTCGACCAGGGCGACGGCGAGAGCGTCGACAACGTGGTGAAGTCCGCCATGCCCGGCACGGTGGTCGGCCTGGGCTGCGCGGTCGGCGACCGGGTCGCGGAGGGCGACGTGCTGGTCATCGTGGAGGCGATGAAGATGGAGAACCGCATCCTGGCGCCGTTCGCCGGCGTGGTGGACGAGGTGACCTGCGCGCTGCACGACCTGGTCTCGGCCGACCAGATCCTGGTCCACCTGACGGCAGAGGCGGACGCCGACACCGACGCCTGAGAACGCACACCCGTACGGGCCCCGCCGCCTTCCCGCGGCCGGGGCCCGTCCGTATGTCCGTCCTCGACGCGTGCAACCCGTTCGGCAGAGCGGGAGTACTTACGGGTGGAGAGGCGCCACTCCTACCGTTCACCCCTGCGCGATCGAGGAGAACCATGACCCAGCCACGGACCAAGAAGCTCATCGCGGCCGCGGTGGCCGCCGCGGCCGCCACCGCCCTGGCCGGCCTCGCCCTGAGCACGTCCGCCAACGCCGACTCCACCCCCGCGTACCCCGCAGCCCTCGCCGATCAGCTCGCCGCAGCGAAGGCCGCGGCGAAGGCGTCGCCCACCAGCACGGCCGTCCCGGTCCCCACCCCCGCGCCGACCGGCGACCCGCGGTCGCAGACCGTGGGCAGCGGCGTGCTGGACGGCACCCCCTGGTCGGTCACACTGACCTACTACCCGACCACCCCCGCCGACTTCGTACCCGGCGAGAAGAGCACAGGCAGCCTGGTCTGCCTGCGCACCACCCTCAACAACCAGCCCACCAGCCCCTACGGCGACTGCGCCGGCGTCAAGGGCCTCACCGCCCCCAGCCCCAGCGGCATGTACGGACAGCACATGCTCCCCGACGGCGCCAGCATCTTCATCGCCCAACCCGCCGCCGACGTCGCCACCGCCACCATGAACTTCACCAACACCGCACCCACCACCGCCACCACCGCCACCATCCCCGGCACCGCCTTCACCGCCTACGCCATCCCCATCCCCGCCGCCTCCCACATGCACACCCTCGACGAGTACGACACCCAGCACCACACCGTCGGCCACCAGAACTTCTGACACCAGAACCTCTGACACCGGCACCGACCCGAAGGACGCCCATTTCCGTGCGCAGCGGCACAGAGCGAGCAGGCGAGGACGCCGGCTTCAGCGAGTTCGTGGTGGCCCGGTGGGGATCACTGGTGCAGACCGCCTACCTGCTCACCGGTGACTTCCACGAGGCCGAGGACCTGGTGCAGACCACCCTCGCGAAGGCGTATCCGCACTGGCGGCGGATACGCCCGGACACCGCCGCCAGCTACCTGCGAAGCGCACTGGTGAACAACAACCGCAGCCGGGTCCGGCGGCGAAGGGTCAGCCACCTGCTGACGCCTTTCCTGCCGGACCGCCCGGCACCGGCGGCCGCCCACCCCGGCGAGGACCGCGACCTGCTGGTCGCGGCCCTCGCCGCGCTGCCCGAACGCCAGCGGGCCGTGGTGGTGCTGCGCTACTGGGAGGACCTGAGCCTGGAGCAGGTCGCCGAGGAACTCAGGTGCAGCGTCGGCACGGTGAAGAGCCAGGCGTCCCGTGCGCTGGCCAAGCTGCGCTCCGACCCCGCCCTGCTCGACCACGCCGCCGACCTGTTGGGAGCGACCTCATGACCGATCAACTCCAGGACGCCCTGGCCAGTTCGGCCCGGCGGATCACCCCGTCACCCGCGCCGGTCACCGAGATCGTGCGGTCGGGCCGGGCGCTTCGCACGCGCCGCCGCCGGGTCCGGACCGGCGTCGCGGCCTGCGCACTGGCCGGCGCCCTCGCCCTCTCCTGGAGCCTGAAGGACCTGGCGGGAACACCGGAGCCCCCGCCCCCCGCCGCCGCGGCGACGGTCCCGGGCCAGCTGTCGCAGATCGTGGGCAGCGGCGTGCTGGACGGCACCACCTGGTCGGTCACACTGACCTACTACCCGACCACTCCCCCGGACTTCGTCCCTGGCGAGAAGAGCACAGGCAGCCTGGTCTGCCTGCAAACCACCCTCAACAACCAGCCCACCAGCCCCTACGGCGACTGCGCCGGCGTCAAGGGCCTCACCGCCCCGAACCCCAGCGGCATGTACGGACAGCACATGCTCCCCGACGGCGCCAGCATCTTCATCGCCCAACCCGCCGCCGACGTCGCCACCGCCACCATGAACTTCACCAACACCGCACCCACCACCGCCACCACCGCCACCATCCCCGGCACCGCCTTCACCGCCTACGCCATCCCCATCCCCGCCGCCTCCCACATGCACACCCTCGACGAGTACGACACCCAGCACCACACCGTCGGCCACCAGAACTTCTGACACCGAAGACTCAGGACACCGACGACGCAGTGGGAAGACGAACGGACATGAATGCGAGACGGAAGGCCATTCTGCGTCTCGCGCATCCTCCCTACCGTGGAGTCCACCGAGTTGATCAAATCAACCCGCCAGACCCAGGGAGTCATCATGCGTACGGTCGTCCAGCACTCGTTCGGCGGTCCCGAGGTACTCGAACTCGTCGAGGCCGAGCGCCCGCAGCCGCTCTCGGGCGAGGTGCTCGTCCGGGTGCACGCGAGCGCGCTCAACCCGGTGGACGCGGTCGTCAGGTCGGGGAACTTCCCGCTGCTGGGGGAGCCGCCGTTCGGGGTCGGCTGGGACATCTCCGGCGTGGTCGAGGAGGCCGGCCCGGGGGCCCGCTTCGCGGTCGGCGACGAGGTGTACGGGATGCCGTTCTTCCCGCGCGCCGCGAACGGCTACTCCGACTACGTCGCCGTCCCCTCCCGCCAGGTGGCCCGCAAGCCGGCCTCGCTCGACCACGTGCACGCCGCGGCGCTGCCGCTGGCGGGGCTGACCGCCTGGCAGGGCCTGGTGGACGCGGCCCAACTCGCCGAGGGCGACCGGGTGCTGATCCACCGCGCGGCCGGCGGCGTCGGCCACCTCGCGGTGCAGATCGCCAAGGCCCGCGGGGCCCACGTGATCGCGCTGGCCAGCGAGGGCAAGCACGCGTATCTCCGCGAGCTCGGCGCCGACGAGGTGATCGACTACCGGACCACCGACTTCACCGAGGCGGTGCGGGACCTCGACGTGGTCTTCGACTCCAACGCCCAGGGCGAGCGCTCGCTCAGTGTGCTGCGGCCGGGCGGTGTGCTGGTCACCATCCTGGAGCACGGCAACCCGCAGCTCGCGGCCGCCACCCGGGCGGCGGGGCGGCGCTTCGCCGGGATCTCGGTCGAGCCGGACTACGCCTCGCTGGAGGCGATCACGGCGCTGGTCGACGCCGGGCGGATCCGTCCGTACGTCGCCGAGACCTTCCCGCTCGCCGAGGTGGCCAAGGCGCACGAGCTGCTGGAGACCGGCCGCACCCAGGGCAAGATCGTCCTGACCCTCTAAGACCGACCGGCAATTGGGGGGTGGGTGAAGGAGCGGGTCGAGGGCCGAGTCTGGGCGGCGCCGACGAAGGAGTCCATGCGGAGCATCGGCGACTGAGGAGAAGCCGTCCAGGCGAGAGCCATCGGGCCGCGACGCCGCCCCCCAATTGCCGGTCGGTCTACAGTCTGGAGCGACAGATGGACATCCTCACCGAGGCGTTGGCGTCGATGCGGACCGGACGGCCGGCCTCGGTGCGCACCGACGGCCGCGCGCCGTGGGGGCTGCGGCTGCCACCGGTGGCGGGGGCGGGATTCCATGTGGTGCTGCACGGCACCTGCTGGCTGATCCCGCTGTCGGAGGCGGCCGAACCCCTGGAGCCGATCGCCCTGGGACCGGGCGACGTGGTGTTCCTGCGGGACGGCCGCGGCCACATCCTCGCCGACGACCCCGCCTCCCCCGCCGCCGAGGCCCGGCCCGAGCAGTACTGCGAAGGCGGGCCGATCGGGTCGGTCTCGGTCGGCGGCGACGGCCCGCGCACCAGCCTGCTCTGCGGCAGCTACCACCTGGACCAGGGCCGCCCGCACCCGCTGGTCCGCCAGCTGCCCGAGGTGATCCACCTGCCGGCCCGGCACGGGCGGCGCACCGAACTGGCCGCCGCCGTCCAGCTGCTCGGCGCGGAGCTGGACAACCCGCGGATCGGCTCGGACGGGATCGTGCCGGCGCTGATCGACTCGCTGCTGCTCTACATCCTGCGGGCCTGGCTGGAGGAGCAGCCCGACTCCGCCGCCGACGGCTGGGTCGCCGCGCTGCGCGATCCGGCGGTCGCGCCGGCCCTGGCGGCGATCCACGACGATCCGTCGGCGCCCTGGACCGTCGAGTCGCTGGCCACCCGGGCCGGCCTCTCCCGGGCGGCCTTCGCCCGGCGGTTCGCCGCCCTGGTCGGCGAACCGCCGCTCTCCTACCTGAAGAGCTGGCGGATGACCCGGGCGGCCGAGCTGCTGCGGGAGGCCGACGTCCCGCTCAGCGCGGTGGCCGCCCAGGCCGGCTACGGCTCGGAGTTCGCCTTCGGCAAGGCCTTCAAGCGCGCCTACGGCCAGGCCCCCGGCAGCTACCGCCGCCAGGCCCAAACCGCCTAACACCCCCTTACCCCCGCGGCGCGACCAACTCGATCTCCCGCGCCGACTCGTCACCGGGGACCGGCACCGTGACCCCGCTCGGCACGAAGCCGACCTTCGCGTAGAACGCCTGGGCCCGGAGGTTCTTCTCGTGCGTGTAGAGCCGGACCCGCTCCACCCGCGGTTCGGGCAGCGCCCAGGACCACGCCACAGCAGCCCGGAAGAGCTCCTCCGCCAGACCGCTGCCCCGCGCCTCCGGCCGTACGTAGACCCCGACGATGTGCGCCTGCGGCACGCTCGGCGGCCCCCCGAAGGCCGCCTCGTCGCCGGGCAGTTCGACGAGCACGGTGACCGTGCCCAGCCAGCGCCCGGCCGCGTCCTGCCCGATGAACTGGCGCACCGTCCGCCCCTCCTCGGCGGCCGCACAACGGTCCCGCCAGACCTGCTCGGGTCGCGCCACGGCGGCCTCATAGGTGTCCAGGAAGGCGAGGTGCGCGTCCGGATCCTGCAACGCGGCCAGCCGGATCTCCCTGGCCAGCGGCCATTCCTCGGACCGGACGGGGCGAACGGTATAGGTCATCCGCCGATCCTCGACCGACCCCGACGGCACCCGCAACCGGAATTCCCCCGGCCGTCGGCGACACTTCCCACCAAACCGGATAATAACTGGCCGTTTCGCAGCCCCAGCTGGAACGATCCGGGCATGTCACGAACCTTCGAGGAACTGGTCGCCGAGGCCGAGTCGGTCTCCGTGGCCGGCTGGGACTTCTCCTGGCTGGACGGACGGGCCCGCGAGGAGCGCCCCTCCTGGGGCTACCAGCGCCTGATGAGCGAGCGGCTGGCCCACGCCACCGCCTCCCTGGACATCCAGACCGGCGGCGGCGAAGTCCTCGCGGGCGCAGCGAGGTTTCCCCCGCTGGCGGCGGCCACCGAGTCCTGGCCGCCGAACGTCGAGAAGGCCACCCGACTGCTCCACCCGCGCGGCGTCGTGGTGGTCGCGGACGCCGACGAGCCGCCGCTGCCCTTCGCCGACGACGCCTTCGACCTGGTGACCAGCCGTCACCCGGTGACCGTCTGGTGGGAGGAGATCGCCCGCGTGCTGCGTCCCGGCGGCAGCTATCTCTCCCAACAGGTCGGCCCGTCCAGCGTCTTCGAACTGGTCGAGTACTTCCTCGGCCCGCAGCCCGAGAAGGTCCGCCGCGGCCGCCACCCCGACGACGCCCGCCAAGCCGCCGAGGCGGCCGGCCTGCGCGTGGTCGACCTCCGCTCGGAGTCGCTGCGCACCGAGTTCAACGACATCGGCGCAGTGATCTACTTCCTGCGCAAGGTGATCTGGATGGTCCCCGACTTCACCGTCGACCGCTACCGCGACCAACTCCGCCGCCTGCACGACCAGATCCGCCACCACGGCCCCTTCGTCGCCCACACCACCCGTTTCCTGATCGAGGCCCGCAACTGACCGCCGCTCTCACGCCTCGCCCTCGGCCTCCACGTGCGGCACGATCCGGTCCAGCCAGCGCGGCAGCCACCAGGCGTGCCGCCCGAGCAGGGTCATCACCGCGGGGACGAGCAGCAGGCGGACCACGGTGGCGTCTACCAGCACGCTGACCGAGAGGCCCAGGCCCAGCATCTTGACCACGATGTTGTGGCTGAGGATGAACGCCGCGAAGACGCTGACCATGATCAGCGCGGCGCAGGTGATCACCCGTGCGGTGATCTCCAGCCCGTGCGCGACGCTGCCCTTGCTGTCCTGGGTGCGCAGCCAGGTCTCGTGCACCCGGGACAGCAGGAAGACCTCGTAGTCCATGCTCAGCCCGAAGACGATGGCGAACATCATCATCGGCACGTAGCTCTCGATCGGCACCGTGCCGGAGACCCCGAGCGCGGGCCCGCCCCAGCCCCACTGGAAGACCGCGACCACCACACCGTAGGAGGCCGCGATCGACAGCAGGTTGAGCACGGCGGCCTTGACCGCCACCAGCAGCCCGCGGAACACCATCAGGATGATCAGGAAGGCCAGCCCGACCACCACCGCGATGATCACCGGCAGCCGCGCGGAGATCAGTTCCAGGAAGTCCTCCTGGGCCGCGGTCGTCCCGGTCAGGTAGGCCTTGGCGGCGGTGCCGGACACCGCCTGCGGCAGCACGTCGTCCTTGAGGTGGTTGAACAGCCGGGTGGTGGCCTGGTCCTGCGGCGCGGCGGTGGAGATCGCGGTGCCCACCAGCGCCTGACCGTCGCTGGTGGGCTGCAACGGGCTGATGCTCGCCGCGTCGGGCACCCCGGTGAGAGCGGTCTGGAGCTTGCCGGCGAGTGCGGCGCGGTCGGCGGAGGGCACCGCGCTCTGGTCGACCACGATGGTGAGCGGGCCGTTGGCCCCCGGCCCGAAGCCCTCGGAGATCAGGTCGTACGCGCGGCGGTCGGTGAAGCTGGTGGGGTCCGCGCCGTCGCCGATGTGCCCGAGTCTGATCGAGAACAGCGGGATCGCCAGGATCCCGATCACCACCACGCCCCCGGCCAGGAACCACCACGGCCGGCGCTCCACCCGCTGGGCGTACCGGTGCCAGCCGCCCTGCTCCGTCGAGCCCGCCTCCGCGCCGCCCTCGGCGACCGGCGGGCGCACCTGGAGGCGGTCGATCCGCCGGCCGACCAGGCCGAGCAGCGCCGGGACCAGGGTGAGCGCGCCGAGCACCGCGGTGACCACGGTGACCGCGGCGGCGGCACCCAGCTTGCCGATGAAGCTGACCCGGGAGACGTACAGCCCGGCCAGCGCGACGATCACCGTGCAGCCGGAGACCAGCACCGCGCGCCCGCTGGTCGCCACCGCCCGGCCTGCGCCCGTCACCGGATCGGCGCCGTCGATCAGCTGCTGCCGGTGCCGGGTGATCAGGAAGAGGGCGTAGTCGATGCCGACGCCGAGGCCGATCATGGTGGCCAGGGTCGGCGACACGCTCGCGAAGGTGAAGGCGGCGGCCAGCAGGCTCAGGCAACTCAGTCCGACGATCACACTGATCAGCGCGGTGACCAGCGGTAGCCCGGCGGCGATCACGCTGCCGAACCCGATCAGCAGCACCACGATCGCGACGGCGAACCCGATCGCCTCGCTGCTCAGGTCCGCGGCCTTGGGCCGGGCGAGCTCGCCGAGCGGCCCGCCGTACTCGACATCGACGCCGGCGGCCCGGATCGGCGCCACGGCCTCGTCGATCCCGGTGAGGTACGAGTGCCCCAGCGAGGTGGGGTTGGTGTCGAAGCGGACGGTGATGTAGCCGATCGTCCCGTCCTGGGAGACCGCGTTGGCAGGCGGCGGCGAGGTCTGCCCGGGCGAGGGCAGCGGGTCCACCGCGGCCAGCACGTGCGGGAGCTTCTGCAGCGAGGCGACCGCCTGGCCGACCTGGTCCTCGACGCCGGTGAGCGGGCCCTTCGGGTCGTGCAGGACGATCTGCGCGCTGATCCCGCCCGCGCTCGGCGCGTGCGCGCTGAGCACGTCCAGCCCCTGGTGCGACTGGGTGCCGGGCAGTGAGAAGTCGTCGGAGTAGGTGCCGCCCACGGTGTTCTGCAAGGCGTGCAGACCACCGAGGGCGACCAGCCAGAGGACGATGACCACGACGAAGTGGCGCGCGCACCACTCACCCAGCGCGTGCAGTCCGCGCACCCTGCCCGCAGCGTTCGACGTGGTCATCCGCGTCCTCCCAAGAGTTGTCGTGGTGTCTGAATGAACCCGCTCGTCAGGCGGGCACCGCCCACTGCTGCGCGGCACTCCCGTTGCAGTCCCAGATCTGCAGCTTGGTCCCGCTCGCGCTGTTGCTCTGCGGCACGTCCAGGCAGCGTCCGGACGGCGGGTTCAGCAGCGCTCCACCGGCCCGCGGCCACCACTGCTGGGCGCCCGTCCCGTTGCAGGTCCACAGCTGGACCTTGGTCCCGGCGGCCACGTCGCTGCTGCTGATGTCCAGGCACTTGCCCAGCGCCTGCACCGAGCCGTCCGGCGCCACCGTCCAGTGCTGAGCGGCGGTGCCGTCGCAGTCCCAGAGCTGGACGGCCGTGCCGTCCTTGGTCGCGCCGGCCTCGACGTCCAGGCACTTCCCGGCCAGGCCGGTGACCTGGCCGCTGTGCGCGACGGCCGGTCCGACGTCGAAGGACGGCGGCGCGTCCTGCGGTGCGCGACCCCAACCGGGGTCGGGGTCCGCTGCCAGGGTGTACTCCAGCGTGCCGCCCGAGGAGACCAACTGCTCGTCCGTCCACGGGCGCTGGGAGTCAGCGCCGTTCACGCGCAGCCCGTGCACGTACCGGACGGCGTCCGAGGCGCCCGGCGCGCTGATGTCGATCGAGACGCCGTTGCCGCGGGTGACGGTGATCTGCGGGAAGAGCGGGCTGGCGAGCACCAGTTCCGCGCGGCCCGGGACCTGCGGGTACATGCCGAGCGCGGCCCACACCACCCAGGAGGACATCTCGCCGAGGTCGTCGTTGCCGGGCTCGCCGTCGGGGGCGTCGGAGAACAGCGTGGTGACGATCCGCCGCACCACGTCCTGCGTGCGGTCCGGGCGGCCGGCGTAGTCGTACACCCAGGGGGTGTTGAACGAGGGCTCGTTGCCCATGTACGCGTTGGGCGCGTTCGGGCCGGCGTCGAGCTTCTGGAAGAAGCCGTCCAGACGGCTGGTCACCACGCCGTCGCCGCCGATCGCGTCGAAGAGCCCGCGCTGGTTGTAGGGGACCATCCAGGTGTACTGCGCGCTGTCGCCCTCGACGAAGCCGTCCTGCCAGGTGGGGTCGAAGTTGGGCCAGCTGTGGTCGCCGTTGCGCGGCTGGATGTAGTGGCTGGTGGTGTTGAAGAGGTTGCGCCAGTTCGCCGAGCGGTGCAGGAAGGCGTCGTGCGTGTCGGTGTCGCCGAGCCGCCCGGCCAGCTGGGCGAGCGCGAAGTCCGAACTCGCGTACTCCAGCGTGTCGGAGGCCGTCCAGTACTCCCCGTCGGTGCCCACCGTGACGAAGCCCTCCGCGTCGTACGGCGCCATGCCGCCGCGCTGGCGCTGGTCCCGGGTGCCGGCAACCGCGCGGCGGACCAGGTCGGAGGCGTCGAAGTCGGTCCCGCCGAAGGCGTGGATGTCGGAGGCGATGATCGGCAGCGGGTCGCCGATCATCACGCCGGTCGGCCCGTTCGCCAGCGTCCAGCGGTCGAAGTACCCGGCCTGGGCGCCCTGGTTGAGCACCGACTGGGCGATGTCCGAGGCCTGTTGGGGCGCCAGCAGGGCGAGCAGCTGGACCTGCGAGCGGTAGACGTCCCAGCCGGAGAAGTCGGCGTACTGGACGTGCCCGCGCGCGGTCGTGTGCACCGCGCCGTCGAAGCCCGGGTAGCGGCCGTCCACGTCGCTCAGTACGGCGGGGGCCAGCGTCGCGTGGTAGAGCGCGGTGTAGAAGGTCCGCAGCTCCTGCGCGTTGTCGCCGGCGACGGCGATCCGGCCGAGCATGTCGTTCCAGGCGGCCCGGCTCCCGGCCTTCACCTGGTCGAAGCTGTTCCCGCCCTGCTCGGCGGTGAGGTTGGCCCAGGCGTTGTCGGCGCTGACGAAGGAGAGGCCGACCTTCGCCGTCACCGAGCGGTTGGTGCTGGTGTCGAAGGAGACCAGGGCCATCGCGTTCGAGGCGGTCTCGGCCAGCTCGGGACGGACCGGGCGGGCCTGCCGCGGCCGGCTGCCGGTACCGCCGCCGGGGCCCTCGATCGGCTTGTCGGGCTGCGAGGCGACGCCGTCGGTCCGCCCGCTCGCGGTCTTCCGGGTGGTGTCCAGGATCCCGTTGGAGACGATGCCCGCCTTGCTGAACGGACGGTCGAACACCGCGGTGAAGTAGATCCGGTAGTGGTTGCCGGTCCCGCAGAACCCGCCGCTGTCGGTGTAGCCGGAGACCCGGTCGGCGCCGATCGTCACCGACCCCGAGGCGCTGTTGAACGCCTTGCCCGCGTCGATGGTGAGTGAGGCCGTCTGACCCGCCGGGTAGCTGATGCGGGCGATGCCCGAGCGCTGGGTGGCGGCCAGCTCGGTGGTCACCCCGTTGTCGAAGGTGACCGCGTACGCACCCGGGGAGGCCGACTCGTTGGCGTGCGTGAAGGTGGAGTGGCCGACCGGGGTGCTGCCCAGCACCGGCATGAAGGGGATGTTGCCGTAGTCGCCGCAGCCGGCCCCCGAGATGTGGGTGAGGCTGAAGCCGCGGATCCGGTTGTCGTTGTACTGGTAGCCGCCGTGCTGGTAGTCGACGGTGTCCGGGCTCCACTGGACCATGCCCAGCGGGGCGGTGGCGCCGGGGAAGGTGTTGCCGGCGCCACCGCCGTTCCCGAAGTCCGGGGCACCCTGCTTGGTGCCGACGAACGGGTTGACGTACTGGGCCGGGTCGCTGACAGTGGCGCGGACCGTGCGGCCACCGCGCGCCGGCGCGGCGCCGGCAGGCCCGGCGACCGAGCCGGCCAGCAGGGCGGCACAGGCTGTCAGTGCGATCGCACCCAGCCGCCCAGTCGTGACAATCTGACGAGCGCTCATATACTCATCGTGACGGCAGCGCCCAGCCCGGCCGGCCAGGACAGGCGCACAGTCACCCATCCGGCCGATCCGGCCTACAGTTTTGTAGGACTGACCCGGCCGGGAGGGAATCGATCATGGCGGACATCGGGAAACACACCGTTGGGACCGAGAGCGCCGAGGCGCGGCTGATCGCGGAGGCCCGCAAGGCCTTCTTCGTGATGTTCGGGTTCCTCTGCCTGATCTGGGCCGTCCAGATCGGGAACTGGTCGGACAGCGGCCTCCTGGTCGAGCGCTTCGGGATCCAGGCGCACCAGCTGGACCGGCTGCCGGACGTGTTCACCGCGCCCTTCCTGCACCTGAGCTGGCAGCACCTGGAGGGCAACTCGGGCCCGCTCTTCGTCTTCGGCTTCCTGGCGGCCTACCGCGGGGTCAAGAAGTTCCTCGCGCTCACCCTGCTGATCACGCTGACCAGCGGACTCGCGGTCTGGGTCTTCGAGCGCAGCGACATCGTCACGGTCGGCGCCAGCGGACTGATCTTCGGCTACTTCGGCTACGTGGTGCTGCGCGGCCTCTTCGACCGCCACCTGATCGACAGCCTGATCGGCCTGGTGATGGGCGCCTCGTTCGCCTATATCGTCACGCTGGCCGTCCCGGGGACGCCGGGGATCAGCTGGCTCGGCCACCTCGGCGGCCTGGTCGGCGGGCTCGCCGGGGCCTGGCTGTTTCGCGAGCGCGGCCCCCGCGCGGCGCGCGAACCCCGTGAACCGCGCGAGGTCCGTACGAAGAGCCCCGCCCTTCCCGCCCAGTCCTCCCCAGCGCCCGGCTCCCGCGCCGACCTGCTCAAGGAACTCGACGACCTCGGCCTCTGACGACCCGGCACAGGTATAGACCATCCTGGAGCGGGCGGCTAGCGTGGGCCTCCCGCCCCCGTCCAGCCCCCTCTGCCCCGGAGCCGCGCCGTGCAGTCCTCCGTCCTCGCCTTCGCCACCGACCTGATCGACGAGGGTGCGGACGGCTTCTTCGGGAACCTCACCGACCGGGCCGGCGTCGGCGGCGTCACCCTGGCGTCCGTCTACCACGAGGCCCGCGACGTCTTCCCGCACAACCCGCACCGGGTGATCCGCTACCTGGAGCCCGGCGCGGCGTACTTCCAGCCCGACCCGGCCCGCTGGGCCGGCCGCCGACTGGTGCCCCGGGCGGCCGCGGCGATCGGCGAGCGCGACCCGTTCGCGGAGGCCGCCGAGGAGGCCGGCCGGCGCGGGCTCAAGCTGCACGCCTGGACCGTCTTCTGCCACAACGACCGGCTCGGCTTCCAGCAGCCCGACTGCACCCCCGCCAACGCCTTCGGCGACCGCCACCTCACCGAACTCTGCCCGGCCAACCCGGAGGTCCGCGCGTACGCCGGCACGCTGGTGGACGAACTGGCCCGGTACGGCGTCGACGCGATCCGCGCCGAGTCGCTGCACTTCCACGGCCTGCGGCACGGCTACCACCACGAGCGCTACTTCGAGAAGCTCGGCCCGGTGACCGAGGCGCTGCTCGGCATCTGCTTCTGCCCGCACTGCCTGGCCGCCGCCGACGCACTGGGCGTCCCGGCCGCCGAGGTGCGCCGCGTCGCCGCCGCGGAGATCCGCCGCCGGCTGACCGACGAGCAGGCCGCCGCCCAGCCCGCCGCCCTGGACCAGCTCGCGGGCGGCGCACTGGCCGCGTACATCGACGCCGGGACGACCACGGTCACCTCGCTCACCGCCGAACTGGCCGAGCGGGCCGAGCAGCACGGCATGCGGCTGACCTTCATGGACGGCAGCGGCCCCGGCGCCGGCTGGCTTTCCGGCATCGACCTGCCCGCACTGGCCGCCACCGGCGTGCAGATCGAGACGCTCGGCTACGCCAAGACCCCGGAGGCGGTCCGCGAGAAGGTCGCCGCCTTCGCCCTGCACGGCGTCCGGCCGGCCGACCTGGCCGTGATCCTGCGCCCGATGGCCCAGGACTGCGACGGCGTGGCCAACCTGGCCGCGAAGATCAACGTGCTGCGCGAACTGGGCGTCCCCGAGGTCGAGTTCTACAACTACGGCCTGATGCGGCTCTCCTCCATGGACCGGATCGGAGCCGCACTGCGCGGCTAGGCGAACACCGCCCGGTGTGACATTCACCATCAAACCGCCGCAATCCCGCGACCCGGACAACCCGACGACCACTGCGGCACACCGGTGCTTCGTCCACTGTTCGCGCCATAGACGCAGGTCGGACACCCCAACCGGAACGCGGGACGCCGAGCTTGCTGTGCCACGCCCCGCCGGAACGGTAGGCTTTCCGTGTGATCTTCAAGCGCATCGGCAACGGGCGGCCGTACCCGGATCACGGCCGGACCAGCACCCGCCAGTGGGCGGACGTCGCCCCTCGCCCGGTGCGACTGGACCAGCTGGTGACCACCAAGGGCCAGTTGGATCTGGAAACCCTTCTGGCCGAGGATTCGACCTTCTACGGGGACCTCTTCGCCCACGTGGTGAAGTGGCACGGAGACCTGTACCTGGAGGACGGGCTGCACCGCGCGGTGCGCGCCGCCCTGCAGCAGCGTCAGGTGCTGCACGCCCGCGTGCTCGAAATGGAATAGCCACCCCTCCTCCCTTTCCTCCCCCTCCTCCCCTCCTCCCACAGTCCTCATGGCGATCGTCCATGAGGACTGTCCTGTCAACACCCGCCTCACCCGGACGGCGGGCGAACGGGTCGTCAGTACACCCTTTCGAGTGTCCCTCTGCGCCAAATGATGATCATTTATTACCTTCATGTCGCAAACCGGACTAGGCTGCTGACCACGGCAGCGCCACGCTCCGGGTTTCCGGATTCTCCGCCTCGGTGGCCGCATTCCTCGCCCGCCACCAAGGCTGCCCTTCCACCAAGGGGAGACAGACTGTGAGCATGTTGACTCCCCAGGGTTTGAAGGGGAAGCAGTTCCGGGTCACCGGCACCAGCTACCCGCGCCTGGGCCCGCCGCCCCGCCGCGGCCGACGGATCATGATGATCGTCAGCTCGATGCTCGCCCTGGCGCTGATCGCGCTGGGCGGCGTCCAGCTGGTCGGCATCTTCACCGGCAAGGCCAAGCACGGCGCCGCGCAGGCCTGCGCGTCCGTACCGCCCTCGGGCAAGCCGCTGGCCGCCCCGATCGCCGCCACCGGCTCACCCGCCGCTTCCGCCTCCGCTTCCCCCTCCGCGGGTGAGACGGCCGGGGCCTCGCCCGCCGTCTCCGCCCCGCCGCTGCCGGTCGCCGCGGCCAGCGCCATCCCGCAGCCGCAGACCGTCACGGTGAACGTCTACAACGCCACCGACAAGGCCGGCCTGGCAGCCCGGACGGCCGACGAGCTCAAGAAGCGCGGCTTCACCGTCGGCAAGGTCGGCAACGCCCCGTCGGCCCTGGACAAGAAGCTGCCCGGCACCGCCGAACTGATCGCCGGCCCGGCCGGGATCGGCGCGGCGACCCTGCTCGGCTCCCAGGTCGCCGGCGCCGCCTCGATGGCGGACGCCCGGACCGACGGCAGCGTGGACTTCGTCGTCGGCGACGCGTACACCGCCCTGCTCGACCCGACCGCAGCAGCCGCCGCGCTGGCTCAGGCACTGAAGCCCTCGCCGTCCGCCTCCCCGGGCCCCGGCAGCTGCTGACCGCCACCACACACGACTGAGGGCCCCAGCTCCACCGAGCTGAGGCCCTCACCATGTCCGTTCCTTTTTCCTCAGCCCGCGGTGCCGTAGAGGCGGTCCCCGGCGTCCCCGAGGCCCGGCACGATGTAACCGTTCTCGTTCAGGCGCTCGTCCAGTGCGGCGGTGACCACCGTGACCGGCAGACCCGCCAGTTCCTTCTCCAGCACCTCGATGCCCTCGGGCGCCGCCAGCAGCACCACGGCGGTGACGTCGGTGGCGCCGCGCTCGATCAGCAGCCGGATCGCGGCGACCAGCGTGCCGCCGGTGGCCAGCATCGGGTCCAGCACGTACACCTGACGGCCGGAGAGGTCGTCCGGCATCCGGGTGGCGTACGTGGAGGCCTCCAGGGTCTCCTCGTTGCGCACCATGCCCAGGAAGCCGACCTCGGCGGTCGGCAGCAGCCGGGTCATGCCGTCCAGCATGCCGAGGCCGGCCCGCAGGATCGGCACCACCAGCGGGCGCGGGTAGCTGAGCCGGGTGCCGAGCGTGACCGCGACGGGGGTGGTGATCTCGACCTCGTCGGTCCGCACGTCCCGAGTGGCCTCGTAGGCCAGCAGGGTGACCAGCTCGTCGGTGAGACGACGGAAGGTCGGGGAGTCGGTGCGCTCATCGCGCAGCGTGGAGAGCTTGTGGGCCACCAGGGGGTGGTCGACGACGTGGATCCGCATACTCCCGAGCCTAGCCGCGCCTGGACACCCGTACGACCGCCGCGCCCGCACTCGTCCGCACACCTGTCGTCCCTCGGGTCTCCACAGGTGCCACGGCTCTCCTGTGGTATCAAACCGGGACTTCTGGGAAGGTCAGACCGTATGAAGAGCAACCCGGGCCCGGTCGACGGACCCCCCGAGGAGCCCACCGGCCAGCCGCGCGCCGCACCCTCCGAGACGGAGGCCCAGCGCCGGCGACGGCGGGCCGTCTTCCTGCGCGAGCTCGCCGAGGCCCGCGAACTGCGGGCCCGGGTCCAGCCGCGCAAGACCAAGGAGCGCCGGATGCGCGAGGCTCTGCGCATGCGGACCTTCCGGATCTGAGACCCCGCGCGCCACTCCCGCGCGCCACCCCGACCCCGACACGCCGCCCCGATCTTGCGATTCCGACACGACCTGCAAAGACGCGCTGCCGAACACCCCCCGCAAGGCCAGGCTTTCTGTCACGATGCCGATGGGACGGTCCGAACAGGCGGACCGCCTCTGGTGCGGGGGCGGCCAGACCGCGTTCGCCCGAGATCGCCTACGGCCGAGACCATTTGGGAGTGTCCCTGGTGGCGTACTTCGCTGCAGTGCTTGCTCGCACCGAGGACGGGTGGGATGTGAGCGAGACCGAGTTGGACAGTGTCGAAACTCTTGCCGATCTTGCCGACCTGGCACGCGAAGCGGCAGAGGACGACAACACCGTGCTGGTGTTCATCGAGCAGGAGGACGCGTGGTTCGCCGTCGTCCGGGTGGACGGCGAGGAGGATCCACGGATCTTCGTGTCGGACGCCGCGGCTGCCGCCCGCAGCTCCTACGGGGACGTCGTCCTCACCGAGGAGCTGGTCGGACGGGCCGGCGACAGTGAGTTCGACGACCTCGACAGCCTGGTGACCGAGCTGGAGGACAGTGAGGACGCCGAGGGCGGCGCCGACTCCGACGACGAGGACGAGGACGACGGCCCGGCCACCGGCCCCGGCGGCGTCCCCGTCGGCCCGCTCGGCGACGCCGAGCTGCTGAGCGAGTTCGGGATCTCCGCGCCCGACCTGCTCGGCCTCAGCGGCGAAGGCGCCGAGCCCGGCGAGGCGCTCAGCGAGATCGCCGACGCGCTGGGCTGCGCCGAGGTCCTGGAGGCGGTGCGCTGACGACGGGCGGGGTCGGGACGGGCTGCCGGATATCCGACACTGGTGGGATGCAGCCCCGCCCCGACCTCGCCCCGCTCCCGGCCCCCGTACGCCCCGACCCGGTACGCGACCGCTGGACGGCGCCGATGCGCCTCGCCATCGCCGAGGCCGCCCTGGCCCTGCCCACCGGAGACGTCCCGGTCGGCGCGCTGCTGCTGGCCCCCGACGGCACCGTCCTCGGCCGCGGCCACAACGAACGCGAGGCCGTCGCCGACCCGACCGCCCACGCCGAGATCCAGGCCATCCGCCAGGCCGCCGCCGCCGTCGGCGAGTGGCGCCTGACCGGCTGCACCCTGGTCGTCACCCTCGAACCCTGCACCATGTGCGCCGGCGCCATCGTCCTCTCCCGCATCGACCGCGTCGTCTACGGCGCCCTCGACGAGAAGGCCGGCGCCGCCGGCTCCCTCTTCGACGTGATGCGCGACCGCCGCCTCAACCACCGCCCCGAAGTCATCCCCGGCGTCCTCGCCGACGCCTGCGCCACCCAGCTCCGCACCTTCTTCGACGGCCACCGCTGACCCCGCTCCCACAACGGATTTCCACCCAGCCCAACCCGTCCGGTAGAGTCTCCCTCGGTAGCGTGTCCGAGCGGCCAAAGGAGCACGCCTCGAAAGCGTGTGTGGGGGCAACTTCACCGTGGGTTCGAATCCCACCGCTACCGCCAGAGCAGCACGATGAAGGGCACCTACGAAATTTCGTAGGTGCCCTTCATCGTTCGCCGTCTCAGCTTCCGTTCCGCTTTGGCTCCTGGACCCGCTTCAGACCCGCCTGACGGCTCCTCAACGCCCTCGGCCGCTACCTTCCAGACGAGACCGCCGATCCGCTGGGCGATGCCGTTCCGGACTGTGCGGCCATGTGCTTGCCGGCAGTGGCCATCGCCACGGGCGACCGCTCCATGACAACCGTCACCGCCCGCTCACTGATGCCCACCCAGTATGACCACGACGGTGGCCGCAGTCTGGCGCGCGGCGTGAGACCCCGGGCGTACCGGGTCCGAGAACAGTCGAGAAGGCTCCACCGCTCGCCTCGATGGCTGCGCGAGATGAGCGGCGCAGCCCACCTCCGAGGGGAACACTCAGTACCCTTCCGGCAAGGCGACGCCTGAGTCGCGCACGACAACGCAGCCACGTCGCGGGACCTGACGAAGGGCGCGCCCACCGTCCCACTCCCGAGCAAGGAGGCTACTAATGGTGACCGCGCGACCGTAGAGTGTCGCCATGGCTGCAGAGACACGCGCACGAGACTTCAAGATCACCGTGCTAGGTCGAACGTTGGAGCACCTTGGGACCCAAATGTATAAGAGAAGGGACGTAGCGATTGCGGAGCTCGTGGCTAATTGCTGGGATGCGGGAGCAAAGCGTGTCGACATCGAGATTCCAAGAGCAGAATCCTATAGCCCCACAACGAGCGTCCTTACGGTGACCGATGATGGCTCTGGGATGAGCGACGAAGAGATTGAGAAGAACTATCTAGTAATCGGCAGAAATCGGCGATCCGCTGGTCAGGGAACGGTCGATGGCAGGCGCGTGATGGGCCGCAAGGGCGTGGGTAAGCTCGCTGGATTCGGCCTGGCTCGGACTATGGTGGTCACCACGTGGCGAGGTGGAGAGGCCTGCACCCTGACACTTGATGCCAAATCCCTTAAAACAGACTCTGACCATACAGAAGATGTTGCAATTCCAGGAGTTATCGCACCGAAGAGCTCCGAACTCCCCCACCTCAGTGGAACTCGCATTGAGATGAAGGATCTCAAGCACAAGTCCCCCGTTGGCATCGAGGGCCTCAATCGATCACTAGCCCGCCGCTTCAGCGCCACCGTGCGAGGCGAGATGGAGATCTATCTCAACGGGGAACGGGTAACGGATCCGGATATTTCCTTTGATATGCGCGAGCCAGCCTCTGGCGACGCCGCAACCGAAATCGAACCCGGACAGTCAATCAAATGGTGGGCCGGATTCAGTCACACCGTGCTTCCCAAAGAACTTCAAGGCTTCACTGTTATTGTGAATGGCAAGACCGCTCAAGCACCTCCATACTTCTTCGACGTCGAAGGAACTGCAAGCGGACAGCACGGCACTAAATATCTGACCGGAGTAATCGAGGCAGACTATCTCGACACCGGATCCGATGACGACTCTGATCGAGTTTCCACAGACAGGCAGGAAATCGACTGGGACGACGATGTCTCGGTACCGTTGAAGGCATGGGGAGATGCCTTGACAAGGAAACTGCTACGCGAGCGGATCGAGCAGCGAGGGCAGAAACTCAAGGACGAGGTCGGAACGAATCCGGCCTTTGCCGCGAGAATTGCCAGGCTCGATCGCAGCTCAGCCAAGCAGGTGGACAAATTTCTGGAGCTTCTCGGAAAAGCAGGCACCGAAGGCGACCGGGTGGATCCACTTGCAGACACCATCCTCCGCGCATTTGAATATCGGCAGTTCCACGACTTCATAGCCGAGCTAGACGTTGCCGCATCAGACCCCCTGGCGCTGCAACAGGCGGTGGAGTACATGCACGACTGGAAGCTTCTTGAAAGTCGCGCGGTATTGGAGGTCGTACGTGGGAGACTTGACATTATTGACAAGTTCTATGAACTTATCGTCGACGACGCTCCGGAAACAGCATCCAGCAAGAGCCGGGAGAATCTCCACGACCTGATTGCCGACTACCCCTGGCTAATCAATCCCGAGTGGCAGGTATTCTCGGAAGAGAAGCGAATTACTACCAAACTCCGAGACTGGGGGCGTGAAGATCTGATCGACCCAGCGTATGCGGGCCGGTATGACTTCCTCGCTCTCTCAGGAAATGGAGAACTGGTGGTGATTGAAATTAAGCGAGCTGGCCACGCTGTCACGACTCATGATCTCTACAATCTCGAAGAGTATGCCCGCCGCTTGGGGGACGCCCAGAAGGTCGGACTCATGGCCTTCATCTCCAGTGAGAAATTTGAAATCAGCTCAGGCCTTCGGGCCAGCTGGGAGCAGCGCGAGGACGCTGCACTCTATTCTTGGCAGGAGATTCAGACCCGTGCCCGCACGTACTACGAACACTATCGCGCAATTCTTGAAGGCGACGTAGAAGATGCGCACTTCAGCAGAAAAGAAAGAGAAGTTGCCCGAACCCGAGACGTCCTAGAGGGTGGCGCCTACAGGGGAGTTCATCTGCGGCGAGATGGAGTCGGACCTCAGGACGTTGACTACGGAGCGAATACAGATCCCGAGAACTAGAAGTTCATCGCCACCGCCAGCTTCGCGAGGGGCTTCGACTGATTGCAGCCGGAGCTCCTAGTCATCTACCTACTTAATTCGCCACTGACTGCTTCTGGCGTGACACCATCGACCAATTCATTCGGGAAGGGCGGGTCCGACTGTGTTGATTCTTTTCCGAGCCGCGGCGACCTCATCGATGACAAGTTGAGCTGCTTCGCCAGGCGGGGTGTGCTCCCAAAACCTGAGCACCTTCCAACCGGAATTCTCCAGAAGGCGGACCGTCTCCGCGTCTCGGGCCTTGGTGTCTTTGATCTTCTCAACCCAGAAGTCCCGGTTCGTCGCCGGCACACTCCGGTGTTCCGGACAACCGTGCCAATAGCAACCGTCTACGAAGACGGCAACCTTCGCCTTCGGGAACACCACGTCCGCCGTCCGCCGAAGTGACGGTATCGGCCGAGCTGAGACCCGATAGCGGAGCCCGGCACGGTGGAGTAGCGATCGGAGGCGCAGCTCCGGTTTCGTGTCCCTGCCCTTATTCCCGACCATCGACTTCCGTGTGGCGGGGGAGGAGGCCCATGAGTCCTCCGGGGCCGACGGCTTCGAGAGCATCCCGGCTTCCCGCGCCAGTCGCCAGCCCTCGCGAAGGTTCTCGACGCGGGTGGGGCGGTCGAGCTTCCCCAGCGGGACGGTCGTCGAGCGGCCGTCGACGGACCAGCGAAGGACGGCAGTGATCAGCCCGGTGCGAATGGATCCCTTCAGGACGACGCTCGCTGGTCGGAGGCGACCTTCTCCGACGTCCACCAAACGACAGTCGGCGCCTCCCGCAGTGCGGTCCTGCTCCCGAGACCGCTGCGCTCTGTCGAGCCCTGGGCGCGGACGCCACATGCGGTCGGGGAGGGCTGGCGCCGATGACCTGCCCTTGCCCTCTGGTGTCACTGAGGTCCCCTCACTGTCGAGCGTGCTTCAAAGCCGACGATAAGGCTCGCAAGGCCAACCGTGGCAAGCGTTGGCTCTGCCCGATGTGACCGAAATGGGGGCCGGCGCGAAGGAAGTTCGACGTAGTAGAGTCATACAGGCTCTGCCTTGTACCAGGTATGCCTCGCCGGCTAGAGTGCGCTCATGGCCGACATCCCCTCCGCGACCAGCGGCTTCAGTCCGACTGACATCGGCACCCTCCCCGCCTCCGGTCGATTCCGCATGATCGATCTCTTCGCGGGCTGTGGCGGGCTGACCAAGGGGTTCGTAGACGCCCGCCACAACGGACGTCAGGTCTACAAGTCGATCGCCGCCGTTGAGATCGACCGCGCGGCGGCCGCGACCTACGCGGCCAACTTCGGCTCTCACGTCCACAACGGTGACATCGCCGCGTGGGTACAACGGAAGGGCGGCATCCCCCGAGCTGACATCGTCCTCGGCGGTCCGCCGTGCCAGGGATTCTCCCGCCTCGGGAACCAAGACCCGGACGACGCGCGCAACCAGTTGTGGCGCCACTACCTGACCGTCGTCGCCGACGTCAGGCCGAAGTTCTTCGTGATGGAGAACGTCGACGCCTTCAGGCGAGCCCCCGAGTTCCAACTGCTAGTGAACGAAACCCGCCCCGGAGGGCTCCTTGCGGACTACCTCATCCGGCACGATCTCATCAGTGCGGACGACCACGGCGTGCCGCAGCGGCGTAAGCGGACGATCCTCGTCGGTGCGCGGAAAGACCTGGTCGTAGCTCCCGGGTCGGACAGGCGAATCATCGATGTACCGGAGATCGAACTGCAGAGCCTCTTGATCCCCGGCCCCTCCGCCAACAAGCCGTCGACCGTCTGGCAGACGATCTCGGATCTCGTTCTGAAGAAGCTCGACCCACAACTGCCGATTCGTGAAGGCAAGTTCGACGGCTCTGCGATCCAAGGACCGTTCAGCATGAATGAACTCCACCTCCGCCGGAACGGCATCACCGAGCATTCCATGCAGCGCTATGCCTCCATCCCGGAGGGTGGGAACCGCTTCGACATCCCCGAGGAACTGCTCTCCCCTTGCTGGAAGAAGCACAAGACCGGATCTGCTGATGTCATGGGGCGGTTGTTCCGGAACAAGCCGTCCGTGACGATCCGCACGGAGTTCTTCAAGCCCGAGAAGGGGAGGTACCTCCACCCGTGGCTCCACCGTCCCATCACGCACCTGGAGGCGGCTCTTCTGCAGAGCTTCCCGATGGACTTCAAGTGGTGTGGCACACGGAACGAGATCGCCCGGCAGATCGGCAACGCCGTCCCCGTCGGCTTGGCCCGTGTCATCGCCGAACATCTCGCGCCTCTTCTCCTCGCCCAGCCCGCCGAGCGTCCGGCGACGCCGACTAAGACCCGCCGTCGCGCCAAGGAGCGTGCCCTGACCGCGGCCTGACAGCGGTAGGTCTGCGGGCGGCACCGATCCGTGTGGCCTGACCCTGTCGCTGCTGTACGGTCGTCAGGTCGTGTGTCCGGCGTGGAGCCAACGTTCCGTGTCGGGCCGAGGTGCGGGGCTTAAGGGGATCCGTGGACGAGTTCGATGCGCAGTACGAGGCATTCCGGCGCCTGATTAAGACTCAGACTCCCGAGCAGGCCCTTGGAACGATCAAGCTCTTCGGGATGAGCGATGATCTCGCCAAACGCATCGCCGAGCGCCACCAGCGGGAGACCATCGAGATCCGGGAGAAGCGTCAGCCCGGTTCGGTCGTCCGCAACAATCGCGAGACCTGGTACGTCGGGCCGCAGGACGACGACCGGTGTTGGCCCGCCCTACAGGAGCTGTTGAGGAAGCAGCCGTCCTGGGACGACGATGGCCTCCGGGACCTGGACGCGGCGTCCACCAAGGTGGTCTCGATGCTCGATCACCCCATGGAGAAGGACTTCTCCACTCGTGGACTCGTCGTCGGCTACGTCCAGTCCGGCAAGACCACCAACTTCACGGCTCTCATCGCCAAGGCCGCAGACGCCGGGTACAAGTTCTTCATCGTCCTCGCGGGCGTCCACAACGGCCTCCGCCGGCAGACGCAGCTCCGGCTGGAACGTCAGCTCGTCGACCCGGTCATCGACCAATGGCACCCCCTCACGGGCCCGGACGGCGACTTCGAGCCCCCTGCCGGCAATCCGGCTGCCTTCTTCACCCACAAGAGCCAGCAGCACGTCCTCTGCGTGGTGAAGAAGAACGTGCCACGGCTCGTGAAGCTGAAGGACTGGCTCGCGAAGGCCCCCGATTACCTGAAGAACTGTCCGACGCTCATCATCGACGACGAGGCAGACCAGGCCAGCATCGCCTCCAAGCGAACGAACCCGCTGATCCGAGAGATCATCGACCTGTTCCCCCGCGGTGGCTACATCGGCTACACCGCGACCCCGTTCGCAAACCTCCTCATCGACCCGACGGCCAAGGATCTCTATCCCCAGGACTTCGTCGTCAACTTGCCTAAGCCTCGCGGGCACTTCGGGACAGAGGTCCTCTTCGGCCGTGAACCACTCGATGGTGAGGATCCTGAGGACGTGCCGGACGGCTACGACATGATCCGCACGGTCCCAGAAGAAGAGATCCCGCTCGTCCGGCCCTGCCGCGACGAGATCGAGGACTTCACGCCAGAGATCGACGGAGCCCTCCGGACCGCCGTCCTCTATTTCTGGTTGGCCACTGCCGCGCGCCGGGTACGCGGGCGCGGGGTCCCGCATTCCACGATGCTCGTCCACACCAGTGTCAGCACCCTGGTTCACGAGAGCTTCAAGGGGCCGCTCGAGCGTTTCCGTTGCCGAACCTCTGAAATGATCAAGGTCTGCGACGATGCGCTCCTCAACGAGCTGCGTGAGCTGTGGGACTCGGAAACGGCTCGTGTACCTGGAACGGAACCGGACTTCGGGGAGGAGAAGGTGCTCTTCGAGGAGCTCCTCCCGAAATTGACCGGGGTCGTCGACGACTGCCGGATCATCCTGGACAACTCCAAGAGCGTCGAGCGTCTCGACTACGAGACCGGCCCGGTGGTGGCCATCGCGGTCGGAGGCAACACCCTCTCTCGTGGCCTCACACTTGAGGGCCTCGCAGTGAGCTACTTCGTACGTGGCGCCTCCACCTACGACACTCTGCTCCAGATGGGGCGCTGGTTCGGTTTCCGTGACGGTTACGCTGACTTGCCCCGAATCTGGATGACCGACGAGCTACGCGACTGGTTCCGTCACATCGCCACCGTCGAGTCCGAGATGCGTCGTGACATCGACCTGTACATGGTCGAAGACAAGACGCCCTTGTCATTCGCCGTCCGGCTCCGCAACCACCCTTCACTTCGGATCACCGCAGCGGCCAAGATGCGGGACGCGGTCAAGGCCAGCGCCTCATACGGTGGCCAACGGATTCAGACCAGCTACTTCCGCACCCACGACGCAGACTGGCTGCGCGCCAACCAGGCTGCGGCGCGTGAACTCGTCGAGCGTGCCCTCCACGAGGCCGGCGCCCGCCACGAGGACCGCTCCGCAGAGGGCCGCCATGTGCTGCACGACGTCCCCTACGACATGGTCCTGGACTTCCTCGGCAATTACCGCTTCCATGAAAAGTCGATGGAGTGCAACGCAGGCCTGATCCGCAGCTACGTCGAGCGGCGGGTAAAGGCCCACGGCGGAGGCGCCCTGAAGCGGTGGAACGTCGCGATCATCGGCACCCCGCTCAGCGGTTCCGCGGAGAGCAGCTACGAGTTCGCCTCAGGCATCGCGGTGGACCGCGTGTTCCGTGCGAAGCTCCCGAGCAGTCCCGAGGCCGCGAACATCAAGACCCTCATGAGCCGCCGGGACGCCGGTGTCGACCTCGATTTGAGCGCACTCGAAGAGGTCACCGAGGCTGCCCTCAAGAGGGCTCGTCAGGCGCAGTGTCCGGAAACCGGTCTGCTCACCCTCTACCCCATCGATCGAGAGTCGCCCACTAGGCGTGAACGTCGTCAGCCGCTCGCCGCGGTCGACCACGTGATCGGCGTCGGTCTCGTCTTCCCATTGCCCCGAGGCGAGGACAGCGAGGTCGAGTGGTACAGCGCCAACCTGTCAGGCGTCGTCCTCGAGGAGGACGAGTTGGACAGTGACGAGTTGGCGATGCTGCTCGAGGACGACGTCCGATGAGCACGGCGGATCTTCGCATAGTTCTGGACGATCACTGGCGCCGTCTTGAGGCCACTCCACTCTCAGAGGGGCAGGCCGTTCTGACTTCTGCGCTGCCGGTCCAGACTGCGCAAGGGCCGTTGTTGGCCGCAATGGACGGTACGGGTCTGCGGCACCTATTGGTTCCGCTGAAGTCACGACAGCGCGTCTCGGCGGGACTCGTCAGCGCATCCCTCCGGATCTCGGAACGTCCTCTGGAGGACGAGGAAAGCTACGGACGCTTCGCCGACGTAGCTTGCACGAGACGCGAACTGGACGACGTCTTCACCGGGTTGTGTGGTGACGTCCTCGTGGCGTTGGAAGCCGACGGCGAACGCCCCTACCGCACCGCCCGAGCCGTAGTGGAGCGGTGGAAGCAGCTGTTCAGCAGTAGCCCCCGAGCCCTCACGACCGAGCAGGTCGTCGGCCTCTTCGGCGAACTCTTCGTCCTGACCCGGTTGCTGCAGGAGGACCCCGGAGCGGTTCGCCATTGGGTCGGACCTAATGGCGAGCGCCACGACTTCACCGACGGCAAGCACGCGCTGGAAGTGAAGAGCAGCATCACGGTCTCCGAGCGCCGCGTCTTCCAGGTCCACGGTTTGGACCAACTGGAGGCCCCGGCAGGAGGAGACCTCCTTCTCGCCTGGCACCGCTTCGAGTCGCACCCGGGAGGAAGCACGCTCGGCGAACTCGTCGCCCGGGCCATGGAACTGTGTGACGACGAAGCCGCTCTGCTCTCTAAGCTCGCGTCCGTCGGATATCGGCTCTCGGACGACGAGCATCGGAACGGGCCCCGTCTCTCCCTTGTCGAGGATCGCTGGTACTGCGTCGACGACAGGTTTCCACGGCTCACCACGGGCTCGGTGTTCAGCGGAGAGGTGCCGGCCGGGGTCCTCGACGTCCGGTACACGGTCGACCTGGCAGGTGCTC
Source organism: Kitasatospora sp. MAA4 (assembly GCF_029893355.1). Classification (GTDB taxonomy): domain Bacteria; phylum Actinomycetota; class Actinomycetes; order Streptomycetales; family Streptomycetaceae; genus Kitasatospora. Next base: position 169,758 of record NZ_JARZAI010000006.1, read on the forward strand.
GTTCCGAGCCGTTGGACGCAGCCGTGGTGACCACCATGCTCCGGCTCTTGGGGGAAACGACGTGACCACATCGCCACGCTGGCTGTCGGAGTCGTACGGGCCGGGTGGCGGCGGTGCGGCCGAGGGCATCCTCAGGAATCTCGACGCGACCGAGATGGACCCCGTCACGCTGCTGGTCCGAGAGTCGGCCCAGAACAGCTGGGACGCCCGTTGCGGCGACGTACCGGTCGACTATCGAATCGGGCTGCGTACGCTCGGACCGAGCGAGGCCCCGGTGTGGCGCGATCTGCTGTTGGAGAACGCTCCCACCGTCGAACACCTCCGTCTGCGAGCCTCCCTCGCCCGCCCGGTCATACGCGTCCTGACCGTCACGGACACCGGCACGAAGGGGCTTGGCGGCCCCACACGTGCCGACGTCGTCGCCGACGGCGACTCCAACTTCGTCTCCTTCGTCCGCAAAACTGGCAGTTCCCAAGACCTGGACAGCCGCGGCGGTACGTACGGCTACGGCAAGGTGGTCTTCCACCTCGTATCCGGGCCGCACACCGTGCTCGTCCACACTCGCTGTCGGGTTGGCGACGGGTTCGAGACACGGCTCATCGGCTGGGCTGTTCACGAGAGTTACAGCACGGATACCGTCGACGGCCCCAAGACCTTCACCGGCCGGCACTACTGGGGGCGTGTACAGGACGGCTACGTCGAACCTCTCGTGGGCGAGGAGGCCGACGAGATGGCGCGGAAGCTCGGCCTCAAGCCGTTCCCGGCCGACGGGACCGGCACCACCGTCGCCGTCGTCGACCCCGATTTCGGCGAGCGGGACGACAGCGAGGCGATGCAGTGGATCGTCGACGCAATGGTCTGGAACCTCTGGCCCAAGATGCTTCCAGAGGGTGGAAGCTCCCCTATGCGCTTCTCCGTCACCCGCGACGGCGTGGAGATACCCGTCCCTCGGCCGTCGGAGGTACCTCACCTGCGGCCCTTTCTGTGGGCGCATGGAGAGATGGACAGAGTCATCGAGCACAAGACGATGGGACGGCCCCTCGGACGCATCGGCGTCCGCAAGTTCATCGCGCCTCCCGGCCCGCCACCGAGGGTCGCACAGGAGGCCGGCATCGGGGAGCGCCTGCACCATACCTGTCTCATGCGTCCCGTCGACCTCGTCGTCCGATACCTCGAGGGCCCGCCCTTCTACGAAGAGCACGGCGGATACGCGGCGGTATTCCGAGCGGATCCGACGATGGACCGGATCTTCGCGGCGACGGAGCCGGCCAGTCACGACAACTGGATGGTCGACAGGTTGAGCGGCGACGACCGCCGGCTCGCGAGACACGCCCTCAAAAAGATCTCTGACGCGATGAAGGAGGCGTCAGGGCCCACGGCAGTTGTCAACAACGCCGGTGACGGTGTCTCGTTGGCCGGCATGAGCAAGCTCATGGCCGGACTCATGGCGGGAGCACCGGGGCAGGGCGGCTCGGCAGCCTTTCCCACTGGCCCTGACCCCACTGCCATTGGTCCCGCCAACTGGCAGAAAGCCAGCACCGAGGGGCAGGACAGCGGTGGGGCTGTCAGTGGGGGCCAGACACCCGGCACCGGACACCACGGCAGGCGGGGAGCGCGTCTGCGCTATCTGGAGGAACCCTTCCACGACACCATCGACGGCAACGCGGTCCTCATCCAGCGGTTCGAACTCCTCGACGCAGGAGAGCAGGCGGTGCGGGGCCGGCTCGCCGTAGCGCTAAGCGATGTTCTAGGTAGGGAAAGCGAGCCACCGATCGGTGCTTCCGTTCCCACGGTACTGGGGTGGCGCTCCGACACCGGAGACATCTCGAGATCCGAGGAGCTCCACGTGCCAGGAGGCGACGGGAGGATCTGGGCCCTCGTCGTCAAACCGGCTCCGGACACCGTCACTGAGATCGCTGTGAGCTCGGACCGGAAGGACGGGCCCACGTGAACCGCCGCGCCTACCCATACCGCAGGCCACACCCGGACGCCGTCGCCACCGGCGGTTGGTTCCTCAGACAAGAAGATGGCGAAGGCGTCCCGCTCCCACCCTCGATAGTCGATTGGGACTACCAGCGAGACCTGGACTTCGAGTGCACCGTCGAAGTGGATCTGGACAAGGTCCGGGAGACGGCGGCGCTGCCCGTCGAGGCCGAACTCGCCCTCACAGTCGTCTGGAACTCGTCCGGCTCCGGGCTGCGCATGCTCGCCGCGGACAGGCCGTTGCAGGGGGTAGGGACCCGATCGGTACACCTGGCCTTCACGGTCCTCGGACGGGACAGCGGCGGTGTTCTGTCCATCGACACCCAACTCGTCCTCCCCTCACGCCTGGACAACCCCGACCCGACCGGCCCACGCCGCGCCGGGTCCGTCCTGTGGCACCGTGACGCCCAGGTGCGCCTCCAAGGTGACGCCTCACAGTTCCCAATGGCCGTCGTGGACTTCGGAAAGGCGGGTTATCCAGAGGACGCCCCTTGGTATCTGGACGTCGGGCCGAATCTCGAAGCCGCGACCATGGGTGCGGTGCTCCTGCTCGTCAACAGCAGGACCACCGTCGTACTGGACGCCATGCGCAAGGCTGAGAAAGCGAGACACGCGGAGAAACTGATCCACTCAGCGCTCCGTCAGGATGTCGTACGTCTCCTGATCGAGCACACGATCGCCAACGAGGACCTCGACGATGACTCGGTCTTCGAGACCGACGCCCTCGGCCACATGCTCCTCGGCGTCGTTCGCACTCATCTTCCCGGCATGACCTTGGCCTCCCTGCGAAGTATGCGGCGTAGTGACCCTTCGCTCTTGTCAGCCCGTGTCCAGAGTGCCGTCGGCCTCTTCGCGAAGGAGTCGTGATGGTCTACCTCTTCCCTCGGCTTCTCACCGGAGCGGCCAAGGAACTGCGGGAGACGTTTCTGGGTCAGTCCCCACAGGAACTCCGGAGCCACGCCGAACTGTCACATACGGCGATGTTCTACGCCGCTACGGGCGGTGTCAGACTGCCTACCGCCCAGCTAAGGGACCTTCGCGCCACGATCGTCCAAGCGGCCGAGGCGAGGGGGTTCCCCGCTCCGCACAACCGCAAGCAAGCCGCCATGTTCGACATCGCCGCGGCCGAGATCCTCCATCGAGACTCAGGGATCATCCCGGCCGAGGCCGTCGCCGGCGACCTGTGGGCGTTCCTCTCGCTGGTGGCGATGCCCGACGTCGCCGCGTGGCGGTACACCGATCTCCACCGTGACCGTGTCCTGGGCACCGACGTTACCCGGCACGTATTCGGTCGTTTGTGGTGGCGAGCCCATCTCGTTCACGACAGTGAGGCCGAGCGCGAAGACCTGTACGCCGCCCTCTCCGTACTCGGCGAGTCAGCCTTCGACCAGATTTACGCCCGTCGGACTTCCATCGGCGGTAGCCCCCACCTGGTTCGCGGCATCCTCAGAGTCTGGCAAGCAATCGATGTGCCTCGAGACGAGGTGAGCGAGCGCGATTTCCTTCGCGACCTACTGAAGAGGGTTCTGAGGCTTCAAGCCTTCATTTCGTTCGACTCGCTCTCGTCCAATGACCTCGATGAGGAGCTCGGGGCTCTAGCCGACGAGTCGCTGCGAGCCATGACCCAGGGAGCCTGACGGGGCCATCGGCGCTGCCAGTCTCTACCAAACCCTGAGTTCCACAAACGAAAGCGGGGCACAGACAGAGGCGTCTGGGCTGTCCTAGGAGTGGACCGTGTCCGCTGGCACAAAGCTGTCAGGCCGTGCCTCGGCGGGGCAACTCTCGCTCTATCGCACGCGCGACCTCGGGCCAGGGCACGGCCATCGGCGAGGTGCCACTCCAGTAGCCGTGACTCTGACGCACCAAGGTACTTACTCCCATCGGTGCGGCCTCTGGCGGCACCGATGCGAGGATTCGGCGCAGCACGCCTCCAGCGCCGCGCGCCGCAGGAGCTACACCGCTGCCGATGAGGAGGGTGGCGGTTCGAACCGAGTCGAGTACGTCGGGTGGTGCGATGGTGCCCGCGAAGGTGCCGAAGATGAGCTCCCACCAGGGCCGGCGGGTGAGCGCCCAGGCGAGGCGTTCGAGTCCGGAGCCCAGGTCCACCCCCATGCAGGTGGGATCTGCGGCGTTCCAAAGCAGGACGATGTCCCCGATCGGCAGGTCAAGGTGACGGAAGTGCACGGTGAGACCGCAGACTTCGCGTCGCTGCCAGACGGCGTTGCGTCCGTGGATGGTGATGTGTCGTGCGTGGAGTCCGACCCCGGAGAGCACCGTGAGCCACTGATCGAGAATTCCGGCGAACTCCGTTGGCCGAGTGACGGATTCGATGCGGGAGATGTTGACGAACGAGGTGAGGAAACCGTCTCGAAGGGATCCGGTGTGATCCCGCTCGCCGGTCAGTCTGACGACCGGCTGAGGAAGATATCCCCGACGGAACACGTACGGCTTGCCGTCCTTGAGGAGAGGATCGAGCGCCTGTACGGCGGAAATCGTCAGCTCGGTGTCCCGGCCCCAGCGCATGGGCAGTGGCCTGGCCCGGTCTACTCCGGCATCTCGGAAACCGTTCTCCAGTTTGTTCAGGAGGTGGGCCCAGGAGAATGGCCGAGTCGTGGGCCGGAACGGCGATCCGCGGTCTCGGTGGCGGATTTCGAAGTGGCCGTCGTCGCCGTGCTGGAACTCCCACTGCGAGCCGAGCCCGAGGCCGTCGCTCAGGAGATCCACTGGCCCCGACGATATGTCCGTGGTCAGCACGGCCTGGTCGCGAGAGCACGGAAGTGCCGCTCGGGGTCGAAGCGCTGGAGGCCGATGTCCTGCACGGTCGGCGCGTCCAGGTCCGTACAGAGTTCGATCGCCGTGGCCAGCGCCCCGGCCACGGCCTCGTCGTCGAGTTCAGGGTCCACCCGGGCGACGGCTCCGGTGGCCTCGCACAGTGCCGCCTCCGCGCAGGTCCCGTCTCGCCAGCAGAGCGCGGCGACTGGGGTGCCGGCGCGGAGGGATTCGCCGAACACCGCGGCGCCGGCCTCCACATACGTGCGCGAGCAGGTATAGACGTAGACCGCGGCTTCGGAGAACGCGGCGGTCTTGGCCACCCCGCCGAGTTCCCCGGCCCAGCTGACGTGTTCGGACGCGAAGAGCGCCTGGTGCCGCCGCATGTAGTCACCATCGAAGACCGGTCCGACGATGCGGATCCGCCGGCCGAGCAGCTGGGCCGCGCGCACCGCGAGGTGCGGGGCCTTCTCCTCATCGATCCGGCCGAGCCAGACGAGGTCTCGGCCGGGCACAGCAGGTGGTTCCGCTTCGCCGATACCGAGGTGGACGGCGTGCTCGATCATCGGGGCGTGGGATGCGTACAGCCCGGCCATCTCTGGTGAGTAGCAGTAGAGCCGGGAGCGCTTCGCGTCGAAGGCATCAATGGTGTGCCGGAAGACCGGCGAGTGCTGGAAGGTCGCGACATCACAGTCGAGATCGGCCCAGACCCGGCGCCAGCCGGCATGCGACGGGTACTCGTGGCCGACGACAAGCAAGTCGTACCCGGTGGCACGGAGTTCGCGAGTCTGTCGGATGCCCGGCTGGAGGTCCTCAAGGCGGACCGGACGGGTGGTCCAGTTGTCGCCGAGGTCGGTCCTCCAGCCGGGGCCGAGGAGGTGTACGTCGGCGCCTGCGGCTCGGGCGCCTTCCGCTACCGCCCAGAGCCAGCGTTCGATCCCGCCGTAGCCGGCGGGCGGGAAGGTGTAGCTGCTGGGGAAGTCGCAGACTCCGACTAACACTTATGCCTCCGTTGTTCCGTCCGCCGCGATTCGGCGGTATCCGAGGTAGGGCGCTAGGGCCTCGGGCAGGACGATCGATCCGTCCTGCTGCTGGCACTGTTCGAGAAGAGCGGCCAGGGTTCGGCCGATGGGCAGTCCGGAGCCGTTGAGCGTGGCGACGGGCTTGGTCTTGCCGTGCTCGTCCCGGGTGCGGATCCCCGCGCGCCGGGCCTGGAAGACGCCGGTGTCCGAGCAAGAGGAGATCTCGCGGTAGGTCTGCTGGCTGGGCAGCCAGACCTCGATGTCGTACGTGATCTGGGCGGAGAAGCCCAGGTCACCGGCCGCGAGCTGCACGACGCGGTAGGCCAAGCCCAGTTCCTTCAGGCAGGCCTCGGCGTGACCGAGCATCTTCTCCAGCTCGGCCTGCGAGTCCTCGGGATCGCAGATGCGAACCATCTCGACCTTGGAGAATTGGTGCTGGCGCAGGATGCCGCGGGTGTCCCGGCCGTACGAACCGGCCTCCGAGCGGAAGCACGGGGTGTGGGCGGTGAGGGCGAGCGGGAGTTCGGCGGGCGGAATGATCTCGTCCGCGTAGAGGTTGGTCAGCGGGACCTCGGCGGTCGGGATCAGAAAGAGCTCCCGGTCGCCCATCGTGGTGGCGAAGAGATCCTCTTCGAACTTCGGGAGCTGCCCGGTACCGGTCATCGTCTGGCGGGTGACCAGGAACGGCACCGAGTGCTCGATGTAGCCGTGCCGCTTGGTGTGCAGGTCCAGGAAGAGCGTGGCGAGGGCGCGCTCGATGGCGGCGCCGGCGCCGCGCGAGACGCTGAACCGGGAGCCGGAGAGCTTGCTCGCACGTCCGAAGTCGAGGATGCCGAGCGCCTCGCCGAGGTCCACGTGGTCCTTCGGCTCGAAGGAGAAGGATGGCGGAGCACCGACCCGGCGCAGTTCGACGGCGTGCTCGTCCGAGTCACCGTCGGGAGTGCTGTCCAGCGGGAGGTTCGGGATGGTGAGGAGGAAGTCCCGCAGTTCGGCCTGGACCTGCTCCTGCTCGGCCTCCGACGAGCGGATCGTCTCCTTGAGCTCGCGCGCCCGCTCCTTCAGCTTCTCCGTGTCGCCGCCCTGGCGGGCCGCCTGCTGGACCTCCTGGGCGACGCGCTTGGACTCGGACCGCAGCTCGTCGACGCTGAAGACGAGCTGAGATCGACGGGACTGAAGAGACTCCAACGCAGAGAGATCCAGGGTGTAGCCGCGGCGGGCGAGGCGGCGAACCGCCTCGGAGCCCATCTCGATAAGGACGCGGGGATCATGCATGGGGGTTCGTCTCCTCCAGCTGGATAGATACTGCTTCGACGTTAGCAAGCAGGAGGCCCACCTCCCTCCCGGTTTCCCATCCGCCGCTCGGAACTCCCGACCGCTCCTCTGCCGCAAGCTCATTGAGCAGCGCGCCGACGAGGGACAGCAGTTCCTCGTCTCCAAGCTGAACCAGGTCCAGGCAACGCACCTCGTCGAAGAAAATCGGCATCGGCTCGGTGGGCGCCCCGGCGGGCAGCTCCAGCCACCAGCGCAGTACCGACACCAGCAGCCCGTGGGCGATCACGACTCGGGGTGAGGGCAACTCCACCATCCGCCGAAGGCCGGCCAGCATCCGGCGAATGCCCTCACGCTGCGACTCGCGTGCACCGGGAGGTCGCGCCCACGGACCATGGGCGGCCAGCCAGCGTGCGTAGGTCAGGAACGGACCGCCCTCGAACTCTCCGTAGTGCAGTTCGTCGAGTCGGTACTCGACATCGATCTGCTCGCCAGGTTCGGCCATCAGCAGCCGAGCGGTCTCACTCGTCCGAGCGAAACCTGAGCAGACCCACACGGCAGGCCGGAGCGTGCACAGGGCGTCGCGCGCCGCCGAGCAGGCGGTACGTCCCGCCGCATCGAGCGGGAGCACGACCGCAGGATCGCCGTTGACCTGGTATCTCGTGCTGTAGGTGGTGCTGGCGTGGCGCAGCAGGTAGGTCGTCACAGTCGTCCCTTTCTCTCCTGGGGTCGGCCCGGTCCAGCTGCTCTGGCGAGAGCGTCGATCACCTGCTTCATGACGGGCGCCCGCCCGTCTCCGACTTCGCGGTAGTAGAGGAAACCGTCCACGCACAGCACCAGGCACCAGCGCGACAGGCGCTGTGGATCGAGGCCACCGGTCCTGACCGCAGTCTCGAATCGCTCCAGGGTGGCGGTGCCCAGGTCGTAGTAGACGGTCCAGAAGGCCCAGTCGAAGATCACGTCGCCGACCAGCGGCAACGGATCGATCAGAACCGGCCGGTGCTCACGGTCAAAGAGCACGTTCTCCCGGTACAGGTCCGCATGGAGGACCGACACCTGCTTGGGGTCATGCCACAGCGAGCCGGCCAGGGTCCCCACCCCGCCGATCCAGTCTCGGAGGATGCCGGGATCGTCCTCCCGCAAGCGTCGGTGCATCCGAGGGGCCATCTCGATGTCGAGGAAGTCCTGAAGGCTGGGCAGCCCAGCCGTCGGAACGCACTGGCGCCGGCCGAGAACGTGCAGCTGCTGTAGCGCTGCGGCGACCGGCTCGTACTCACCGGCTGGGCGGGCCGCGCCACCGGGAGCAGCCCCGACCACCTCCATCGCCATGATCGCGAGGTCGTCGGCACAACCGACCACCTGGGCCACCGGTCCGGCCGCCCAGGCCCGGAGGGCGAGCAGCTCGTTGCGGTAGCGCTCCCGGTCGGGCCACGCCTTGAGGAGTACCTTATGGCCGCTGCCGTTGTAGCGCGCGACCATCAACAGCGAGGCGTGGCCGACGTCGTGATAGTGACTCAGCGTCAGGTTCCAGCGGCGCGCAACCGTCGAGAACGCCTCCGGGGCCTGCGCCAGCCACCCTTCGACGGCAGAACCGTAGTGAGTCAGCAGACGCCGGCGCCCACCAGTCGAGGTGAGATCGGAGACAGTGCCCATCAGCTGAGGCAGACGCCACGGTGGACCAGCTCGTCGGTGAGCTCAGGGAAACCGGCGAGAGCCTGCGCCACCTGAGCCTGAACCTTGTCGAGCGGGGCGTCCTCGGCCGACAGCCGGACCAGCACCTTCCACGGTTGATCGAGCCGCTGCCCGGTGGCGCTGACCAGGTGGACTTCCGCGTAGCCGCCGGTCTCCGCGTGGAGCCGCTCGGCCAGCCGGACCGCCGCCAGATTGTAGAGCTTCCCGACGTGGTAGACCGGGTTCTTCCCGCTGGCGCCCTCCATGTTCATCGGACGCAACGGGGTGATCAGGCCGTTCACGCGGTTGCCGCGGCCGACGACGCCTTCGTCACCGGACTCGATGGAGCTGCCGGTGTATGTCAGGTACAGCTCGTCCTTCTCGGGAACGTCGCGGGCGTTGAGGCGGAAGGAGACCTCGGTATCCCGGAGGTGCTGCTGGGCGAAGCGACCGCACTCGGCCAGGATCTCGTCCTTGTTGGCGAGGTAGTGGCCGCGATCGGCCACGAGGGCGGACTTCTGGGGGACGCACAGCACAGTCTCGGCCCGCTCCCCGTCGTAGTGGCCCATGAGCTTGACGTCAGAGCCGCACCACGGGTTCGCTCGCGTGAAGTCGCTGTCACCCGAGAAGTGGTCGACCAGAGCGTGGGCGAAGGCCTCGAATGGCGCCACAGGCGCCAACCCGTGCCGAGAGAGGTGTCGTTGGCGAGCCGGACGCGGCGCTCACGCAGGTCGTCGACGGATCGCGGAGCGAACCAGCGGGACCGGTCGGTGCCCGAGTCGTCGGTCACGACGGCACCCGGGCTCGGGTTGCTGGTGATGTTGAAGACGAGATCGAGGTGGTCGGTGAGTTCGGGCAGCCGGCTGCGGAAGAAGGTCCGCACGACGTCCTCGGCGAGTGCCTTCACCGGAATGTCCTTGTCACCGCAGGCGTACGCGGCCCGGCCATTCAGCAAGACCTTCACTGGAGCCGTCATCCGCCCCGAACCGTAGCGGACTTCGCACGATCCACCGAGCAGCGCGAGCTTGTCGAAGTTGTGGTGGAGCACGGCGCCGAACCGCTCCAGGGTGTAGCGACTGTACTCGCGGGAGAGCTCCTCCGCGAGGTGGTCGGCGAGCGTGTCCGGGTGGCCGAGCCCCTTGCGCTCCAGCAGAACAAGGTTGGTGGGGAGCGGGGTTCCGGTCTCGATGGTGATGCTGCCGTTGTGGACGGTCGTGCTGACGCGTTCCATGACGTACTCCTCTGCGTAATCGAGGTGATGATGGGCTTAAGTGCGTGCGAGAGCAGGCCCGACTCAAGGCGCGAGTAAGCGAATCGGAGCCGGAGGCGGATGAGCGATTCGGTTCAGCGCGGCTCTAGCGGGATACCAGGCGATGCGGGCAACAGCAGGCCCCAGACGACCTTGCCGCCCGGGCTGGGACGCCATCCCCAGCTCTCGGTGAGGGCATCCACGATCAGCAGGCCCCGACCGTCCTCGTCGCACGAGTCGGCCGGCCGCGGCGCTGGAGTTCCCGGCGACTGATCGGCGACTTCGACAAGTAGCCCGTCCGCGGCCAGGTCCACGCTCACCTCGACCCGGTCCGACGGCCCCGAGGCCGCAACCGCGTTGGCCACCAACTCGCCCAGGACGAGCTCGAGGTCTCCCAACAGGCCCTTCGGCAGATGCCCGCCGAAGTGCTCGTGGGCCCGCCAGCGAGCCCACGTGGCAGCCCTCGTGTCAGACCTCAGCTCGCACCTGAGCGTTATGGCGCTTGCCACCCTCCCGCCTACGGCGACCAAACCCGCCGAGCGACCCTCACAACTGGTCGTCACGCCGCCGGTCCCAGAGGTGAACCCGATGTCTCGCACGAACCAACCTCCTCGTCTGCGACTGGCCACCAGGCGCCCTGGCCGGTCCTGATCTGATCGCGTGGATAACACCGAACGCTCTCCACACCGCGCCAGTCGCGGTGTGTAATGGAGCGTGAGCGCTTGAGAGACATTCAGCCGTGCCGCGAACTGTCTGACCAGTGCCGGCAAGTGGACAGCAGTCGCTGTCCACAAAGACGCCTCGGGGGACCAAATGCCGCGACCGCCAAAGCCCTTGGACCCGACCCGGTCGGCAGCCCACTGGCTCGGCGCCGAGATCCGGCACTGGCGAGAGCTCCGGAAGCTGAGCCAGGACAAGCTCGGCGCGCTGGTCCACCTCAGCGGTGACCTGATCAGCAAGTTCGAGAAGGCCGAGCGCCCCTGCCGTCTCCGACATGCCAAGGCGCTGGACGTCGTGCTCGACACCGGCGGAGTCCTCGGACGAAGCGTGGCGCTGGCTCAGGCTGAAATGGACAACCGCTCCCGGGAAATGGACAACTCGCCCAACAGGAGCACAATCACTCCCCGACGGACAGGGAGCGGAGGCAGGCTGGAAGAACCACGGTCTGCCTCCGAGTGGAACGAGCCCAATCCCATGGAACGACGCAACCTCCTCGCCGCGACCAGCGCAGCTCTCGCCGCCGGCCCCCTGCTCCAGCTGATGAACGCTGCCCAGGCTGCCGCCACGCCCTCTGCCGTGCGACCTGCGGACATCGAGCAGATCCGCACAGCAGCAACCACACTTCGCAGTTGGGACAATCTCTACGGCGGCGCCGGAGTGGTCCGCGACACCGCACTCGCCCAACTCCGTTGGGCCGCGAACCTGCTGAACAGCAAGTGCCCTGCCCCGCTCAGAGTCGAACTATTCAGTGCCGTCAGCCGCCTGGCCACCATCGTCGGCGCCTCGGCCTTCGATGCCTTCGCCCATGACGACGCCCACCGCCTCTTCGCCTTCGCCACGTCGTGCGCCGAAGAGGTGGACAACTGGCCGCTGCGCGCCATTTCCTACAACCTGCGCTCGCGGCAGGCCATCTGGCGGGGCGACCCGGACAACGGGCTCACCCTCGCCGAACTTGGTCTTGCCCGAGCGGACCGCCTCTCCCCCGCTGAACAGGCCATGCTCCACAACGCCCGCGCCCGAGCTCTGGCCAAGATGGGCCGCACCCAGCAGACCCTCACCGCGATCGGAGCATCCGACGATGCGTTCGCCTCGGTCGTCACCGCCAACGAGGGCCCATGGATGGCCTATTACGACAGTGCGCAGCACCATGGCGACACCGGCCACGCCCTGTTCGACCTGGCACTTGCCGGCCACCCGCCGCAGAACGCCCTTCTGCGGCTGCAGACCGCCGTCGACGGTCACGGCGACGGATTCGCCAGGTCCCGCACGTTCTCCCGGACCAAGCTGGCCTCCCTGCGGATGGCAGCTGGCGACCCAGAACAAGCGCTGGCCGACGGCCGCACTGCGCTGGCCGAGGTGAGCCGGCTCCGCTCCCTGCGGGCCAACCACGAGCTGGGAGAACTGGGCCGCGTCGCCCACCGCCACCGCACGATGCCCGGCGTCCGAGACCTGCGCGAGCAGATCACCTCTACGGTGGCGGTGTGACCAACACCGACGACTCCCACGCACTGCTGTTGAAGGCCTGCGCCGCCGCAGGCCTGTCAGCAGAGGAGGCCGAGCCCATCCGGATCGGGGAGAACGCCCTGTGGCGACTCCGTCATCAGGTCGTCGCGCGGATCGGCCGCCCCGGGCAGTGGGACGCCGCTGTGCGGGAACTCGCCGTCTCCCGCTGGCTGCGCGCCTGCGAGATCCCGGCTGTGCGGCCGCTCGACCACCTGCGGGAGCCCCTGGATGTCGACGGCAGCCCGGTGACCTTCTGGCACGAGCTACCGGAACACCGGCCCGGCACCGCCGCCGATATCGCACCGCTCCTTCGCCGCCTCCACGAACTGCCGATCCCGGACTTCCCGTTGGGCCGACTCGACCCGTTCGTCCGCCTCTCAGCTCGGATCGACGGTGCTGCCACGCTCGACAACGAGCAGCGGCAGTGGCTCCGCAACCGCCTCGCGGACCTCCAGGTGGCCTGGGCAAGCCTCCCCGCCGGCCGCCCGGCGAGCGTCATTCACGGCGACGCCTGGGGTGGGAACACCGCCTTCACCCCCACGACCGTCTACCTTCTCGACTTCGAACGCACCTCCCAGGGCCCACCCGAGTGGGACCTCACCGCCACCGCCGTCGGCCACACCACCTTCGGCACCGTTTCCGACCAGCAGTACGCGGCCTTCTGCGACGCGTACGGCGCCGACGTGACCACCTGGGCCGGCTACGAGATCCTCCGCGACATCCGCGAACTCCGCGTTACCTGCTTCGCCCTCCAGCACGCCGCCACGGATCCGCGTCGTCATCGCGAGGAAGCCCACTATCGCCTCGCCTGCATCCAGGGGCGACACGGTTCACGACCATGGAACTGGACGGCCGTAGGTTAAGCGCTTCTCAGCGCACCGAAAGTGGATGCCGCAACAATGAACTGACGGAGTTACAGTTAAGTCCAACCGAACATAGGTGACCCCGGCAGTGCATCAACACTCCGGGGTCTGGCAACAGGAGCGACAACTCCCGATGCGCGTACATCGTAGCGCCCACGTGCGCAATTTCACCGTGCTGCCCAACGGTCTGCTGCAGGACCGGCGGCTGAGTTACACCGCCCGCGGCCTGCTGGCCGACCTCCTCTCGCGCCCCGACTACTGGCGCGAGGACGGTCGGGCCATGGCGGACTCCAGCCCGCAGGGGCGCGGGGCGATTCGCAAGGCCTTGAAGGAGCTGACGGCGGCTGGCTACTACCGGGTTGTGAAACTGCGGCTGCCGGACGGGACGATCCGCAGCGAGGCCCACGTCTTCGACACGCCGCAGCGACCGGACCTGCCGCCGGGTGTCCCCCGTCCGGTCTCCGGTAAATCGACAACCGGCGGCGCTGACATCCCTCTTGTAAAGGACCGGGTCCAAGAACCCGCCCTCCCTGACCGAGCCAAGGCTGACGACGAGCAGGTCCGGGCGGCGGCGGTGACGCTGTTCCGGGTGATCAAGGCTGAGCCGCGCCTTCGGCTGGGTGAGGCCGAGGCGATGGCGCTGGCGCCGCTGGTCGCGCAGTGGCTGGAGCGTGGCGGCACGCCCGGCGAGCTGACCCAGGCCCTGTTGCCTGGCCTGCCCTCGGCCGTGCACTCCCCGGTCGGCCTGCTTCGTACCCGCCTGAAGCGCAAGATGCCGCCCGAGCGCCCAGCCTTCAGCTCCTCGTACGACGAGTGCGCCAAGTGCCACGATCCGGTGCCGCAGCCGGGCATCTGCCGACCGTGCGCCGGGCTCGACGTACGGGTGATCGCGGTCGGTGGCGGGGCGGCGGCGACCCTCGGGGGCGCCGGTCGCGCCCGAGCGGCGATGGAAGCCGCCCGGAGCGCGCTGGGCATGGCCTCGGCGATGCGGGTCGGTCCGTAAGGAGATGAGGAGGGGGGAGCGGCCTCGGGGGGACAGAGGCCGCTCCCCCGCGGAGGCGTCCCACAACCGGGGCCGCGTCGGGGGGAAGCCGCGGCACCGGTCCCACAGCGGGGAGGCTCCGGATCGGTGTACCGGTGATTCCTGCCAGATCCTCGGTACGGGATCCATCCTGCTCCTCGGACCGGGAGGCGGCATCCGGGTAAAGGGCACCAGGCCCCGGGACCTTCGTCCCAACAGGTGAACGCGTTGCTGACCTGCGTTGGGCCGTCCGGTGGATAAGCTGCGGCTGAGACAGGGCCGAAAGGGCGTACGCCGGAGGAAGCAGGGCGGTTCGATGGCACAGGCGAGGAAGGTCGGCATGTACCTTCTGCTGATTTTCGTGGGCTACACGATCATCCACTCCCCCGCACGCGCGGCGGAGTTGGTCCAGTCGGGTTTCGTGGGCATCTCGGACGCGGCCAAGTCGGTGGGGGCCTTCATGACCGGGCTGGTCAAGTAGTCGGATCAGGGCAGCCGATCAGGTGGTGGACGGCTCGGCCCGGCTCGGTGGGTGCCAGCTACCGTGGCGGGGTCCGTCAGCAACGTCACCCACCCTCATCACCGCTAGGAGCGCCATTGTGATCCGGCACCTGGTCCTGTTCAAGCTCAACGAAGGCATCGGCAAGGACGACCCGCGCGCGCTCGCCGCCGCCAAGGGCTTCGAGGGCCTCGACCAGCAGATCCCCGAGCTGCTGGAGTGGCAGATCGGCTGGAACATCAGCCCGCGCGACATCGCCTACGACTTCGCGCTCAACAGCCTGGTCGCGGACGCAGCCGCCCTGAAGGCGTACGCCACCCATCCGGCCCACCTGGTGGTCGCCAAGCAGTGGCAGGAGATCGCCACCCTCGTGGTGGCCGACTTCGAGGTCTGATCCCGGCTGCGGCCTGTAGATCGCACCCGCACGACCCAACGGCCCCCCGCCCCGCCGTCGACTGCCTCGCAGTCGCAGCCGGGACGGGGGGCCGCGGCGTTCCCGGCCGGGCTGGTCCGAGTGGCCGCCCGTGCGCCACCCCGCTCCCAACACGCCTCGGTGCGGTGCTTGAAGGAACTACGCCCGGCTTGTGATGCTATGACCGATTTCGCCGGGCACAACAGGGTGGTGGACCGAGGAGGATGACACGTCCGTGCGGATCCAGGACGGTACGCCGGACACCGGCATGAGCAGGGCGAGTGACAGTGGCGGCACGGTCGATCCGGTCGGCGGCAACACTGCGGCCGAGGTGAGCGGCGCGGGCGCCGTGATCGAGCAGGAGGAGGAGGCCGAGAGCGCGAGCGGCCTGCCGGGCCGCCCGATCGACGTCCGCACGCTGACCCGGGTGCTGTTCGAACGCCTCGCCGAGCTGCCCCCCGACGCACCCGAGCGCGAGCAGGTCCGCGCGGCACTCATCGAGGTCAACATCCCGCTGGTGCGCTACGCGGCCACCCGCTTCCGCAGCCGCAACGAGCCGATGGAGGACGTCGTCCAGGTCGGCACGATCGGCCTGATCAACGCCATCGACCGGTTCGACCCGCACCGCGGCGTGCAGTTCCCCACGTACGCGCTGCCCACCATCCTCGGCGAGATCAAGCGCTACTTCCGCGACAACGTCCGGACCATGCACGTGCCGCGCCGGCTCCAGGAGCTCTGGGTGCAGGTCAGCGGTGCCATGGAGGAGCTGACCGTGACGCACGGCCGCACCCCCAAGGTGCCGGAGATCGCCGCCAACCTGCGGATCCCGGAGGAGGACGTACGGGCCTGCCTGGACGCCGGCCGCGCCTACAGCGCCGCCTCGCTGGAGGCCGCGCAGGAGCACGAGGGCGGCCTGGCGCTGCTCGACCGGCTGGGCTACGAGGACTCGGCGCTCACCGACGTCGAGCACCGCGACATGGTGCGGCACCTGCTGGTGCAACTGCCCGAGCGCGAGCGGCGGATCGTCATGCTGCGGTTCTTCGCCAACCTGACGCAGTCCCAGATCAGCACCGAACTGGGGATGTCCCAGATGCACGTCTCGCGGCTGCTGGCCCGGATCCTGACCCGGCTGCGGACCGGGAACGACTGGGAGGAGTGACCGCCGTGATCACGGAGCGGACATTGCTGCGCGCTACCGTCGCGTGACATCTTGCGACGTTCGGGTTTGCCGGGGACTGTGATCCGGTATTCAAGCGGTGGGGGGCGTCGTTGGTTTGGGCGCACACCGGG
The DNA here is from genome assembly GCF_029893355.1 of Kitasatospora sp. MAA4. GTDB lineage: Bacteria > Actinomycetota > Actinomycetes > Streptomycetales > Streptomycetaceae > Kitasatospora. The sequence goes on from NZ_JARZAI010000006.1 coordinate 186,029, forward strand.
GAACCGCCGAGCGGCGGATCCTGTTGGAACAGTCACGAGGGGGTGGGTGCATGTCCGCAGAGCTGGGCAGCGCAGAGATCCACGGCAGCACGGCGGTCGCCGAGCACGCTCCGCAGGAGCACGCCTCGGCCGTCGGGGACACCGTGCCCGCCACGCCCGTCGCGCCCGTCGCCGCCGTCGCACTCCCCGCGCCGCGCCAGCAGCCGGCCCTCGGCCCCAACCTGGACACCCGCACCCTCTCCCGCTCGCTCTTCCGCCGGCTCGCCACCCTCACCGCCGGCAGCGACGAGCACACCTACGTCCGCGACACCCTGATCGAGCTCAACCTGCCGCTGGTCCGGTACGCCTCCGCGCGGTTCCGCAGCCGCAACGAGCCGATGGAGGACATCGTCCAGGTCGGCACGATCGGCCTGATCAAGGCGATCGACCGGTTCGACCCCGAGCGCGGGGTCGAGTTCCCGACCTTCGCGATGCCCACCGTGGTCGGCGAGATCAAGCGCTTCTTCCGGGACACCAGCTGGTCGGTCCGGGTCCCGCGCCGCCTGCAGGAACTGCGCCTGGCGCTCACCAAGGCCGGGGACGAGCTGTCCCAGCGGCTGGACCGCTCGCCCACCGTCGCCGAGTTGGCCGTCTGCCTGGGCGTCAGCGAGGAGGACGTGGTCGAGGGCCTGGCCGTGGGCAACGCCTACACCGCCAGCTCGCTCGACTCCAGCCCCGGCGAGGAGGACGGCGACGGCCCGCTCGCCGAGCGCCTGGGCTACGAGGACCTCGCGCTCGAGGGCGTCGAGTACCGCGAGTCGCTCAAGCCGCTGCTGGCCAAGCTCCCGCCGCGCGAGCGCCGGATCATCATGCTGCGCTTCTTCGGGAACCTGACGCAGTCCCAGATCGGCGAGGAGATCGGCATCTCGCAGATGCACGTCTCACGGCTGCTGACCAAGACCCTCACCCAGCTGCGTGAAGGCCTGATCAGCGAGGGCTGAGTCCCCCCAAGCGCCCGATCTCGACCCCGAACCGTCACACCCCATGTACTCGTCGTATGGTCGATCGATCCGATCAGGGCCATCGACATCCGAGTCATGGGGGACTGGCATGGGCACGGGAGCGGCACAGTTGCCGGAGCTGGTGTACGCACCGGCGCGGCCGATCCTGCACGATGGACGGCGCGAGCTCCTCTACGAGGTGCGGGACCACCCCGACGGCACGCGGGTTCTGCCGGTGTTCACCTCGCTGGATCGCCTGGTAGAGGAACTCGGACCGGCGCAGCCCTGGGCGCAGTCTCCGCTGCGCGCGGTCCGGGCGCTGATGGGCGCTGTCGGAGTAACCCGTGTCGAGCTGGATCCCGCCCTAGCCGGATCGGCCTGGCGCTGGACGCCCGAAGACCTCGACCGGTACGTGGGGGAGACCGCATGAGCGGCAGCTACGCCATCACGAAGCTGAAGTAGGCGACAGAAGTGGCCAGCAAGAAACCGACGCAGCTCGACGGGTTCGCCCACACCTGGGTGGGCGGCGACATCCACGGCCTCTCCGCACTCGCGGGCACGCTCTACGGCTACCTGCCGAAGATCGACGAGGCGGTGACGTTCCTGAACAACAGCGTCAGCAAGGTCGCCCACGACGCCGGCTGGTCGGGCGACGCAGCCGGCGCCTTCCAGCAGGCCTGGGGCACCGACGCACTGGCCGCACAAGCGCTGCAGTCGGTGATCTCGGCGACCGGCGACGCGCTCGACACCCTGGCGGTGCAGCTCGCCGCCATCGAGTCGGCCCTGGAGGACGGCGCCGACCACGCCCGGACGCAGGGAGTCGCGATCGGCGCGGACGGCCAGCCGCCCGCTGCCGCACCTTCGGTCGGACCACCCAGCAGCCCGCCGCCCGCCAACCCGGCGGCGGCGCAGGCCGCAAGCGACTACGCGACGCTGTGGACGCAGAGTCTGCAGGTCGCGGAGCAGGCGCGGGTGGATGCGGCGACCACGCTGAAGGGGATCTACGACCAGGTCGCTCCGCCCAAGACCGGCACCGACAGCGCGCTGGCGACCGGCGACAAGGGCACGGTGGGCGACTACCTGCGCGGGCTCTGGGCCGTACCGTCCGCGTACAGCAAGACCGTGGGCGAGCAGGCCGAGAAGCTGCGCGGCGACGCGGCTGCGGCCCAGGCCGCCTGGACAGCGGCGAAGAACGCCCGACCCAACCCCAACATCCCGATGCCCAAGGACGTCAAGGACAACCTGCACGACACGCGGCTCAAGCTCGCGGATGTCGAGACCAAGTTGACCGCGGCCGAGGCGTTGGAGAGCAAGACCGTCCTGTCCAGCAAGCTGGACACCCGACTGACCACGGCCCTCTCGTTGATAGGCGTCGAGGCCCGCACCTCGGCCGAGCTGGGCGCGTTCCAGAAGACCGAGAAGTTCATCGGTGATGTCCCGTTCCTGGACGCCATCGCTGCGGTCGACGGTACCTATTTCATGGCCCGCGACGACATCCAGAAGGGGCAGCCCTGGTACGAGGCCGTACCGGAGGACGCTCTCGCCAACGTGGGCAGTCTCGCCGTTGGCGCTGTAGCGGGCACACTCGCCGCCGGCGCGGCCGACGCCATTGGGACGGGTCTCGGGTTCGCCGGGGCCGGCGTCATCGGCGTCGCTTCCGGCGCGGTGATTGGTGGAGTGGTCTGTGTCGGCGTCGGCGACCTGACGTCCAACCTCTTCCACGAACACTGGGACGAGGACATGCACAAGGACGGCTTCTGGGGCGGTCTCGGGGACGGGATCGGTCACAGCGTCAGCAAGACCGGATCCGACATGGCCGACCTGGCGAGCAAGACCGGGTCCACCGTCGAGAACCTGGGGAAGAAGGCGTGGCATGGGATCTTCGGGTAGCCGCACGCCCCACACCCCGAGGCCGAGGCTGACTCTGCTGCCTCCGTCTGACGGCGTGGTGTCCCCGAACTGGCGTCGAGTCCAGCTTTCCGACCTGCCCGACGGGGTCACGGCTCTCTCGATTCCCGGGGTGGGGACGAGCTGGTACCGACGCGGAATCGTCTACTGGATGAACCGCCTCGTCGCCTTCGCGATGTTCGTGACTCTGACGGTCATCTACGTGCTCCTCTACAAGTTGATCCTCTGGGATGACCCCAACACCACGCATTTCGGGGCGATGTGGTGGGGGGTCCTGATCTTCGGGGTGGTCACGACCGCGGAGGGGTACCGGGTGGCCCTGCCCGGACGGCTGCTGCTCTGGAAGGTGCTCCGAACGAATCCCGGCCGGTTCGTCAGTGCGGTACTTGCCGTCCCGTTCTTCACCTACGCACTCTCCGTCGCGTTCCTGGCGCCAGGATTCGCCCTCAGCCGCGCCGTCCAGTCCCTGAGCCTGACCACTCCGGACGAGCGGATCGCCCGCGCCGACCTCGATGCCCAGCTCCGGGCGCACCCCCACCACCCCGGTCCTGTGCCTACGGTCGGGTGCCGATCACGACGGTCGCGTACAGCTCGTCCGAGCTGACCACGCGTGGGAGCAGGCCGTGGCGGGCGAAGGCCTCGGCGGTGTGGGGGGCCTGCCGCTCGCTGGTCTCGATCAGCAGGTGGCCGCCCGGGGCCAGCCATCGGGCGGCCTCTGCGGTCACCCGGCGCTGGACGTCGAGGCCGTCGGCGCCGCCGTCGAGGGCGACCAGTGGCTCGTGCAGGCGGGCCTCGGGCGGGAGCAGGCCGATCTCGTCGGTGGGCACGTAGGGCGCGTTGGCGACCAGGACGTCGATCCGGCCGCGCAGCGCGGCGGGCAGCGGTGCGTAGAGGTCGCCTTCGTGGACCCGGTCGCCGGCCGCGATGTTGCGGCGGGCGCAGCGCACCGCGGCGGGGTCGATGTCGGCGGCGTGCAGCTCGGGCCGGTCCAGGACCGCGAGCAGCGCGGCGGCGACCGCGCCCGAGCCACAGCACAGGTCGACGACGACGGCGCCCGGTCCGGCGAGTGCGGCCGCCTGGCCGACCAGGAACTCGGTGCGCCGCCGGGGCACGAAGACACCCGGTTCGACGATGATCCGCAGGCCGCAGAACTCGGCCCAGCCGAGGACCTGTTCGAGCGGAACGCCGTCGACCCGCCGGTCCACCATGGCGGTGAGCTCGGCGGGGTCGCGGGCGGTGGAGAGCAGCAGTCGGGCCTCGTCCTCGGCGAAGACGCAGCCTGCGGCCCGGAGCCTGGTGACAAGGACGGAAAGCGGGAGAAGTGCGGGGGAAACCGACATGGGAAACCTTTCGGGACGCCTGTGGGCGCTCCCGCGGCCTCGCACCTATGCCTGGTGGACCGCGTGGTCGTCAAAGGGGAGCGCCCGACCTGTTGCAGCGGTAATCGGACTCACCTCCTCGGATGCACGACTCGTGACGGATTCACTGTAGCGGTTCGCGTCAGTCGTCCAGCAGGTTCTTGCGCAGTCCGGCCAGCACGGTGTCGTCAAGGCCCAGGCCGGTGCGCCAGAACGCGTCGAAGGACGGCCAGCCGGCGGCGACCTCGTCGAAGGCGGCCTCCAGGTAGCGGCGGTCGGCGCGGAAGAGCGGGAGCAGCAGCGAGGGGTCCTGCATCAGGCCGCGGGTGTAGAAGCTCTCCACGATCTGCTCGATCAGCGCCGCCGAACGGGCGTTGGTCAGCAGGTAGTCCTCGTAGACGGTCTCCTGCTCGACGCCGAGGACGGTGAGCAGCAGGGCCGCCGTCCAGCCGGTGCGGTCCTTGCCGGCGGTGCAGTGGAAGAGCAGCGGGGTGCCGTCCGGCGCGGCCATCAGGCGCAGCACGGTGGCGAACCGCTCGCGTGCGACCGGGTCGGTGACGAACCAGCGGTAGAGGCCGGTCATCATCCCGGCCGCCTTGCCGTCGCCGAGCAGATCCTGCTGCTTGACCGGGTCGCGGTCGGCCAGGGCGTCACGCAGCGCGACGTAGATGTCGAAGTCGGCAGCGAACACCGGCAGATGGTGCAGGGTGATGCCGTCGGGGGCGGTGCGCTCCACGGTGACCGGCACGGAGGACAGTTCGGCGGCCGCGATGTCGGCGACCGGCAGTCCGGGGACCCGGTCGGGGCCCGCCTCGCGGACCTCGTCCAGGCTGCGCAGGTCCACGATCTGACGCAGGCCCAAGTCGGCGAGCAGCTCCACGTCCTCTTCACCCAGACGGTTCAGGCCGTCACTGCGCAGTGCGACGCCCGAGCGCAGCACCCGGCCGTCTGCCGTGCGGTAGCCGCCCAGATCACGGGCGTTCACGGCACCCCGCAAACCGAGGCTCCGGGCGGAAAGTTCGTCGGCGGCCGGGGTGGGCTGCTCAGTCACAGTGGTTCCTCCTGGATTATCGAACAACGAGGCGGCACAGAGGGGGGGCAGAGCACTCTGACCGCTCCCTTCAGCTGTATCTACCAGACAAGGGTACGAACCTGTACGTCCGGTGAGTGTTCATCACATCAGCTGGGCACTCTTGACACTGTCCACGTCATATTCCCGCAGGTGACGTGCCTATGGAGCAGAACATGTCATGGACTTGCAAAATCCTGCTCCATTAAGTCTTCCCTAACTCACAGTTAGTGCCTAACATGGCGCCGACGTGAACATCTGTGACAGATTTGCAGTCCTCTCACCCGTTCGGCGGCATGCCCGGGTATTTCTGCCCCACCATGGTCGCAAGTGAACCGCACCGATTTTTCGTGCGGCACGGGGGACGCGAAAATGATCATTCGGGGTGGACGTCGGGGTCGTCTGCCCTGCTCAGGGGAGGAACACCGAACTATGGGTCGAGCGACCCGTCGCGCTGCCGCCTGCGCGGCAGTCGGTCTGCTGGCTGCCGGTCTGCAGACCGTGACCGCGCACGCCGCGGCACAGAACCGAATCGACCTCACCGTGCTGCTGGTGGACGACGGTGGCCCGGCCACCGCCGCCATCGCCGCAGAGCTGACGAGTGAGGGCACCCCGTACACCACGGTGAAGCTCTCGGACCCGAACCGTCCGACGATCAACGCCGCCTTCCTCAGTGACACCCTGAACGGCGCCCCGCGGGCGAAGTTCGAGGGCGTCGTGCTTCCGAACGACAACCCCTTCGGCACCGGCTCGGCCGAGATGACCGCGCTCGCCACGTACGAGGCGACCTTCGGCATCCGCCAGATCGACGCGTACACCTACGCGCAGCCCTCGGTCGGCCTGAACTGGGCTCAGAACCCCGGCTACATCGGCACGCTGGACGGCACCCAGGGCGGCGTCACCGCCGCCGGCACCGCGGGTCCGTTCGGATACCTGAAGGGGAGCGTCCCCTTCGAGGACAACGACCCCAACGTCAGCGAGAGTTACGGCTACCTCGCCACCCCGCTGACCACCCTGCCCGCCGGCTCCACGTTCACTCCCCTGGTGGACGCGCCGATCCCGGGAACCACCTCGCGCGGTTCGCTGGTGGGCGAGTACGCCCACGACAACCGCCGGGAACTGGTCGTCACCTTCGTCTACAACCAGTACCAGCAGCAGTTCCGGCTGCTGGCGCGCGGCATGGTGGACTGGGTGACGCAGGGAGTTCACCTCGGCTACGACCAGAACTACTTCGCGGTCCACGCCGACGACCTCTTCCTGTCGGACGATCGCTGGAGCAGCACCCTCAAGTGCACCCCGGGCGACGTCACCTGCCCGCCCAACACCAGCCCGGACCTGAACCCGATCCGGATGACCCCGTCCGACGTCGACACCCTGGTGGCGTGGGAGAAGGCCAACAACTTCACCATCGACTTCCCGTTCAACGGCGGTGGCAGTGCGGACTGGGAGTCGGAGAACAACACGACGACCGACCCGCTGCTGACGAAGTTCCTGGCCGACCAGTCGTCGTTCCGGTTCATCAACCACACCTGGGACCACCCGTTCCTCGGGTGCCAGCAGGACGTCACCGTCGTGCCCTGGAAGTGCCAGACCGACGCCAGCGGCAACGACATCTGGGTCAGCGAAGCGACCATCCAGAGCGAGATCCAGCAGAACATCACCTGGGCCCAGCAGCAGGGCCTGAAGATCGACCCGACCGAACTGCTCACCGGTGAGCACTCGGGCCTGGTGACGCTGCCCCAGCAGCCCACCGACAACCCGAACCTCGCCCCCGCGCTCGCCGCCGCCGGCATCAAGTGGACCGGCAGCGACGCCTCCCGCGAGCCGGCCCAGCGCGCGGTCGGCTCCACGCTGACCGTCCCGCGGTACCCGATGAACGTCTTCTACAACGCGAGCACCGCCGCGACGGAGACCGACGAGTACAACTGGATCTACAACAGCAAGGCCAACGGCGGCAGCGGTCTCTGCGAGACCTCGGGCAACTCCACCTGCCTGCCGGCCCCGCTGAGCGAGGCCACCGGCTACACCTCGTACATCGTGCCGCTGGAGACCCGGATCGACCTCGGCCACGTGCTGAACAACGACCCGCGTCCGCACTTCATCCACCAGTCCAACTTCGCCGAGGGCCAGATCGCCTACCCGGTGCTGAACAGCATCCTGAACACCTACAAGGGGCTGTACAACACCAACACCCCCCTGGTGAACATGAGCGAGAGCAGCATCGGCACCGAGCTGCAGAAGCGTTCCGCCTGGGCCGGCGCCGTCTCCAACGGCCAGGTCACCGGCTACCGGATCGGCAGCACCGTGACGGTCAGCGCGCCCTCGGGCGTGCAGATCGAGGCGACCATGCCGACCGGCACCACGCAGAAGCAGCTGCTCGGCAGCACGGCCTTCGGCGCCCCGTACGCGGGCTCGCTCACCGGCTGGGTCTCCCCGGGCGCGTTCCAGGGCTCCGTCACGCTCACCCTGAGCGCGGCGAACACCCCGAGCGGAGCCGCTGTCGTCAAGGCGAACACCGTCAAGATCGCCCCGGCCGCGCCGAAGGCCGTCGTGCCCCAGGGCGTCCTCAAGGCGGTCCCGGCCGGTCCGGGCGACATCAAGCGCACCAAGGGCAAGTCGCTGGTTCCGAACACCAGCAAGTAGCAGTGCGCACCGGGCGGCCGCCAACCGCAGCCGCCCGGTGAACACGCAGTAAGCAGAAGCATCGGTGGGGGCCCACCACGTCCCCACCGATGCAGCGCCCGGCCGCCATCGGGCGCCTGACAGGGGGAGGGAAGCCAGGATGCGCGTCACCCTGCTCACCGAGGGGACGTACCCGCACTCGCACGGCGGAGTCAGCGTCTGGTGCGACCAGCTCGTCCAGGGCATGCCCGATGTCGAGTTCGACATCATCGCGGTCACCGGCAGCGGCAACGAGGGCCTGGCCTGGGAGCTTCCGGCGAACGTCCGCAGCGTGACCCCGGCCCCGCTCTGGGGCCCGGCCGACGACCGCAAGCCGCCGCGCGGCCGTTCGCTGAAACGGTTCCTCGACGCGTACGAGCGCTTCCTGCACGCCATCCTCGACCCGGTCTACACCACCCACTTCGGCACCGAGCTGTACGGCTTCGCGGACTACGCCCGCCAGGGCCTGCTCAGCGCCGCGCTGCGCAGCGAGCCGGCCCTCAAGACGCTCCAGCACGTCTGGACCCGTGCCTACCTGCCGACCGCCGCCGCCCAGCCCACCCTGCACGACGCCCTGCACGCCACCGACCTGTTGGAGCACGCGCTGCGCCCGCTGTCCGTCGAACCGCCCCACGACGGGGTCGCGCACGCGGTCAGCGGCGGACTGGCGGCGCTGCCCGGGTTGATAGCGGCCCAGCAGTTCGCGGTGCCCTTCCTGCTCACCGAGCACGGCATCTACCTCAGAGAGCGCTACCTCGGCTACCGGACCGGCCCCTACCGCTGGCCGGTCAAGGCCCTGCTGCTCGGCTTCTACCGGATGCTGGCCGAGGAGAGCTACTCGCGCGCCGCTCTGGTCACCCCCGGCAACCGGTACAACCGTCGGTGGGAGGAGCGCGGCGGGACGCCCTCGGACAACATCCGCACCGTCTACAACGGCGTGGACCCCGACCTCTTCCCGGCCGCCGGCGCGGAGCCCGCCACCCCCACCCTGAGCTGGGCCGGACGGGTCGACCCGATCAAGGACCTGGAGACCCTGATCCGCGCGTTCGCGCTGGTCAGGCAGGAGATGCCGGACGCCAGACTGCGGATGTTCGGCGGCACCGCGCGCGGCGCGGAGGGCTACCGGGACGGCTGCATAGCCCTGGCCGCGGAGCTCGGTCTGGGCGACTCCGTGGTCTTCGAAGGACGGGTGGAGGACATCCAGGACGCCTACGCGGCCGGCAACGTGGTGATGCTCAGCAGCATCAGCGAAGGCTTCCCGTTCACCCTGATCGAGGCGATGTCCTCGGGCCGGGCGACCGTCTCCACCGATGTCGGCGGCGTGCGCGAAGCGGTCGGCGACACCGGTCTCGTGGTGCCGCCGCGCGAGCCCGCCCCGATGGCGCAGGCCGCGCTGGAGCTGCTGCGCGACCCGGAGAGACGGGCCCTGATGGGCGCGCAGGCCCGGCTGCGGGTGATCGAGCAGTTCACCCTGCGGCAGAACATCGACGGCTTCCGCGGGATCTACACCGAGCTGCTGGGGGAGCGCCGCTGGCTGCCGAACACCGTGGTCGCGGTCGACCAAGCGGCAGAGCCCGTACCGGTGTTGGCGGGTGCCACGGCGGCCGAGCCCGAGGTGGGCTACGGCTGGTGGGAACGCGCGGAGGCAAGCGGATGAGCGGCCCGCTGCGCCTGGTCCCCGACGAGGGCACCCCGGGCTGGGCCGAGGAGACCATGCAGCTGCGCTCGCTGCCGCGCCAGCGCAAGCGGCCGCGCCTGGAGAGCACGGCCACCGCCTCCCCCGAGCTCTCCCCCGACCCGATCGACGAGCTCGCCGAGCGGCTGGCCGACATCTGCGCCGACGCGGTGCACCCCTACGAGATCGCCGCCTTCCTGGAGTCGGACGGTCTGACGGACGAGCAGGCCGCGCTGAACTACGGCCGCCCGGACGCCTTCACGCTCGCCGAGGAGCTCTTCGCCAAGGTCGACCGCCGCTACCCGGGAACCCCCGCGGCAGCGGTCGACCCGTGGCGGGCCGATCCCTGGCGCTGCGCGCTGCGCGGCCTGGTCTTCGCCCTGCCCGGCCTGGGCTACCTGCTGGGCGCCGACCTGTTCGCCGTCCACCGGATGCGCTTCGGCATGCCCTCCGGGATGGCCGCGATGGCAGGTGCCACCCTGCTGAGCTGGGCCTGGAACCAGGCGCTGGCGCACCGGGCGTACAGCTGGCTGAGCCGGGTCGATCGGCGCTCGGCCGGACGGGCCCTGGCCGTGGGCGCGCCGAGCGGCGCGCTGCTGGCGGCCGGTTTCGGCTACCTGCTGGGTGGGCCGCGGTCGGCGCTCTGGTTCACCGGCGGTCAGTCGGCGTACCTTGGGGCTGCGACCGTGCTCCTGGTGCTCGGTCAGGAACGTCTGCTGCTGGCCGCGTTGGCGCCATCGGTGGTCGGCGCGGGCCTTGTGCTGGCCCTGCCGCTACCGACCGTGGTGCGCGCTGCCATCCTGCTCGCCACGCTGGCCGGCGCGCTCGGGCTGGCCGTCTGGCAGGTGGTGCGCTGCCTGCGGACCACCGCGGTCACCGGCGGCAGCGAACCACCCCGGCACGAGATCGCGGCGGCGGGCCTGTTCGGGCTCGGCGTCGGCACCCTCACGCTGGTGGCGGGGCTCGGGGCGACGGTGCACCACGCCGTCCGACCGTCCGACCCGCCGGTGGCGGGCGGCGGCACGGGGGCCGCCATGGTCGCGCTCACGCTCAGCCTCGGCCTGGCCGAGTGGCTCCTGTACCGGTACCGCAGCCTGGCGACCGCCGCGCTGCGTACCAGCCACAGCCCCGGCGGGTTCCGCCGCCGGACCGTACTGCTGCTGGCCGGCTGCCTGCTCGGCTACCTGGCCGTGGTCGGCGCGCTGGACCTGGCGGCGACCCGGCTGTGGCCGCACACCCCACTGGTGGACCCGCCCCGCCTGGGCGCCCTGCTGCTGCTCGCCGCCACGCTCTGGATGGCGCTGCTGCTCCAGGCGCTCGGACTGAGCTGGCGCACCGCCGGGCTCTGCCTGGCGGCGGCCGCCTTCGAGTCCGCCGTCCTGTTCACCGGGGCCGATCCGTTGCAGGTCCAGCTGTACGGCTGCGGAGCAGCCGCCGTACTGCTCTTCCTGCTCGCCACGGTCGTCCTCGGGCGCACCACCACGCACCGCTGACTGTTCGCCACCACACCACAGATAGGGCATTCCACGTCATGAGTACTGTCGCAGTCACCGGAGCCGAGGGATTCATCGGTTCCCACCTGGTCGAGAAGCTCGTCTCGCACGGTCACCACGTCCGGGCGATGGTCCAGTACAACTCGTTCTCCTCCTTCGGCTGGCTGGAGACGCTGGACCGCGACACGCTCGGCTCGGTGGAGATCGTCCTCGGCGACGTGCGCGACCCGGGGTCGGTGAACGGGCTGGTCAAGGGCACCGAGGCGGTCTACCACCTGGCTGCCCTGATCGCCATCCCGTACTCGTACCAGGCCCCGCACTCGTACATCGAGACCAACGTCACCGGTACGCTCAACGTGCTGGAAGCCGTCCGCCACCTCGACATCCCGCGTATGGTGCACACGTCGACCAGCGAGACCTACGGAACGGCGCAGACCGTGCCGATCACCGAGGACCACCCGATCAACACCCAGTCCCCGTACTCGGCTTCGAAGGCCGGCGGGGACCGGCTGGCGGACTCCTACCACGCCAGCTTCGCCACCCCGGTGGTCACCCTGCGCCCGTTCAACACCTTCGGACCGCGTCAGTCGATGCGGGCCGTCATCCCCACCGTGATCGCCCAACTCGCCGCCGGTGAGCGGGAGATCACCCTGGGGGACCTGCGTCCGACCCGCGACTTCATGTTCGTCAAGGACACCGCGAACGCCTTCCACACGGTGGGCACCGCGCCCGCCGAGACGGTGGTCGGCCAGACCTTCAACGCCGGTACCGGCGGCGAGATCTCGGTCGGCGACCTGGTCACCCTGGTCGGCAAGCTGATGGGCGTGGACGTCACCGTCAAGGAGGACGAGCAGCGCATCCGCCCCGCCAACTCCGAGGTGATGCGGCTGGTCGCGGACGCCACCCGGCTGCGCACGGCCACCGGTTGGGCGCCCGCGCACTCGCTGGAGGAGGGGCTGGAGCAGACCATCGCCTTCTTCCGCGAGCCGGGCAACCTGGCCCGCTACAAGACCGACATCTACAACGTCTGACGCCAACGACCACCATCTGAACCGTCCGAACCAGGCCGGGTCCTCGCGGGCCCACCCGGTTCCGAGAGCACAGTGCCACGCGGCCGGTACCTGCCCCTCCGGCCGCACTCGCACCCTGTCCGCTCGTCTCTTTCGTTCATTACCTGTGGGGGAACCACATGCACGCAGTGATCCTGGCCGGTGGCAAGGGCGTTCGGCTCCGGCCGTACACCACGGCACTGCCCAAGCCGCTGGTTCCGATCGGCGATCAGCACGCCATCCTGGAAATCGTGATGCGCCAACTGGCCAGCGCGGGCTTCAAGACCGTCACGCTCGCGATCGGCCACCTCGGCCACATCATCCGCGCCTACGTCGGCAACGGTTCGCAGTGGGGGCTGCGGGTCGGCTACGCCGTCGAGGACACACCGCTCGGCACCATGGGCCCGTTGCTCACCATGCTCGACCGCCTGCCCGAGAACTTCCTGGTGATGAACGGCGACATCCTGACCGACCTGGACTTCTCCGGCATCCTCAAGCACCACGAGGCCAGTGGGGCGCCGCTCACCATCGCCACCTACGCGCGCCAGGTCAAGATCGACTTCGGCGTGCTGGACACCGAGGACGGCAGCATCACGGGCTTCCGCGAGAAGCCCAGCATGGACTACCGGGTCTCGATGGGCGTCTACGGCGTCTCGCGCTCCGCGCTGTCCGCCTACACGCCCGGACTGCCGCTCGGCTTCGACGACCTGGTGCTCGACCTGCTGGCGGCCAAGACCCCGCCGTCGGCCTACGAGTTCGACGGGTACTGGCTGGATATCGGCCGCCCCGACGACTACGACCGGGCCAACGCCGAGTTCGCGGAGCGCCGTTCGCTGCTGCTCCGGGAGCCCGCGCCGATCGGCGACGGCCTGCACGCGGTGCACAGCGCGCTCGCGGCCGCCGACCGAGCGGCCGCCGACCGGGCGAGCGAGGCCGAGACCGACAGCACGGCTGACGGGCGGGCCGCATGAGAATCCTGCTGCTCGGCGCGGACGGCTTCCTCGGCCGGCACGTCGCCACAGCCCTGCGCGCCCTCCCGGCGGCCGACCTGGTCACCGGTGGGCGCCGGGACAGCCACGACCTGCGGGTCGACCTCACCACGGCCCAACTCTCCACGCTGGCCGACGACCTGGCGGCACTTGCCCCCGACGTGGTGGTCAACTGCGCCGGGGCGGTGGCCGGTAGCGCGCTCCACCAGACCGAGGTGAACGCCCGCGGTCCGGCACTGCTCTGCGAGGCGCTCCAACTCGCGGCTCCCTCCGCCAGGTTGGTGCACCTCGGCTCGGCCGGCGAGTACGGCCTGTGCGAGCAGGGCGTGCCGCTGAGCGAGAGCTCCGACACCCGCCCGGTCGGGATCTACGGCGTCACCAAGCTGGCCGGCAGCCTGGCGGTGGCCGGCTCCAAGCTCGACGCCGTGGTGCTGCGGGTCTTCAACCCGGTGGGCCCCGGCGCGCCGGCGGCCTCGCTGGCGGGCGAGTTGGTGAAGGCCCTGGGCGGCCGGGAGGACATCACGGTCGGGGACCTCTCCGCCTACCGCGACTTCGTCGACGTCCGGGACGTCGCCCGCGCGGTCGCCCTCACGGTCACGGCCGAGGGGCCGCTCCCGCGGATCCTCAACGTCGCGACCGGGCAGGCCCAGCAGGTCCGGGCGATCGCCGACGGTCTGGTGGCGGCCTCCGGCTTCACCGGCCGGATCCACGAGACCGGCGCGGGCTCGGAGCGTTCGGCCGCGGTCTCCTGGCACCAGGCCGACGTCTCGGCGGCCGAGAAGGCACTGGGATGGCAGCCCGTCATCCCGCTCGCCGACACCCTGCGCGACCTCTGGCTGGCGGCCACCGCTAGATGACCTTCACCGAATCCCGCCTGCTGGTGCCGCTGTACGTCCACCCCGCGGTGGACCCGGCGGCCTGGCAGGCGGTCGCGGAGGCGGGGCCGTCCGCCGTCCGGGGCGTCGTGCTGAACATCGCCGACGGCCCGGGCGCGGCCCCCGACCCCGCCTTCGAGCAGGCCGCGGACCGGCTGCGCGCAGCCGGCGTCACCCTGCTCGGGTACGTGGACACCGGCTACGGCCGCCGCCCGCACGCCGAGGTGGTGGCCGAACTGCTGAACTACCGCCAGTGGTACGGCACCACCGGGGTCTACTTCGACCAGGCGGCCAGCCACGCGGACGCCCTCCCGCACTACCGCCGGCTCACCACCGCGGCCCGCGCGGCAGGCTGCGCGACCGTCGTGCTGGGCCACGGCGTGCACCCAGAACCGGCCTACGCCGAGCCCGAACTGAGCGACCTGCTGGTCACCTTCGAGGGCAGTTGGACCGAGTACGATGCCCTGGTGCTGCCGCTCTGGACGGGCCACCACCCGGCCGCCCGGTTCTGCCACCTGGTCTACGACGTCCCCGCCGAACGAGCGCGCGCGGCAGGCGCGTTGATCGCCTCCCGACGGGCCGGTGCGGGCTGCGCGGTGGCCGGCGGCGGCGCCAACCCCTGGGCCGGCGCACCCTACGGCCTCCCCGTCCCCGCTGAAGCTCCCCCCTCCGCCGCCGCCACGGCACTCCCGCACCTGCGACCCTGAACCCGATCCCTGGAGTGCTCACCGTGACGCGCCGCACCCGCGTGCTACTGGCCGCGCTGACCCTGTCCACCGCACTGTTCGTCACGTCCTGCAGCAGTGACGGCGGTGGCGACGACGGGGACGGCGACGCGAGCGGCTCGCCGACCACAGCGATCTCCCCGACGGCGCCCGGCTCCTCCCCGGCGGCTCCGCCGGCCTCGTCCGCCGCGCCCTCCTCGCCGGGCCCGTCCACCAGCTCACCGACCACCAGCTCACCGACCACGACCACCCCGCAGGCGTACTGGCACCCGACCCCGGGGACCGCCTGGCAGTGGCAACTCAGCGGCACGGTGGACCAGTCGGTCGACGTCCCGGTGTACGACATCGACGGCTTCGAGAACGACGCCTCGGTGGTCGCCTCGCTGCACGCCAAGGGCCGCAAGGTGATCTGCTACATCAACGCCGGTTCCTGGGAGAACTTCCGCCCGGACGCCGGTGCCTTCCCGCAGGCCGTGCAGGGCTCCGGCGACGGGTGGAAGGGCGAGAAGTGGCTCGACATCCGCCAACTCGGCGTGCTGCGCCCGCTGCTCACCCAGCGCTTCCAGATGTGCAAGGCCAAGGGCTTCGACGCGATCGAGCCCGACCTGCTGGAGGCCTACGCCAACAAGTCCGGCTTCCCGCTGACGGCGGCCGACCAGTTGGCGTACAACAAGATGGTGGCCGACATCGCCCACCAGCTGGGCCTCGGCGTCGCACTGAAGAACGACGTCGCCCAGGTCGCGGACCTGGTCAACGACTTCGACTTCTCGATCGACGAGCAGTGCGCCGAGTTCCAGGAGTGCGACCAGCTCACCCCGTTCATCAAGGCGGGCAAGGCGGTCCTGCACGTCGAGTACAACGTGCCGAACTCGCAGTACTGCGCCCAGTCCAAGCAGCTCCAGCTCAGCTCGATGGAGAAGCACCTGGAGCTGGACGCGTGGCGCGAGCCGTGCTGACGGCCCGCGCCTGATGGGTCCCTAGATCGCGAGCCAGACCACCGCGCCGACGACCAGCACGGCCACGATCGCCACGACGGCGATCATGCCGCTGCGGTTGCCGCTGCGGTGCACGGAGACGTTGCCGGGGGCCTGCGGCGCCGGGGTCTCCACGAAGGCGCGGAACATCTGGGTGCTGCCGGCGGGGTCTTCATAGTTCTCAGCCATGGCTGGGACTCTAACGAACTTCGGCCCGCGCATGCTATTGCGACAGCGGCGTGAAGATCTTCCGGTCCGCCGCGCGGCGCGGAATGGCCGACGCCCCCGGCTCGTTGCTCCCGTTCATGACCGATAACCACCGTGACTCCCGCCGCCGTGTGACGCTCGGCACCTCCGACCTCACCGTCTTCCCGCTCTCCTTCGGCGGGAACGTCTTCGGCTGGACGGCCGACGAGGCCCAGTCGTTCGCCGTCCTGGACGCCTACGCCGCGGCCGGCGGCGACTTCGTCGACACCGCCGACGTCTACTCGGCCTGGGTGCCGGGCAACAAGGGCGGCGAGTCGGAGACCATCATCGGCAACTGGCTGCGCTCCCGCGGCAACCGGGACTCGATCACGGTGGCCACCAAGGTCGGCGCCCACCCGGAGGCCAAGGGCCTGAAGGCCGAGAACATCAGGGCCACCGTCGAGAAGTCGCTGGGCCGGCTGGGCATCGAGCGGATCGACCTGCTCTACACCCACTTCGACGACCTGGACACGCCGGTCTCCGAGATCATCGGCACCCTGGACGCCCTGGTGAAGGAGGGCAAGGTCCGCGAGATAGCCGCCTCCAACATCAGCGCCGAGCGGCTGTCCGCCTCGCTGGACTTCTCCGACCGGGAGGGCCTGGCCAAGTACGTCGCCATCCAGCCGCGCTACAACCTGGTCTCACGCGACAGCTACGAGGGCGAGCTGGCCGCGGTCGCCGCCGAGCACCGGCTCTCCGCGCTGCCGTACTCCGCGCTGGCCTCGGGCTTCCTGACGGGCAAGTACCGCCCGGGCGGCCCGGCCGTGCAGAGCGCGCGGGCCCAGGGCGCCGGCCGCTACCTGGAGGAGCCGCGCGGCCCGCGGGTGCTCGACGCACTGGACACCGTCGCGGCGGCGCACGGCGTCGAGCTCGCCGGCGTGGCGCTGGCCTGGCTGGCCGCGCAGCCGACCGTCGCCGCGCCGATCGCCAGCGCCCGCACGGTCGAGCAGCTCCCCCCGCTGCTGGTCGGCGCCACGCTGGAGCTGACGGCGGACGAGCTGGCCCTGCTGGACGCCGCCTCGGCCTGACCCGAACCGGACCGGGGCCCTGTCCACAGGCTGTGGACAGGGCCCCGGGGGTTTGGACGCGGGCCGACTCAGCTGGGACGGCCCAGGTGGGTCGGGTAGTAGGAGCGGTTGAGCGTGGATATCCGCACGCTCCGACCCGGGCGCGGGGCCTCCACGTAGCTGCCGCCGCCCAGGTAGATCGCGACGTGGTGGATGCCCGAGGCCCGGCTGCTGTCGGACCAGAAGATCAGGTCACCGCGCCGCAGGTCGGCCGAGCTGACCGGGGTGGTCGCCGCGTACTGGTCGTCCGCGACCCGCGGCAGGTCTATCCCCGCCCGCTCGTAGGCCTGCTGCACCAGCCCGGAGCAGTCGTACCCGTCCGGACCGTCGCCGCCCCAGACGTACGGCTTGCCGAGCTGGGCCAGCGCGTAGTCGACGGCGGCCTCGACGCCGCTGCTCGACGCAGACGGCTGCTGCGCCTGCTGGGTGTCGGAGGTGCGGCTGACGTAGACGTCGTAGTGGCTGGTGTACCGCCACTCGCCGCTCGCGTTGACGAACCAGTACCTGGCGCCGTCCCACCCCTGCCGACGGCCGCTGACCGACGTCCGGGCCAGGTAGACGTCGTAGTGGCTGGTGTACCGCCACTCGCCGCTCGCGTTCTGGAACCAGTACTTGGAGCCGTCCCACCCCTGCTGGATGCCGCCGTCGGTGGCGGCGGGCTCCGGGCTCTCGGGAGCCTGGGCAGCGGTCGACGCCCCGGAGGTCCGGCTCAGGTAGACGTCGTAGTGGCTGGTGTAGCGCCACTCGCCGGCGGCGTTCTGGAACCAGTACTTCGAACCGTCCCAGCCGGCACGGCTCGGCGCCGACTCGGCGCTGGCCGTCCCGCTGCCGAGACCGAGGCCGACCACGCCGGCGCCGGCCAGCACGGTGGTGGCGAGGCAGGTGCCGCGAACGGTGCGGGCGAGCCGGGCCGGTCGGGCCGCCCTCCCGCCCGCCGGGGCGAGTCGCCGGGCGCTGCCGCGCGAGACGCAGTGCAGGCACCCGCAGCCCCGCGGCTCCGCCAGGTCGCCGCGGCGTTCCTCGAAGCCGATCAGGGCGGGGTCGGTGGATATCCTCATGCTCGATTTCCTTCCTTGCGAGCCGGGTTCTTGGTGGTCGCGCGGGCAGCGGGGGCCGGAACCGTGCCGGGCATCGCACTGGACATCGCGCTGGGCACCCCGGCCGGAGCGACGAACGCGACCAGCAACTGCTCCATCAGCGCGCTGCGCGCCGCGTCGTCCAACTCGTGCGTGGTGGCCCGCTCGAGCCGCCGGACGGCCAGCGCGGCAGCCTCCACCGCGTCGTCGACCAGCACCGTGCGCAGGCCCGCGTCCAGGTCCGCGAGCCGGCGCCGACGCATCGACTCGGCCACCTCCGGTGCGTAGTCCAGGGCCTGCGGCTGCACCGAGTAGACCTCCAGACCGGCCGGGGCCGCCTCGGCCGCGAGCGCGCGGGTGAGCTCGTCGGCGAACCACTGCCCATCGCGCAGCGCCGGGCCCGGACCGGCGTTGCTGTCGCACGGCAGCATGCTGGCGGTACGGGTGAGGACGGCGTGGATCTGCTCGCGCAGGTAGTCCTCATGGTCGGCGACGGCGAACAGCGCCCGCGCGGTGTCCTTGATCCGCCAGACCACCAGCAGCCGGACCACGATCGGCGTACCCGTGCGGTCGGTGACCTGGACGGGCTCGCTGCGCCAGTGCCGCAGCCGGACGTCGACCAGGCGGCGGCGCAGCAGCGGGTTGATCCAGAGCAGCCCGGACCGGCGGACCGTCCCGCGGTAGCGTCCCCACCGGCTGAGCACCCGGGTCTCACCGCCCGCGTTGGTGAGCAGCCCGGCGAGGGCGATCAGGCAGGCCAGCCCGGTCGCCGTCACGGCCGCGAGCGCGCGGCCGGTGACGACCGGTCCGCCGGCCGCGAGCACCTCGGGCGAGCGCAGGTCGGGGACGGCGTCGGTGAAGTGCGGGATCAGTCCGACCCGGGCCGTCACCAGGACGATGGAGGCCAGCCCGAGCAGCAGCGCGAGCAGCGCGATCCACCCCGGGAGGGCGACCGCCTCGCGCTCGCGCAGATCGGGGTCGGCCCGCGGCGGGCGGCGGGCGGCGATCTCGGCGCGGGCGTCCACAGGGTGTGGATACTGCGCGCCGGCCCCGCGCGGGCCAGCCACGGGGGTGGGGGTGGGGGTGACGTCGGGGGCGGGCGGCAGCGCCTTGGGGATCGGGGTCGCCCCGACTGGTGTGCGGCGCGGAGAGTGGGTTGGTGCTTCCATGCTCGGATCCTCAGGGTCGTTGTGTCGTCAGGCTAAGTACATAAGTGCGTATATGCGACATTTGATCTGCGGCGTGTCGCGACATCTGACGTTTCATCACCGCCGTCACCTCCGGCGAGCCCCCGAACCTCGGGCGAAGACCCTGCGGATGAGCAGCGACAGGCCCGCCATGATCAGCAGCACGCCGCAGCCCGCCGTCCGCCAGCCGCCGAGGGAGGTGTGACGCACCGTGGAGATCGCCTCCGGCGGCACCGCCAGCTCCCGCTCCGCGAGCGGGACGGCGAGCGGAAGCGCCGAAGCGGAGGGAGAGGGAGAGGGAGAGGGAGAGGCAGAGGGGGTTGCGGAGGGGGTTGCGGAGGGGGTTGCGGACGGGGAAGTCGGCGGGGCCGACTGTGCGGGGACAGGGACGGGGACGGGGATGGGCACCGCGACGGCGCTGGGCGTCGCCGTCGGCGAAGCCGCGTGCGTCGGGCTCGGGCTGGGGCTGGGGCTCGAAGTCGAGGACGGCGAGGGAGAGGGAGTGGGAGAGGACGACGGAGAGGGAGAGGGAGTGGGAGTGGGAGCCACCGTCGGGGCCACCACGACCCGGACCACGTCTCCCCGAGTGGCGTTGCCCGCGCGGTCGGTGGCCGTCGCCGTCAGGAACTGCTCGCCCTGCGCCAGGTCCCGGGAGGCGGCGCACGTCCAGCTCCCGTCGACCGCGGCCACCGCGCTGCACAGCGCGCCGTCCGTCCCGGACACCACGGTCACCGTCGCCCCGGGCTCGGCCCGGCCCGCCAGCCGCGGCCGGACGACGTGCAGCTCCTCGCCCGCCTGCGGCGAGGTGACGACGGGTTTGGCCGGCGCGATGGTGTCGACGATCAGCGCGGTCGGCCGCCCGGCCGTCCGGTTGCCCGCCGGGTCGACCGAGGACGCGGTGAGCTGGTGGGGCCCTTCGGCCAGCTCCTCCACCGGCAGGCAGGACCACGAGCGGTCCGGCCGGACGGCCGTCCGGCACAGTTCCGCGCCGCTCTCGTCGGTGACCGAGATCGTGGTGCCGGGACCGCCGGTGCCCGTGATCAGCAGACCGGGGTCGTTGGTGTACTCCGGGAGGGTGAAGAGCGGCGCCGGCGGGGGCGTGGTGTTGACCGTCAGCTGCACCGGATCCCCGCGCAGCACCACTCCCCCACTGGTCGTCTCGGCGGGCAGCACGGTGTGCCGTCCCTGCGCGAGCGGCGTGTCGGGGCGGCAGGACCACGTCCCGTCGCCGCCCACCGCGGCCCGGCAGAGCGCCGCCCCGGCCTCCTGGACCTCCACGGTCGCGCCAGACACGCCGCTGTCGCCGCGGAACTCCGGCCGGGTGTCGCCGACCGCCGCACCGCCCACCGGGCTGGTGAGTTCGGGTCTGGCGGCGACCACCGCGAGCTGGACGGCCTGGTCCTCCACCTGCCCCGAGTCCGCGAAGCCGCCCGCCTCGACCAGTTGGGCCGGGTCGCGGCCGATCCGCAGCCGGGCCCAGGTGTCCCCCGCGGAGACGTTCGGCGGGACCGTCCACTCCAGGGTCGCGCTGCCGGCGCCCGGCTGGAGGTCGACCTGGGCGCGCTCGGTGGCGTCGAAGCGGCCGTTGCGGTCGAAGTCGATCCAGCCCGCCAGGGTGGCCGGGCCCTGACCGGGGCTGATCGGCACGGTCAGGTCGTAGTAGCCGCCGATCGCGGCGTCGTGCGGGAACGCCAGGGTGGGGTCGTTGGCCAGGTGCTCGACCCGGCCCGGCTGGATCTCGGGCGGCGCGGGCGCGGGGACCGCGCCGCGGACGTGCTCCGGCGTCAGGCCGGTCGCGTCGGCGCCGAGGAAGAGGTCGGAGACCACGTGCGAGGCGTTCCCGTACCCCGACGGCGCGCTGCCGAGCGACTCGTCCAGGGTGACGGTGTACGCCTGGCGCAGCGCGGCCGGCGGGGTGCTGCCGCCCGCCGACGCGGTGCTGCGCTGCTCGACCCGCAGGGTCGCGGTGTCGAAGGTGCCGTCCAGCTCGATGGTGCCGGCCGGGTCGGCGGCGGCGTCGCCGGAGCCGTCGGCGCCGGTCGGCGCGAGCACGCCGTCGCCGACCGTCCAGCCGGACCACGGGGAGCGGCCGGTCAGCGCGGGACCGGCCGGGGTGCCGCCGATGACGGTCAGCCGGGTGGCGCTCTCGGTGCTGCCGTCCGCTCCCTTGGCGGCTGCGGTCAGGCCGCTGACGTGCAGCCGCGGGTTGCGGACCGGGCGGGAGAAGGTGAGCCGCAGCGCGCCCAGGGTGCGCCACGCGCCGTCGGCCTGCGGCCGGTCCTGGCTGAGCTGGAAGGTCTGCGCCGGGGCGCCGGGGCGGACGCCGTCGGTGTAGGCCGGGACCCGCTGGGTGCCCAGGCCGGCGGCGCCGTCCAGGGTGCCGGGCCGGGCCTGGACGGTGACGCCGGGGGCGGCCTCGAAGTCGAGGTCGACGGTGAGTCCGGAGCGCAGCACCGCCTGGTGGTCGTTCGACCAGCCGTCCGGCGACTGCTGCGCCTGGGAGACGGAGGGGAGCCAGCCGAGCGTGAGCCCGGCGGCCAGCGCCACGGCGACGACGACCGGACGGCGTTTTCCCCGGGGCGTTCTCGGGCTCATGGACCCTCCTGTGCACACGATGTGACAAGAAGGAATCACGATCTAACGGGAAGTCACCGGCGGGTTTCCACGCCACGCCGCCGCAACCACCCGTCCGGACGCCCCCGAGGAGCGCGGAAACGCCGAAGGCCCCCTCCGCTGGAGGGGGCCTTCGGTTCGGTGCGCTCAGCAGGATTCGAACCTGCAACCTCTTGATCCGTAGTCAAGTGCTCTATCCGTTGAGCTATGAGCGCCTCAGGGGGACCGGAGCCACCCTGCGGTACTGCTCGGCCAGCCTACCCGATCCCGGGAGGGTGACCTCGCGCTTCGCAAGCGACGAGGCCCCGGCCGGAGCCTGGGGCCTCGTCTGTCGCGGTGCGCTCAGCAGGATTCGAACCTGCAACCTCTTGATCCGTAGTCAAGTGCTCTATCCGTTGAGCTATGAGCGCTCGCCCCGGCGATTCGATCCTCCGGGGCGGTGCGGGGACAACATTACATGACCGTCGACCTGGGGTGAAATCGGATATCTCCGGGCCGCCGGCGGGGGCCCGCCGGAGGCCGGCAGGCACCTGCCGGTTCCCGCCGGTCCCTGCTCGGGAACGAGAAGAGCCCCGTCGACCGAGGTCGACGGGGCTCTCTTCGGAGCGGAGGCTCGGGGATTTGAACCCCGGATGGGCTTTAAGACCCAAACCGCATTAGCAGTGCGGCGCCATAGACCGGACTAGGCGAAGCCTCCATGCACCCGGACCGCGCCACCAGGTGGCGCACTCCGTGTGCATGTGATGATGCCACAGCCTGGGGGCTCGGCACCAACCGCTGACAACGTTACTAGGCCGGTCGTCCTCTCGGCAAAAAGAATGGGATACTCCAAGCCCCGGAGCAGCCCGGTCCGCAGTGGCGAGCCGCAAGTCGTAAGTCGTAAGGAGACCTGTCGACGTGAGCAGCAGGCCGACCCGAGGCGCTGCTCGCCTCGCCGCGATACTCGACGCGCTCCCCGATGCCCTGCTGTTGGTGAACAGCAACGGCACGGTGGTGGACGCGAACAACGCCGCCGTACGCAGCATGCAGACCCCGGGGACGTCCCTGGTCGGGATGGGCGTGCTGGACCTGCTGCCCGAGTTCGACCCCAGCCGGATCCCCGGCTCGATGCGCCCGGCCCCGCGCGACCAGGACGAGGCCGACCGGCCGGTCCGGATGACCGCGCGCCGCACGGACGGCACCACCTTCCCCGTCGAGGTCTCCGGCAACGACTTCGCCGACGAGAACTCCAGTGAGGGCCGCGGCTACGCGCTCTCCCCCACGGTCCCCTACGACCTCTACCGGGCCACCGGCTCCCGCTCGGGCACCGACGACCTGCTGCTCCTGCTGGTCCGCGACCTCTCCAGCCGGCTCGGCGTGGAGGCGGAGCTGCGGCGCCAGCACAAGCAGACCGAGATGATCCTGCGGGCCGCCGCCGAGGGCGTCCTCGGGGTCGACCTCGAAGGCCGCGTGGTGCTGGTCAACCCGGCGGCCGCGCACATCCTGGACTTCCGCGCCAGCGAGCTCGGCGGACGCGAACTGCACCCGCTGATCCAGCACTCCCGCGCGGACGGCACGCCGCTGGCCGCCGAGGAGTCCGCCCTGCTGGACACCCTCACCTCGGGCCGCAAGCACCGGGTGCGCGGCGCGACGCTCTGGCGCAAGGACGGCCGGGCGGTCACCGTCGACCTGACCACCGCTCCGGTCCGGGACGGCGACCAGCTGGTCGGCGCCGTGATGACCTTCACCGACCGGACCAGGGAACTGGCCCTCACCGCCCGCAACGAGCACCTCACGGCGGTCCTGGAGACCGAGGTCAGCGGCGCCCTCGCCGCTCTGCGCCGGCGGATCGACACGCTGGCCGCCGACCCGGCCGGCCAGCTCTGGCCGGAGGCCAACTGGACGCTGCGCGCGCTGGCGGACGAGTGCCGGCGGTTCGGCGTGCTGATCGACGGCGTGCTGAGCCACCAGCGCTTCGAGCGCGGCGCGGACACTGCCGCCGCCGCCCCCGCGCCGGCGACCGCTCCGACGAGTGCGGACGCCTCCGAGGGCCGCGACGTGCGCGAGCCGCGCGAGAGCGCGGACGGGCTGACCCGCCGGGTCAGCACCCTGGACGAGTTGGTGGACCGCGCCGTCGAGCTCGCCGGACAGCTGGTCGGCACCGGTCGGCTGCGCTTCTCGGTGCACGCCGCGCCCGTCGAGGTGACCGCCGACCACGAGCGGCTGGCGCAGGCGCTGGCCCACCTGGTGGCAGACGTCAGCGGACTGTCCCTCACCAGCACGACGTATCCGGATGGCACAGCGGGCCTGCCGACCGTGGTGCTGGCCGCCGCCCAGCGCGGCGAGGTGGCCCGGATCGAGGTCCGCGGCCCCGGCCGGGGCGGCAGCAGGGTGCACCTGCCGATCGCCCTCGGCCTGGTCGAGCGGCACGGCGGGGTGCTGCAGCCGCACGAGCTGCCGAACCACGCCGGCACGACGTACGTGGTGGAACTCCCCCTCGACCCGGCGGCCGCCCGGGCCGCCGCAGCGCGCGCGGCGTCCGGCGCCGGACGGCTCGTCCCGCGCGAGACCGACACCGCCGTCCTGCCGGACCTGCCCGGTGTCCCCGAACTCACCGCGACCGCGGACGCCGACGGCACGGGCGCCGCAGACGAACGTGACCCGGCCGCCGAGGCGCCCGCAGCACAGGCGGCGGCCGACGGCAGACCGCCGGCGGAGGGCAGGCGGTCCGCCCGCGCGGCGCGCGCCAAGGAGACCGGCCCCTCGCTCGGCCCGCTCGCGCTCGGCCCCGGGCCGTCGGCCGCGTCCGGTTCCGAGCCGGCTGCCGAGACCGCGACGGCGAGCGGCCCGGCCGCCATTCCGGCGCAGGCCTCGGCCGAGCCGCGCACCCCGTTCGCACTCGGTCCGGGCCCCAGCTCCGCCGCCGGCCCCGACGGCGTGCCGGGCGACACCGACCCCGCGCCGGCCCCGACGCCGTCCCGCCGGCGACGCGCGCTGCCCGCCCCCGGCAGCGCGCCCGACGAGGCACCGGCGCTCTCGCTGCCGGGCGTCCCCGACGCCGGCATGCCGATCTACCCCGGCCTTGAGCACGCGCTGCCGCCGATGCCCGCCGAGGCGCCCGCCGGTGCCGGCGGCCCGGCCGCGCCGGTGCAGCCCACCGGGCGCCGCCGCCGGCTCGGCATCCCCGGCGCCCCGATCGACGGCTCTCCCGAGACGGCGGGCGCCGAGCGCCAGGAGCGTCCCGACGGCGGCCCGGCCGCGCTGGAGGCCGCCGCGCCGCGCTCGTCCGAACCGGCGCCCTCCACGGCGCTGGCCCTCACCGAGACGCCCGTGCCCCCGATGCCCAGCACCCCGCCGGGTCCGCTGCCCGTACCGCAGCAGGTCCCGGTCGGCAGCGGGCTGGGCGAGTTGACCCCGCCGCGTCCGGCCGGCGGTTTCGCCAGCGCGTTCCCCGCCGCCTTCCCGGTGCCGGACGCCCCGGCGCCGGTGGCCGCGCCCGTCGAGCAGCGCCAGGCACCGCGCGCGATCGCCGAACTGGGCCCGGCCCCTGTTCACGCCCCTGGTGACGCTGAGGGCGACCGCGGCCTGCCGCGCCTGACCGGCGAGGACGACGCCGTGCCGCCCGGCGGCCCGAACAGCACCCCCCGGGTCCCCGAGTACCCCGACTACCCCACGATGGTGAACCCCACCGCCGACGGACGCCCGCGCCGGCTGCTGGTCTGGCCGGAGCCCGACCCGTCCACCAAGCAGGCGCTCCAGGAACGCGGCTACCGCCCGGTGATAGTCCGCTCCCGCGAGGAGGTGGACGCACAGGTCGCGGCGTACCCCGCCGCGCTCTTCGTCGACCCGCTGACCGGACCGATCACCCGGACCGCCCTCCAGTCGCTGCGCACCGCCGCGCTGAACAGCCGCGTCCCGGTGCTCGTCACCGCCGGCCTCGGCCAGGCCGACCGGGACACCGCGTACGGCGCGGACCCGGCCGTCCTGCTCCGGGCGCTGGCCCCGCGCGACAGCGCCAACCACGCCGCCCGGGTGCTGCTGGTGGAGTCCGACCCGGACATCGCCTCGGCCCTGATCAGCAGCCTGGAGCGGCGCGGGATGCACGTCGAGCACGCCATCTCGGAGATCGAGGGGGTGTCCAAGGCGAGCAGTGTGCAGCCCAACCTGGTGGTGATGAACCTGCTGAAGATCCGCCGTCGGCGGCTCGGACTGCTGGACTGGCTGCGCTCCAACGACCGCCTGCACCGCACCCCGCTGGTCGTCTACACCGCCGTCGACCTCGATCCCGCCGAACTCCCGCGCCTGCGCACCGGCGAGACCGTGCTCTACCTCGCCGAACGCTCGACGAGCGGCGACGTCCAGTCCCGGATCGTCGACCTGCTGGGCCGGATCGGCGCTCTCGGCGAGCCGGGCCAGATGCTGGGGATGACCGGAAACTAGGCACGGAGGCGGGGGGTCGGATGCAGCCTCGTCAGGCACTGCCGGGCGACATACCGGAGTTGGTGCGCCTGCGGGCGGTGGCGTTGGAGGGCCTGGGGGTCGATCCCGGGCCGGACGACGCGCCGTGGCGGGCGAGCGCGCGCGGGTGGTTCGGGAAGCGGGTCGGGCGGCGAGCGGACTGGGAGTGCTTCGTCGTCGGCGGCGCGCCCGGGGAGCCGCTGGTCGCGGCCGGGATGGCGTGGGTGACGTACCACCTGCCGAGCCCGGTGCGGTTGGACGGGCGGCGCGGGTACATCGACGGGATGGTCACCGACGGGTCGGCGCGCGGGCAGGGTCATGCCGGCCGGATCGTCGGCGAGTTGGTCGGGTGGCTGGGTGAACTCGGCGTCCGCTTCGTCCAGTTGCACGCCAGCGCGGACGGCGCGCCGGTCTACGAGCGGGCCGGCTTCGTCGCGGCGCACTACCCCGGCATGGACCTGACCGTGCCGGAGTAGCGCGCGCAACGCGGCTGGGGGGACTACTCCTTGCCGAGCACCGTGACGTCGAGCAGGCCGGCGGCGTACTCGGCGCGGATCACCTTCTTGTCGAACTTGCCGACCGAGGTCTTCGGCACGGCCGCGACCAGCGACCAGCGCTCGGGGAGCTGCCAGGAGGCGACCCGGCCGGCCAGGAAGGCGCGCAGGCCCGGCAGGTCGACGGTGGCGCCGGGGCGCAACACCACTGCGGCCAGCGGGCGTTCGCCCCACTTCTCGTCGGGGACGGCCACCACGGCGGCCTCCAGTACCTCCTGATGGGCCATCAGGTGGTTCTCCAGCTCGACCGAGGAGATCCACTCGCCGCCGGACTTGATGACGTCCTTGGCGCGGTCGGTGAGAGTGAGGAAGCCGTCCGGGGTGATCGTGCCGACGTCGCCGGTGCGCAGCCAGCCGTCCTCGGAGAACTTGTCCTCCGGGCGCTCCGGGTCCTGGCCGGCCCCGCCGTAGTAGGCACCGGCGATCCACGGGCCGCGGACCTCCAACTCGCCTGCGGAGACGCCGTCGTGGGGCATCCGCTCGCCGCCCGGCCCGGTCAGCCTGGCCTCCACGGAGGCCGGGAAGACGCCCTGGGTGACCCGGTAGGCCCACTCCTCGTCCGCGCTGAGCCCGGCCGGCGGGAGCGCGAAGGTGCCCAGCGGTGAGGTCTCGGTCATGCCCCAGGCGTGCACCAGCCGGATGCCGTGGCGCTCCTCGAAGCCGCGCATCAGGGCCGGCGGGCAGGCCGAGCCGCCGATCACCACCATCCGCAACGAGGAGGTGTCGTACGGCGTTTCGCGGGCGGTCGGGTGGTCGAGTTCGTCCAGCAGCCCGTTCCAGATGGTCGGGACGGCGCCGCTGACGGTGGGCTTGACCAGGTCGATCATCGTGGCGAGCGGCTGCGGCTGGAGGAAGCGGTCCGGCATCAGCAGGTTCGCGCCGGACATGAAGGCGGCGTGCGGGATGCCCCAGGCGCCGACGTGGAACATCGGCACCACCGGCAGCGCGGTGTCCTGCGGGGTGAGCGCGAAGGTGGCGGCGGAGTTCACCTGGAGGCAGTGCAGGTAGATCGAGCGGTGGCTGTAGACGACGCCCTTGGGGTCGCCGGTGGTCCCGGAGGTGTAGCAGATCATCGCCGGGCGGCGCTCGTCGATCTCCTCCTCCCACGGGTACTCGGTGGGGCGGCCGGCGATCAGCTGCTCGTACTCGTGGACGGTCCCGGCGAAGCCGGCCAGCAGCGACAGGTCGCCCGGACCGCTCACCACGATGTGCTTGAGGGTCGGGGCCAGCTGCGGCAGCACGCCCGCCAGCAGCGGGAGCACACTGCCGTTGACGATGATCGCGTGGTCGGCGGCGTGGTTGACGATGTAGGCGAGCTGGGCGGGGGCCAGCCGAAGGTTGAGCGTGTGCAGCACGGAACCCATCGCCGGGACGGCCAGGTAGGCCTCCATGTGGTCGGCGTTGTTCCACATCAGCGTTCCGACCACGTGCTCGGGCGTGACGCCCAGCTCGTCGCGGAGCGCGTACGCGAGCTGGGCGGCGCGGGCGCCGAGCTCGGCGTACGTCCGGGTGACCGGGCCGGTGCCGTCCCAGGTGGTGACCGTGGCGCGCCCGTGGACGGTCGAACCGTGCGCGAGGATCCGGGCGACGGTGAGTGGTACGTCCTGCATCGTGCTGAACACGGAGGTCCTCCTTGACCGGGCGGGCGGTGCGGTCCCGGGGGGATCACTACCGGCGGGTAGCAAGGACCACCCTCTGATTCTGTCGCCGCCCGAGCCCGTTGTCAGCAGCATCGCTGCGGATGAGACCAGGAGCTCAGGAGGAGCGCGGACCGGTCCGAACCCCGCGACCGCGGGCAGCCGTGTCACTGGGTGGAGGGTTCGGCTCCGGGCCCCCCGGTCGACACGAGCGCGGAGGTATCTCCCATGCCCTGGTACGAAGGCCCTTGCAGGATCACGGTCGTCGGGGTGTCCGCGAGTTTCCCGCAGCGCGTGGTGGTGAACATCCGGCGCGGCGCCACCGTGATCCTCCCCGGCACGGTCGGCGCGAGCCAGCTGATCGACGACACCGCCTCCAGGAACGGGTGGGACCTGGCCCTGGAGCACGAGTACGGCGGCGCCTGGCGGCCGAACATCCGCGCGGTGCTGGGCAAGTGGACGGAGACGGGCGGGGTGCGCAGCCAGCTGATCCACAGCAAGGACGTCGACTGGCCGGGCCGGGACAACCGGGAGCGCAACCTGGTGATCCGGATCGACCGGGCCGACGTGCCCCGGCCGAGCGCCGAGCCGGTGACCCGGGCGACTCGGGTGGGCACCGAGGCGGCGGCGCCGCGGGACGAGCGGCAGGGCCTCGCGCGGGGTGCCACGGAGAGCTTGGGGCAGGGCGCGGGACGGGACGCCGAGCGGGGTGTCGGGCAGAGCGCGGGGCAGGGTGTCGGGCAGAGCTCGGGGCAGAGCACGCGGCGCTGGGGAGAGCCGGCCGGCGTGGCGCCGGGAGCCGGGCAGCTGGTGCCGGCCCTGCGGGTGGGAACGGGGACGGGGACGCCGTTGAACTACGCCCTGGGCACCCCCCGGCGCCGGCCCGGGGCCGCTGCCGACTTCGACCTCGACGCGACCGCCGCCGGCACACCGATCACCGGCGCCCGACGCGGCACCGCCCCCGGGACGCCCGCCGCCCGCAACGCACGACCCAGCACCAGCACCAGCGGCGGCAGCGAGGCCCCTGCGGCCGGCGGGCGGATCAGCACCAGCGGCGGCGGATCGGCGACCACCTCCGGCGGGGCTCCGGCCGCTGCCCCGGGCGCCGCGACGCCGACCACCGGCCGCCGCGGGTCGGCCACCAGCTCCGGCTGAGAGTCCGTTTCAGCGCGCCACGACGGCGTCCAGCTCGTCGCGGTCGATGTCGAGGCCGACGCCGCCGTACGTCTCGTGGACCTCGCCCAGGTACTGGTGGATCCGCTGGTGCCCGGTCCACATGTCGTCGGGGACCGCGCCGCTCCCGTCCGTGGTGTCCCGGCCGTCCCAGCGGGCGTACCAGAGTGCGTCCGGCGCCGGGGCGGCTCCGGCGCGGACGGCGCTGACGAGGTCGGCGACGCCGGAGTCGACGCTGGAGTAGAAGCCGGACCAGTACCCCGCGCCGTGCAGCGCCTGGGTCCAGCCGAGCGTGAAGTCGACCACGGCCTTCGCACAGACCGGGTCCCCGGGCGGGTAGGCCTCCATGTCGAGGTAGACCGGGCTGCCCGGCCCCAGGCCGACCGCCTGGGCGCCGCGGACCGCCTCGGCCGCCTCGTCGCGTCCCTGCTGCACGGCGTTCGCGGGGTCGATCTTCTGCGGCTTGCGCGGATTGTTGCTGCACGGCGCCTGGAGGCCGACGTGGGTGGGCAGCAGCCGCCAGCCGAGCGCGCGCACCTGGCGCACCCAGTCGGCGGTCAACTGGGCCTGGCCACAGGCGCGCTGCCGACCGCTGGTGTAGATGCCGACGGCACCGAACGGGGAGCTGCCGTGCCAGGCCCGCATCGCCTCCAGCGGCGGGGCGCTGCAGGCGTCGAAGCCGGGGCCGGTGAAGAGCTCGTGCGGGACCGCCCGCAGCAGGGCCCGGCCCGGATCGGCCAGCACGGTGGCGGACGGCAGGAACGCGGCGGGCACCGCGCCGGGGGCGCGGGCCGGAGCGGGGGCCGCGGGCCGGGGCGGGAGCGTCCCCACCCGGGCGGCGGTGAGCGCGAGGTCGGCGCTCTGCGCGGCCGTCCCGTCGGTGGCCAGCAGCAGGACGAGGGCGGCGGCCGAGAGTGCCGCAGGACGGAGATAGCGGACCATCCTCTGATCCTGAGGTCAGATCAGCTGATGGTTCGACGGGCGCGCCCGAGGCTTCGGCAGGCTTCACCCGGGCGGCGGAGGCCGGCGGGCCGTGCAGGCCCGGTCCGGGCGCGACCGGGGCGTCGGGGGGCGTCCGGGGCGACCGGGGCGACCGGGGCGACCGGGGCGTCCGGGGGCGGACATGCCGGTGGGCGGTGCCGTTGCCGACACCGCCCACGGACCGGAAATGCGGTGACCCTTTCCCGCCGCCCGGTCAGGCCCGCGCTCAGCCGATCACGGGCGCGAAGTCGATGTGTACGTTCTTGTTGGACTGGTCAGCGTAGACGAGGCCCGAATTGTCCTTCACCCCAAGGGTGTTGTTCTGGTTCGAGGCGCCCGAGCCGGTGGCCGTCTGCTGTGTCCAGTTGTAGTTGCCGTCGACGGATCCGAAGACGTTCCCGCTGCCCACGTTGGAGACGACGCTGCTGTTCGAGTGATCACCCGCGAGGGAGCCGTTGTCGGCGGCGGCGGCGCCGGCCCCTGCCAGCAGCAGACCTGCCGCAAGCGGGGCGGCGGCGAGGGCGACGATCACGCGAGCGGTACGGAAGCGAGCCATGGAATCCTCCAGGAAGCTGAATTCGAAGAACTGGTGCGGGAGTTCGCGGCCAGACGAACCCCTGCGGGCTGCGACGCCGAGACACAGACTTGCGCAACAAATCGACAAAGCACCAGCCCCCCCAGAGCTTTTAGCTCGAACGCGTGATGCCGAAGCACTAAACCCTGACGGCCGGAAAGCCGATAGTTATCGGTCAACCGATCAGCCGGACAGGCCAGGTCAGGCGCTCCGTCCCCACACGAACACCTTCGGAATGGCTCAGAACAGCTTGCCCGGATTAAGGATTCCCAGCGGGTCGAACAATCCTTTCATCTGCTTTTGCAGCTCCAGACCGACCGGCCCCAACTCCCGTGCCAGCCACTCCCGCTTGAGCAGTCCGACGCCGTGCTCGCCGGTGATGGTTCCGCCCAGCTCCAGACCGAGCGCCATGATCGCGTCGAAGGACTCCTTGGCCCGGG
This sequence comes from Kitasatospora sp. MAA4, assembly GCF_029893355.1. GTDB lineage: Bacteria > Actinomycetota > Actinomycetes > Streptomycetales > Streptomycetaceae > Kitasatospora. The sequence goes on from NZ_JARZAI010000006.1 coordinate 217,770, forward strand.
CCACCTCGTCCGGGTCGTCGGCATCGAAGGCGACGATCGGGTGGGTGTTGCCGTCGCCCGCGTGGCAGACCACGCCGATGGTCAGCCCGTAGCGCTCGGCGATCGCGGCCACCCCGTTCAGCATCGCGCCCTGCTGGGAGCGCGGCACGGCCACGTCGTCGACCATCGTGGTGCCCAGCAGTTCCATCGCCGTCAGCGACAAGCGCCGGGCCTGGAGCAGGAGTTCCGACTCCGCCTGGCCCTCCGCGGGCACCACCTCGGTGGCCCCGGCGGCCCGGCAGATCTCGCCGACCGCAGCCAACTCCCGAGCCGGGTCCGTCCCGTCGAACGCCACCAGGAGCAGCGCCTGGGTGGTCTCCGGAAGTCCCATCTGCGCCAGCCGGTTGACGGCCCGTACGCTCACCGCGTCCATCAGCTCCATCAGCGACGGGGTGAACCCGGCCGCCATCACCTCGCAGACCGCCTCGCAGGCCGCGTCCGCGCCGGCGAACTCGGCGACCATCGCCAACTGCGGTGCGGGGGCCGGACGCAGGGCCAGCACGGCACGGACCACCACGCCCAGCGTCCCCTCCGAGCCGACGAAGAGCCGGGTCAGGTCGTAACCGGCCACCCCCTTGGCGGTCCGCCGACCGGTGCGCAGCAGCCGGCCGTCGGCCAGCACCACGTCCAGACCCAGCACGTACTCGCTGGTCACCCCGTACTTCACGCAGCACAAGCCGCCCGCGCCGGTGCCGATGTTGCCGCCGATGGTGCAGGACTCCCAGCTGGAGGGGTCCGGCGGATAGGCCAGCCCGTGTTCGCCCGCTGCCCGCGACAGCACCGCGTTCACCACGCCGGGCTCGACCACGGCGATCCGGTTGACCGGGTCGACCTCCAGGATCCGGTCCATCTTCACCAGCGACAGCACGATGCACCCCTCCACCGCGTTCGCCGCACCCGACAGCCCCGTTCGCGCACCCTGCGGCACCACCGGCACCCGCAGCTCGGTCGCGGTGCGCATCACGTGCTGCACCTCCTCGACCGTGGACGGGAACACCACCGCAGCCGGCGCCCCCGACGCGCAGAACCCCGCCATGTCGTGCCGGTACGCCTCCGTCACCGCCGGGTCCACCACCACCGCACCCGCCGGCAGCCCCTTCACCAAACGCTCCACCAGCTCACTCACCGGCCCGCCTCCTCTCGCCCCGGGGGCACGCCAGGCACACACCCCACCCCCCGCACTCTGCCGCGCACCCCCGCCCCGACGGAAGCCGACCCCGGTCGGCTCAGCTGTTGGGGTGCGTGATCTTGCTGGTGTCCAGGAAGAGAGCGCTGAACGCCACCAGGGCCGCGGTGAGCGCCGTCCCGGCGGACGGCCGCGCCGGGACGGCGAAGATCTCGACCGCCGCCCAGACCCCGATCCCCGCAGACGCCAGAAGAACGACCGCCGGCAGCACCCTGCGCCAGAAGACCCCCTCCTGCAGGGGATTGATGACCGCCCCCAGCAGACCGGCGGCCACCACGGACACCCCGCTCGACAGGTCCGGCACCCCGAGCTTGCGGGTCGTGGCGATGCTGAACCCCAGAAAGGCCATCAGCGCCAGGAACGCCAGCACCAGGACCACCAGCAGAAACCGATCCACGGGCCCGACGACCGGGCGAGGCGGCGGCGCGGGGGGATCCACCGCGACGAGCAGCTTGGGCACCTGGTCGAGATCGACCACCACCCTGCCGGGAGTGTGGTGGGGACAGCCACGAGTAGCCCTGAACCTTGCACGGAGCGACACCATGCCTCCAGGCATACCTGCCCACGGCCGCCACTGCGGGGCGGGACTGCGCCGCCCGGGCGACGAACGCCGCAGGGCGGGTACCGGCTGCGCGCCGGTACCCGCCCTGGACTGGGGTCTCCCCCACCTGCGGAGGATGTGGGATTCGAACCCACGGTGAGGGGTTACCTCACGACAGTTTTCAAGATCGAAGCCGCACGCGGGCTCACTCACACGCTCACCAGCGGGAACTACGATCCTGCCGGTGCTACGTGATTCTGTGGCCCCGAGCTGGCCCCGACCCTTGACCGGCGCCGAACCGTTCCACCCAGCTTTGGGACAAAGCCGCTAGAGGGACCAGAGTCCAAGTCGACCCAGATCGAGGAGGTTGGCGGTCGTCCGGCTGGCCTCCGTGGCCACCCATGACTACACGCAGCCACGCCCGGTCCCACGCTTCGGCGGGGTACCTGTCCCGGCAGACACGAACGAAGGCGCGCAACATCTGGAGGGACGGCAGCCGCCGACCAGCAAGCACATCGCTGAGCGTGCTCCTCGCCAGTTCGAGGCCCAGAGCTTCCGCGGTAGTTGCAAGTTCCCGCAGAGAGGGCTCACCAGCCTGCGCCCGCATGCGCACCATGGCTTCTCTCAACTGCAATGGCTCGTGAATGAACTCGGGGTTCACTACGGGCCGCGGGCGCCGCCGCGGAATCGGCTTCCCAGGATTATGGTCCAAGTATCGGTAGTCGCGAAGCGCCTGCTGCCAAAGGCGAAATGCAACTACCTGATCACCACCACACGCACTCACATAGCTCGCGACCGTCTTTAGTGCCGGGAGGCTAGTGCCACGATCGGCTCGGGATAGCGTCGCCAGTGAGCAACCCGGGTGACCATCAAGCATGGCTTCCATCTGCCGGTAGGTCAGTCCTGCTCGCTCGCGCAATTCCCTGAGGAACTGCGCGAGCGGCCGCAGGGGCGACTCTGCCGTGATGGGTGTCTTCTTGCGACCCATCTGACGTGAACCCCTACGGCCTCGTCGGGCCGGCGATGACGCCGAGCTGCTGGAGGAGGGAAGAGGCAACCATCCCTCCCGTCGCGAGCGCGGCATACACGGTGGACGGGGCCACGCCTGCGACGGTCAGCAGGGCCGCCAGCACAAGCACAACCAAGATGATGACAACGGCGGGCGCCGTCGGGGTCGCAACGTCGCGCCCGGGAATCTGGACTCGGAACTGCGCCACCTCACGGTTCTTCATGGGATCTCCCAATGCTGGGCAGCCCGGCAGGCTGCAACTGATCTTGCTGCTCGGCAGGCCACACCGGAATTGGCGTTCCAGAGCGCAGTGGCCACACGGGAGATGATTGTCTGTCAGCCAGAAAGAGTCCAATCCCAGTCGCCGTTGTTTCAAGTTGTCCAAGACTGGGCGATGAAACAAAAGCCCATCCGGACTGGGTACGTTTTGGGACGGCTCTCGCAGATCCCCAGGTCAGAAGTACTTCCAGAAGTGGAAGAAGAATCTTGGCGTCGACAGCTGTCCCACCAGCCGGCAGCGAGCGGTCCCATGCGCTGTTGTCAGCTGACAGCGAGGTAGACAGGATGTCCCCGCAAGCACAGCGTTGGGAACCAGTAGGCGCCTTGCGACGTTCTTGCGGGCTGACCCGGCTCTTGCTGCTCGGCAAACACAGGGTTCGGCCGGACCGTTGGCGCGGTGCGGCCAGAGATCGGGAGGGCGCACTGCGCCTTGCCGGCATCGAAATGTGGTAGAGGCGTCGGCAGCCTGTCGGCGCCTCCACCACATTCAAAGGGCACCCAAGCCAGCACCCAAGACGTCGGCGATCAGCTGCATTGAGTCCACGACGACGACAGCCCCGGCGGCGGCCAGCTTGGCATCCTTCCCGGGTTTGTTGGCGTAGCCGATGGTGGCCACGCCAGCTGCGTCACCGGCCTCCACGTCTCTGACCGCGTCGCCGATGAAGATGCAGTCACCCGGCCTACTGGCCGTAGCCTCCATCGCTTCCAAGAGAAGGCGGGGGTTCGGCTTCATGGATGCAGGTTCTCCCGGAGTGCGCCCGAAGACCCCGACCACATAGTCGGTCAGACCGCGTGCGGATAGGTACTCCTCGATCGCCACACCTGCGTTGTTGCTGACCACCGAGACGGAGCGGCCAGAGCTGGCGCAGGCCCGCAGAACCGATTCACCACCAGGATTCGGTCGACCCACTCGGACGGCCTCTGTCTCCAGCTCCGCCAGCACGTCGTCAGCCACCGTGACGAGGTCAGGCCGGGTGTCAGCGACTAGGCGGAGTAGGGCGAGAAGGTCGGTCTCTGACTTACTGCCGGCCAGGCCCTGCCCGCCAGCGGCGAGCAGGGCCGCGCGGAGCCGATCCGCTACCTCAGGAGCCGGGAGCCCGGCGAACACCGAGCACACCGGCCCGTCGAAGTCGAGCAGAACGTGCTTCACCGGACGAAGCACGTTCACCAGGAACGGCGGGGCACCGGTCACGGCTGGCGCTCATAAGCGATAGAGGACCATACGCTGTCGAACCACATCTGGGCCTGCTGAACGTACTGCGAGCCGAGCGACGCGTCGTCCGGGCCGGCCGAGTGGTGGAACAGGGTGGTGTCCTTCCCGGTGACATCGAAGAACGTGTGGCTGTCGCCGCCGATTGCGACGGTCCGTTCGCGCAGCGGGTAGAAGCCGAAGAACGCTTCGGAGCGGTTCAGGATGTAGATCTTGAAGAGGCTGGACGCCTTGTAGACCTTGACCTGCGCTGCGGCTGACTGGACCAGCCCCAGCGCTGCCAGTACCTCGACCGAGTGCGCGATGCCGTCGGCGTTGGTCAGTGCGATGTTCCGCGCGCGCTCACGGAGCGCGGGTTCGTCCTGGAGGTCGTCGACCAGTACCGGGACGGCCATGGGCACCGTGATGGACTCCGGTGCCAGGCGGCCGAGCGAATCTTGTCGATCGGCTCTTGCATCGCGTTGTGCAGCTTTTCGCTCGAGAACCCGCCGAAGTCCAAGGTCACCTGCTCCTACTCGAAGGCGGCTTCGAGGTGCGGACGCAGCCCGACGGGGCGCGGGACGTGCGCTCGCGGACGAACGGGCCGCTGCCCTGCCGAGTCACGATCAGCCCCTCCGTGCGGAGCAGCCCAAGGACCTTGTCGATCGTCCCTCGTGCCACGCCAAGGTGTTTGGCCAGCCGAGGACCTGACGAGAATGTGTCCGTGGGCTGGAAGTCTGAAACGAGGAAGGGGAAGGTCAGGACCCGGGACGGCCCCTGACAAGCCATCAGAGATTCGGGTTGGTCCGGCGCGCTATGACGCTCTCTTGGGGTCAGGGCCGCTCAGCCCCGCCGAGGAAGTCATCAGCGGTGGCGTCCATGAGCAGTTCGTTGCAGGGGCGACCGAGCCAGTAGCCGGATTGCCGTAGCTGCCCGGCAGGCTGGAAACCGGCCTTCTGGTAGGCGGTGAGCCCAGCAGCGTTAGGCTCAAGCACCTTGAGCCAGACCATGCGCAGGGCCGCGTACTCGAACGCCCACCGCAGGGTCAGCGAGGTGGCCTCTGTGGCCAGGCCCTTGCCCCGGTGCTCAGGGGCGATGAGGATCACGAACTCGGCAGTCCGCACAGCGGAATCGATCTGCAAGGTGGTCAGGCCGACGGGAGCACGGTCGTCAGTGGTGATCACCTCGAACTGGGGATAGTCGCGGTTGCGTCCCTGCCCCTCCCAGCCGCCGGCGCGGACTTCCCAGGACTGGGTGACCTGAGTGCCGTACCCGAGGATCGTGCCGGGGTCGTTCTCCCAGCGGTGGTAGTCCGGCAGGTGGTCCCGGTTGGTCATGGCGAGACTGACGCGCTTACCGGCGAGCAGGACATGAGGAGTGCTCATCTGATCTTTGCTCCAAGGCGGTCGGACCCGTTGAGGACGGTGTATTGGCCAGTGTGCGACGGTTCCTCGACCGGCTGCCCAAGGTTGTCGCAGATCCAGGCATGCAGTCGGACCGGATCGGTAGCTACCCCGTGTCGCCAGGCTCTGCCCCGGCCGGTGAGAGCGAGGAGGAGCGAAGCCGCGGTGGACTCCTCCAGACACGCGACCCGCGCCGGTATCCATCGGGCGCCCCAGCGCACCGAGCGCACTGCCAAGCGGGCGCTGGCGCTGTCGGCAGCGGGAAGGGCCCGGCCGGCTTCGGCCAAGCGCAGCAGGCGGACGAAGCGAGTTGAGGCTGGGCCGATCTCGCGGCTCAAGAGGGTGGCAAGCAGGCAGGCCAGCGCGGGCAGACGCCAGCGCCAGGGCGGAGCATCCAGCGGTTCTAGGCGGACCGGGGTTTCAACTGTGCCCCACGAGGGGTCCGAGTCGGGGACGGTGACCGGCGCGGGTGCTCCACTGGCGGGTAGAGCCGCGAGCCAGAGAGCGAGGGTGTCACCCGTGAGGACCACGGTAGTGCCAGTGCGATAGTTGACGACCACGGCGGCATGGTCGAGTAATGCGGTGCGGGTATCCGGGTCAGGCTTCATGCGGCTCCTACCTCCCACCTGACTGTTGAGGGTGTCACTTCGGCGGCGCGGAGCCAGAGTTCAGCACCGAGTACTGGTTCGATCCGGCCCCACGGGATGTCGACGCCCAGCAGGGCATGGCTGAGCAGAGCACGGACCGCAGCCGGCCGAATTAACCCATGCTCGGCAAGGTGACCGTCCACCAGGTCCAGGACCTGGGACTTGTTGGCCCGCAGGCCGTGGTGATGATCGACAGCGAACAAGCCCTTCGCGCCTCGGTCCAGCACCTGCGCGGGGAGGAGCGGTGCCGCAACATCCGACAACAACGGCTTGTAGCGGCGCGCGGACCAGCGCCGGGAGGCGTCTACAGACAGAACGGCTTCAACTACGCGCGGATCGGTGAACGGGTTGTGCATCGTGATGCCGTGTACCGAGGCCAACTGCCCCTCTGTGGCCGCAGTCCGGCCGACGTAGCGGGCCTCAGTGAGCACGAAGTCATCTGCATGACCGAGCAGTTGCATGTCCGGGTACGGGGCGGTGACCGAAAGCGCCAGTTCATTGGCGTTGGTGGTCAGCCACGGTGCCGCTTTCGATCGACCGACGAGGCGTCGAGGTTCGCGCCAGGCAGACGAGACCACAGGCCAGGGGCTGGCCCGGTAGAGACGTGCCCAGCTCTGGGCGTCGGAAGCCAGGCGGAACAGCCGGCCGGAACGGGCGAGGTCCGCCAGATGGACGGGCGGTGGCATGAAGAGGCTGTCACCACCGTCGCCCGTCAGGTGCGTCGTGGCACCGAGGCCGACGAGGAAGTTGAGCTGTGCGGACAACTGGGCAACGGTGATGGCCGAGGGTGCGGGCTCATCCGTCAGCGGCAGCCTGCTGAGGTCGGTGAACGGCAGGTGCTCGCGGCACATCGGCATCAGCTCGTGGCGGATCGACGGGGAAGCACGGGCCACCGCGCGGGCATGGTCAAGGTCGCCGCCCGACGTGACCCCCTTGGGATGGTAGGTGACCCCGAGGACCGGACCCAGGCGGGCCGCGAGCACGGCCAAGGTCGAAGAGTCGAGGCCGCCCGACAGGTCCGAGGAGACCGGCCCAGACCCAGCACGGGCACGCACGCTACCGGCGAGGTCTTCGCGCAGTCGATGCACGGCATCGGGCCAGGCAAGCTGTGACGGGTGCCAGAACGGGACGGTGGTCACTGAGTCGCCGGAGCGCACAGTGAAGCGGTGCCCAGGAGGGATCTGCTCAACGCCCGTCCAGGCGGAACGCCCCGGGGTGAACGCGGTGGGGTCAACCAGATGTCCGGCCAGCCATGCGGTATCCGGCCGGGCGCCGATCAGCGCAGCCAGTGCCAGAGAACTGGACCCCCACACCGCTTCGCCACCGGATCTCGCCACGTACAACGGGCAGGCCCCAGCTGGATCGGCCCACACGAACACCGACCCACCCGCGTCGTCCAGCACCAGCGTGTACGCCCCGGCCCAGGCCGTGACCGCCGCATCCCACGCCGCGAGGTCATGACGGCGAAGAAGCTGATCGAGCTGGGTGTTCGAGGCGGTACACGGACCGAACACGGCCAGACGACGCCCGTTGGACCCAGCAGCGATCCGCACCGGCACGCCTGCTGACCACAGCGCGGGCGTGTCCCACAGCATTTGAGCACCGACAGGCCGCCGTTGCCCGTCGGGCCGAGTGAGGTAGCCCCCGTACCAGAGCATGTGATCATCTCCGAAGTCGACGCCGTGTGGAGGGACGGCACCCCGGCTGTCACGTCGGGGTGCCGCCGCAGGCTTCTGGTCAGCCGCCGTACGGGGAGCGCTTGTTCTCCACGCTCTCACTGGTGCTGCCCTTGGTGAGCGTGGTCGCGTCGCCGAGCGCCACGATCTCCTCATCGGGCTCGGGCTCGGGGTCGCTGACGGTGATGTTTTCCATGGTGGTGACCTTTCATGTTGACCGGTGGCCGCAGCTGGGGACCCATGCCGCGGTTGTGCTAGCTCCCGGGGTTTCTGCTCGTCGTTCTGCCCCGGAAGGGAATTTGGGGCTGGGTCAGGCGGACTGCGAGAACCGGTCCATGACCTGGCTCTGAGTGGCGTGGACGAGGACTGCGAGATGCCTGTCCCCGGCTACGAGTTGGTCAGCCGCGCACTCGAACCAGACGATTTTTCCCGCGCCCGTCGGCGTCCAGCCCCACGAGTGCGACAGGCCAGAAACGAGGCACAAGCCCCTTCCGCCCGTGGCGGTGTCCTGGGCGTTGTCCGGGTCGGGCAGGCGAATGCTGGTATCCGCGACCTCCACGCGCAGCCGTTCACCCGTCCACCTGACGGTGACGCGGCACGATGCCTGGGTGTGCTCCATCGCGTTGGCCAGCAACTCGCCTGCGCACAGCTCGACATCCCGAAGCGCATCCTCCGACAGTGGGACCTTCCAGAAGCGGGCGATGCTCACGATCAGTCGCCGAGCGGCGGGCACAGCGGCCACAGTGGGCTCAACGTCCCACTCCTGCGGTACTGGGAACGACGCGGTATCCAAAGGGCTCATCTGCGCGGACCGCCTTCCGCTCGGGCAAGAAAGCCGTCACCCGGGACATCCACCGCGACGCCTATGCGGTCGGTGGACGAGTCCTGAACGAGATCTGCGGGGTCGTTCGCGCCCGTGTCATTGATGCGTCGTCCGCTCATGCAACAGACAGTAGGCGGGCGACTACAGCTGAATATGAATCAGGGGAATACTGCTATCCGTCCAGGTGAAAGCGGTCGGACATGCGGCGAAGCTTCTCGCGCGTGCCGGCTCGCTCGGCATAGACAATCTTGCGCAGGGTGGCACGTCCGATCGGATGGTTCCTCACGAGTTGAGGAGCGATCCGCTCGGCTTCTTCCAGTTCGGCGAGCGCCTTGTCGCGGCGACCGTCCCACAGCCATGCACGGGCCAGGTCCATCCGATGGTGGCCGCGCCGGGAGTTGGGCAGTGTGGCGACCTGTGCGGGATCGGCCCGCTCATGGAGCATCAGCGCCTTTGCGTGGTCCCCCATCTCCAACTGGACGGAGATGGAGTGGATTTGAACGTTCCCGGCGGAGAAGGTCAACGAGTGTCGATCGAAGACAGGTGCAACCGGGGTGTCCAACCGGACAGCAGCAGCCCGCGCGAGGGAGATGCGATCTTCGGTCTCCCCCGGGTTGTTGGCGCGTGCTGCCGACACCGCCGCGCGAAGCTGCAGAGTGCCCCAGGCCCGGACTGCGAGCGGCTCGCCGGCCTCGTAGGCCGAATCGATTGACCGCAATGCCTTGTCGGTGAGCGCGAGAGAGTCCTCCCAGTCGGCGGTGGCCCACATGTCCCAGACCCGCATCCAGTCAGCCACTGCCGGCAGCACGGCATCTCCGGAACGCTGCGCTGCCCAGGTCGCACGCTCGCAGGCCATGGCGATCAGTTCGGGGTGGCCGAGAGTGTGCGCGGCGGTGTGGGCGAACTTGCAGCAGACCGCGTAGATGCCGAACGCCTCCTCCCGCTCGTGTCCCGCCCCGCTTTCCGCCAAGGCTCGGGCCTCCCGGAGGAAGTCGGGAAGCTCGCGCAGGATGGCGACATTGGCCGCCGCGTCCCGAAGCCGGTGGAGCCTGGCGGTCTCCTGCCACAACTGGGCCGAGGAGCGAGGGGCACCGTCGAACACCGGCGTCAGGTCGTAGCGCCGCAACTCACGCAGGATGGATGCCGCGGCCACCTGCCATTGGTTCTCCGACGCGTTCCCGGCGACGTAAGGCCGCTCGATCAGATCGTTCGGATGACAGTGCAGCGCGGCTGCCACCTCGTTGATGGTGCTGGAACGGTCGAGTTCGATCCGACCACGCTCGACCTTCGACACCCACCCCTGCGTCTTGCCGACAGCGGCCGCAAAGTCAGCTTGCGGCATGCCCAGTCGGAGTCGTTGACGCCGGATGCGCTTCCCGATCGACTCGCGCTCCTCAAGCACTGTGGCCCTCCCCGCTAGTCCGCAACGATGCAGGCGGCCCCTGACCAAAGTTGCTGGTCAGGGGCCGTTCTCCTGCGGAGGATGTGGGATTCGAACCCACGGTGAGGGGTTACCTCACGACAGTTTTCAAGATCAGAGCCGCAGTCCGAACGCAATGCGCTCTGACGTCGGCCGGAACCTCCGCTAGAGGAACAGGCCGAGAGCCTAGCCCACAAGTGGCCCATGGCTCCGGGGCGGCGACCGGTCGCCACCAGCACCACCCGCTTCGCTGACCTTCCGTGGACGCCTGCGAGGCCACTCCCGTGGCCCCGGGCCTACTCGCGGACCCGATCATTCGAGGAGGCTCCACAAGCATTGGATCTCAACCTAGGCTGGTCCGCAGCAGCAGCTAAGGCCAGAGGAGCATACGAACGCATGGGCGGTAAGACCGAGCGGGTCGAGCAGACGATCCGGGGCTGGATCAGCTCCGGCCAGCTGGCCGGCGGTGCCAAGCTCCCGTCCGAACGCAAGCTGGTCGCCGAGCTGTCAGCCGGACGGACGATGCTGCGCACCGTGCTCGGGAGGCTCACCGCCGAGGGCCTGATCGAAGTCCGGCACGGGAGCGGCTACTACGTGTGCGGTGGGAGCGCCGGCGCCCGGGAGGTTGTCAGCGAACCGCGCGAGGCGCTGGAGCCCTGGCTCATCCACGGCGAGCGGACCGTCTACGACAACCCCTGGGTCAAGCTGACCCTGGTGGACGTAGAGCCGCCCGGCGTGGAGCGCTTCGAGCACCACGTAGTCCGGCTTCAGCACGTCGCCATCACCGCGGTCCTGGACGACCAGGAGCGCGTCCTGATGCTCTGGCGCTACCGGTTCGTCCCGGGGCGGTTCGGTTGGGAGCTGCCTGGCGGAATCCTGGACGCGGGGGAAGACGCAGCCTCTGCCGCCGCCCGCGAGGTCGAGGAGGAAACCGGCTGGCGGCCCGCGTCAGTCGAGCACGTAGTGACCTACCAGCCCATGGTGGGGATGGTCGACTCCCCGCACGAGATTTTCGTCGCCCGGGGCGCCACCCTGGTCGGCGAGCCGACTGACGCAGAGGAAGCGGGCCGGATCGCGTGGATCCCGCTCGCTGACGTGCCGCAGCTGATGGCCCGTGACGAACTCCTCGGCTCTGGCACGTTGGTTGCTCTGCTGCATCTGCTGGCCACTCGTCAGGAGCGCTCTACAAGCGCCCAGTAAGCCGTTCGATCCGCCTCCTGTGCCGCACCGACCCTGTTCGGTTGGCCAGGAGGCGGGCCTGTTGCAGATGCTCCTTCGCCGGCCCGAACTCCCCGCGCACCAGGTGCGCCTGGGCCAAGTCGCAGCGAAGACCCGCCGTGGCCCGGGTGAACGCCGGATCCATCCGTTCGAGCGCCACGTACAGCTCCGCCAAGGCGGCATCCTCACCGAGCATGGCCAATGCGTTGCCCCGCCAGCGGGCCAGGTGGTTGGCATTCAGGAAGATGCTGAGCATGTCCGGATCGCGCGACTCGTCTCCGGCGGGCAGGACCGCCGCGGCATGGTCGAGCGCACGACGGCAGTCATCGGCCAGGCCAGCCTTCGCGCAGAGTTCGGCTTCAGCGGCGAAGAGCCAGGCGGCAAGCCGGGGCGAGACCTTCGTGCCGCCCGTGCGCTGGGCGTCACGCACCAAGTCGACGGCCATCTCGGCGCGTCCAGCGTCGGCGAGCACGTACGCCTGCTCTGCCATGGCGTGCGCCAGGTACATCGGCTCGTCCGCCTCGGATGCAGCCCTCTTCCCGAGTTCGTAGTGGCGCCAGGCCCGCTCGACCGCCCCGACGTCGAGTGCCTGCCATGCCGCGAGGGTGGCCGCGCCGGCGAGCGCCTTGGCCACCGGTCGGCGGGCGTCCGGTAGAACCGCGAACGTCAGCGCGTCTTCGAGCGAGTCAAGGTGGGCGCGCATCTGGTCCACAAGGCCCGCCGCGCCCATCTGTCGATCGAAGCTGCGCAACAGCTCGGTCTGGTTCAGGAACGTGTCGACCATGCCCAGACTGAGGCTGCGTGCAGAGTCGATGCGCCCGAGGAGTTCGTCGTACCCATCTGCGAGCGCTGGCGCGCCCGGTGCCGACTCGGCGAACAGCTCGTCGTCGGTCCTGCCGAGCAGCGCCCGCAGGATGGTCGCGTAGGTAGCCGACACCGATCGGCGGCCGTTCTCCCACTCCGAGACATAGACCTTGAGGCTGGCCGGCGAAGCGACGTCCACGAGGTGCTGCCGGGCGTACTGGCCGATCTCGCGAACCAGTCGATCCTGTGACCAGCCGCGCTCCGTGCGGGCCTGTCGTAGGCGCTGCGTCATGTACCCACCTCTGTCGTGGCGATGCGCTATCTCCCCAGCATGCAGCACGTCGCCCCTGCCCATGGATGGTTAACAAAACTGGGTTAACCCCTGCTGGCTACCGGGTCGTTGGCGCACGCCGTTTCATAGAACCAGAGCCGGAACTGACGGCTCGACAGAGAAACGCTTGACACTGGTGCGCACCAGTTGCAGACTACTGGTGCGCACCAATTCGGAGCGGCGCTCAAGGGCCCGCTCTGCGCAGGACGTCCGCCCGGCTTGCTGGGCGAGATCAACCATCCGTGCCCGTAGGCCTTCTTTGGGCTGCCCGGACCCGCACGGAACGCGTCCGGAAGTCGGTCCCTTCGGGGGCTCGGCCAGGGAAGCGCGGTTCCTTGATATCTGAAGAGTGATCGTGCGGGACCGACGCGAGGGCGGCGGTCGTGGTGGTGCCTAGGTTGAGAAACCGGGGGATAAGCCACCGCGACACGTGCTCTCCCCCTACGCAGTGGCGTGCCACCTCTTGCGGGGTGTGGGGATGGACGGGCGCTGACCAGGCCGATTCGTACGGCTGGACGGCGTTCCGAGCAAGCCAGCGGAGTCCCAAAGCACGTGGCGGGATGAGACAGACCGCCCCCGAGGTGACCGGGTGATGTCGCCGGCGGCAGCGAGCCAGCAACCCCCGATCGGGGGCCGCCGCCCTGCTTGTGCTGAGCAGAGACGAAGCACCGGACCAGGCCCGACAGACCTGACGCCCGTAGGACGGGCCACCTCATCTTCCAAGCCCTGCAAGGGGCTTGACCTGCAAGGAGTCGATCCATGCACAGGACCCGAGTCCATACCTGGCCCCGCCGCTGAACGGCGAGCGGGGCCCGTCGCTTCTGATCGCTCTACCAGTGATCACGGCTCCCGGCGCGTGCCGCCCGCCCTCGTGCGGACGTGGCGCGTCGGGTTCCGCGGCTGCTCGTCGAGCGCCGATTCCGATACGGCTGCGGCCCCGGTGGTGGTGCACCGGGGCCGCTCAGGGCCGTCCCACTGACGGGAGATACGACCCATGCGATTGATTGTTGCAGGCCAGGAGGCCTGCACGCCCGACGAGTTCGAGGAACTCGCGTTCGGCATCGACGCCGAGCTGTTCACCGGCACGGACGACGAGTCGGAGCAGGAGCGCGCGGCCCGCCTCGCGGCGGCCCGGGACATCCTGTCCGACCTGCGGCCGGACGAGGCCTGGTACGCCCGCCGGCTCTTGCGCGGCGCCGAGCGCCGCCGGGTGCTGACCTGGAAGGCGGCGGCGTGATGAGTCTCCTTCGCCTCCGGCCGCTGGTCGGCACCCGCAACCCCATCGCGACGGCCCGCCCGACGGGCCTGCCGCTCACCTGGGAACTCCCGCCGCCGGCCACCGCGCTGCCCGGTGCGGCGTGCGCCGGGATGGACCCGGACCTGTTCTTCCCCGAGGAAGGCGACGAGTTCGCCGAGCGGCGCGCCAAGCAGGCCTGCCAGGGCTGCCCGGTGCGCGAGCTGTGCCTCGCCCTGGCACTGAAGCGCCGGGAGCCGCACGGCATCTTCGGCGGCCTGGACACCCAGCAGCGCCGCCGGGTGCTGTACGGCAAGACGAGCCTTCGGCAGGCCATGGCGGAGAGCGGCGGTGCGGCATGAGCGACCACAGCACGAACGGTGGCTACGGTCACCAGCCGCTGCCCGCGCCGCGCCCCACCCCGGGAACGCCGAGCGAGGGGAAGGGCCAGTGAACGGGCACTCGAAGTTCCTCACGAGCGCCTGGTCGGTGCTCACGGTCCGCTCATCGCGTCGGGGGCGGTGGTCGCGGTGAAGGCGTTGGTGAGTCCGGAGCAGATCCGTTCTGCGGAGCGGGCGCTGAGCGTGGGTACGTGGACGATCACGTTCGGAGCGGTGCTCTACAGCGTGCTCACGGTGACCCCGCTGATGAGCGGGCACACCCCGAACGGGTGGCACTGGACGGCGCCGATCCTGCCGCTGGTCGTGGACGCGGCCGTGGTGATCGTGGTCCGCATGGACAGCACACTGGCCCGCCTGGGCGGTGACGGCGGCCGCTGGCCGACGGTGCTGCGCTGGCTGACCGGCCTCATGACGCTGCTGCTCAACGTCGGTCTGTCCGCCCTTCAGGGCGATCTGGTGGGGGTGGCGGTCCACTCGGTGGCGCCGCTGCTGCTGATCGTCACAGCGGAGACCTCGCTCGCCTACCGGCGGGCGATCGCCTCCGCACTGGCCGCCCGTGAAAGCGCTGAGCGCGCCGAGCGGGCCGAGCGCGAGCACCAGGCCGAGGAACGCCGCCAGCGGGCCCGCGAGGACCGCCTCGCCGAATGGGAAGCAGCCGACCGCAGCGAGCGTGAGCGCCGTGAACACGAGGAGCGCCTCGCCCGCGAGCAGCGTGAGCACGAGGCACGGATGCGGCGCGAGGAGCGGGAAGCGGCCGAGCGGCGCGAGAGCACCGAGCGCGAGGAGAAGGCCCGCCGGGAGGCCGCTGAGCGGGCCGAGCGTGAGCGTCGTGAGCGCGAGGTGAGCGAGCGTGAGCGCCGTGAGCGCGAGGAGCACCTCGCCCGCGAGCAGGCCGAGCGGGACGCAGTCGAGCGTGCGTGCCAGAAGCTGCTGTCCGCCGGACCGGCCACCGAGCGGCTGCCCGAGGAGCGAGCCCGCGAGGTCGCACGGGCCGCCGGCCTCGTCGGTCTGACGCAGCGCCAGGCCGTGGAGCTAACCGGCTGGTCCGCCGGTTGGATCGCAGCCCGCTACCAGGAACTGCGCGACACCCCCGCCCAGCCCGCCCCGATCGCCGCCTGAACATCTCAACTTCCCTGCACATCACGTCAGTTGGAAGGAACCACTCTCGTGAACAACGACCGCGCCGTCCGGTTCACCGTCGCCTACGCCCTCACGCGGGCCGCCGCCGACGTCGCCGACCACTGGATCCAGTCCGACTGCCAGGCCCGTCGCAAGGGCGCCACCGACGCCGCGCCGGTCATCGAAAGGGACGAGCACGGTCATGTGACCGGCACGTTCCATGCCGCCGCCGGACGCCGGGCCTGCGCCGCGCACGTCGCCACCTACACCGCCACCCAGGCCGCCGCCCTGCTGGCCGGCACCGCGGTGCTCGGCATCCGCCTGCGCCCCGCCCCGGTCGCCGCCGCCCTGGCCCTGTCCGCCGTCACCCACTACGTCGCCGACCGGCGCGAGCCCCTGCGCCGCCTGGCCGACGCCACCGGCAAGAGCGCCTTCGTCCGCCTCACCGACCACGGCATGAACGGCGCATACGCCCTCGACCAGGCATGGCACCACGCCTTCGAGACCGCCGCCGCCCTCATCGCCTCCGCCTGAACCCCAACCCCAAGGACACCGCCATGGCCGTCATCGCCACCTTCCGCACCCCCGCCAAGAAGACCGTCCAGGTCCACGACAACCTCATGTCCCACTCCTGGAACTGCACCGGCTGCGGCGCCCGCCGCACCTTCCTCGACAAAGCCACCGCCCAGCGCCAGGGCTACGACCACGCCATCAACTGCCGCAAGCACCTCTTCTGACGCCGCCCCGGGGCGGCCGACCAGCTTGCCGGCACGACGGCCGCCCCGGGCCCCTGCCGCACCGCGAACCGTGAGGAAGGAACCACCAGTGAACCAGCCCCACAACCCGGACCCCAACAGCGAGGACGACCTGTTCGCCCGCCTGGAGGCGGACCTGAACAACGACGTCCCCACCGACACCCCGCCCGACAGCGGCGCGTCGGTGGTGGACCTGGAGAAGGCCCGCACCGACCGCACGCTGCACGCCGTCGACACCGGCGGCAACGACTCCGAGGCCGGGCCGTCGGTCTACGTCGACGCCCCCGCGCCGAAGACCGACGCGATCAGCGAGCGGTGGGCGACCGCCCGCGCTGCCAAGCGGCGCCCGATCATCCCCGCCTGGGCCCGCTCCAAGACCGAACTGCTCACCGGGGCCAGCTGGTTGGGTGAGCACGTCGCCCACACCGCCGGGTACCACGCCGTCCGCTCCCCCCTCTACGGTGCCAAGCTCGCCGCCCGCGCCCCTCGCGGCACCGCCCGCCTCGTCGGCGGCGTCTACCGGTGGGTGTCGGACGCGGAGAGCCGCCCCGTGCGGGCCGCCGCCGTCCGCCGCGAGGACGTCGAGCAGTACCTGGTCCTCTCCCGCAGCCGCGACGCCCGCGTCCGGGCCCGCGGCGCGGTGCTGCTGCTCGCCTCCCTGCTCGGGGTCGCGTTCGTCGCGGTACTGCTGGTCGCCACCCCCGGCTGGACCCAGCTCGCCGTCGCCGCAGCCCTGACCATGGTGCTGGGCGCGGCCGGCGGCCAGGCGGACGCCCCGCTGATCGACCGCGCCGTGGTCGCCACGAAGGTGCAGCGCCTCACCTCGGACATCGTGATCCGGGCGCTCGGAGCGATGAGCCTAGCCGAGGTCAACAAGGCATTGGCGAAGGGCGGTTCGGGCATCAAGTTCCCCGCTCCGATCACCCGCGACGGCCCCGGATGGCGCGCGGACATTGACCTGCCCTACGGCGTCACTGCGATCGACATCATCGAGAAGCGCGACCGCCTCGCCTCCGGACTGCGGCGCCCGCTGGGCTGCGTGTGGCCCGAGCCCGTGCACGACCAGCACGCCGGGCGCCTGATGCTGTGGGTCGGCGACCAGGACATGTCCCAGGCCAAGCCCCCCGCCTGGCCGCTGGCCAAGACCGGCGCCGCCTCGCTGTTCAAGCCGGTCCCGTTCGGCACCGACCAGCGCGGACGCTCCGTCGAGATGCTGCTGATGTTCGCCAACGTCCTCATCGGTGCGATGCCCCGCTTCGGCAAGACCTTCGCCCTGCGGGTCCTCATGCTCGCCGCCGCCCTGGACCCCACCGCCGAGCTGCACGTGTGGGAGCTCAAGGGCACCGGGGACCTGGAGGACGCCGAGAAGGTCGCCGCGGACTACGGGTCCGGCGCCGACGACGACACGATCGAGGCCGCGCTCGGCTCGATCCGCTACGTCTACAAGGAACTTGAGCGCCGCGCCAGCGTCCTGCGCTCCCTGCCCAAGGAGCGCCGCCCCGAGAACAAGGTCACCCCCGAACTCGCGGCGGACAAGAAGCTCGGCCTGCACCCGCTGGTCCTGATCGTGGACGAGTGCCAGGAACTCTTCTCCCACGCCGAGTTCGGCAAGGAGGCAGGCGAGCTGTGCGAGGGCATCATCAAGCGCGGCCCCGCCATGGGCGTGATCCTGATGCTCGCCACCCAGCGCCCCGACGTGAAGTCCCTGCCGTCCGGCGTCTCCGCGAACGTCGGGATCCGGTTCTGCCTGCGGGTCATGGGCCAGACCGAGAACGACATGGTCCTCGGCACCAGCAGCTACAAGAACGGCCTGCGGGCCACCACCTTCACCGCCAACGACAAGGGCATCGGCTACCTGGTCGGCGCCGCCACCGACGCGCAGATCGTCCGCTCCTACTACATCGACGGCCCCGCTGCCGGGCACATCATGGACCGCGCCCGCGCCCAGCGCATCGCCGCAGGAACGCTGACCGGCGTCGCCGCCGGCCAGGCCCCCGAGCGCGAGCAGAACACCAGCAGCATCCTGGACGACCTGATCGCCGTCTGGCCCGCCACCGAGCCGCGCGTCTGGTCCGAGACCCTCGTCGCCGCGCTCGGTGCGCTCAACGCCGAGCGGTACGGCGACTGGAAGCCCGAACAGCTCGCCTCTGCCGTCGCCCCCTACGGCATCGCCCCCGACCAGATCGGGCGCCGCATCGAGGGCAAGACCGTCAACCGGCGCGGCCTCAACCGCCAGGACATCCTCGACGCCGTCACCAAGCGTGACAGCGGACGGGCCGCCTGACACCCACCCTGGGGTGCTAGCGCTAGCGGCCGCCCCTGCTAGCGCTAGCACCCCCGCTAGCACCCCACACCGCTTCTGATCAGCGAGCTAGCGGATAGCACCTGACCTCGACAAACCCCCGGAACGGCCCCAGGAGCCCCCGTGCTGACCCCCTTCGTCACCGCCGCGCCCGCACTCATACTCATCGCCCTTGGCTACGCACTGTTATGTGCGGCCAGCCCGTTCGGGAACTGCCGCGCCTGCAAGGGCATGGGCTGCAAGACCCGCGTCACCCGCCGCGGCACCGTCAAACGCGGCCGCGACTGCCGCCGCTGCCGCGCCACCGGCCGCCGCCTGCGCCTGGGCCGCCGCCTCTACAACCACGGCAACCGCGCCGCCGACGCCGCCCGCCGCGCCCGCACCGACGCCCAGCCCTGATCCCCGCCCCGCCGTCGAAGGGACACCGCCGTGCTCATCACCTTCTCGACCTCCCTGGTCTTCTTCCTGATCACCCTCGCCCTGATCTGGGCCAAGCGCCTGGGCATCGCGGCGGTGCTGGTCGCGTGGCTGTCCGGCTTCACCGCCGCCGCCATCCCCGGGGTCGCCGGACCGGTCAACCAGCTCATACAGAGCGTCATCCACGCCGTCGGCCACTGAACCCCGGGCACCCGAGCACCGGTCAGGAGACCCGCCATGGACCACCCGCACCCCGCCGCGCCCATCGCCTTCACCGCCGAAGGCCTGCCCTACTACGCCACCCAGCCCGGCCCCGCGCCGATCACCCTCTACCAGCCCGCTGCCGGCCACCCGCCCGTGCTCGTCCACCAGGCCCCGCCCGCTCCCACCCACTACACCCCGCAGACCCTGCCCACCCCGGTGGGCGGCGGGCGCGACCCGTGGCCCGCCCGCCTCCTGTGCGGCGGCATCGGCATCGGCGCCGCCGGCCTCGGCACCGGGTTCCTGCTCCAGCAGATCGCCGCCGCCACCACCGGACTCGGCTGCCTCGCCGCGATCCTCGCCCTGCTCTGGCTCCTCAAGAACACCGGCGGCGGCCGGGGCGGGGTCAACGTCACCGTCAACAACCGCAACCGCTGAACCCCGGAGGAACCGATGGACGACTACTGCGACGAGTGCGCCAGCGAGTACTGCATCGGCCACGAGCTGTGCGAGGACTGCGACAGCGAGATCTGCGCCGAGTGCGGCGGCTGCGCGTGCGAAGACGCGTACTGCGACGGCCGACACAACTGACCTGCCCGACCGACCGTGCCGCCCGGCCCCGCCGCAACCAGCGGCCGGGCCCCGGGCGGCGCGGGGGACCGGACAGATCCGCTCCCCGACCAACCACCAGCCCCTGGAGGCTTCGTTGTCCGCCGGAGACACCCCGATCACCATCGTCGGCAACCTGACCGACGACCCCGAACTGCGCTTCACCCAGGGCGGCGCCGCGATGGCCCGCTTCACCATCGCCTCCACCCCGCGCACCTTCGACAAGACCACCAACCAGTGGCAGGACGGCACCGCGCTCTTCCTGCGCGCCACAGCCTGGCGCGACCTGGCCGAACACGTCACCGAATCCCTGACCAAGGGCATGCGCGTCATCGCCACCGGCCGCCTCGTCCAGCACAACTGGAAGACCGACCAAGGAGAGAACCGCTCCATGCTCGGCCTCGACGTCGAAGAGGTCGGCCCCTCCCTGCGCTTCGCCACCGCCAAGGTCACCCGCGCCCAGCGCACCGGCGCCGCCCAAGCCCCGCAGAACAGCGGCCCGGCCGGCGACCAGTGGTCCGCCCCCGCGCCGTCGCCCGCCGCGGCGGGCGACAGCTGGCAGCCCAGCGGCGGCGCCGAGCCGCCGTTCTAGCCCACGCCCCTTGCACAGCACGGAGTCCCGCAGCAGCCGGTACTCCCGGCAAGGTCTTCCGGCTGCTGCGGGGCCCCCATCAATCCCGAACCCATACGAGATCGGACCCAGCATGCCCGAGTTCAGCACGAACACGCTCGCGCTCGCCGACGACATCGACGACCGAGAGCGCGCGTCCAACGGCTCCTCGCGCTACGGCGCCTACCTCGACCAGCGCGCCCGCTGGTTCACCGACGACGGCGACCCGCTGGGCGCGGTCGAGTTCGCCCGTGCCGCCTGGCAGGTCGCCACCAGCCCGGTGATGTCCCCCGGCTACGTCGACATCCGCCCCGACCTGAGCGCCGTCACCGCCCACGTCACCGAGGACTACGAGTTGGTGCTGCGCGTGGACGTCCCGATCCGCCAGAGCGCGCTCGCTCACCGCCCCGACGACCTGGGCGACTGGACCGCCGCTTGGGGCCGCGACCCCTGGCGGACCACGGGCGACCGCTGGCGGGCCCTGGTCGAGCCCGAGCGCATCACCCGCTCCGCGCTCCTGGTCACCGCCACCCTGCTCATCCCCGTCCCCGACCACCGGCTGACCGAGCCGTCCGCGAACGGTCCCGGTGCGCTGCTGACGTTCGAGGCCAAGGACGCCGTCGCCACCCTCCTCCAGACCCTCAACGCCCACGCCCACCTGGTCAACGAGCTGATGGGCACGGCCCGGTGAGCGGCCTGCGGATCGGGTCGTTGTGCACCGGTTACGGCGGTCTGGACATGGCGGTGCGCGAGGCGTTCGGCGGCACCGTGGCGTGGGTGGCGGACATCGACCCCGGCGCGTCCGCGATCCTCGCCCACCACCACCCCACCGTCCCGAACCTCGGCGACATCACCGCCGTCGACTGGGCCGGCCAGGAGCGGGTGGACATCGTGACCGCCGGTTTCCCCTGCCAGGACGTCTCCAGCGCCGGCCTGCGCGCTGGCCTCACCGCAGGGACCCGGTCGGGGTTGTGGCGCCAGGTGGCGCGCGCGGTCAAGGAACTGAAGCCGAGTCTGGTGGTGATCGAGAATGTCCAAGGGCTCCTCTCCGCACGCGCTGACGGCGACGTTCAACCCTGCCCGTGGTGTCTGGGAGACACCGGAGCCGAGCGTGCTGTGCGGGCACTTGGCACCGTACTCGCGGACCTGGCCGCCCTCGGGTTCGATGCGGAGTGGCTCAGTCTGCGAGCGTCCGACGTCGGAGCCGCCCACCAGCGCAACCGCGTCTTCATCCTCGCCTGGCCTGCCCACCCCCAGGGCCCGCGACTCCAAGGGGCGGGGCTTCGAGGACGGCCCGCCGAACGTCGTCCAGCTCCTGCCGACCCCCACCGTCTCGGAAGCCACCGGGACGGGACACGCCGCAAGGGGCGGGATGAACCTGCGGCACACCATCTCCCTGCTGCCGACCCCGGTCACCTCCGACGCCCAGCGGACCAGCGCGACGTACGGGCGGGGCAACCCGACGCTGGCAGGCGCGCTGCTGCCGACGCCGACCGTCTCCGATTCGCAGGCCACGGCCAACTTCCGTCAGGACGGGACGCCGTACGGAGAGGGCTACGGCCAGACCCTGACGGACGCGACCCGGCTCCTGCCGACGCCCCGGGCGACGGACGGCAGTCACGGTGGGCCGAACCAGCGCGGCAGCAGGGGGGACCTGACGCTGCCCTCGGCGGCAGCCCGGATTGGGGCCCCTACACCGAAGCGATCGCGCGGTGGGCGAGCGTCTGCGGGCGACCCGCACCCCGGCCAACTGACGATCGAGGACGCCTGAACCCGCCCTTCGTCGAATGGCTCATGGGCCTGGACGACGGATGGGTGACCGCCGTCCCCGGACTCAACCGCACCGCCCAACTCAAGGCCCTGGGCAACGGCGTCGTCCCCGCCCAGGCCGCCCACGCCCTGCGTATCCTGCACGATCGCGCCACCGCCGGCACCGGCAACGTCCTTGCGGGGGAGGCGGCATGAGCGCCGACCGGATCCCGCCGCTGGCCTGCCCGGACCTGTGGCAGGCCGTCATGGCCGCCGCCGCCGGGCGCTGCCAGTGCCGCGGCACCTGCGGCAAGAACCACGCCAAGGACGGCGGCCGCTGCCCCCGCGAACACGACCACCTCGCCCACCGCCACGGCGGCGGCACCGTCCACCTCATCGCCGCCCCCGCCGAACCCGCCGACATGCTCCTGCCGCCCCACCGCGCCGCCGCCCTGCCCAAGCGGCAGCTGGCCGCGTGGTGCTCGCCCTGCCACGACGCCACCCGCGCCGCTGCGCGCAAGGCCCAGCACACCGCCGTCCCGGCTGCCGAGCCGGACGCCCTGTTCGAGATCTGACCTCCCGCCAGGAGAACGCCCATGACCGAAGCCCCCTACACGCCGACCGGGTTCTCGCCGTTCCGCGGCGTGCCGTTGACCGTGATCGGCGAGGACGGCGAGATCTTCCTCGCGCTCGGCCACCACGACGACAGCCGGATGCTCGCCGCCGTCGCCGCCTTCCACCGCACCGAGTACGGCATGCGCCACCTGCCCGAGCCCGGCGAGCAGCCCGCCGTCGCCCGCACCTGGGCCCTCTTCACCCAGGACGAGTTCGAGGGCGAGAACTACGAGTGGTACGTCACGTTCACCGGGCCCCTCACCCCCGGCGCCCAGCCCGTGACCCGGGTGGACGACGACACCCTGGGCGACCACCAGTTCCTCGCCCGGCCCACCCGCTGCCCCCGCTGCCGGCGCATGTCCGGCGCTGCCGATACCCGCCCGCACGACGGTGGCCTCGCCTTCCGGCACCGCTGCCGCACCTGCACCACCACCTGGCCCGCCACCCACCGCCAGCTCCTGGCCGCTGCCAGCGGCGGTGGCAGGTGAGCGTGAGCACCCCCGGTCAGCTTCACCTTGCCCTGGAACTGGCACGGGACGGCCTGCCCGTGCTGCCGCTGCGGGAGGGCAAGCTCCCCGTCGGGAACTGCCCGGAGTGCGCCGACAACGCCTGCGGCGGCCGCCCGCACATGAAGGCCGCCGGCCCCTGCCTCTGCCCCGCCCCGTGCCACGGCTGGGCCGCCGCCACCGCCGATCCCGCCGTGCTCACCAGCCCGGCCTGGGCCCGCGCCTGGCGGGAAGCCGCGGCCGTCGCCTACCACCCGGCTGGGGCCGGGGTGACCGTCCTCGACCTCGACACCGCCCAGGCCGTCGCCTGGGCCCGCGCCACCCTCCCGACCACCCGCACCGTGGCCACCACCCGCGGCGAGCACTGGATCTACCTCGGCACCATGCGCTCGGCCAACTCCGTCCTGCCTGGCGTCGACATCAAGTCCCAGGCGGCATACGCACGCTGGCTCGGCCCCGGCAGCGGCACCATGACCGAGCTGCCCGACTCCGTCCGCGCCCTGACGCGTAAGGAAGAGGCCACCCCCGCCCCATCGGGTGGCGGGGTGGCCTCTTCTTCCACCGCCACCGGCTGGGCCCGGAGCGTGAACAGCGGCTGCCGGCACACCGACCGCTACGTGCACTCGGGCCTGCAACGGGGCCTGGGCAAGATCCGCGATCGCGCCGAGTCCGGCGCTGGATCGCAGGCGTTCGGAGTCGCCCGCTTCCTGGCCGCCCAGCACTCCCAGTGCCCCGGCCCCTGCGACCTCGACCTCATCGCCCACCACCTTGTTGACGCCGCCGTGTCCGTCGGCGTCCCCCACGACTACGCCACCCGCGCTGTCGCCAACGGCTTCACCGCAGCCGCGCCGAGCGGATCCCCGCGCCGTTAGGCAGGGCTAGCAAGGGACTTGAGCCCGGGGCGACCGCCGCATCTCGCCAGATCAGCGGTCGCCCGGGGCTACCCCTGCTCCACGAAGAACCAGGAGAACCCAGCATGACCGATCCCACCCCGACCGCGCCCGAGAACGACCACCCGCCCGCCACCGAGGGCTCTGCGCTGCTGGACGAGGTCGAAGCCCACCACCGGCGCTTCAACATCTTCCCCAGCGAGGCCGCCTACGTCGCCGTGACCCTGTGGGACGCGCACGCCCACCTGATGGACGCCTTCGAGGCCACCCCCCGCCTCGCGTTCCTCTCCCCGGAACCCGGCAGCGGCAAGACCCGTGCCCTGGAGATCATCCAGACCCTCACTCCCCGGCCGGTGGTGACCACCGACATCAGCCCCTCCGCCCTGTTCCGCTCCATCGCGGATGAGGCGGGAGGCCGCCCGACCATCCTCTTTGATGAGATCGACGCGATCTTCGGCCCCAAGGCGGCCGGTAACGAAGACCTGCGCAGCCTCATCAACGCCGGATACCGCCGCACCGGCGGCATCCTGCGCAGCGTCCGCGAGGGCGACAACCACCGGGTCCAGAAGTTCCCTGTCTACGCAGCCCTGGCCACTGCCGGGCTCGGCGACCTGCCCGACACGATCATGAGCCGGTCCATCGTCATCCGCATGCGCCGCCGGGCCCGCAACGAGAGGGTCGAAGCGTTCCGCCAGCGGATCCACGAGCCGCAAGGCCATGTCCTGCGCGACCGGCTCGCAGCTTGGGCCGACAGCATCCGCGAGCAGATCGACGGCGCCTGGCCCGAGATGCCCGACGGGATCACCGACCGACCCGCCGACGTCTGGGAGCCCCTGCTCGCGGTCGCCGACGCCGCCGGCGGCACCTGGCCCAAGCGGGCCCGCACCGCGTGCGTCGACCTCGTAACCGCTGCGAGCGCCGACGACAAGGGGTCGCTGGGCGTCCTGCTGCTCACCGACCTGCGCCAGGTCTTCGACGGCGCCGATCGGCTCACCAGCGCCGCCATCGTGGAGAAACTCACCGCGATGGACGACGCTCCCTGGGGCGACCTCGACGGTCGGCCGCTGAACACCCGCACCCTGGCCAGGATGCTCGGCGACTACGTCACCGCCGACAACAAGCCCATCAAGCCGCGCAGCATCAGGCTCGCCGGATCCGTCCCCAAGGGCTACTACGCCGCCGACCTCGCCGACGCCTGGCTGCGCTACTGCCCGCCCCTGTCCCAGGAAGCCGCTACATCCGCTACATCCGCTACAGCGCAGGTCAGGGCCCTCTTTCCTGTAGCGGATGAGGGAGATGTAGCGGCTACACACCCGCTCCGGGGCCCCGAACCGGCCGCCCCTGCCGCAGTCCAGGTTTAGGCCGCCAGCTGACCGTGCCGCCCCTGCGAGGGCGGCACGTATCCGCTACAGCTACACAATCCGCTACAGAAAACCTGCCCCTGACCAGGCATGTAGCGGATGTAGCGGATGTAGCGGCACCCAGGAGAAGAGGGGCCCAACGGCCCCACCGACCGCATCAATCGGAGTAGCTGATGCCCAAGCAGGAACACCTGAAGCTCCCCGCCGTCCTGGCCGAGATCGACATGTCCCGCTCCGCCTTCTACCGGATGGTGGCGCGCGGGCGGGGCCCGAAGCTGCTGAAGCTCCCGAACGGCCAGATCCGGGTCCGCCGCACCGACCTCGACGCCTGGTGGGCCGATCTGGAGCAGAGCGCCGCCGCCTGACCCTTCGTCAACATTCCAAGGGGCCCCGGTCGCCGCCGGGGCCCTCTCATAGGAGCGACCAAGTTGCTGACGTACGACGTGAAGCTGTACGCGATTCGCCAACGCTCCGGCCGACGGCTCCCGTTCGAGCTGCGCTGGAAGGTCGGTACGAAGCCGCACTCCAAGAGCTACGCCACCAAGACGCTCGCCACGGGTCGGCTCGCCGAGCTGCGTACAGCGATGAAGAAAGGCGAGGAGTTCGACCAGGAGAGCGGTCTGCCTGTGTCCGAACTACGGAAGCAGACAGAGGGCACCTGGTACGACCACGCCGTGGCGCACGCGAAGATGAAATGGTCGCGGTCGTCGGCCAAGGCCCGCGCTGCTCGGGCCGACGCTCTGGCAACCGTGACGCCTGCGCTGGTGACTGACCATCGGGGGGTACCGAACCCCCGTCTGCTCCGGCGGGCCCTGAGCTGCTGGGCATTCAACTTCTCGGACCACCGGCCGGATCCGCCGGAGGAGATCGAGGCTGCACTGGCATGGATCGCCAGGAAGTCGGTCAAGATCGGTCAGTTGGCAGATTCCGACACCGTCCGATTGGGACTGGAAGCGCTATCCCATCTCCTGGACGGCAGGGTTGCGGCGGACAACACCATCACCCGAAAGAGGATGGTCTACAACAACGCTCTCCAGTACGCAGTTGAGCGCCGGAAACTCCCGGCGAACCCTCTCCAGTTCGTGGACTGGACGCCGCCGGAGACGGACGACGAAATCGACTTCCGTTGGGTTCCCAGCCCCCAGCAGGGACGTGCCCTGATCGATGCCGTGGGGAAGGTCTCTCCCCGGGGTCGGCACTTGAAGGCGTTCTTCGGGTGCATTCTCTATGCCGCCACCCGCCCGTCTGAAGCGCTGGATATCAGGCTGCCGAACTGCACGCTCCCCGAGGAGGGCTGGGGCTCCCTGCTGCTGGCCGGCAGCTCGCCCGGGGTCGGGTCGCGGTGGACCGACGACGGAGACTCGCACGAGGAGCGGGGCCTGAAGCGGCGGGCCCGCAAGACCACCCGGCCGGTGCCGATTCCGCCGACGCTCGTTCGGCTGCTCCGGGAGCACATCGCGGAGTTCGGGGTGGCCACCGACGGCCGGCTGTTCCGAGCGTCGGAGGGCGGGCGGCTGCTTAGCAAGGAGTGGTCGGCCGTCTGGAAGCAGGCGCGCGCGATCGCGCTCAACCCCGACGAGTTCGACAGCCTGCTTGCCAATGTGGCGTACTCGTGCCGCGCCACCGCCGTGTCGGGATGGCTGGTCGCCGGCGTCGACCCGGTGGAGGTTGCGCGTCGGGCCGGGCACAGCGTGGCCGTCCTACTCCGGTTCTACGCGAAGATCGTCGCCGGGCGGGAGGACCATGCGAATGCTCTGATCGAGCGGTTCCTCGACGGCGCTGACCTGGCGGAGTAGGCGGCGAATCTGGCCCACAGCTGGCCCACACACGGTGACCCAAGGCGGGATCCAGGTGGGACACCCCGGGACAGAATCGAAAAGAGGGGGTATCGGCAGCTTGCCGATACCCCCTCTGATCAGGGTGTTCTCCACCTGCGGAGGATGTGGGATTCGAACCCACGGTGAGGGGTTACCTCACGACAGTTTTCAAGACTGTTCCCTTAGGCCGCTCGGGCAACCCTCCTGGCGGAGGTCAGCCTAACGGGTCGGGGAGGGTTCGTTGCACTCGGTTTCGGGGTGGGGGTGGGTCAGTTGTCGCCGCTGCGGCTGCCGAGGGTGACGGTGGTGGTGGCGGGCTGGCCGTTGCGGGTGTACTCGACCTGGACCTGGTCGCCGGGCTGGTGGGTCCAGATCTCGCTGACCAGGGCGGGGCCGTTGTCGATGGTGACGCCGCCGAGCTTGGTGATGACGTCGCCGGGCTTGAGGCCGGCCTTGTCGGCGGGGCCGCCGGGGGTGACGGCCGGGGTGTTCTGGATGGCGGCGGTCTGGATCTGCGCGCCGTCGCCCTGGTAGTCGTCGTTGCGCAGTACGCCGAGGGTGGCGTAGACCGGGGTGCCGGTCTGGATCAGCATCTGGGCGACCCGCTTGGCCTGGTTGATCGGGATCGCGAAGCCGAGGCCGATGCTGCCGGCCTGGCCGGTGGAACCGCCGCCGGAGTTGGACTGGATGGCGGAGTTGATGCCGATCACCGCGCCGCTCGCGTTGAGCAGCGGGCCGCCGGAGTTGCCCGGGTTGATCGAGGCGTCGGTCTGCAGGGCGTTCATGTACGAGACCTGCGCGCCGCTCTCGTCGCCGGAGGCGACCGGGCGGTTCTTGGCGCTGACGATGCCGGAGGTGACGGTGCCCTCCAGGTCGTACGGCGCACCGATGGCGATGGTGACGTCGCCGACCGCGACCTGGTCCGAGTCGGCCAGCGGGAGCGGGACGAGCTTGCTGGTCGGCGGGTTGTCGAGCTTCACCACGGCGACGTCGTAGCCCTTGGCCTGGCCGACGACCGAGGCGGCGTACGTCGAGCCGTCCGAGAACTTGACGGAGAGCTTGCCGCCGTTGGCCGCCGGGGCGACCACGTGGTTGTTGGTGAGGATGTGGCCCTGGGTGTCGAAGACGAAGCCGGTGCCGGTGCCGGACTCCTGGCTGCCGACCGCCTTGATGGTGACGGTGCTGGGCAGCGCCTTGGCGGCGATGCCTGCTACGGAGTCGGGGGCGCGGTTGAGCGTCTTGGTGTTGTCGCCGGCCATGATCGTGGTGCTGCTGTGGCTGCTGCCGCCGGCGAAGCCGGAGTTGTCGTCCTTGATCGCGGCGCCGGCCAGGCCGCCCGCGAGGCCGGCGACCAGCGCGACCGCGGCCACCAGGGCGACCAGGCCGCCGCGGCCCTTGCGGCGGGCGGCCGGAGCGCCGTACGCGCCGGGGTACTCGCCCGGGTAGCCGGGCGTGCCGGGGCCGCCGGGGCCGGCCGGCGGGGTGCCCCAGCCGCCGAGCGGCTGGCCGGCACCGAACGGGTGGTGCTCGGCGTGCGGGGCTGACGCGGCGGGCACGCCCGGGGTGATCGGGGTGCCGGTCTGGGTCGGCGCGGCGTAGGGGTTCTCGGGTGCCTCGGCGGCGAGCGGCACGGCCGGGACGGGCGGGACGGGCGGCGGTGCGTCCAGGTAGGACGCGGCGGCCGGGGCGGCCGGCGCCGGGACGACCGGCGGCGGTGCGTCCAGGTAGGACGGCGCGGCGGACGGCTCGGCGGCAGTCGGCTGCGGGTCGGACACGGCGGGCTCCGGCGCGGCCTCCGGTGCGTTGAGCTTGGTGAACGCGAGGGTCGGCATCGGCTCACCCACCGGCGGCGTGCCCCCCTGCTCCCCGTGACCGCTGGAGGGCTGCTCCTCCTGCGGCCCGGCGGGCCCACTCTCGTGCTCGGTGCTCACGGACGACCTCCATCGCTGACAGGACCTTGGCCCATAGTTTTTCCCATTGGTGATCTGGTTGCCGTAAGGAGCCCCCTGAAGAACTACTAAGAATCCTTAGGTAGGCCCAACAGCCCCTCGTCCGGCGCTGCCGGATCCCCCCACTGCAGAATCCCGCGATGCGGACGGCACACCCGCTTCACCTTGGCGGATTCTGCAGGTCGGGCTACCCTTGCGCTGCCAAATCTGACACGCGGGAGCTTGGACCCACCAGGCTGAGAGTGCGCTGGTCGACCGTACGCCATGATCACTCGGGCGATGCGGGCGAGGGAGCGCTGACCGCCGGAACCTGACCGGGTAATGCCGGCGTAGGGAGTATCGGCCATGACGGCTGCTTCGCCTTCCCCATCTCCGTCCGCGCTGCTGGACCGTCCGCAGGATGCCCCGGGCGCCCGCGCCGAGGCCCCGCTGACGCTGGACACCGCCCCGCCGCGGACGCTGGGCTTCAAGGACCAGTTCGCGCTCTGGGCCAACCTGGGCATCAGCCTGATCGGCTTCACCAGCGCCGCGACGGTGCTCGGCCAGCCCGGTAGCGAGCTCTCGTTCACGGCCGCCACCACGGCGATCCTGGTCGGCACGGTGATCGGCACCGCGATGCTCGCCGTCGCCGCGCTGATCGGCGCCCGCACCGGCGCACCGGCGATGGCCGTGCTGCGCGGGCTCTTCGGCACCCGGCTGAGCTTCGTGCCGACCGTGCTGAACATCATGCAGTGCGTGGGCTGGGGGGTCTACGAGCTGATCGTGATCGCCTGGGGCGCGCAGACGGTGGCCGGTACGCAGGGCTGGCGCTGGCTCTTCGTGGTGCTGGCCGGGGCGCTGACCACGGTGCTGACCATCTGGCCGCTCGGCTCGATCGCCGCGCTGCGCAAGTACGTCGCGATCGCGGTGGGCGTGACGATGGTCTACTTCACCGTCCAGCTCGGCCGGCAGGGGTTCCCGGACCCGGGTGCGGGGAACTGGAAGGGCTTCCTGGGCGCGACCGACGCGATCATCGCGGTCTCGATCTCCTTCGTGCCGCTGGCCGCCGACTACACCCGGCACTCGCGCACGCCGCGCGCCTCGTTCTGGGGCACCTTCTCCGGCTACACCGTCGCCCAGGTCTGGTGCTACCTGCTGGGCCTGATCGCGCTGCTGCAGTCGAACGGCAAGGTCGACAACCTGCTCAGCTCCTTCAGCGGGGTGGCGGCCGGCTGGGCGTTCCTGCTGGTGCTGGTGCTGCGCGAGGCGGACCAGTCGTTCGCCAACGTCTACTCGACGGCGATGTCGGTGCACAACCTCTTCCCGAAGGTGGACCGGCGGCTGCTGACCGGCGGGATCGGCCTGCTGGTGACCGGGCTGGCGCTGGAGATCAAGGCGTTCACCGCCTCCTACTACAACTTCCTCGGCCTGATCGGCGCGGTCTTCGTGCCGCTGTTCGCGGTGCTCGCGGTGGACTTCTTCCTCGGCCGGGGCCGTCAGGGCTGGGACATGTCCCAGGACGCGCCGAGCCGCCCGGTGATGCTGCTGCCGTGGGTGCTGGGGTTCGCGACCTACCAGTTCCTGGCGCCGACGGCGATCACCGGCTGGTGGACCGACTTCTGGACGCACCTCCAGACGCTGGTGCACTTCACCCCGCAGGGCTGGACCTCGGCCTCACTCTTCTCCTTCCTGGTCGCCGGGCTGGTCACCTGGGGCATCACCAGGCTGAGCCCGGCCGCATAGGGTTGGGGGTGTGAGCACTTCTGACCTCTCCGCCCCCACCCCCACGTCCGTCCAGGTGGTCGCCCACCGGGGCTCCTCGGCGGCGCTGCCCGAGCACACCCTGGCGGCCTACCGCCGGGCGCTGGAGGAGGGCGCGGACGCCGTCGAGTGCGACGTCCGGGTGACCGCGGACGGGCAACTGGTCTGCATCCACGACCGGACCGTCCGCCGGGTCTCGGACGGCGCCGGGGTGGTCTCCACGCTCACCCTGGCGCAGCTGGAGGCCTACGACTTCGGCTCCTGGAAGCCGGCCGCCGCCGGGTCGGTCTCCGGCACTGCGGACGCGCCGGTGGACAAGGCCGAGCGGCGATCGGTGCTGCGGCTGGAGAGCCTGCTGGAGCTGGTGGCGGACTGCGGCCGGCGGGTGGACCTGGCCATCGAGACCAAGCACCCGGTGCGCTACCGGGGCCGGGTCGAGGCCGAGCTGCTGCGGATGCTGGACCGTTTCAAGATCGTCGCGAACCCGGCCGAGGCGCCCGACCGCGCGCACGCCCGGATCATGAGCTTCTCCGGGCTGGCGCTCGGCCGGGTCCGGGCGGCCGCGCCCGAGTACCCCCGGGTCTACCTCTTCGAGCACACCCTGCCGCTGCGGCTGTGGCCCGGCGAGGGACTGCCCGGCGGTGCGGCGATCGCCGGGCCGGGCATCGAACTCATCCGCAGGCAGCCCGAGTTGGTGGGCCGACTGCGGGCCGCCGGGCACCGGGTGCACGTCTGGACAGTGGACCGGCCCGAGGACGTCGAGCTCTGCGTGGAGCTCGGCGTGGAGGCGATCATCACCAACCGCCCGCGCGCCGTCCTGGACCAGCTCGGCCGCTGAGAGCCTGCGTCCGAGCCAGGGGCTCCCGGTCGGCACCCCGAACGGGTTGGCGTACGCGGGCGCGGGACGACCCGGCGCGCGCGGGACGGCGTGCAGAATCCCACTCCCCCGATTGACGCAGGGTAAGCAGCGAATCACCTTTTGCGCACAGCCTGTTGCAGCAGCGCAAGGGTTTTGTCATTGACGGGCCACGATCGAGTTCACCCCGTTTCCGGCGCATTCCCTCGGGGCATCCATCCCTCGGCAAGCGCTGAAGGAGGTCCGGGGGTGGCGTTGATGGTGGCGCGCGAAGTGCCGACTTCATCGACCATGGCGGTGCCGCACGGTCCGGCCAGTGTCGGGGCCGCACGGCGTCGGCTGCGGCGAGATCTGGGCGACCGAGAGGTGCCCGAAACCGTCATCGATGACGCGGTTCTGATCCTTTCCGAACTACTCAGCAATTCCTGCCGCTATGCGCGGCCGCTGGCCCCATTGCTGGATCTCGACAGGGGGGCCGAAGGGGAATTCGGCGATCCCCGGCAACCGGTGCCGAACGCGGCGAGTTCCGGTGCCGCACGCTCGGCGCACGCCCCGTGCGTCGAATGCGCGGTGGGGGCGGCGCCCGGCCCGGCGGTCGGCACCATCCCGGCGGACGGTCCGCGCGAGCACACCGACGGCGACGACCCGGGCGGCGTGCTGGTGCGCTGGCAGATGCACACCGACGGCCTGCTGACGCTGGAGGTCACCGACGGCGGCGCCGCCACCAGGCCGCTGCCGGCCAGCCCGTCGCTCACCTCCAAGGGCGGCCGGGGCCTGAGCATCGTCGGCGAGCTGGCGGCCGACTGGGGCGTGCGCGACGCGCCCGGCGAGGTGACCGTCTGGGCCGCGCTCCCGGCCCGCGTCGAGCACGCGGCAGAACACGCGACGGGACACGCGACGGGACACGGCACAGGACACGGCACCGAACACGCTCGCTCGGCCTGACGGCATCGGGAGGTCCGGCAAACCTCAGTAGGCTGCCCGGGAGACAGAGACCACCGTCCCGGGAGAGCCGCACCATGGCCAAGAAGGCCGCCAAGAAGTCGCCCCAGCAGAGCCGCACCGCCGCACCGGCCGGCACCGTCCCCGTCGTCGGGGCCCGCGAGGACTGCCCCTGCGGCTCCGGCCGCCGCTACAAGGCCTGCCACGGCCGGGAGGCCGCGCACGCCGTCCAGGAGCTGGTGCACCGTCCGTTCGAGGGACTCCCGGGTGAGGCCGACTGGGTGGCGCTGCGCGAGCTGGTGCCGGCCGCCACCGTGCCGCTGAAGCTGAACGCCGCGACGGCCGCGGGCGCCGAGGGTGACGTCCCGTCCGTATCGCTGGCGACCGTGCTGCCGCTGGCCTGGCCGGCGCTGCGCCGGCCGGACGGCTCGATCCTGCTGGGCCTGCAGACCCAGTCCTCCTCCGGCGACCTGAGCCGCGACCTGGCGGACGCCCTGGTGCAGGCCCTGACGGCCGAGCCGGGCGCGCCCGTGCCGACCCGCCGGGCGCCGGCCGACGGCCCGCGCCTCCAGGAACTGCTCGACCTGGACAGCCCGTTCGTCCCGGCCGTGCACACCGGCTTCGAGTTCTGGCTGGAGGACGCGGAGTCCGCCACCGGCGAGGTGGCCGCCTCGCTGGAGCGCGCCAACGCCTCGGCGATCCCCACCCAGAAGCTCACCGGCGTGGACTCCTCGTACTGGTGCAGCACCCCGGAGAAGAACCACCTGCGCTGGGTGATGACCGTCCCCGAGGAGCAGCTGCTGGACGCGCTGGCGCGGCTCTCGGCGGCCGGCGACGCCTCGCTCGGCGAGGGCACCAAGCTGGTCGGCTCGTTCCGCGCGCACGGCCTGACCGTGCCGGTCTGGGACCTGCCGGTGGCCATGACGGCGGCCGACTGCGAGAAGCCCGCGGCGGCTTTCGCCGAGCGGCTGGCCGCCACGCTGGACGCGCCGGCGCCGCTCACCGCCGAGGAGCGGCGGGCCCGGGCCAACCTGGTGAACCGTCAGGTCACGCTCAACTGACACTTCCTGGCGGAGTGTGATCGAATCTGCGCATCAGGACGTGAGTCCGGTCACATTCCGCCCGCCGGGCCCGAAAACTCGGGAGCCGGACTGCGCTGGGAAATTGGCTACGGCGCAAATCCTTGTTACTGTTTAAACAGTCCGGTCGCTGGTGCATCCCCCGTCGCCAGCGGCCGGATCTTCAATTTCCGGGGCAGGCCCCCGCGGAGCGGCCCGAAGGCCCCGCGCAGCAGCCGCCTCCCGGCCCCTCGGCAGACCCGCCTCAGTACGCCAGTCGCGTGCCGTCCGGCGTCGCCGACCCGGCCGCGACCAAGGGCTCCAGCAGCTCCGCCACCGCCGGCAGCCGCACTCCCCCGCCCGGCAGCGCCACCGGCCGCCGCAGCCAGCGCACCGCCTCGCGGCCGCCCGGCCCCGAACGCGAGGGCGGCAGCACCAGATACCCGCCCGGCCCGTGATAGCGCACCGAGGTCGGCACCCGGCCGGGACCGCCGCCGGGCAGCAGCGTCTCCTCCTGGGCCACCAGCAGCTCCGCCAACTCCGGGTAGGAGTAGGGCGCGACCAGCAGCGCACAGCGGGTCGGCGTCGCCAGCACCGGACCGGTCGGGATCCGCAGCGCGTCGAGGTACTCCAGCACCCGCTCACCCGACGCGGCCGGCAGGCTGACGGCCGCCACCGAGCTGCCGGTGGCCACGATCAGCGAGGCCTGCGGGCTGTGCCGCTCCCACCACCAACGCACCATCCCGGCCTCGGTGGTGGCCGCCAGCAGCGGGTGCTCGTGCGGGTGCGCACCGGGGACGGCGCAGCCGGCTGCCGCGCACGAACAGGAGAACCCGCGCGGGCCGCCGTCCGGCTCGCGCTCCACCACGACCGCCCCGGGCACCACCGGCCAGCGCCACCGCTCGGCGCAGGTCAGCGCCGCCTGCAGCAGCGCCTGCCGGTTCCTGCGGTGTCTTCCGGACTTCTCGGACATCTCACGCATGGGCGCTCGTTCCTTTCCGGGACCGTGTGGGACGCGACCGCCGGGAACGCCGGGACCGCCGGGAAAGCGGCAACCGGGGAACCACGGCCGTCGAGACCGTCGAGACCTGACCTGACGCGGCCGGGGAGCCGCAGGTACAGACCGACCGGCACGGTCGGTCTTTGCTCATGTGGCACCGAACCGCGACGGACGCGCGCCGCCGGCTAACTGGCATGCCGCGGATGCGTCCCTGGAACGAGAATCCCTCATGCGACCGAATGGACGCCTTCCGGCACCCTCCGGTTCCACCGTACGAGTGAGTGACTTCTGGTCAACAAGGTTGCCGGGCGGGCGACCCCTACGATCCGGGCAGGGTCCGGCAGCCTCTCGTTGGCTTGTGCCCGCAACGCGGGTGCTCCATTCCGCGGCGGTCCGGTGCCGAGCCGGCGAATTCGGTCCGGAACGGCCGGGAGGCGGGCCCTGGACAGGCCCGGGCGCAGAACCAGCCATCCGGCGGGGGTCCGATCCTGGACACGCCCCGACCGTCCTGTGTAGAAGTGGGGCACTACGAGTGGTTTGGCAGGTCTCGCCCCTCGGGGTTCCGGATGACAGGTACCACAGCGCTGGGAGTTGCGGCATGAGTGACAATCTGCTCGACCCGCCGCAGCACTCCGCCGCCTACCGGACGGCCGAGGTGGTTCTGAGCAGCGGGCAGACTGACGGTCCGTCGGGGGACGCGGCCCGCACCGACACCGGGGTCGGCAGCCTGCTGGACGACCGGCCGCGGGACGGGCGGCTGGCCGCGCTCGACTGGCTGAACCGGCACACCGAGCGGCTCGCCCACGCCCGTGGCCTGGCCGCCACCCTGACCGCGCTGCTCGACTCCGGCGCCACCCTGCTCGGCGCCGGCCGCGGACTGCTGGTCCCGGTCGCCCGCGAGTGCGCGGACGGCACGTCCGGCCGCCGCCCGGCCGCCGACTGCGAGCGCCCGCACACGGCACACGGCACCATGGTCGGCCTGGCGCTGGACCGGGCGGCGCTCGGCGCACTGGAGACCGTCCCCAGCGAGGACGGCCCGTTCGCCGGCCTGCTGCGCCCCTTCGACCGCCCGGCGCAGCTGCTGCACCCCGACCTCGCCGGCGACCCGGCGCTCGGCGCGCGGTTCCGCGAGGTCGCGGCGGCCCTGGAGATCGGCGCCTGCTTCGCGCTGCCGCTGGCCACCGAGGAGGACGGCCCGCTCGCCGCCGCCGTCTGGTTCTTCGAGCAGCCCACCGCGCCCACCTCCGAGCAGCAGGAACTGGCCCGCCGGTACTGCGCCTTCGCGGCGCCGCTGCTGGCCGGGCGGCTGGAGGCGGACCGCCGCCGGCGCTCCACCGAGGCGCTGCGCCGCGGCCTGCTGCCGGACCACCTGCCGTACGTCCCCGGGCTGCGGCTGGCCGCCCGCTGGGTGCCGGCCGGTCTCGACCTCTCCGCGGGCAGCGACTGGTACGACGCCATCGCGCTGCCGGACGGCTCGGTCGGGCTGAGCGTCGGCAGCGTCTCCGGGGACGGTCCCGGCGCGGGCCCCGCTTCGGCGCCGGGAGCCGCGACCGCGATGGGCCGGATCCGGGCCGCGCTGCGGGCGTACGCGGTGCTGGAGGGCGAGGACCCGGTCTCCGTCCTCGGCGACCTGGAGCTGCTGCTCAAGACCACCGAGCCGGCCCGCACCGCCACCGCCGTCTACGCCTGCGTGGAGCCCGGCGAGCGCCGGATCACGCTGGCCGGCGCCGGGCACTGCCCGCCGCTGCTGGTCACCCGCTACGGCGCCGACTTCGTGGAGACCTCGCTCTCCGCCCCGCTGGGCATGCTGAGCTGCTGGGAGGCGCCCAGTGTGGAGCTCGGCGCGGAGCGCGGCGACCTGCTGCTGCTCTACACCGAGGGCCTGGCGCGGCGCTGCGGCAGCACCCTGGACGCCGGTCAGGCCACCCTGCGCAAGACCGCCGCCGACGCCCCCCGCGAGATCCGGCAGGACCCGGACCGGCTCTGCGCGTACCTGCTGACCAGCTGCGTCGGCGCCGGGGACGAGGCCGCGGCGGGCGCGACCGACGACCTGGTGCTGCTCGCCGCCCGCTTCGAGTAGCAGGCAAACGGATCGGCCCTCCCGAACGGGTGAGCGGGCCCGCGTCCGTACCATGGGACGTACGGCCGCCCCACCGCGTCGCGATCCGACGCGTCCGAGGCGGCGAACATCGCAAGGAGGCGACGTACGTGAGCGAGGACCGCACCCCGGCAGCGGCCGAGAACCCCGAGGGGGCCGGCACCGAGGAGACCGAGGCCGACCAGCCCGTCAAGAGCCGTAAGAACGGCCTCTACTCCGAGGTGTCCGACGAACTCGCCGCGTCGATGAAGTCCGGCTGGGCCGACACCGAGCTGCGCGGTCTGGAGCCGATCGCCCAGGCCTCGTACGCCGCCGCCCGCCGCGCCGCGCTGAGCGCGCAGTTCCCCGGCGAGCGGCTCGTGGTGCCCGCGGGCAACCTGCGCACCCGTTCCAACGACACCGAGTACTCCTTCCGCGCCGCGAGCGAGTACGTGCACCTCACCGGCGACCAGACCGAGGACGCGGTGCTGGTGCTGGAGCCGCTCCCCGAGGGCGGTCACCTGGCGTCCGGCTACCGGCTGCCGCGCTCGAACCGGGAGAACGGCGAGTTCTGGCTGGACGGCCAGGGCGAGCTGTGGGTCGGCCGCCGCAACAGCCTGGCCGAGGCCGAGCAGCTGCTGGGCCTGCCCACCCGCGACGTCCGCAAGGCCGCCGAGGAGCTGAAGGCCGCCGACCCGGCGTTCCCCACCCGCATCGTGCGCGGCTACGACGCCGGCCTGGAGGCCGCGCTCGCCGAGATCACCGACGCTTCGCGCGACGACGAGCTGAAGGTCTTCCTGAGCGGCCTGCGGCTGGTCAAGGACGACTGGGAGATCGGCGAGCTGCGCGCCGCCTGCACTGCCACGGTGAACGGATTCACCGACGTGGTCCGGGAGTTGGGCCAGGCCGTGGCCACCTCCGAGCGCTGGATCGAGGGCACCTTCTGGCGCCGCGCCCGGGTCGAGGGCAACGACATCGGCTACGGCTCGATCTGCGCCGCGGGTCCGCACGCCACCACCCTGCACTGGGTGCGCAACGACGGCGACGTGCGCCCCGGCGAACTCCTGCTGCTGGACGCCGGCGTGGAGACGCACACCCTCTACACCGCCGACGTCACCCGCACGCTGCCGATCAACGGCACGTTCAACCCGCTCCAGCGCAAGATCTACGACGCCGTGTACGCCGCCCAGGAGGCGGGCATCGCGGCCGTCAAGCCGGGCGGGCAGTTCCGCGACTTCCACGACGCCGCGCAGCGCGTGCTCGCCGAACACCTGCTGGCCTGGGGCCTGTTGGATGCGCAGACGTACGACGTCGAGAAGGTCCTGGAGCTCGGCCTGCAGCGCCGCTGGACCCTGCACGGCACCGGCCACATGCTCGGCCTGGACGTCCACGACTGCGCCCACTCGCGCCGCGAGGTACACGCGGACGCCGCCCTGGTGCCCGGCATGGTGCTGACCGTCGAGCCCGGCCTGTACTTCCAGCAGGACGACCTGACGGTCCCGCAGGAGTACCGCGGCATCGGCGTGCGGATCGAGGACGACATCCTGGTCACCGCCGACGGCAACGAGAACCTCTCGGCCGGCCTGCCGCGCCGCTCCGACGAGGTCGAGGCCTGGATGGCGAGCCTGACGGGCTGAGTCCGGTCAACCCCGGTGGCCCACCCCCGTGGGGCCACCGGGGTTTGCCGTCAGTGCACCACCAGGAGTGGCACGTCCGCGCTGCCGACGACGGGGTTGGCGGCCCCTCCGGTGCCTTGGACGACCGCCTGGCCGACCAGGTCGAGCGTCCCGGTCCCGTCGATCGGGTCGAGCGTCATCCGGTAGTTGACCGTCCGGTGCGCCCCCGGTGCCAGCGGGAAGGCGGCGGCCGCGCCCGCCGTGAGGTAGTCGGTGCCGCCGGTCACGCTCAGCGAGGGCAGCGCGGTCCAGGCGGAGCCGTCCTGGCGCTGCATCGTTCCCGCCGCCGTCTCCGTCGGGTCGTTCGGCACGCCGTCGTAGTGGCCGGTGAAGGCGAGCGGCTGGACCGACGCGAAGGCGGTGCTGCTGGTGTTGGTGTAGGTCACGGAGAACGGGATGGTGGAGCCGTCGCTGTGGACGGTCTGCCCGGCGGTGAGGCCCTTGATGGAGATGCCGACCGCCTCCGCC
Organism: Kitasatospora sp. MAA4; assembly: GCF_029893355.1. Taxonomy (GTDB): domain Bacteria; phylum Actinomycetota; class Actinomycetes; order Streptomycetales; family Streptomycetaceae; genus Kitasatospora. The sequence continues at coordinate 256,687 of NZ_JARZAI010000006.1, forward strand.
GGGGTCCCGGCCAGCGGGTCGGGGTGGCCCGACACGTCCAGACTGGCGAGGATGCTCTGCAGGCCGCTCTCGTAGTCCGCGCGCAGACCCCGGGCCGAGACGAAGACCTGCTGCTTGGCGAAGTCCCAGCGCCGCGCGGTGAACGTGCTGCCGCTGCTGCACTTGAGCTGCCAGGTGGCCTCGTTGATCGGCTGACCGGCCAGCGTCGCCACCTTGAACCGGTACTGCTGGAGGGTCAGCGGACTGCTCTCGTCCGGCGAGCTGCCCCAGGTGTAGCAGTACGGCTGGTGGCCCCAGCCGCTGCGGAACATGGTGTCCACGGTATCGGGCCAGGACGCGTTGGCCACCTCCTCCGGGGTGCTGTGCTGCGAGATCAGCACGCCGTACGGCTCGCAGGCGTCGCTGCCCCGCAGCGGGGGCGCGGCCAGGGCTGCGACCCCGTCCGGGGGGATCACGCAGACCTGCAGTCCGTCATCCTTCGTGACCCACCCGTTCGGGACGGTGAAGCTGATGCCCTTGAAGCTGTAGGGCGTGCCCGGTGAGGCGTCGGCGGACGGCGGTGCGGACGAGGAGGACCCCGAGGCGGGGACGATCGGCGACGCGCCCGGCGAGGACGGCGCCTGGCTGGGCGTTGGGGTCGGGGTCGCGGTCGGCTCGGGGCGCGCGGTCAGGTCGGCCGCCGGCGGCGGGGTCCGGTGCCAGTCGGCGATCGGGCTGCCCTGGAAGCCCAGGTAGCCGATCGAGACCGCGGCGGCCAGGCCCAGCAGCGGAAGCGCCACCGTGTACAGCGGGCGGGTGCGCCGGATCCGGCCGGCCGGCGGCGCCTCGGGCCGCAGATCGTGTGCCGAGACCTGGCCCGCGCGCGCGGCCATCGCCTCCCGCAGCAGCTGCTCCAACGGCGTATCCCCCGAATGGTCATCGCCTGCACTGGGAACGAAACGGCTCTTGTGGTCGGTCATCGGGCCTTCTCCAGCTGCTTCTCCAGCGCGTCGAGGGCGCGGCTGGCGGTGGACTTCACAGCGCCCCGGGAGAGTCCCAGGGTCTCGGCGATCTGTGCCTCCGACAGATCCGACCAGTAGCGCAGCACCAGCACTTCGCGCTGACGATCAGTCAACTCCCGCAGTGCGACGACCACCCGGCGGTGCTCGTCGTTGAGGACGGCGTGGTCCTCGGCCGATGGCGCGTCCGCCTCGTGCGGCGGCACGTACTCGCGGGCCGTCCGGCGGCGGCGCAGCGCCGAGCGCGCGCCGTTCAGCACCGAGGTGCGCAGGTAGCCGAGCGCGTTGTCCAGGCCGTCCAGCCGCTCGCCGTGCTTCTGGAAGAGCGCGGTGAACGCCTCCTGGACGACGTCCTCCGCGACGTCCTGGCGGTCCACCAGGAGCAGTGCCATCCGCACCAGGCCGAGCCGGTGCGCGTGGTAGAGCTCGGTGACGGTGGGGCGCTCCTCGTCGGCGGGCCGGCCGCCGCGCAGCAGGCGGAAGCCGGAGCGGCGCTTGGCCGGCTCCGGATCCGCTTCGGAGGCGGCGTAGTCAACGGCGCCGAAGAGCAGCTTCAGCGCACCGCGCACGGATAGCGGTCGGCGTGGAACCAACGCCATGGACATGGACTTTCTGCTTTCCCCCGGGACGCCGGCGGACCGCAGTCCGGCCGCCTGCCGCGCCGCAATGATGATCAAGGTATCCACCGCGTCGGCGCCTCATGATCGACGGGTGTCGGCGACCGCCACCCAGGAGGTGTCCCGCAGGCTGATCTCGAACATGCTCATGGCGTGGCTCCCCCGAAGGACGTGGACGTGATCGGTGTGGTGGGAACAACCGACTCCCCTTGCTCCCACTCCCACAGACGTCCATCCCCCCGGGAGGTTGCAGGTGGGGTCGGAGGTTTTTTTTCCGGACTCAGCAGACCAGGCCCAGGTCGGCGGCGGTGGCGGTCTTCGGGTCCACCGGGCGGCGGCCCTCGGTCGGCCAGCCCTCGCGGATCCAGTACTCCAGGCCGCCGATCATCTCCTTGACCTCGCGGCCGAGTGCGGCGAGCTTCATCGCGCCCTTGGTGGAGCCGTTGCAGGCCGGGCCCCAGCAGTAGACGACCAGCAGGCCGGGCGGCAGCTCGGCGACGCGCTCGGGGGTGATGTCGGCCAGCGGGAGGCTGATCGCTCCGGGGAGGTGGGTCTTGCGGTGGGCGCCCTCGATCCGGACGTCGATGACGGTGAAGTCCTGCGCGGTGCCCGCCGCGTGACTGTCGCGCATGGCGTACCAGACGTCCGCCGGGTCGGCCTGGCAGCCGAGGCGCTCGGCGAAGAAGGCGAAGGCGCGCTCGGGGGAGGCGGCGGGGATGGCGGTCACGGGCGAGAGAGCGGGAACAGTGGTCATCTTCGGTCTCCTGACGGGCGGTTGTGGAACTCCCTGGCGATGAATTGATCTTCTCGCCCGGAACGCACCCCTCGACAGTGGCGCGAACGACTACACTCGCCAATATCTCGCCAAGCACAGCAGGGGGTCCCGATGGCCGAACAGCGCAGCCCGCAGCCGGTCTCCGTGTCGATCGGGCGCCGCCCCGAACCGGTCCACACCATCGCGGTGTACGCCTTCGACGGCATGGCGCCGTTCGAACTCGGCGTGGTGGTCGAGGTGTTCGGCCTGGCCCGGCCCGAGCTGGCCGGCCTGCTGGCCACCCCCTGGTACGGCCTCAAGGTCTGCGCCGACCAGCCCGGCACACCGCTCAACGTGGTCGGCGGCTTCTCCCTGACGGCCCACCACGGCCTGGACGAACTCGCCGCCGCCGACACCGTCATCGTGGTCGCCGTCCCCAACACCTTCAGCGGCGAGGTCTCCCCCGCACTGGTCGCCGCCCTGCGAACCGCCCACGAGCGCGGCGCCCGGATCGTCTCGATCTGCTCCGGCGCCTTCGCGCTCGCCGCAGCCGGACTGCTGGACGGCAAGGAGGCCACCACCCACTGGCGGTACGCCGACCTGCTCCAGCAGCGCTACCCGAAGGTCCGGGTGAACCCCGAGGTGCTGTACGTGGACGGCGACGACCTGCTCACCAGCGCGGGCAGCGCGGCCGGCATCGACCTCTGCCTGCACCTGGTCCGGCGCGACCACGGCGCCAAGGTCGCCAACACGGTCGCCCGGCGCTTCGTCGTCCCGCCGCACCGGGACGGCGGGCAGGCCCAGTTCATCGAGGCGGCGGTCAGGCCCGTCGAGGAGGAGGACGACGGCGTCGCCCGCAGCATGCAGTGGGCGCTGGAGCACCTCTCCTCGCCGCTCACCATCTCCCTGCTGGCCCGCGCCGCCCAGATGTCCGACCGGTCCTACCTTCGGCACTTCACCGCCCGCAACGGCACCAGCCCGATGCGGTGGGTGATCACCCAGCGCATCGCCGCCAGCCTCCCGCTGCTCGAGTCGCTGGACGGGACGGTCGAGGAGATCGCGACGGCCGTCGGCTTCGAGAGCGCGGCGACCTACCGCCACCACTTCGGCCGCACGATGCGCACCTCGCCGACCGCCTACCGCCGCACCTTCGGCCGCGCCTCGGCCTGAAGCCGCCCTTTTCCGGTCACTCCCGGCACTCTGGCAGACAGGGCGGTGCGAGTCTCCGACCGACGGATCGTCAGGGGGCGAAGGAGTTGGAGGTACCGCCATCCGGACGGGGATTGCCGGGCATCGGAGCAGGCCGTGAGGATGGTCGTATGATCCTCCAACAGCCCGCCCTCGGCCGCCGACTGGTCGCCGAGACGGTGGGGACCGGCATCCTCGCGATGGTCGTGATCGGCTCCGGCATCCAGGCGGCCGCGCTCACCCAGGACGGCGCGCTGCGCTTCCTGGCCAACGTGCTCGCCTCGGTCTGCGCCCTGGGCGTGCTGATCGCGCTGCTCGGTCCGGTCTCCGGCGCCCACCTCAACCCGCTGCTCTCGGCCGGGGTCTGGTGGACCGGGCGCGGCCGGCCGGGCGGACTGTCGGGGCGCGAGCTGGCCGGCTACGTCCTCGCGCAGGTCACCGGCGCGGTCGCCGGCGCGGTGCTGGCCAACGGGATGTTCCGGCGGCCGGCAGTCGACCTCTCGCACCACGTACGGACCGGCGGGGCGCTGTGGACGGGCGAGGTGGTGGCCACCGGCGTACTCCTGCTGCTGGTGTTCGGGCTGACCAGGGGCGGGCGCGACCGGTACGCGCCGGTGGCGGTGGCGGGCTGGATCTCGGCGGCCTGCTGGGGCACGGCGTCGGGGAGCTTCGCCAACCCCGCGCTCACCGTCGGGCGCGCGTTCAGCGACAGCTACGCGGGGATCGCGCCGGGGTCGGTTCCCGCGTTCGTGCTGGCGCAGCTGGTGGGCGCGGTGGCGGGGCTCACGCTGGTCAGCGTGCTGTTCGGCGGCGAGCGGCCGGCGGCCGGGGATGCAGTGCCGGTCGAGGAGGTCACGCCGGAGCTACGGGAGACAGCGGGTCCGGTGCGCGAGCCCGTCGCGGAGCTGATCCGCAAGCCGCGGCTCAGCCGGGCGTAGCGGCCAGCGGCCGATCGTCCGAGCGCTGGGCGGGCACGGCCGCGCGGCCCCGGCCCCGGCGGCCACCGCCCCCGCGGCCGCCGCGGCCCGAATCGGCGCTCCCCGGCCGTCCGCGCCGCTGCTGCTTGGTCGGCCAGAGCAGCACGTACGCCGTGGAGATCACCACGAACGCCAGCCGCACCAGCCCGCGCGCGGAGTCGGACGGGATCAGCAGCGTCCCGCCGTACAGCGAGGCCAGCGCTATCCAGCTCCACCAGGGCACCAGCCGGCGCTGGCCGACCGCGTCCCAGAGCAGGGTGCCGAGCAGGATGGACGCCGTGTAGTAGGTGTAGACGCTCGGGTCGAGCAGGATCCGGGCGTTCGCGCCGAGCAGCACCACGGCCGGCCAGCGCCCGCGCCGCACGGCGAGCGTGCCGAGCCCGAGCCCCACCGCGAACTGGGCCGGCCGGTCCCACCACGGGGTGGCCGGGTCGGAGACGCCGAGCCAGCGCAGCGAGGAGGCCGGCTGGTTCGGGATGGTGAACTTGGCCGCCGCCAGCGAGCCGAGGTTGCCCAGGTAGAAGGGCAGCCAGGCGATCGCCACCAGCCCCGAGAACCAGGCGAAGGTGCGCAGCCAGACCGGCCGGGGCAGCGCGAACACCAGCGGCAGGAAGGAGATCGCCCAGGGCTTGGAGTCCACCGCCAGCGCCAGGAAGATGCCGACGCCGGCCGGCTTGTTCCGCACCAGGGCCTGGACGGCCAGCGTGGTGAAGAAGAGCGCCAGCACGTCGTCCAGGTGTCCGAAGCGGACCGAGACCTCGACCCACATCGGGATGAAGGCCAGCCCCGCGATCAGGATCCGCTGCTGGAGACGGCGGTGGTTGGTGCCGGTGCCGCGGTAGTACCAGGCCGCCGTACGACCCACCAGCACCAGCATGACCAGGCCGAGCGCGGACATCGTCCCCTCGGCCAGCACCTGGCCGACCCGGTCCGAGAAGGGGGCGAAGAGCCGGGCCGCGGCCAGGCTGACCGGGCCGATCTGGAGCTCCGGGTGGTGGGCGTAGAGCGACAGGCCGCCGCCCTCGCCGCTCGCGAAGAGCAGCTGCTCACCCTGGCGCAGGTAGTGCCAGGAGACGCCGCCGCTCGGCTCGACGATCAGGAACCAGAGGACGGTCCAGAGCAGCAGCAGGGCGTGGTGTCTGCGGACGGGCAGGCCTGAGATCCGGCCGGTGTCCGCACCGTAGTCGGTGGTGACCGCTGCCACGCTGTCTTGGCGCACCTGTCCCTCTTCCCCGCACCGGCTCCCCCCGGCCGGACATCCTATGCGATCTTTTGGAACATTTGTCCTTACTCCAGGTCACAATGGCGGGCCCCGGAAGCGACCGGGGCCCGTCCGGCGCGCTGCGCGGACGGGCCCCGGGGGGTGTGGCTCGGGTGGGCTCAGGCGTGCTCGGGTGGGCTCAGGCGTGCGAGCCGGACTTGCGGCGGCGGAGCATCACGAGGATGCCGACGCCGAGCGCCACCGCGGCGGCGCCGCCGATCGCGATCGGGGTCGCGTCGTCGCCACCGCCCGTGAACGCCAGGCTCTGCTGGTCGGCGCCGGCCGAGGACTCGGCCGCCTCCACCGCGCTCGGGGGGATCGGCACGGTGACCGGCTTCGGCGGCGTCACCGGGAAGGTGACGGGCGCGGTGGAGTCCGAGGGGGACGGCGCGGCCGGGGTGGTGGTCGAGTGGGTCGGGCTCGGGCTCTTCGACGGGGAGGCCGAGGACGACGGGGAGGCCGAGGCGCTCGCCGACGCGGAGGCGGAGGCGGAAGCGGAAGCGGAAGCGGAAGCGCTGGCGGAGACGCTGGCCGACGCGGAGGCGGAGGCGCTCGCCGAAGCAGAGGCAGAGGAAGAGGCGGAAGCGCTCGTCGAAGCGGAGGCCGAGGCAGAGGCCGACGGCGACGGGCTCTTGCTGCCCGACGGGTGCGGCGGCCGCGGCTTGTCCGCCACGATGCAGAAGTAGTCCGGCTTGCTGTACGCGAACTCGCCCGCCTGGGTCGGCGCCTTGTCCGCGTCCACCGGCGCCCAGTAGGCGAGGTAGGTCACCTGGGCCGGCCCGGTCGGCGCGTCGCTCGGCAGGGTCAGCCGCACCTTGATCGAGACCGACTTGCCGGCCTGGACGAAGACCAGTCCGGCGTCCGCGGGCTGGCCGCCGCCGTCCAGCGGGCCGAGCAGGTGCACGTCGGGCATGTACGTCGGGATGCTGCTCGGCTGCCAGGTCTTGGAGCTGCCCCGCCGGTAGTCCACGACGTAGGAGTCGGTGACGAGGTCCGCGGCCTTGTTGGTGATCTGCACGGCCGGGTAGAAGACCATGTCGGCCGTGGTGTGGTTGGTGAGCTCGACCGTGAACTCCGCGGCGTCGCCGGCGGCGACCTTGTCCGGGAGACCCTCGACCTGCAACTTCGGCTCGGTGGCGGCCGGCTTGGTGGCCGGGGCCGTCGACGGGGAGGCGCTGGCGCTGGCTGCCACCAGGCCCGGCAGTTCCATCGGCGCGGCGAGCGCCGCGTGCGCCCCCGTCAGCACGGTGGAGGAGGCGAGGGTGGTGACGGCAGCGAGGGCGATTCTGCGACGCATGGCTTTTGAGCACCTCACGGAGATGTGCTCGCTGGGGCTGGGACCCGGCGGAGCGCGACGGTGGACTGACAGCGGACAGCTGTGCCCAAGCGTCCGGCCCAGCTGAGAGTTTGAGCGACAGTACCGGACTGACCGATGACCATAAAAGCCGCTTGCAGACGCTGGCGTAGAGCCTCCGGCTGCTGCGGATCGTCGGTGTACGACTCGGCTGCCGAGCCGCCGCCTCGACGGCCGCCCGCCGTGAACAGATCCGTCCAGGAACGACCTGTTTCAGCCGTCCGACGGGTTCGCGTCCGGCACCGGACGATCCGCGTACTGGTACAGCCGCCGGCGGAAGAAGGGTTCGAGGCGCAGGCCGTGGTCGATCAGGCCCAGCCGGGCGGCGACCGCGCGGGAGCCCTCGTTGTGCGCGTGGATCCAGGCGACCACCGGGACGTCCGGGCTGTGCCGGTGACCGGCGTCGATCGCCGCGGCGGACATCTCGGTGGCGTAGCCGCGGCCCCAACGGGCGTGCGCCAAGCGGTAGAAAAGGTTCCAGTCGCCGCGCGAGGCGATCAGCTGAACGCCGCCGACACCGATCACCTCGTCCTCGCCGCGCAGCCGGACCGTCCAGTAGCTCAGGCCCTCGCCCTCCCAGCGCGCGACGGCCCGCTCGATCCACTCCCGGGTGGTCGCCGGGGTGGCGTGCCGGCCCTCCGGCTGGTGGCGCCACCCGGCGGGGTCGGCGTTGATCGCGTACAGCGCGTCGAGATCGTCCAGGCACACCGCGCGCAGGTCGAGGCGCTCGGTCAGCACCTGCCGGAAGTCGGCCCGGTCGGCAGTCGGCAGATCGCTCATCCGACGAGCCTACGAGGACCCGGTAGCAGTAGGACGCCCGGCCGGCCGATGGAAGGATGCGAAGGTCGCACCCACTCAACGGAAGTGAGTCCTCCGCATGGCCGTCATCCACCGCACCGACCTCAAGCCGACCAAGCTGGAGCTGCTCACCGCCTGGCTGCCCTCCCGGCCGTGGTACATCGGCGGCGCGGACGAACCGGAGCTGGCCAAGGCCGGCGGCTTCCGACTGGACGACCCGCAGGGGGAGGTCGGGATCGAGTTCATCGTGGTCACCGACAGCTCCGGCGCTCACCCGACCAGCTACCTGGTGCCGCTCACCTATCGCGGCGCCCCGCTCGACGGCGCGGAGCACGCCCTCGTCGGCATCATGGAACACGGGGTGCTGGGGCGGCGCTGGGCCTACGACGGCTGCCACGACCCGGTGCTGGTTACGCAGTTGCTGGCCCTGATCGAAGGCCGGGTGCAGGCCCAGGACCAGAACACCAGCGACAGCCCCGACCGGGAGGTCTCCCGCTCCTCCACCGGTGGCGGCGGTGCCGTCCCCACGGACCTCACCGCCACCACCGACGACACCGAGGGCACCGAGGGCACCGAGCTGCCCGCACCGCACGGTACGAGCCTGCGCCTGCACCGGGTGCTGCGCCCCGGGTCCGTCCCTCCAACCGAGGCGACCGGCCACGTCGCCGGCGCCTGGCAGCTGCCGGACGGCGCCCGCGCGCGAGGGCTGTTCGCCGTCCTGCGGCAGGCCTAGGCCGTCCAGGTCGGCGTGTCGGTGCCCCAGCGGCCCGGTCCGCGCGACCAGTCGGCGGGGGCGCCGGCGTAGCCGATCGGCGGCAGGGCGTACGTCAGCAGGCCGTGCGGTGTCCGGGTCCCACCCAGCCACCGCGCGGCCTCGTGCGTCCCCTGGCCGGCCCGCGCCGCGGCGAGGCCGCCGGTCAGCCACCCGGCCGTGCCTGCGAGCGAGAGGCGCAGCTGCGTGCCGGCGCCGGACGCCTGACGCTCGGTCACCGCGCGCAGGACGGCTGCCGCCAGCAGGTATCCGGTGCCGTGGTCCAGCGCCTGGGCCGGCAGCACGCCGGGGCGACCGTCCGCCGCCGCCTCGGTCACCGCGATCCCGCTGCCGGCCTGCACCAGGCTGTCGAAGCCGCGCCGCCCCGACCACGGGCCCGACCAGCCCCAGGCGCACAGTTCAGCGAGGACCAGCCCGGGACGGCGCTCGGCCAGCGCGGCCGCCGACAGGCCGTGGCGCTCCAGCGCGCCCGGCCGGTAGCCGCTCACCAGGACGTCGGCCTCATCGAGGAGTTGCTCGAACACCGCGCGGTCGGCGGCACGTTCGAGGTCCAGCCGGGTCGAGCGCTTGCCGAAGCCGGTGTCCGCGTGGGCCTCCTCGCTCTCCGGCAGGCCCGGCGAGTCCACCCGCAGCACGTCCGCGCCGAGCAGCGCCAGCGTGCGGGTGGCCACCGGCCCGGCGATCACCCGGGTGAGGTCCAGCACCCGCAGCCCCGCGGCCGGCAGCTCGGCCGACGGCAAGGCTGCCGAGCGGGCGGCGATCCGGCGGGTCTCCACCAGGGGGAGCGACGGCGGGAGTTGGGGCGGGCCGGCGACGGCGACGGCCAGGCCGCCGGCCGCGTAGACGGCCTCCTGGACGGATTCGGCGGTACGCCCGGCCAGTTCGGCCGCGAGCCGCTGGACCATCGCCTCGTCGTGGCCGTCGCCGCCGTCGCCGTCGGAGTCCGGGGTGTCCGGCAGGCCGAGGGCGGCCAGCAGCCGGGCGCGGTGGTGCGGGTAGTTGGCGTGGGTGCGCACCCAGCCGTCGGCGGTGCGCCAGAAGCCGGAGAGCGGCGCGAAGCTGACCGGCGCCCGCCCGTCGATCCGCAGGTGGCGCTCGCTCACGAACGCGGTGGCCACCGCCCCCTCGTCCACCCGCACGGCCGGAACGCCGCCCCCGTTGCGCGCCGCCAGCAGCTCCGCCGCCGCGAGCGAGCAGACGCCGACCGTGGCCCGCGCCAGCTCCCGCACCGGCAGGCGCGACGGCAGCCCGTCGCCCGGTCCCTCGTACGCCACCCCCGCCACCAGCTCCGACGCGCCGCCGAGGGCGGCCCAGGCGTGCGCGGTCGGCTCGTCGATCATCTGTGTCATATCCGCCATCCTGCCGCTGCGCGGGCGCGCACACCGCACCGGCCGCGCTACCGTTTTGGGCATGGACGAATACGCGGTGCCCATCCTGCCCAGCCGGGACCTGGCGGAGACGCTCGACTTCTATGTCCATCTGGGCTTTGAGCCGCGTGGTGCAGCACCGGAGAGGTACGACTACCTGATCATGGCTCGCGGCACCGTGGAGCTGCACTTCTGGCACCACCCCGACGTGGATCCGCTCTCCACGGCGGGCAGTTGCTACGTGCAGGTCAGGGATGCGGAGGACCTCCACCGCGAGTGGGCCCAGCTCGGCGTGCCCCACGACGAGGCCACCGGCAGCCGCCTGGAGCCGCCGACCGACACCGACTACCGGATGCGCGAGTTCGCCCTCATCGACCGCAGCGGCAATCTGCTGCGGATCGGCAGTCCGCGGTCCTGACAGCCCTTCAGGCCACGGCCTGGTGCAGTTCCAGCCCCGCGATCATCGCCTGGACACCCGCGCGGTACATCCGCTCGGCGGCCGCGCAGTCCTCGCCGGTGACGCCCCAGCTGGTGAGCGGGGCGCGCAGGACGTCGGTGAGTTCCAGTCCGACGAGCCCGTGCATCACGCACCAGAGGCAGTAGGCGGCCCGGGTGGCGCCGAGGCCCTGGGCGCCGGCGCGGTGCACGGCGTCGATCAGCGGCGCGAAGGCGGCCTGCAGCACCTCGGCGTGCAGACCGTCGGCCGGCTCGAAGTCCGGCAGCGGGCGGCTGAACATGAAGCCGTAGCGATGCGGCCCGTCCAGCGCGAATCTTCGGTAGGCGCAGCTGAGTTCACCCAGGTCGTGGAGCGCGTCGGCGGTGACCGGGACGACCGCCAGCGCGTCCGTGAGCTCGGTGAAGGTGCGCTGGTACAGCGCCTCCAGGAGTCCGGGGCGGCCGCCGAAGCGGCTGTACACGCCCATGGTGGAGGACCCGGCCTCCTCGGCGACCCGGCGGACCGTCAGCTCGGCCGACCCGTGCTGCGCCAGCACCCGCAGGGCGGCGTCGACCAGCCGCTCGGCCAGCTCGGCCTGCGCGGCCGCGCCGGCGAGGGAACCGCGCGTCATGGGATCGTCCTCCACTGGCTCTTGGCAACTCCCCTGACCCTAGTGGAAGTCCCGCCGCCCGCCCACAGAGTTGATCTTCCCCTGAGCGGTCGGATCCGGATCCGGGTGCGGATAGCGGAAGCGGTTGCGGTACTCCGTCGGCGTGGTGTCGAGTTTGCGGCGGAATGCGCGGATGAGGGTGTCGGTGGTCTGGAATCCGCAGCCGGCCGCGATGCGTTCGAGCGTGGCGTCGGTGGACTCCAGGTGGTTGCGCGCCACTTCGACGCGGGCCGACTCGATGTAGGCGGCCGGGGTCATGCCGAGGTCGGTCTTGAAGATCCGGGTGAGCTGGCGTTCGCTGACGTGGGCCTGGCGGGCGAGGTCGGCGACGGAGAGCGGGCCGGCGAGGTTGCGCATGATGTGGTGGCGGAGTTCCTCGATGCGGCGGGTGGTCGAGACGGGTTCGAGGGGGACGCTGAACTGGCTCTGGCCGCTGGGGCGCTTCAGGTACATCACGAGCTGCCGGGCGACGCGCAGGGCGACGGGCTCGCCGAAGTCGTCGGCGACCAGGGCGAGGGAGAGGTCGAGGCAGGCGCTGATGCCCGCGCCGGTCCAGACGTCGTGGTCGCGGATGAAGATCGGGTCGGCGTCGACCTCGATCGCGGGGTGGTCGGCGGCGAGTTGCTGCGCGGTCGACCAGTGGGTGGTGGCGCGCTTGCCGTCCAGCAGGCCGGCGTCCGCGAGGATGTGCGCGCCCACGCAGACGGAGGCGACCCGGCGCGTGCGTGTGGCGAGCATCTTCACCCGGGCCACCACGGCGGGGTCGCTGAGGGCGTGGACGCGGCCCCGGCTGTCGACGCTGACCGCGCCGGGCACCAGGAGGGTGTCGATGCTCCGGTCCGCCACCTCGGCGAAGGTGGCATCAGGCAGCAGCCGGACCCCGGCGGAGGTGGTGACCGGGTCCATGGTCTCGGCGGCCAGCACGACGCGATAGCCCGTCGCATCGTCCAACTCCCGCCGCAGCAAGGCGAAGACCTCGGGAGGGCCGGTGACGTCCAGGAGGTCGACGCCGTCGAAGAGGACGATGACGACGAGCCGCTCGACGGTGTTCAAGGGGCCTCCGGTCGGCAGCGCAGCGATGTCCGTATCTGCATGTTAGACGACATTGCCGACATCCCCGGGGGGCCGTAGCGTTTTCGATGCGGCCACCACGCGGTGCCCGAAACCCCGAACTCAACGCTCCTGGAGAGTACTTCCATGGCTACGACCACCCTGCGCGAGCTCAACGGCCTCGACCAGACCCCCGCGACGCTCGCCGACGCGACCCTCATCCTGGTCGACTACCAGAACACCTACACCACCGGCGTGATGGAGCTGACCGGCTGGGCGCCCGCGCTCGACTCCGCCGCCGAGCTGCTGGGCCGTGCGCGCCAGGCCGGGACGAAGATCATCCACGTGATCAACGACGGCGGCGAGGGCACCCCGTACGACATCAAGGCCGAGATCGGTCAGATCCACCCGCGGGTCGCTCCCGTCGACGGCGAGCCCGTCGTGGTCAAGACGGCCGCGCCGAACGCGTTCATCGGCACCGACCTGGACAAGCACATCGACGCGGCCGGCAACAAGAACGTCATCGTCATCGGCTTCATGACCAACATGTGCGTGCTGTTCACCGTCGAGGGCGCGTTCCTGCGCGGCAACGCGCCCACCGTCGTCGCCGACGCGTGCGCGACCCGGCCGGTGGCCAGCACGGTCGCCGAGCTGTCCGCCGTCCAGATCCACCACGGCGCGCTCGCCACCATCACCGACCTGTACGGCGTCGTCGTCCCGACGGGCGCGCTGGTGAGCTGACCCCGCTCACGCACCAGAGGGTGGGGAGTGGGCACGACCTTGTACAGAAGGTTCTGGAATCTCTGCGGCCTCGTGCTGCTGGCAATCAACCTGCGGGCGGCCATCACCTGCGTCGCCCCCGTACTCGACAACCTGCGCGTCACCTTCGGTCTCAGCGGAGTCCAGGTCAGCATCCTGACCGCGCTGCCGGTGCTCTGCCTGGGCGCCTTCGCCTCCCTCGCGCCGCCGCTGGCGCGCCGGGTGGGGACCGAGGGGGCTGTCACACTCTCACTGCTCCTGATCACGGCGGGCATCCTGCTGCGGGTGCTGCCGTCCCCGATCACGCTGTTCACCGGCACCGTGGTGGCCGGGGGCGGCATCGCCATGGGCAATGTGCTGCTGCCGGTGGAGATCAAGCGCCGGTTCGCCCGGCGCGTGGGATCCCTCACCGGCCTGGCGATGATGCTGATGGCGGCGACCGGCGCGCTCGCCGCCGCGCTGACCGTCCCGCTCGACCACTCCGCCGGCTGGCGGGTGGCACTCGCCGTGTGGGCGGTCCCGTCGCTGGCCGCCACCCTGCTGTGGGGGCCGCGAGCCCTGCGCGGACGGCACGAGCGGGGGCACCCCGTCCCGGCGGACCGCCGCCTCGCCGGGGAGCCGTCCTTGCTCCGCTCCCCGCTGGCCTGGGCCCTGGCCGCCTTCCTGGGCCTGGCGTCGCTGATGTTCTACGTGCTGACGGCGTGGCTGCCGGCGAGCATGCAGGACCACGGCTTCGCCCAGGCCGAGGCCGGGATGATGGTGTCGGCCATGATGATCGTCGGCATCCCGATGGGCTTCGTGGTCCCGGTGCTCGCCGTCCGCCTGAACGACCAGCGGCCGATGATCCTGGCCGTGGCCGTGATCATGGCGGTGGGTCTGACGGGACTGCTCCTCGCACCGCGGTCCGGCTGGGTGTGGGTGCCCGTCCTCGGGCTCGCCACCGGCAGCGCCTTTCCGCTGGCGGTCACCATGCTGAGTCTGCGCTCGCCCAACCCGCAGGTGGCGGCCCGGCTTTCGGGCATGGCGCAGAGCGTCGGCTATCTGCTGGCGGGGTTCGGGCCGGTCTCGTTCGGGCTGCTGCACACCCTCACGGGCGGTTGGCAGGTCCCGCTTCTGCTGCTGCTCGTCCTGGTGGTACCCGAGACGTTCTTCGGCCTGCTGGCCGCCCGTCCCGGCTTCGTCCTGCCCGACACCGTGCGCCTCACGGCCTCCGCCGGGCTCCTCGTCGAGCTCAACATCCCGGCCTGACACACCTTTTGAACTGACGACCAACGCCCCCGCTCTCCGGCAAGAGCGGGGGCGTCGTCGTACGACGGGTGTTACGCCTTGGAGCGGGCGGGCTTGGTCACCAGCGCCTGCTTGCTCCGGAAGGGGCAGACGAGCTGCTGCTGGATGGTGGCGGCGAGCAGGTCCTCAGGACCCTTGAGGGCGTCCGCGAGGGTCTGGTCCAGCGGGAAGACCATCTCGGCCGCGACGTTGTCCTGAACGATCCGGGCCAGGTTGTCCAGCGCGACGGCGACCGGGTCGGCCGGGAACTGGGCCATCTCGATGTTGATCAGGTGGCTGTCCAGCTTGGCCGGGTTCATGTACTGCTTGAGGATGATGCTGTTCTGGTTGAGCACGGACGTCGTCCAGATCGTCATGACGACGGTGTAGAGGTCGCTCCAGTCCTTCTCGCCGACCAGCTGGCGCCACCGCGTCATGATGTCCTTGACGCCGGCGATCTGGACCTGGGCCGCGTAGTCCATGTTGGTGCCGATGTCGGCGAACACGCTGCCCGAGAAGTCCTCGAAGGACTTCATGTCGAAGGAACCGGCCTGCACCGCGCCCGCGATGAACCGCAGTGCGGCGTCGAGGATCCGCGCGGAGGAGTCCTGGAGCTCCTGCGGCATGTTCGCCGCGGCGAGCTGCCGGCGGGCGCCGGCGAGGGTGGCCGCGAAGGCCTGCAGCGGGGTGACCCACTCGGTCGTCGCGGGGCCCTTGGACGCGACCATCTGCAGGTCGTGCGCGTCCAGGTGGTCGGCGTTGGGGAGGTTGGGGACTCTGTTGTCGAGGTAGGGCGAGAGGATCGAGTAGATGCCCAGCGGCGCGTGGGCGACCGACTTCGCCAGCTGGAATATCTCCGAGACGGGGTGCTCGGATATCTGCTGTCCGTTGTGGACGAGGGTGTAGAGGCCACCCGCGTAGTCGTTGTAGACGACGATGACCGGCGAGAGGTTCAGGGTGACCTCGGCCCGCAGCGCGTCGTAGTACTTCTGCATGTCGGTGTCGACCGCGATGATCGCGTCGCGGGCCTGCTGCTCGGTGGCCGCAGTGGATCCGGTGGGCACGGTTGAATCGTTCGAACTCGCGGCAGCGGCCGGGGCGTTGCCGAGAAGTGAGACGGCACCTACTGCGGTGGCGGTGCCGAGGAATGCCCTGCGTGTGGTCATGCTCTCCCTGTTCCTGGGGATGAGAGGTGCACGGCGGCTGTGTCCGTTCCAGCCGGTGATCACGCTAGGGATTTCAAGTATGGTGTGAGAACTGTGTGATGACCCAGTGTCAGCTCGTGCCGAAGGGGCAGACGTTGTCCGACTGCCGGAAGCGTTCGGGCGAGCAGGTCAGGTAGCGGGTCGTCATAACTACCTTGCTACGTACGGGACTTGTCAGGGATACGCCACCGCCCCCGCCGAAGTCGGCGGGGGCGGTGGGTCGGTAGCCGTACGCGGGAGTCAGTTGCCTGCGACCGCCCGCAGCCGGGGCAGGATCTCCTGGCCGTAGAGCTCCAGGAAGCGCTGCTGGTCGGGCCCCGGGGCGTGGAAGACCAGGTGGTTGAAGCCCAGGTCCAGGTACTCGGTGATCCGCTCGACGTGCTCGTCCACGTCGCTGGAGACGATCCAGCGGCTCGCGGTGCGCTCCACCGACAGGGCGTCGGCGCGGCGCTCCATCTCGATCGGGTCGTCCACGCCGGTCTTCTCGTCCGGGGTGAGGGCCAGCGCCCCCCAGTAGTGGGTGTTCTCCAGCGCCTGCTTGCGGTCCGGGTCGAAGGAGACCTTGACCTCGATCATCCGGTCCACGTCCTGGAGCGTGCGGCCCGACTGGGCCGCGCCCTCCGCCAGCGCGGGCAGCAGCACGTCGGCGTAGAGCTCGCGCCCCTTGCCGCTGGTGCAGATGTGGCCGTCGGCGAGCCGCCCGGCCATCCGGGTGGTGGCCGGCCCCGCGCCCGCGACGTACAGGCCGACCGGGATCTCGGGCAGGTCGTAGATGGTCGCGCGGTCGCAGCGGTAGAACGCGCCGTCGAAGGTGACCCGCTCCTCCGTCCAGAGCCGCTTGATCAGCGTGATCGACTCCTTGAGCCGCGCGAAGCGCTCCTTGGGCTCCGGCCAGACCGTGCCCGCGGGCACCTCGTTCAGCGACTCCCCCGAGCCCAGGCCCAGCACCACGCGGCCCGGCGCCAGGCACCCGAGCGTGGCGAACGCCTGGGCGACGACCACCGGGTTGTAGCGGAACGAGGGCGTCAGCACACTCGTCCCGACGATCACCCGCTCGGTGCTCGCGAGCAGCGCGCCGAGCCAGGGCAGCGCGGCCGGGGCGTGCCCACCGGTGTGCCGCCAGGGCTGGAGGTGGTCGCTGATGAAGACCGAGTCGAATCCGTGCTTCTCCGCCTGCACGGAGTAGTCCAGCAGCTCACGGGGTGCGAACTGCTCGGCGGACGCCTTGTAGCCGAACTTTGTCACCTGCGAAGACCCCTCTGGGTAGAAGACCGGGTCTGATGACCCCACGTCACCAAGCTATCCGAGCGTCCGGTTACGGACGTTAAGACGGCGCCAAGATTGCCGGGTTCTGGCAGTGTGCCGGGAGCGCTCCTGGCCCCACCATGACCAACGGCAGCGCGAGCGGGAGGCGCGCTGCTCGGGGCGGCAGTCGCTGTCGCCCCGGGCCTTCGGGGTGGGAGTCAGCGGTGCGTGAGTTCGTGGGGGCGGCGACGGCCTTCCCGGCCGTCCTGTTCAGCTTCGCGCTGGCAGTGGTGGTCGGGTACTGGCTGCTGGTGCTCGTCGGGGGAGTCGGGCACGGGGGCGGGCACGGCGGGGGACACGCCGGCGGGGGGCACGGCGGACACGGGGGTGCCGCCGGGCAGCACGGAGGCCAGGGGGGACATGGGGGGCACGGGGGCGGTCGGGGTGTGGGCGGGGTGTTGTCGGCAGTGGGACTCGGGGGAGTTCCGATCACCGTCGTGGTGTCGCTGCTGGTGGCCTTCGCCTGGTTCAGCGCCCTGGCCGGGGAGTTGGCGGGGGGACCGGGGCTCGGGGGAGCCCTGGCGGGGTCGGCGGCGGCGGCGGCCGGGGGGTGGGCGGGGGCGAGGCTGCTGGTCTCGCCACTGCGCCGGCTGCTGCCGCAGCCCGAACCGCCGCCGTCCCGACTGGACTTCGTCGGCAGCCGCTGCGTGATCCGGACCGGCCGGGTCGGGCCGGACTTCGGGCAGGCCGAGGTGCACGCACCGGACGGCTCGGCCGCCCTGGTGCAGGTCCGGCAGAGCGACGAGGACGCGGCCGGCGCCGGGAGTGCGCTGACGGCGGGAGCCACGGCGCTGATCTACGACTACGACGCGGACGGCGAGTTCTTCCGGGTGATGCCCGAACTCGCCCTGGACTGACCGTCATTCGGGGCGTCTGAGCCGTCCGACTCGTCAACTGATCTTCAACTGAGCATCCACGAAGGACCATTCATGTCTGCACTCGCCATCGGCATCGGTGTGCTCGTCGCCGTCGTGCTGCTCATCGGGCTCGGCTCGATGATGTTGCTCGGCCGGCTGTTCCGCAAGGTCGACCAGGGCCAGGCGCTGATCATCTCCAAGGCCAAGCACGTCGACGTGACGTTCACCGGCGCACTGGTGATGCCGGTGCTGCACCGGGCCGAGGTGATGGACATCTCGGTGAAGACCATCGAGATCTCCCGCACCGGCCGGGAGGGCCTGATCTGCCAGGACAACATCCGGGCCGACATCCGGATCGCCTTCTTCGTGCGGGTCAACAAGACCGCCGAGGACGTCATCAAGGTCGCCCAGGCGATCGGCACCGACCGGGCCAGCCACCAGGAGACGATGCAGACGCTGTTCAGCGCCAAGTTCGCGGAGGCGCTCAAGACGGTCGGCAAGCAGCTCGACTTCATCGACCTCTACACCAAGCGCGAGGAGTTCCGGGACCGGATCATCCAGGTGATCGGCACCGACCTGAACGGCTACCACCTGGAGGACGCCGCGATCGACCACCTGGAGCAGACTCCGCTGCTCCAGCTGGACCCGGCCAACATCCTGGACGCCCAGGGCATCCGCAAGATCACCGAGCTCACCGCGCTGGAGCACATCCGCACCAACGACTACCAGCGCAACGAGGAGAAGGAGATCACCCGGCAGAACGTCGACGCCCGGGAGGCCGTCCTGGAGTTGGAGCGGCGCAAGGCCGACGCGGAGATCCGCCAGCACCGGGAGATCGAGACGCTGCGGGCCAAGGAGGAGGCCGAGACCTCCAAGGTGCAGGAGGAGGAGCGGCTGAAGGCGCACTCCGCGCTGCTGCGCACCGACGAGCTGCTCGGCGTCCAGCGGGAGAACCAGGCCCGGGAGATCGCGGTGGCCGAGAAGAACCGCGAGCGGGTGATCGCGATCGAGACCGAGCGGATCGAGAAGGACCGCCTGCTGGAGGTCATCAACCGCGAGCGGGAGACCGAACTCTCCCGGATCTCCAAGGAGAAGGAGGTCGAGGGCGAGAAGCGGGCGGTCGCCGAGGTGGTCCGGGACCGGATCGCGGTGGACCGCACGGTGGCCGAGCAGGAGGAGGAGATCAAGCGGGTCCGGGTCGTCCAGGAGGCCGAGCGGACCCGGCAGGCGCTGGTCATCACCGCCGAGGCGGAGGCCCAGGAGCGGCTGGTCAAGGACATCAAGGCGGCCGAGGCCGCCGAGCAGGCCGCCCACCACCGTGCCAAGGAGCAGCTGGTGCTGGCCGAAGCCCGGCAGCAGACGGCCGAGTTGGAGGCGACGGCGGCGATCCGGATGGCCCAGGGCGAGCAGGCGCAGGCCGCGGCCGAGGGCCTGGCGGCGGCGCAGGTCAAGGAGCAGGACGCGGCGGCCAGCGAGAAGGTCGGGATGGCGCAGGCTGCCGTCATGGAGCGGCAGGCGTTCGCGGAGGCGGCCGGCATCCGGGCCAAGCTGGAGGGCGAGGCCGAGGGCCTGCTGCAGAAGGCGGCCTCGATCGAGAAGGTCGGGCTCGCGGAGGCGGCCGTCAACGAGCGCAAGGCGCTGGCGGAGGCCACCGGGATCCGCGAGAAGCTGCTCGGCGAGGCGGCCGGGCTCAGGGAGAAGGCCGCGTCGATGGCGGCGCTGGACGACGCGACGCGCCAACACGAGGAGTACCGGCTGCGGTTGCAGGCCGACAAGGAGGTCCGGCTGGCCGCGCTGGACGTGCAGCGGCGGATCGCCGAGGCACAGGCCACCGTGCTGGCGACCGGCCTGGAGGGCGCGGACATCGACATCGTCGGCGGCGACAGCGTCTTCCTGGAGAAGCTGGTGGGCGCGGTGTCCTTCGGCAAGGGGGTCGACGGGTTCGTCCAGAACTCGGCTACCGTGCGGCAGTTGGGCGCCGACTGGCTGGACGGCTCGCAGAGCTTCCCGGACGATCTGACCCGGGTGCTCAGCGCGCTGGGCGGCGGGATGCCCGGCCTGAGCGGCACGGCGCTGCTGCAGTCGCTGCTGAACACCGCCGGGCCGGAGGTCGTCGAGCAGGTCAAGGAGGCGATGGCCGCCGCACCCGCACCTCTGCCGACCAAGAGCCTGAACGGTAAGAAGTAACACCGAGAGCAGCAGGAGAGAACGACGATGGGCGCGGAAGCGGACGGCTACCAGCTGCTGCGGGCACGACTGGCCGACCGGGCAGCCGAGTTGGGGCGGCGGGCCGAGGCGCTGAACGCCCGTCGGCAGGAGGTGTTCGGGGCGCCGGCGCTGGAGCTGACCGGCTCGCTGCGGCTGCGCACCCCCGAGAACTGCCTCCCGCGCGATCTGGTCCCGGTCGGCCCGCAGACGGTGCTGCTCGGTACGGACGCGGCGGAGGCGATGCTCTCCCCGCACGCGGCGGCGGGCGGGGAGAGCGGACACACCGTCCCCGGACTGCTGGACGACGCCCGGTTCCGCCTCGACCTGGCCGAACTCCTGCGCTACTACCGCGACGCCCGGCTGCTGCGGCTGCACCGCACCCCCGCCGGACGGCTGCTCGCGGTCTTCCGGACCGGCGAGCGGGCCGAGGACGTCCGGGTGCTGCGCTGGCAACTGGGCCGCGAGGGCGCCGAGTACCTCGACAACCGGGGCGAGCGGGACCTGCCGCAGGTCCCCGACTACGACGTGGTCTGGACCCGGACCGCGCGCGAGCAGCAGCTGCCGGGCCGGTTCCCGCGGATCTCGGTGGCGGACACCGTCTTCGTCGGGACCACCGGCGGCAGCCTGACCGTCTCGCTGAACGCCGACACCGGCACCGAGGAGCACGTCCGCCACCGCGAGCCGGTGGACGAGCCGTTGCAGAGCCTGGCCGACGCCGAGCTGTCGTACGCGATCGCCGGACCGCTGGTGCTGCTGCGGGTGCGCCCGTACAACGAGCCGGCCGAACGCTTCCTGCTGGTCAACACCCGCACCGGCGAGGTCCGCCGCCGGGACGCGCTCGGCCAGGGCTGCCGGCTGCTGCCGGCCGACCAGGGCCTGGTCTTCCCCGGCGGCTACGAGCTGGCCGACGGCACCGGGCGGACCTTCCGGACCGACACCGAGGGCCTGCGCTTCGAGGCCGCGGTGCCCTCACCGAACGGCGAGGACCTGCTCTACGTCTTCCGACACCCCACCGAGAGCCGCACGCTGCTGCTGCCCTGGAACACCGTGCGCCGGGAGGCCGCGGGGCCGCTGACCGGCACAGCGCACGCGCTGCTGGCCGACGGGACGCTGCTGCTGCTGCGCCCCGCCCAGGGGCCGACCCGGGCGCACGACGCGCAGGTCTGGCGCACGCCGTTCGCCTCGACCGAGCACGCCGCCGCGCAGCCGATGGGGGACGGCCCGCTGGAGCGGATCGGCAACGCCGAGCTGGTCCGGGGCCTGGCCGCCTGCCTGGAGGTGGTACGCACCGCGACGGCCGAACCGGACACGGCTGTTCTGCTGGACGCCTGCGCCAAGGCCGCCGACCGCCACCACTGGCTGTCCGAACCGGAGTTGTTCGACCTGCGGGCGCCGCTGGAGGAGATCAGGGCGGCCACCGAGCAGCTGGGCGCGGAGCACCGGCGCCGCACCGAGCTGATCGAGCGCACCGCCGCCGCGCTCGGCCGGGCCGAGGCCGCCGCGGCCTCGCTGATCCGCCGGGCCCAGGGCGAGCCGCCGGCCGACGCCGCCGGCTGGGTCGACCGGCTCACCGAACTGCGCACATCACAGGGCGAGTTGCTCACCCTGCGGGAGCTTCCCGAACTCGACCGGGAGCGCCTGGAGGCGATCGCCGGCCGGCTCGGCGCGGAGATCGAGGCGACCGCGGAGCGCGCGGTCGTCTTCCTCGCCCGCCCCGACGCCTTCGCCGGGCCGCTGGCCGCCGCACTGGCCGCGGCCGAGCAGGCCGAAGCGATCGGCACGGCCGCTGAGGCCGCTCCGCTGTCCGAGCAACTCACCGCTCAGGCAGCAGCGTTGGGGACCGTCACCGAGGTGGTCACCGGCCTGCCGAGCGAGGACGCCACGGTCGGTACCGCCGTCCTGCTGGCCGTCGGCGAGGTGCTGGCCGCGGTCAACCGCGCCCGCGCCGTGCTGGACGCCCGGCGCGGCGCGCTGCTGGCCGAGGAGCACCGGGCCGCCTTCGCGGCCCAGTCGGCGCTGCTCGCGCAGGCCGTCACCAGCGCCCTGGAGAGTGCCGGCTCCCCCGCCGAATGCGACGATCAACTGGCCCGTCTGCTACTGCGGTTGGACGGCCTCGACGGCCGGTTCGCGGACTCCGAAGAGCTGGCGCAGCGGCTCGCCGCGCAGCGCGAGGAGCTGCACCGCGCCTTCGCCACCCGGCGCCAGGCCCTGCTGGACGCCGCCGCCGCCCGCGCCGAGCGGATCGCCGAGTCCGGCGCCCGGGCGCTGGAGGCGCTCCGCCGCCGGCTCGCCGCGCTGAACACGGCGCAGGAGGTCAACTCCTGCCTGGCCGCCGACCCGATGGCCCTGCGGGTCCGCTCGGGCGCCGCCGAGCTGCGCGAACTCGGCGACCCGGTCCGGGCCCAGGAGGCCGAGGACGGTCTCGCGGCGGCCGCCCAGGCCGCCGTCCGGGCGCTGCGCGACCGGGCCGAGCTGTCCGCGGACGGCGGCGCGACCGTGCGGCTGGGGCGCCACCGGTTCGCGGTGCGGCGCGAGCCGGTGGAACTGACCCTGGTGCCGGACGGCGAGGGCCTGGCCTTCGCCGTCACCGGCACCGGCTACCGGCGGCCGGTGCGCAGCGCGGAGTTCGCGCGGACCAGGCCGTTCTGGACCCAGCCGCTGGTCAGCGAGTCCCCCGCGCTCTACCGCGCGGAGTACCTGGCCGCCGCCCTGCTGGCGACAGCCGAGCGCGGCGGCGGGAGCAGCGGAGAGCGCCTCTCCGTCGAGCTGCTGGCCGAGGGCCCGCTGCTCCCGCTGGTGCGCCGGGCGGCCGAGAGCGCCTACGACGAGGGGTACGAGCGCGGCGTGCACGACCAGGACGCCGCCGCCATCCTGCGGGCGCTGCTGGAACTGCGTACCGGCGCCGGCCTGCTGCGCTTCCCCAGCGCGGCCCGCACGGCGGCGCAGCTGTTCTGGGCGCACGCCGTGGACGAGCCGGCCCGCACCGCCTGGCAGCGCCGGGCGAGTTCGCTGCTGCGGGCCCGGGCCGCTTTCGGCAGCACCCCGGCGATCGGCGAACTCGCCGCCGAACTGGGCTCCCGGATCGCGGAGTTCACGGCAGCGCTCGGCCTGCCTGACGGCGGCGAGCAGGCCGGCGGCTACCTGCTGGAGGAACTCGGCTCCCCCGAGCGGGGATTCGTCGCCGGCGCCGGGGCCCGGACCCTGCTAGAGAAGTTCCAGCACACCGTGGGCACTCCCCAACTGACCGATGACCTACTGGCGTTGGGCTCCGACCTGGCCGCCCGCCACCAGCTCGCCACCGCCTGGCTCAGCGCCTTCGCCGCCACCGCGGGCGCCGAGGCGGCCGACGCCCCCGAGGTCGCCGAGGCCGTCGCGCTGCTCTGCGCGGACGAACTGCCGCGCTACGACTGCGCGGCGCCGCTGGCCGCCACCGTGGAGGGCCTGCTCGGCGCGCACCCGCTGATCGCCGAGCGGCGGCTGACCGTACGGATCGACGAACTGCCCGCCCGCGCCGAGCGGTTCCGCACCGAGCGGGTCCCCGCCTACCGCGCCTACCAGCGGCAGCGGACCGAACTGCTCGGCGCCGAGCGGACCAGGCTGCGGCTGGACGACTACCGCCCGCGCCCGCTGGCCGGTTTCGTCCGCAACCAGCTGATCGACCAGGTCTACCTGCCGCTGATCGGGGACAACCTGGCCAAGCAGCTCGGCTCCGCCGACCTCCCCGGCGCCGACCGCAGCGGACTGCTGCTGCTGGTCTCCCCGCCCGGCTACGGCAAGACGACGCTGATGGAGTACGTCGCCGACCGGCTCGGTCTGGTGATGGTCCGGGTCGACGGCCCGGCGCTCGGCCGCGCCACCACCTCGCTCGACCCGGACCGGGCGCCCGACGCGGCCGCCCGGCGCGAGGTGGAGAAGATCGTCTTCGCCCTGGAGGCCGGCAGCAACGTGCTGCTGTACCTGGACGACATCCAGCACACCTCGCCCGAGCTGCTGCAGAAGTTCATCCCGCTGTGCGACGCGCAGCGCCGGATCGAGGCGGTCAGCGACGGGCAGGCGCGCAGCTTCGACCTGCGCGGGCGGCGCTTCGCGGTCTGCCTGGCCGGCAACCCGTACACCGAGTCCGGCGCGCAGTTCAAGATCCCCGACATGCTCGCCAACCGGGCCGACGTGTGGAACCTCGGCGAGGTGCTGACCGGCCGGGACGACCTCTTCGCGCTGAGCTTCCTGGAGAACGCGCTCACCGCCAACCCGGTGCTCGCCCCGCTGGCCGGCCTGGACGGCGCCGAACTTCGCCTGCTGGTCGCGCTGGCCGCCGGCGACCCTGCCGCCCAGGCCGACCGGCTGGAACGCTCCTACGACGACCTGGAGCGGATCCTCGCCGTGCTCGGCAGGCTGCTGCACGTCCAGCGGACCGTACTCGCCGTCAACCGCGCCTACATCGCCTCGGCCGCGCAGGCCGAGGCGGACCGCACCGAGCCGCCGTTCCTGCTCCAGGGCTCCTACCGGAACATGGCGAGGATCGCCCAGCGGGTGCTGCCGATGATGGACCCGGCCGAGCTGGACGCGGTGATCGACGACCACTACCTCGCCGAGGCGCAGACCCTGGGCGGCGCGGCCGAGGCCAACCTGCTCAAGCTCGCCGAGCTGCGCGGCCGGGCCACCGAGGAGCAGCGCGCCCGCTGGGCCACGTTGAAGGCGGCCTATGGCTAGAGGGGCTGGTTCGGCCAGTCCAGCAGGCGGGCGCCGAGGGCGGCCGTCTCCAGGGTGAAGCGCTGCAGGGCCTCGTCCGGGTCGAAGCCGGTCAGCTGGGTGATCCGCTCCAGGCGGTAGGAGAGCGCCCGGACGCTCAGGCCCAGCCGGCGGGCGGCCTCCGCCGCGACGTAGCGGGTCTCGGCGTAGGCGGCCAGCGTGTCGAGCAGCGGGCGGGCGCCGCCGCGGGCCGTCTCCAGCGGGCCGAGCACGCTGTGCACCAGGTCGGCCATCGCGGCCCGGTCGCGCAGCAGCACCGGCAGCACCAGCAGGTCCGCGGCGCGCAGCAGCGGACCGGGCAGGTTGAGCCGGGCGGCCTGCTCCAGCGCGGCGGTCGCCTCCTCGTAACTGCGCACCACCCCGCCGGGACCGCTGTGCGCCCGGCCGACCGCCACCCGCCGGTCGGCGGTGAGCGCGGCGAACCGGGCGATCACCGCGCCGCCGTCCGGCCCGACCTCGCCCGCGATGCCGGGCAGGCTGGGCGCGATGCAGACCAGTCGGCCGTGCTTGACCGCGAGCAGCACGTCGAGGTCGCCGAACCGGCCCATCAGCTGCTGCTCCACCCGGCGCACCACCGGGTCCTCCACGTCGTAGCCGTCACCCTCGGCGACTGCCACGACGTGCCGGCAGGCCAGGTTGAGCCCGAACCGCGCGGCGTGCTCGGCGAGTCGGCCGAGGTCGCTGCGGTTGCTCAGCAGGTCGGCGAGGAACTCGCGGCGGCCCGAGTCCTCCTGGTGCATCCGGTGGTGGCTGGCCCGGCTGTGCCCCTCGCCGAGCGCGGCGACGGCGGTGCGCAACGCCAGCAGCGAACCCGCCTGCACCGGACGGCCCTCCCAGGCCCCGGAGGCGGCGGCCAGGTGCTCGTCTATCAGCTCCGGCAGCGAGACGCCCTCGCCGGCCGCCTGCTCGCCGCGGCTGCGCAAGCCGTCGAGCTCCTCACGGCGCAGCCGCCGCCCGGTCCGGGCGACCTCGCCCAGCAGCTCCGCCCAGGGCGTGGCCATCCGCGTTCTTCTCCCCGTCCGTGGAATGTGACGCGTCAGCGTATCCGGCGGGGTTGGGTGAAAGTGATCTAGGTGTGACCTCAGGCCCCCCGAACTGGTCGATCCTCCAGGTCAGCGACGTATCGCCGGTGTCCGGCACCACTCGTCCCGGCCGCCACCGCGTTGCTTCAATCGCCGTATCGAGCTGTCGACGCCTTCAAGCGACGCGGAGAGGACGGTGGGACAACGTGGATCTGAACACGGTGCTGGAGGTGCGCGACGCCCGCCGTCGCGAGGTGTGGCAGCCGGGTGACGCCTGGCTGGGCGGCGGCACGTACCTCTTCTCCGAGCCGCAGCCGCACATCCGCCGCCTGGTCGACCTGAGCCGCACCGGCTGGGAACCGCTGCAGGTGACCCCCGAAGGGGACCTGGAGATCGCCGCGACCTGCACCATCGCCCAGCTCTCGCGCTTCCCCAGGCCCGCGCACTGGACGGCGGCGCCGCTCTTCGAGCAGTGCTGCCGGGCCTTCCTGGCGTCCTGGAAGATCTGGAACATGGCCACCGTCGGCGGCAACCTGTGCAACGGGCTTCCCGCCGGGCCGATGATCTCGCTGACCGCCGCCCTGGACGGCGTCTGCCTGCTGCGGTCCCAGACGGGCGCGCTGCGCCGGCTCCCGGTCGCGGACTTCGTCGTCGGCGCGGGCGTCAAGGCGCTCGAACCCGGCGACCTGCTCCGTTCGATCACCCTGCCGGCCCGCGCACTGGTCAGTCGTACAGCGTTCCGGCAGGCCTCGCTGTACGGGCTGGGCCGATCCGGTGCGCTGGTGATCGGCACGCTCGACCCCGTCGACGGCACGCTCACCATCACCGTCACCGCCTCGACCGTGCGGCCGATCCGCCTGCACTTCCCGGTGCCGCCCAACGCCGAGGCGGTGCGCGAGGCGGTCGAGTACGGGATCGAGCCGCACGAGTACTACGACGACATCCACGGACTGCCCGCCTGGCGGCGCCACATGACGTTCCGCTTCGCCGAAGAGGTCCGCCGCGAGCTGTTTGAGGAGGCCGGACGATGAGCTACTCGATCCGCGTCAACAACCAGGACTTCGACGCCGAGCCCCGCCCCGGGCAGTGCCTGCGCACCTACCTGCGCGACCAGGGCTGGTTCGGGGTGAAGAAGGGCTGCGACGCCGGCGACTGCGGCGCGTGCACCGTCCAGGTCGACGGCGAGCCGGTGCACAGCTGCCTCTACCCGGCCGTCCGGGCCGAGGGCCGCTCGGTGACCACCGTCGAGGGGCTCGCGAAGGACGGCGAACTGCACCCGATGCAGCAGCAGTTCCTGGATGCGCAGGGCTTCCAGTGCGGCTTCTGCACGGCCGGCTTCCTGATGACCACCTCCGCTCTGAACGAGGAGCAACTCACCGACCTGCCCAGGTCGTTGAAGGGCAACCTGTGCCGCTGCACCGGCTACCGGGCAATCGAGGACGCGGTCCGCGGGGTCAGGCACGCCGAGCACCCGTGCGCCGGGCAGGCGGTCGGCCGCAGCCTGGGCGCACCGGCCGGACCGCAGGTGGTCACCGGCACCGCCCGCTACACCTTCGACATCGCGGTCGACGGGCTGCTGCACATGAAGCTGCTGCGCTCCCCGCACCCGCACGCCCGGATCGTCTCCATCGACACCTCGCGCGCGCTGCGGGTGCCCGGCGTCCACGCGGTGTTCACCCACCACGACGCCCCCGACAGGCTGTACTCCTCGGCCCGGCACGAGCACCCCACCGAGGACCCGGACGACACCCGGGTGCTGGACGACGTGGTCCGCTTCGTCGGCCAGCGCGTGGCGGCCGTGGTCGCCGACTCCGAGGCGGCCGCCGAGGAGGGCTGCCGGCAGATCGAGGTGGAGTACGAGGTGCTCCCGTACGTCATCGACCCGGAGCTGGCCATGCTGCCCGGCGCACCGGTGATCCACCCGAAGGGACCGGAGTCGCGCATCTTCCGCGCCGAGGACAACGTCTGCGGCGAGGTGCACGGCGAGATGGGCGACGTGGAGCAGGGCTTCGCCGAGGCCGACGTCGTCTACGAGGAGACCTTCCAGACCCAGCGGGTCCAGCACGCCAGCCTGGAGACGCACGGCTGCGTCGCCTATTTCGAGGAAGGCGAGGAAGGCGAGGACGGCGCCGAGGAGCGGCTCGTGGTGCGCTCCAGCACCCAGGTGCCGTTCCTGACCCGGCGCGCCCTGTGCGACCTGTACGACCTGCCGATGGAGAAGGTCCGGGTGATCGCGGGCCGGGTCGGCGGCGGGTTCGGCGGCAAGCAGGAGATGCTCACCGAGGACATCGCGGTGCTGGCCGCACTGAAGCTGCACCGGCCGGTCAAGCTGGAGTTCACCCGCGCCGAGCAGTTCTACGGCGCCACCACCCGGCACCCGTTCAAGGTCACGGTGAAGGTCGGCGCCCGGAGCGACGGCCTCCTGACCGCCCTGCAGTTCCGGGTGGTCGCCAACACCGGCGCGTACGGCAACCACGGCCCGGCCGTGATGTTCCACAGCGTCGGCGAGTCGATGGGCGTGTACAAGGCGCCGAACAAGAAGGTGAACGCGTACTCGGTCTACACCAACGGCGTGCCCGCCGGCGCGTTCCGCGGCTACGGGCTCGGCCAGGTCACCTTCGCCCTGGAGTCGGCGATGGACGAGCTGGCCCGGCGCCTGGACATCGACCCGCTCGTCCTGCGCGAGAGGAACGTGATCGGCCCCGGCGACCACATGGAGGGCCCCTGCGGCGAGGAGGAGGACCTGCACATCGCCAGCTACGGCCTCGACCAGTGCCTCCAGGTGGTCCGCAACGCCCTCGCCGACGACCGCAGCGCGGAGTTGGCCCCGCCCGGCTGGCTGGTGGGACAGGGCTTCGCGATGTCCGCGATCGCTACCGGCCCGCCCGGCGGCCACTTCGCCGACGCCACCGTGAAGCTGCTGGAGGACGGCACGTACGACATCGCGGTCGGCACCGCGGAGTTCGGCAACGGCACCACCACCGTCCACCAGCAGATCACCGCCGGCGCGCTGGGCACCACGGTGGACCGGATCGCCATCCGCCAGTCCGACACCGACGTGGTCAAGCACGACACCGGTGCGTTCGGATCGGCGGGCACGGTGGTGGCGGGCAAGGCCGTGATGAAGGCCGCCAACGCGCTCGCCGAGCTGCTGCTCTCCTTCACCGCCGAGTACGCCCGCACCCCGCGCAGCCTGCTGCGGCTGACCGCGGACTCGGTGGAGTGCGACGGGCGCCTCCTCTCGCTCAAGGAGATCTTCGAGGCCGCGCGCGGCAAGGGCGTCGAGCTCACGGCCGACGGCCACTGGGGCGGCTCCCCCCGCTCGGTGGCCTTCAACTCGCAGTGGTTCCGGATCGCGGTCGACCCGGACACGGGCGAGATCAGGATCCTGCGCAGCGTGCACGGCGCCGACGCCGGCAAGGTGATGAACCCGATGCAGTGCCGCGGCCAGGTCGAGGGCGGCGTCGCCCAGGCACTGGGCGCGACCCTCTTCGAGCAGGTCCTGATGGACGAGAGCGGCGAGATCACCACCGCCGCCTTCCGCCGCTACCGCCTACCCGCCTACGCCGACGTGCCGCGCACCGAGGTCCACTTCACCGAGACCTCCGACTCGATCGGCCCGCTGGGCGCCAAGTCGATGAGCGAGAGCCCCTTCAACCCCGTCCCGCCCGCGTTCGCCAACGCCCTGCGCGACGCCACCGGCGTCCGCTTCACCGAGGCCCCGTTCCTGCGCGACAAGGTCTGGCAGGCCCTCGCCGAGCTGCGTGCTCACGGGCCGACGGCGGCGAAGCGGTAGCCGGCGTCGACCAGTTGGGGCAGGTAGCGGGCCAGCGCGTCGACGGTCTGCGTCCGGTCGGCGGGGCCGCCCGGGGTCGGGACGGCCTCGTCGATGAGGCAACCGTCGTGCTCCAGGACGATCGAGCCGGTACGGGCCCCGGTCATCACCCGCTCCACGATCGCGTCCGTCCCGGGTCTTGACCAGTCCTCGGGGTCGACCGACCAGGAGATCGGCCGCAGGCCCAGCTCGGCGGCGACCGCCAGCGAGGCGGTGCTGAAGTTGCCGTAGGGCGCGCGGAACAGCTTCGGCGGATCGGTCCGCCCGGCGCGCGCGACGGCCTCGCCGGTGCGTTCGAGCTCCTCGCGGATCCGGGCGGCGGAGAGCGTGCCGAGGTCCGGGTGGGACCAGGTGTGGTTGCCCAGGCGGTGGCCCTCGTCGGCGACCTGGCGGACCACGTCCGGGTACTTCGCGACGTTGGCGCCGATCATGAAGAACGTCGCCGTGACGCCGTACCGGCGCAGGGTCGCGAGGATCTGCGCGGTGCTGGCGGGGGCCGGCCCGTCGTCGAAGGTCAGCGCCAGCGTCATCGGCCCGGCGTGCAGCCGGTACTCCGGCACGTCCGGCGCACCCTCGGGACGGTCGACCGGCGCGGGCGGCGCTTCCGCGGCAGGGCTCGCGCTCACCGCGGCAGCACTCGCACTCACCGGAGCAGCCGAGCCGGCAGCCGGGCTGGCAGCCGAGCCGGCAGCCGGGCTGGCAGCCGAGCCGGAAGCCGTCCGCGCGCCACCGGCCGGAGCACAGCCGGCGAGCAGTGCGGCGCCGCCCGCGCCGAGCAGGAACCGACGCGAAAACCCGATCTGATGATCAATCATCACGGACCGAGTCTCGCCACTCCCGGCCCGCCGCGACGCCCGACCCGCCCGACCCCGCACCGGCTCCCCCCGCATGGCCCAGCCGGAGCACACCGCAGCGAGTCGAACGCGCCTGCGGGCCGACCCCGACTGATACTGCGGCAGTGATCGGTCCCCTGACCTCCAGGAGCGAACCATGCTCGGCCCCTTACGTTCCCCCGGTCTCCTCGCACCCCTGGTCCTGGCCTCCTGCACCCTGCTGGGTGTCGGCGACCAGGCGTTCGCCGCGGCGGTCGGGCCCGGCCCCGGCTTCCCGTCCCGCTTCGCCGCCCCCTACGTGGAGACCTGGGGCTCCGCCCGGGCGCTGGCCCGGGCCCGCGCCGAGACCGGGCTCAAGTACTTCACGCTGGCCTTCGTGGTGAGCGACGGCGGCTGCAACGGCGCCCTCGACGGCACCATCCCGCTGGACGACAGCGACTGGCCCGCCGCCATCAACGACCTGCGGGCGGCCGGCGGTGACGTGATCGTCTCCTTCGGCGGCGGCAAGGGACGCGAACTCGCCCTGGCCTGCGACTCGGTGGACTCGCTCAAGGCCGCCTACCGGCGCGTGGTGGACACCTTCAACCTGACCAGCATCGACCTGGACATCGAGGGCACGACGCTGGACGACGAGGCCGGCGACGACCGCCGCAACCAGGCGCTCGGCGACCTTCAGCGGGAGTACGCCGCGGCCGGGCGCACCCTCTCCGTCCACTACACCCTGCCGGTCAACCCGTGGGGCCTCTCCCCCGACGCCGTCGACCTGCTGAGCAACGCCCGCAGCCACGGCCTGGCGGTCGACATGGTCAACATCATGACCATGGACTTCGCCTCCACCGACATCGACATGGGCGACACCGCCATCTCGGCCGCGAACGGGCTGCACACCCAACTCGGCCGGATCTGGCCGGAGAAGACGCCCGAGCAGCTGTGGGCCATGCAGGGCGTCACCCCGATACTGGGCGTCAACGACTCCGCCGGCGAGGTCTTCAGCACCGACGACGCCACTCGGCTGGCCGCCTTCGCCACCGACAAGGGCATCCGGCTGCTCTCCTTCTGGGCGCTGGGACGCGACCGGCCCTGCGGGTCCGGCCGCACGTCCGCCGACGGTTGCAGCGGGACGAGCCAGCACCCGTACGAGTTCTCCCACATCCTCAACCCGCCGACGCCCCCGCCTCCCGCGCAGACACCGCCGCCGCCGGCTTCCGCCCCTCCGGCGCCGGCGCCGGTGCAGGCGCCGGTGCAGGCGCAGGCCGGTGCGGCGCTCCAGGGGCCGCCCGTGGTGGCCGTCGACCTGTGGAAGCCGCACCCGGCGGCCGTGGTCCAGCTGCCACCGCCCGCACCGGCACCCGCACCCGTTCGCACCCCGCTGGCGACGCCGTTCACGCCGCCGGTGGCCGGCCCGCACCTCCCGGAGCGCAGCCAGACCACCCCTCGGTGGCTGCTGAACTGACCCGTCCTACGGGACTGGGATCGGGTGGGGCGCCGGTTCGCCGCGCCCCACCGCGAGCAGGTTGCCGACCGCCATGTCCGCCATGCTGCGGACCGCCTGGGCGCTGTGGTACGCGCTGTGCGGCGTCACCAGCAGGCGGTCCGGCACGAAGCGCAGCAGCCCGTAGGGGTCGGCGGCCGGGGAGGGCGTGGGCTCGGTGTAGTAGCCGTCGATCGAGGCGCCGGCGATCCAGCCCTCGGCGAGGGCGCTGCGCAGGGCCGCCGGGTCGACCACGTTGGCGCGCGAGAGGTTGGCGAGGTAGCCGTCCGGGCCCAGCGCGCGCAGGTGGTCGGCGCCGATGACGCCGTCGTTCTGCCCGGGCTCGTGCGCGAAGTGCACGGAGACCACGTCGGCCGTCTCGAACAGGTCGAGCAGCGAGGGGACCGCCCGGTAGGGCAGGGCCTCCAGCTCGGGGCGGCGGGAGCGGTTCCAGTAGACGATCTCGGTGCCGAAGGCGGCGTGCACCATCCGCGCGACCTCGCGGCCGATGTGGCCCATCCCGGCGATGCCGAGGCGGGCGCCGACCAGTGAGGGGGTGGCGCGCTCGCTCCACTGCCCGGCGGCGACCTCGGCGGCCGTCCGGGAGACCGCGCGCACCAGGTCGAGCAGGTGCGCGACGGTGAACTCGGCGACCGCGACGGCGTTGGCGTGCGGCGTGTAGCTGAAGCGGATCGGCGACGGGCCGGCCGGCAGTTCCAGGAAGGAGCTGTAGCCGGTCCCCATGAAGCAGGCCGCCGCGAGGTCCGGCAGCCGGTCCCAGGCCTTGGCGGTCATCCGCTCCGAGCCGCCCAGCACATAGCCCCAGGCGCCGTCGAGCGCCTGTACGACGCCCTCCTCGTCCAGGTCGCCGCCGACCGTCCGCACCTCGAAGCCGGCCTCCCGCAGCGCGCGCAGGGCCGGTTCGGGGAACGTCCCGCCGGTGACGACGATTCGGCGCTCGTCCGCTGGTGTGCTGTGCTCGCTCACGGCTGACCTCCACACTGGGAAACCTCGGCGGTGCCAGATTAGACGGAGACAAAAGGGAAATCCGTCCCCTATACCCGGATAACTCGGGCGAAACTCTCCAACCACCTTGTTTATGCATCAACTACCAAGACCCGTGACATACCGGCGGGTTCACCGATCGAATGTGATGCGCCTCACTCTTCACCTTCGTCTTCTGCGCAGACCACCCCAATCCCGCCGTGCGAGCATCTTCACGGCAGTCCTGCGTGTCGCCTGGCATTCGATCTGAGGGTGAGGTACACCGCACCGTCGGCGCCGGTTTCGGGTGGAGTGCCGCCCGTAGCAAAGCGCCTTTCCGGGCGCTGATACAAGCTTTTGGAGTTGTGCCCGTCATGAGTTCCCGCAGGGACACTGATCTTGTTGTGGTCGGCCTGGGATACGTGGGCCTGCCGCTCGCGCGGGGGGCCGCGCGCGCCGGTCTGCGCGTGGTCGGGCTCGACCGCAGCACCGCGGTCGTCGACGGGCTCAACGCGGGGCGTTCGCACATCGACGACATCTCCGACGGCCAGCTCGCGGAGATGCTCGGCCAGGGCTTCAGCGCCACCACCGACGCCGCCGCGATCTCCTCGGCCAAGGCCGTGGTGATCTGCGTGCCGACGCCGCTCACCGAGCACGGCGCGCCCGACCTGGCGGCCGTGAACAGCGCGGTCGCCGCGGTGGCGCAGCACCTGCGCCCGGAGACCCTGGTCGTCCTCGAGTCGACCACCTACCCGGGGACCACCGACGACGTGGTCCGCCCGGCCCTGGAGGCCGGCGGCCTGCGGGTCGGCGTCGACTTCCACCTGGCGTTCTCGCCCGAGCGCATCGACCCCGGCAACCCCGACTTCGGCCTGGAGAACACCCCCAAGGTGGTCGGCGGCTGCACGTCCGAGTGCACCAAGGCGGCCCGGCGGTTCTACGAGCAGTTCGTGGGCGAGGTGGTCGAGGCCAAGAGCCCGCGCGAGGCCGAGATGGCCAAGCTGCTGGAGAACACCTACCGGCACGTCAACATCGCCCTGGTCAACGAGATGGCGATGTTCTGCCGCGAGATCGACGTCGACCTCTGGGACGCCATCCGCTGCGCGTCGACCAAGCCGTTCGGTTTCGCCCCCTTCTACCCGGGTCCGGGCGTCGGCGGCCACTGCATCCCGATCGACCCGAACTACCTCTCCTACAAGGTGAAGTCGCTGGGTATCCCGTTCCGGTTCGTCGAACTGGCCCAGGAGATCAACCAGCGGATGCCCGTGCACGTGGTGCAGCGCGCGGTCGACCTGCTCAACGACCGCAGCAAGCCGATGAAGGGGTCCCGGGTGCTGCTGCTCGGCGTCACCTACAAGCCCGACATATCCGACCAGCGCGAGACGCCGGCCACCGCCGTCGCCGTCGAACTGCTGCGCCGCGGCGCCGACCTGCGCTACTACGACCGCAACGTGCCCGCCTGGGAGGTGGCCGGGACCCCGATCGAGCGGATCACCGACTACCTGGCGGAGGCGGCCGGCGCGGACCTGACCATCCTGCTGCAGCCGCACAGCGAGATCGACGTCACGGAGCTCGCCGACCGCGCGGAGCTGCTCTTCGACACCCGTGGGAAGTCCGCCGGACATCCGCGGGCGGTCCAGCTGTGACGGTCACCGACAACGACACCCGCAGAAACCGGCCGGCCCCCGCGGCCGAGGCGGCCCGCGGGCGCGGCGGCCGGCGCGGGCACCGCAAGAAGCGGCATCTGAAGGTCTCCTACGTCGTGTTCGCGGCGCTCGCCTTCTTCATCGCCACCAAGATGGACACCTCCACGGTCCACGTCTACTCGCTGATCTCGATCGGCCTGCTGTCGATCAAGATGTTCCTGGCGCTCTTCTACCGCCCACGGCGGGCGACGACGCGGGAGTCCGCGCGGCTGGACCGGATGTGGGTGACCGCGGTCATCCCGATCTACAACGAGGACCCCGCCACCTTCGAGCAGGGCCTGCGCAGCCTGCTGGCCCAGAGCCGCCTGCCCAACGAGCTGCACATCATCGACGACGCCAGCGCGGACCCCGCCGGCCTCGGGATGGCCCGGCGGATCGCGCCCGAGTTCGAGGCGGCCGGGGTGGTGTTCAAGGTCAGCGCGCAGCCCGAGAACAAGGGCAAGCGCGAGGCCCTGGCCCGCGGCTTCCTGGACGCCCCCGAGTCGGACGTCTTCCTCTGCGTCGACTCCGACACCGTGCTGACCCGGGACACCGTCCGCGAGCTGATCGTCCCGCTCATCGACGACAAGGTGATGGCCTCGACCGGCATGGTGCTGGCCCTCAACCACAACGCCAACATCTTCACCCGGCTTCAGGACCTGCGCTACGGCAACTCGTTCCTCTTCGAGCGGGCCGCCTACTCGCAGCTCAACTCCGTCCTGTGCTGCTGCGGCGCGCTGTCCGCCTACCGCGGCGACCTGGTGCGCAAGTACCTCCCGGACTTCCTCAACCAGCAGTTCCTGGGCAAGCCGGCGGTCTTCGGCGACGACCGCCGGATGACCAACTACTGCCTGACGGAAGGTCAGGTGGTGTTCCAGGAGACGGCCGTGGGCTACACCGCCGTCCCCGAGAAGCTGCCGCACTTCCTGCGCCAGCAGGTCCGCTGGAACAAGTCGTTCTTCCGCGAGTCCCTCTGGGCGCTGCGCAACCAGCGCAAGTCGCGGCCCGCCTTCTGGCTGACCGTCATGGAGATGGGCCTCTGGCTCACCTTCGGTACGGCGATGATGTACTCACTGATCGTCAGCCCGATCATGAACCCGACCGCGTTCGTCCGGCACATCGGCGACTACGGGATGTTCATGATCCTGATGGGCTACCTGCGCAACGTCCGCTACCTGGACTTCCCGCGCCGGAACATGGGGCTCATCAAGCGCTTCGGGATGTTCATGCTCGCGCCGGTGTACGGCGTGATCCAGCTGACGCTGCTGACGCCGCTGCGGATGTACGCGCTGCTCACCCTCAACAAGGGCACCTGGGGCACCCGCCAGGGCGGCGTGGAGATCTCCTCGCAGGGCGGCGAGAGCGACGACTACTCGGCCATGTGGAGCGAGGACGAGGCCGAGCCGAGCCACGCCTGAGGGGTATCGACCTGGTGACCGGATCCCACGGGGATCCGGTCACCTTCGTCGTTCTCAGGCGTAGTGCTTCATGGCTTCCGAGACGGTGACGACGGGCATCCCGCGCTCGGCGATCGCCTCCATCACGGTGGCGAAGCCGGCCTGGCTGATCTGCGTGCTGGAGTTCGGCGTCCCCACCACCAGCTCGTGGAAGCAGAGGATCAGCCAGTCGCCGCTCTGGGCGCAGCGGTCGAGCTTGGCGCCCTTGCCGGTCACCTGGGCCAGACCCTCACCGCCCGTGCCGGTCGGGCCGTCGTTGAGCCCGGTCAGGGCCTTGAGCCGGTACGGCATGGCCGGCACGAACGACTCGACGGTCTCGTAGATGATCGACCGGGCAGTGCTGAAGTGCCGGCTGGCGATCCGGTCCACCGGCACGCCGTCCGAGGTCTTCTGGAAGGCGCCGTGCGGATAGGCGAACTGCTGGCTGGTGAACTTGTTGGAGTCCAGCCAGCCCCGCAGCTGACCCATGTCGTCGTCCACCTGCTGCGAGGTGAGCTGGTTGTAGCCGGCGTTGTGGGCCGACGACGAGTAGGCGTGGCCGGCCATCTCCCAGCCCGACGAGTCCTGCAGGGAGCGCATCTGGTCGATGGTCAGGTAGTTGCTGGTGCCCGCCGCCTGCGCGATGTTGTACATCGTGCCGGTGAAACCGTGCGTCTTCATCGCGGGCATCGCGAGGCTGTAGACCGAGGCGTAGGAGTCGTCAAAGGTGATCGAGACGGCACCGCGGGAGAACGTGGTGCGGGTGTCCGGCAGCAGTTCGATCGCCTGGAGGTGGAAGGTCACCGGGCCGCTCGCGTCGTCGTACGCGGCGAACGACATGTCGGTGAAGCCGGAGGTGGTGGAGGGGACCCCGAGCGGCGAGAGGCCCAGCGATCCGACCACGCCCTGGACGTCCGCCCACTGGAGGTGCACGACCACCCACTCGCCGGACTGCACGTAGTTGGCCGCGCTGGCGGAGTGGTTGTGGAACTGCCAGCGGAAGTTGTTCGCCAGCGAGTCGGTGCCCAGGTAGAAGGCCAGCTTGCTCAGATGGGTCACGTCCTCGACCCGGAAGGTCAACCTGATCATCTTGTTGGTCAGGTCCATCTTGGGCATGCCGACCCGGCGGACGTAACTCTGCCGGCCCGACCCGTCGGTGGTGACCCGGACCGACTGGGATCCGCTCAGGAAGACCGCCGTGTCGTTCAGCTGGGACGACGCGGTGCCCGCACCGGCCACCGTCCAGCCGTGGTCGGCCTGGAAGTCCTGGGACCAGGTGGCGCGGCGGGTGCTGGGCGTGTGCCCGGCCGGCGTGATCAGGGGCTGGTCCGCGGCCGAGACCTTCGCCGAGCCGGTCGCGGACGGCGCCGCCGTGGTCGCCGTCGAGGAGGTCCCGCCCGAGCCGCTGTCCCCGCAGCCCGTGAGCAGCGCGCCACCCGCGGCGAGGAGCCCGCCCGCACCGGCCAGCCGCAGCGCGGAGCGCCGGCTCACCGCCCCGGCGGAACCGGCGGCCGGGGTGTCCTGCTCGGCAGGACTCTGAACCGGCTCGTTGCTCATGATGATGGACTCCTGTGGGGCGGGGACGGGCGGAGGCGGGGCTCTCAGGGCTTCGGCACGGTGTTCACGTAGTTGGTGCCGTCGCCGTAGAAGTCCGTCACCGTCTTCTGGACGTCCGCCAGGGACATCGCCTGCTTGGCGTTGTAGTAGAACCAGTTGACCTTCGTGT
Organism: Kitasatospora sp. MAA4; assembly: GCF_029893355.1. Taxonomy (GTDB): domain Bacteria; phylum Actinomycetota; class Actinomycetes; order Streptomycetales; family Streptomycetaceae; genus Kitasatospora. The sequence goes on from NZ_JARZAI010000006.1 coordinate 294,270, forward strand.
CCCAGGCCCGCGGTCCGGCGAAGGGAAGATCCACGAACCAGGTGTTGAAGTTGACCACCATGGCCTCGCGCGGATAGTACTTGCCCGAACTGCTGAACAGGTCCTTGCCGTCCAGGGAGTAGGTGGCCACGCCGTTCACGGCGGTCATCACGATGGTGTGCCAGCCCTGGAGGCTGATGTTGTGGCGCAGGGTGGACCGGTCGCCGGTCTTGGCGCTGAACCAGGTCGTGGTGTCCAGCACCGGGCCCTTGGAGCCCCAGCCGCCGTTGGGCATGTACTCGTTGTCGAGCTCGCTGTAGAGCGAGTCGTCGGGCGAGATCGTGTAGAAGGACTCGTTGACGTGGTCGCCGGGGTTGCCGGTGGTGGGCGCGTCGCTGAAGTAGATCCGGGCCGCGTAGGTGCCGGTCAGGAACGGGGTGTTCGCGCTCTGCACCTCGGCCTGCGTGGTGTGTTCCTTCGTCCCGTCCGTGGCGGCCTGCAGCTGGAGCACCTGGCCGCCCAGCGCGTCCGGCTCGGCCGGGAAGCTGACACCCGCGGCCGACCAGGTGTCGGGAATGCCCGGGCCGCCCTTGCTGGTCCGGATCCGCCACCCGTGCTTGATCAGCGCGGGGTCGGTGGGGCCGCTGTAGTGGAAGTTGTCGAACACCACGCCGTCCGGGACGGACTGCTTCGGGGTGGGCGCCCCCGAGGGCTGCCCCGCGGCGCCGGAGTCGGCCCCGCCGGGCAGCGCGGTCCCCCAGGCGAGCGCGCCGCGCAGGTAGGCGGTCACCAGCTTGGACGGCTTGAAGGTGGTGTCCTTGGCGTTGAACGAGTGGTCGCTGGCCTGGTTCAGGTTCTGGTGGTCCAGCCGGAACAGCTGGAGGTTGATCCCCTTGCTGTTCGCCCCGGGCGCCAGGGTGCCCGCGCCCGCCGCGAAGGTGAGCTGGAGGTAGTCCGTGGCGTCGGCGGTGGGGTTGGCCAGCGGGACGATGGTGCCGGAGAGGTTCGAGCAGCCCATCGCGGCGTCGACGCAGTCGAAGCCGTACGCGGAGCCGCCGTCGGCGGTGAAGTAGTACCGCACCGTCACGTCGCTCAGGGAGACCGTCTTCTTGGAGGTGTTGATGACCTCCAGCTGCGGCTTGGCCACCGCGACCACGGCCGTGGGGTCGGTGCGGTACCGGACGGTGAGGTCCGGGGGCGTGGGATGGGCGGCGCGCCAGACCGGGTAGAGCAGGTAGCCGGCGGCGACGAGCACGCACACCAGCAGCAGTATTTTGAGTGCGCTCCACACGCGTCGAGACGCGCTGCCGGCAGATCCCACGAAGGCTCCTAGTACAGGTGCGAGCGCGTTACTGAGGCCGCACGTTCATATGATGGTCAGAGATGACCGCATGCAGCGGCCATCCTAGCCACCCGGTCCGCGCCCCCCACGGGGCCTCGGCCCCAGCGCCCGGTCACGTGCTCTCTGCTCCGCCTCAGAACCTGAACCAGGTCGCCCGCGCCGGCACATCCGCCGACCGGGTCTTGGCCACCTGGGCGATCTTGTCCGCGGTCAGCGGCTGGTCCCACACCTGGACGTCGGCGATCGAACCGTTCCACGAGTCCACCCAGTGCGACTTGAAGCGCGCACGGCCGACCTCGATCGGGCCGTTGGTGGACAGGATCCCCGGCGCCGGGGTGGTCTTGGCGAGCACGCCGTCGACGTACAGGGAGATGGTCTGCGCCTTGACGTCGTACACACCGGTCAGTGTCGTCCACTGCCCGACGGTGGCCGGGTCCGTGGACAGCGCCTGGATGGCCTTGCCGCTCTCGGCCGCGGTCTGCACCTTGAACACCCACTGGTCGTGGGTGCCCACGATGTCGCGGCCCAGGTAGAAGGAGAAGAACCCGTCGCTGCCCTGGGAGACGGCGGCCCGCGGCTCGTCCGGCGCGCTGTTGCGGACCACGGCGGAGACCGTGAAGCTCGTGCAGGTGTTGACGACGGTCGAGTTGACCTCGGCGTAGCCGTCCGGGGTGCCGTGCGTGGTCAGTGCCAGACCGCTGTGGCCGTCGACGGTGCCGACCTGGGCCGAGGCCCCGAGCCGCAGGTCGTTACTGCCCGTGGTCGGTGCGAGGGTCGGCGCTATGCAGTTCGCGGCCACCGGCTGCGCGGGCTGCGGCTTCTTCTTGCCCAGCGGGCCGCCCAGTACCAGCGCGGCGACCACGATCCCGGCCACCACCAGAGCACCGATCGCGCCGAAGCCGACGCGCAGCAGCCGCTTGCGGCGCGCAGCACGCTCGGTCGCCTCGGCCATCGCCGCCCAGTCCGGGGTACTCCCGACCGGCCCGAAGCCCGGCGCACCCCAGCCACCGTTGCCGTTCTGGCCGCCGCTCACGCTTCCCCCGTTTCCGCCGGCACTCTCCATGGGCCGAACCCTAAGCCACCTCGGATCACCTGCAAACACCGGGGTAACGAAGTTTTTCCCCCACCCGAGGCCTCTCAATCGGAGCGGAGGCCACCGACGGATCCCCCGTCGCGAAGCCGCCGGTCGCAGGCTCGAAAGTCCGCCGGCTCTCCCATCCGACTCCCCCGCCACTTCGGACGCACCATCACCTGGAAGTCGACTGAGCGTCACATTGCGTTGGCCGCGGCGGCGGCCCGGGTCGCCGATTGCGCCAACTCCGGTTGCCCTGCGCGTAAGAGACGCATCTTCATACCTGGACAGGCTCAGGTGACATGTTCAGCCGATGATACGATCACCGAGCTTGCGGAGCGGCGGGTTCACCCTGCAATGGCTGGGATATAGCGGTCGGCAGTCAGTCGCCTGAAGAGAGTCTTATGACGAAATACACAGCGAACCCAGTGCTTTGGGCTCTTGCCCTCGTCCTTGTCGCCGTGGTCGCCCTCGTCGTCCGCCAGCGCAAGGCGGCTCTGGCGTTGCGGCAGGAGATCGACGGCCTCCGGGACCACTACTCCGATCTGGAGAACCAATATACCCAGTCCGTCGAATCAGCCAAGGAACAGGCTGACGAGGCGACAAAGACTGTGTTGAAGTCCGCTATGCGGACCCTGCAAGGCCTTGCCGCCGAACAGCAGTTGATCCTCTCCCGACTCCAGGGCAAGTACGGGGAGTCGGCCATTCTGCAGGATCTGCTGGAAGTCGACCACACCAACTCGCAGTTCGGGCGACGCGCGCAGTCCATCGCGGTGCTCTGCGGCGGCTGGCTGGGCCGGCACCGCGACACCGCCTCGGTCTACGACGTGGTGCGCAGCGCGCAGGGCCGCATCCGGCACTTCCGGCGCGTGGAGATCCTCTCCCAGGTGGACTTCGGCGTCTCCGCCAGGGCCGTCGAACCGGTGGCGCTGGCGCTCGCCGAGCTGCTCGACAACGCGACCAGCTACTCCAGCCCGGACACCGTCGTCGAGATCAACATCCGGACCGTCCCCAAGGGCGTCGTCATCGTCGTGGACGATGCCGGCGTCGGCATGAACGACGAGGAGCGGGCCCGCGCCGAGAAGCTGCTGAGCAGCGACCGGGTCTCGGGCGTCGCGGGGCTCGGCAATCCGCCGCAGTTCGGCATGGCGGTGATCGGCGTCCTCTGCGAGCGATTCGACTTCGAGGTGTCGGTGGACTCCTCCTCTCCCTACGGAGGGGTGCGCGCCGTGGTCCTGCTGCCGCACGAACTGCTCACCAACATGCCGGAGAAGCGGGTCCCCGCCGCGCCCGTGCCGGCCGCCCCGGCGCCGGCAGCAGCCCCGACCCCGGCACCGGCACCGGCGGCGGCACCAGCCGCGGGGTCCGAGCCCGAGGTCGTCGGCGAGACCGCCGACGGACTACCCCTTCGGCGGCGCAAGCGGCCGATGGCGATCGTGCCGCCCACCACGCCCGTCCCGGCCGCCTCGGCCCGCTCGGGCTCGGACACCGCGGCGATCATGGGCGCCTTCCAGCGGGGCACCCGGTCCGGCCGGGCCACGCAGCCGGACGACGCGGACCAGGCCACCAGCACACGTGGCGCAAGCAGTGAAGGGCATGAGGTCTCGTGAACGACGATCTGTCATGGATGCTCGACAGCGCCCTGGAGATTCCCGGGGCCCTGCACGCCGTCCTGATCTCCGCCGACGGTCTGTTGATGGCCCGAACGAAGGAGTTCGACAAGGACAACGCGGACCGGGTCGCCGCCGCGATGAGCGGAGTGCAGTCGCTCAGCCGGTCGCTCGGGTTCTTCTGCGGCGACCCCGGCCAGCGGTGGCAGCAGACCCTGGTCGAGTTCGACGGCGGCTGGGTGTTCCTGATCTCCGCCGGTGAGGGCGCCTACCTCGGCGTCTCCGCCTCGCTGGACATCGACATGCAGGACATCACCTTCCGGATGCAGCAGCTCGTCGGCCAGCTGGGCAAGGTCCTGGCGGCGCCGCCGCGCGAGAACTTCGGGGCGCTCCAGTGACAGCTCCCGAGGAGTTCGAGCTCGCGTCCGACGGCTTAGTCCGGGCGTACGTCATCACCAAGGGGCGAGGGCTGCCCGACGAGCAGCAGCTGTCCCTGATCACGCTGGTGACGGCGGCGCCCGACGAGGACCGGCGGCCTCAGCAGCTGTCACCGGAGGAGCAGCGGCTGCTGGACATCTGCTCCGCCGGCTACCTCTCGGTCGCCGAGATCGCGGGGCACACCAAACTGCCGCTGGGCGTGGTGCGGATCGTCCTGGCCGGACTCACCGAGGGCGGCCACCTGATCACCCGTGCGCCGGTGCCCCGCGCCCGCGACGCGGACCGGCGGCTCCTGGAGGAGGTACTCCATGGTCTTCAGACCAAGTTCGGCTGACGGACAGAGCCTGGACAAGCAGGACTACGTCCAGGGCGGAGCGACCCAGACGGCTGTGAAGATCCTCGTCGTCGGCCACTTCGCGGTGGGCAAGACCACGTTCATCGGCTCGATCTCCGAGATCGAACCGCTGTCCACCGAGGAGACCATGACTCGGGCGGCGGCGGCGGTGGACGACCTCAAGGGAGTCCGGGGCAAGACCACCACCACGGTCGCCATGGACTTCGGCCGGCTGACCGTCAGCGAGCGGGTGGTGCTCTACCTGTTCGGCACGCCCGGCCAGTTGCGCTTCGTGCAGATGTGGGAGGACATGGCCCGCGGCGCCCTCGGCGCGCTGATCCTCGTCGACCCCGAGCGGCTCGCCGACTCCTTCGCCGTGATCGACCTCATCGAGCAGTACGGCCTCGACTACGCGATCGCGGTGAACCACTTCGACGGCAATCCGCAGCGCGCCGAGGCGTCGCTGCGGGAGGCACTCGATCTTCTCGACGACACCCCCGTCGTCACCTGCGACGCGCGCGACGAGAAGTCGTCGGCCGCCGCACTGACCACACTGGTCCGGTATTTGCTGGACCGTGCCAGCTAGGAGCAACAAGCAGACATGGACGCTCGATCCTCCGCCTCGGTGGCGCCCCCGCCCGGATGCCCGGCCCACGGCAGCGGCGCCCGGGTCCCGCTGTACGGACCGGAGTTCGCGGCCGACCCGCATGCCTACTACTCCTACCTGCGCAGCTACGGGCCGACCGCGCCCGTCGAACTCGCTCCCGGGGTGGAGGCCACGCTCGTCACCGACTACTCGACCGCCCTGCAACTGCTGCAGGACTCCGCCTCCTTCCGTAAGGACGCGCGCCGCTGGCGGGCCTTCAACGAGGGCGAGGTCGCGCCGGACAGCCCGGTCGTTCCGCTGCTCGCCTACCGGCCCAACGCCATGTTCAGCGACGGCGCCGACCACCTGAGGCTGCGCCAGGCGGTCACCGACAGCATGGCCCGGGTCGACTCGCGCAAGCTGGCCCGCAGCACCGAGCAGGTGTCCGACTTCCTCATCGCCCAGTTCGGCTACCGCGGTTCGGCCGACCTGCTCGGCAACTACGCCCGGCAGCTGCCGCTCTTCGTGTTCAACGAGCTCTTCGGCTGCCCGGCCGACATCGGCGACCGGGTGCTCTTCGGCATCTCCGGGATGTTCGACGGCATCAACGCCGAGAACGCGGCCGCGGTGCTGTTCGGCGCGGTGGGCGAACTGGTGGCGCTCAAGCGGACCAGGCCCGGTGACGACGTCACCTCGTGGCTGATGCAGCACCAGGCCAAGCTGACGGACGAGGAGATGGTCCACCAGCTCGCCCTCCTGCTGGCCGCCGGCACCGAGGCGCTGGGCAACCTCATCGGGAACACGCTGCACCGGCTGCTCACCCACGACGCGTACGCGCACACCGGCGGGCTGATCGACGAGGCCATCGACGACACGCTGTGGGAGAACCCGCCGATGTCGAACCTCGCGCCGCACTATCCGGCGGCCGACATGGAGTTCGCCGGACAGCAGCTGCGGGCGGGCGATCTCCTGCTGGTCAGCTTCGCCGCCGCCAACAACAGCCCGATGCTCAGCGCGGAGCGGCAGGCGGGCAGCAGGGCCCACCTGGCGTGGGGCGCCGGCCCGCACGCCTGCCCGTCCAAGGACCCGGCCCGGCAGATCTCGGTGAGCGCCATCGAGAACCTGCTCAACCAGCTCCCGGACATCCAACTCGCCGTGCCCGAGGCGAGCCTGACCTGGCGTCCCGGTCCTTTCAGCCGGGGTCTCACCGCGCTGCCCACCCGGTTCACCCCGGTCGAGGCCGCCCGCCGACCCGCCCCGCAGGCCCGCCCGGAGCCGTCCGTTCGCGCCGAGCAGACAACCCAGCAGAACCGCACGTCCACGTCCGAACGGGGCGGGCGCTGGAGTCAGTTCCTCAACTGGCTGACGAAGTGACAGCCTGACAGATCCGGGCGTTTGACCGGTGCATGAAGGTTCAACAACGGGGGTATTGAGCAGCGCGATAGTCCCCCCGTCATTGATCCAGAACCAGGAGGGTGTCATGGAACCCGTTTCCAGCGATGCCGATCTGACCCAGCACCCCGAGGCGTCACACCCGCCGATACCCGCCCCATCGGGCGGGTATCGGCTTGTGGCCTCCGCTCTGCGGCAGGGGCGCCAGTGATCGGCCTCCGGCACAGACCCTCCGCCAGGACGCTCACCGCCCAGACGCTCGGCAGCCACACGGCGGGCCAACTGCTGCGGCTGTGCGAGGTCGTGGGGCTGGGCGAAGCCGCCGCCGCCGGCTACGCGCAGACCCTGACCGCGGCACTGGGCCCGACCGCCATGCGGCCGCTGGGTCTGGGCTCCGGCAGCAGCTCCTTCCTCTCCGACGACCACACGCCGGTGGAGTTCTCGCTCTCCTTCGCACCGGGCGAGGCCCCGACCCTGCGCGTGCTGCTGGAGCCGGGCGGCGGCCACGGCGGCCTGGCGCAGAGCGGGCGCGCCGGGCTCGCGGTCGTCCGCGAGCTCGCGCAGCGCTGGAACTTCTCCACCGACCGGCTCGACGAGCTCCAGGACCTCTTCTTCCCGCTGTCCCCGCAGGGCCCGCTGGCCCTGTGGCTGGCGCTGGAGCTGCGTCCCGGTGGCGCCCCCCGGGTCAAGGTGTACCTGAACCCCTCAGCGTCCGGAGCGGCCCGCGCTGCCGACACGGTGCGGGAGGCGCTGCGCCGGCTCGGCCACCACCAGGCGTTCGCGACGCTGCCGCAGTCCGACCGCGTCCTCTTCTTCGCCCTGGACCTGGGCGACTGGGACGTCCCCCGGGTGAAGGTGTACACCGCGCACCACGACCTGTCGGCCGCGGCCGCGGGGAGCCTGTCCCGGATGGAGGACGGCCCCGATCCCGCCGAGACCGAGGCGTTCTTCCGCGCGGCCTCCGGGCTTGCGGACGGCCAGGACACCCTGCTCGACCGCCGGCCCGTCCAGGCCTGCCACGCCTTCACCGAGACGGCGACCGGCCTGCCGGGCGGCTTCACCCTCTACGTCCCGGTGCGCGACTACGTCCGGCACGACGGCGATGCCCTGGGCCGGGCGCTGGTCCTGCTGGACCGCTACGGCATCGACTCGGCCCAGCTCGTGGACGCCCTGGCCGCCGTCACCTCGCGGCGCCTGGAGGACGGCGCGGGCCTCATCGCCTACCTGGCGCTCGCCCACCAGCAGGGCCGTCCGCCGCGGGTGATGGTGTACATCTCCTCGGAGGCCTACGAGGTGCGGCCACCGGCCGTGTCGGCGCCGCTGATCGCAGCCGTTCGCTGAGAGGGGCGGCAGGTCGGGGGCCTGCCGCCTGTCCGCTACGCCTCGCTCAGCTCCCGCAGATACGGGCCGACGTCGACCTGCACGGACGTGCCCTCGGTCAGCCCGTAGCGCTCCGCGATACCGCTCAGGTAGCCGTCGATCTCCTTGCGCATGACGTCCGCGGACGGCAGCGCGACGTCCCCGTCGACGATCCGCGCCACCCACCGCGCCTGTGCCTCCACCAGGCGCGTGATCGAGCCCACCGGGCGGATCAGGCCGACGAAGAGCAGCCCGGGCCGATCCGGCGCGACGATCCGCCGGTACAGCTCGACCGGCCCCTGCGGACCCGTCGGACACCCTGCGGCGAGGAACGGGAAGGCCATCCGGAAGCCGGTGCAGTAGACGATCGCGTCCGCCTCGACCGAGGTTCCGTCGGCGAAGGACACCCGGTCGCCGTCCAGCGAGGCGATCGCGGGCTTCGGGAGCACCGCGCCGTGCCGGATCCGGCTGAGGATCTCGTCCGAGATCGTCACGGCCGACGAGAAGATCGGGTGGTCGGGCTCGGGCAGCCCGTAGTCCGACAGCCTGCCGCGCGCCACCATCAGCGACTCCTCCACGAAGCGCTGCTGCTCCTCGAAGGACCTACCGGTGAACCACGACGCCTCGGCGATCAGGTCCACGGACATGCCGTACATCTGCTTCGGCACGATGTGCAGCCCCCGACGGACCGAGAGCACGGTCCGCTCGGCGTGCCGCGACAGGTCGGCGGCGATGTCCACCCCCGACGCCCCGAGGCCCACCACGACCACGCGCTGCCCGGCGAAGTCCCGGCCGTCCTGGTAGTCCATCGAGTGGAGAATCGTTCCGCCGAAGGAACTCGCGCCGGGCGGAAGGGGGTTCGGCAGAGCCGGCTCCGAATGGTGCCCGGACGCGACGATCACCTGGTCGAACGTGCGGACCACCTTGCCACCTGACGCGTCCCGGCTGGTGACCGTCCACCCCCCGCCGCGCCTCTTCCGCACGGAGAGCACCTCGGTCCGCAGCTCGATCCGCGGCAGCAGCCCGGCCCACTCGGCGAAGGACCGCAGATAGGCGGCGACATCACTGTGCCGAGGGTAGAGCGGCAGCTCGCAGGACATCGGGAAGTCGGCGAACCCGGTCAGCTGCTTGGCACTGTTCAGATGCAGCGCCCGGTACGCCGGACCCGCCTCACCCGCCCCCGGCATCCGCCAGATACCCCCGACATCCGGCGCCTTCTCCAGGCAGACGAAGTCGATCCCTCTCCCGCTGAGCGCGTACGCGGCTGCCAACCCCGACAGGCCCGCGCCTATCACACACACGCTCAAGGGTTCCTCCACAGGACAAATGCGACAAGTAGCCGAGCTAGGACGGCTCTTGATTGCCCAGCATATTCACGCCCCACACCTATGTGGACTTATCGCGTGGAAGGAAGCCAGCCGTCCTGGACGGCATGGACCCCGGCCTCGAAGCGGCTTCGCGCGTCGAGGCGCTCCAGCAGATCGGCGGCGATACGCCGAGCCGTCCGGGGAGAGACGCCGAGCTTCTTCGAGATGGCCTCATCCGTCATCCCGCTGGCCAGCAGTCGCAGGACCTCGGCCTCCTGACGGGTCAGGCCCTGGGGGTCGGGCTCCGGCTTGGTGCCGAACGGGGTTGCCGCCGCCCATACGGACTCGAAGAGGGCGCACAGCGCGGCGATGGTCCCCTCGCTGCGGACCAGTACGGCTCCCTTGCGGGCGTCCGTCACCTGGGCGGGCAGCAGGGCCTGCTTGCGATCGATGATGATCAGCCTGATGGGCAGACTCGCGGTGGTCCGCACCTCGCCGCCCCTGGCGCTCAGCCAGCTGACGTGCTCCTCGGTGGGCTGGTGGTTGCGGACGCTGTCCAGGTAGACGGTCCTCATCCGGATACCGCGGCTGAGCAGCGCCGCGTTGGGCTCGCGGCTCGCGGCCAGGTCCGCAGCGGAGTGGGCGCCGCCCGGCGCGAAGGTCATCACCTCCGACTCGGCGGTCTCCCCGAACCGTGCCAGCCGGTCGCGGATCTCCTCGACGCTCACCAGCTGCTCGGAGTCCGATTCCCTCCCGGTCGGCCCGAGCGCCGAGTACTCGGCGACGAGCTGTGCGGCAGCCACTCGGGAGGCCTCGACCTTGGCCTGCTGACGAGCGAGGAGCAGCTCCATGCCGAGCGCCGGAGCGACCGCGTGGAACCCGGTGCCGTCACTCTCCGACGGGCGGACGAGCGAGAGCGTGCTGAGCCGGTGCAGAGCCTCGCGGACCTCTGCCGCACCAGTCCCGTGACGTAGTGCCAACTCACCTATACCCTCCCCCGGGTGGGCCAGCATCGAACGATAGATCTGCTCCGACAGGGGATCAAGACCCAGGGTTTTCAGCATTCAGTGCTCTCATCGAAGATGTTACGACGATTGACAGCGACGAAGCATATGTGAGAAAAGCCTTTTGGCCCACCCTGTTGAATGCCATAGCTCGTGGGCTATGGATCCCTCTGGCTCAGCACACTCGGGGGGGGTAGGGTCAGGCGACCGGGATGACCGGGGTGACGCCCTCGCGGTGCACGGTGCCCTCGATCAGGCCGTACATCCGGTCGGCGGCGTAGTACACCTCGTTGTCGTTCTCCAGGTCGAAGGGGGAGAGGTCGACCAGGAAGTGGTGCTTGTTGGGCAGCTCCAGGCGGACCTCGTCCACCTCGGCGCGGTTGTCCAGCACCCGGGTGCCCATCGCGTGCAGCGTCTGCTGCAGCGAGTAGGAGTAGGTCTGCGCGAACGCCTCCAGCAGGTGGCGGCGCACCTGCGCGTAGGAGCGGTTCCAGTCCGGCTGGGCCTCGCCGTCCCGACCCCGGTAGCCGTGGGCCCAGCGGGCGGTGACCTGGGTGGCCAGGATCCGGTCGTAGGCCTCCCGCAGGGTGGTGTACCCGTCCTTGAGGTAGCCCGAGAACTCGGAGTCGGTCGTGTTCATCACGACCAGGTCCCTGAGGCCGGAGACCACCTGGACGCTCTCGCCGTCGTAGCCGATCTCGCTGGTGCGGACCTCGCCGCCGTCGCGCACGAAGGAGTGGCCGGTGTCCTGCGAGATCCGGTTCCAGGTGTACTCCTCGATCCGGATCCGGGCGCTGCGCACCGGCGCGGTGGCGTCGACGAAGTGCCGCGCCAGGGTGATGCCGAACGCCTCCGCCGACTCGATGCCGTACTCCCTGGCGAAGGCGTAGACGGTGTTCTTGGTGGTGTCGGTGGGCAGGCAGTTGGCGTTCGAACCGGTGAGATGAACGTCCTCGAAGTCGCCCTGGAGGGCGACCGAGACGTTCAGGTCCCTGATCTCGTGACGGATGCCGTCGCGGTGGACCCGGACGATCCGGTTCTCTGCCTTGCCGTACTGGTTCTGACCGAGCACGTGGGCCATCGTCGGCTCCTGACCGTCTAGTGGGTGGTGAGGTCCGGTGCGGTGAGTCGCATGGTGGTCGGGGCGTCCCGACGGGCGGGGTGCGCATGGAGGCGCTGGATCCCTTCGCCGTCGACGGGCGCGCCGAGAGCGCCGACGCAGTGGCAGGGGTCGTCGGTGAATCCGACGGACCGGTAGGCGCCGGCCATCAGCTGGTTGCGCTCGGTCGGCCGGAAGTCGGCGACGAGATGCACCCCGGCCTGCGCGGCCTGGTCGCTCAACCACTCCAGGACCACCTCGCCGGCGCGGAAGGAGGTGACCCGGCAGGAGGTGGCCGACAGCTTGAGATGCCACACGGTGGGGTGGGTCTCCAGGAGCAGCACACCGACGGTGCCGTGCGGGCCGTATCGATCCGCCATGGTGACGACCAGGAGCTCGTGGCCGGGATCCGCCAGCAGGGTGCGCAGCCGCGCCTCGCAGTAGTGCACACCCGTCGCGTTCATCCGGGTCGTGCGCAGCGTGATCTCCTCGACCCGGCTCAGTTCTTCGCCGGTCGCCCGGCTGATGCGCATCGTCGTGTCCAGGGTCCGCAGGAACTCCTCGTCCGGCCCGGCGAAGGTCTCCTGTTCGGCTTCCCGCTGGAAGCCGGCCTGGTAGATCCGGCGCCGATGGGCCGACTCGACGGTCACCGTCTCCAGGCTGAACTCCGGTAGCTCCGGCAGGGACCGGACCTGTTCGGCGCGGTAGGTGCGGACGTCGGGCAGCTGGTAGCTGACCTCGGCCCGTTCGGCGGGTTGGTCGTCGATGAACGCCATGGCGCAGTGGGCGAAGTTCAACTGGCCTGCGACGGCACGGACGGCGTTGGACTTCGCCCCCCAGTTGATCTGGGGGAACATGAAGTACTCGGCGAGGCCCAGTTCTTGCAGGCGCTGCCAGGCGAGGTCGTGGTCGTTCCTGCTGGAGACCGACTGCAGGATGCCGCGGGAGTCGAGGACCTCGATGACCCTGCGGACGTCCTCGGACACCTGCACGGTGTCGTCCTCGAGGAGAGTTCCGTGCCACAGGGTGTTGTCCAGGTCCCAGACCAGGCACTTGACCGGGGAGGGGTGCTCGGGCATGCCGTCAGCCTCCGAGGACGAGCCGGACTGCGACGGCTGTCCCTTCCTGACGGGAGTCGGCCAGCGTCCACGGGCTGTCCCGGACGAGTTCGGCCACCTCGTCGACCGAGGCGAAGAGGTAGTCGAACCACGGGGTGGCGGTGGCCAGATGGCGGATGCGCACGTGGTTCTGGCCGGGAAGGCGCCCGGCGCGGCGGTTCCGTTCGCGGTAGGCGATGTGTTCCGGGATCCGGGTGTGCTGGAGATCGCGGGTGGTCGCCAGGATCTGCGTGCCCGGGTGGGCGAGCTGTGCCAGCTGGGCCAGCACCCCGGGGGCCGCCTCCCTGCTCTGCAGGAAGCCGAGGTTGTTGCCCAGCAGCAGCAGTGTGTCGAAGGTGCCCAGGGCCTCGGATCCGCCGAGCTCACCGTGGACCACCTCCAGACCGCGCTGCCTGGCCACCGCGACCGCCCCCGGGGATGAGTCGAGGCACAGCACGTCATGGCCGGCGGCGGCCAGGACGGTCGCGTGCCGCCCGGGCCCGCTACCGATGTCGAGGATCCGGCCGGCGGCCTGCTCGCAGGCCCAGCGCTCGGGCCCGTGCCACTGGCTGGGGTCGGCGAACCAGTGCGCCGTGTCGTTGACCGAGATGGCGCCGTCGATCCGCTCCAGGACCTCGAAGACGGATCCCGGGCGACCGCCGTCGGCCCAGCAGCGCGTGACGAGTTCGCCGAAGACGTCGGCGATCCGCGGTTCGCCCCGCTGGTCGTCCATCCGGCCGGGTGCGGTGGTGAGTTGCGTGGTCATGGTCTCTCCATGAGATGTCAGACAGCCCTTAAACCTGGTCGGCTGCCACGTTCGGGTTCGCGATGCGCATCGACAGCTCGTCGTCGACCCGGACGTCGTGGACGACGAGGGGGCAGCGCCTGCATGCGTCGGCTCCGGTCTGCTGCCACCACTTGCAGCGGGGGCGGAGGTGGCAGCGCGGGAGGCTGGAGTCCTCCACGGCCGGGGCGTGCAGGGCGGTCTTGGTGACCAGCCCGCAGCTGTCACCGATGCGCTGGTGGCAGGAGGCGTAGCAGTGGCCGGCGAAGCGGAGCACTCGGGTGGGGATGACGTCCGGCGGCAGCAGGGCCACCGCCTCGGCTGCGGGCACCGGCGTGTCCAGATAGGTCAGGCCGTCGGAGTCGGCATGGATGCCCAGCACGACCGCCTCCGGCCGGTCCGGCTTGGCACTCGGGCACCATGCGACGTTCTCTTGATCGTCCAAGGGGGGTTCCCTCCTCTGAAGGGGACTTTGAAGGGGACGGACCGGGCGGGATTTCAGGGCGCCGCAGGGGACGGCTGCGGCGCGAGGAAGAGCGAGCGCAGGCCGGGGGTGAGAGCCAGCGTGACCGTGCCGGAGGCCGCTGCCAGCAGGACCATCGCCCTGGCCGGTGAGGTGTACTGGGCCAGCGCACCGGCGAGGGCGGCGGCGACACCCTGCACGGCGAGCATCCCGGAGGTGTGCAGGCCCAGGGCGTGCCCGCTCAACTCGTCCGGCGTCAGGGCCATCAGGCGTTCCTGGAGCACCAGGCTCGCCCCGTACCCGACCGAGGCGAGGAGCGCGGCGGCCACCGCGAGGGGCAGCACCGGGTGGAAGGCGAAGACCAGGTACGGGAGGGCGAGCAGCAGACGCAGTGGAGTGGCGAGCCGTGCGCGTCGGCCGGGGGGAACGAAGCGGCCGAGGACGGTGTCGCCGGCGAGCATGCCGACCGCCGTGGAGGCGAACAGGAGCCCGGCGTGCTGCGGAGCGTAGGGGATGAACAGCGACTCGCAGCCGACGATCAGCCCGCTGGGCACCCACAGGGCCAGGTAGATGTGGCGGCGGGCGGAGGAGGACCACAGCAGGGCGTTGTTCCGCCAGGTCGCCCTGACGGACGGCCTGCCGGTGGCCCGCGGGGGGCGCCTGGTGAGGCCGAGACGGGCGGCGGCCGCGGACGCGAGGAACAGCGCCGCGCCGGCCAGCAGGGCACCGCGCGGGGACAGGGTGGTCACGAGGACGCCGCCGACGGCGAATCCGCCGATCTGCACCACGCCGACCGCCATGTTGAGCACCGAGCGGCCGAGCAGGTAACTCTCCCTCGGGAGGATCTCGTTGAGCAGCGCGAAGCGGACGCCGACGCCCACGGACGACAGCGTTCCCAAGCTCAGGACGAGGGCGAGGACGGCCCACACGGGAAGGCCGGGGGTGGCCTGGGCCGCGGTTCCCACGCCGAAGGCCGCTGCCAGGCCGGCCAGTGCCGCGCGCGGCGGTAGCCGGTCGGCCGCCGACAGCAGCGCGCTCGCGCCGAGCAGGTGGCCGAGGGAGGGGCCGAACATGCTGAGGGCGGCCAGCAGCGGTGAGGCGGTCGCTGAGTAGATCAGCACGCCGAGGGCCAGACCACTGACCGTCAGTGCCGTCACGTACGCCGTGCCGGACAGGAACAGCGCGCCGAACTCAGGTGTCCGGAAGAGTTCCCGGTAGGTGCGCGGATGGTGCTGCGTCGCCGGCATCCGAAGCCGCTCCGTTCGATCCTGCCCGCGAGCCGCGGTGGCGATGGTGGAAAGGGATTGCCCGCCGGAGCCGGCACGGACGCCCAGGAGAACGTTCTCTTGTGCGTCCATGCCGGACGTACTCCTCCTGCCGGGCCGTCGCTCAGTCAGGTCGGTCAGCCGCCCATCTCGTAGCGGTAGCTCGCCGCGGCAGGGGCCGCCTGGACGCGGGCGGCAGCAGCACGAATGGCCTTCTGGAGTTCGCTGACTCCGATTCTCTTCTGCATGAGATGTCTCCCAGTTTCATTGAAATCTCCTGGAGCTTTGCGGGCTCCGTCGTGGCTCCGAGGCTAGGCAGTCACGATTATCGGAGTCAACGAGCGCCTGAACACGGGAACAGCCAATTCCCGAAGTGCCCAAGTGACAGCAGTTGGCAGTTGAACGGATTCGCCTCCGGGCACTCCGGTCGGGGGACCCTGGCCCCTGACCTGCACCCGGTCCGCGTCCGGTCCCCGTGGCCGTGGCGGTCCGGGCGCCGGGAGGACTGTTCCGGCCGTGGCATAAATTGTCCACATTGGCAGGCTATCGCCGCGATTGATATTCAATGACCATTGATGCGTGTATCTCATCCATGCTCAGTTCGCCGCGGACAGCGGTGCCGTTTTCCCCGAGGGTGCCGAGGACATCGCGAGGCGATGTGCGCGGCCCGCGGACCGCCTTGAGCACGTCGTGCTGCATCCGGACGCGGTCGGGGGGGCGGTACTGGGCCTGTTCCTGCTGAGCGCCTCCCTGGCGGAGGCGGAGCAGACCGCCCGGGATCTGTCTGTGCGCGCTCTGGAGACAAGTCCGGAATTGCTGGGGTTTCGGCTCCTCAGCTGCCGGGCCGCCGTGCCGGCCGCCTACTACGACAGGCTGCTCAGGGAGTAGGCGACGGCGTACCGGACCGGGTCCGCCAGGTCAACTTGGACAAAATATGCCAGTGCATATTTTGTCCAGGGCGGAACCCTTCCCGCAGGGCCCGTTCGAGGGCAGAGTTCATGGTGTCGGAGCTGGGAAAATCGCTTGACTATAGGAGCACTTGCAATGTCCGTCATTCGTCGCACCCTCGTTCTTCCCCTTATCGCCGCGGGCCTGGTGCTGCTCGCGCCGGCTCATCAGGAGGCCGGAGCGAACACCGCCGTTCGGGCAGACGCACCGGTGGCAGCGGTGGCCGCGCCCGCGCCCGTCGTCCCCGGCGACCTGACCTGGGGGGCGTGACCTCCGCGCTGTTGCGGGCACGCGTCGGCCGGAGAATTGCCCGCGTCATGCTGTTGTTCTATGGCAAGCCTATCCATTTCATTTGCTTATGGCCATGCCCTGACTTGTGCCAACAAGGAGTCGGTGTGAATACGCGTCAGCGAGCGGTGGATGCCGCGGGTGAGAATTCGGACTACCTGATCGCGCTGCGGGACAAAGGGCTGAGGGACCTTCCGGTCGAGCTCGTCCGGCTCGACGGACTCACCATCGTCTCGACCCCGCGCGTGGCCGGTGAGGATCTCGAGTACGCCCGCACGCTCGCCGAGACCGAAGCGGCCCTCCCCCCGATCACCGTGCACCGCGCGACGATGAAGGTCGTCGACGGCGTGCATCGGGTGCGGGCCGCCGCACTGCGCGGGCAGGAGCACATCGACGCCCGGTTCTTCGACGGGAACGAGGAGGACGCGTACCTCCTGTCGGTCGCCATGAACGTCGCCCAGGGACGCCCGCTGTCCCTGGACGACCGGGTGGCGGCCGTCACGCGGATCCTCACGTCCCATCCGCAGTGGTCGGACCGGGCCGTGGCATCCATCGCCGGCCTGTCGGCACCAAAGGTCGCGGAGGTTCGCCGCCGGCTGGGCGACGGCCAGGAGCCGGGAGCGACCAGGATCGGCCGGGACGGCCGGGCCAGACCGCTCAACTGCGCGCATGCCCGCACCCTCGCCAGCCAGCTGATCAGGGAGAACCCGGAGGCGTCGCTGCGCCAGATCGGCAAGAAGGCCGGCATCTCGCCGGCCACGGTGGCCGACGTCCGGGACCGCATGCTCCGCGGTGACGACCCCGTGCCGTCCCGCCAGCGCGTGCTGGCTTCCGTCGAGCCGCTCCCACGGCGCAAGGTGCAGCACGCCGAGGCCGGCCATGCCGTTCTTGAGATGAGGTCACCCGCCGAGCTGCTGTCGATGTTCGACGCACTGCGGCGCGATCCCTCGCTGCGGTTCAACGAGTCGGGGCGGACGGTCCTGCGGATGCTGGAGGCCTGCGCCCTCGTCGCCCGGGACCAGAAGCGGATCGCCTCGGTCGTCCCCGTGCACTGCAAGGGCCCGATGTCGGAGCTGATGCGCGGGTTCTCGGACGTCTGGAAGGGGCTCGCCGACGCGTTGAAGCAGGACGAGTTCGTCGAGGCGGAGTCCGGCTGAGCTCCGCGGCGTGGCCTCGCCGCACTCTCCAACCTCCCGTACATCCACATCTGAAGGGGCTTTCCGATGTCCATCACCCAATGGCCCGTGGTCACCCAGAACCCAAGCTCCGCTCAGGAGGAAGCCTGGATGGGGTTGGCGCTCGACCTGGCCGTCGAGAACGTCGGCGCGGGCGGCGGTCCGTTCGGCGCGGTGGTCCTGCGCGACGGCGAGATCCTGGGCCAGAGCGGCAATCGCGTCACCGAATCCCACGACCCGACCGCGCACGCGGAGATCATGGCGATCCGTGCGGCCTGCCGCACCATCGGGGACTTCAGACTGGACGGGGCACTGCTGGTCAGCTCGTGCGAGCCGTGCCCCATGTGCCTGACGGCGGTGCTCTGGGCCCGGGTCGAGCGAGTCGTGTTCGCGGCCGACCGGCACGACGCGGCGGACGCCGGCTTCGACGACCTGGAGTTCTACCAGCTGCTCGAGCGGCCGCGCTCCACCTGGTCCGTGCCCGTCACCCGGCTTCCCCACCGCCGCGCGAGCCGGCCCTTCGAGACCTGGACGTCCTACGCGGACCGGATCGACTACTAGCCCCGCCGACGAAAGAGCGCTGCCTCCCATGACCGTCCCCGCGCGCGAAGTGCCCGCACAGAACCGGCTCCGCGGCCTGACCCGCCGTGAACTCACCCAGTCCGACCCGATGCTCGACTGGTGGCACCCGGTCGGGTACGCCTCGGACCTCGCGACAACCCCGCGACAGACCGTACTTCTGGGCCGCGCCCTCGTGCTGTGGCGCGACGAGAACGGCACCGCCCGCTGCCTGCGCGACCTCTGCGTGCACCGCGGGACGGCGCTCTCCCTCGGCGAGGTCCAGAACGGGCAGATCACCTGCCCGTACCACGGTTGGCGCTTCACCGGAGACGGCCGCTGCACCTCGATTCCGCAGTTGCCGGCGGACCGTCCCATCCCCGCGGGGGCGGCGGTCCCCGCGTTCCGCTGCGAGGAGCGCTACGGGCTGATCTGGGTGTGCCTGGGCGAACCGCGGGCGGACATCCCCGACTTCCCCGAATGGGACGACTCGGGCTTCCGCCATGCGGCCTGCCCCCCGTACACCTGGCGGACCAACGCCGCCCGCATGGTCGAGAACTTCACCGACTTCGGCCACCTGGGCTGGCTGCACGACGGCCTGCTGGGGATGCGCAGCGACCTGGTCGTGCCCGAGCACACGGTCCAGCGCACCGGCCACGAACTGCGCTACAACCTGACCATGAACGTGCCGTCCGCCGGAGGCGTCAACGATCTCCAGGACGCGGCCGGCACCATGACCAACACCTACGTGCTGTCACTCCCGCACGCGATCCACCTGCGCAGCCACTACCCGGACACCGGGCACAGCCGGGTGCTGTTCTTCGCGGCGCAGCCGGTCGACGAGCAGACCTCGATCGGTTACTGCTACCAGTCCCGCGACTTCGACCTGGAGGGCGACGACCAGGTCTACATCTCCTTCCAGGAGACCCTGGCCGAGCAGGACCGGGTCGTGGTCGAGAGCCAGCGCCCCGAGCAGCTGCCGATGGACATCGCCGACGAGCTGCACCTGAAGTTCGACCGCGTCGCGGTCGAGTACCGCAAGGCGCTTGCCGATCACAGCCCGGCAGCACGAGAGTCCCAGCACCGCGGATGGATCTCCTAGTCCGCTCTCCCCCACCTAGGCGATGGTCTCCATGGATGTCATGACAGCGATACTCACCCGGCGGAGCGAACAGGTTCTGGTTGAACCATCGCCCAGCGCAGGCGAGTTCACCTACCTGCTGCGAGGCGCGGCCGCCGCCCCGGACCACGGGACGCTCCGCCCCTGGCGCTGGATCACCCTGCACGGGACCGACCGCGAAGCCCTCGCCGACTGCCTCGCAGAAGAGGCCGGCGCAGAGGAACGGCCGCAGATCGAGCGCGGCATCCTGGGCGCCCCGATGCTCGCGGCTCTGGTCTTCGCTCCGGAGCAGGACCACGACGTCCCGGAGTGGGAGCAGCTGGCCGCGACCAGCGCCATGGCCCATGCGCTGATGCTCCTGCTGCACGCCCGCAACTACGGCAGCATCTGGCGGACCGGGCGTCTCGCCACCAGCCCGGCGGCCCGGACCGTGCTCGGACTCGCCGCCGGCGAGAGGCTGCTGGGAGCGCTGAGCATCGGCACCCCCCGGACCGCGCGCCGACTCCTCCGCAAGCCGATGGCGGATGTCGCCTCCCGCGTGTCGGCCTTCCCCCGGATTCACCAGTAGACGAAAGGCACTCCATGCCCGGCATCACCCGCGAGGAGGTCGCCCACCTCGCCCGGCTGTCGCGTCTGGAGTTGCAGGCGGAGGAGCTGGACCACTTCGCCGAGCAGCTCGACGTGATCATCGGCGCGGTCGCCCGCGTTTCCGAGGTCGCCGGACTGGACGTCCCGCCGACCTCCCACCCGCTGCCGCTGACCAACGTCATGCGCGCGGACGAGGTCCGGCCCTCGCTCACCCCGGAGCAGGCGCTGTCCGGTGCTCCGGCCGCCGAGGAGCAGCGTTTCCGCGTGCCGCAGATTCTGGGGGAGGACTAACACCCATGACCGACCTCATGACCGACCTCATCAAGTACACCGCCGCCGACACGGCCACCGCCATCGCGAGCGGCCAGGTCAGCGCGGTCGAGGTGGCCCAGGCCCACCTGGACCGGATCGACGCCGTCGACACGTTGGTCAACGCCTTCCTGCACGTCGACACCGAAGGCGCGCTGGCGACCGCTCGTTCCGTCGACGACAGGCGGGCGCGCGGCGAGAAGCTCGGCCCGCTGGCCGGCGTGCCGCTCGCGCTCAAGGACGTCTTCACCACCAAGGGCGTGCCGACCACCTGCGGATCGAAGATCCTGGAGGGATGGATCCCGCCCTACGACGCGACGCTGACGTCCCGTCTGAAGGACGCGGGCGTGGTCATCCTCGGCAAGACCAACATGGACGAGTTCGCCATGGGGTCCTCCACCGAGAACAGCGCCTACGGCCCCACCCGCAACCCCTGGGACCTCACCCGCGTTCCGGGCGGTTCCGGCGGCGGTTCGGCCGCGGCGCTGGCCGCGTACCAGGCGCCGCTGGCGATCGGCACCGACACCGGCGGCTCGATCCGCCAACCTGCCGCCCTGACCGGCACGGTGGGTGTGAAGCCGACCTACGGCTCGGTCTCCCGCTACGGCCTGGTCGCCTACTCCTCCTCGCTCGACCAGGGCGGCCCGTGCGCCCGCACCGTGCTGGACGCGGCGCTGCTGCACGAGGCGATCGCCGGCCACGACCCGCTGGACTCGACCTCCATCGACGCGCCTGTCCCGGCCGTCGTCGCGGCCGCCAAGCTGCGCGACGTGCGCGGCATGCGGATCGGCGTGGTCAAGGAGTTCGCGGGCGAGGGCTACCAGGCCGGTGTCATGCAGCGGTTCAACGAGAGCGTGGAGCTGCTGCGCGAGTTGGGCGCCGAGGTCGTCGAGGTCTCCTGCCCGTCGTTCACTCTCGCGCTGCCGGCGTACTACCTGATCGCGCCGAGCGAGGCCTCCTCCAACCTGGCCCGCTTCGACGCGATGCGCTACGGCCTGCGGGTCGGCGACGACGGCCTCGCCTCCTCGGAGCAGGTCGCCGCGCTCACCCGCGGAGCCGGCTTCGGCCCGGAGGTCAAGCGCCGGATCATCCTGGGCACCTACGCGCTCTCCTCCGGGTACTACGACGCCTACTACGGCTCGGCCCAGAAGGTCCGCACGCTGATCTCGCGCGACTTCGACGCGGCCTTCGCGGGCGTGGACGTGCTGGTCTCGCCGACCATGCCGACCACCGCGTTCCCGATCGGCGAGCGGGTGGACGACCCGATGGCGATGTACCTGGCCGACCTCTGCACGATTCCGTCGAACCTCGCGGGCAACGCGGCCATGTCGCTGCCCTGCGGGCTCGCCCCGGAGGACGGTCTCCCGGTCGGCCTGCAGATCATCGCTCCCGCGATGGCGGACGACCGCCTGTACCGGGTGGGCGGCGCCGTCGAGGCCGCACTCGACGACAAGTGGGGCGAACCGCTCCGGACGATCGGAGCGCTGTGAACTACGACGACGCGATGGCTTCCTACGACCCGGTGATGGGCCTGGAGGTCCATGTCGAGCTGGGTACCAGGACGAAGATGTTCTGCGGTTGTTCGACCACCCTCGGGGCCGAGCCGAACAGTCAGACCTGCCCGACGTGTCTGGGCCTGCCCGGGTCGCTGCCGGTGGTCAACGCGATCGGCGTGGAGTCGGCGATCAAGATCGGCCTGGCGCTGAACTGCGAGATCGCGCAGTGGTGCCGGTTCGCGCGGAAGAACTACTTCTACCCGGACATGCCGAAGAACTTCCAGACCTCGCAGTACGACGAGCCGATCGCCTTCAACGGCTACCTCGACGTGCAGCTGGAGGACGGCGAGATCTTCCGGGTGCAGATCGAGCGCGCCCACATGGAGGAGGACACCGGCAAGTCCTCGCACATCGGCGGCGCCACCGGCCGCATCCACGGCGCCTCGCACTCGCTGCTCGACTACAACCGGGCCGGCATACCGCTGATCGAGATCGTCACCAAGCCGATCGAGGGCGCGGGCGTGCGGGCCCCCGAGGTCGCCAAGGCCTACGTCGCCGAACTGCGCGAGCTGATCAAGGCGCTGGGCGTCTCCGAGGCCCGGATGGACAAGGGCCAGATGCGCTGCGACGTCAACCTGTCGCTGCGCCCGCACGGCCGCGAGAAGTTCGGCACCCGCTCGGAGACCAAGAACGTCAACTCGCTGCGCAGCGTGGAGCGGGCCGCCCGGTTCGAGATCATGCGGCACGCCACGGTGCTGGACGACGGCGGGACGATCGTCCAGGAGACCCGGCACTTCCACGAGGAGGACGGCTCCACCACGGCCGGCCGGATCAAGGACAACGCCGAGGACTACCGCTACTTCCCCGAGCCCGACCTGGTCCCGATCGCCCCGGCCCTTGCGTGGGTGGAGGAGCTGCGGGCCGCGCTGCCGGAGCTGCCGCGGCTGCGCCGGGCCCGGTTGCAGGGCGAGTGGGGCCTGTCGGACCAGGACATGCAGTCGGTGCTGAACGCCGGTGCGGTGCAGCCGATCCTGGAGACCATCGCGGCCGGTGCCCCCGCCGACCAGGCCCGCAAGTGGTGGATGGGTGAGCTGGCCCGGCGGGCCAACGAGAGCGGTACCGACCTGTCCGAGCAGCCGATCACCCCCGGCCAGGTGGCGCGGGTGTGTGCGCTGGTGGCGGAGGGCAAGCTGAACGACAAGCTGGCCCGCCAGGTCATCGAGGGCGTGCTGGCCGGCCAGGGCGAGCCGGACGAGGTCGTCGCGGCGCGCGGCCTGGCCGTCGTCTCGGACGACTCCGCGCTCGGCGCGGCCGTCGACCAGGCCATCGCGGACAACCCGGCGATCGCCGACAAGATCCGCGACGGCAAGGTCGCCGCGGTCGGCGCCCTGGTCGGCGCGGTCATGAAGACCACCCGCGGCCAGGCCGACGCCGCCCGCGTCAAGGACCTCATCCTGCAGAAGCTCGGCGCCGCCTGAGCTCCGACGCCGCCTAGCGGGGCTTCGACTTCCAGGCGCGGAAGGCGGCCAGCGCGCCCGCGCCGAACCAGCAGAGCTCGAAGGCGGCGCGCCAGGCGCCGTGCAACGGACGGGTGGCGGTGGGGGCCGCGAACTCCCCCCAGACCAAGGCGAGAAGACCCGCCGCCACCACCGCGGTGACCAGTCGGAGCGCCCGCGGGCGACGCAGGGTCCAGGCCCACCACACCGCTGCTCCGTAGACCGCGAGCTCCGACGCGAAGGCGAGGACGTCCACCACCGCGCTCATCGGGCCAGCCACCAGGCGGACACGAGGTGAAGCACCGCGAAGGCTCCCGCACCGAGGGCCATGCCGGCGTTCCGATGCCTGGCGCCGATCGCGGAGTCCCCAACCTGGGCCAGTCCCGCGACGGCCAGCACGGGCCAGACGGCGGCCTTCGTTCCGGTCGCCGCCAGCAGGGCCGCCGCCAACCCCAGCGGCACCGCCCGGGCGGCGTAGGCGCGTGCGTACAGGTCCGTCCCCACGGTGACCGGTTCCCCCTTCGGCAGAGCCAGCCCCGGGCGCAGCACCCCGGCGACGCTCGATCCCGCGCTCACCAGCGCGGCCAGGGCGTTGGCGGCAAGCAGAGTGTCCATCTCATCTCCCCCATAATCATTCGAGCTCTGAACGATAGTTGGACGGTACCATTCTGCGCATGAGTGATGTCAAGGGAAACAAGGGCGCAGAGGCGCTCCGCGCCACCGTCGTCTTCCAGCTGGGCACGCTCGGCACCCTGGCTGCCGACCGCTTCGCGGCGCAGGTCGAGGCGCTCGGGCTCAAGCCCAAGCACGCCGGAGTGCTCGCCGCGCTCGATGCCGGGGCCGCGGCCTCGCAGCAGGAGTTGGCGAGCCGACTCGGGGTGGCGCCCAGCCTGATCGTCGCCCTCGCGGACCAACTGCAGGAGCTGGGCGCCGTCGAGCGGGTGCGCGATCCGGAGGACCGGCGGCGGCAGGTCCTCAGCCTGACCGGCGAGGGACGGCGGCTGCTCGCCTGCTGCGTCGGCGCGGCCGAGACCGTGGACGCGGAGCTGACCGCGGGCCTCAGCGAGACACAGCGCTCCTCACTCGCCCGCGGTCTGCGCGCCCTGGGCGAGCAGCAGCTCCCCGGCTAGGGTCTGACGCGTCCGAAACGCCGTTGGCCACCCCTCCTCAGGGGTGGCCAACGGCGTTTTCCGGTCCGGCAGTCGAATCCGGACGGCCGTCGCACGGCCGTCCGGACCCTCAGCGCTTCAGGCCGCCGCAGCAGCGGTCAGTACCGGCAGTCCGAGCAGGTCGCAGGCGTCCTCGGGGGTGTGGGCGACCTGGATCAGACGGCGTTCGTGCAGTGCCAGGAATCCCTCCCGGACGAGGTGGTCGAGGAGTGCGAGCAGGGGATCGAAGAACCCCTTGTGGTTGACGACCACGATGGGCTTGGCCATGATCCCCAGCTGGTTCCAGGTCGCGACCTCCATCAGTTCGTCGAGCGTGCCGATGCCGCCGGGCAGCACGGCGAACCCCGAAGCGAGGCGGTACATCAGCGACTTGCGCTCGTGCATCGTGGAGACCACGTGGATCGTCCCGCGCGGCTCCTCGGAACGCTCACGCTCGCGCAGCACGCCCGGGACCACCCCGGTGACGTCGCCGCCGGCCTCGAAGACGCTGTCGGCGATCGCGCCCATCACACCGACCCCGCCTGCGCCGTACACCAGGCCGGCGCCTCGGCGGACGAGCTCCGCGCCGAGGTCCCGGGCGAGGGCGAGGTGGTCCGGGTGAACACCGGGTCGAGCGCCGCAGAACACCGCGATGCTCGTGCCCGGTCCAACTGTCGTCCGCATGAGTGCTCCTTGTTGATTGGGTTGGGTCATGTCCTGCGGGTGCCGCCCGGATCAGCCGGGCGGGTGGGTCAGATGCGCTCGGTCGCAGCGGCGCGAAGCACGGTGCGCAGCAGGACCTGGGCGCCACCGACCAGGTCCGCCGGCTTGGTGTCCTCCTCGGGCACATGGCTGAGCCCGCCGATGCTGGGAACGAAGATCATGGCGATGGGGGCGATATCGGCGACGATCTGCGCGTCGTGTCCGGCCCCACTGGGCAACGGCATGTGGGACAGCCGCAGTTCGTCGGCACTGTGCGCGATGGCCGCGCGCAGTCGGCGGTCGGCCGCGACCGGCGCCGAGCGGGTGTCCGCCACCACGTCGATCTCGGTCCCGGTCCGGGACGCGATCCGCTGGAGCGCGGTGCGCAGTGCCCGCTCGGCGGCACTCAGCCGGCCGGCGTCGGTGTCGCGCAGGTCCACGGTCATCCGGACGGCGCCGGCGATCGTGTTCGGCGTGTTCGGGTGCGGGTCCACGCGGCCGACGGTGGCGACCCTGCACAGGCCCTGCCCCCGGCTGATCTCCTCCGCGGCCAGCACCACCCGGGCCGCCGCGGCCAGCGCGTCGTGCCTCCCCTCCATGGGGGTCGTGCCCGAGTGGCCCGCGCTGCCGCGCACCTGGATCGTCAGCAACGAGCGTCCGGTGATGGCCTCGACGATCCCGATCGAGTGGCCCGCCCGTTCCAGGACCGGACCCTGCTCGATGTGGAGCTCCAGGTAGGCCGCCACCGAGCCGTGCGGCCAGACCGCACTGCCCAGCGCGTCCAGGTCGCCGCCCGCTGCCCGCAGGGCGTCGCGAAGTGGCCGGCCGCGGTGGTCCAGCGGCTCCCGGGGCAGGTCCGCCAGCCGTCCGGCGAGCGCCATCGACCCCCAGAACGGCTGGGGGAAGAGCGCGCCCTCCTCATTGGCGAAGGCGGCCGCGACCAGGTCGTAGCGTGACTCGACGCCCGCCTCGGCACAGGCCTGCAGCACTTCGAGTGCCGCGAGCACGCCGTACGCGCCGTCGAGTCGGCCGCCGTTCACGACCGTGTCCAGATGGGATCCCATGAGGATGGCCGGCCGGTCGGTGCTGTGCCCGTCGGACGAGCTCCGGCGGATGAGGACATTCCCTGCGGCGTCCACGGCCGGGGCCAGGCCGGCCTCGCGGGCCTGGCCCATCAGGTACGCCTGGGCCCTGCGATCGGCGGCGCTGAAGCCTTCCCGGGTAATTCCGCCCGTACTGTCGTCCAGGCCGATGCGCGCCAGCTCCCGAATACGGTGCAGAAGGCGGCCGGCATCGATCTCGGGCGACCGCAGCACCGGCTGGACGAGTATGTCACTCATTTGTTGCTCCATTCACGTGCGCGCCAGGGCCGCCCGCCTGCGGGAGCGACACCCCAAAGATCTCCCTGGGAATTCTTTCGGCAGCAGATCTTTGGCAGACCGCGAAGCCTCCGTCAAGGAGACCCGTCCCGCACGTGTCCAACCGCGATATCCGTGCAGTTGAACACCGGTTGACGGGGATCCGGTCGGCGGGCCAAGATCTCATCACTGCCTCGGGGAACCCCGGGGAGATACGAAGGGAAGTGCACCATGGAGAACGTCGACTTCGACGACATCGAGTTCATCGAGACCGCCGAGGAGCTCCTCGCGACCTCGTACTACACGAACATCCAGTAATTGTTCCTGTAGATTGAACGAGTGAAGGGCGGCGTCGCCATGACGCCGCCCCTTCGCAATGGACGGACCCTAGAGAGGCTGACGCTGTGACCACATTCGAAATGGCCTGGGAGGAGCGCGTCGCCGCTCTGTGGGCGACGATCGACGACCACGAGGGCGAGGAGTTCTTCGCGAAGGTCCAGGCCTTGGCCGGCGAGCTGCCCGAGGGCGATGCCCGGGCGCTGTTCGAGCTGGCCTGCGCGAACGACTCCACCGGCCATTCGGACCGGGCGGCCCCGCTCTACCGGCAGGCGCTGGCTGTCGGCCTCACGGGGGTGCGCCGCCGCAGGGCGGTGATCCAGCTGTCCAGCTCCATCCGCAACCTCGGTCAGGCCGAGGAGAGCGTCGCCCTGCTGACGAAGGAGCTCGGGGAGGGATCCGACCAGCTCGACGACGCGGTCGCCGGGTTCCTGGCGCTGGCACTCGCCGACCTGGGCCGGGAGCGCGAGGCGCTGACGCTGGCACTCGTCGCGCTCGCCAAGCACCTGCCGCGGTACAACCGCTCGCTGGCGAACTACGGCCGGCTGCTGTCCGAGGGGCAGGAGCCCGCGTAAGCAGGCCGAGGCATGCGCACCTCGCCGGTGCGAGAACACACGTGAGCCCGGATGCCGTCGATGGACGGCATCCGGGCTTTTTGCTTTCCCGGTGTTCGACCGCATTCGGCGATCAGTTGAACAGTGTTCACCGTGAATGTTGATCGGTTGACGCATATCCGGCCGCTGCGACAAGATTTCATCACTGCCCCGGGGAACCCCGGGGAGATACGAAGGGAAGTGCACCATGGAGAACGTCGACTTCGACGACATCGAGTTCATCGAGACCGCCGAGGAGCTCCTCGCGACCTCGTACTACACGAACATCCAGTAATTGTTCCTGTAGCTTGAACGAGTGAAGGGCGGCGTCGTCATGACGCCGCCCCTTCGCTTTTTTGTTTTCCGGTGTCCGACCGCATTCGGCGATCAGTTGGACAGTGTTCACCGTGAATGTTGATCGGTTGACGCATATCCGGCCGCTGCGACAAGATTTCATCACTGCCCCGGGAGACCCCGGGGAGATACGAAGGGAAGTGCACCATGGAGAACGTCGACTTCGACGACATCGAGTTCATCGAGACCGCCGAGGAGCTCCTCGCGACCTCGTACTACACCAACATCCAGTAATTAACCCTGGAGTAGTGCAGTAACTCGCAGGTGAAGGGTGGCGCCTCGTGGGGCGCCACCCCTCCCTGAATGTTCACGGGCCACCCCGGCCTTGTAGATCTCAATCCGAATGGGAGGCAGGCATGGTGGACTACGCATTCACTGACCTGGTGGGAGACGAGAACGTCTTCTTCGCCGAGTACTTCAACAAAAAGCCCATGCTGCGGAAGAAGGCCGTGCCGGGGGACCCGCGCGACATACTCTCGCTCCGCAAGCTGGACCGGTTGGTCAACCTGGAGGTTGTCCGACCGCCGTACATCAAGGTCAACCTCAAGGGCACCGGTGTGCCCGAGCAGGGCTACACCCGCAACGTGGTCATCCAGGGCCAGACCGTCACCGACGTGGTCGACCCGGAGAAGATCTACGAGCTGTTCCGCGCCGGCGCCACCGTCACCTGGTGCTCGCTGAACCAGATCGTCCCGGAGCTGCGTGACTTCACCCGGCTCATCAGCGACAGGATGGCCGTCCGCACGGACTCCGTCGCGTTCCTCACCCCGACCGGCAAGAAGGGCTACCCGCCCCACCACGACCCGGTCGACCTGTTCATCGTCCAGCTCGAGGGCACCAAGCACTGGAAGCTGTGGAACCCGCCGGCCGAGCGTCTGAGCGACGCCGCGCAGTACACCCTCGAGGGACTCGGGGAGCCGGAGATCGAGGTCTCCCTGGAGCCCGGCGACGTGCTCTACCTGCCGTACGGCACGCCGCACGCGGCCGCCGCCGAGGGCAAGGCTTCGCTGCACCTGTCGATCATGATGCGGCCGCGGATGTGGAAGGACCTGCTTCAGCAGACCTTCGAGGAACTCGTCGCCGATGCTGAAGAGTTCAACGAGTACCCGTACATCGGCGAGCTGCGCGACGCGACCGTGGAGTCGGTGTTCAAGGAGAAGGTCCGCGCGCTCGTGGCGCGGCTGGAATCCGTGGAGGCGGCCGGGGAACTCGACCGGCTGGCCGAGTTGGGCCGGCACATGGACGGCAGCTCCCGCGGAAGCGCCTTCGAGGCGATCGCGAACCTGGACGGCCTCGGCCCCGACGACCTGCTGCGGCGCGGCAAGGCGCCGCTGACCTTCGGCCAGGACGAGAACGGCCGTACCGAGCTGACCGTCAACGGCCACAAGATCGCGGTGCCCACGCCGATCGTCGAGACCCTGGCCGCGCTCGGCCCGGATGCGTCGATCGCGGCGTCGGATGTGTTCCCCGGTGTGGAGGCGCTCCGCTCCACGAAGGCCGCGCAGGGACTCACCCGGCTGGGCGTCTTCGAGCTGGCCTCCGCCGGCTGACGCATCGTCGCCCGGCCCCGTGAGAAGGGACCGGCGAGGGCGCTGCGGCCCACCGACCACACCGGTGGGTCCGCAGCGCCCTCCCGGCGGTTCCTCTCCGCACGACGGTGACCGTCCGGATCCACTAGCGGGAGGTAGAGCAGGTGGAGACCTATTCCTTCGAGGACTTCGTCGGCAGTCGAGACGAGTTCCTCGCCGAGTACTTCAACAAGAAGCCGCTGCTGCGCACGGGGGCTCTGGCCGGCCGCCTGGAGGGCCTGCCCTCGGTCCGGCAGCTCGACGACATCCTGGCCCTGGAGACGACGCCGCCCTCGTACCTGCGGGTGACCAAGGGCGGCAAGGGTGTGCCCAGCAGCGCCTACACGCGCACGGTGGCCCGGGGGGCGGCGCTCGCGGAGGCCGTGAACCCGCAGAAGGTGTACGAGCTGTTCCGTTCGGGTGGCACGGTCACCTGGAACGCGCTGAACCACGTGCTGCCCTCGGCCCGCCGCCTGGCGCAGCCGTTCACCGAGGCGCTCGCGTGCGAGGCGGAGGTCGTGCTCTTCGCGACGCCGGCCCGCACCGAGGGCTTCTCACCGCACCGCGACTCGATCGACGTGTACGTCGTGCAGGTGGACGGCACCAAGACCTGGCGGGTCTGGGACACGCCGCAGGTCCGACCGGGCGACGAGGGCTCGTACACGCTCGAGGAGCTCGGCGATCCCGTCCTGGAGGTGACGCTCACTCCGGGCGACGTCCTCTACGTGCCGCACGGCACCCCGCACGCGGCGGCCGCCAGGAGCGAGCTGTCGGTGCACCTGTCGGTGGGCGTCAAACCGCGCCGCTGGCGCGACCTGGTGAAGGAGACGGTCGCGGCCCTCGTCGAGGACGACGAGTTCCACGCCTTCCCCTGCCTCGGCGACGGCCGGCACGAGACCGCTTCCGCTGAACTGGCGGGCCGGCTCCGGGTGCTGACCGAGCGGCTCGCAGGCCTCGACGCGGCAGCGGAGACGAGGCGGCTGGCGGCCCTGGGCCGGGCCGGCGGCGCGGCCGGGAAGCGGGAGTTCGCACGGCTGGCAGCCGTGGACGCGGTGGCCGCCGACACCCTGGTGCGCCGCAGCGCGATGCCGGTCCAGATCGGCGCCGGCGACGGTGGCCGGACCGGAATCCAGGTCAACGGCCACCGGTTGGCGGTGCCCGACGCCGTCGCGGCGGCCATCGGGTCCCTGGCCGGGGGGCACCCGCTGCCGGCCGCCGAGCTGCTCCCCGGAGCGGGCGAGGCTCGCTCACTCGCCGCCGCCCGGCAACTGGCCCGGCTCGGCGTGCTCGAAGTCGTCGGGCCTGCCGAGGCCCGTGATGTCACCGAAAGCGCACCGACCGGTGCGACCACCCAAGTTCTTGCCGAGAAGAGGAAGTGAGCCACGAGATGGCTGTCGACACCAGCACACCCGTCGTCGAGCAGGCACCGCCCGTGCCGAAGGTCGCCTGGCGGGACGTCTACCTCCTGGCCGGGATGCGCGGGCTGTCCTTCGCCGGTGACATCATCGCCGCGACCGCGATCGCCCTCCAGCTGCAGGCCAACGGCGCCAGCTCCTACTCCGTGATGGCGCTGCTGCTCGCGGCGACCGTTCCCCCCGTCCTGCTCTCGCCGGTGACGGGCAAGGCCGCGGACCGCTTCGACAGCCGCACCCTGATGGTCACGGTGGGCTCCTTGCAGGCCCTGATCTGCGTCGCGATGACGATGTGGACCTCGCCCGCCGTCCTGATCGCGCTGTCCGTCCTGCTGTCCTCCGGACTCGCCTTCACCCACCCGGTGTTCGGCGCGCTGCCGAGCGCGATCGTGGGCAAGGAGAACGTCCCGCGGGCGTCCTCGATCTCCCAGACCACGGCCATGGCCGGCATGGTGGCGGCCCCCGGCATCGCCGGTTTCCTGATCAGCCACTTCGGTGTGTCGGTCCCGCTGTGGGCCGACGCGGTCAGCTTCACGGCGGTCGTGGCGGGCGGACTGCTCATCAGGACCCGGCTGCACAAGGGCCGCGGCGCCGCGGCAGGCGCCGGCGCCAAGACCGCCGCCAAGAGCGAGTCCTCCTACAAGGTGCGATCGGACCGCTTCCTGAGCGCCGTCCTGGTGCTCAGCGGCGCTGTCATGGCGGCCGCGAGCATCATCAACGTCCTGATCGTCTTCTACGTCCGCCAGACCTTCGGCGCCTCCGAGCAGACCTACGGCCTGATCATGTCGGCCTGGATGCTCGGCCTGCTCCCGGGCGGGCTGCTGGTGCGCAAGGTCAAGCGGTTCAGCCACGAGGTCTTCCTGATCGGCTCGTTCGTCTGCATCGCCGTGGCGATCCTCGGCGCCGGACTGGCCCCCAGTGTCTGGTGGATCGCGCCGTTCTACTTCGTGGGCGGCATCGGCAACGGCGCGCAGGCCACGGTGACGCACATCCTGCTCAACGTCCGGGTGCCCGACACCCACCGCGGCCGGGCCTTCGCCGCCCTGGGCGCGGTGTCCAACACCGGCCCGGCGATCGGCTACCTCGTCGGCGGCGCGATCATGAGCTTCGCCACGCCGCGCTTCGGCTTCCTGGCCGCCGGCCTGTTCACCCTCGTGGCCCTGGGCGCCTTCGCCAGTCGCGTCCTGCGGACCGCGGACAGCGCCGCCACGGACAGCGCCCCGGCGGGCGCCCGCCTGGGCGAGGCCGTCTGATGACGGTGGCCTCGGACCTGGCGCCGGCTCCTGCCGGTCAGCCGGGCGACCTGGAACTCGACCCCGCCATCAGGCCGCAGGACGACTTCTATCGGTACGTCAACGGGCGCTGGAGCCAGGCATACGTCCTGCCGGCGCACCGGGCCGAGGCCACCACTCTGACGCTGCTGGCGGACAAGGTGCAGGACGACGCCGAGGCGGTCATCCGGCGGACGGTCGACGAGCACACCGCCGACCGCACCCCGGCCAGTCGTCAGATCGCCGACCTGCACGCCAGCTTCATGGACGAGGACCGCATCGAGCGGCTGGGCACGACGGCTCTCGACGCCGGCCTCGCCGCCATCCGGTCGGCGGCCGACCCCGCGGAGCTGGCCGGGGCGATGGGCCGGCTCCAGGCCCAGGGCATCGGCGGAGCACTGGACTTCTCGGTCGCGGTGGACACCGCCGACGCGGACGAGTACGTCCTGGTCCTCTCCCAGGCCGGCCTGGGCCTCCCGCCGGCCGCGTACCGGAGCGACGAAGGCCGGCCACTGCGCACCCAGTACGCCGAGCACATGACGGTGATGCTGACGCACGCGGGCCTGCCCGACCCGGCCACCGCCGCAAGGGAACTCCTGCGCCTGGAAACGGAGTTGGCACACCTCCACACGCTCCCCGCGGCCGGCACCCGCCCGGAGCAGCCGCTGGCCTCGACGGTCGCCCGACTCGCCTCGCGCACACCGGGCTTCCCCTGGGCGGCGTGGCTTCGCGGCCTCGGCGACGTACCGTCCCAGGCGACCGTCCGGGTGCGTCAGCCCGGCTTCCCCGACGCCCTCGACGCCTGGTGGTCCTCGCACAGCCTGGACGAACTCAAGCTCTGGCTCTCCTGGCGCTACGTCCACGAGATGGTGCCGTTCGGCCCGCGCGAGGTGTTCGCGGACAACTTCGCGTTCTACGGACGGACCCTGAAGGGCTTCACCGAACCCAGGCCCCGCTGGATGCGGGCCATCTCCTTCGTGGAGACCTTCGCCGGTGACGCCGTGGCCGACCGCTACCTCGCCCAGCACCTGGCCCCGGGCACCGTCGAGGCCGTCACCGAGCTGGCGGACGCGCTCAGGAGCAGCTTCCGCGAACGCCTCGAACGCGCCGAGTGGATGGCGCCGATCACTCGCGCCGCAGCCCTGGAAAAGCTCGACAGCATGGTCTTCGAGATCGGTCACCCGCGCAGCAGGGCGGTGCAGCACGAGCAGTGGGTGGACCCGACCGACCTGATGGGCAACGTCACGCGCGGCCGGGCCCTGCACCTCGCGGGCCAGCTCGCCCGCCTCGGCCGCCCTGTCGACCGTTCCGAGTGGAAGGTCCACCCGCATCAGGTCACCGCGTACTACCGGCACGGGCTCAACCAGGTGGTCATCCCCGCCGGGCTGCTCCAGCCGCCGGTCTTCGACCCCGCCGGTGACCCGGCACGCAACTTCGCGGTCCTCGGCGCGATCATCGGCCACGAGATGTCCCACGCGTTCGACGCCAGAGGCTCCCGCTACGACGGCCGCGGCCGCCTGCGGAACTGGTGGACGCCCGAGGACCGCGCCGAGTTCACCCGCCGCACCCAGCTGCTGATCGACCAGTACGACCGGTACGAGCCCGAGGGCCAGGGCGGACGCAAGGTCAGCGGGGCCCGCACGGTCGGCGAGAACATGGCCGACGTCGCCGGCGTGACCGTCGCGCACACCGCCTTCACCCGGCACACCGGCAGCGACCCCGAGCAGACCCGGCGGTTCTTCGTCCACTGGGCGTCGATGTGGCGCGCCAAGACCACCCCGGAGCGGATGGCCCAACGCCTCGCCTCCGACCGCCACCCGCCCGCCGAATTCCGCTGCAACGGCGTGCTCAGCCACGTTGCGGCGTTCTACGACGCCTTCCACCTGACAAGCGGCGACGGCCTGTTCCTCGACCCCGAATCGCGCTTCTCCCTTCTGTGAGGTCCACACCCATGCTTCCCACCGACATCGAGCTGCTCCCCGCCCTCGGACGGCCCACCCTCTCCGGCGACGGCCGCCACGCCGTCGTCGAGGTGAGCCGCCCCGACATCGCCGCCGACACGTACTCCGTCGAACTGCTGCTGCTCGACACCAGCGGCACCCGCCCGGCCCGCCGCATCACCCAGGGCGCGCACGACGGCGCCCCCGCCTTCTCCCCCGACGGACGCCACCTCGCGTTCCTGCGTGCCGGCTCCAACGGCCGCCCGCAGATCCACCTGCTGCCGATGGACGGCGGCGAGGCGTACCCCGTCACCGAGGAGCCGATGGGCGCCGGCCAGCCGGTCTGGAGCCCGGACTCCAGCCGGATCGCCTACACCAGCCGCGTCCCCGAGGCCGGCCGCTACACGGGTGACCCGCGCGCGGAGAAGCCCCGCCGGATCACCACCCTGCGCTACCAGACGGACGGCCTCGGCTACACCGTCGACCGGCCCCGCCAGATCTTCGTCATCGACCCGTTCGACACCTCCGCTGCGCCGGTGCGGATCACCAGCGGCCCTGCGGACAACGGCGACCTCACCTGGAGCCCGGACAGCCGGCAGCTGGTGTTCATCTCCGCCCGCCACGAGGAGGCCGGCGACGACTTCCGCAACGACATCTGGGCCGTCGGCGCGGACGGAACCGGCCTGCGCGCCGTCACCAACGGCGGCATGTACGCGTTCACCCCGCGCTTCGCCCCCGACGGCTCGTCCGTGATCTTCGTCGGCACCGAGCTCGACAAGCACAACCGCCCCTGCGCCACCGCCTGCTACGGCCTGTGGACCGTGCCCGTCGACGGCTCCGCCGAGCCGCTTCGCTTCACCGACGAGGACCGTCACCTCAGCTTCGCCAGCCAGACCATCTGGCCCACCACCGAGGGCGTCTACTTCGGCGACGACCGGCGCGGCGAGGTCAACCTGATCCTGGTGCCCTACGACGGCGGCGAGCCCAAGCCCGTGATCGTCGGCCACCGCCAGGTGAACGGCTACGCCGTCGCCGAGACCCCCGACGGCGTGACGATCGCCGCCGTCGTCGCCAGTGCCGAGAGCGGCGGCGACCTGCTGGTCTGGCAGAACGGGACCGAGCGTGTCCTGACGCCCTACGGCGACGAACTGCGCGAGCGCGGCGGTCTGCTGCCGATGGAGGAGTTCACCGCCACCGCCCCGGACGGCTACCCGCTGCACGGCTGGATCGTCCGTCCCGCCGGACCCGGCCCGCACCCTGTCCTGCTCCAGATCAAGGGCGGACCCTTCACCCAGTGGGGCTACACCCTCAACGGCCCGGCCGCCTTCGACGAGGCCCAGGTCTACGCAAGCGCCGGCTACGCCGTGATCCTCGGCAACCCGCGCGGCTGCGCCGGCTACGGACAGGCCCACGGTTCGTACGTCATGGACGACCTCGCCAACAAGTCCACCGTCGACCTGCTCGCCATCCTCGACCACGCCCTCACCTCGCCCGACCTGGACAGCGAGCGCGTCGGCGTGATGGGCGGCTCCTTCGGCGGCTACATGGCCGCCTGGTTCAACGCCCATCACGGAGACCGGTTCAAGGCCGTGATCGGCGAGCGCGGCGCGTACGCCATCGACAGCTACGCCGCGACCAACGACGCCGGTTTCGACCTCGCGGTCGCCCTCTACGGCGCTGACCGGGAGAGTTGGGCCGAGCAGAGCCCGCTCACCCATGTGGACCGGATGCAGACCCCGATGATGATCATCCAGTCGGAGGAGGACCGGCACTGCCCGACCGAGCAGGCACAGCGCCTCTTCACGGAGCTGAAGCTGCGCAAGGTTCCGGTCGAGATGCTGCTTTTCCCCGGCGAGGGGCACGACATGTCCCGCACCGGTCTGCCGAGCCACCGGCTGGCCCGGTTCGACGCGATCCTGGAGTGGTGGGGCCGCCACCTGTGAGGCACGCCGCCAGCTGAACCCCCACCACCCGACGAAGGAGACCTGCCGGTGCCCGGCACCAACTTGACCCGTGAGGAGGCCCGGACCCGGGCCCAGCTCCTCCACGTGGACGCGTACGACATCGAGCTCGACCTGAGCTCGGCCCGTGACGGCGGCACGTTCCGGTCCACCACCGTGGTCCGGTTCACGGCCGCCGAGCCCGGTGCCGCCACCTTCATCGACCTGGTCGCCCCGGCCGTCCACGAGATCGTGCTGAACGGCGAGTCGCTTCCGCTGTCCTGCTTCGTGGACAGCCGGATCGCGCTGACCGGCCTGGCCGCCGAGAACGAGCTGCGGGTGGTCGCCGACTGCGCGTACACCAACACCGGCGAGGGCCTGCACCGCTTCGTCGACCCGGTCGACGGCGAGACCTACCTCTACACGCAGTTCGAGGTCCCGGACGCCCGCCGGGTGTTCGCCTCGTTCGAGCAGCCCGACCTCAAAGCCGCCTTCACCTTCACGGTGACCGCCCCGCGCGGCTGGGTCGTGGTCTCCAACTCCCCCACCCCGCAGCCCATCGGCGACGGCGACGGCGACGGCGACGGCGACGGCGACACCCAGGTCTGGAACTTCGCCCCGACCGGCCGGATCTCCACCTACATCACCGCGCTGATCGCCGGCCCGTACGTCGGCGTCTTCGACGAGTACACCGACGGCGCCCAGAGCGTCCCGCTCGGCATCTACTGCCGGCCCTCACTGCGGGAGTTCCTGGACCCGGAGGCGATCTTCGCGGTCACCAGGCAGGGCTTCGCCTACTTCCAGGAGAAGTTCGGCTGCGCCTACCCGTTCGAGAAGTACGACCAGCTGTTCGTACCGGAGTTCAACGCCGGCGCGATGGAGAACGCCGGCGCGGTGACCCTGCGCGACCAGTACGTCTTCCGCTCCAAGGTCACCGACGCCTCCTACGAGCTGCGTGCCAGCATCATCCTGCACGAGCTCGCCCACATGTGGTTCGGCAACCTGGTCACCATGCAGTGGTGGAACGACCTCTGGCTCAACGAGTCGTTCGCCACCTTCGCCGAGGCGGCCTGCCAGGCCGATGCACCGGAGTCGAAGTGGCCGAACTCCTGGACCACCTTCGCCAACCAGATGAAGACCTGGGCGTACCGGCAGGACCAACTGCCGTCCACGCACCCGATCATGGCCGAGATCAACGACCTGGAGGACGTCCAGGTCAACTTCGACGGCATCACCTACGCCAAGGGCGCCTCGGTCCTCAAGCAGCTGGTGGCGTACGTCGGCCAGGACGCGTTCTTCAAGGGCCTGCAGGCCTACTTCAAGCAGCACGCCTGGGGCAACACCACCCTGCCCGACCTGCTCGGCGCCCTGGAGAGGGCCAGCGGCCGCGACCTCAAGTCCTGGTCGAAGGCCTGGCTGGAGACCGCCGGCATCAACATCCTGCGCCCCGAGATCGAGATCGGCGCCGACGGCCTGGTCAGCTCCTTCACCGTCGTCCAGGAGGCCCCCGCGCTGCCCGCCGGCGCCAAGGGCCAGGCCGCCCTGCGCCCCCACCGCATCGCCATCGGCAGCTACCAGCTGACCGACGGCCAACTGGTCCGCACCGACCGCATCGAACTGGACGTCGACGGCGAACGCACCGCCGTCCCGCAGCTGACCGGCCGCCCGCGACCCTCCGTCGTGCTACTCAACGACGACGACCTCTCCTACGCCAAGCTGCGCCTGGACGCCCACTCGCTGGCCGTCGTCACCGAGCACCTCGGCGCGTTCACCGACACGCTGCCGCGCGCACTGGTCTGGGCCGCCGCCTGGGACATGACCCGCGACGGCGAGATGGCCACCCGCGACTACCTCGCCCTCGCCATCGCCGGCCTGCCCCGCGAGTCCGACATCGGCGTCGTCCAGTCCGTCCAGCGCCAGGTCAAGCTCGCCCTCGACGCCTACGCCGACCCCACCTGGCGCACCGAAGGCCAGGCCCGCTGGGCCACCACCGCCGAACAGCAGCTGCGCGCAGCCGCCCCCGGCAGCGACCACCAGCTCGCCTGGGCCCGCACCCTGGCCGGCGCGGCACACTCCGACACACAACTCGACCTGCTCGCCGCACTGCTGGACGGCTCGGTGGAACTGGACGGCCTGGCCGTCGACACCGAGCTCCGCTGGACACTGCTCCTCCGCCTGGTCGCGACCGGCCGCGCCGACGACAAGGCGATCGACGCCGAGGTGCAGCGGGACAACACCGCCGAGGGCCAGAAACACGCCGCCAGCTGCCGCGCCGCCCGCCCGACCGCCGCCGCCAAGGCCGAGGCCTGGGCCTCGGTGGTGGAGAGCGACCAACTCACCAACTACGTCCAGGACGCGGTCATCGCCGGCATCAACCAGGCCGACCAGCGCGAGCTCCTCGCGCCGTACACCGCCAAGTACTTCGCCGCGGTGCAGGGCATCTGGGAGACCCGCAGCCACGAGATCGCCCAGCAACTCATCGTCGGCCTCTACCCCGCCCTCCAGATCGAGCAGGCCACCCTGGACGCCACCGACACCTGGCTCACCACCACCGACCCGGCCCCAGCCCTGCGCCGCAAGATGATCGAGGCCCGCGCCGGCATCGAACGCGCCCTCAAGGCCCAAGCCGCCGACCGAACCTCCGACCGCCACTGACCCACCCACCTGATCCAGACAACAAGCAAGCCCCAGGTGGCGAGTTCCTACTGCAGAAGGGTGGCGTTCGCGAGGGCGACGCGGATGCTGGAATTCCCCGACCCGGACGGCCCCGGCACGTCGGTGCACCCGATCGTCAACTGATCCACGCCACTGAGCGGCACGGTGAGGGCCACCGTGTGACCGACGGATGAGGTCGCGGTCGGTACCAGGGGTACGCCGTCACCGTGGTTGGTGAACATGACTCTCACGGCGGCGTTCACCTCGCTCGGTGGGTCGTCGCTCGGGATCCCGAGGGTGAGCGTCATCCTCGTGTAGCCGGACACGTCCCACGTGATGGCCGACTCGTCGGCGGTGCACCCCATGACCTCGGCCGTTCCGTACTCGATCCCCTGCATCTTCACCGCCTCGTGCACGAGACCCCCTCGTACGGCAGTCGGGTCGAGGTTCGTCAGCGTGACCTGCGCAGGCTGCGCGCCGGCGCTGTCCGTCAGCGTGTCGGTAGGTGTCGGCGTGTCCGTTGGCGTCGGCGTGTCTGTAGGCGTCGGCGTGTCCGTTGGCATGCCCGTTGGCGTCGGCGTGGGGCTCGGCGTCTGTGTAGATGTGGGCGAGTGTGACGAACCTGCGGCCTGCGCGGCACTGCTGCTCGCGGGGGAGACCGCGACGTAGATCACCCCGGCGCCGCTGAAGAGCAGGACGACCCCTAAGGCCTCGCAAAGCCACTTCTCCCAGCGCTTCATGGTGGCGATCACCGGAACCCACTGCACCGGCGCAGTTCCCCCGACCAGTCCGACCACCAAGAACAACGCGCCGAAGCCGAGCAACGCAATGACCGCCTGTGCCATGGGCGTCCCTTCCCCTGAGGACGCCCATGGTGGGGCATCCGCAATCTGTCCTGATGTGACCGGACATGCTTGCAGGACGCCAGAAGTGCCCCACGCGCGCCCCCTTGCGGCGATTTGCACCCCTGGTCACCGGCAGCGGTTCGCATACCTGGCGCACGGCACGCGCCGCACCGCGACTCGGCGCCTCTCCTTGCCCCTGTTGACCTCTGCATACCGGCCCTACTCGTGCGCTAGTCGTGCACCCCCTGCCGACGGGGGCGTCGGCGCACCGTGCCCCGCGCGACCGGCGGGAACGGTCATCCGAATGGCAGCGGCAGGCCCCGCCGCCCGCCGTGCTCCGCTACCGGGCCGCCGGGGAGTCCGCCCCCACGGCCCTGGCCGGGTGGCCGCCGGACGAGTCTCGGCCGGCCCGGCCCGGCGGCGCTCAGCGGTTGCCTCCGGCGCACCCGGAAGTCTCACCTGGCGATGAGCGAGCTGCCGCTGACGATGCGGGTGGTGCCGTCGGAGAGGGTGACGGTGACCGTGTCGGGGACGCCGGCGTGTGACGTGGAGCCGGGCCACCAGGCGGTCCAGCGGCCGTCCGCCACGGTGACTTGGAAGGTACGTCCGGCGACCTGCATGGTGATCGCCTTGACGTCGGCCCCGACGGAGCCCTGCGCGTAGTTGAACGTGGCGTCCCCGTCACCGTGGGAGCCGCCCGTGTCGTCCGTGACCGCATCGGGTGCCACGGGCTTCACCGGGTCGATCGCCTCCCACAGACCGCTGGTCTCCGAGGCGACGTAGCAGAGCATGGCGTTGCCACCGCGGTTGACGATCATGGAGGCGACCTTGCCCCGCAGGTCCGCGTTGGTGATCGTGACGGGTGCCCCGGCGCCGGGGCCGGCGGTCATCCGGTCCAGGCACCACTTCTCAGCGATGGCGCCCGGGCCCGTCGAAGCGGCCAGCGGTGCCGGGACGCCCGTCCAGCTGGCCAGTTCCGCAGAGCTCAGCGGCCCGCTGCCGCCGCCCCGCGAGGACTGTGTCGCGACCACGGCCACGGCCGTACCCACAACGAGCGCACCGGCGAGGGTGACAGCCAGCCGCCGCCGAAAGCGCGGCCTGGCGGGGGCTGGGGTGGGGATGGGGGTGTCGAGGTCGAGGTCGATCTGACGCATCAGGCGCTCCCGGTGTAGGGCGTGGCGTCCTGCGGGGAGGTCACGCTCGGCCGGCACGGGCACCTGCCCGAGCAGTTCCGCGCGCTCGACCGGCTCCGGCCGCTGTCCGGCGTTCACTGGTGTACCTCCTTCGGGGACGGGGCCGCGCTCGCGGACCCACCCTGGATCTGGTTCCGGCTGCGGCCGGGTTCCACTTTTTCCCGCTGCACCCGGCGCTGGGCCGTCTCGGCGAGACGGTGCAGCCGGGCCCGGGCCCGGGACAGGCGTGAGCGCACGGTGCCTACCGGTACGCCCAGGGCCTCGGCGGCCTCCTGGTAGTCCAGGCCCGCCCACACGCACAAGGCCAGCACCTCACGGTCCGGACGGCGCAACCGCGCCAGCGCCTGGTGCAGGACCGCGATCCGCGCCGCGTCGTCGATCCGTCCGGCCACCTCCTGCGCGAAGTCGGGAACGTCCTCGCGTGCCCGCGGGAGCTGCGCCAGTACCTGCCAGTGCCGCCGGGCGGCCCGGCGCTGGTTGCTGACCAGTCTCGTGGCGATGCCCAGCAGCCAGGGCCGCAGCGACCCGCCCTCCGCCTCGACCCGGTCGTGCCGGCGCCAGGCCTCCAGGAACGTCAACGACATCACGTCCTCCGCCGTCGACCAGTTCCCAGTGAGCCGGAACACGTGGTTGTACACCGCGCGCGCATGCGTGTCGAAGAGCCCGCCGAACGCGTCCCGGTCACCGGCCCGCACCCGCGCGCGCACATCTCGATCTGAAGAGTCCACGCCCCCTATCTGGTCCCCCACCCACTCCGGTTCCTATGACCTGCCTCACAGGCGATCGGACGGGCCGCCGTCCCGGCGTGGCTGTTCCGTACCGGCTATCGGGGGCCTGGCCGCCGGCCGCGGTGGCGCCGGGGGCCGAGTGCGTCGCGAAGGGTGTGCAGGTCGGCGATGGTGACCTGTTCGGCCAAGCGGGCCAGCAGCCGGCGCAGGCCCCGCTCGTCGCAGTCGCGGACGGCGTCGGTGAGGGCGGCCACCAGCGACGCCTTCGTGTGCGGGTCGGGTGCGCGCACCGGGGCCGCCGCGGTCTGTGACTCTCGCTCGCCTCCCGTCCGCTGTGTCGCTCGCTGTCCCGGGCTGCGGCGTACATCGCCCGAGTCATCTCGGAGCCCAGTGTCGGCAACGTGCTCCGTCGATGAGTGGCACAGCTGTCCACCCGGCTCCCCGGGTGGACAGCTGTCGCGGGCGCACCCGGAATTGGTCTAGACAACAAGCAAGCCCCAGGTCAATGACCTGGGCTTTGCGCTGAGCGGGCGACGAGAATCGAACTCGCGCTACAAGCTTGGGAATCTTCGCCAACTAGACTCCTGAACAAGGGGCCTGACCTGCCATTATGGACATCTTGGCGGCCCCATCTTCAGCCCCTCGACTGGCCTCAGCTGCCCGTGGTTTACCGCTCGGGCACGCGAAGGGCACGCCCCCACATCAGACATGCCGCCGGCAGCTCCAGCACACGCAACCGTCGACGGCACACTGAGCAACATCTGCGATCTAGTTGCCGTTGCCACCGGTACGACGCACATCGTCGACTCTCGCCAAAAAGTCTCGATGCGCCCTCTCAGTATCGTCCAGGATTTCGTGCCATCCGCGGACATTAATGCGAGGGTCTTGATTCAGGGAAGACTTAGATACACTGCTAAGCCGGTTGATGTGATCAGCCACGATCGTCAGTTTCCTGACAGGGAATTGATTTCCGAGCGTGGGATTATCATTAAGAAACTGATTCAGGTCACTCAGGTAGTCGACGGCTCGGAGATACTCGGCGTCAGTGAGATGGTAGTTCATCCTTTTAATTTCAACGATCCAGAGAGTTCCGGAGTCATGCAGCAGCACAAAATCCGGTTCCTTCTTCTGGCGATTGATAGCAGATGTCACCAGCGCAGTCCCGGTCTTTTTCTGGTACCAGACCTCGAACGATCGACGGACTCGTTCCAGAGACTCATTCATGCCGAGCGGCGTCCACTCTGGTGCCAGTAGCCAAGGAGCTTGCTCGATCAGCTCTTGCAGTGGCCGCTCAAGCGTAGCCCCATCCGTGATGAGAGCCGAGAGCTTATTGAGCACTTCGATCCGCTCATGCGCCACCTGGCCAAGGGAGTACATTTCAGCCACTCGGGCTTTTTCGAAAAGCCCAACTACGATATCAAGCGCACTCTCAGATGTTTCGGAGACCGAATGAAGAGCATCGAGCAGCGACTTGTGTGGGCCAATATTCTTGGCAAGTTGGTAAATCTGCTCCACGTGATCTTTATCGGCTAGCGCTTCTCGATCCCTATTCGTGACTAGCAGCTTCGCTGCCGCCGTTACCGACTCCTGGAATTTCTTGTCGCCCGGCGCATCACTTTCTAGGCGGACTGAGAGCTGGGATGCCTCTTCAAAGTCCTTCC
Organism: Kitasatospora sp. MAA4; assembly: GCF_029893355.1. Taxonomy (GTDB): domain Bacteria; phylum Actinomycetota; class Actinomycetes; order Streptomycetales; family Streptomycetaceae; genus Kitasatospora. The sequence continues at coordinate 337,083 of NZ_JARZAI010000006.1, forward strand.
ACCCCTGCTCATTGAGAGCTGTCTTTCCGCGTTTTGCAAGCTCCTTAATCGTGTCCTGGCCCCACCGGGCGAGAGCCTCACCGTATTCAGAACTCCAGATGATGTCCTGACGGTCAGAGCGAACTAGATCCTCGTCTTCATCCAACCATTCAGCATGGATTTCTCCAACCAGATACGAGCGAATACTATATTCGCCATGAAATCCGGAGGCAATACCGAAGTCGCGAGTCTGAGAGACGATCTTCCCGCGAGAGAAGATGCGAACCCCCGCCATGGCCGAGTCCTTATACGGCTTTCGCGTATAGGCCAGCCAGCCGGAAATTGGCAAACGATCGCCGGAATCGGTCATTACGAACCGATCGCTGACATCCATCCGAGTAGCTTCGAGGAGATCAATCTTCAGCTGCCCCAGATGGAAAGACTCTTCGAAGAGAATGGGAAGGGAGTTGACAATCTCGACATCCCAGTCAGTTCGCTGAATTCCGAATCGGGCGGAGAGCTGCTTATCGAGCTCCTCCCCGCTGGGCACGCGCTTTCTGCGGAAGTCTCGCAGTTTGACGGTTGTGCCTCGACTCGGCGCCCACGTTCCATTTACTTCGCCCGGCTGGGGGTGATAATCACTTTCAGTGTCGTCTAGAATGTCATTGAGCGACAGAATTAGATGCGCGACACGATAGCCGCGCTCAGTCTTGTCCCCACCCGCGGTGATCACTTCTACCGTTTCGCAAATTCCGAACGGCGCCAGTTTGCCGATGCCCTTACGGCCCATGACTGGCCGGCTCTTGTCTCTGGAACAATCCTTGCCAAAGCGAGTTCGCCTGTCGGATCCCACGGTTAGATAGTGTCGATTCACTTCCTCGGGCGTCATTCCATGGCCGTCATCCGTGATGGTGATCTCGTACGGTCCGACTGGCGCATGTCCGGGTTGAGACGCAAGAAACACTCCCCATGGGAGAGAAACAGTCACGTTCTCTGCATCAGCGTCGTATGCATTAGCGATTACCTCGGCCAGCACAGCTGCGACACGGTCGTACATCTTGATGCCCAGTTTGTCGACTGTGAGACGACTAATGCGCATAACATACGGTTTGTCCGATTCGCCTGAGTCAGACGTTGCACTTCGTCGTCCGGGCCCAGGCTGGCTAGGCAGCGTCGCCGCGAACAGCGCACCCTCAGCAGCCCCGAAGTCATCCTTGGCTACGCCATGGTCAGTCATGCTGCCACGCCCTCTCGCGCATCCCGCTGGGAAGGTTCCTCTGAGTACGTCAGTGTGAACCATGGGTGACTGCCGCGCTACCGATTCGCGTGCTTTTGCTGGTGTGACACGCTAAGATCGCGCCATGCCTGCCCTAAGTGCCATTGACCTCTTCGCTGGGGCCGGAGGTGCTACGCAGGGCCTCCGGGATGCCGGCTTCAGTGTTCTCGCTGCAGTCGAGAACGATCCCGAGGCCGCCGAGACCTATCGAGCGAACCATTCACGCGTCCGCCTGTTCGAGGCAGATGTCAGGCAGATCAGTCCTTCGACTCTCATGAAGGTTTCTGGATTGAAGGCCGGGCAGCTCGACCTCTTGAAGGCGTGCCCACCGTGTCAGGGATTTTCGACTCTTGCCAGCGGCCAAATTGACGAACAGCGCAATGATCTGGTCCTGGATATTGCGCGATTTGTCAAAAAGATGAAGCCGCGAGCAATTCTGCTTGAGAATGTCCCCGGCCTTAGGCGTGACAGGCGACTGGGTCAGCTGATCTCCAAACTTGAAGCAATCGGATATAGCTTTATAGAGTCATCGCTAGACGCTGCATCATTTGGCGTCCCCCAGAGGCGAAAGCGATTCATTCTCGTTGGCATCCGAGGAAATCGGACAATAGATCCCTCTGCGGCCCTGATGGACTTTCTTCCAAAAAGCTTTTCGCGCAACACTCGGACCGCTGGCCAAGCGCTCGCCCAGCTTGCTCGCTTCAGCCGCCCTGGCGACCCACTTGGGATCACCAGACAGCCGAGTGAAGCCGTTGCTGCACGCATTGCTGCTATTCCGATCGGGGGAGGCAGGTTCGATCTCCCCACTGAACATCAGCTGGCATGCCATCAGAAAGTAAAGGGGCGCTCTGCCGCCTCATCGTACGGGCGGGTAAAACTGAATGAGCCTGCCCCCACCATGACTACTCGTTGCACTACGCCAGCCTGTGGAAGGTTTGTTCACCCGACAGAGAATCGGGGACTGACCCTCAGGGAAGCCGCAACATTTCAGACCTTCCCCGTCGGATACAGGTTTTCGGGTAACTACGGAGCGATCGAGCGGCAGATCGGCAATGCTGTACCCGTGAGGATGGCTAAGGGGCTTGGACTGATTGTGGCTCAGATTCTGGCCACACGGTGATGACCCGCATAACGCCCTTGCTAGCTTCGCAAGTGACGGAGTGACTGCGTCGGCATCGTGTCCGCTCTGGTCCAAGCATGATCTAGGGCAACAAATCACCCGGAAGAACTCGCCGAGCTTCGCCGCTCGGACATCAACCTCACCGCCGCCACCGTCCGCGTTCGCCTCGCCGCTCCCGAGCTGAACACCGGCCGACGCGTCGTGGGCGACACCAAGTCCGAGGCTGGGAAGCGCACCGTGACCATCCCCGCCGTGGTGCTGCCCGACGTCAGGACGCACCTCGACCAATTCGCCGAGAAGGGCCCCAAGGGTCTGCTGTTCGTCGGCGAGAAGGGCGCCCCGTTCCGTCGCACGTCCTTCGGCCGGATCTGGAAGAAGGCCCGCGACAAGGCGGGCATGCCCGACTTCCGGTTCTACGATCTGCGGCACACCGGCAACACCCTGGCGGCCACCACTGGCGCTAGTCTCAAAGAGCTGATGGCTCGTATGGGGCACGCCTCCGTCCGCGCGGCGCTGATCTACCAACACGCCACCAGCGAGCGCGACAAGAAGATCGCTGACGGCATGGATGCGGCGATCAACGAGAAGCTCGGCCGGGGCACGACCGCCGCCGGCGAAGAGGCCCCCTCGGCCTAACGGGCACGCAGGGGGCACGGGGCCCAAATCGGCCCACCAAAAGCAAGAGGCCCAGTCCAGGGATCATGCCCCCTTGGGTTCCAGGGGTCGTCGCAACACCACTGGTTCTAGGTGGTGAGTAGATCACGTAGACGCTCGGCTGGGGTATCCCAGTCGAGCGTCTTGC
>NZ_JARZAI010000007.1 GCF_029893355.1 Kitasatospora sp. MAA4
CACAACGACGCGGGGTGGAGCAGCTCGGTAGCTCGCTGGGCTCATAACCCAGAGGTCGCAGGTTCAAATCCTGTCCCCGCTACTCTCGTTGAAGGTCCGGAGGTTATCCTCCGGGCCTTCTTCGTTTTCCGGGGCGTCCGCCCGCCCTGGGGGCGCGATGCACGGTTCACGCCCCTGACGTGCTATGTTTACAACACAACGACGCGGGGTGGAGCAGCTCGGTAGCTCGCTGGGCTCATAACCCAGAGGTCGCAGGTTCAAATCCTGTCCCCGCTACTCTCGTTGAAGGCTCGGAGGTTATCCTCCGGGCCTTCTTCGTTTTCCGCGACGGGAGTTGACGCGGCCCGCGAGCTGGTCCACTTTTGGGTCCGCCCTGCGCTCTCCGCCCGGGGCGGAGGGGAGTGGAACGATGTCCTCCGGGAGTGCGGACGGCGTGCCGCTCCGCTACGAACTGCTGGGTCCGCTGCGGATCCACCGGGAGCAGGCCGTGCGCGAGGCCGGGCCGGCGATGCAGCAGGCCGTGCTCGCGGTGCTGCTGCTGAACGCCAACGAGCCGGTCTCGCGCGAGCAGCTGGTCCAGGCGGTCTGGGGCTCCCGGGCCACCGCCAACGCGTCCGGCCTGATCGCCACGTACGTCGCCCGGCTGCGGCAGGTGCTGGAGCCGGAGCGGGCCCGCCGGTCGCTCGGCGGGGTGCTCTCCTCCTGGAGTGGCGGGTACCGCCTGGCGGTCGGGGCAGGCCGGCTGGACCTGGAGGTCTTCGAGCAGGACCGGCTGCGGGCCCGCGAGCTGCGGGCCGCCGGCGACCTGGCCGGCGCCGGCGCCGCTCTGGACCGCGCGCTCGGCCTGTGGCGCGGGGCCGGTCTGGACGGGCTGCCCGGGCCGTACGCGGCACTGCACCGGGGGAGGTTCACCGAACTGCGGCTGGCCACCGAGGAGGAGCGGTTCGAGGTGGCGCTGCTGACCGGCCGGCAGCACGAGGCGGTGCCGGAGCTGGCCCTGCTGGCCGCCGAGCAGCCGCACCGGGAGCGGCTGCGGGCGCTGCTGATGCTGGCGCTCTACCGGGCCGGCCGGCGCAGCGAGGCGCTGGCCGTCTACGCGGAGACCCGCCGCCTGCTGGTCGCCGAGCTGGGGCTCGAACCGGGCCGCGAGCTCGCCGAGTTGCACCAGCGGATGCTGCGGGCCGATCCGGCGCTCGAACTCGGCCTTGAGCCTGCCCGGTCGGGCCGGCCGCCCGGCGGGATGCTGCGGGCGGTCTGGCGGCCGGCCCAACTCCCCCTCGATCCTGCCGACTTCACCGGACGTTCGGCCGAACTCCGGGCGCTGTTCCGGGCACTGGGCTCCGGACCGGAGCCCACCGCGTCGCGCCGGGCGACGGCGGTCGCGGTGGCCGTGATCAGCGGGCCGCCGGGGATCGGCAAGACGGCGCTCGCCGTGCACGCCGCGCAGCGGCTGCGCGAGCAGTTCGCCGACGGTCAGCTGTACGCGTCCCTGCACGGACCGGACGGGCGCCCGCGTGCGGCGGATGAGCTGCTGGCCCGTCTGCTCGCCGATCTGGGGGTGGAACCGGGCGATCTGCCGGGGGAGTTGGAGCAGCGCTCGGCGCTGTTCCGGTCGGTCAGCGCGGGGCGAAGACTGCTGCTGGTGCTGGACGACGCGCAGAGTGCGGCCCAGGTGGCGGCGCTGCTGCCCGGTTCGGCCGGCTGCGCGGTGCTGGTCACCGCGCGCTCCCGGCTCGGCGAACTGCCCGGCGCCCGCACGGTTCTGCTCGGTCGGTTGGCACCGGCCGAGGCGGTGCGGCTGCTGCGGCGGCTGGTCGACGGCGCGGGTGCGGGCGCCGGGGCGGTGGACGCCGAGCAGGCCGCGGTCGAGGCGGTGCTGGCGGTCTGCGACGGGGTGCCGCTGGCCCTGCGGGCCGCCGCCGCCCGGGTGGCCGCCCGCCCCGGCGATGGGCTGGTGCGGCTGGCCGGCCGGCTGGCCGACGAGCGGCGCCGGTTGGCCGAGCTCAGCCCCGGCGGGCGCGGCGTGGGCGGAGCCCTGGCCTCCTGCGGTGAGCGGCTGCGCCGGGCGCCGGACGGGCTGGCCGGCTGGCTCGCGTTCCGCCGGCTGAGCCGGCTCGGCCCGGCCGACTACAGCCCCCTGGCGGCGGCGGAGCTGCTCGGCGTCGGCGAGGACCGGGCCGAGGACCTGCTCGACCTGCTCGCCGAGTACGGTCTGCTGAGCCGGACGGCCGAGGGCGGATACCGGCTGCACCCGCTCGCGGCGCTCTTCGGGCGGACCTCCGGATGGACGCGGGATGGAATCCGGATGGCGGCCGCGGAACCCGGGCAGCAGCGCGCAGAGGACTGACGTGCGGCGATGCCAGGGCTGCGGGGTAGCCGCAAAGGTCTGTACCACGTCGGTGTCGAGCGGGTTGTCCCCGGCCCGTCAGGGAGTCTTGACCGACTATTTGGTCTAGTCCACTCTGCCTGTGTCACGCGTCCTGTTGACCCAGAGGAGCTGCCTCGTGCACCGTGCGACCAGACAGACCGAGAGAAGACCCGCCGAGCGCCGCTCGTCGGCTCGTTCGGCCCCACGAGCGGCGCTGGCCTGCGTGGCCGCGCTCGCCCTGGCCGCGGCCGGCACCGTCCTTGTGGTCTCCGGAGCGAGCGCCAGCGCCGGCGCGAGTGTCGCCAACCTGCTGCAGAACCCGGGCTTCGAGACCGGCACCCTGGCGGGCTGGAGCTGTACCGCGAACTCCGGTGCCGTGACCGGAAGTCCGGTGCACTCCGGCTCGTACGCGCTGCGGGCCACGCCGGTGGGCAACGACGACGCCCAGTGCAGCCAGCAGGTCGCTGTCCTTCCCAACTCCTCCTACACGCTGAGCGGTTGGGTGCAGGGGAGCTACGTCTACCTGGGGGACAGCGGGACCGGCGCGACGGACACGTCCACCTGGAGCACCAACTCCGCCTGGAACCAGCTGACCACCGGCTTCACCACCGGTGCCTCCACCACCCAGGTGACGATCTACCTGCACGGCTGGTACGGGACGGGCGCGTACGGCGCGGACGACCTGGTGCTCGCCGGTCCGGCGCCGTCCCCGACCAGCACGCCGACGACGGCCCCGCCGACGACGCAACCTCCCACCACCCCGCCCCCCACCACCGCGCCGCCGACGACGGCCCCGCCGACCTCGCCGTCCCCCACGACGACCCCGCCCGGCGGCGGCAGGCACCTGCTGACCGGCTACTGGCAGGACTTCGACAACGGCGCCACCGACCAGCGGCTCAGCGACGTCAACCCGGCCTACGACATCATCGCGGTGGCCTTCGCCGACACCGACCCGTCGAAGCCGGGCGGGATCACCTTCGCGCTGGACGGCACCCTGTCGAGCAAGCTCGGCGGCTACACCGATGCCCAGTTCAAGGCGGACATCAAGGCCAAGCAGGCGGCCGGCAAGAAGGTGGTGCTCTCGATCGGCGGCCAGAACGGCACGATCTCGGTGGGTGACTCCACCGCGGCCGCCAACTTCGCCGGCAGTGCCTACGCGCTGATGCAGAGCTACGGGTTCAACGGCGTCGACATCGACCTGGAGAACGGCGTCAGCGCCACCTACATGGGCAGCGCGCTGCACTCGCTGGCGGCGATGGCGGGCAGCGGCTTCGTCCTGACGATGGCGCCGCAGACCATCGACATGCAGTCCACCGGCGGCGACTACTTCCAGCTGGCGCTGAACACCAAGGACATCCTGACCATCGTCAACATGCAGTACTACAACTCGGGTTCGATGAACGGCTGCGACGGCAACGTCTACTCCGAGGGCAGCGAGGACTTCCTCACCGCGCTGGCCTGCATCCAGTTGCAGGGCGGCCTCGCGCCGAGCCAGGTCGGTCTCGGGGTCCCCGCCTCGACCAGCGCGGCCGGCAGCGGCTACGTCTCGCCGAGCGTCGTGGACAACGCCCTGGACTGCCTCGCGAGCGGTACCAACTGCGGCTCGTTCAAGCCCCCCACCAGCTGGCCGGGCATCGGCGGTGCGATGACCTGGTCCACCAACTGGGATGCCAGTAACGGCAATTCGATTGCCGGAACGGTCGGCGGCCACCTCCACGGCATGAGCTGACCCGAGGCCTCCCGTCGCTCCCGTCCGCTGCCCGCCCCACCAGTCGATCCGGGCGGCGGACGGCCCTTCCCCCACATCACAGGAGAGCGAATGCGCAGAACCAGTCGATCGGCATGGGCGGTGACCTCGGCAGCCGGACTGCTGCTGGGAGCGGCCATGTCGGTGCTGGGCAGTGCCCATGCCCAGGCCTCACAGAACCTCCCGACGGCCACCCCACTGGCCGCCGCCACCAACACGACCGGCGCGCCCGCCAGTTCGGGTGGGATGAAGGTGGCGTACTACGACCAGTGGTCGGTGTACCAGAACGCCTTCTACCTGAAGAACGTCGACAGCTCCGGCGAGGCGAGCAAGCTCAACTACCTGATCTACGACTTCGAGAACATCGACCCGACCAACCTCACCTGCTTCGAGGCCAATTCGGCCGCCTCGCAGGACGAGAACAACCCCAACGCGGGTGACGGCGCGGGCGACTCGTTCGCCGACTACGGGAAGAGCTTCGGCTCGGACATCAGCGTGGACGGCACCGCGGACGCCTGGAACATGCCGATCGTCGGCAACTTCCACCAGCTCCAGGAGCTGAAGGCGAAGAACCCGAACCTCAAGGTCGTGCTGAGCCTGGGTGGTTGGACCTACTCCAAGTTCTTCTCGGACGCGGCCGCGACCGACGCCTCGCGCAAGAAGCTGGTCAGCTCCTGCATCGACATGTTCATCAAGGGCAACCTGCCCTCGCAGAACGGCTACGGCGGCGCGGACACCGGCAAGGGCATCTTCGACGGCTTCGACATCGACTGGGAGTACCCGGGCGGCGGCGGCCACACCGGCAACCACGCCAGCACGGCCGACAAGCAGAACTTCACGGCCCTGCTGGCCGAGTTCCGCACCGAGTTGAACGCGCAGGGTACGGCGGACGGCAGGACGTACTCGCTCTCGGCGGCGCTGCCGGCCGGGCAGGACAAGATCCGATCCGTCGAGACCGACAAGATCGGCCAGTACCTGACGTTCGGCGACCCGATGACCTACGACATGCACGGCGGCTGGGAGCCCACCGGGCCCACCAACCACCAGTCGCCGCTGTACGAGAACCCGGCCGACCCGTCCAACGCGATCGCGCCCGGAACCTCCAAGTACTCGGCGAACGAGGCGATCAAGGCCTACACGGTCGGTGATCCGCAGTACGGGATACCCGGCGGGTTCCCGGCGGCCAAGCTCAACATGGGCGTGCCGTTCTACTACCGCGGGTGGACCGGTGTGCCGGCGGGCAGCAGCCACGGGCTCTACCAGACGGCGAGCGGCCCGGCGGCGGGAGCGGCCGACTCGGGCGATGTGGCGGGCATCCGGATGTACAAGGAGCTCTCCGGAGTCGTCGACAATCCGGCGGACACCTTCTGGGACCCGAGCTCGCAGGCCGCGTACTTCTACGACGGCACCAACTTCTGGTCCGGTGAGGACTCCCAGTCGCTCCAGGCCACCAGCGACTACCTGCACTGCAACGGCCTGGGCGGGACGATGATGTTCTCGCTGTACGACCTGGACGCGGCTGCCACGCTGTTCAATACGGCGGTGGCGGACACCGACGGTTCGGCCGCCAACTGCCCGGCGCCGACCCCCACGCCGACGCCGACCCCCACGCCCACTCCGACGCCGACTCCCACACCCACGCCGACCCCCACGCCCACCCCGACCCCCACGCCGACCGGCGGCATTGTGGTCAACGGCGGCTTCGAGTCCGGCTCGCTCTCGCCGTGGACCTGCACCGGCAACCTCGGCTCGGTGGTGAGCAGCCCGGTGCACTCCGGCTCGCACGCCCTCGCCGGCGCCGCCAGTGCCGGTGACGACGCCCAGTGCTCGCAGACCGTCACGGTGAAGCCGAACACCACCTACACGCTCTCCGGCTGGGTGCAGGGCAGCTACACCTACCTCGGCGTGACCGGCTCGGGTGCGGACACCTCGACCTGGACCAGCGGCTCCAACTGGTCCCAACTCTCAACCAAGTTCACCACCGGCGCCGCAGTCACCTCGGTGACCGTCTGGGTGCACGGCTGGTACGGCCAGGGCACGTACTACGCGGACGATCTCAGCGTGAGCTGAGGCGCCGACGCGCCGTTCCCGCGCAGGTCGGAGGCGGTGTCACCGAAGCGGTGGCGCCGCCTCCGGTACTATTGGCGGACGCTCGGTTCATCCCCATTGGCAGTGGGGGGTTTGTGAGGCGCAAGTGTCGGGAAATCGACAAAGCGCTGAGGCAATCTCGCCGGCCTCGGCCCGGCCCGCCAAATGTTCGCGGGGCAGGTGTACGCGGGTATCGGGTGATGCGACGATGGACCACATGGGGGACGGTGCACGGCTGTTGACGAGCCGTACGCCCCGGCTTGCCCCCGGCGGACAGCGCGGCACTCGGGGGGAGCGGGAGTCGGCATGAAGCTGATCGGCAGGAACTCGCCAGGATCCGGCCCCGTCCATGAGCACGGCGACGAGGCCGTCACACCCGTGCCCGCATCCGCCCCGGTGCCCGCCCAGCGCAGGAGCGCACTGACCCGGGGACGCTCGTACGGGCCGGAGAGCCTGGTCCACGTCCCCGTCCCGCAACTGCCCGGCCGCTACTCACCGCTCGGCAACACCGGCGGCACCGGCAGCTCGGCGGCGGCCGCGGACGCCGACTTCGAGCACCTCAGCTTCGAGACCGAACTCGCCGCCCGGGAGTCCGCCGCGCTGGAGACCCGGCACCGCGCCGCCGCCGAGGCGGGGGACCCGAACGCGGCCAGCCTGCTCGGCGCGCTGCTGCTGCGCCGCGGCGAGCTGGACGACGCCGAGCCGTACCTGCGCAAGGCCGCCGCCGCCGGGCTGCGGGCCGCCGCCAACAACCTGGGCGTCCTGCTGCACCAGCGCGGACACCGCTCCGAGGCCGGCCAGTGGTGGCGGCAGGCCGCCGTCGCCGGCAGCGCCCCGGCAGCGCACGCGCTCGGCCTGCACCTGCGCGACCAGGGCGAGGAGGAGGCCGCCGAGTACTGGCTGCACTTCGCCGCCGAGCAGGGCCACGCGCTGGGCGCCTACGCACTGGGCGACCTGATGGAGCACCGGCGCGACGTGCGCGCCGAGCGCTGGTTCAAGGCCGCCGCCGACGCCGGCCACCGCGAGGCCGCCTACCGGCTGGCCCGGATGCGCGAGGCGGCCGGCGACAAGGAGAGCGCCGAGACCTGGTACCGCACAGCGGCCGTCCGCAGCCACGGCCGGGCCGCGCTGCGCCTGGGCGTCCTGGTCGAGGAGCGCGCCCAGGGCGACCAGGGGCTCTGGGACGAGGCTGCGCGCTGGTACCGGCAGTCCGCGCAGAACGGCGAGCCGCGGGCGGCCTGCGCGCTGGGCTTCATGCTGCGCGACGCCGGCGACCTGCCGTCCGCCGCCGAGTGGTGGCAGGAGGCCGCCGAGGCCGGCGACGGCAACGCCGCCAACGCGCTGGGCGCCCTGCACGCGAGCCGGGGCGAGGACGCCGCCGCCGAGCGCTGGTACCGCGTCGCGCTGGACGCGGGCGATCACAACGGCGCGTTCAACCTCGGGCTGCTCTGCGTGGGCGCCGGCCGCGACGCGCAGGCCGAGCAGTGGTACCGCCGCGCCGCGTACGCCGGGCATCGGGAGGCGTGCAACGCGCTGGCCGTCGTGCTGCTCCAGCGCGGCGACGAGTCCGGTGCCGAGCCCTGGTTCTCCAAGGCGGCCGAGGCCGGCAGCGTGGACGGCGCCTTCAACCTCGGTGTCCTGCACGCCGGTCGCGGCGAGCATCAGCAGGCGCAGGAGTGGTACGCCCGGGCGGCGGCCGAGGGCCACGGCGAGGCGGCGCTGCAACTGGCGGTGGCCAAGGAGCAGCGCGGCGACCTGCCGGCGGCCCTGGACCGCTACCGCCAGGCGGCGGTCGGCGGCTCCGCCGAGGGCGCCTTCCGGCTCGCCTCGCTGCTGGACCGGCGCGGCGACGCGGAGGCCGAGGCCGAGCACTGGTACGCGATCGCGGCCGACGCCGGCCATGCCCGGGCCCAGGTGCGGATGGGTGTGCGCGCCGCCGAGCGCGGCGCGTTGGAGATCGCGGAGAGCTGGTACCGCCGGTCGGCGGAGGGCGGCAGCCGCAGCGCGGCCTTCAACCTGGGCCTGCTGCTGGCCCGTCAGGAGCGCGAGCCGGAGGCGATGCTCTGGTACACCCGGGCGGCCGACGCCGGCCACGGGCGGGCCGCGCTGCGTCTGGCGCTGCTCGCACTGCGGCGGGGCGAGCCGGTCCAGGCGGAGAACTGGTGCCGGCGGGCGGCCGACTGCGGTCCGGCCGAGGTGGCTGAGCGCGCGGCCCGGCTGCTGGACGCGCTGCACCCGGAGATGACGGCCTGACGGCTTCCCGCCAGGGGGTCAGTGGCAGTCCGGACAGAGCCCGCGGTAGGTGATCTCGGCGCCGGAGACGGCGAAGCCGAAGCGCTCGTCGGCCGACAGCGCGGCGAGCGGGTCGCCGACCGGGTGGACGTCGCGGATCGTGCCGCACCGGGAGCAGATCAGGTGCTGGTGCGAGTGGTGCGCGTTCGGGTCGTAGCGCTTGGCGCGGCCGTCCGTGCTGACCTCCAGGACCTCCCCGAGGATCACCAGCTCGCCGAGCGTGTTGTAGACCGTCGCGCGGCTGATCTCCGGGAGGCGTGACACCGCGCGGGCGTGCACCTCGTCGGCGGTCAGGTGGACGTGGTCGCCGTCGAGAACCTCGGCCACGACGCGCCGCTGCGCGGTCAGTCGCCAGCCACGCGTGCGCAGTCGCTCCAGGAGGTCACTCATGGTCTCAGGGTAGCAAGTTCTGGACTTGGTTCCAGTGTTGACTTAGACAAAGTCCAAGCTAGGATCGAGTCCACAGGACAGCGCAAACGACCGGATGACGCGGAAGGTGCTCCCATGACTGCCCAGGAAGAGCTGCGGCCAATCTTGACCACGGAGGCGGGCGCGCCCGTTGCCGACAACCAGAACACCGCGACCGCGGGAATCGGTGGCCCGGCCCTCATCCAGGACCAGCTGCTCTTCGAGAAGCTCGCGCACTTCAACCGCGAGCGCATCCCGGAGCGCGTGGTGCACGCCCGCGGCGCCGCCGCCTACGGCACGTTCACGCTGACCGCCGACGTGAGCGCCTGGACCCGGGCGAAGTTCCTTTCCGAGGTCGGCAAGCAGACCGAGACCTTCCTGCGCTTCTCCACGGTGGCCGGCAACCTCGGCTCGGCCGACGCGGTCCGCGACCCGCGCGGGTTCGCACTGAAGTTCTACACCGAGGACGGCAACTACGACCTCGTCGGGAACAACACCCCGGTGTTCTTCATCAAGGACGCCATCAAGTTCCCGGACTTCATCCACACCCAGAAGCGCGACCCGTACACCGGCTCCCAGGAGGCGGACAACGTCTGGGACTTCTGGGGCCTGTCGCCCGAGTCGACCCACCAGGTGACCTGGCTCTTCGGTGACCGCGGCATCCCGGCCACCTACCGCCACCTCAACGGCTACGGCTCGCACACCTACCAGTGGCAAAACGAGGCCGGCGAGTACTTCTGGGTCAAGTACCACTTCAAGACCGACCAGGGCATCAAGAACCTGACCGCCGACGAGGCGGCCGCGCTGGCCGGCGCCGACCCCGACTCGCACCAGCGCGACCTGCGCGAGTCGATCGAGCGCGGCGAGTTCCCGAGCTGGACCGTCCAGGTGCAGATCATGCCCGCGGCCGACGCGGCGAACTACCGCTTCAACCCGTTCGACCTGACCAAGGTCTGGCCGCACGCGGACTACCCGCCGATCGAGATCGGCAAGCTGGAGCTCAACCGCAACCCGGAGAACGTCTTCGCCGAGGTCGAGCAGTCGATCTTCTCCCCGGGCCACTTCGTGCCCGGCATCGGCCCGTCCCCCGACAAGATGCTCCAGGGCCGGCTCTTCGCCTACGCGGACGCCCACCGCTACCGCGTCGGCATCAACGCCGACCACCTGCCGGTGAACCGCCCGCACGCCGCCGAGGCGCGCACCAACAGCCGCGACGGCTACCTCTACGACGGCCGCCACGGCCGCCAGAAGAACTACGAGCCGAACAGCTTCGGCGGCCCGGTCGAGACCGGCCGCGCGCTCTGGGCGGAGACCCCGGTGACCGGCGTGACCGGCACCCACGTGGCGCCCTCGCACAGCGAGGACAGCGACTTCGTGCAGGCCGGCAACCTCTACCGGCTCTTCAGCGAGGACGAGAAGGCCCGCCTGATAGCCAACCTGGCCGGCTTCATCGCCAACGTGTCGGCCGACCGCGACGACATCGTCGAGCGCGCGATCGACAACTTCCGCCAGGCCGACGCCGATTACGGCAGCCGCCTGGAGGCCGCGGTGCGCGAGCTGCGCAAGCAGAAGTAACGCGCGCACCCCTCAAGACCGCGGGCCCCGGAACCAGTCCACCGCACTGGTTCCGGGGCCCGCACCCATGCTGGTCCTAGACGCTGAGCCGGCGCAGGGCCTCCTCGTGCAGCAGCCCGTTGGAGGCCACCGCGTCGGCCCCGCCCGGGCCGTCCACGCCGTCGAGTCCGGTGAACCGGCCGCCGGCCTCCTGGACGACAATGCACGGCGCGGCCATGTCCCACAGGCTCAGCTCCGGCTCGGCGGCGATGTCCACCGCGCCCTCGGCGAGCATCATGTACGACCAGAAGTCCCCGAACCCGCGGGTGCGCCAGCAGGCCCGGGTGAGGTCCAGGAAGGGGTCGAGGCGGCCGCGCTCCTCCCAGCCGGTCAGCGAGGAGAAGGAGAGCGAGGCGTCCTCGATCCGCGAGACCTTGGAGACGTGGATCCGCGAGGCCTTCGCCAGGCTGCGTCCGGCGTACGCGCCCAGGTCCTTCGCCGCCCACCAGCGGCGTTGCAGCGCCGGGGCCGAGACGATGCCGACCACCGGAACCTCCTCGCCGTCCGGGCTGACCTCCAGCAGGGCGATCAGGGTGGCCCAGACCGGCACGCCGCGGATGTAGTTCTTCGTCCCGTCGATCGGGTCGATCACCCAGCGCCGCGGCCCGGTGCCGACCAGGCCGAACTCCTCGCCCAGCACCGCGTCACGCGGCCGGGCCCGCTGGAGGACGCTGCGCACCAGCTCCTCGGCCGCCTTGTCGGCGTCGCTGACGGGCGTCAGGTCGGGCTTGGTCTCGATCTTGAGGTCCAGCGCCCGGAAGCGCTCCAGGGTGATCGAGTCGGCCGAGTCGGCGAGGACATGGGCGAGGCGGAGATCGTCGTGGTAGTCGGCCATGCGTCGAACAGTAGCGAGCCGCCCACGATCCCGACAGTTCGGCTCGCACGTCGGACAGTCAGGACCCGTCGGACGACCAGTAGGCGGGGAAGGCGCTGGTGTCGATCGCGAAACCGAAGGGCTCGGGAAGCGGGATCGAGCGGCCGAAGTCGAAGTGCACGGCGTCCGTGTAGCGTGGCACACCCCGCCGACATCCAGGCCTCAGTGGCCGGAGCCGCTGAGTTGGAGGCCGACCACGCCGGCGATCACCAGGCTGATCGAGACCAGCTTCAGGACCGAGGTGGACTCGTGCATCCAGATCATCCCGTAGATCGCGGTGCCGGCCGCGCCGATGCCGGTCCAGACCGCGTAGGCGCTGCCTACCGGGAGGGTCCTCAGGGAGAGGGTGAGCAGGCCGAAGCTGCTGAGGGCGAAGGCGGCGAAGAGGGCGGTGGGGACGAGCCGGGTGAAGCCGTGGCTCAGTTTGAGGTTGATCGCGAAGCCGGTTTCCAGCAGTCCGGCGAGGACGACCATCAACCATGCCATCGGCTCGTCTCCCTGGGTCTGACAGAGCGTCGGCCGTGGTCAACCGACGCTCTTATGATCACCGCTGGCGGGTGATCCGACACCTCGGCCGACAGGCCCTCAGTCGCCCTCGCTGCTCTCGCGGGAGGAGAGCAGGCGGCGCAGCGAGTAGAGCCGGGCCTGCTCGGCGTGGCCGTCCTCGACCCAGGCGTCCAGGGCGCAGTCGGGTTCGTCGTGGCTGCAGGCGCGCGGGCAGTCCACCGTGCCGGGTTCCAGGTCGGGGAAGGCGTGGATCACCCGGGACGGGTCGATGTGCGACAGACCGAACGAGCGGAACCCCGGGGTGTCGATCACCCAGCCCGGGTCCAGCGCCTTCTTGGAGCCCGGCTTGACCCCCGGCGGCGGGGGCAGCCGCAGGGCCAGCGCCGAGACGGTGGTGTGCCGCCCGCGTCCGGTGACCGCGTTGACCACGCCGGTGCTCCGCTGGTGCAGCGGCACCAGGGCGTTGACCAGGGTGGTCTTGCCGACTCCCGAGTGGCCGATGAAGACCGTCGAGCGCCCGCGCAGGTGCTCGCGGACCGCCTCGGCGCCGGTCGTCTCCAGCTCGTCCCGGCGGGTGACCACGTAGGAGATGCCCAGCGGCGCGTACGTCTCCAGCAGCGGCGCGGCCGGGGCCAGGTCGGACTTGGTGAGCACCAGCAGCGGTTCCATGCCGGCGTCGTAGGCCGCCACCAGGCAGCGGTCGATCAGCCGGGGCCGGGGCTCCGGGTCGGCCAGCGCGGTGACGATCGCCAACTGATGGGCGTTGGCCACCACGATCCGCTCGTACGGGTCGTCGTCGTCGGCCGTGCGCCGCAGGACGGAGCTGCGCTCCTCGACGCGGACGATCCGGGCCAGCGTGTCCGGCTCGCCGGAGAGGTCGCCGACGACGTTGACGATGTCGCCGACCACCACGCCCTTGCGGCCCAGCTCCCGGGACTTCATCGCGACCACCTCGCGCTCGCGCTTGGTGCCCGCCTCGACCAGGCAGGTCAGCCGGCCGCGGTCGACGGTCAGGATCATCGCCTCGTCGGCGTCCTCGTGCTTGGGCCGGATCCTGGTCCGCGGCCGGGAGCCCTTGGGGCTCGGGCGGTTGCGGATGTCGTCCTCGTCGGCGTCCTTGCCGTAACGGCGCATGTTCCCGTACTCCCGCTCAGACGCCCGCCGCCGCCGGCGGATCGAGCAGGTCGGTCCACATCTGCGGGAAGTCCGGCAGGGTCTTGGCGGTGGTGGCGATGTTCTCCACCTGGACGCCGGGGACGGCCAGGCCGATCACCGCGGCGGCGGTGGCGATCCGGTGGTCCTCGTAGGTGTGGAAGACCCCGCCCTTGAGCGCGCGCGGACGGATCCGCAGGCCGTCCTCGGTCTCCGAGACGTCCCCGCCCAGGTCGTTGATCTCCTTGGCCAGCGCGGCCAGCCGGTCGGTCTCGTGCAGCCGCAGGTGGGCGATGCCGTAGAGGTGCGACTCGGAGTCGGCCAGCGCGGCGACGGCGGCGATCACCGGGGTGAGTTCGCCGACGTCGTGCAGGTCGGCCTCGATGCCGTGGATCCGGCCGCTGCCGGTGAACTCCAGGCCCTCGTCCGTGAAGCGGTGGCTGCCGCCCATCCGGGTGTAGATCTCGCGCAGCTGGTCACCGGGCTGGGTGGTGTGCCGCGGCCAGTCGCGGACCGTCACCCGGCCGCCGGTCACCAGGGCCGCGGCGAAGAACGGCGCGGCGTTGGAGAGGTCCGGCTCGACGACGACGTCGCGGCCGATCAGCGCGCCGGGGGTGACCCGCCAGACGTCCTTCTCGCCGCCGTCCTCGGGGGCGTCCACCTGGACGCCGGCCAGGCGCAGCATGTCGACCGTCATCCGGATGTGCGGCAGCGAGGGCACCGGGCCGCCGATGTTGCGGATCTCCACGCCCTGGTTGTAGCGGGCGCCGGAGAGCAGCAGGGCGCTGACGAACTGGGAGGAGGACGAGGCGTCCAGCTCGACCGTCCCGCCGTCCAGCGCGCCGGTGCCGTGCACGGTGAGCGGGAAGCCGCCGCGGCCGCCGTCGTCGATCCGGGCGCCCAGCGCGCGCAGCGAGTCGATCACGCCGTGCTGCGGGCGCTCGTAGCTGCGCGGGTCGCCGTCGAAGTGCACCGGACCGTCGGCGAGGACCGCCAGCGGGGGCAGGAAGCGCATGACCGTGCCCGCGTTGCCCACGTCCACCTGAGCCGGGCCGCGCAGCTGGCCGGCCGGGATGACCCGCCAGGCCTCCCCGCCGCCGCTGCCGCCGCTGGTGTTGTTGACCTGTTCCTCGATGCCGACGCCGAGCGCCCGCAGGCCGTCGGCCATCAGCTGGGAGTCGCGGCTGCGCAGCGGCCTGCGCACCCAGCCGGGCTCGGAGGCCAGCGCGGCCAGCACCAGGGCCCGGTTGGTGACGGACTTGGATCCGGGGATGGTGACGGTCGCGTCGACGGCGGCGGTCGCGACGGGGGCGGGCCACAGGGTCTCGGTCATGCCGCCAGTTTAGGGGGGCGCGGCGCGGGCGCTCCGCGTGCGGCCCAAGGCGTGGACGGTCTAACGAAGGAGTTGGCTGCCGCCGGCCAGCAGGCAGGACAGCGCGACCACCAGGAAGAGGGTCACCCAGAGCAGCGCGCCCACGCCGGTGAGGCGGGCCAGTTGGTCGGCGTCGGAGTCGCGGGCGCCGCCGCGTCGGCGCTTGCTCTGCAGCTCGACGACCGGGCGCACCCCGGCGAGCAGCAGGAACCAGACGCCGAGGTAGGCGAAGACGGCCTGGAGCTGGGCGCTGCCGAACCAGGAGACGGCGAAGAAGACGGCCCCGGTGGCGACCACGGAGAGCAGCCCGAAGGCGTTCCGGATCATGATCAGCAGCGCGGCCAGCAGGGCGATCGAGATCCACAGCAGCGCGGTGATCCGCCCGTCGGCGAGAAGGGCGGCCCCGCCCAGGCCGAGCAGGGAGGGCGCGGTGTAGCCGGCCGCGGCGGTGAGGATCATGCCGGGGCCGGTCGGGCGCCCGGAGGAGACGGTCAGGCCGGAGGTGTCCGAGTGCAGCCGGACGCCGTCCAGTCGGCGGCCGGTGAGCAGCGCGACCAGGCTGTGGCCGCCCTCGTGCGCGATGGTCACCACGTTGCGGCTGAGCCGCCAGACCGGGTGCGGCAGTATCGCCAGCAGGGCGGCCGCGGCGCAGGCCAGCACCAGCCAGCGCGGCGGGTCCGGCTGGGTGCCGATGACGCGCTGCCAGACGGCGGTGATGTTGTGGTCGTCCATGCTTCGTCCAGAGGGCAGGTGTCGGGGGAGAGGGCAGCCTCCCATGGAGGGACAGCCGCGGGGTAGTCACCGGTTCCCGGAAGCCCGCTCACGGGCCCGGGGGATCATGGGAAACTGCCGGTATGTGTGGTCGATTCGCGGCGAGCACCACGCCGGAGGACATCGTCGAGCACTTCGGCGTCGCCCAGTGGGACCCGGCCGAGACGCTCGCGCCCAGCTGGAACGTGGCCCCGACCCAACCGGTCCGGGTCGTCCTGGAACGGATACCCAAGGGCGGTACCGCGCCGGTGCGCCAGCTGAGGGTGCTGCGCTGGGGGCTGGTGCCGGCCTGGTCCAGGTCGCCCGAGTCGGCGGTCAAGATGATCAACGCGCGGGCCGACACCGTGCACGAGAAGCCCTCCTACCGGCAGGCCTTCGCCTCCCGCCGCTGCCTGGTCCCGGTGGACGGCTACTACGAGTGGCAGACCGCGCCTAGCGAGACCAGGCCGCGCCGGCAGCCGTACTTCGTCAGCCGGGTGGACGGCGCACCGCTGGCGCTGGCCGGGCTGTACGAGTTCTGGCGCGACCGCGGCCGGCCCGCCGACCACCCCGAGGCCTGGCTGGTGACCTGCACCATCGTCACCACCGAGGCCGAGGAGCTGCTCGCCCCGATCCACGAGCGGATGCCGCTCTACCTCCAGCCGCAGTCCTTCGACGCCTGGCTCGACCCCGCGCTCTGCGACGCCGACCAGGCGCGCTCGCTGCTGGTGGCGCCGGAACCGGGCCTGTTGCAGGTCGCGCCGGTCTCCGCCGCGGTGGGCAGTGTCCGCAACAATCATCCGGGGCTGACCGCACAGGTCACTCCCGAGGAGGAAGGGCTGCTGTTCTGATGGCCGACGACGTCGAGACCACCCTGGTTCCCACCCCGGTCGGGGACGCCCGGATCAGCTGGCACCGGCCCGCCGGACCGGCGAAGGCGGTGCTCGGCCTCGGGCACGGCGCCGGCGGCGGGATCGGCGCGGCGGACCTGGTGGCGCTGGCCGCGGCACTGCCCGCGCTCGGGTTCGCCGTCGCGCTGGTCGAGCAGCCCTGGCGGGTGGCCGGCAAGAAGATCGGTCCGGCGCCGAAGACCCTGGACCTGGCCTGGCTGCCGATCGCCGAGCGGCTGGCCGCCGAGGGGCTGCCGCTGGTGGTCGGCGGCCGCAGTGCGGGGGCCCGGGTGGTCTGCCGTACGGGCGCGGCGAGCGGGGCGGCGGCCGTCCTGGCGCTGGCCTTCCCGCTGCACCCTCCGGGGAAGCCGGAGAAGTCGCGGGCCGAGGAGCTGCTGGGCAGCGGGCTGCCGACGCTGGTGGTGCAGGGCACCGCGGACCCGTTCGGGACGCCGGCGGAGTACCCGGAGCTGCCGCCGACCCACCGGCTCGTCCCGGTGCCGAACGCCGGCCACGGATTCGCCGTTCCGAAGTCGGCGCCGCTCGGCCGGGACGGGGTGCTGGAGCTGATCACCGGGTCCGTCGCGGCCTGGCTGGCGGAATCCGTCGGGCTGTGAGCGGCTGGGAATGCCTTTGCCCGAGGGCGGGTTTACCCCTCTGTCAGCACTGCCCGAACACGGAAAGGCAGCACACATGGGTTCGATCGTGTGCCCGGAGCGGCCCGAGGAGCGAAGCGCCGAGAGTGCCTTCATCCCGTGGTCGGATTGGCTCGCCGCGGGTGACAAGCCCGCAGGCCCGATATCCTCGGTGGCGGGTGGGCTCGGAGTGAGCCGGGCCCGTAATGCCGAGGAGGTGGGTCCGGTCGTCGCGACCGAGGACGAGCCGAACACAGGGCTGACCGGGGACGATCCGGTGGCCGGGGCCGAGCTGTCGGCTGATCCGGCTGCCGAGCCCGGCTCCGAGCCGTTGACCGGCGAGGAACTGGCGGAGGCGATCGGCGAGGACACCTTCCGGGTGTCCTCGGACGAGACCGAGGAGGCCCGGCGGGGACGCTTCGAGCGTGACGCCCTGGGGTACCTCGATCCGATGTACTCGGCCGCGCTGCGGATGACCCGCAACCCGGCCGACGCAGAGGATCTGCTGCAGGAGGCGTTCGCCAAGGCCTACGCCTCCTTCCACCAGTTCCGCGAGGGCACGAACCTCAAGGCCTGGCTGTACCGCATTCTGACCAACACCTTCATCAACTCGTACCGGAAGAAGCAGCGGGAGCCCCAGCGCACCGCCGCCGAGGAGATCGAGGACTGGCAGCTGGCGCGGGCCGAGTCGCACATGTCGACCGGGCTGCGATCGGCCGAGACCCAGGCCCTGGACCACCTGCCGGACAGTGACGTGAAGGACGCCCTGCAGGCGATTCCCGAGGAGTTCCGCATCGCGGTCTACCTCGCGGACGTCGAGGGCTTCGCCTACAAGGAGATCGCCGACATCATGGGGACCCCCATCGGTACGGTGATGTCCCGGTTGCACCGAGGCCGCCGCCAGCTGCGGGGCATGCTGGAGGGCTACGCCCGCGAACGCGGACTGGTCCCGGCGGGCAGTGCGGCCGGGAGCGAGTCGAAAGGGACGGGCTCATGAGCTGCGGAGGTCCGCACGACACGGACTGCGGCGAGGTGCTTGATCACCTGTACGAGTTCCTGGACAACGAGATGGCCGAGGGGGACTGCGCCAAGCTGCGGCAGCACTTCGACGAGTGCTCGCCCTGCCTGGAGAAGTACGGTCTGGAGCAGGCCATCAAGGCTCTGATCAAGCGTTCCTGCGGGTGCGACGACACGCCGTCCGACCTGCGCAGCAAGGTGCTGGCGCGGATCGACGGCATCCGGGCCGGCCAGCGGGCCGTCGAGCCGCTGCTGGCGGCGGAGGGTGCCGGCCACGGGGACGGCGGGCTGCTGGCCGCCGGTCCGGTGGCGGCCGCCCCGGCGGACTGATCACGGCCCAGATCGGTCGATCTAGGCGCGAAGGGGCCCGAGAGCACTGCTCTCGGGCCCCTTCGGCGTCTGCCGGTCGGCTGCGGTCAGCACGGCGGTCTCACCCGATCGGGTGAGTGTGGCCAGTTCCCGCTTGGGCAATACGCGATGACGGGTCCCCAGCGGCGGGCTGAGCCCTATCCTCCTGACGGGTATTCACCTGGCGGGCCGGTAGGAGAGCTCGTCGGTCCAAGACCCGGCCGCCGGACGGGCCCTGTGGTTGGGGAGGCTGAGATCGCTGTCGCACGCGGGGGCCGGGCGCTCCCTGATCGGACACCACCCGCACGGCTCCCCGGGGCTGCACGGCTCTACGTCCTGCTGATCCTGGCCGCGGCGGGCTGCTCGCTGCTGCCGCTGCTCCCCGGGACCGGCCTGCCCGGCTGGCTCGGGGCACCGGTGGACTGGCCGAAGATCGCCCTGCTGGCCTTTCTGCACGCCTGCTGGGAGTCGGTGGCGCAGGGCCTGCCGACCCCCTGCCTGCTGATGGCGCAGCAGAGTTGGGGACTGGCCGCGCGGCTGGTCGGCCGCGAAAGCGCCTGGGTGGCCGGCGGCGATCGGCGGGCGCCGGTGCGGGCCAGTGCCAACGCCTTCCTGCCGGTGCTCTTCGCCGGCGTGCTGATGCTGCCCCCGGCGGCGGCGGCCCTGGTCGCGCTGCCGGCCGCACTGAGCGGCCCCGGCGCCGCACCGCAGGCTCTGCGCCGGTTCTGGAACGCCGCCCAGTTCGCGCTGGCCGCCTGGTGCGCGGCCTGCCTCTTCCATCTGATGGCCGGCCCGCGGCTGCTGTTCGGCGCCCGCTATCCGGCCGCGCTGCTCCCGCCGCTGGTCGCCGTTCTGGTGTTCTGCCTGGTCAACGGGGTGCTGGTGGCCGGGATCCGGCTGCTCGCCGAGCACCGGCCGGTGAAGGAGCTGTGTCGCGGTGCGCTCACCGTGCTCGGCCTGCCGGCGATCGGGCACGCGCTCGGCGGCCTGATGGTGGCGGTGCTCTGGCAGGGACCGTACGGCGCGTTCGCCGCGGTGCTCGCCCTGCTGCCGCTCTCCATCTCGGCGTGGGTCTTCGCCCAGGGGCACCGGGAGCGGGTGGCACACCAGGCCACGGTGGAGGCGCTGGTCCAGGCGGTGGAGATCAAGGACGCCTACACCCGCGGGCACAGCGAACGGGTCGGCCGGGCCTCGGTGCTGATCGCCACCCAGCTCGGGATGGCGGGGGAGCGGCTGCAGACGCTGCGCTTCGCCGGCATCCTGCACGACGTCGGCAAGCTGGGGGTCGCCACCGAGCTTCTGCGCAGAAACGGTCCGCTCAGTGATGCGGAGCGGCGGGCGGTGGAGGTGCACCCGGAGTACGGGCACGAGCTGGTCCGCGGCATCGACTTCCTCGGCGAGGCGCACGCCGGGATCCTGCACCACCACGAGCGGATGGACGGCCGGGGCTACCCGCACGGGCTGGTCGGGCGGCGGATCCCGGAGTTCGCGCGGATCATCGCGGTCGCCGACGCCTTCGACTCGATGACCTCGACCCGCTCCTACCGGCGGGGACGGCCGGTCGGGGAGGCGGTCGCGGAGCTGCGGCGGTGCGCGGGCAGCCAGTTCGACCCGGCGATGGTGGACGCACTGGTCGCGGCGGTGGGCCGGCACGGCTGGCAGCCGGTCGTCCCGGCGGTGGACGGGGACGAGGAACGGGTGCCGGACATCCCGCTCGGCGTGCCGGAGCCGGCGCCGCGCCCGCTGAGCGGCGGTCCGCGATGAGGGCGCGACGCGTACCGATCGAGGTGCTGAGCAGGGCGGGACAGGTTCGCCGGGTGCGCGGCCGGGCTGCGGCCGGAGCCGGCGGCGCGCCCGCGGTGCAGGCCGTGGCGCTGGTGCTGCTGGCGGTGGCGGTCGGGTCGGTGGCGGTGGGCGGGGTGGCGGACCCCCGGGTGGCGGGCGCCTTCGCGGCGCTGATCGCGGTCGGCGAGGCCGCCCGGATCGGCCATCCGGGCGGTCGCGAGCAGGCTCCGCTCGGAGCGGCGGCGGCGCTCGCGTACGCGCTGCTGGGGCCGCTGCGCGGGCTCCCCACGGGGCACGGCGTCCTCCAGGTGGTGGCGGTGACCGCGACGGGGCTGGCCGGCGGCGCGCTGCTGCGGGCCTCGGTGCTGCCGTGGCTGCGCGGCCGGACGGGCGGGTGGGCCGGTCGCGGCGGCCGTCCGGGCGGCGCGGGCAGCGTCCCGCGGCCCAGGCGCTCGCCGCCGATCGGGCACCCGCGGCACCTCCAGCCGAGGCAGCATCGGCACGCGCCGCACCAGCCGCACCACCCGCTGAACCTCCGGCGGCGACGACAGGGCCGGGGCACCGGCGCGCTGCGGCACCGGCTGCCCGGCGCGCCCCGCCGCGACGAGGCCGCCCGGCGGCTGCTCGCGGTCGCCTTCGCCGCCACGCTCTTCCAGCCGCTCTACAACGGCGGCGCGCTGGACCGCCTCCCGCTGGCCGGGCCCGCGTACGGCGTCTTCCTGACCGCCGTGGCGGCGCTCGCCGCGCTCTGCGACGCCGTACTGGCCGCGTTCCAGCAGCGCGACCGGGACTGCCCGGTACTGCCGGACGCCCGCGGCGGGAGCCGGCGCTTCGGCGCGGTGCTGGAGGACGAGCTGCGCGCGCTGCCCGGCATCGGCTCCGCGATCGCCGCCACCGGGATGCTGGTCAGCCTCGCGGCGGGCGAGGTCGGACTGTGGGCCCTGCCGGTGTTCTGCGCCCCGCTGCTGCTGGCCCAGGCGTCCTTTCGCCG
This sequence comes from Kitasatospora sp. MAA4, assembly GCF_029893355.1. Taxonomy (GTDB): domain Bacteria; phylum Actinomycetota; class Actinomycetes; order Streptomycetales; family Streptomycetaceae; genus Kitasatospora. The sequence goes on from NZ_JARZAI010000007.1 coordinate 20,839, forward strand.
GGCCGCCGCGATCCGCGCCACCTACCGGCAGACCATCGCCACGCTGGCCCGTGCCACCGAGGTGGCGGGGTACACGGCGCCCGGCCACGCCCGCCGGGTCGCGGACACGGCGTGCGCGCTTGGGCGCGAGCTGGGGCTGACCTCCCGGGAGCTCGCCCTGTTGGAGCACGCCGCACTGATGCACGACATCGGCCAGCTCTCGCTGGTCGAGCCGGTCCCGGACGGCGCCACCGCCACCCTTCCGGACGCCGAGCAGCAGCGGATCGCCAGGCTCGGCAGCGAGGTGATCCGGCGCACCGGCGTCCCGGCGCAGGTCGCCGAGCAGGTCGCCAGGCTGGCCGACCCGCCGCGCGGCCCGGACGGCCGTACCGACCGCACCCTGCCGCTGGCCGCGCGGATCATCCGGGTGGCCAACGCCCACGACGACCTGCTCGACCGGTCCGCCCCGGCCGGGCGGGCCCGCGTGCTGGCCGTGCTGCGCGCCCAGGGCGACGGCACCTACGACCCGCTGGTGGTGGAGGCACTGGCCCGGCTCGGCCCGGGCGCCGGCGCCTTCGCCACGGCGGCGCCCGCGCGGCGGCCCTCCGTCCGGGCCCGTCCACCGGCGGCGGAGGGCGGCCACGGAAGTGCTGGACGGCGGGAGCGCACGTGAACCACCGTGCAGGGAGCGGACCCTGCCGCTGCCGTGGTTGGATGCGGTCGTAGCGTGGAACACCCGATCCGGGGCCTTCGTGCCCCCGGCGCCGGCCGCCAGGCCGGACCGCCGGTGGCGGCAGCGGTGTCGGGCAGCGGGAACCGTGCGGGACGCGGGTCGGCAGGCCCCTGGCAGAAACCAGCCGGGAGCGGCCGGACCCCCGGCAGGATTCAGCAGGACCGAGCGGACAGGCGGCAGGGCAACGTGAAGATCTTCCACCGGGCACGGCACCGGCCGTCCGCCACCTGGCGGCAGACGACCGACCGGGCCTTCACGCTGATCGGCAACGGCCGGTACGAGGACGCCGGCGCGCTGCTGGTGATGGCCGCAGACCTGGAGCCCTGGCTCTCCGACTCCTGGTTCAACCTGGCCCTGCTGCACAAGTTCCGGCGGGACTGGGAGCAGGCCCGGGCGGCCGGCCTGCGCGCCGTCGCGCTGCTCGACCGCGACCACGGCGCCCCCGACTGGTGGAACCTCGGCATCACCGCCACCGCCCTGCAGGACTGGCCGCTGGCCCGCCGGGCCTGGCAGGCGTACGGGCTGCGGCTGCCCAGCGGGCCGGGCGCGGCGCCGGACGAACCGGTCCGCCTCGACCTCGGCACCACCCCGGTCCGGCTCTCCCCGGAGGGCGAGTCGGAGGTGGTCTGGGGGCGCCGGCTGGACCCGTCCCGGGTCGAGGTGCTCTCCATCCCGCTGCCCTCCTCCGGCCGCCGCTGGGGCGAGGTGGTGCTGCACGACGGCGCGCCGCACGGCGAGCGGGTGGCGAACGGCACGGCGTTCCCGGTCTTCGACGAGATCGAGCTCTGGGCCCCCTCGCCGGTGCCGACGTACGTGGTGCTGCTCCAGGCCGCCACCGAGGCCGACCGGGACGCGCTGGAGCGCCTGGTCGCCGACGCCGGGTACGCGGCGGAGGACTGGACGTCCTCGGTCCGGCTGCTCTGCCGGGCCTGCTCGGAGAGCCGGATGGTCACCGACGACGGCCGTACCGTGCACCACGACCCGCACGACGACGGCGACGAGGCGCACCCCGGCCACCTCAGCCACCTCAGCCAGGGCAGCGGCGGGATGGCCTGGCTGGTCGAGCGGGAGTGCGGCATCGCGGCGCCGGCCGGGCTGGTCCGGCTGCTGCTGGACCGCTGGGCGGCGGCCTCGCCGTCCACCCGGGCCTACCGCGACCTCGAAGAGGTCTGCTGACCCTTCGCCCGCCTGGTGTAAGGATCACCGGAGTCGGCGGAGCCGTACGCTAGGGGCTGTCACCCGGAGAGCCCTAGAAAGCGACAGTAGCGATGGCCGATCAGCACGACCACACGCACGACCACGACCACGCGCACGACCACGACCACGACCATGGCGCGGCCGATGCGCCGGTCAAGGTGGTCGGCGAGGAGCCCGACCTCTCCAAGGGCACCGCGCGCCCCATCACGGTGGTCGGCAACCCGGTCCTGCACCGGGAGTGCAGGACCGTCACGGAGTTCGACGCGGACCTCGCGGCTCTGATCGACGACATGTTCGTCTCGATGTACGCGGCCGAGGGCGTCGGCCTGGCGGCCAACCAGATCGGCGTGGACGCCAAGGTGTTCGTCTACGACTGCCCGGACGACGACGGCGTGCGGCACATCGGCCACGTGGTCAACCCGGTGCTGGTGGACCTCCCGGTCGACCGCCGGACGCTGGACGACGGCACCGAGGGCTGCCTCTCGGTCCCCACCGCCTACGCCGAGCTGGCCCGCCCGGACTACGCCGCGGTGACCGGCCAGGACAAGGACGGCAACCCGATCCGGGTGGAGGGCAACGGCTTCTTCGCCCGCTGCCTCCAGCACGAGACCGACCACCTGTTCGGCTTCCTCTACATCGACAAGCTCTCCAAGCGGGACCGCAAGGACGCGCTGAAGCAGATGGCCGAGGGAACCGCCAAGTACGCCACGGTGCCCAACAACTGACGCTCGGCGGGCGGGGGTTCGCGGGTGCGGGCCCCCGTCCGGCGTGACGGTGCAGCAGTTCTGTGACAGGGCGGTGTCCGGACCGGTATGCGCGCGTGCGTAGGGTATGGCGCCAGCACTTCGTTCACATGTCCGGCCCAGGGGGCTCCTCGTCATGCAGAGACGTTTGCGCAACAGCGCCGCCGTCCTACTCCTCACGTCCGCAGGGCTCTCCACCGGGCTCGCGACGGCCCAGGCTGCCGAGCCCGTCGGGACGCCCGGGACTCCGCAGCCGGCCGCCGGGCAGGCTGACGCGCCGGCGGCGGCTGCTGCTCCCTCGGCCGCTCCGTCCGCTTCCGCCTCGGTGCCCGCGCAGGCCGCGCCTGCCGCTCAGGCCCCCGCGCCGCAGGCCGCCGCCCCGGCCGCCGCCACCCCGCCTGCCGCGCCCGCGGCCAGTGCACCGGCCGCGAGTGCGCCTGCCGCGCCCGCCGCGCCCGCCGCGAAGAGCGCCGCGCCCCAGGTGGGTCCGCAGCAGGGCGGCATGAAGGACGTCCGGTACCAGGGCTACCAGCTCAAGGTGCCCGCGAGCTGGCAGGTCGTCGACCTCACCAGCGACCCCAACGCCTGCGTCCGCTTCGACGAGAACGCGGTCTACCTCGGCACCCCCGGCGCCGACCAGGACTGCCCCGCCCACCTGATCGCCGGGCGCACCGACGCCCTGCTGATCCAGCCGGCCCCGGCCGGCGGGCCGGCCGTACAGGTGGTCGACCCCGGTACGGCGCTGCCCGCCTCGGTGCTCGCGGCCGGCGCCGCCGACCACCAGCTGGAGGCGCAGATCCGCGGCACCGGCCTCCAGGTGACGGCCACCTACGGCACCGACCCGCAGCAGGTGGACCGGATCCTGGCCGGCGCGAGCGTGACGGCGGCGCCCCCGGCCGCATCCGCGGCCCCGCGCAACCTGACCGCCGCCCCGCACACCACGACCGCTGCCCCGCACACCACGACGGCGGCCCCGCACAGCGCGATGGCCGTGCCGACCACCGACTCGGGCTCACTGGCCTTCGACACCTGCAGCGCCCCCGCCGCCTCGACCATGGACAACTGGGCGGCCAACTCGCCCTACCGCGCGGTCGGCATCTACATCGGCGGCCCCGCGCAGGCCTGCGCCCAGCCGAACCTCACCGCCGACTGGGTCGGCGGCCGGGCGGCCGAGGGCTGGTCGTTCATGCCGATCTACGTCGGCCCGCAGGCCTCGGTCGGCTCGGTGCTGATCTCCGCCGACGGCGCGACCGCCGTCCAGCAGGGGCGCGACGCCGCCATGGACGCGATCCACAAGGCCTCGGCACTGGGCTTCCACCAGGGCGCCGTGCTCTACAACGACATGGAGAGCTACGACTCCGGGACCTACCGGGACCGGGTGCTGGCCTACCTGTCCGGCTGGACCTCGACGCTGCGCGGCAACGGCTACCGCTCGGGCGTCTACGCGAGCGCGAGCAGCGGCGTTCAGGACCTGTCCGCGCACTACGCGGACACCTCGTACCCGGCACCCGACGTCATCTGGTCGGCGGCCTGGAACTCCCACCACGACGTCTCCGACGCGGGCATGGGCCTGCCGGGGCCGACCTACTGGTCGGGCGGCCGACGGGCGCACCAGTACGAGGGCGGCACCACCGAGACGTACGGCGGGGTGAGCGTCAACATCGACGCCAGCGCGCTGAACGTCAGCTCGCAGGCGACCGGCCAGCTGATGTCCCCCGGCCAGCGGCTGGGCCCGGGCCAGAGCCTGACCAGCGCCAACGTCACGCTCTCCATGCAGTGGGACGGCAACCTGGTCGTCTACCTCAAGGGCGGCTACGGCCCCGGCCAGGCGCTCTGGTCCTCCCAGACCTACGGCAACTCGGGTGCCTACGCGCTGATGCAGTGGGACGGCAACTTCGTCGTCTACCGCGCGGACGGCGTGCCGCTGTGGGCCAGCAACACCTACGGCAGCTTCAACGGATCGCTCTCCGTGCAGGACGACGGCAACGTCGTGCTCTACCGCGCCAACGGCACCGCCGCCTGGGCGAGCGGCACCGAGGCGGCCTGGTGGGGCGGCCCGCTGACCGCCGGCCACTGGACACAGGGCGCACTCACCCGCCTGGTGATGCAGAGCGACGGCAACCTCGTCATGTACCGCAAGCGGGACGGCGCCGCGCTCTGGGCGACCGGGACCAACTGGAACCCGGGCGCGTACGCGGTGATGCAGGGCGACGGCAACCTCGTGGTCTACCGCGGCGACGGCGCCGCCCTCTGGTCCAGCGGTACGTGGGGTCACCCCGGGGCGACGCTGGCCATGCAGGACGACGGCAACCTGGTGATCTACCGTCCGGGCAACACCAGCCCCAGCGGCGCGCTCTGGGCCACCGGCACCTGGACGAACGCGCGCTGAGACGCGAACGGGGTCGGCCCCGGCGGCAGTTGCCGCCGGGGCCGACCCCGTTGTCAGTTGCCTAGAAGTCGTCGTCGAAGGCGACCGAGCCCTCGACGGCCACCTGGTAGGCGGAGACCCGGCGCTCGAAGAAGTTGGTCAGCTCCTGGACGTTCTGCAGCTCCATGAAGCCGAACGGGTTCGTCGAGCCGTACCGGATCGGCATGCCGAGGCGGGCCAGGCGCTGGTCGGCGACCGCCTGCAGGTACTCGCGCATGGACGCGGTGTTCATCCCCGGCAGGCCCTCGCCGCAGAGGTCCTGGGCGAACTGGAGCTCGGCCTCGACGGCCTCCTCCAGCATCTCGGTGACCTGCTTGGCCATCGTGTCGTCGAAGAGGTCGGGCTCCTCCTCGCGGACGGTGTCCACCACCGACATCGCGAAGTCCATGTGCATGGACTCGTCACGGAACACCCAGTTGGTGCCGGTCGCCAGGCCGTGCAGCAGGCCGCGGCTGCGGAACCAGTACACGTACGCGAAGGCGCCGTAGAAGAACAGCCCCTCGACGCAGGCCGCGAAGCAGATCAGGTTCAGCAGGAACGCGCGCCGGTCGTCCTTGGACTGCAGCGAGTCGATGTGGTCGACCGCGTTCATGTACTTGAAGCAGAACTGCGCCTTCTGGTGGATGGAGGGGATGTTCTCCACCGCGGCGAAGGCCGCGTTGCGGTCCTCGGGGTCGGGCAGGTAGGTGTCGAGCAGCGTCAGGTAGAACTGGACGTGCACGGCCTCCTCGAACAGCTGCCGGGACAGGTAGAGCCGCGCCTCGGGGGAGTTGATGTGCTTGTAGAGGCTCAGCACCACGTTGTTGGAGACGATCGAGTCGCCGGTCGCGAAGAAGGCGACCAGCCGGCCGATCATGTGCCGCTCGCCCTCGCTGAGCTTGGCGAGGTCGGCGACGTCGGAGTGCAGGTCCACCTCCTCGACGGTCCAGGTGTTCTTGATCGCGTCGCGGTAGCGGTCGTAGAAGGACGGGTAGCGCATCGGACGCAGCGTCAGCTCGAAGCCGGGGTCGAGCAGCATCTTCTCGCGGCCGGGAACGTCAGGGGTACTCACTGGCAGGCCTCGCAGGACTCGGGGTTCTCCAGGGAGCAGGCGAGCGCTGCCTCCTCCTCCGGAGTGAGGGTGGTCGGGGTGGCCACGGACACCGGCGCGGGGGCGGCGGCACGGGCGGTGCCGGAGGCGGCCTGGGCGATCCGGGTGGCCGGGCGCGAGCGCAGGTAGTAGGTGGTCTTCAGACCGACCTTCCAGGCGTACGCGTACATCGAGCTGAGCTTGCCGATGGTCGGCGCAGCCATGAACAGGTTCAGCGACTGGCTCTGGTCGATGTACGGCTGCCGGGCGGCGGCCAGGTCGATCAGCGCGCGCTGCGGCAGCTCCCACGCGGTGCGGTAGAGCGAGCGGACCTCGGTGGGCAGCCAACCCAGCTCCTGCACCGAGCCGTTGGCCTCGCGCAGCGCGTCCCGGGTCTGCGCGTCCCAGACGCCCAGGTCCTTCAACTCCCGCACCAGGTACGGGTTGACCTGGAGGAACTCGCCGGACAGGGTCTCCCGCTTGAACAGGTTGGAGACCTGCGGCTCGATGCACTCGTAGACGCCGGCGATCGAGGCGATGGTCGCGGTCGGCGCGATCGCCAGGAGCAGCGAGTTGCGCAGGCCGGTGCGGGCGATCGTGGCGCGCAGCGCGTCCCAGCGCTCCGCCCACTGCGGGGCCGTCTCGAAGTGGTCGATGTGCAGCTGGCCGCGGGCGGCGCGGGTCTCCGCGTACGCCTCGTGGCGGCCCAGCTGCTCGGCGAGCTCGCTGGAGCGCTCGTAGGCGACCAGCATGATGCGCTCGGAGATCAGCGTGGAGAGCTGCTTGGCCTCGGCGGAGTCGAAGTCGAGCCGGAGCTTGAAGAAGACGTCCTGAAGACCCATCACGCCCAGGCCCACCGGGCGCCAGCGCGAGTTGGAGGTGCCGGCCTCGGGGGTCGGGTAGAAGTTGATGTCCACCACGCGGTCCAGGAAGGTCACCGCGGTGCGCACGGTGGAGTCCAGCCGCTCCCAGTCCATCGCGTCGAGCAGGTTGTCGGCGGTGGCGCCGGCGGCGACGTGCGCGCCCAGGTTGACCGACCCGAGGTTGCAGACGGCGGTCTCGGAGTCGTCCGTGACCTCCAGGATCTCCGTGCAGAGGTTGGACGAGTGGACGGTCCGGCCGGCCACCGCGGTCTGGTTGGCGGCGCGGTTGGAGGCGTCCTTGAAGGTCATCCAGCCGTTGCCGGTCTGCGCCAGGGTGCGCATCATCCGGGCGTACAGGGTCTGCGCGGGGATGCTGCGGACGGCCTTGCCCTCGGCCTCGGCCTTCAGGTACGCGGCGTCGAACTCGGCGCCCCACAGGTCGACCAGCTCGGGCACGTCGGCGGGGGAGAAGAGCGACCAGTCGGTGCCCGCGTTCACCCGGCGCATGAACTCGTCCGGGATCCAGTGCGCGAGGTTGAGGTTGTGGGTGCGCCGCGCCTCCTCGCCGGTGTTGTCGCGGAGCTCCAGGAACTCCTCGACGTCCGCGTGCCAGGTCTCCAGGTAGACGCAGGCCGCGCCCTTGCGGCGGCCGCCCTGGTTGACGGCGGCGACCGAGGAGTCCAGCGTGCGCAGGAACGGCACGATGCCGTTGGACTTGCCGTTGGTGCCGCGGATCAGCGAACCGCGCGAGCGGATCCGGGAGTAGGAGAGTCCGATGCCGCCGGCGTGCTTGGAGAGCCGGGCGATCTGCGCGTAGCGCGAGTAGATCGAGTCCAGGTTGTCCAGCGGCGAGTCCAGCAGGTAGCAGCTGGACATCTGCGGGTGCTTGGTGCCCGAGTTGAAGAGCGTCGGCGAGGACGGCAGGTAGGACAGCGCGCTCATCAGCGCGTACAGCTCGGCGATCTCGCGCACCGACTGCTCGCTGTCGCCGACCGCCAGGCCGCAGGCGACCCGGAGCATGAAGTGCTGCGGGGTCTCGATCACCTTGCGGGTGATCGGGTGGCGCAGCAGGTAGCGGGACTGCACGGTGCGCAGGCCGAAGTACTCGAAGCGGTCGTCGCCGCGCTGGTCGATCAGCGCGTCCAGCGCGTCGGCGTGCTTGGCGACGAACGCGGCGGTGCCGGAACCGATCAGGCCCTCGGCGTGGCCGACCGCGATCGACGCGGCGAAGCACACGGCGCCCTGGCCGACCGCCTCGTCGGCGATCTCCTGGGCGAGCAGGCGGGCGGCGAGCTTCGAGTACTGCGGGTCCTCGGCGATCATCGACGCGGCGGCCTCGACGGCCAGCCCGCGCAGCTCCGCGAAGTCGGAACCGGCGTTGCGTCCACGCAGGGCGGCGGCGGCGACGTGGCCGGGGTCCACCTGGGGGAGGTCGCTGCTGCGGTCCGTCAGCAGGCGCAGGAGTGCTGCTCCAGGGTCCGACTTGGCGGTGGGGTCGGAGCTGGATCCCTGAGCGGGCAGGGTGACTGAGGCAGCGGTGGTCAAGGCGCTCTCTCCTGGCGACGGCAGCGAATGAGACACCGGACCGGCGCGGGGCAGGGCAGGGGAGCGCGGCGCGCCCACTCGAACGGTGGCGCGCAACGGCGGCATCCCCGGCCCACCCGCGAGGCCCGGAAAACTGAGTCGTGCGGCAAGGCTTCTGCGGGGAAGCCTGTGGCACACCGTCGGCAGGTAATCGGACTCGCGGCCGGATAGGGCACCGGCCGCTCACCGCTGCGGGGCAGCCCCGGATTCGCACCGGGTTCCCCTGCGTCGACAGCGAGAGTGAGCATACATGTAGTGCTACCCCTGGTGCGCAGCACCACATGTAGTGTTGCGTGCCGTGTTGGGGCCAATACCAGATGGCGGGGCGGTCGGCTGTTGGCGGGGACGGGGTGGCCGTTCTGGTTCCCCGGATCGGCCGTGTATCGGGTGCGGATTCGGGGCGGATCGGGGTTGGATCGGGGGGAGCGGGGGCAGTTCCGGGGGTGTCTCGAGGCCCGTCAGAAGGCCAGGCTGTAGACCCAGAGCGGGTGGCCGGGGCGCGGGTACCAGTCGCGCTCGGGGCTGCGGTGGAACCCGAGGCGTTCGTATATGCGGTGCGCGGCGGTCATCGCGGGGCGGGTGGAGAAGGCCATTCCGGCCAATCCGAGTTCGCGGCTGCGGGTGACGCAGGCGCGGACCAGGGCGTCCCCGACACCCCGGCCGCGGGCGTCGGCCGCTGCGGCCAGCATCCGCATCTCGCCCTCCTGGGGAGTGGCGATGTCCGCCCACTCGGTGCCGCCGACGGCGAAGGTCACGCAGCCGAGGAGCCGCCCGGACGGTCCGCGCGAGAGGTCGGCCGGGTCGACGGCGACGAGGAGCTCGGCCTCCGCGGCGCGGCGGCGGGCGTCGCGGAGCAGGGTGACGTAGTCCGCGTCCGGTCGGGTGTGGCCGTCGCCCACGAAGGCTTCGACGGTGACTGCGCCCGCGGCATCGAGGTCTTCGGCGAGGGCGGTGCGGATGAGGATGTCCATCGGACCAGTGTGCCAAGGCGCCGCCGGTGGGCGGCGGCGCGGTGGGCCTCCCCCCGGAGGGGAGGGGGGAGGGGGCTTCAGGGGCTGGTGATCCGGAACACCGGGTAGCCCGGGGCGATGCGCAGCAGTTCGGCGTCGGGTGCGTCCGGGCCGACGCCCTGGAAGAAGGCGCCGACCTCGAACTTCCAGCGCGTGAGGTAGGCGCGGAGCACGTCCGGCTTCTCGCTGTCGGCAAGTTCGGTGGCGCTGAAGGTCTCGGCCCGGCGGCCCAGTCGCAGTTCGCCGGTGCCGATGGCGCGCAGGTTGCGCACCCACTGGGTGTGGCCGCGGGGAGCGACCAGGTAGCGGGTGCCCTCGTGGGTGAGGACGTTGACCGGGGTGGTGCGCCACTCCCCGCTCTTGCGGCCGCGGACGGCCAGCACCCGCGAGCCCCAGAAGCTGAGGCCGGCCTTGGTGAGCGCCACCATGATGCGGTTGCTGATGCGTAGGGCGCGGCCGCCGGAGTAGATGTAGCGCGGTGCGTCGGGCTGGGAGGCCGGGGTCCGGGACATCGCGGGGCTCCTTGGTGAGCGGTGAACTCAAACGAGAGCAGTGCTCTCGTTTCGGTGCACTGAACTCTTCCACTGCCGGAGATGCGAGTCAAGAGCAGTGCTCTCGTTTCGGTGCAGTGCTTCGATTCGCGTCTGCTGCTCTGATTTGTGGCAGGCTGTTCGCATGGCAGCGATTCGAACCGCCCGAGAGCGGGCGCGCGAGGAACTCACCCGCGAGATCAAGGACGAGGCACGGCGGCAGCTCGGGGTGGAGGGGGCCCAACAGCTCTCGGTGCGCGCGGTCGCCCGGGAGCTGGGTATGGCCTCGTCCGCGCTCTACCGGTACTTCCCGAGCCGCGACGAGCTGCTCACCGCGCTGATCATGGACGCCTACATCTCCCTCGCGGACTCCGCCGAGCAGGCGGTGGCCGCAGCGCGAGCCGCCGCGGGTCAGCCCGCAGCCGGCCGGCCGGGCGCCGCTCAGCCGGTGGTGGGCGGGTCGGCCGTGGGCGGGCTGGCAGCGGGCGGGCCGGGCGCCGGCCGGGCCGCTGCCCGCGAGGCGGCCGGGCAGGCGGTGCGCCCCTGCTGGCGGGCGTTCTGCGGAGCCGTCCGGGACTGGGCACGCGAACACCCGCACGAGTACGCGCTGATCTACGGCACACCGGTGCCCGGCTACCACGCGCCGCAGGAGACCATCGAGCTTGCGGTCCGCCTCCCGCTCACGCTGCTCGACCTGGTCCGCCCGGCCGCCGGGCGCCTGGAGGCCCCGGCCGGCCGGCCCGTACCGCCGGTGTTCTCGGCCCAGTTGGCGGCGCTCGCCGCCCAGTACGCGCCCGAGCTCCCACAGGCCGCTCTCGCGCGGGTGATGGTGGCCTGGACGCAGCTCTTCGGCATGATCAGCTTCGAGCTCTTCGGTCACCTGGCCGGCTCGGCCGATCCGGCCGACGAGTTCTTCGCGCACGCGGTGGAGCAGATGGCCGACTTCGTCGGCCTGCCGGCCGGGGACCAGCCCAAGGAGATGTGACCCAGCGGTGTGACCCAGGTCACCGGGAAAGGGTGACAGGGTGTTGTCGCGGTCGGCTGCGACTGTCGACGCATGACGACGATGACGAAGATGACGAAGACGGACGAGGACTGCCTCGCCGAAACCCTGGCATTCAACGACCAGTTCGCGGCTGCTGCCGCGAGCCGTCCAGCGCGCGGGCAGGCGCCGGACGCGGCCCTGATGGCGCTCCTGCGGCGCAACCGGCTCGGTGGCGACACGCCACCGGTACGACTGCCGCAGGGCCAGGACCGCGTCGTCGCGGGCGGGGTGAAGGTCCGGGCGTTCGTGCCGGATCGCGTCGACGGCGTGTACCTGCACATCCACGGCGGCGGTTGGGCGTTCGGCTCCGCGGACGGGCAGGACGAGCGGCTCTGGCAGCTTGCCGTGCAGGCGCGGCTGGCCGTGCTGAGCGTGGACTACCGCCTGGCGCCGGAGCACCCGTTCCCGGCCGGCCCCGACGACTGCGAGGCGGCCGCCCGGTGGCTGGTGGACCACGCCGCGACCGAGTTCGGTACCCGACGGCTGCTGATCGGTGGCGAATCGGCCGGCGCCCACCTGAGCGTGCTGACCCTGCTGCGCCTTCGCGACCGGCACGGCATCACCGGCGCGTTCCGGGCCGCCCACCTGCTGTTCGGCCCGTACGACCTGTCGATGACGCCCAGCCAGCGGTCGTTCGGGTCCAGGCAGCTGTTGACCAACACCGACTCGCTGCGCGGCAGTTACGAACTCTTCACGCCGGGCATGGGGGCGGAGCAGCGTCGCGGCCCGGAGGTCTCGCCGCTCTTCGCCGACCTGGCAGGCCTGCCGCCCGCCCGGATCGTCGTCGGGACCGAGGATCCGCTGCTGGACGACTCGCTCTTTCTGGCCGGGCGGTGGCAGGCGGCCGGGGCGCCCGTGCAACTCGGCGTCGTCGCCGGCGCGATGCACGGCTTCACGTTGTTCCCGTTGACCGTCGCCGAGCGCGAACTGCGGCGTACGCAGGAGTTCCTGGCCGCCGCGTGACGGTACCGTCAGCCTCATGAACCGCACTGCTCGGCTGTATGCGCTGGTGGAGGAGTTGCGCGCGGCGGCGCCGCGGCCGGTGACGGTCGCGAAGCTCGCCGCGCGGTTCGAGGTCGCCGCGCGGACGGTGCAGCGTGATCTTCAGGCTCTGATGGAGGCCGGTGTCCCGGTGCGCACCACGCCCGGGCGAGGCGGGGGTTGGTCGATCGACCCGGCGATGACGCTCCCCCCGATCCGGTTCACCGCCGATGAGGCCTCGGCGCTGGTCGCCGCGCTTGCCATGGCCGACGCCTCGGCCCCCTACGCCGGTGCGGCCCGTACGGCATCGCAGAAGATCGCGGCCTCGATGACCGGTCCCGCCTCGGTGGCGGCCCAGGAGCTCGCCGCGCGGATTGTCACGCTGCCGGCTCGGACCGCGGAGTCGATCCGGACCGCAGTGGAACAGGCCCTCACCGAACGCATGGTGCTGCACCTGTCCTACGCCGACGCGGCAGGGCGCGAGAGCGACCGCGTCGTGGAACCGGCCGGACTGCTCACCACCGACGGCCGGTGGTACCTCATCGCCTGGTGCCGCACTCGGCGGGCCGGCCGAGGCTTCCGGCTGGACCGCATCACGGCGGCGGCTCCGACCGGTGAGCAGGCGCCGCCGCACGACCTGGCCGGCCTGCTGCTCGGTTCGGCCGCCGCCGGCGCGGTGATGCCCACCACGCTGGCCTCACTGGCGCCGGTGGTGCCGGCCGCGCGGTAGTGGGGTGCCGCGCGGCCGGCGGTAGGAGGGCCGGAGCTCAGATCGGCAGGGACCAGGCCTGGTTGGCCTGGCCGGTGCCGCAGGTCCAGGTGTCGAGCCGGGTCCCGTCGGCGGCGCCGCCGCCGTAGACGTCCAGGCAGAGGCCGGACGCGGCGTTCACCAGGGTCCCGTCCGGCTGGGCGGTCCACTGCTGACCGCTGCTCCCGGAGCAGGACGACAGGACCGCCCAGGAGCCCGCTGAAGTCCCGGACGCGGTGAGGCACTTGCCCATGGTCTGGACGGTGTTGCCGGCGCTCAGGGTCCACCGCTGGTTGGCGTTCCCGGTGCAGCTGTAGAGGATCACCGGGTTGCCGTCGGTGGTGGCGCTGTTGGAGTCGTCCGCGCACTTGGCGCCGTTGCCGGTCAGCTGGCCGGTCGGGACGGCCGCCGCGCAGCCGTGCGCGGTGAGCCGCCAGACGGCCGTGCCGTGGGCCGGCACGGTGGCGGTCAGAGCCGAGGACGTGGTCGAACTCGCGCCCGTCCACAGGTCCTTGGCGCTGACCGTGCAGCCGGGCAGGCCGACGGAGGCGAGCGTGGTGCTGATCGAGCGCGCCGAGGAGGACCGGTTGAGGACGGCCACCGCCCGGTCGCCGTTGGCCAGCGGGCGGGCCAGCACGTCGGTCGTCGCGGTGCTGGAGACGACGCCGGCCTGGTGGCCCGCGCTGTCCTGGTCCACCGCGACCAGGTCGCTGTTCCCGATCGCGGCGACGGCGGCCGGGGAGAGGGCGGAGACGTCGGAGGAGAGGATCAGCGGCGCGGCCATCATCGACCAGAGGGCGACCTGGCTGCGCGACTCGTCGGCGGTCAGGCCGCTGTCACCGGCGATCAGGAAATCCGGGTCGTTCCAGTTGCCGGGGTGGGCGTAGCGGCCGATCCAGCGGTTGTAGCCGTAGTTGGAGAGCACCGAGCTCCACCGGGAGGCGTTCGGCTTGGTCGCGTCGTAGGTCGCGATGTCCCAGCCCTCGCGCCAGAGTTGGCCGTCCTGGCCGACCCAGCCCAGGACCGAGAACCAACTCGGGTTGCCCCACTCGGCGTCCTGGAAGTAGGCGGGGGCGGACTCGGAGAAGACGATGTCGCGTCCGCTGCCGCGCAGCGCGGCGGACTGGGCGTCGTAGGCCTGGCGGTAGGACTGCTCCTGGGTCTGGCCGGGGGCGGCCCAGACGTTGCAGCCGTCCAGTTTGAGGTAGTCGACGCCCCAGGAGGCGAAGGTGGCCGCGTCCTGGGCGAAGTGGTCGGCGCCGCCGCCCTGCGGCTGCCCGCTGCCGGGGTAGCCGCCGCAGGTGGACGAGCCGGCGTCCTCGTAGATGCCGAACTTCAGGCCCCGGTCGTGCAGGTAGCTGCCCAACCAGGCCATCCCGTGCGGGAACTTGACCGGGTCGGCGACCAGGTTGCCGGCGCTGTCGCGGCTGCCGGCCATCCAGCAGTCGTCGACGGTCACGGTGGTGTAGCCCTTGGCGGCGAGGCCGGTGCTGACCAGGGCGTCGGCGTTGGAGGTGATGGTCTGCTCGGTGATGCCGCACTGGTAGTGGGCCCAGTCGTTCCAGCCCATCGGCGGTGTCGGGGCGAGGAGTTGTGAGGAGGCGGCCTCGGGCTGCGGGGCGATGTACTGGGCAGGCGCGGCTGCTGCCGTTCCCAGTGGGAGGGCGGAGAGGGCGAGCGCGGCCAGTGCGGTGGTGCTGAGCAGGCGGCGCAGAGTGCTGCGAACCGGTGGCACGGAGGCTCCTTCCGGGCGGCCGTGAAGGCGCCGGGGAAGTGGTCGGGGGGGATGTTCCGAGCGGTCTGGTGCGCAACCAGTGCAGCGTTGCTGCGTATTCATGTCAATAGAATCGCCAAACCGCGCACGATTGCGCATGTCATGGAGGCGTCAGAGCGGGCCCGAGGCAGCAGAAGGCCACAGAAACCCATAGAAACCCACAGAAAGGCAGCAGCCGGCCGGCACAGGAGCAGCAGAAAGCCGCGCACCCGACTCCCCAGCGGGTGCGCGGCCGGACCGACCAGATGGCTCAGCCGTCCAGGTGCCCGGTCTCGTTCCACAGCTCGGGCAGCAGCCGGTCGTACCCCGCCCGCCACACGCCGACCGAGCAGTTGCGCACCGCGTCGAGCGCCAGCAGCTGCTCCTCGGTGAGCCGGTCCAGCACGTACCGCAGCATCAGCACCACGTTGTCGTGCGCCACCAGCAGCACGGGCCGGCCGGCCTCCTCCACGCACAGGTCGCGCAGGCAGTCCCGCACCCGCAGGGCGACGTCCGACCAGCTCTCGCCGCCCGGCGGCCGGTAGTACAGCTCGCCCATCTTTCGGCGCCGGGCGGCCTCCTCGGGGTGCCGCTTCTCGATCGCCGCCGCGGTGAGCATCTCCAGGATGCCGAGCTCGCGGTCGCGCAGCCGCTCGTCGTAGCGCACGGCGAGCCCGACCGGCACCGCGCCGAGCCCGGCGGCCTGGGCGAGCGCGATCCGCGCCGTCTCGGCCGTCCGGACGTAGGGCGAGCACCAGACGGCCCGGGGCCGGTCACTGGGCGCCAGGGCGGCCCACCAGCGGCCCAGGGCCTGGGCCTGGGCCTGCCCCTGCATGGAGAGCGGTATGTCGGCGTCCCGGCAGGTGATCGGCACGGTCAGCGCGCCGGTCGCCTCGGCGAGCTGGAACTCCACGTTGGCCGCGCTCTCGCCGTGCCGGGTGGTGATCAGGACGGACGGCAGCAGGGTCGCGCCGCTGCGCTGCTGGTGCCCGTTGAGGATGCTGCTCAGCTCTGCCATGGCGGTGCTCCCCGTTGCTTCGGCTGTGTCTGGCGTCCGGGACCGGACGTGCGGCGCGCACGGGTGCACAACGGTCCATGACAATGATCGCGCCGCCACCTCCCAGTGTTGAGGGAGGTGGCGGCGCGATCACAGGGCGCGCGACGGAGCGTTTAATGCGCCGCCACCGGCTGGGGCGCACCGGTGGGCTCGGGGTCGCTCGGCTCCGCGCTGTAGTCGCCCGGCGAGGTCTCGTCGACCCCGTCGGTGACCTTCGCGGCCCGCAGCACGAGCGTCAGCACGACGGCCACCACCAGGTTCAGCACGAAGGCGGTCAGGCCGATGTAGCCGATCTGGCCGATCCCGGGGATCGGGGCCGAGTTGCCGCCGAAGTGCTTGGTGGCGGGTGAGGCCAGGCCGTAGGCCTTCCAGGTCCCGTAGACCATGCCGGCCGCCCAGCCCGCCAGCAGGGCCCAGTGGTGGAACCAGCGGGTGAACAGGCCGCCGACCACCGAGACGAAGGTCTGCAGGATCCACAGCCCGCCGAGCAGTTGCAGGTTGATCGCGACCTGCTTGTCCATGCCGAGCACGAAGACCAGCGCGCCGACCTTGACCAGCAGCGAGGCGATCTTGGCGACCCTGGTCTCGTCGGCCGGGGTGGCGTTCGGCTTGATGAACTCCTTGTACACGTTGCGGGTGAAGAGGTTGGCCGCCGCGATCGACATGATCGCGGCCGGCACCAGCGCTCCGATCCCGATGGCCGCGAACGCCACGCCGGTGAACCAGGAGGGGAACATGTCGGTGAAGAGCTGCGGCACGGCGAGTTGGCTGTTGAAGCCCTTGGCGCCCTTGCTGACGTTGTCGGTGATCGCCATGAAGCCGAGCAGGGCCAGCAGGCCGAGCATCAGCGAGTAGGCCGGCAGGATCGCCATGTTGCGGCGCACGGTGTTGCGGGACTTGGAGGCCAGCACCCCGGTCACCGAGTGCGGGTAGAGGAAGAGCGCCATCGCCGAGCCGAGTCCGAGCGTGGCGTACGTCCACTGGGCCTTCGGCGCGATGATCATCGAGCCGATCGGCTTGCCGTTCGCGCCCTTGGTGTTGAACTTGGTCGCGGCGGTGTCGAAGATGTGGCCGAATCCGCCCAGCCGGTGCGGGATGTAGAGCACCGCCGCGATGATCACGATGTACACCAGGGTGTCCTTGACGAACGCGATCAGCGCCGGCGCCCGCAGACCCGAGGAGTACGTGTAGGCGGCCAGCACCGCGAAGGCCAGGAAGAGCGGCAGGTCCTTGACGAACCAGTTGGCGTTCGCCCCGCCGCCGACCCCCAGGGTGTCCAGCACCGCCTGGATGCCGACGAGTTGGAGCGCGATGTACGGCATGGTGGCGAGGATGCCGGTCAGCGCCACCGCGAGCGAGAGCGCCTTGGAGCCGTACCGGCCGCGGATGAAGTCGGCGGGGGTGACGTACCCGTGCACCCGGGCGACCGACCAGAGCCGCGGCAGGAAGGCGAAGACCAGCGGGAAGGCGATGATGGTGTACGGCACCGCGAAGAAGCCCGCCGCGCCGGTCGCGTAGACCGCCGCGGGGACGGCGATGAAGGTGTACGCCGTGTAGAGGTCGCCGCCGAGCAGGAACCAGGTCACCCAGGTCCCGAAACTCCGGCCGCCCAGGCCCCATTCGTCCAGGTGCTGGGCGTCGCCGGCGCGCCGCCAGCGCGAGGCCAGGAAGCCTATCACGGTGACCGCGACGAAGAAGAGCAGGAAGACCGTCAGAGCGGTCACGTTGACGCCGTGGCTCATCGCGGCCCACCTCCCCGCAGCGCCTTGCGCTGCCGCTCCTCACGGGTGATCAGTAGATAGGCGGAGACGGTGAAGACGGCCGACAGCGGCACCCAGAGCAGCTGGTACCAGTAGAAGAACGGGATTCCGTCGAACCGTGGCGTGAGCCGCGCGTAGGAGGAGACCCACAGCTCGGCGACGATCGGTACGAGTAGGCACACCGCGGCCAGCACCCTGGGCGGGGTGATCACCGGTAGTGGGCCGGGGGGCGCCTGCGGCGCGTCTGGATCGATGGACATCGGGCGACTCCGGCGGGTGGCAGGGGATCCCCAACAGCGCCGCAGCGCAATGGCATCGGGCCAGTACGCCCGCCGAACAGCGCCCGTGGTGATCGGCATGGATGGCACGGAATGTAGGGCACCGGACGGCCCGCTGTCACCAGTGTTACGTGGCGGATCTCATCGACTGGACATCCGTTCGAGGGTGCAGCGTCAACTGCCAGCGGATAGCGTGCTGTTATGCCCGTGGAACCGAACGCCACCCACATCTGGTGGGCCACTCCGGCCGACCTCCCGCAGTCGCTGCTCGACCTGCTCTCCGACGACGAGCGCGCCAAGGGCGCCAGGCTGCGCCACGAGCCGGAACGGCGCCGCTCGGTGACGGCGGCCCTGCTGCTGCGGGCCGCCCTCGCCCAGCGGACGGGTACGCCGCCGGAACTGCTCCCCATCGACCGGCGCTGCGACGACTGCGGCGGACCGCACGGCAGGCCGCGCCTGGCGGACAGCACGCTGGAGCTGACCGTGACCCACTCCGGCGACCGGGTGGGCGTGGGGATCGCCACCGGCGTCCCGATCGGCCTGGACGTCGAGCCGTTGGAGCAGAAGCGGATCACCGAGGGGATGGCGGGCCTCGCGTGCACCCCGAACGAGGAGCGCTGGCTGGACGCCCACACGGGGGATGCCTACGCCGACGCGTTCCTGCGGCTCTGGACGGCCAAGGAGGCGGTGCTCAAGGCCCTCGGCACCGGGCTGATGAAGCCGATGACCGAGGTGGAGCTGGACCCGCCCACCGGCGGCGAGCCGTTCACCGGGCCGGTGCGCTCGGGCGTGCAGGCCTGGCTCTACCGGGTCGACCCGGGCAAGGGGTACGCCGGCTCGCTGGCCGCCCTCGCGCCGCTCGGCGAGATCCACGAGCACGACGGCGACGCGCTGCTGGCGCGCCTGGCCGCCGTCACCTCCTGAACCCGGCCTAGCTCGGCCTAGCTCGGCCGCTGAAGCCGGGTGATGAACTTGTACCGGTCGCCGCGGTAGATCGAGCGGACCCACTCCACCGGCGCCCCCTCGGCGTCGAAGGAGTGCCGCGCCAGCTGGAGCATCGGCAGTCCGAGGTCGGAGCCGAGCAACCCGGCCTCGCGCGGGTTGGCCAGCGTGGTCTCGATGGTCTCCTCGGCCTCGGCCACCACCACGCCGTACACCTCGCGCAGCGCGGTGTAGAGCGAGTTGTGCTTGACCAGGTTGCGCCGCAGCGCCGGGAAGCGCTTCGCGGAGAGGTGGGCCACCTCGATGGCCATCGGGTCCCCGTTGGCGAGCCGCAGCCGCTCGATCCGCAGCACCCGCCCGCCCGGCTTGATGTCCAGCAGCGGCGCCAGCCGGTCGTCGGCCGTGACGTACCCGACCTCGATCAGCCGCGAGGTGGGCTCCAGGCCCTGCGCCCGCATGTCCTCGGTGTAGGAGGTCAGCTGGAGGGCCTGGGCGACCTTGGGCTTGGCGACGAAGGTGCCCTTGCCCTGGATCCTCTCCAGGCGGCCCTCGACGACCAGTTCCTGCAACGCCTGTCGGACGGTGGTGCGCGAGGTGTCGAACTGTGCGGCGAGCGCGCGCTCGGGCGGTACGGGGGTACCGGCCGGCTGGGTCTCGGTGAGCTGGAGCAGGTGTCGCTTCAGTCCGTAGTACTTGGGTACCCGCGCCGTCGCCGGGTCGGCGCCCGGGCCGGCCGGTACGGGCGGGTTGCCCGGCTGGGGGTGGTTCGCCCGAAGCTGGGCCGTGGTGCCCCCGTCGCTGCTCATGGGCCGCTTCTCCGCTCCTCGCAGGACCCGTCGATGATCCCGCTACCTCGTTAACGGCACACATCGTTGCACGTATGCCCCGGCGACGGGCACCTCATCACACGATGAACGATGAGCGGTGTCGGCTTGATAACGGCTAGTCCCGATTGGTCTTCGGCCCGTTGACACACCCATTGGTCTAGGCCAAGCTCCTGGCATCTGGTCTACACCACTGCAGACCAACACATGAATCCCAGCCCATCTCACGGGTTCGCGGCACCACTTACCACCGGTTTGCGGGGGTATGCCGCAGGCCGCCGATGGAGGGCAACCGGGCATCCCTCAGGAGGATGGCGTGAAGCGTCAGCTCATCGCGGCGGTCGGCGTCGCAGCAATGGTCGTCGGTGTCGCGGCTTGTGGTTCGTCCGCTAAGTCCGGTGGCTCGACCGGCGCCGCGAAGTACGACGGCAAGACCGTCACCGCGTGGCTCATGTCCGGCTCCGCCCCGCAGGCCTGGCAGGACGGCGTCAAGGCCGACTTCGAGTCCCAGTACCCGGGTGCCAAGCTCAACATCCAGATCCAGAAGTGGGACGGGATCGGCGCGAAGGTCACCACCGGCCTCTCCGACAACTCCGTCGACGTCCTGGAGGTCGGCAACACCCAGACCACGGGCTACGCGGCGACCGGCGGCCTGCTCGACCTCACCTCCTCCAAGGCCGACCTCGGCGGCAACGACTGGGCCGCCAACCTGAACGCCTCCTCGGTACTGGACGGCAAGCAGTACGCCGCGCCGTGGTACTTCACCAACCGCGTGGTCATCTACAACAAGGCGCTCTGGACCAAGGCCGGCATCACCGGCACGCCGAAGACCCTGGACGAGTTCTACGGTGACCTCGACAAGCTGAAGGCCACCGCCGGCGTCTCCCAGGCGATGTACATGCCCGGCCAGGAGTGGTACACCTACTTCGGCCTGCTCGCGGGCATCGGCGGCCAGATCGCCAAGCAGACCGGCTCCACCTGGGCCGGCAACCTGGAGTCGCCGGAGGCCAAGACCGCCTTCCAGACCTTCCAGAAGCTGCAGAGCTACTCCAACGCGCCGAAGGACAAGGACGAGGCCACCCCCGAGCAGACCACGGTCTTCGCCAAGGGTGACGTGGGCGCGATGATCGGCCTGGGCTGGGAGGCTCCGGCCCCTGCGGACATGCCGACGTCCAACGTCGGCTTCTTCGCCCTCCCGGGGACCACGGCCGACAAGCCGTCCGGCGTCTTCCTCGGCGGCTCGAACCTCGCGATCGCCCAGGACACCAAGAACCCCGACCTGGCCAAGGGCCTGCTGAAGATCATGATGTCGGACAAGTACGAGGGCCAGATGGCCGCCACCGGCCTGGTCCCGAACAAGACCTCGCTGGACTCGCTGGCCACCACCCCGTTCGCCCAGGCGGCCATCCCGGCCAGCGCCAACGGCGCCACCACGCCGAACACCCCGAACTGGTCGAACGTCGAGAACACCCCGAACCCGATCAAGGACTTCCTCGCGGCCGTCCTCCAGGGTGCGGACTACGACGCCACCGCCAAGAAGTACGACGCCACCATGACGCAGCTCCTCGGCCAGAAGCAGTAGTCCCCAGCGGCGCCGTGCACCGATCCTCGGAAGGGACCGGTGCGCGGCGCCGCCGCAGTGTTTTGCGGGGCGGTCAGACCCTGACCGCTGCCGACAGGCAGGTCCCCATGTCCAACGGCGGCCGCTGAGAAGAGGATCGATGGCAGTTCAGTCGGAACCGGTGCGGGTGCAATCCCCCAAGAGAGCAGCGGGCGACGCCCTCAACAGCGGCAGACCGTTCGCCGGTCCGAGCCTGCTGAGCCGCAGCGCGCCCTACCTGCTGCTGCTGCCGGCCATCCTGGCCACCCTGGCCCTGCTCGGCTGGCCGCTGGTCAAGACGTTCGAGCTCTCCTTCCAGAACCTGAACAAGCGCCAGCTGATCCTGCACCTGACCGAGTGGAACGGCTTCGCCAACTACACGGACCAGCTGACCAGCTCGGAGTTCTGGCACACCACCGGCCGCACGATCGCCTTCACGGCCGTCAACGTCGTGCTGATCATGGGCGGCGGCACGCTGGTCGGCCTGCTGCTCAACCGGCTCGGCAAGAAGATGCGGATCCTGCTCCAGGCCGCCCTGATGCTCGCCTGGGCGATGCCGATCGTGGCCGCCGCCACCGTCTTCAGCTGGCTCTTCGACTCCCGCTTCGGCGTCGTCAACTGGGTCCTGGACCAGCTCGGTTGGCACGACATGGCCGACTACAACTGGTACAGCTCGCAGACCGGCACCTTCTTCGTGATCGTCCTGCTGATCGTCTGGCAGTCGATCCCGTTCGTCGCCTTCAACATGTACGCGGGCCTGACCACCATCCCGGCCGAGCTCTACGAGGCGGCCCGGATGGACGGCGCCGGAGCGTGGCGGATCTTCCGCTGGGTGGTCTTCCCCAGCCTGAAGCCGTTCTTCCTGAGCACCACGTTCCTGGAGATCATCTGGGTCTTCAAGTCCTTCGCCCAGATCCTCGCCGTCAACGCCGGCGGCCCCCAGGGACTCACCCAGACGCTGCCGTTCTACGCCTACATCCAGGGCACCGGCAACCAGCACTACGGCATCGGCGCCACGATCGCGGTGCTCACCATCCTGATGCTGGTCGTGCTGATGGCGTACTACTTCCGGATCATTCTGAAGCAGGAGGACGAGCTGTGAGGCGCTCGATCATCGGACGCAGCTGGCCCAACGCCATCGCGGTCGTCCTCTTCGTCTTCTTCATCTTCCCGGTCTACTGGATGTTCAGTACGGCCTTCAAGCAGAACAGCGACATCATCAGCAAGACCCCGGTCTTCTTCCCGCTGCGCGGCACGCTGGAGCACTTCGGCACCGCCACGGGGGCCGCGCAGTTCTGGGAGATGGTCGGCAACAGCTTCACCGTCACCGTGCTCGCGGTGCTGGGCTCGCTGGTCATCGCGACGCTGGCCTCCTTCGCCATCGCCCGGATGAAGTTCCGCGGCCGCAAGTCCTTCGTCCTGGTGATCATGCTGGCGCAGATGGCCCCGTGGGAGGTCATGACGATCGCCGTCTACATGATCGTCCGCGACGGCGACATGCTGAACAGCCTGGTCCCGCTGACGGCGTTCTACATGATGATGGTGCTGCCCTTCACGATCTGGACGCTGCGCGGCTTCATCGCCGCCGTGCCCAAGGAGTTGGAGGAGTCGGCGATGGTGGACGGCTGCACCCGGACCCAGGCCTTCGTCAAGGTGGTCTTCCCGCTGCTCGCCCCGGGCCTGATGACGACCTCGCTCTTCGGCTTCATCACCGCCTGGAACGAGCTGCCGCTCGTCCTGATCCTCAACAAGGCCACCGGTCCCGGCAGCGCGCAGACGCTGCCGCTCTGGCTGACGTCCTTCCAGTCGCTCTTCGGCGACGACTGGGGTGCCACGATGGCCGCCTCCACCCTCTTCGCCATCCCCGTCCTGATCATCTTCCTGTTCCTTCAGCGCAACGCCGTGGGCGGGATGACCGCCGGCGCAGTGAAGGGCTGAGAGGTCACCCGTGAGCATCCTGATCCCCAGCGTTCCGGACAGCGACCAGCTGCACCGCGACGCCCTGACGGTCCTGCAGCCCGGCTTCGAGGGCACCGCCGCGCCCGAGTGGGTGCTGCGCAAGCTCGCCGCCGGCCTCGGCTCGGTCGCCCTGTTCGGCCGCAACGTCACCGATCCCGCCCAACTGGCGGCGCTGACCGCGGCGCTGCGCCAGGAGAACCCGGACGTCCTGGTGGCGATCGACGAGGAGGGCGGCGACGTCACCCGCCTGGAGGCCGGCTCCGGCTCCTCCTGGCCGGGCAACCTCGCCCTCGGCGCGATCGACGACCCGGCGCTGACCCGCGACGTCGCCCGCGAGCTGGGCCGCGCGCTGGCCGAGTGCGGCATCAACTACAACTGGGCGCCCTCCGCGGACGTCAACTCCAACCCGGGCAACCCGGTGATCGGCGTGCGCTCGTTCGGCGCCGACCCCGAGCTCTGCGCCCGGCACACCGCCGCCTGGGTGGAGGGCCTGCAGTCGGTCGGGGTGGCCGCCTGCGCCAAGCACTTCCCCGGCCACGGCGACACGGCCGTCGACTCGCACCTGGGCCTGCCGGTGGTGGACGTCGACGTGGACCTGCTGCGCTCGCGCGACCTGGTCCCGTTCCGGGCTGCCATCGCGGCCGGCGCCAAGGCCGTGATGAGCGCGCACATCATGATCCCGGCGCTGGACCCGGTGCACCCGGCCACGCTCAGCCGGGCGGTGCTCACCGGCCTGCTGCGCGCCCGGGCGGCGGACGGCGGCCTCGGCTACGACGGTCTGATCGTCACCGACGGCATCGAGATGGGCGCCATCGCGGACACCTACGGCATCGCGGAGGGGACGGTGCTGGCGCTGGCCGCGGGTGCCGACGCGATCTGTGTCGGGGGCGGTCTGGCGGACGAGGAGACCGTGCTGCGGCTGCGCGACTCCATCGTGGAGGCGGTCCGGGCGGGCCGGCTCCCGGAGGAGCGGCTGGCGGACGCCGCCGCCCGGGTCCGCTCACTGGGCAGCTGGGCGCGGATCTCCGCGCAGGGCGCCACCGGCGAGCCGGACCTGTCGATCGGCCTGCGCGCCGCCCGGCGCGCGCTGCGGGTCACCGCGGCGCCGGGTCGGCCGTTCGCCCCGGTGACGGACCGCCCGTACGTGGCCTCGTTCTCCCCGCAGGCGAACATCGCGGTGGGCGACGAGACCCCGTGGGGTGTGGCGGGCATGCTGGCCGCCCGGTTCCCGGGGACCAGGGCCGAGAGCATCGGCCCGCAGGCGGCCGGGGAGGGGCAGTTGGACGCGCTGGTCGCGCGGGTGCTGGCCGGCGCGGAGGGGCGCCGGCTGGTCCTGGTGGTGCGCGACACGCACCGGCACGACTGGATGGCGGCGGCCCTGCGGCTGCTGCTGACGGCCCGTCCGGATGCCGTGGTGGTCGAGATGGGGGTGCCGCAGGCGGAGCCGGTCGGCGCGCTGCACATCGCCACCCACGGTGCGGCCCGGGTCTGCGGCCTGGCCGCCGTCGAGGTGCTCACCGGGCAGCCGTCCGTGCACTGCTGACTATTCGTCAGAACGAAAAGCCCCCTCGGAGAATTCGTCCTCCGAGGGGGCCGCCCAGGTACCTCGGCCCCTCCAGGAGGACCGCGTGAAGCGCCAGTTCGTCGCCGCGGCCGTCGCCGCCACCCTCGCTCTCGGCCTGGCCGCCTGCGGCACCGGGGGAGCGGCCGGGCCGGCCGCGCACTCCGCGGACCCGAAGGCCGCCACCGGCACGCTCACCGTCTGGCTGATGAACGACGCCCAGACCAGCTGGCCGGAGCTGGTCGGACAGGTCAACGACGAGTTCGCCGCGATGTACCCCGACGTCACCCTCAAGCTCAGCTATCAGAACTGGGCCGACAAGGTCGGCAGGTTGGACGACGCGCTCAAGCAGGGGCGCGCGCCCGACGTCGTGGAGCTGGGCAACACCGAGACCATGAAGTACATCCTGGACGGCTCGTTGGCCCAGGTGAACCGCAACGACTACGAGAACTCGGACAGTTGGATCCGCGGCCTGGAGAACACCTGCACCTACCAGGACAAGCTGTTCTGCGTGCCGTACTACGCGGGCGCCCGGGTCGGCGTCTACAACAGCGCGATGTTCCAACAGGCCACCGGCAGCGCCGACTTCCCGGCCACCGAGGACGCCCTGCTGTCCGCACTGGACAAGCTCCAGGCGAAGAACAGGGACGACAGGTCGTTCTCCCCGCTCTACCTGCCCGGCCCGTACTGGTACGCCGCGATGAGCTACGTCGCCGCATACGGCGGGACCGTCGCCCGATTCGACAGCTCGGGCAACTGGCATGGCACGCTGGAGGATCCGAAGGCGCAACAGGGCATCCAGCACTTCGTCGACCTGGTGCGCAGGTACAACCACGGTGATCTGACGGTCAACGAGCTGCACCAGTCCGACGTGCTCGGTACCCAGAAGGCCGCGATGATCTACGGCAACGGCTGGGAGGCGACCGCCGCCGCGACGGCCCCGGCCGGCGACCCGGCGCTGAAGACCGCGCTCAGGGTGACCGGCATGCCGGGCCCCAACGGCAAGCCGCTGCCGAGCTTCATCGGCGGCTCCGACCTGGCGATCACCGCCAAGTCGCAGGTGTCGACGCTTGCTTCGGCCTGGATCAGGCTCTTCACCAGCGCCAGGTCGGAGCAGGTACTGGCCGACAAGAACATCCTGCCGAACAACCTCACCCAGCTCGCGCCGCTCAAGGACAAGCCGCAGACCGCCGCCGCGGCCAACGCGGTGCCGGACGCCTGGTTCACCCCGATCGCCCCCGGCTGGAGCGCGGTGGAGAAGCAGAACGTGCTGCCCGCCATGCTCAGCTCGATCCTGGCCGGCACCTCGGTGGACGCGGCGACCAGGGCCGCCGACGCCAAGATCAACCAGCTGATCAACAACCCGTCGTGAGACGGGCGCGGAGCCCTCGGATGTGCTCCGGGCCGCCCGCCCCCGTAGGATCGGCCCTGGCACGAGTGTGCGGACTCGCCGCCGGAAGAGGTCCCCGCCGGGCAGCCGCCCGGAGGGGTTGAACCATCTCTCATCGGAGGCTCAACAGATGTCCGACACGCAGACCAGCTCCGTGACCCCTGGACGGATCATGGCGGCGGAGATGGCCGAGCAGCCGGCCGTCCTGCAGCGCATCCTCGACGAGGGTGCCCCGAAGATCCGCGAGATCGCCGCCGAGATCGCCGCCCGCAACCCGCGCTTCGTGCTGCTGACCGCGCGCGGCACCTCGGACAACGCCGCGCTGTACGCCAAGTACCTGATCGAGGTGCTGCTCGGCAAGCCGGCCGGCCTCACCTCGATGTCGACGACCACCGCGTACGGCGCCAAGCCGGACCTGCGCGACGTCCTGGTGATCACGGTCAGCCAGTCCGGCGGCTCGCCGGACCTGGTGGCCTCCACCAAGGCCGCCCGCGAGGCCGGTGCGATCACCCTCGCGGTGACCAACAACCCGGGCTCCCCGCTGGCCGAGGTCTCCGAGTTCCACATCGACGTGCTGGCGGGCCCGGAGAAGGCACTGCCGGCCACCAAGACGTACACCGCCGAGCTGCTGGCGCTCTACCTCTTCGTCGAGGGCCTGCGCGGCGGCGACGGCGCGGCCGCCAAGGGGCTGCCGGAGCTGGCCGCGGGCATCCTGGCCCGCCAGCCCGAGGTGAAGGCGCTGGCCGAGCGCTACCGCTTCGCCCAGCGCCTGGTGATCACCTCGCGCGGCTACGGCTACCCGACCGCCCGCGAGGCGGCGCTGAAGCTGATGGAGACCACCTACATCCCGGCCTCCCCGTTCTCCGGCGCGGACCTGCTGCACGGCCCGCTGGCCATGGTGGACAACGTCTCCCCGGTCATCGCCATCGTCCCGGACGGCAAGGGCGGCGAGGCCCTGCAGCCGGTCCTGGACCGCCTGCGCGGCCGCGGTGCGGACCTGGTGGTCATCGGCCAGCAGGATCAGGTGGACGCCGCCTCCGCGGGCTTCGCGCTCCCGGCCGGCGTGCCCGAGGAGGTCCAGACGATCCTGGAGATCCTCCCGCTCCAGCAGTTGGCCTACGAGGTCACCATCGCCCGCG
The DNA here is from genome assembly GCF_029893355.1 of Kitasatospora sp. MAA4. GTDB lineage: Bacteria > Actinomycetota > Actinomycetes > Streptomycetales > Streptomycetaceae > Kitasatospora. Next base: position 48,012 of record NZ_JARZAI010000007.1, read on the forward strand.
GCCAGGACCCGGACGCGCCGCGCGCGCTGGCCAAGGTCACCGAGACCCACTGACCGGACGTAACGTAGGCCCCCGGATCGCCGAGCGATCCGGGGGCCTACGTACGTGCTGGGTGCGGAAAACACTACGGGCCACGGCGCCGACACGGGACCCTCAACCCGTGTGGCACCGCAGCCCGGAGCTGTCGTCGGGCGCCACGTCCCCGAGGGACGTCTCGCGGCCGGACTGTGCGGGGTCCGGCTGCTGCGGCGACCGACCGAGGAGCGACCGCGCGCGGTCAGGGCAGTTGCGCGGGGGTCGTTCCTTGGTGCTTCTTCATTGTGGACTAGACCAATCTGGATTGTCCAGGAGTCCGCCCGGATTGGTCTGGACAACCTCGGCGCCCGCCGGCGGCCGAGCCGCCGCCCGGCCATCCCGGCTACGCTCGCCCTGTGCCCTCGTTGAACGAACTCGTCCGCCGCCACACCACCCTCACGGGTGCCGACGTGGAGTGGCTGCATCTGCTGGTCTCGGAGTGGCAGCTGCTCTCCGATCTCTCCTTCGCCGACCTGGTGCTCTGGATCCCCACCTGGGACGGCATCCGGTACGTCTCGGTCGCCCAGATGCGGCCGAACACCGGTCCGACCTCCTACCAGGACGACATGGTCGGCCACCTGGTCCCGCGCGGCCGCCGTCCGCTGCTGGACGCCGCCTTCGACGAGGGCCGGATCGTGCGCGAGGGCGACCCGGAGTGGCGCGAGGAGGTGCCGGTCCGGGTGGAGTCCATCCCGGTCCGCCGGGAGGGGCGGGTGCTGGGAGTGATCGCCCGCAACACCAACCTGCTCACCGTGCGTACGCCCAGCCGGCTGGAGCTCACCTACCTGCAGAGCGCCTCCGACCTCGCCCAGATGATCGCCGCAGGAACGTTTCCCTACGCCGGCGAGCAGGTCGACATGGACGCCGCGCCGCGGGTCGGCGACGGCCTGATCCGGCTGGACGCCGAGGGCATCGTCACCTACGCCAGCCCCAACGCGCTCTCCGCCTACCACCGGCTCGGCCTCACCACGGATCTGGTGGGTGGTCACCTCGGGCGCACCACGGCGGAGTTGTCGCTTCCATCGCGCGGCGCGGTGCACGAGGCGCTGGTGAAGCTGGCCAGCGGCTGGGCCCCGCGGCAGACCGAAGTGGAGGCCCAGGGCGGCGTGGTGACCCTGCGGGCCATCCCGCTCAAGCCCAAGGGCGTGCACACCGGCTCGCTGGTGCTGGCCCGCGACGTCACCGAACTCCGGCGCCGCGAACGCGAACTGATGACCAAGGACGCCACCATCCGGGAGATCCACCACCGGGTGAAGAACAACCTGCAGACGGTCGCGGCGCTGCTGCGCCTGCAGTCCCGCCGGATGGACTCGGAGGCGGCCCGCGCCGCGCTGGACGAGGCGGTCCGCCGGGTCGGCTCGATCGCCATCGTGCACGAGACGCTCTCGCAGAACCTGGACGAGCGGGTCGCCTTCGACGAGATCGCGGACCGGGTGCTGTCGATGGTGATGGAGCTGTCCCACGAGGGCCAGGTGACCACCCGGCGCAGCGGCAGCTTCGGGATCCTGTCGGCCGACGTGGCGACGCCGCTGGCGATGGTGCTCACCGAGCTGCTGCAGAACGCCCTGGAGCACGCCTTCGGCCCGAAGGCGGCTGGCAGCCTGGAGGTCAGCGCGCTGCGCGGGCGGGCACCGGCCACCGGCATGGGGTGGTCGGACAGTTGGAACGGCGGCGCGAAGCCCGACGAGTACCTGCTGATCACCGTGCAGGACAACGGCCGGGGGATGCCCGAGGGCTTCGACCCGCAGAAGGCCGGCAATCTCGGGCTGCAGATCGTCCGGACGCTGGCCACCGGGGAGTTGGGCGGCACCTTCGACATGGTCGCAGCGCCGGACGGCGGCACGAAGGTCGTCCTGGAGATTCCGGTCCGCTGAAAAACCTGGGCGGAAAAGAGAAACGAGGCCCTGCCGACCGGGGGGGTGGGTCGGCAGGGCCTCTCAACCCGTTCCGGCCGTCGGGGGGAGTCGGTCGGAACGGGGGCTCTTTGGTGGTGGCACTGTCAGCCGACAGCGGGCACCGGCAGGTCGCTCGCCCCGTGGTGTTGCGTACGGTGAGCGTCCCAGGTCCACGATATTGCTCTCTGTGAACAGTATCAAGTGTCCGGGCCGAGCTGTGCCACAGCGGCCGCGCCGAGACGCGGCCGGATCCTGCGGAAGGCCTCGCCGAACTGAGGGCGAAGTCCTTGATCGTATGTTGATCGGTCCTGCTGAAGATCAGTTCGCTGGCTAGCCAAGTGGCCAATCCGCTGGTCAGCTCTACCGCTGATCAGACTTACTGATCTGTGCTGCTAACGTGCGGTGTAACAGGAAGTCGCTCAGGCGGTGCGGGCGCGGTTGCGGGCGGCACGGCGCTTCATCGCACGGCGCTCGTCCTCGCTCATTCCGCCCCAGACGCCGGCGTCCTGGCCGGTCTCAAGTGCCCACTGCAGACACTGCTCCATGACGGGACAGCGGCGGCACACGGCCTTGGCTTCCTCGATCTGCAGCAGAGCAGGACCGGTGTTCCCGATCGGGAAGAACAGCTCCGGGTCCTCTTCGCGGCAGACAGCGCGGTGACGCCAATCCATGGTCGTCCAACTCCTCCTGCCGACAGGCGGTGGCCCGGTTCGGCGCAATCGATGGCTTGTGAATGTGAACGCTTTCACGAATCCCGCAACGGCAAAAGGGCCAGAAGGCCTCTACGGCCTGGCGGTCTGAGCTGAGGGGGGTTCGGGCGAGTCCTGAGAGGATCCCGGTCGGGATGCTCAGTGGGGATGCGTCGCGGTGTCCCGCTGCGACGCATCCCGATCGCCATGTAGAGGTTCGCAAACCTCGGGCTCGGATACAACCCCCTTCGAGAAGGAATTTTTGATTCTTCGGTGTCGCCTAGCTCACAGCCCGTACTTCTATGGGGTGAAGGGGGCTAGCGCGTTCGAGAAGAAGGGCGGGACCCCCTTCTGGTCACACAATCACACGCAGTGCCCGGCGAACGCCTGTGAAACTGACGCGACTCCTGTCTCCAAGGTGGTCCCCATCGACCTGAAATGGGGCCGGTTCCTGTGAAACCAAGGTGAAGTGTCTGACGTCGTGATAGGAGACGACGTGTTTACCGGTGGGTCCCGTGGGTGTGGCGGATTGCTCCGAAGGAGTGTGCGGCCACAGGGCCTGACGGACCGTACGAGCGGTTCCGAACGCGGTCATTCGAGTGACGCCGAAGACGTCGAGATCCGTTTCGAAGGAGGCCTGGGGGGACGGCAGCGCCGGGCGATTCCCCAGAAAGGTCCACGGGGAGGTGTTGGACACTATGGTCATCACCAGTCCGGACTGCGGTGCGCGGCCCGGAATCTCCAGCGTCACCGGCCCGTGCCGACGGTGCTCACGTTCGGTGATGTAGTGCCGGACTGCTTCGCGGACGTACAGCGCGTGCGTCGACTTCCGCCCTGACCTGCGCTGTTCCTCCACCCGCCCGACGACGCCGGCGTCGAAGCCGAGGCCCGCGGTGAAGGTGAACCAGCGGTCCGGCACACCGTCGCTCATCGCCTTGCCCAGCGAGATCGCCCGCTCCCGGCGGTGCTCCAGGGCGTCCAGCAGGACGCCGGTGGCCTCCACCGGGTGATTGGGCAGGCCCAGGGCGCGGGCGAAGACGTTCGTGCTGCCGCCGGGCACCAGTGCCAGTCGGGGCACCCGTTCGGAGGGTCCATGGGTGAGCAGCCCGTTGACGACCTCGTTGACGGTGCCGTCCCCGCCGAGCGCCACCACCAGGTCCACCGTGCCGGACTCGGCCGCCTCGCGGGCCAGGTCCCGGGCGTGTCCGCGGTACTCGGTGACCGCGACCTCCAGTTTGAGATCGCTGCGCAGGGCGTGGGTCAGGACATCCCTGGTACGGCCACTGGTGGTGGTGGCCTTCGGGTTCACGACCAGAAGCGCGCGCATGAGGTTCAGCCTACGGCCCGGTACGCCGCGGGCGGCGGCTACCCTGCTGGGGTGACCGCAGAAACCTCCGTACCCGCCGCAGCGCCCGCCGCCGCACCCGCCTCCCGGCCCCTCGCGCTGCTCTTCGGCGCCGCCCTCTCCGCGGCCGAGGGCGCGGCCCTGGCCGCCTGGGGGATCTACATGAGCGTGGCCGGCCTGGTCGAGGACACCAGGAACCAGGGCCTGAACGAGTTCGGCGGGTTCGTCATCCTGCTGCTCGGCGTGCTGCCGCTGTTCGCCGCCTGGGGCCTGCTGCGGCTGCGCCGCTGGGGCCGCAGCCCCTCCGTGCTGGTGCACACGCTCTGCCTGCCGGTCGGCTACTTCATGCTGCAGACCGGCGGCGCGATGGCGGCGCTGGGTGTGCTGGTCGCGCTGGCCGGTCTGGTCGGCGTGGTGGCCCTGCTGACCCCCAGGGTCACCGAAGCCCTGTACCGCTGAACCCGGGTACGCGAACGGCCCGAGGACACCGCGTCCTCGGGCCGTTCGCGGCCGCTCTACTCCTCGACCAGCAGCTTGTCGCGCAGCTGGGCCAGAGTGCGGGCCAGCAGCCGCGAGACGTGCATCTGCGAGATGCCGACCTCCGCGGCGATCTGCGACTGCGTCATGTTCCGGAAGAACCGCAGCACCAGGATCCTCTGCTCGCGCTGCGGCAGTTGGGCCAGCAGCGGCTTGAGCGACTCGCGGTACTCGACGCCCTCCAGCGCCTCGTCGGTGGCCCCCAGGGTGTCCGCCACGGCCGGCGACTCGTCGTCGCTGTCCGGGACGTCCAGTGAGAGCGTGCTGTACGCGTTGGCGGACTCCAGGCCCTCCAGCACGTCCTCCTCGGAGATCCCGAGGTGCTCCGCCAGCTCGTGCACGGTGGGGGAGCGCCCGTGCCGCTGGGAGAGCTCGCTGGTCGCGGTGGTGAGCGAGAGCCGCAGCTCCTGGAGCCGGCGCGGCACCCGGACCGCCCAGCCCTTGTCCCGGAAGTGCCGCTTGATCTCGCCCACGATGGTCGGCGTGGCGTAGGTGGAGAACTCCACTCCGCGCTCGTGGTCGAACCGGTCCACCGACTTGATCAGGCCGATGGTGGCCACCTGGGTCAGGTCGTCCAGCGGCTCGCCGCGGTTGCGGAACCGCCGGGCCAGGTGCTCGACCAGCGGGATGTGCATCCGGACCAGCTGGTTGCGCAGTTCCACGCGCTCGGGCGAGCCGTCGGCCAGCGTGGAGAGCCGGACGAAGAGCGCCCGGGCGGCCTCCCGGTCCGGGGCGCCGGAGCGGTGGTGCGGGATCAGCTGGGCGGGTACCGAGGCCCGGACGGTCTCGGTGTGGTCCGGCACGGCGTCGTCCGCGGCCTCCGGCAGGCCTGCCGCTGCCTGGTCCGGCAGCGCGGCTGCCGTGGGCTCCGGCGTCGGGTCGGTCGGCTGGCTCATCCGGTGGGCGTCCTTCGGGTGCGCGTCGTCGTGGGGGGCGGGCCCCGAGGTGGACCCGCCCGGCTGGGCCGGTACGGTACGGCGGCCGGCCACCGTACCGTGCGCGGCGCGGCCTTCTGCGGACGGCTGGGCAGAGTTGCGATCCAGATCACTCACGGCGATCCCCCGTTCCGTTCCGGGAGCACCCGGCCGCCTGCGCGGCCGGGCCATCACATTGGTTGTACCGCGGTTCGCCCCCGGAACGGGAGCGAACCGTTCCGGGGGTTCGACTCCGTCGATCGCCGCCGACCCGCACGGCCGGTGAGGAGGTCACGGCTGGCTGATCGTCCCGCCGCGCTTCTTGTGCAGACTGATGGTGACCGTCCGGTCCTCGGCGACCGTCGACTCCACCTCGCCGGCCAGTGCGGAGAGCACCGTCCAGGCGAAGGTGTCGCGCTCCGGCGCCCGTCCGTCCGTGGTGGGGGCCGAGACGGTCACCCGAAGGGCGTCTCCGACCAGTCGGAACTCGCAGCACAGGACGGAGCCGGGCACCGCCTGCTGGAGCAGGATGGCGCAGGCCTCGTCCACCGCGATGCGGAGGTCCTCGATCTCGTCGAGGGTGAAGTCCAGTCTGGCCGCGAGGCCGGCCGTGGCCGTCCGCAGCACCGAGAGGTAGGCACCCTGCGCGGGCAGGCGGACTTCGACGAAGTCCCTGGCTGCCTTGTTCTCAGGATCGCCGTGGATCTGGGACACCCTCACCTCCTGGGTGACGCGCTGTGCTGTGGACCCCGAGGCCGCGGCACGTTCTGTTGCATGGCTCAACTGCTTCGCCCCAACTGTCTTGAGGGGTGGTGCGGTACGTACCGGTTCCTACCCAGCCGGGAGGCACCGGACGCGGGCCGTCCGCCCGAGACGTTACCGCTATCGGCGGACGGATGTCGCGACCCCGGACGGGCCGAGGGTGACTCATGGTAGGCCCCGGCGACCCTGTGGGGCAGACATCCGACGTGATTCCTCGCTACGGTCTCAGCGCGTGCCGAGCAGGCGCAGCGCATCCCCGGACAGTCGGTGCACGGTCCACTCGTCCATCGGCTCCGCGCCGAGCGCGCGGTAGAAGCCGATCGACGGCTCGTTCCAGTCCAGCACCGACCACTCGAAGCGGTCGTAGCCGCGCTCCACGGCGATCCGCGCCAGCTCGGTGAGCAGGGCCTTGCCGTGCCCGCCGCCGCGTGCGGAGGGCCGGACGTAGAGGTCCTCCAGGTAGATGCCGTGGGTGCCCCGCCAGGTGGAGAAGTTGCGGAACCAGAGCGCGAAGCCGACGCGCTCGCCGGTGGCGTCGTCCTCGGCGATGTGGGCGAAGACGGCCGGCTGCTCGCCGAAGAGCGCCTCGCGCAGCTGTTCCTCGCCGGCTTTCGCCTCGTGCAGGGCCTTCTCGTAGTCCGCGAGCTCGCGGATCATCTCGATGATGACGGGGACGTCTTCCACGGTGGCTTGCCTGATCATGTGCCCGAGCCTACTGCGGTCCACCCGAACGGCGGATGCCCCTCACTCCGAGGAGTGAGGGGCATCCACGCGGTGCGACGTCGAGCGTCACGCCTTCTTGGTCTCCCAGAAGATCGTGTCGATCTGGGCGATGAGCTCGAGGAGCTTCTCGCCGGTCTTCGGGTCGGTCGAGCCCTTGGTCGCCGAGGCGGCCTTCAGGGCGTCGTTGAAGAGCTGGTGCAGCTCGGGGTACTTCTCGAAGTGCGGGGCCTTGAAGTAGTCGCTCCACAGGACCGACAGGTGGTGCTTGACGGCCTCGGCGCGCTGCTCCTTGATGATCAGGGCGCGAACGCGGAAATCGGCGTCCTCGTTGGCCTGGTACTTCTCCTGAGTACCCTTCACCGACTCGGCCTCGATCCGGGCCTGAGCCGGGTCGTAGACACCGCAGGGCAGGTCGCAGTGAGCGTGTGCGGTCACCCGCGGAGCAAACAGACGAGCGAACATGGGAGTCCTTCCTTAGATCGTCTTCCCGCGGCCGAGACTACCCGTTTGCCCCTTGGATCTCGCGGCCGGGACAGGGGCCTAGGGCAAAAGGAGGAGCCCGAAGCGGTAGATATCGGACGCCTGTGCGTGATGCGCGATGCTGGACCGTGGACGCGTGGCGCCGGACGGCGGCAGGGAGCAGGAGGCGGAGCGAATGGCGGCGAAGCGGCGGGATTCTGACGTGGGCCCAGAGCCGAGAGAGCAGGTCGGCGGCGGGCTGCTGCCGTTCGGCCTGATGACGGTGGCCGGACCCTCGATGGTCCCCACCCTGTTCAGCGGTGACCAGCTGGTGGTCCGGTACGGCGCCCGGCTGCGGCCCGGCGCGGTGGTGCTGGTGCGTCACCCGCTGCGGCAGGACCTGCTGGTGGTCAAGCGGGCCACCGAGCGCCGCGCGGGCGGCTGGTGGCTGCTGTCCGACAATCAGTTCGTCGAGAGCGACAGCCGGGAGTACGGCGCGGTCCCCGACGATCTGGTGCTCGGCCGGGTGCTGCTGCGGGTCCGGCCGCGTCCGGTCTGGCTGGCCCCGGCCGGCTGGCTGGAGCGGCTGCTCTGCGGCTGGCCGCTGGCCCGGGTGCCGGGCCTGGCCGCCCGCTTCGGGGTCTTCCGCCGGCTCAGCCCGGAGTTGTGAGCGCCGCTGCCGCACCGGCCGCGGCTGCCGCCTCCAGGCGCTTGCGGGCCCGGTAGGCGGCGACGTTGGCCCGGGTGGCGCAGCGGTCGGAGCAGTACCGGCGGGAGCGGTTGGTGGAGGTGTCCAGGTAGGCGTTGCGGCAGGGGGCGGCCTGGCAGATGCCGAGCCGGTCGGCGCCCAGCTCGGTGAGGTGGATGGCCAGGCCCATGCAGGCGACGGCGGTGAAGTTGGCCGCGGCGGTCGGCGCGTTGTCGGCCAGGTGCAGGTGCCAGCGCGGCTTCCCGCTCTCGTCCAGGTAGTCGTGGCCGGAGACCAGCGGGCTGACCGGGTACTCGACCAGCAGGCTGTTCAGCAGGTCCACCCCGCGCACCTCGTCGCCCTCCGCGGCGGCGACGAAGACCGCCCGCAGCCTGGTCCGGACCCCGCGCAGCCGGGGCAGGTCGGACTCGTCGGCCAGCCGGGCGCCGCGCGAGTCGCCGCTCGCGAAGAGCGAGCGCACGGCCTCGACGGAGACCAGCGCGTCGGTGCCGCGCTCCGGCTCCTCGCTGTTCACCAGCCGGACGGCGTAGTCGGCGTACGCGGCGAGCTCCACAGCGGTCCTTCCGAGAGGGGCGGTAACGGGCAGGCAGCCTTCAGCCTATTACCTCACGGAGGAAACGCGAAGGCGCCGGCCCCTCGGAGGGACCGGCGCCCGGCGGGCGGTCACAGCACCTTGGAGAGGAACGCCTTGGTCCGCTCGTGCTGCGGGTTGGCGAGCACCTCGCGCGGGTGGCCGGACTCGACCACCACGCCGGCGTCCATGAAGACCAGCGCGTCGCCCACCTCGCGGGCGAAACCCATCTCGTGGGTGACCACGATCATCGTCATGCCCTCCTCGGCGAGGCCGCGCATCACGTCCAGCACCTCGCCGACCAGCTCCGGGTCGAGCGCCGACGTGGGTTCGTCGAAGAGCATCAGCTTGGGCTTCATCGCCAGCGCCCGGGCGATGGCGACCCGCTGCTGCTGGCCGCCGGAGAGCTGGGAGGGGTAGCTGGCGGCCTTGTCGGACAGCCCGACCCGCTCCAGCAGGGCCCGCGCCCGCTCCCGGGCGTCGGCCTTGCCCTCCTTCCTGACCTGCACCGGCGCCTCGGTGATGTTCTCCAGCGCGGTCATGTGCGGGAACAGGTTGAAGTGCTGGAAGACCATGCCGATGTCCCGGCGCTTGCGGGCCACCTCGTGGTCGCGCAGCTCGTACAGCCGCTCGCCCTTCTGGCGGTAGCCGACCAGCTCGCCGTCGACCGAGAGCCGGCCGCCGCTGACCTTCTCCAGGTGGTTGATGCAGCGCAGGAAGGTGGACTTGCCGGAGCCGGAGGGCCCGACCAGGACGAACACCTCGCCCGTGCGGACCTCCAGGTCGATGCCCTTGAGCACCTCGACCAACCCGAAGGACTTGCGCACGCCCTCGGCCCGGACCATCGCGGCCGCAGTCGTCGTCGGCTCGCTCACAGGTGACCGCCTCCTTCGAGGCCCGGGACCACGTCGGGCGTGGTCGTCCGGGGCGACCGCCCGGAGAACAGGCCGCGCAGCCGCTGCAACGGCGTCGGCGGCAGGATCCGGTTGGCCCCGCGCGCGTAGTGCCGTTCGATGTAGTACTGGACGACCGTCAGGATCGAGGTCATCAGCAGATACCAGATGCTTACCACCACGAGCAGCGGAATGGTCTGGAATGTCCGGGAGTAGATGTTCTCACCGGCCCGCAGCAGTTCCTCCAGCGAGATCGCCGAGACCAGCGAGGTGGTCTTCAGCATCGAGATGGTCTCGTTGCCGGTCGGCGGGATGATCACCCGCATCGCCTGCGGCAGGATGATCCGCCGCATCGTGCTGGACTGGCTCATGCCCAGCGCGTGCGCGGCCTCGGTCTGGCCCACCGAGACGGACTGAATGCCGCCGCGGACGATCTCCGCCATGTAGGCCGCCTCGTTCAGACCCAGGCCCAGCAGGGCGGCGACGAAGAGCGGGATCAGCTTGTTGGTCGACTCGGACCCGAAGGCGGGGCCGAACGGGACGCCGATCGAGAGCTTCGGCCAGAGCGCGCCGAGGAAGTTCCAGAACAGCAGCTGGACCAGGATCGGCGTGCCGCGGAACACCCAGATGTAGAACCAGGCGGTGCCCGAGAGCACCGGGTTCGGCGAGAGCCGCATGATCGCCAGGATGGTGCCGCCGAACACGCCGATCAGCATGGAGAGCGCGGTCAGTTCGAGGGTGACCCCCAGGCCGTGCAGGATCGAGGAGTCGAAGAGGTACTTGCGGACGACGTCCCATTGGAACTGGTGGTTGGTTACCAGAGCGTGGATGAGCATCGCCGCGAGGACCGCGACGACGAGGGCTCCGGCCCAGCGTCCGGGGTGGCGGACCGGGACGGCCTTGATCGCTTCAGGCTGTCCCGGACGGACCGACCCCTGATCGGAAGAGTTCACGGTGTGGCCTCAGGGGGTTGGTTCAGCACGGGTGGATCAGCTGGTGGCGCCGTCGACGACCGACTTGTCGATCGCGCCGGCCTGCACGCCCCACTTCGTCAGGATGGACTTGTAGGTGCCGTCGTCGATCAGCGACTGGACGGCGCCCTGCACGGCCGGGGTGAGCGTGGTGCCCTTGGGCAGCACGACGCCGTAGGGGGCGGTCCCGGTGACCGAGCCGATCGTCTCCAGCTGGCCGTTGGTCTGCTTGACCGCGTAGTCGACCACCGGGGAGTCGGCCAGCATCGCGTCGTCGCGGCCGGAGACCAGCGCGTTGGTGACGTCGGTCTGCAGGTCGAACTTGTCGCCGTCGTTCGGGATGGTCGGCTTGCCGGCCTTCGTGCACGCCGGGTTGAGGACGTTCTTGATCTCGTCGGCCTGGGTGGTGCCGGTCTGCACGGCGACCTTCTTGCCGCACAGGTCGGTCGGGTCGATCTTCTGCGGGTTGCCCGCCTTGACCGCGGTGCCGGTGCCCGCCGAGAAGTACGTCACCATGTCGACCGAGGCCTCGCGCTCCTTGGTGTCCGTGAACGAACTCATGCTCAGCTGGTACTTGTTCGCGGTGATGCCCGGGATGATCGAGTCGAAGGTCGCGTCCTGCACCTCGACGGTCAGGCCCAGCTTCTTCGCGATGGCGCCTGCCAGATCGACGTCCATTCCGACGATGTTGCCGTTGGCGTCCTTGAACTCGTTCGGCGCGTACGAGGCGTCGGTGCCCATCACGAGCTTGCCGCTCGACTTGATGGCCGCGGGGACCTGGTCGGCCAGCGAGGCGACGGCGCTGGGAGTGGCGATCGACGCGCTGGAGGAGGCGCCGGCGGAGGACGAGCTGCTCTTGCTGCTGCTGCAGCCGGTGACGACCAGGGAGCCGCTGGCGAGGACCGCCGCAACTGCGAGCAGCCGGGGGCGGAGGGGACGGGCGCTCATGGGGCGAGCCTCCTGCGGAGAGGGTGGGGTGTCCCGAGCGGAGGAGAGCGGGCCGGCTGCCCGCTCTCCTCCGCCCTTTTTGGGACCTTTTGGACAGGTTCTCACCGGTCCCCGGCTCGCGCCCGGCGAGATTCCTCCACCTGGCGGGGTCCTGGCGGGGTCAGAACCCGCCGTTGACCTGGGCGTCCGGGATGGCGCCGTCGTGCATGTCCCACTTGGTCAGGAGCTTGTCGTAGCTCCCGTTGCGGATCAGCTGGTTGAGCGCGCTGGAGAGCACGTCGCGCAGCGTCGGGTCGGTCTTGGCGACGGTGATCCCGTAGGGGCTCGGCTGCAGCAGCGAGCCGGTGACCTGGAACTGGCCGCCGTTGCGGCTCGGGTCGGTCGTGTACGCCGCCACCGGGTAGTCGTTCAGGTCGGCCACCGCGGTGCCGTTGGCGACCTCTGCCAGCGCCTGGCCGTCGGTGTCGAACAGGTCGACCTTCAGCGGCCGGTTCGACCGCGCGCAGGCGGTCTGCTGGCGCGCGACGATCTGGGCCTGGATGGTGCCGCTCTGCAGCGCGACGGTGTGGCCGCAGAGGTTGTCCAGCGTGCTGATGCCCGCCGGGTTGCCGGCCTTCACCAGGAGCGTGCTGCCGGTCTCGAAGTAGTCGACGAAGTCGACGCCCGGGTTGACCTGGTGGCCGTTGTCGTCGGCCCCGGTCTGCCGCTGCTGGGTGTCGATCACGGCCGACATGGCCAGATCGATCTGGCCGGACTGGACGGCCGGGATCAGCTTGTCGAACGGCATGTTGTCGAACTGCACCTTCAGGCCCAGGTAGCTGCCGAGCGCGGCCGCCAGGTCCGGGTCCAGGCCGACCGGGGTCGCGTTCTGGTCCTCGAAGTCGACCGGGGCGTAGTTGAGGTTCGAGCCGATCCGGAGCACACCGGCCGACTTGATCGCCTTGGGGAGCTGCGCGCGCAGGGCGGCCCCCGGGTTCGTCGTGGAGGCGGCGGTGCTGCCGCAGCCGGCCAGCAGGAGGCTGCCCAGGCCGACGGCCAGGACAGGAGGTACGGGTACGGAGAAAGGGCTGTAGGGCATGGCAGAGGTCTTCCTGAGGGGGGAAGCGAGAGGGGGAGTCCGCCGTGGGAGGGCTGCTGGGGTGTGCAGCGCGGACCTCGGACGATTGCCCTGGAGGGCCGCGGGGAGAAGGGTGTGCGGCCGGTCGCGCGAGGTCCGCCGCAAGGGGCGGGAAAGGGGATCCTCCCATCCCGGTCTGCCGGGCCGGGGGGCGGGTGTGTCAGAATCTGCTATCGGGTGATCCCCGATACCGAACAGAGACCGCCGGCTCCCGACAGGGCCGGGGTGCGCAGGACCGGAAGTCGATTGACGTCGACTCCGTAGCCGAGGCACCAGCTCCCCTCCGCGTCTTCTGTTCACCCTGCGGGTGTGCGTACCGAATCGCCGTCGAAGGCACCGGTGCTCAGAGTTCTTCCGAAACTCGAGTACCGCGTGGTGCCATCCCGGGGTGAACAGTGCGTGACGAGGAAACCAGGCACAGGTGCGGTGCCTTTTCCCGGGCCTAGGCTCAGCCCGGATGCCCAACCCAGAACACCAAACCCTCACCCGAGGGCGCCCGTCCGACGGCAGCGCCCCGACCTCCCGGATCCGGGCCCGCTGTGGCGGACCCGGGATTTCAGCATCCCCCGGGCGGGTCGAACGCCTGTCGGCGCGTGCGCCCTCGCTGACTATGACGAAGAGGTCATCGTGGCAGCGGAGATCATCAATACCGGTACGCAGGACACCGACGATCCGGTCGACGCCGTCTTCGCGCTTCACCGCGGCGGCAAGATGGAGGTGCGGGCCACCGTGCCCGTGCGCGACGCGGACGACCTGTCCCTCGCCTACACACCAGGTGTCGCCAGGGTCTGCACGGCCATCGCCGAGCAGCCCGAACTGGTCAACGAGTACACCTGGAAGGGCAACACGGTCGCGGTCGTCACCGACGGTACCGCCGTGCTCGGCCTGGGCGACATCGGCCCCGAGGCGTCCCTTCCGGTGATGGAGGGCAAGGCGATCCTCTTCAAGCAGTTCGGCGGCGTGGACGCGGTGCCGATCGCGCTGGCATGCACCGGCGTGGACGAGATCGTCGAGACGGTCGTCCGGCTCGCGCCGTCCTTCGGCGGCGTCAACCTGGAGGACATCTCCGCGCCGCGCTGCTTCGAGATCGAGCGCCGGCTCCAGGAGGCCCTGGACATCCCGGTCTTCCACGACGACCAGCACGGCACGGCGATCGTCTCCACCGCGGCGCTGTGGAACGCCGCCAAGCTGACCGGTCGCGGGATCGGCGAGCTGCGGGCCGTCATCTCCGGTGCGGGCGCGGCCGGCATCGCGATCGCCAAGATGCTGGTCGCGGCCGGCATCGGGGACGTCTCGGTCTGCGACCGCAAGGGCGTGGTCTACCAGGGCCGCGGCGACCTGACGGACGTCAAGGCCGAGATCGCCGAGATCACCAACAAGGCCGGGCTGAAGGGCTCGCTGGCCGAGGCGCTGGAAGGCGCGGACGTCTTCATCGGCGTCTCCGGCGGCACCGTGCCGGAGGAGGCGGTGGCGCGGATGGCGAAGGACTGCTTCATCTTCGCGATGGCCAACCCCACCCCGGAGATCCACCCGGAGATCGCGCACAAGTACGCCGCAGTGGTGGCGACCGGGCGCTCCGACTTCCCCAACCAGATCAACAACGTGCTGGCCTTCCCCGGCATCTTCGCCGGTGCGCTCCAGGTCCGGGCCTCCCGGATCACCGAGGGCATGAAGCTGGCCGCCGCCGAGGCGCTGGCCGAGCTGGTCGCGGACGACCTGACGGCCCAGCGGGTGATCCCCTCGCCGTTCGACCCGCGGGTGGCCCCGGCCGTCACCAAGGCGGTCGCCGAGGCGGCCCGCCGTGAGGGCGTGGCCCGCCGCTGACCGTAGGTCAGTTGCGTCCATGGGCCCGGGACACGCGGTGGAGGTCACACCCGCGCGTGGTTCCGGGCCCTGGCCGTCGGCGCTAGTGTCCGGGACATGTTCGCCGCCTATGCCGCACGCACCGATGCCGCCGACCCCCTGAGCGCCCTGGAACTGGGCGAGCTCCCCGAGCCGCAGGCGCGGCCGGGCTGGAGCGTGGTGACGGTCCGGGCCGCCACCCTCAACCACCACGACCTCTGGTCGCTGCGCGGGGTGGGCCTGCCCGCCGAGCGGCTGCCGATGATCCTGGGCTGCGACGCGGCGGGGGTGGACGAGGACGGCAACGAGGTGGTCATCCACTCCGTGATCGGCCAGAGCGGCCACGGCGTCGGCCCCGACGAGCCGCGCTCGATCCTGACCGAGCGCTACCAGGGCACCTTCGCCCAGCGGGTGGCCGTGCCGACCTGGAACCTGCTGCCCAAGCCCGCCGAGCTCTCCTTCGAGCAGGCCGCCTGCCTGCCGACCGCCTGGCTGACGGCGTACCGGATGCTCTTCACCAATGCCGGGGTCAAGCCCGGCGACACCGTGCTGGTCCAGGGCGCCGGCGGCGGGGTGGCCACCGCGCTGATCGTCCTGGGCAAGGCCGCCGGCCTGCGGGTCTGGGTCACCGGCCGGGACGAGGCCAAGCGCGCCCGGGCCGTGCAGCTGGGTGCCGACGCCGCCTTCGAGAGCGGGGCGCGGCTGCCCGAGCGGGTGGACGCGGTGATGGAGACGGTCGGGGCGGCGACCTGGTCGCACTCGGTGAAGTCGCTGCGCCCGGGCGGCACGATCGTGATCTCCGGCGCGACCTCCGGGCCGAGCCCGGCGATGGCCGAGCTGAACCGGATCTTCTTCTTGGAGCTGAAGGTGGTCGGCTCGACCATGGGCACCAAGGAGGAGCTGGCCGGGCTGCTGGCGCTCTGCGCGCACGGCGGGGTGCGGCCGGTGATCGACTCGGTGCTGCCGCTGACCGAGGCCCGGGACGCCTTCGCCAAGCTGGCCAAGGGCGATGTCTTCGGCAAGATCGTGCTGACCCCCTGACATACGGGTTGTGCCCCGCGGCCCACCCCCGAGGGGTCGCGGGGCACTGGTGGCAGCCTCAGCCGAGCAGCTTGCGCAGCCGCTCGCCGGCCGAGCCCAGCACGGCCCTGGCCTGCGCCAGTTGGTCGGCGTCGACGCCGCCGCCGTCCCGGGCCGCGTCGCGGACCTGGTCGCGGAAGCGGTCGAGCAGCCGGTCCAGCTCCCGTGCCGGGTCGCCGGCCGGGTCGGTGGCGGCCCAGCCGGGCAGGTCGGCGGGTGCGTCCTTCTCGAAGTCGACCCGGGTGACCGTGATCTTCTCGGCATCGGCGGAGCTTGCGGAGGTGTCCCAGCGGGCGGAGTCGGCCAGTCCGGCCAGGCCCCGGGTCAGCTCGGAGAGCCCCTCGGCCAACCCGGTCGGCCAGTCGCCCTTGCTGACGTGCTCGCGGACCTGCTGCTCCACCCGCCGCTTGATCCGCAGCGCCTCCTGCTGGGCGGCCTGCCGCACCGCCTGGGACTGCTCCCGGGCCTTGCGGGCCTCCTCCTTGGCCTTCTTGGCCTGCTCCTTGGCGGCCTTCTCCTGCTCCTTGGCCTTCTTGGCCTGGGCCTTGAAGCCGGCGTACTCCTCGCGGGTGCGCTGCCAGGACTTGTCGCCCCACTGGCCCTTCCAGGCCTCGCCAGGGCTGTCCTCCGGGTCGGTCGGAGCGGTCGGGCCGGCCTTGGGGGCGTTGCGGGCGGCGTTGCGCAGCTCGTCGCGCAGATCCTTGGCGGAGTCCCGGACATCCTCGCGGATCGCGCCGGCCAGCTGGGCCACCGAGTCGCGGATCTCCACCTCCAGCTCCGCCAGATCATCCTGACGCGCCGTCAGCTCGGTGCGACCGGCCTCGGTGATCCGGTAGACCTTGCGGCCGCCCTCGGTGGAGTGCTCGACCAGGCCCTCCTGCTCCAGCTTGGCCAGCCGCGGGTAGACCGTCCCGGCGGAGGGCGCGTACAGGCCGTGGAAGCGCTCCTCGAGGAGGCGGATCACCTCGTAGCCGTGCCGCGGCGACTCGTCGAGCAGCTTGAGCAGGTACAGCCGCAGCCGGCCGTGCGCGAAGACCGCACTCATGCCGAACCCTCCTCGGTGTCGGTCGGGGCGGCGGCGGGGAGTTCCTTGACCAGGGTCAGGCCCTCCTCCTCCGGTGCCGGGCGGCTGAGCAGCGAGATCGCGCCGGAGACCGTGGTGACCTGGAGCTTGCCGGTGCCCGCGCCGAGCTTGCCGCTGAGCTTCTTGGAGCCCCACGTCCCGCCCAGGGTCAGCTCGTCGAAGGCGCTGGAGAAGTTGCCGTTGGTGCTGCCGGCCTCGACGGTGGTGTCGGCGGGCTGCGGCAGTCGGACCGCGACGTCGCCGTTGACCGTGTTGATCTTGATGTCGGCCGGGGTGGTTCCGTCCAGGTCGAGCGTGACGGCGCCGTTGACCGAGTTCGCGCGCAGGGTGGCGGCGGTGCCGGAGATCACCGTCAGCTCGCCGGAGACGGTGTTGACCCGCAGCTCGCCGGAGACCGCCTGGACGTCCACGTTGCCGGAGACCGACTTGGCCTCGGTGCGGCCGTCCAGCTCGACCAGGGTGGTGTCACCCGCGACGCCGTGGACAGTGGTGCCGCCGTGCACGCCGGAGACGGTGGACTCGGCGGTGACCGTCCCGAGCTTCACCGCGGTGGCGGCGGGCACGGTCAGCGAGACCACGGCCCGGCGCTTGCGCCGCAGGCCGGACAGGAAGTGCTTGACCGAGTCGACCGACTTGAACTTCTCGCCGAAGTCGCTCCAGTCGAGGTTCGGGTAGGTCACCGTGAGGACCCCGTCCTCCAGGGTGACCTGGAGGGGCTCGCCCTCCAGCTCGGTGACCTCCAGGCGGGCCGGGCCCTCGGCGGCGACCACGTTGATCGCGCCGCCGACGATGCGGACCTGCAGGCTGCGGACCGGCTCCTCGATGATGATCTTGTCAGGTTCGCTGACCGTCCACTGCGTCATGGTGTTCGTCCTCCCGTTGGGCCGCCGTCGTCGTACGCTGGAGGGGCGACGATCCGGCGGATCGCGATGTATCGCGTCTTCCAAGTAACACGATATATCGCGTGACGCTGAAGTCAAGCGTTCCGTCCGAGTGGTCGGTGCGCCGAGATGCGAAAGGGTCCGGGAGGCAACTGCCTCCCGGACCCTTCGTATGCGGTGCTGCGGTGCTGCGGTGCTCAGTCCTCGTCCTCGTCGTCGTCGTGCCGGGCCAGCCAGGTGGCCAGCCGCTCGACCGGGATCTCGAAGTCGGGGTTGAGGTCGACGAACTCGCGCAGGCGCTCGGCCAGCCACTCGAAAGTGACCTCCTCCTCGCCGCGCCGGCTCTCCAGCTCCTCGATGCCGCGGTCGGTGAAGTACACGGTCTGCTCCGGGGGTGAACGGTTCGGATGGTGCTGCGGGCCCGGCCTCCGAGGAGACCGGGCCCGCGGTGCGTACCAGCGGTGTCAGAGGCTGAAGATGTCCTCGATCAGCGCCTGCTGCTCGGCGGCGTGCCGCTTGGCCGAGCCGACCGCGGGGGCCGAGGAGGCCGTGCGGGCGACGCGGCGCAGCCGGCCGCCGCTGGCCTTGCGGCCGACCACGACGTCCAGGTGGTCGACCAGGTTCATCGCGATGAACGGCCAGGCACCCTGGTTGGCCGGCTCCTCCTGCGCCCAGACGAACTGGACGTCGTCGCCGTACCGGCCCAGCTCCTCCTGGAGCTCGGCGGCCGGCAGCGGGTAGAGCCGCTCGACGCGGACGATCGCCGTGTCGGTGACGCCGCGCTCGGTGCGGGCCGCCTCGACGTCGTAGTAGAACTTGCCGGCCGTGATGACCACCTTGCGCACGTTCGCCGGGTCGACGGTGGTGTCACCGATGACCGGACGGAACGAGCCCGAGGTGAACTCCTCCGCCTTGCTCGCCGCGGCCTTCAGACGCAGCATCGACTTCGGGGTGAAGACGACCAGCGGCTTGTGGTGCGGGTTGTGCGCCTGCCAGCGCAGCAGGTGGAAGTAGTTCGACGGCAGGGTCGGCATCGCGACCGTCATGTTGTTCTGCGCGCAGAGCTGGAGGAAGCGCTCGGGACGGGCGGACGAGTGGTCCGGTCCCTGGCCCTCGTAGCCGTGCGGCAGCAGCAGGGTGACGCCGGAGTGCTGGCCCCACTTCTGCTCGGCGGAGGAGATGTACTCGTCGACGATGGTCTGCGCGCCGTTGACGAAGTCACCGAACTGCGCCTCCCACATCACCAGCGCGTTCGGCCGGGTCAGCGAGTAGCCGTACTCGAAGCCCATCGCCGCGTACTCCGACAGCAGGCTGTCGTAGACGGTGTAGCGGGCCTGGTCCTCGGTCAGGTACAGCAGCGGGGTGTAGTCCTCGCCGGTCACCCGGTCGATCAGCACCGCGTGGCGCTGGCCGAAGGTGCCGCGACGGCTGTCCTGGCCGGCCAGCCGGACCGGGTGGCCCTCCATCAGCAGCGAGCCGATGGCGAGGGTCTCGCCGGTGGCCCAGTCGATGGTGCCGTCCTCGATCGAGGCGGCGCGGCGCTGGAGCTGCGGCAGCAGGCGCGGGTGCACGGTCAGCCAGTCCGGCAGGTTGACCTGCGAGGCGGCGATCCGCTTGACCATCTCCTCGGAGATGCCGGTCTGGATCGAGACCGGGAAGTCGGCGACCGGCTTGCCGCCGACGGCGGCCTGCTGGGCGCCGGCGGCGTCGCGGACCTCCGCGAAGACCTTCTCCAGCTGTCCCTGGAAGTCCTGGAGTGCGGACTCCGCCTCTTCCATGGTGATGTCGCCACGGCCGATCAGGCCCTCGGTGTAGAGCTTGCGCACCGAGCGCTTCTTCTCGATCAGGTCGTACATCAGCGGCTGCGTGAACGAGGGGTTGTCGGCCTCGTTGTGACCGCGGCGGCGGTAGCAGATGAGGTCGATCACGACGTCCTTGTGGAACGCCTGACGGAACTCGAAGGCGAGCCGCGCGACGCGGACCACGGCCTCCGGGTCGTCGCCGTTCACGTGGAAGATCGGCGCCTCGATCATGCGGGCCACGTCGGTGCAGTACATCGACGAGCGCGAGGAGGCCGGCGCGGCGGTGAAGCCGACCTGGTTGTTGACCACCAGGTGGATCGTGCCGCCGGTGCGGTAGCCGCGCAGCTGCGACATGTTCAGCGTCTCCGCGACCACGCCCTGCCCCGCGAAGGCCGCGTCGCCGTGGATCTGGATCGGCAGCACCGGGAAGGTCGTGCCGCCCTGGTCCAGGATGTCCTGCTTGGCGCGGACGATGCCCTCGACGACCGGGTCGACCGTCTCCAGGTGGGACGGGTTGGCGGCCAGCGAGACCTTGATGGTCTCGCCGTCGAGGCCGGTGAAGGTCCCGTCGGCGCCCAGGTGGTACTTGACGTCGCCGGAGCCGTGCATCGACTTCGGGTCGAGGTTGCCCTCGAACTCGCCGAAGATCCGGGCGTACGGCTTGCCGACGATGTTGGCCAGCACGTTCAGGCGGCCGCGGTGGGCCATCCCGATCACGGCCTCGTCCAGGCGGTGCTCGGCGGCGGCGTCGATGGTCGCGTCCAGCAGCGGGATCAGCGACTCACCGCCCTCCAGCGAGAAGCGCTTCTGGCCGACGTACTTGGTCTGCAGGAAGGTCTCGAAGGCCTCGGCGGAGTTCAGCCGGCGCAGGATGCGCAGCTGCTCCTCGCGCTCGGGCTTGCTGTACGGCTTCTCCAGGCGCTCCTGCAGCCACTTGCGCTGCTTGGGGTCCTGGATGTGCATGTACTCGATGCCGACCGTGCGGCAGTACGTGTTGCGCAGCAGCCCGAGGATGTCGCGCAGCTTCATCATCTTGTTGCCGCCGAAGCCGCCGACCGCGAACTCGCGCTCGAGGTCCCAGAGCGTCAGGCCGTGCTCGACGACGTCCAGGTCGGGGTGCTTGCGCTGGCTGTACTCGAGCGGGTCGGTGTCGGCCATCAGGTGGCCGCGCACGCGGTACGAGTGGATCAGCTCCATCACGCGGGCGGTCTTGTTGACCTCGTCCTCGTGCGTGGTGGAGACGTCGGTGGCCCAGCGGACCGGCTCGTACGGGATCCGCAGCGACTCGAAGACCTCGTCGTAGAAGCCGTGCTCGCCCAGCAGCAGCTGGTGGATCGAGCGCAGGAACTCGCCGGAGGCCGCGCCCTGGATGACCCGGTGGTCATAGGTCGAGGTCAGCGTCATGATCTTGGAAACGCCCAGGCGGGCCAGCGTCTCCGGGTTGGAGCCCTGGAACTCCGCCGGGTACTCCATGGCGCCGACACCGAGGATGGTGCCCTGGCCCTGCATCAGGCGCGGCACGGAGTGCACGGTGCCGATGCCGCCGGGGTTGGTCAGCGAGACCGTGACCCCGGTGAAGTCGTCCATCGTCAGCTTGTTCGAGCGGGCCTTGCGGACGATGTCCTCGTAGGCCTGCCAGAAGCCGAAGAAGTCGAGCGTCTCGGCCTTCTTGATCGCCGCGACGACCAGCTGGCGGTCGCCGTTGGGCTTCACCAGGTCGATCGCCAGGCCGAGGTTGATGTGGTCCGGCTTCACCAGGAAGGACTTGCCGTCCTTGGCGGTGTAGCTGTGGTTCATCCCCGGGGTCGCCTTCAGGGCCTGCACCAGCGCGTAGCCGATCAGGTGGGTGAAGGAGACCTTGCCGCCGCGGGCGCGCTGCAGGTGGTTGTTGATGACGATGCGGTTGTCGATCAACAGCTTGGCCGGCACGGCGCGCACGCTCGTCGCGGTGGGCACCTCGAGCGAAGCGTCCATGTTGGTGGCGACGGCCTTGGCCGGGCCACGCAGCGGGACGAGCTCCGGTCCGGTGGACTCGGCGGCGGGAGCGGCTGCTGCCTGCACGACGGCGGCGGGGGCCGGCGGCGCGGCGGGGGCGGCTGCCAGCGGCGCGGCGGCGACAGGCGCGGCCACGGGGGCTGCGGCTGCCGGGGCGGCGACGGGTGCAGGCGCCGCCGGAACGGCAGCAGGGGCAGGGGCGGCAACGGTGGTCGGCGTGGGGCCGACCTGGGTCGCGGCCTGGGTCACTGGGGTCACCTCGGTACCGGGCTTGTAGTCGGCGAAAAAGTCCCACCAGGCTCGGTCGACCGAGTTGGGATCCTGGAGGTACTGCTGGTAGATCTCGTCGACGAGCCACTCATTGGGGCCGAAGCCAGTGGGCTCCGTCGTAGTGCGTGGGGCCGAGCTGGGGGTTTCAGGGTGTGGCGACACGGCGGCAACCGCCCTCTTCCGCTTCCTTTTGGGATGTTTGGACAGCGGGGATTAAGGCTACGCCCCTGACCAGTGATCGCGCAGTCCCCGGGGGGTAGGCGTCGCCCAGATCACTGTGCTGTCGGCCACATTGGCTGAAACTGCGCGTTAGAAAGTCGTTCAGTGGGGGAAATGGCCGGTTCCGCCCCCCTGGCGATACCCGGGCAGAACCGGACAAACCAGGACTGCTTTGGCTGATTGTGAGCAGTCTGTGTCTGTCGATCACCGGTATGTCCCAGTTCTGTGACAAAGCTGGCCGGGTTGGACAGAAAGCACTGATCACAGCCGTGGGCGGGGCACGGCCGGCGTCGTGCCGGGCAGCGCGACCTGGATCAGGCAGCCCCGCGAGCCGTCCGCCACCTCGATCCGCCCGCCGTGCAGATCCACCGCCCAGCGGGCGATGGCCAGGCCGAGGCCGGTGCCGCCGTCGCTGCCCGGTCCCTGGGCGGTCGGGGTGCCGGCCCGGCTGAAGCGGTCGAAGACCCGGGTGCGGTCCTGGACGGGGATGCCCGGGCCCTGATCCTCGACCTCCAGCAGCAGCGCGTGCGGGCGTTCGCCGACCCGGGCCCGAACGGTGACCACGCCGCCCGCGGGGGAGTGCTTGCAGGCGTTGTCCACCAGGTTGGCCACCACCTGGTGGAGCCGCTCGGGGTCGGCCACGCCGGTGAGCCCCGCGGGTTCGACGTCGAGCCGCAAGCTGACGTCGCCGCGCCTGCTCCAGGCCCCGCCGGCGGTCGCACCGTCCACCGTCAGCCCGCGCAGCACGCCGGCCAGGAACGGCCCGACCTCGAACTCGCGGGCGTCCAGCGGCATCACGCCGCCGTCCAGTTTGGAGAGGTCCAGCAGATGGGTGACGAGCCGGCCGAGCCGCTCGGTCTGCTCCAGGGCCGCGCCCAGGGTCGCCGGGTCGGGCCGCACCACGCCGTCCACCACGTTCTCCAGGACGGCCTGGAGGGCGGCGATCGGCGTGCGCAGTTCGTGCGAGACGTTGGCCACCAGTTCTCGGCGGTGCCGGTCGGAGGCCTCCAGGTCGGCGGCCATCCGGTTGAAGGTGGTGGCCAGCTCGCCGACCTCGTCGCGCGAGGCGACCTTGACCCGTCGGCTGTAGTCGCCGCCGGCCATCGCCCGGGCGGCGACCGTCATCTCGCGCAGGGGGGCGGTCAGGCTGTGCGCCAGCAGCTGCATCACCAGCAGTGAGGCGATCATGGAGAACGCCATGATCACTCGGATCTGGGTCTCCGAGCGAACGGCGATCACCACCATGCCGCTGGCCAGCACCACGCAGACCACGACCAGCATGGTCAGCTTGCCCTTGATCGAGCTCACCGGATCGAGCGGACGGACGAGCCCGCGGATGCGGTCGGCCGCGCGGGCCGTCAGCGTCCTGCGCGGTGGTGTCTCGGGCTCGGTGCGAGCCCGTGGTGCAGCGTTCATCAGCGCATCGGTCCCCGTCGTTCTCTGCCCCCGTGAACCTCCCCCGTGAGGTACCGCGACCGGTGCTAGGACGCGGGCGCCTCCAGCGCGTAGCCGACCCCGTGCACCGTCCGGATCCAGGTGGCGCCGATCTTCCGGCGCAGCGCCTTGACGTGGCTGTCGACCGTGCGGGTGCCGGAGGCGTCCGTCCAGTCCCAGACCTCGGAGAGCAGCTGCTCGCGGGTCAGCACGGCCCGAGGCTGCGCGGCCAGGCAGGCCAGCAGGTCGAACTCGGTCGGCGTCAGGTGGACGTCGCCGGAGGCGAGCCGCACCCGGCGCTGCACGTGGTCGATCTCCAGCTCGCCGAAGCGCAGCGAGCCGAGCGCGGGGATGCGGGCGGCCTGCTGGGCCCGCTCGACTCTGCGCAGCAGCACGTTCACCCGGGCCGCCAGCTCGCGCATCGAGAACGGCTTGGTCATGTAGTCGTCCGCGCCCACGCCGAGCCCGACCAGCAGGTCGGTCTCGTCGTCGCGGGCGGTCAGCATCAGCACCGGCACCGGGCGCTGCGCCTGGATCCGGCGGCAGACCTCCAGGCCGTCGAAGCCGGGGAGCATGATGTCGAGCACCACGAGGTCGGGCTGCCAGGTGTGGAACCCGTCCACCGCGCCGGGGCCGTCGTGTGCCACGGCGACCTTGAAGCCCTCGGCGCCCAGTCGGGCCGCGATGGACTCGGCGATGGTGGGTTCGTCCTCCACCACAAGCACCCGTCGCTGGGCAATCACACCGCTGTTGCTACCGGTGTCCTGTTGAATCTCTGTCACGGTCACGCCACCGCCCCCAGGGCTGCGGGCCGGCCATCTGTGGAATGGCGGGCACCGCTCGTAGTCTGGTTCCGTCGTTTGCTGTTCCGGGCTTGTCGCCCCGGGCTCCGCCCGTCTCCGTAGGACCAGGGCCTTCCCAACCGCCGGTCCTGCGCTCACACTTCGCAGCGTACGGACCGAAGCAGTGCTCCGGCCGCTGGTACTGCGGATTACCGGACGGTCGACCGGTATCCGTGCTTCCGGGACGGGCCCGGGCCGATACCTTACCGTCCGGAATCGCTTAGTAGTAACGGTGTGTATGCACAAACGGGATGGCACACTCCAACGAACGGGCTACTGCCGCGTAGCCGCCCCGATGGTACGGACCAACGTGTGAACTGCCGTGATGTACAAGTGATCCAGTTCCTCACCGGACTCTCACATGGGCGTCGTACCGTGGTCGGAACCGGTTCCTGGTTGCACCGTGTGCACCCGGAGCGATGGTCCTCGGCCGGTCGGGACGCCCTCGGTGGCAGCCGGTCGCACGGTGGAGTGGAACGGAGGCGGCATGGCGTACTCGCGACAGGGCACCGCGCGGCTCGACCTGGCGGCTCCCTATGCCGGTCTGCGCTTCGGCCTGCGGGCCGGGCCGCTGTACTGGGTGCTGGACCGGGTGCCGACGCCCCGGCGCAATCCGTTCGCGCTGGGATACCTGGTCGTACTCGCCGGTACCACTCTCTTCGCGCAGTTCGGCGACCCGGGCCTGGTGCACCAGTTGCAGGCCATGTCCAGCACCGACGGGCACAACCTGATCCACACGCCGCTGCGTTCGCTGCTGATGAGCGGGCTCTGGGTGGCCGGTCCGGTCTGGATGCCCTACCTCTGGGCCTTCGCCTTCACCGTCGCCCCGCTGGAGCGCCGGGTCGGCTCGCTCCGCGCGGCCGGCGCCTTCGCGGCCGGGCACGTGGTCGGGACGCTGCTCTCGCAGCTGGTGGTGGCCATCGCGGTGGCCACCGGCCGGATGGGCGCGAGCGAGCTGGACGTGCTGGACATCGGGGTCAGCTACGGCGTGCTCGCCAGCCTCGGCGCGCTGGCCGGGCTGCTGCCGGTGCGCGGCCGCTGGCTGGCACTGGCCGGGGCGTTCGCGTTGATCGTCCACCAGATCACGACGGACGGGGACCTGGTCACCGCGATCGGGCACCCGACCGCGCTGCTGGTCGGCATCGCGCTCTGGGGTCCGCTGCGGCGGCCTCCGGCGGGCAGGGGCTGGTGGCGGCGCGGGCGGCAGTCGGCCGAGCGGGCACTGCCGCAGTCGCAGTCGCAGCCGGTGCTGGACAACGCGTAGTCCGCCCTTCTGGCATCTTCTCTTCTCGCATCTTCTCGCAGGTCACTGTCTGATCGCTGAGGGCGAACAGACGGTCGGGAACATTCGCCTCCTCTCAATCCTTAGTCCATGCGACTCAACTTCGCTGACTGGGGAGAGATCATGGCATCGACGTCCACACCGCTCACCCTGCCCGTGCTGCCCCTCGACGACGAGGTCGTGCTGCCCGGCATGGTGGTGCCGCTGGATCTGTCCGACACCGAGGTGCGCGCCGCCGTCGAGGCGGCCCGCTCGGCGGCACCGGCCGGCACCAAGCCGCAGGTGCTGCTGGTGCCCAGGCTGGACGGCTCGTACGCGGCCGTCGGCACGCTGGCCACCGTCGAGCAGGTCGGCCGGCTGGCCGACGGGGATCCGGCCGCGCTGGTCCGAGCCGTCCGCCGGGTGCGGATCGGTGCCGGGACGACCGGGCCGGGGGCCGCCCTCTGGGTGGAGACCAGCGTCTTCCGCGAGTCCGACGCCGGGATCCCGGTGGCCGGGCGGGCCGCTGAGCTGGTCAAGGAGTACAAGGCGCTGTCCACCCAGTGGCTGCGCAAGCGCGGCGCCTGGCAGATCGTGGACCGGGTGGCCCAGATCGAGGGCGTCGGCGAGCTGGCCGACAACATCGGCTACGCGCCCTTCGCCACCGCCGAGCAGAAGCTCAAGGTGCTGCTGGAGGCCGACCAGACGGCCCGCCTGGAGTACGCGCTCGGGCTGCTGCGCGACCACCTGGCGGAGGAGGAGGTCAACGACACCATCCGCAAGGACGTCGAGGAGGGCGTCGCCAAGCAGCAGAAGGAGTTCCTGCTCCGCCGCCAGCTCGAGGCGGTCCGCAAGGAGCTCGCCGAGCTGAACGGCGACCCGGCCGACGAGGAGGGCGACTACCGCGCCCGGGTCGAGGCCGCCGACCTGCCCGAGAAGGTCCGGGAGGCCGCGCTCAAGGAGGTCGACAAGCTGGAGCGCTCCTCCGACCAGTCGCCCGAGGGCAGCTGGATCCGGACCTGGCTGGACACCGTCCTGGAACTGCCGTGGAACAACCGCACCGAGGACGCCTACGACATCGCCGGCGCCCGCGCGGTGCTGGATGCCGACCACTCCGGCCTCTCCGACGTGAAGGACCGGATCGTGGAGTACCTGGCCGTCCGCAAGCGGCGGGCCGAGCAGGGGCTCGGCTCGGTCGGCGGTCGACGCGGGGGCGCGGTGCTGGCGCTGGTCGGGCCGCCCGGGGTCGGCAAGACCTCGCTCGGCGAGAGCGTCGCGCGGGCGATGGGCCGGGACTTCGTCCGGGTCGCGCTCGGCGGCGTCCGGGACGAGGCCGAGATCCGCGGCCACCGGCGCACCTACGTCGGCGCGCTGCCCGGCCGGATCGTCCGGGCGATCAAGGAGGCCGGGTCGATGAACCCGGTGGTGCTGCTGGACGAGATCGACAAGGTCGGCTCCGACTACCGGGGCGACCCGGCGGCGGCGCTCCTGGAGGTGCTGGACCCGGCGCAGAACCACACCTTCCGGGACCACTACCTGGAGGTCGAGCTCGACCTCTCCGACGTGGTCTTCCTGGCCACCGCCAACGTCCTGGAGGCGATCCCCGAGCCGCTGCTCGACCGGATGGAGCTGGTCCGGCTGGACGGCTACACCGAGGACGAGAAGGTCGTCATCGCGCGCGACCACCTGCTGCCCCGGCAGCTGGAGCGGGCCGGGCTCACCCCGACCGACGTCACCGTCGACGTGGACGCGCTGCGCAGCCTGGCAGGCGAGTACACCCGCGAGGCGGGCGTGCGAAACCTGGAGCGCGCGGTGGCGCGGATCCTGCGCAAGGTCGCGGCCCGGGCCGAGCTGGGCGAGCACGAGCTGCCGGTGGCGATCGGCGCCGAGGACCTGCGGGCCCTGATCGGCCGACCTCACCACACCCCCGAGGCGGCCCAGGCACCCGAGGAGCGGCGCACCGCTCTCCCCGGCGTGGCGACCGGCCTGGCCGTGACGGGTGCCGGCGGCGACGTCCTCTACATCGAGGCCTCGCTCGCCGATCCCGAGACGGGCGGCACCGGCCTCACCCTGACCGGGCAGCTGGGCGACGTGATGAAGGAGTCCGCGCACATCGCGCTCTCCTTCCTGCGCTCGCGCGGCGCCGAGCTCGAGCTGCCGGTCACCGACCTGCGCGACCGCGGCGTGCACCTGCACGTCCCGGCCGGCGCCGTCCCCAAGGACGGCCCGAGCGCGGGCATCACGATGACGACGGCGCTGGCCTCGCTGCTCTCCGGGCGCAAGGTCCGCACCGACGTGGCGATGACCGGCGAGGTCTCGCTGACCGGGCGGGTGCTGCCGATCGGCGGGGTGAAGCAGAAGCTGCTCGCCGCCGACCGCGCCGGGGTTACCACGGTGATCATCCCCAAGCGCAACGAGCCCGACCTGGACGACGTGCCCGCCGAGGTGCTGGAGCGGCTCACCGTCCACCCGGTGGCCGACGTGCGGGAGGTGCTGCGGCTGGCGCTGGAGCCGGCCGAGGTGCTGGTGGCGGCCGCGTAGTGGGCTGAGCCGGGGTGTGAGGGCAGCTGCCCTCACACCCCCGCGGTCACGACCTTGAGTTCGGCGAGCGACTCGCGGACGAACTGCGCCATGTCGCGCTGCTCGGCTTGGTCGGACTGGTCGGGCTGGTTGATCCAGCGGTCGAAGGCGACCTTGAAGACGGCGATGCCCGCCTCGCCGGCCAGACTCGCGCCCGGTTCCGCGACGCCGCGCAGCCGCAGAGCTCCGGCGATCGCCGCGGAGAGCGAGGCGAGCTTGATCAGCTCGCGTTCCTGAAGCTCGGGGTTGGCGGTGATGACGCCCTGGCGCCGCCGGGCGAACTCGCGGCGGTCCTGGAACATGCCGGCGGCGGCGTCCAGGGCCGCCGCGATCGCGTCGATCGGCGCCGCATCGGCGGGTGCGGCCGCGACGGCGTCCACGAAGAGGTCGTGCAGCACGCCCGCACCCCCGAACAGCACCTCGCGCTTGTCCGCGTAGTGCCGGAAGAACGTCCGCTCGGTGAGCCCGGCCCGTTTGGCGATCTCCGCCACGGTGGTCTCGTCATACCCCCGCTCGACGTAGAGCTCCAGTGCCGCCTGCTCCAGGCGGCCGCGTGCGTTCGGCTCCCATCGACCCATGCCGCGATTCTATGTGATGACAGTGGGTGTCATCGGGCGTAGGGTGATGACAGGAACTGACATCGCTCCTTTCTGGAGGTTTGCCATGCGCGTCTTCATCACCGGTGCATCCGGCTGGATCGGCTCCGCCCTCGTCCCCGAACTCCTCGGCGCTGGGCACCAGGTCGTCGGGCTCGCGCGATCGGACGAGTCCGCCGCCGCGCTCGCCGCGAGCGGGGCCGAGGTGCACCGCGGCACCCTGGACGACCTCGACGGCCTGCGCGCTGCGGCGGCCGCGTCGGACGGCGTGATCCACCTCGCCTTCAAGCACGACCTCGCCTTCAGCGGGGACTTCCCGGCGGCCGCCGCCGCGGACCGCCGCGCCATCGACGTGTTCGGCGACGCGCTCGCGGACTCCGACCGGCCGCTCGTCATCGCCTCAGGGGTGCTCGGACTCGCGCCTGGGCGGGTGGCGACGGAAGCCGACGGACACGTCTTCGACCCGGACGCGCCGCCCCTGATGCGCGGGGTGGAGACGCGGATGGCCAACGCGCAGGCGGCAGTTGGGCTGGCCTCGCGCGGCGTCCGCTCGTCCGCGGTGCGGCTCGCCCCGACCGTGCACGGCGACGGGGACCACGGGTTCCTCGCGACCCTGGTCGGCATCGCCCGCGACAAGGGCGTCTCGGGCTACCCCGGCGACGGCTCCAACCGCTGGCCGGCTGTCCACCGCCTCGACGCCGCACGGCTGTTCCGGCTGGCACTGGAGAAGGCCCCCGCGGGTTCGACGCTGCACGGCGTCGCGGACGAGGGCGTGCCGGTCCGCGCCATCGCCGAGGTGATCGGACGTCACCTCGACGTCCCGGTGGCCGCGGTGCCGGCCGAGGACGCGGGCGCCCACTTCACCTGGCTGGCCCCGCTCATCGGCGCCGACAGCCCGGTGTCGAGCGAGCTGACCCGCGGGTTGGTGGGGTGGGAGCCGACCCAGCCGGGGCTGATCCACGACCTCGACCTCGGCCACTACTTCCGGAGCGTTTGCTCAGCCGATCAGTGACTCGAAGTTCGCCACCAGGTCGGCAGGGGACGGGAGGGCGTCGATCTCCGCCTTCATGGCCGCAGCCGACTTCCGCAGGGCATCGTCCGTGACCAGCCGGTCGAGTAGGGCGGTGTCGACGGCGTCCAGGCTGGAGGGCAGTGCGAAGCCGTTGGCCTGGCCGGCGGCGGCGTTGGCGAAGTTGTCGGCGCCCTGGGGGAGCATCAGCTGAGGGACGCCCAGCGCGGCGGCGGTCATCATGCTGCCCGAGCCGCCGTGGTGGACGACGCCGTCGCTGACCTGGAGCAGCTGGCTCAGCGGCACCCACGGCAGCGGCCGGACGTTGCCGGGCAGCGTGCCGAGCGGCGTGAGATCCCCGTCGCCGACGGCGAGCAGGATCTCGGCGTCCAGCGCCCCTGCCTGCTCGATCAGTCGGGAGATGGGCGCGATGCCCTCCCACTCGGTGAACACAGTGCCCAGCGTCACCGCGATCCGCGGCTTGGTGCCGCGCCTGATCAGGTCGGTGGGGATCGTCCCGCCGCCGTTGTACGGCACGTACCTCACGCGCCAGCCCCCGCCGTCCCCGCCGAGCGAAGCCGGCACGACGTCCAGGACGGTGGACGACGCGGTCGCCTCAACCCCGTGTGCGCGGTACTCGTCGGCGAGCAGCCGGCGCAGGCGGGCGGCCGCCCCGCCCGAGGTCACCCCGAAGTTGTGCGCCACGGCAGGTATGCCGAGCTTGGCGGCCACCAGCGGCGCGGCGCCCTGGAAGGACTCGTGCACGATGATGTCCGGTCGCCAGGCCTCCGCGACCTTCAGCAGGCCGTCGACGGTCGACCGGCCGAGCTCGGCGAAGCCGAGGGCGCTCAGTTCGTTCGTCTGCTCCTCCGTCCGCTCCTGGTCGGCGAAACGGACGTCCTTCGGGAGGGCGCGGGCGAAGGCCTCCCTGAGCGTGCTGCCGTCGCCGACCTCGACGACGGGCAGTCCGGTGTTGCGCAGGATCGCGATCGGGGGCTGCCCGGCGAACAGGACCTCGTGGCCGGCCGCCCGCAGGGCCAGCGCCGTGGGGATCACGGGGAAGATATGGCCGACCGCCCCGGGGGCGGAGAACAGGACTCGCACAGTGGTCCTCCTGGTGCACATGGTTGCTTGATGTCGGCTGTGGCCACTTCGCCCCTGTGGAGCCGGCGGCCGCCCTCGGCGGTCACTGTGCGGAAAAGCCTGTCACGGCCCATCCTGAGCGGGCACTTGTGTTTTTGACAGACGTTCACCTGGCGGATGGTCGGCTTTCTTTCTGCTTGATATGGGTCGTGTCCCTTGAAATGCCGTCGCGTCTGTGTCCTAACGGTCTTGCGGCGAGCGACAGTTCGTCGTGAGCATGCGCCACTCCGGACATCCTCTGCATCGACGGCAAGACACCGCGAGCCGAGTCCGGACCAGTACGGCCCCCAGCGGATGGGTGGTGCCTGGTTGGCGGGACGCGAGGACGAGCTGATCGTCCTGCGCTGGCAGCCCACCCCCGAGCAGTGGAGCGACCTCCTCGAGCGCCACGGCTTCGCCGCCGACTAGATGATTGATTCCAAGGGGTCGGTCCTGTTCGGGGTGATCAGGTAGCGCCTGGGGGTGGATGGTCTCAGCCGCTGTGGTGGGACGGTTCCCAGACCGAGCAGTCGTGTGCGAAGAGCACTCGTTGTGGGTCGAACTCGCTGAGCCGCTCCAGCCATCGCTGATAGGTGGGAAGCGGCTGTTCCAGACCTTGGCGGGCGGCGTGGCGAGCCAGGTGGTCCGATGCGAACTGGGATGCGAAGTCGTATGCCTGGCCGGCGAGGACCACGGTGCCATCGCTCTGCCGGACCACGAGCGACTGGTGCCCATCGGTGTGCCCGGGAGTGGGGACGATCCAGACCCCCGGCCAGACCTCCACTTCGCCGTTGAGCTCTTCGTAGGTCGCACCGGGGAAGTCGATTAGTTCGTCGATGGTGTAGCCGCCTCGGCGGGCAGTGGCCAACTCCACGGCCTGCACCAGGATCGGCTTCCCACCCAGCAGCGGGTTCCCTCCGCAGTGGTCGAAGTGGAGGTGGCAGTTCACGACCAGGGAGATATCCGCGGGCGTGACTCCTGCAGCCGCGAGGGCGCCCTCCAGCGCCCTGCGTTGGGGTCGATAGTGGGCCTCGGTCTCGGGATCGACGGCACCGACACCGGTGTCGAAGAGGATCAGCCCCTCGTCACGCCGCACCAGATAGGCGAGCACTGGTTCAACTCGCGGCTGCGGGCCACCGGTCTCCGAGGCCGGTCGGACGAAGTAGCCCAGGTCGAGTCGACGCAGCGCGTTGTTGTTGCCCATCCGGTCATCCTGGCAGGCAGCCGTATCCGTTCCGGGGTTGTCCGCCGACAGCGGACTCGGCCGAACTCGCTGTGAGAAAACCGGCCCGGGTCCGCTGCGCACGGGAAGTCGGTCGTGCCGACTTCCTGTCGGGCGCGGCCGATGGGGGTATCGATCGGCACCAGCACCTTCGGCGTGCGGCGCAGCTCGGGGTCTCCAGCACTCCGCAGTCGGCTGCGCTTGCCGCCGGCCAGGACGAGCGCGACGGAGCAGGCGGGTAGGGAGACGACGGTGCTGGTGTACCACTCGGCGGGGTGAGTTGGGGCGCCTGACCCGCCCACCCGCCCGACCCGGGATTACAGGAGCCGGAGGCAGTCCAGGGCGAGGTAGGCGGCGGCGGTGTCGGTTATCTCGCCCCTGCGGAGCACGGTGGAGCGGAACTCGGACAGAAAGGCCGGTGTCCTGTGCGGGTGCCGTCCTCCAGCATGCCGTCTTTTGCTGTCAAATCAGGCTAAACCAAGGCGAATTGGCGATCAAGCGCGGGTGTGAGTAGCGTTCCGCGGCATGAGTCCTGCGACCCCTGAGCACGGTGCGCCCACCACCGCCCCGCAGTACTGGGACAAGTACCGTCCCCAACGGCAGCGGCCGAGCGCCCAGCGGTTCGACTGGACCGGGCTGGCCGATGACGGTCCGGGGGAGGAGGTTTTGGGGGGCCCGAAGACCGCGCTGGACCTGGGACCGGCCGAAGGGGAGAACGCCGCCTTTCTGGCCCGCGCCGGGGTCGAGGTGACCGCCGTCGACTTCTCCGCTGTCCAGGTCGAGCGCGCTCGCAGCTTCTGGAGCGACCTGCCGAACCTGGAGTTCGTCCACGCCGACGCGCTCGACTTCCTCGACAGCGACGGGCGCCTCTTCGAAGCGATCTACTCCACCTGGGGCGCGGTGTGGTTCACCGATCCGGACGAGCTCTTCCCGCGGATCGCCAAGAAGCTCGGCGCGGGCGGTGTCTTCGCGTTCTCCCACCGTGAGCCGAGTCCGGACCAGTACGGCCCCCAGCGGATGGGCGGTGCCTGGTTGGAGGGACGCGAGGACGAGCTGATCGTCCTGCGCTGGCAGCACCCCCCCGAGCAGTGGAGCGACCTCCTCAAGCGCCACGGCTTCGCCGCCGTCCGCACCCGGGTGATCCCTTCTCCGGAGCGGGGTGCGCTTGGCACGCTGCTGATCACTGCCAAAGGGTGAGGAACGACCGGCCTGGGCCCGATCGGTTCGGCCTCTCCGTAGCATCCGACGGTAGCCACCGGGCATGGCTCGACCGGCCGGTGGACGACTGGTGGATCCGGACGCTAGGAGGTCGCGGTGGAGGAGTCGGAGATTCCGCTGGAGCGATGGCTGGAACTCCGCGACGCGGGGCGCCCCCAGGTTGGCGAGCGGAGAGCCGTCCATGCCGACGGCTCTCGGCGGGCGGCCCACGTCAACCCCGACGCCCCGCGGCTCATCCTCGAATGGGACGGGCATACCTGGTCGTTCCTCACCATCGCCCCGGACTACAAGACCGCCGCGGGCATGCTCGGCACCGTCAAGGCTGGGACCGGCAAGCACCGCAAGCCCTGACGAACACGCGAACCAGGCGCTCGGCTGGGGTATCTCGGCCTCAGCAGTGACGCCGCCGTGCAGAGCCTCGGTTCTGACGATCCGTTCGCCGACTTCCAGGTGCCGGTTCACCCCAGGCCGGTGTCAACGGTCGGACAGCCGGCGCATCATCGTGCTTGGTCGCCATGCCGCTCCATCACCTTCGGTCAGCTGAAGTCGACGAGTGCGGTGATCCAGTCGTCCTGGACATTGCCTTCGGCCAGGCATGGCCCGCTGGTCGTCGGTGTGTACCAGCCGGTGCTCAGTTCGTAGGGGGTGGTCGGAACGAACTGCCGCGTCTGCCAAGGGGTCTCGAAGGTTCGTACGACGGCGTATGTCCTGTTCCCGACCGCGTCGATCACCAGGTCACCGGGTTCGCAGGTGGTGGGGACGAAGTCGCCGGTCAGGCCGTTGGCGGCCAGGTCGCCGTAGTGCTGGACACCGGCCTTCACCCGGTGGACGCCCTGGAACTCGTCGACCGCGACATGAACCGTGCCCGCGCCCGGGTAGGAGAGGGCGATCGAGTCAGCGGTCGTCAGCGGCCGGATATCGAAGGCGGCCAGGACGGCCACCCGTTCGTGCGCGGAGTCGGTGACGTCGCCGACGTTCTGGAAGAGGTCGTTCCGGGTGTCGGTGACCGTCACGGGTCCGGGACAGGTGCCGGTCAGATACAACGTCATGATCAGCGCGTCCCCGCCGGCCACCGGAGATTGAATCCTCAGGGTGTCGCCTGCGGTCGTCACGTCGGTCTGCTGGTCCGACGCTGGGCGGCCCACCCACGACGGCATGGCCGGCGGTCCGGCCTGGCTCGGCGCGGCGTCGACCGGACTCTGTGGTACCTGGTCCTCGGGTGGAGTGATCCACATCGGGGTGGCAGGCATCGAGGGTTGAGGAGGCTGGGCGTCCTCGGTGCTGGAGGGTGGGCAGGGTGTACTCGCGCTCTCCAGGGCGGCGTGGCTCGGCAGTTCCAACAGGCCGGCGGTGGCGCCGACGCCGAACAACGCCCCGACCACCAGTGTCAGCAGGCGCCCCCGCAGTCGGCCGGACCACCGAGAGGCGCTGACCGGCGCCGGCTCTGGGGTCACTGCCTCAGGGGCCGGGGAATTGTCGGGCACGGCTGGCGGGTTGGTGCCGGCGCCGTCGAGCAGTGCCTGTAGCCGGTTGCCGTCCACGCCCAACGCGGTGGTCAGGGCCTGCAAGGCCTCGGTGGTGATGGGGCGTTTGCCGTTGAGCCAGCGCTGCCAGGAGGCGTGGCTGTAGTGCGTGAGTGTCTCGATCTGTTTCAGCGTCAGTCGGTGCTGGTCCTTGAGCGTGCGCAGTTCCTCCAGAAGCTGCCGGTGCGCGGGACTGAGCCCGTCGGGCAGCGCGGTCCAGTACGGCACAGCCGAATCCCCCCGGATCCTCCGTTACCTGATGCATGTAACGCCGTCCCAAACCGCAGCTCACCCCTCTGCGGCCTGTGTGATTGTTACACGACCTAGCGTGACTCTGGCAGGTGTTCGGCGGATTCCCAGAGGATCCATGACGGCGGAACGGACTACCGCCACCTCTCCAGGCCGTTGTCAGAAAGGTCGATGCACCAATGCTGAGCAACTTCTCCTCGGCGCGCCATCGCGACCGGCACCGCGATCACCCCGCACTACACGGCGCAGGTCGCCTTGTACAACGACACCACCGGTAAGTGCGCGGACCTACCGAACTACGGATCCAACCCGCCCAACAGCCCCGTGACGCAGTACAACTGCAACCTCGGCTCCGGCGACAACCAGATGTGGGACCTCCAGCCCACCCGCGTCGTGAACGGCACCCAGCTCTACGAGTTCGTCAACGACAAGAGCGGCCTGTGTATGGACCTGCCGAACTACGGCTACGAACCGGCGGGCACCCATGTCTACATCTACGGCTGCAACTCCAACCCGGCGGCCGACAACCAGGAGTTCTACCTCAACGACGTCACCGGCAACGGTGACTACGAGGTGGTCAACTACGACGACGGCCTCTGCCTCGACGTGGCCGGCTGGGCCAGCGACGGCAGCGACAGGGCGAACGGCCTGCCGTTGACCGTGTACCCCTGCTACAACTCCGCGTGGACCGGCGGGTACATCCCCGGCTACGACGACCACCTGTGGAAGCTCGACGTCTGAGCTTGAGGATGTTCATGAGCGCCTCCCGGGCGGGGTCTGTCGGCCCCGCCCGGGAGGCGTTAGAGGGTGCCGAATTCTCCCGCCTTGACGGCTGAGACGAAGGCGGCGAATGAGGCGGTGGGGAAGGCGAGGGTGGGGCCGTGCGGGTCCTTGCTGTCGCGGACCGGGACGATGCCGGTGAGCGGGGTGGCCGCCGGCGCCCATTCGATGCAGCCGCCGCCATCAGCGTTGCTGTAGCTGGACTTGATCCACGCCACGCGGGGCAGACCGGCGTTTGTGCTCATTTGGGCAGAGCCTCCATGACGTCGTGAATCACATCCGCCGACTTGCTCGGCGCCAGGGCGTAGGCCCTCAGCCGATCGTATTCCCGTCGACGTTTGTTGACCCGCTCGGGTTCCTCGAACAACGTGCCAGAACCGATGCTCTCCTCGTAGGCGACGGAGGAGCGGTCGGCCAGCGTCATCAGCGTCAGCGTGCCTCCCATCAGGACATGGCCGCCGTGTTCGAACGGCAGGATCTGGATGAGGGTGGTCGGGGTGTCCACCTGCGCTGCCAGCGAGGCAAGTTGTGCCCGCATGACGAGCGGTCCCCCGACCGGCCGCCGGATCACCGCCTCATCGAGGAGCATGGAGAGATAGGGCGGGGGATCGGCCCGCAGCAGTGCCTGCCGCATCAGGCGGGCGGCCACCTTCTCTTCGATCTCGCCCGGGGACGCCGCCGGATTGCCCACCTGGAAGAGCGCGCGAGCGTAGTCCTCGGTCTGCACCAGACCCGGCACCAACTGCCCCGCGTACTCGTCGATCACCCGAGCTCTCGCCTCCAACTCCATCCGGCGGCGGTACTGGTCCGGGTGGATCTCCTTCTTCGCCAGCTCGTACAGCGTGCAGAAGATCCCGTCCGTCCCGAACACCGCGTCCAGCATCGGCGGCAGGTCCGGCGGGGGGATGGTCTCCGCGACCTCGATGCGGGCGATGTGGCTGCGGCTGTACTTCACGATGCTCGCCAGCTGCTCCAGCGACATGCCCTCCCGCTCGCGGAAGAACCGCACCTTGGCGCCGAACATGTGGCGGGCGCTCCGGTCGGGGGTCAACTTGCCTGCGGGCCTTGCCATATCGGACTCCCAATTTTCCCGGGACGTGCCTGGAGAGGCGAACTGCTTCCGATCGTAACTCCGTAGCGCGACTCTTGACTCACAGTCAGTGAGGATCGTTGGGATCCCCGAGGAACGGAGCCGCAGATGACTTCCAGGATGGACCGAGAGATGCGAGAGAAGCGCCGAGCCGCCCAGGATGCCCTCAGTCGCCTGATCGCCCTGCTCGCAGAGGCGGGGATCGTGCTGCCCTCGGCCACCGTGGACTGGCGGGCGCCGGTGACGGGCATCGTCCTGATCGAGCTCGGGGCTGCCCGAGTGGATGTGGTCGAACTCCTGATCGCCACTCTCCGTAAGGGACTTGGGCATGACGACCAGTGAGGAACCTGCTTCGGGCACTGTTCCCCCGCAGGGGGTCCTGTCCGCTGGGTTGGCCGGACTGTCCGCTGTGCGAGGGGAGTTGACCACAATGAGCCCTCGTCGTCGCAGTGCCATGACCATCCGGACCTACCGGATCACCGGCGGCGGCCGCCGGATCGAGCTGTCGCGGCACGAGATCTCCCCGCACCCGGGGGCGGGCTCGATCGAGCTGACGAGCGTCTGGCCGCGCTGCCGATGCCGCAGATGTGAGGTGGCGGATGCGGTCGTCCGTCCTGATGCTGAGACGGTGTTGTGAGACGCCGCGTCAGCGCGGGAGCATGGTCGGCATGACATCGCACACGTGGTTGAGCCGTCGACTCCATGTCGACCTGGCGTACGCGTGTTCTGCGGTCTGTCGTCGCCGCGCGGTCTGAGCGCGGTGGCCCGCCCGGCAGTTGGCTAGTCCGGGCCTGAGTTCGTCCTGTCGGGCGGAGTGCACCGCTGTGTCGCCCTGCGCCACTTCACACCCTCACCCTCACCCGACGGGACCCTCCCATGCGCTTTGCTCTGCCCTCCCGCGCCGCCGCCGTCTCCGCGGCCGTCCTGCTCGCCCTCTCACTCGCCTCCCCGGCCCGCGCCGACACACCAGCACCCGCCAACCCGTACGCCGGGCCGGACGGGACGGCCACCATGCACGGCGACACCGAGTCCTCCGACTCCACTCCGCTGCCCGGCCCGGGCGCCGGCCCGCTGACCTCGCACCGCGCCGCCCTGGCCTCGGCCTGCCCGACGGTGCTGGACGGCTCGGACGGCTACCCGGTCGCGCTCTGCACCACGATCTTCGGGCTCACCCCGACCGTCCACCTGCTGGACCCCGCCACCGGCAACTCGATCGCCGAACTGGCCATCGCCAAGGGCTCGTTGCTCGGCGGCGTGTACGCCTACCTGGACAACCGGGACCGCCTGACGGTGGTGGACGGCAACGACAACCTGCTGCGGATCGGCCACCGGCGGGCGGCCGACGGCTCCTGGCAGTTGTACGTCGACAGCTCGTTCCCGCTGGCCGGCGCCGTCCCGGCGGGCGACTCGGTGGTCGGGCTGTCCCCGGACTGGCAGGGCCGGGTCTGGTTCGCCACCGCCGGCGGCGTGGTCGGCACCGCCGACGACCGCACCCCCGGCGGCGCCGTCCGCACGCTCGCGCTGCCGGCCGGTGAGCAGGTCGCCAACAGCATCTCCACCGCCCCCGCCGGCACCCTGGTCGCCACCACCGCCGCGACCTACCTGCTGACCGCCGCCGCGGACGGCACCCCGCAGATCGCCTGGCGCCAGGCGTACGACCGCGGCCCGGGCCGCAAGCCGGGACAGCTCAGCTGGGGTACCGGTTCGACCCCGACGTTCTTCGGCCCGCGCACCGGCACCGAGTACGCCACCATCGTCGACAACGCGGCGCCGACCGAGCACCTGCTGGTCTACCGGACCGACTCCGGTGCTCAGGTCTGCTCGGTCCCGGTGCTGCTGGCGGGCGGCAGTGGCAGTGAGAACTCGCCGATCGGGGAGGGGAGTTCGGTCTTCGTGGCGAGCACGTACGGCTATCCGTACCCCAAGCTGCCGGCCGGCGCGGGGGCGAGCGTGCCGGCCTCGGCCGCCTTCGAGGGCGGGCTCAGCCGGGTGGACGTCCGCCCGGACGGGTCGGGCTGCGACCTGAAGTGGGACAACACCATCCGCTCGGCGGCCGTTCCGCGCCTCTCGCTCGGCGACCACCTGATCCACACCGTCATCCGCAACCCGCTGATCCCCGGCACCGACTGGACGTCGGTCCTGGACCCGTACTCCTACGCCGAGATCGACCCGGATACCGGCGCCGTCGTGCGCACCAAGTTCCTCGGCGCCGGGTTCCTCTTCGACACGTTGCAGATGGTCGGCACCATCGCCCCCGGCGGCGTGGTCTACCAGGGCACGACCACGGGCGTGCTGCGGATCAGCAACGGCTGACGGGCCGGTCGGGGGAGTCGACGGCAGAGGCCCGGTGAGTCGTGCGAGACTGCGCCAATGCCGTCGCTTACTCAGATCGCGCTGGCCAAGGTGCCGACGCGACTGCGCCCGATCGTGGTGCAGCATCGCAGCCTGGTGAAGTTCCTGCTGGTCGGTGGCACGTGTTTCGTGCTGACCGTGGTGATCAACTACGGGCTCAAGTTCACTCTCTTCGAGTCCAAGCCGGTGGTCGCGCTGACGATCGCGACGGTGATCGCCACGGTGCTCTCCTACCTGCTCAACCGGCAGTGGTCGTTCCGCTCGGAGGGCAGCCACAAGGAGGCGATCCCGTTCGTCGTGGTGAGCGCCGTGGCCATCGTGGTCAACGACCTGCCGCTGCTGGCCAGTCGGTACCTCCTCGACCTGCGGCAGCCGGACGTCAGCCACTTCTCGCAGGAGGTCGCCGACTTCGTCAGCGGCATGATCCTCGGCACGCTGCTCGCCATGGGCTTCCGCTACTGGGGGATGAAGAAGTGGGTCTTCACCCAGGCGCGGACCGGCCCGGAGGCGGAGGAGTCCGCCACCGAGTCGGCCACGCCGGTCGGCTAGGGCTGCGCTGCTCTAGACGGCATATGCCGGTGAGCGATATATATCTCCCTATGACAGAACGCTCCATGCAGGAGCCCACGCTGCTTCTGCTCACCGCACTGGCCGATGCCCCTCGGCACGGCTACGCCCTGATCCAGGAGATCGCCGTGATCTCGGACGGCCGGGTGAAGATGCGGACCGGCACGCTCTACAGCGCGCTGGACCGCCTGCTCCAGCAGGGGCTGATCCAGGTCGAACGCGACGAGGTGATCGACGGTCGCGCCCGCCGGACGTACGCGCTCGCCGAGGCCGGGCGGGCCACCCTGGCCGCCGAGGCCGACCGGCTGCGCGCGGTGGTCGCCGAGGCCGACCGTCGTCTGAGGACCATCCGTCCGACGGCCAGGGGGGCCCTCGCATGAACACCGGTACCATCAGCACCACTTCACGCGGCCTGCGACTGGCCCTGCGGGTCTACCCCGCCGCCTACCGCACCGAGCGCGGCGAGGAGATCACCGCCGTCCACGCGGACGCCACCAGCGGCGCCGGCCGGCTGGCCACCGCCCGCGAGACCGCCGGCGTCGCCGCGTACGGCCTGCGGGTCCGCACCGGCCTCACCGCGAGCGGCACCGGCGGACACCTGCTCGCCACCACCGCGCCACTGGCCGCCGCCCTCGCGCTCGGCGACCAACTGCGCGTCCTCGCACACCTCCCGCAGGACTGGGGACAGACGGCGGCCGAGTACCGCCCCGCGCTGATCGCCTCGGCCGTCCCGGGCGTGCTCTGGCTGCTGGTCGTGGCGGCCATGCTGCTCCGCCGGTGGACCACCGCCCGGGTGCTGGCCGCCCTAGCGGCAGTTGCCGCTGTTGCCTCTTGGTTGGCCGGCGAACTGTCGGTGCAGAGGTGGGCGCCGGGCATGCCGCCGGACTACCTCCTCCTGGTCGGCCGGGCCGGAGCGGGCGTGCTGTGGAGCCTGCTGGTCTTCGCCGCACCGGGCGACCTGCTCGACAGCACGATCGCCCGCCGACCGCGCGCCGCCGTCCTGCCCTCCCTGCTGTTGGCAGCCAGCATCCTGGACGGCTACGTGGGTGTCGTCGATGCCTCGTTGCCAACCATCCAGGTGGTGACCGCGATCGTCCTGTCGGCGGGCCTCCTTGCGCTCGTCCTGCTGCGCTGGGCCCGGTTGCTGCCCGCCGCGACCGGAGTCGCCTTCCTCCCGCTGGCCCTCACCTACGCCGTGGTCTTCGTCGTCCCCCAGTTCTTCAGCTGGGACGACTACTGGCTCGGCAACCTCGGCGTGCTGATCAGCTACCTCGTCGGCGCCGCGGTGCTGGCCCTGCTGACAGCGGGCGCTGTGAGGTTCCTGAAGCCCAGCCCGCAGGCCACGGGCCCGCTCGGCACGGAGTAGTCCTACAGCACCTCTTCGGTGATCATCGGCCGGCCGCCGCGGGGGCGGATGCTGACCGCGGCCAGCGTTACCGCGATGCCCAGCACCGCCCAGACGGCCAGCACCAGCAGCGGCCCGGTGATGTTGGTGGCGTCGAAGTAGGCGATCGAGCGGGCGACGCTGGTCCCCGCGCCGTTCGGCAGCCAGGGGCCGATCGCCCGCCAGAACGGCGGCAGGATCGGCGGCGGGTAGACGCCGCCCGCGCTGGGGTTGCCGAGCACCACGAAGATCAGCACGGCCAGCCCGATGCCGACCACGTCGAACAGGCACTCCATCGCCATCGTGAAGGCGCCCACCGCGAAGACCACCAGCGCTCCCAGGCCCCAGAGCCCCGCGATGCTGCCGGGCAGCGCGTTCAGGATCGGGCCGGTGATCAGCACACCGCCCAGACCCGCCGCGATCGAGTAGAGGGCGAGCACCCCGATGCGGATCACCGCGCGGTTGCGGTTGGCGGGGCGCGATCCGGCGCTGATGCCGAGGATCGAGGCGACCAGATAGCCGCCGACGCACCAGCCGACCACCAGGTAGAAGGCGGACAGCCCCTTGGCGTCGCCGTCCGCCAGCGGCACCACGTCCTGCACCTGGACCGTGCGGCCCTGGGACTGCTCGGCCGCCGTGACGATCGCCTCGGCCGCGGTCGCGGCGGCCGGGCCGCGTGCGTTGGCGACCAGCAGGGTGTCCTGGGTGCCGGACGGGTTGAACAGCAGTGCGGCGTACAGCTTCTGGTCCTTGATCCGGGCCACGGCGGTCGCCTGGTCGGGGACGGCGGTGGCCCGCACGGCGTTGTTCGGCACCCCGTTCAGTCCGGCCACCAGCTGCCCGCTGACCTGCGCCGGGGCGACCACGCCGATCGAGAGCCGGTGCGGCTGCGGGTGGTGCAGGGCGCCCACGTAACTGGCGATGAAGCCCAGCTGGAGCAGCAGGACCGCGACCACCAGGAGGGCGGCGCGGCCGGAGATGGCGTCCTTGAGCTCGGCGGCGAAGCCCTTGTCCGGCCTGGGGGTGTCCGGCATCGACGTTCTCCTTCGAAGCGGGGAGTGAGGAAAAGGTACGAAGTGGATAAGTCGTATCATGAACGACTTTCGAGGGGTGCCCACTGTTGGATACTGATGGCGCGTCGGCGAGCAGCGCCGCGCGGCATCCTGGGAGATCAAAGGTGAACGAGGAGCTGGGCGGCGATCCGGCGGCCGAGGCGGACTTCCGGGCGGTGGAGCGCGAGGTGGCGCTGCTGTTCCGGCGCGGCCGGGCCCGGGCGGCCGAGATGTCCCGGCTGGTGCACCCGCAGCTGGAGGGCGTGGCGTACAGCATGCTCGGCCACATCCACGAGGCCGGCCAGGTCCGACTGACGGACGTGGGCGCGTACTTCGGGGTCGGCAAGGCCACCGTCAGCCGTCAGATCAAGGCGCTGGAGGAACTCGGCCTGGTGGCCCGCGAGTCGGACCCGCTGGACGGC
Organism: Kitasatospora sp. MAA4; assembly: GCF_029893355.1. Classification (GTDB taxonomy): domain Bacteria; phylum Actinomycetota; class Actinomycetes; order Streptomycetales; family Streptomycetaceae; genus Kitasatospora. Next base: position 90,496 of record NZ_JARZAI010000007.1, read on the forward strand.
CGGGTCTCGCTGGTCTCGCTCACCGAGGACGGCGCCCGGCGCTACCGGCGGGCGCACGACGCCAGGTTGGCGGCGTTCCGGGAGATGCTCGGCGGCTGGGACCGGGCCGACCTGAACCAGTTCGCCGTCCTGCTGGCCCGGTTCAACGAGCAGGCCGCCGAGATCGGGGAGAAGACGGTCCTGACGGACTGACAGAGCTCCGTCACGGAGACGCTGCGGGCTATAGAAGGTTGCCTGGGTCAACTATTTATCCTATGGTTGCCCTAGGCAACAAAGCCCGGAAGGATCTCCATGACCACCTCGTCTGCCGCCGCCGACGCCGAACGACCGATGACGCACCGGGAGATCCTCGAAGCGCTCTCCGGACTGCTGCTGGGCCTCTTCGTCGCGGTGCTCTCCTCGACCATCGTCTCCAACGCGCTGCCGACGATCCTGACCGACCTGCACGGCGGCGAGTCGGCCTACACCTGGGTGATCACCGCCGCCCTGCTCTCGCTGACCGCCTCCACCCCGATCTGGGGCAAGCTCTCCGACCTGGTCAGCAAGAAGCTGCTGGTGCAGATAGCCCTGGTGATCTACATCGTCTCCTCGACGCTGGCCGGCCTCTCGCAGAACACCGGCGAGCTGATCGGCTGCCGCGTGCTGCAGGGCCTCGGGGCCGGCGGCGTCGTCTCGCTCGCCCAGATCTGCCTGGCCTCCATGGTGCCGCCGCGCGAACGCGGCCGCTACAGCGGGTACTTCGGCGCCGTGTTCGCGCTCGCCACGATCGGCGGCCCGCTGATCGGCGGCGTCATCGTGGACACCGGCTGGCTCGGCTGGCGCTGGTGCTTCTACGTGGGCATCCCGTTCTCACTGATCGCCATCGTGGTGCTGCAGCGCACGCTGCACCTGCCCGTGGTGAAGCGCAAGGCGAAGATCGACTACCTCGGCGCCACCCTGATCGCGGCCGCCGTCAGCCTGTTGATGGTCTGGGTCACCCTGGCCGGGACCGACTACCCCTGGCTCTCCTGGCAGACAGCCGCGATGGTCGGCGGCGGGCTCGCCCTCGGCGCGCTGGCCGTGCTGACCGAGAGCCGGGCCGCCGAGCCGATCATCCCGCTGCACCTCTTCCGCTACCGGACGGTGTCGCTGGCGGCCCTGGCCAGCGTCCTGGTCGGCGTCGGGATGTACGGCGCGACCACCTTCCTCAGCCAGTACTTCCAGCTGGCCCGCGAGAAGACGCCCACCATGGCGGGCATCATGACGCTGCCGATGATCCTCGGACTCGCCCTCGCCTCGACGGTCGCGGGCCGGCTGATCACCAAGTACGGCAAGTGGAAGCGCTTCCTGGTGGCCGGCACCTTCCTGCTGGCGGTCGGCTTCGGCCTGCTGGGCACCGTCCGCGCCGACACCCCGTACTGGCAGCTCTCGCTCTACATGGCCGCCGCCGGCCTCGGCCTCGGCCTGACCATGCAGAACCTGGTGCTGGCCGTGCAGAACACCGTCCCGGTCAAGGAACTCGGCACCGCCAGCTCGCTGGTCACCTTCTTCCGCACGATGGGCGGCGCGATGGGCGTCTCAGCGCTCGGCGCCCTGCTCGGCACCAGGGTGACCCACTACCTGACGCAGAACCTGGCAGCCGCCCACATCCCCGCGGCGGGCGGCAATGCGCTCGGCGGCGGCGCGATCCCCGACCTGCACACCCTGCCCGCACCGCTCGTCCCGCTGGTCACGGACGCCTTCGGACACGGCGTCGGCACCGTCTTCCTGGTCGCCGCCCCGCTCGCCCTGGCGTCCTTCCTGGTCGTCCTCGCCATCCGCGAGGTCCCCCTCCGCACCGCCCACACGGCCCCCGCGCCCCAGCCGGCCGAGCCCGTGGCCGAGCCGGTGGCCTGACCCCACGACCGCAAACGGCCGCCCCCCACAACGCATGTGGGGGGCGGCCGTTTCTGCTCCTGTCGGCTACGCGGCGATCAGGGTGAGGCCGTAGGCGACGGCTGCCGCGCAGGCGGCGAAGCAGACGGTGGCGCCGGCCAGGGCCAGCGTGCCGGTGGTGGCCGGGGAGGCGGTGCCGGCGGCTTCGGTGGCGGCCTCGCGGCGGGAGAGGCCGAGGACGCCGAGGGCGAAGGTGGCGACCACGGCGACGGTGATGCCGAAGCTGACGGCGGCCGTGTCGGCCAGGGCGCTCCAGTTGATGTTCATGTGGTGCTGTCTCCTCAGGCCGTCAGGCCGCGACGGTGGTGGAGGCGGGGGTGGGGGTGGCGCCGGCCGGGGTGATGGCGACGTCGAGCGGGACGGGGGTGACCTCGTTGACGTTGCCGGCGGTGACCGGCTGGCGGCGCGAGAGCCACCACATGGCGCCCGAGCCGGCCACCAGGACGGCGCCCACCAGCAGGACGCCCCAGGTGCCGCGGTCCGTGACGAACGCGGCGGCACCGGCCACCACGGCGGCGGCGGGCAGGGTCAGGCCCCAGGTGTAGACCATCCGGCGGGCCATGCCCCAGTTGACCTGGCCCTTCGGGCCGCCGAGCCCGGCGCCCATGATGCCGCCGGAGCAGACCTGGGTGGTGGAGAGGCCGTAGCCCATGTGCGTGGAGGTCAGGATGACGGCGGTGGCCGCGGTCTCCGAGGCGAAGCCCTGCGGCGCCTGGATGTCCGTCAGACCCTTGCCCATGCTGCGGATGATCCGCCAGCCGCCCATGTAGGTGCCGAGCGCGATGGCCAGGCCGGCGCTGGCGATGACCCAGACGGGGGGCATCGCGTGCTTGGGCAGGGCGCCCACCGAGACCAGGGTCAGCGTGATGACGCCCATGGTCTTCTGGGCGTCGTTGGTGCCGTGGGCGAGCGAGATGAGCGAGGCGGAGAACATCTGACCGGTCTTGAAGCCCTTGGTGGTGGTCTTCTCGCTGCCCTTGCGGGTGATCAGGTAGGCCACCTTGGTGGCGCCCCAGGCGGCCAGTCCGGCGACGATCGGGGAGGCGACGGCCGGGATCACGATCTTGGTGACGACAGTGGTGAAGTTCACGCCGTGCAGTCCGACGCCGACGATGGTGGCGCCGATCAGGCCGCCGTACAGCGCGTGCGAGGAGCTGGACGGGAGGCCGCGCAGCCAGGTCAGCAGGTTCCAGAGGATGGCTCCGGCCAGTGCGGCGAAGATCACCGACGGGTGGATGCCGGCCTTCTCGTTGACGATGCCGCCCGAGATGGTGCTGGCGACCTTCACCGAGAGGAAGGCCCCCGCGAAGTTGAGGACCGCCGCGATGGTGACCGCGACCTTGGGCCGCAGTGCGCCGGTGGCGATGGAGGTGGCCATCGCGTTGGCGGTGTCGTGGAAGCCGTTGGTGAAGTCGAAGGCGAGCGCTGTGATGATCACAACCGCCACCAGGAACCCGATGTGTTCCATAACCAAGCAATCGTCGTAGTTGTCGGACTGACCGAGGTCTTCAGCTGTCTTCAGGCGCGACGGTAGGGATAGTGGGTGAACGGAAGGTTAACTGGCTCCGTCGACATGGTTCCGTTGGTGTCATGGGCATGGATATCGGGCAACTTGTGGGTGTATCCGCTGCCTGCGACCTGGGCATTCGGGGGCAAGTGCCCGGATTCCGGCCAAAATCATGAGATCAAGGTCACTTCGCCCGCGCTGTCTGAGAATTCATCAGCAGAGGGGCATGCGGCCTGCCGGATCGGCAGGTCGGCATGACAGGATCGGCATGGACCCGTGACCAGCGGGCCGGGGCGGGGTCCGACGGGAACGGTCGGGCGAACCACAGCAGAACCAAGGGGAGGCGGGGCCGATGCGAGCCGTGCGGCGCGAACAGTTGGTCGGAAGTCAGCCCTGGCTGCGGGCCGCGCTGAGGTGCGGAGCGATCCTCGCGATGGCCGCGCTGGCTCTGCCGATGGCCGCCCAGTCGGCGTTCGCCGCCACCGAGCCCCCGCCGGCCGCCGGCGCGCCGGCCGTGCCGGGCACCGGCAGCGACCCGCTCGCCGCCACCGAGGCCACCCTGGGCCCGCTGCTCGACAAGATCCACCTGCTCTACCAGAACGCCGAGGCGGCCACCGAGCAGTACAACGCCACGGCCGGCCTGATCGCCACTCAGCAGAGCTCGCTGGACGCGATCAACACCAAGATCACCCAGCAGCAGCAGGTGGTCGACGACGGCCTCGACATGGCCGCCCAGCTCGCCTCCGAGCAGTACCGCAACGGCAACCTCGACGCCTACGCCCAGCTGCTGCTCACCAAGGACCCGTACCAGGCGGTCAACGACGGCGAGATGCTCGCCGCCGCCGGCCGCTCGCAGGCCGCCTTCCTGTCCCAGCTCAAGACCGAGCAGGGCACCCTCGACCAGCTCCGGAGCCAGGCGCAGTCGGCGCTGACCGACTCCAAGACGCTGCTCGCCCAGCAGGACCAGAGCAAGACGGACATCGCCCGCCAGCTCGCCACCGTCGAACAGCTGGTCTCCGGGCTCACCGGCGCCCAGCAGACCCAGCTGGAGCAGCTGGAGAAGACCCAGGCCGACCAGGCCCAGCTGGCCTTCCTCGCCTCCGGGGCGCTCGGCCAGGGCGAGCGGACGCCGTCGGCGGCCGGCCGGGCGGCGGTGGCGTACGCGCTGGCGCAGCTCGGCAAGCCGTACATCTGGGGCGCGCAGGGGCCGGACTCCTTCGACTGCTCGGGCCTGACCTCGCAGGCGTGGCTGCACGCCGGCGTGCCGATCCCGCGGGTCAGCGAGGACCAGTGGGCGGACCTCCAGCACGTCCCGCTGAACCAGCTGCGCCCCGGCGACCTGGTGCTCTACTACACCGGCGCCTCGCACGTCGCGCTCTACATCGGCGGCGGTCTTGTGGTGGTCGCGCCGCACACCGGCGCGGTGGTGCGGGTCTCGCCGATCGGGGCGAGCCCGATCCTTGGCGCCGTGCGGCCCGACCCGAACTCCCCCTCGGACACCCAGGGCGGCACCTGGAAGGTCCCGGACGTCCTGCAGAACGCCCAGACGCTGACGCCGATCGCGCCCTCGCTCCCCACGGTGCCGGGCCTGCCGACGGTGCCGCCGCTGTCGGGCCTGCTGCCGGTGCTGCCGGTGGCCCCGCCGGCACCGACCCCGGTGCCGTCCGCACCGGCGTCGCCGACGCCCGCCGGCCCCGGTACGCCGAAGCCGAGCGGCTCGGCCTCGCCGTCGCCGTCCGGTTCGTCCACTGCCCCCGGTACGGCCACGGGGGCGACGCCGAGCGCTCCCGCCTCGCCGTCGCTGTCCGTCTCGGTGCCGGGCACGCCGGCCGGCGGCTCGCCGTCTGCCTCGGTCTCCGGCACCTCGCCTTCGCCCTCGCGGACCTCGACCGCGCCCTCGCCCAACCACAGCTGAGCGCTCAGTCGGTCGCTGCCGGTGTGACGATCATCTGGGGCCGCCCGGTGACGATCAGCCAGGCCGGCAGCGCCGCGACGCAGAGCAGCGGGACGAGCTTGTAGTCCGGCACGATGACCGCCGCCGTGAACAGGCTCAGCCAGCCCTGCCGGGTGACCGCGAAGAGCACGCCCAGGATCGCGCAGGCCACCGCGAGCGAGGACGGGATGTCGGTGACGAAGGTGCTCGCGCTGAAGCCGAGCGCCGCCCCGGCGAAGACCGCCGGGAAGATCCGCCCGCCGCGGAACCCCGCGCAGCTGGCCACCAGCACCGCCAGCATCTTGACCAGGGCCATCCCGAGCAGCCCCCAGGCGCCGTAGTCGGCGCTGGTGCTGGCCAGCTCCTTCATCTGGTCGAGGCCCTTGAAGAGGGTCAGGTGCCCGCCGATCACGCCGATCACACCGAGCGTCAGCCCGCCCGCGACCAGCATCACCACCGGGTTGCGCAGCTGGTGGAAGGCCTGGTGGACGAACGGCAGGGCGTAGACCGCGGCCAGGCCGAGCAGCGCGCCGGCCGAGGAGACCAGCATCGCCCAGAACAGGTCGACCGCCCGCGCCCCGGGGTAGGGGGGCATGTTGATCACGAAGTCGTTGCCGTCGATCAGCAGCGTGGTCAGCGCCCCGGAGGCGGCCGCGACGAGCGGGGCGAAGAGCCGGTCCCAGAGCACGCCGGGGCCGGGCATCTCGGAGAGGATCAGGGCGGCCGCCAGTGGTGTGCCGAACAGCGCCCCGATCGTTCCGGCGGCCGCCAGGCCGACCCAGAGCGCGTTGGGGCTGCGCGGCACGACGAGCCGGCCGATCCAGCAGGCCAGTGCGATGTTGATCATCGTGATCGGGTTCTCCGGGCCCAGGCTCACGCCGCCGGCCAGCGCCAGGACCGTCACCACCGCCAGGCCCGGCAGCACGTACGGCGGCTGCGGCGGGTCGACCAGGCCGGTGGTCGCCGGGTCGGGGCCGGCATGGCCGGGCAGGAGCCACACCGCCAGGCCGATCAGCAGACCGGTCGCGGTGAGGACGGTGATCACCCACCACGGGTCGTACTGCGCGAAGCCGAAGTGCGCGGGCGCGCTCTGCCAGACCAGCCGCTCCAGCTGCCCGGCCAGCTTGCTGAGCCCGAGCAGCACCAGGGCGGCCACCACTCCGACCAGGATCGCGGGGACGATCAGCGGGATCAGCCGGGCCGCGGGGGTCTGCGGCGGGCGGTTCACGTCCGTGGCCGGGTGGGCGGCAACGGCCATCGGAGACCTCCGGGGGTGGGCCCGCGCACCGAGAGGCGCGGGCCGAGAGCACGGAGTGTCAGATTAACGGCAAATCAGACATTTGCCCCGGTGAAGCCGCTGTCCGGCTCGAAGCGGACCACCACGGCCTTGGAGGTGGGGGTGTTGCTGATGTCCGCCGTCGAGTCCAGCGGCACCAGCACGTTGGTCTCCGGGTAGTAGGCCGCGGCGCCGCCCCGGGCCACCGGGTAGTGCACCACCTTGAAGTGCGGCGCCCGCCGCTCCACGCCGTCCCGCCACTCGCTCACCAGGTCGACGTACGCGCCCTCGGTCAGCGCCAGCTCGGCCGCGTCCGCCGGGTTGACCAGCACCACGCGCCGGCCGCCGGTGATGCCGCGGTAGCGGTCGTCCAGGCCGTAGATCGTGGTGTTGTACTGGTCGTGCGAGCGCAGCGTCTGGAGCAGCAGGCGGCCGGCCGGGACCTTGGGGGCGGTCAGCGGGTTGATCGTGAAGTTGGCCTTGCCGGTCGCGGTCGGGAAGGTCCGGCTGTCGCGCGGGCCGTGCGGCAGGGCGAAGCCGCCGGGCTTGCGCACCTTGGCGTTGAAGTCGTCGAACCCCGGCACCACCCGGGCGATCCGGTCGCGGATCAGATCGTAGGACTCCGCGAACGCCTCCCACGGCAGCGCGTCGGCCGGGCCCAGCGCGGCCCGGGCCAGCCGGCAGACGATCGCGATCTCAGAGAGCACCCCGGGAGCCGGCGGGCGCAGCCGCCCCTGCGAGGAGTGCACGATGCCCATCGAGTCCTCGACCGTGACGAACTGGTCGCCGGCGGCCGTGGCGTCCCGGTCGGTGCGGCCGAGCGTCGGCAGGATCAGCGCCCGCGCGCCGGTCACCACGTGCGAGCGGTTGAGCTTGGTGGAGACGTGCACGGTGAGCCGGCAGCGGCGCATCGCGGCCTCGGTCACCAGGGTGTCGGGGGTGGCCGCGACGAAGTTGCCGCCCATCGCGAAGAAGACCCCGACCCGCCCGTCGCGCATCGCCCGGATGCTGTCCACCGCGTCGTAGCCGTGGTGGCGCGGCGGCGCGAAGTCGAACTCCTTGCCCAGCGCGTCCAGGAACGCCTCGCTGGGCCGCTCGAAGATGCCCATGGTGCGGTCGCCCTGCACGTTGCTGTGCCCGCGCACCGGGCAGACGCCCGCGCCGGGGCGGCCCACGTTGCCGCGCAGCAGGAGGAAGTTGACCACCTCGCGGATGGTCGGCACGGAGTGCTTGTGCTGGGTCAGGCCCATCGCCCAGCAGACGATGACCTTCTTGGAGGCCAGCACCAGGCGGGCCAGCTCCTCGATCTGCTCGAACGGCAGGCCGGTGGCGGCCAGCACCGCGTCCCGGTCGGTCTGCCTGGCCTCGGCCGCCCACTCCTCGAAGCCCAGGCAGTGCTCGGCGATGAACGCGTGGTCCAGCACGCCGCCCTGCTCCTCCTCGGCCTCCAGCAGCAGCTGGTTGAGCGCGCGGAACAGCGCGAGGTCGCCGCCGAGTCGGATCTGCAGGAAGAGGTCGGTCAGCTTGGTGCCCTGGCCGACCAGGCCGCGGGCGTTCTGCGGGTTCTTGAAGCGCTCCAGACCGGCCTCCGGCAGCGGGTTGACGCTGACCACGGTGGCGCCGGCCCGCTTCGCGCGCTCCAGCGCGGAGAGCATCCGGGGGTGGTTGGTGCCCGGGTTCTGGCCGGCCACGATGATCAGGTCGGCCTGGTAGAGGTCCTTGAGGCTGACGCTGCCCTTGCCCACGCCGAGCGTCTCCACCAGGGCCGAACCCGAGGACTCGTGGCACATGTTGGAGCAGTCCGGCAGGTTGTTGGTGCCCAGCCGGCGGGCGAACAGCTGGTACGCGAAGGCGGCCTCGTTGCTGGTGCGGCCGGAGGTGTAGAAGGCCGCGCCGTCGGGGGTCTCCAGCGCCTGGAGCTCCTCGGCGACGATCGCGAACGCGCGCTCCCAGGAGACCGGGACGTAGCGGTCGGCGCCCTCGTCCAGCAGCATCGGCTCGGTCAGCCGGCCCTGCTGGCCCAGCCAGTAGCCCGAGCGCTCGGCCAGCTCGGCCACCGGGTGCGCGGCGAAGAAGTCCGCGGTGATCCGGCGCTCGGTGGCCTCCTCGGCGACCGCCTTGGCGCCGTTCTCGCAGAACTCGGCGGTGTGCGGCTTGTCCGGCTCGGGCCAGGCGCAGCCCGGGCAGTCGAAGCCGCCGTGCTGGTTGACCTTCAGCAGGGTGGAGAGCGCCCGGCGCGGGCCCATCTGCTCGCCCGCCATCCGCAGGCTGTGGCCGACGGCCGGCAGCCCGGCCGCCGCGCGGTGCGGCGCGCCGACCGCCGGGGCGTCCTGGGCCGGGTCGCTCTGCGGGGCCTGCTTGGCCATGACTACCTCCGGGTCGATCAGGACCGCGCCGTCGTCAGCCCAGCCCCCATCCTGTCATCTCGTCCGTGCCGGGCCGAGAGGGCCCGGAGCAGGGCCCGCGCGGTGGCGTCGTTCTGCCGGAAGGCCGGGGCGTCGGTGCGCGGGCGGGCGAAGGCCGCGTACGACCGGCCGTTGGTGTGCGGGCCGAGCGCCGTGCGGCGCGGGTGCGGGAGGCCGCCGAGGCCGGGGTCGAGCACCGCGCCCTCGCCGGGGGTGACGGCGAGCAGGCCGGAGCGGTGGACGTGGCCGGTGTCGGCGATCACGTCCTCGGCCAGCTCGCCGGCCCGGTGCAGCGCGGCCAGCAGCGGGTCCTCGGTCCGTTCCAGTGCGTGGCGCGGCAGGTAGGCCTCGATCAGCGCGGTGGCCGCCACTCGGTGCCCGGGCACGCTGGGACTGCTCGCCACGAAGGTGCCGCTCGCCTCGTCGTTCTCCACCGCGAGGTCGGCGCCCAGGAAGCGGACCACCCCGGCCTCGGCGAGCGCCAGCAGCTCGCGCAGCCGAAAGCCCGGCGGACCGGAGGCCAGGAAGCTGAAGAAGCCCTGCCACCAGCCGTCCAACTCCGTGCCGGTCGAGCGGGCGGACAGCCGACCGGAGGCGAGCAGCCGGGGCAGCTGCCCGTAGAGCGAGAGCAGGGCCAGGAAGGCACCCAGGTCGGCGCTGTGGGCGGGGTCGGCGCGGCGGTCGGCGTCGCTGCGGATGTAGGCGCGCAGGTGGTGTTGCAGCTCCTCGGGGCTGCTGAAGCGCAGGCCGGTCAGTGGGCGGTCCAGCTGCTCGAAGTCCAGCCGGTCGGCCGGGTCGGGGACGGCGGTCGCGACCAGCGCGGCCAGGTCGGGGGCGTACCAGTCGAGCCGGTCGTAGGCGGCCAGGAAGTCCGGCCAGGGGACGGCGGTGCGCTCGGGGTGGGCGTGGAAGAGCTCGTGGTAGTAGCCGAAGCCGATCTCCTTGGCCATCAACGGCCAGGCGTCCCGGCGCAGTTCGAGCGGTCCGGGCCGGGCCAGCAGCTGCTCCACGGCCGCCGGGCCGAAGTAGCGGGGGAGCGGGGCGGGCGGACCCTGCAACCGGTAGCCGGTCTTGGAGTGGTAGGGCACGCCGCGCCGCGAGCCGACGTGGATCACCGGCTCGCGCCCGGAGGGGTGGTAGACCAGCCGGTCGCCGCGGGTCTCGAAGCGGCCGCCGCGGCCCTCGGTGAGCAGCGCCGTCAGGTCGACGAAGGCCAGCCCGAAGCCGCGCAGGATCAACTGCTCGCCCGGGGCGATCCCCGAGAGCTCGGCCTCCGAGGAGAACGCCGGCGGGAGGTGGAAGCGGCCGTGCCGGGCGGCGAACTCGGCTGTGGCGGCGTGCTGTTCGTCCGGACGGGAGCCCAGGTGGCCCAACGTCAGGACGATCTGGTCAACCGTCAGATCCGTTGCGCCGGAGGCGAGATGGACGGTCTGCGGGTCGTCCGGGCCGCCCTCCAGAGCGATTGCGGTGTCCTGGTGCACGGTGACCGTGATCCGCGCGGGCAGGTCGGCCAGCGCGCGGCGGAACACCCAGTCCAGGTAGGCGCTCTGGACTCGCCGGGTGGGGAAGTCGGTGGGCCCCAGGGCCTCCAGTTCGGCCCGCAGCCCGGCGTCGGCCGCAGGCTGGTAGGGGGCGAACTCGGCGGTCCGGGCGGCCCATTCGGCCAGCGAGGGACCGGGGCGCAGCGGGCCCTCGACGGTCGAGCTGTGGTCGGTGAACATCGTGACGTCCTCGGCCATCGAGTTCATCCGCAGCAGCGGGGACTGCCGGTAGCGCCAGATCCGTCCGGCGCCCGGCGGGTAGGGGTCGACCAGGTGGATGTGCAGCCGCTGGTCGGCGGGCAGCAACTCGGCCGCGTTGGCCGCGATCCGCTCCAGCAGGCCGGTGCCGCGCGGGCCGGCGCCGATGATCGCGAGGCTGCTCATCGAGCACTCTCCCGAGCCGGCGGAGCGTCCAGCCGGGCGAGCAGCGCGCGGTAGCCGGCGCGGGCCCGCTGCACGGGGGTGGCAGGCAGCGCGCCCCGGGTCGAGCCGCGCGCGAAGTGCCGTTCCACGTAGTACTGCCCGACCGAGAGCAGGCTGGTCAGCGCCAGGTACCAGAGCGTGGCGACCAGTAGCAGCGGGATGATCTGGTAGGTCTGGTTGTAGATCAACTGGACCGAGTAGAGCAGGTCCTGGACCGCCAGCACGCTGACGATGCTGGTGCCCTTGAGCGCCCCGACCAGCATGTTGCCCGCGGTCGGCACGATCGAGCGCATCGCCTGCGGCAGGACGATCCGGCGCAGCACCCGCAGCCGGCCCAGGCCCAGCGACTGCGCGGCCTCCCACTGGCCCTGGTCGACGGCCAGGATGCCGCCGCGCACCACCTCCGCGGCGTAGCCGGCCTCCAGCAGGGTCAGTCCGATCACCGAGGTGAGCAGCGGGCCGAACAGGTTGACCGTCCTGACGGTGAGGAACTCGGGGCCGAACGGGATGCCGAGGCCGAGCGTCGGGTAGAGCGCCCCGATGTTGAACCAGAGCAGCAGCTGGACCAGCGGCGGGATCGAGCGGAACAGCCAGACGTATCCCCAACTGAGCGTGCGCAGAACGAGGTTGCCGGAGAGTCGGCAGGCGGCCAGTAGGGTGCCCAGGGCGAAGCCGGCCGCCATGGTGGCGGCGGTCAGCCAGAGCGTCAGGGTCAGGCCGTGCAGAACGGCGGTGGTGGTGAAGTAGTCGCCCACCACGCTCCACTGGAAGCGCGGGTTGCGGGCCACCGAGGCGAGGACCATCGCCAGCGCGAGCAGGGCCAGGCCGGTGGCCAGCCACTGCCCCGGGCGTCGGCGGCGGACGATCCTGGGCTCGGCGCGGGTCTCGGGAGGAGAGGAGGTGGTGGGCAGGACGTCGTGCGTCGTGGCCATGGCTGGGGCTCCAGAGCAGGGTGCGGGCAGGGCCGGACACGCGGTGTCCGGGCGGCCGTCACGCGTGCCGCGTCCCTCAACGCGGCGGTGCTCTCGCTCCGATCCGGATCGTACGCACAGCGGACACCGCACTTCAAGGGCGGACGGTGGTTGACGAACTCCAAGGTTCACTGCTCAACTTGGGGCATGAACGCCGCGCAGCCCCTGGTCACCCGCGACCACATCGACTTCGGTCGGGTGTGGTCCGCGGCGTGTCTGGGCTGACTCGGCAGCGGGCCCTCTGACCGGCCCCTTTCTCCTTCGGAGAGCTTCCCTCGGTGCCCCGTCGCGGGCCGGGAAACCCGCCTTGCCGCCACGGTGAACCGCGCATTCGCGCACCGTCACGCGCTCCTCGCACCCGTCCGTGCTCCTCCGCTCCTTCGGCGTACCCGTTTCTCGGGGTACCCGTCCTTCGGCGTACCCGCCGCACCGCCCTGAAAGGCAGTCAGCCATGCCCGTCGAGTTCCTCGGCATCGCCGCCACCGGCGACGGCTCGGAGACCACCGCCCGCAGCACCGCCGCCTTCGACCGCGACTACACCCTGCGGCTGGCCCGCGCCCACGAGGAGTACGGCTGGGACCGGGTGCTCTTCGCCTACGGCGCCGGCTCCCCCGACCCGGCCCCGGCCGCGGCCTTCCTGGCGGCCCGGCTGGACCGGTTGCAGATCCTGCTCGCCCACCGCCCCAACGTCTCGTACCCGACCTTCGCCGCCAAGACCTTCGCCACCCTCGACCAGATCAGCCAGGGGCGCCTCACGGTCCACTTCATCACCGGCGGCAACGACCACGAACAGCAGCGTGAGGGAGACTTTCTGACGAAGGATCAGCGCTACGCCCGGACCCGCGAGTACATCGAGATCGTCAAGCGGATCTGGACCACGCACGAGCCCTTCGACCACGCGGGCGAGTACTACCGCTTCAACGACTTCGTCTCGGACGTCTTCCCGGTGCAGGCCCCGCGCCCGGGCGTCTCCTTCGGCGGCTCCTCGGACGCGGCGTACGCGGCCGGCGGCGCCGAGGCGGACGTCTTCTGCCTCTGGGGTGAGCCGCTGGTGGAGACCGCGGCGCAGATCGAGCGGGTCAAGGAGGCTGCCGCCGCGGCCGGACGCAGCACGCCGCCGCGGATCCAGGTGGCCTTCCGCCCGATCATCGCGCCGACCGAGGAGCTGGCCTGGGAGAAGGCGCACCGAACCGTCGACACCATCAACGCCCGCAAGGCGGCAGGGCAGTTGAGCCGCCGTCAGGTGCTCTCCGGGCAGTCCGCCGGCCCCGAGAACACCGGCTCGCAGCGCCTGGTCGCGATCGCCGAGGCCGGCGAGCGCTACGACCGCGCGCTGTGGACCCCGACCGCCGCCGCCACCGGCGGGGCCGGCAACTCCAACGCGCTGGTCGGCACCCCGGAGACGGTCGCCGCCGCGCTGCTCGACTACTACGACCTCGGGGTCGACATCCTCTCCGCCCGCGGCTACCACCTGCTGGACGACGCGATCGACTTCGGCCGCTACGTGATCCCGCTGGTCCGCGAGGAGGTCGCCAAGCGCGACGCCGCCAAGGCGAGGAAGGCCGAGGCCGCCGAGCGCGACCGCCACCAGCTGATCGCGTTCCAGGCGTGAGGCTGGCACTGGCCGTTGCGGCTGCCCTGGTCCCGCTGCTGGCCCTCACCGCCTGCGGCTCGGGCACCGCCGGCCACGCCCTCGCGGGCGCCGCCGCCTCCCCGCAGGGCATCGACCCGGCCCGCGACGTCGTCTCCGGCGAGCAGAAGGTGGACGCGATCGCGGCCCTGCTCCCGGCGGACGTCCGCAAGGCGGGCACGCTCAGGGTCGGCAGCTCCGTCGGCACCCCGCCGAGCGCCTACTACCCGGACCCGGCGACCAGGAAGCCGGCCGGCCTGGACATCGACGTCACCGACGCCGTCGCCAGGGTGCTCGGCCTGACCGTCGACCGCCAGGAGGCCGCCTTCGAGACCATCCTGCCCGCGCTCTCCAGCGGCAAGTACGACTTCGGCACCGGGAACTTCGGCGTCACCACCGCCCGCCTGAAGACCATCGACTTCGTCACCTACATCGACGACGGCCAGGGCTTCGCGGTCCGCCGGGACAACACCGCGCTCACCGGGGTGAGCACCCTGCAGCAGCTCTGCGGCCTGACCGTCGGCACCGGCGCGGGGACCACCTTCGAGACGACTCTGAACACCCAGAAGCACGTCTGCGCGGACGCCGGGAAGAAGCCGTACACCGTGCAGTCCTTCTCCGACAGCGCCGCGCTGCTGACCAGCCTCCAGCAGGGCCGGATCGACACCGTGATGTCGACCATCAACGGCCTGCGCTACCAGGCCGCCCAGCCCGCGGCCGGGACCAGGTTCGTCGGCGAGTTCCACCGCCTGGACGTCGGCTTCGCCTTCGCCAAGGGCACCCCGCTGGCCCCGGCCTTCCAGGCCGCCGTCAACCAGCTGATCAAGGACGGCACGTACCAGCGGATCCTGCAGAAGTGGGGCACCGCCGACTCCGCCATCCCGCAGTCGCAGATCGATCCGCCCGAGCACGCATGAAAGGCACAGAGATGAGCACCACTGACGTGATGGTCGAGATCCGCGGCGTGCACAAGAGCTTCGGCCGGCTCGACGTGCTGCGCGGGGTGGACCTGGAGGTCCGGGCCGGATCGGTCACCGTGGTCCTCGGGCCCTCCGGCTCCGGCAAGTCGACCCTGCTGCGGATCGTCAACCGGCTGGAACGCAGCGACCGCGGCTTCGTCACGATCGACGGCGAGCTGATCGGCTACCGGCGCTCGGGCGAGCGGCTGTACGAGCTGCGCGAGCGCGAGGTGCTCCGCCAGCGCACCCACATCGGCTTCGTCTTCCAGAACTTCAACCTGTTCCCGCACCTGACCGTGCTCGACAACATCACCGAGGCGCCGGTCAACGCGCTGGGCCGCTCCCGGTCCGAGGCCCGCACCCGCGCACTGGAGCTGCTGGACCGGGTCGGCCTGGCGGACAAGGCCGACGCCTACCCGCGCCAGCTCTCCGGCGGGCAGCAGCAGCGGGTGGCGATCGCCCGGGCGCTGGCGCTGGACCCCAAGGTGCTGCTCTTCGACGAGCCGACCTCGGCGCTGGACCCGGAGCTGGTCGGCGAGGTGCTGGACGTGATCAAGGATCTGGCCCGGGCCGGGACCACGATGATCGTCGTCACCCACGAGATCGGCTTCGCCCGCGAGGTGGCGGACACGGTGGTCTTCATGGACGGCGGAGTGGTGGTCGAACAGGGTGCCCCGGCCGACGTGCTGGACCACCCGCGGCACGAGCGCACCCGCGCATTCCTTTCCAAGGTGCTGTGAGCGGACGGGCCCTAAGCTTGCCACCATGTCAGATGTCGTGGGGGGCCTGCTCGACGGGCGTTACCAGCTGGTCCGTGAGCTGAGCCGGAGCGCGGCCGGCGTGATCTTCGAGGCGCAGGACCGGCAGCTCGGCCACCTGGTCGCGGTCCGCACCGTCAGCCCGGGACCGTTCACCACCCCGGCCGGGATCGAACGCTTCCTCTACGAGGCGCTCACCGTCGGTCGCCTGGCCCACCCGCACCTGGTGGCGGTCCAGGACCGCGGCGCGCACTACCTGGTGATGGAGCTGGTGACCGGCCGGACGCTGGACACCGTCCTGGCGGCCGGGCCGATCGAGATCGGCCAGGTGCTGGCCTGGGTCCAGCAGGCCTGCCTCGCCCTCCAGGCCGCGCACGGCGCCGGGGTCGTGCACTGGGGGCTGGCGCCCGGCCGGCTGCTGGTCACCCAACACGGCGGGCTCAAGCTGATCGGCTTCGGCACCGCCCACCTGGCGCCCGCCGCGGAGACCGTCAGCGCGCCGTACCTGGCCCCCGAGCAGTGGGGCCAGGTACCGGCCGACCGGCGCGCCGACCTCTACGCGCTGGGCTGCGTGCTCTTCGAACTGTGCACCGGGCGGCGGCCGTTCAACGGCTCCTCGGCGCAGGAGCTGATGTACCGCCACCTCAACGACCCACCGCCCTACCCCGGCCTGTTCCGCGGCGGCCTGCCGCCCGGCCTGGACCAGCTGGTGCTCGCGCTGCTGGCCAAGGACCCGGCCGCGCGGCCGGCGGACGCCGCCGAGGTGCGCGCCCGGCTGGCGGGCATCGTCGCCGCTCCCGTCGCCGCTCCCGTCGCCGTTCACGGCGGCCCGGAGGCGATCCGGGCCGGGGTCGACCAGGCCTGGGCCTACGGCGAGGCCGGCAACGGGACCGAGGCCGTCCGGCAGCTGACCGTGCTGGTCTCCGCGGCTTCCCGGGTCTGCGGCCGCGGCTCCGCGCAGACCTTGCAGGTCTGCTACGACCTTGCGCTCTGGCGGGCGATGACCCACGATGTCGCTGGCGCGGTAGGGCTGTTGACCGATCTCGTGCCGATGATGATCGCTACTCTGGGCCCCGGGCACGAGGACGTGACGAAGGCGATCCGCGACCTGGAGTCCTACCGGCGAGACCTGGACCGCAAGCGCCATCGGCCGGGACACGGGCCCCGCGGCGGAGAGCTGGCGATGCTCCTCGGGTAGCCGGTGTCCTGAACACCACGGGGGAGAACGATGAAAGCCGGGAAGCTGCTGGGGGAGCGCTACCAGCTGGTCCGTGAGCTGGGGCGCGGAGGCTTCGGCATCGTCTGGGAGGCGCTCGACCTGCGGCTGGGCCGCTCGGTGGCGGTCAAGACGCTGCGCCGGCGCGGCCCGTCCAGCGACAGCCACATCCAGCGGATGGTGCGCGAGGTCGAGATCCTGGCCCGGCTCAGCCATCCCAACATCGTCGTGGTCCTCGACCAGGGCGAGGCCGAGGACGACAGCGAGGACGGGCCGGAGCCGGTCAACTACCTGGTCATGGAGCTGCTCGACGGGCCGACCCTGGCCCACGTGATCGCCACCGAGCCGCCCGACCTGGCGCGCTCGCTGGCCTGGGCCCGACAGCTCTGCCTGGCGCTCGGCGCGGCGCATGCGGCCGAGGTGATCCACCGGGACATCAAGCCCGAGAACATCATGGTGACCGGCCCCGGCCGGGAGGTGGTGAAGGTCCTCGACTTCGGGATCGCCCAGATCGGCGACAACCTGGACCCCCTCACCACCACCGGCTCGGTGATCGGCAGCACCCGCTACCTGGCCCCCGAGCGCTGGCGCGGCGCGTCCGGCACGGTCCGCTCCGACCTCTACGCGCTGGGCTGCGTCCTGTACGAACTCTTCACCGGGCGGCGCCCGTTCACCTCCACCAGCCAGGTCGGCCTGATGAACCAGCACCTGGACCAGCGCCCGGTGCGGCCGTCCATGCTGCCCGTCGACCTCGGTGACCTGCTGCTCGACCTGCTGGCCAAGGACCCGGCCGACCGACCCGCCGACGCCGACGAGGTGCGCCGCCGCCTGGCGCGGACCGTGGACGGCATCGGCGAACTGCGCCGCCGCGCCGACGCCGCCTGGGAGGCCGCCGGGGACAACCGGGCGCTGGACGCGGTCGGCCGGCTGGGCGAGCTGGTCCCCGAGTTCGCCCGCGCCTTCGGCCCCAGCGACGGACGCACCCTGCGCACCGCCCACGACCTCGCGGTCAGCCTGGCCCGCGCCGGCCGCACGGCGGAGGCGTACTGCCTGCTCGCCGAGCTGCTGCCGGCCGCGGTGACCGCGCTCGGGGCGCAGCACCACGACGTCGCCGACATCGAGCGCCGGCTCAGCCGCTTCAGCCGCCCGGAGCAGCCCTGCCGGGAGGGCGTGCTGGCGGCCCTACTGGCCGGTTGACACACCCTGCACCTGAGAGTGCCAGGCCTGTCAACCGTACGGCCGCCTGATTCCGAGGGGTGTCGACTTGGAGGAATTGATAGGAACTCGCTCACAGTGACCCCCTGGTTGGGCCCGGTATTCGGTTGATATACCTCGGATGCATAGGCGTGGGTGGTGTGCGGCCTCCCGTGCGACATGCGACGAATCAGGTGGTGATGGGCAGATGAAGCTCCTCCGAGTTGGCCCCCCGGGCGCTGAGCGCCCGGTCGTGCTCGGCCCGGACGGCACCGCGTACGAGCTGTCCGGACGGACCTCGGACATCGACGGGGCCTTCCTGTCCCGGCTCGACGTGGCCGAACTCGCCGGCGCGATCGAGCGCGGTGAGCTGCCCGTGGCGGACATCGCGGGCCTGCGGACCGGCGCCCCGATCGCCCGGCCGGGGAAGGTCGTCGGCATCGGCCTCAACTACCGCGACCACGCGGTCGAGGCCGGTGCGCAGATCCCGGCCGAGCCGGTGATCTTCCTCAAGGCGAGCAACACCGTGGTCGGCCCGGACGACGAGGTGCTGGTCCCGCGGGGCAGCACCAAGACCGACTACGAGATCGAGCTGGCCTTCGTGATCGGGCAGACCGCCCGCTACCTGGCGAGCGACGAGGAGGCTGCGGCCTGCATCGCGGGCTACGCCATCGCCAACGACGTCACCGAGCGCTCGTTCCAGTGGGACCGCGGCGGCCAGTGGGACAAGGGCAAGTGCTGCGAGACCTTCAACCCGCTGGGCCCCTGGCTGGTCACCCCGGACGAGCTCGGCGACCCGCAGGCGCTCTCCCTCAAGCTCTGGGTCAACGGTGAGCTGCGGCAGGACGGCAGCACCGCCGAGCAGATCTTCCCGGTGCTCGAAGTGATCCGCTACGTCAGCCAGTTCATGGTCCTGGAGCCCGGTGACCTGGTGGTCACCGGCACCCCGGCCGGAGTCACCGCGGGCCACCCGGGCACGCCGTTCCTGCAGCCCGGCGATGTGCTGGAGCTGGAGATCACGGGGCTCGGCCGCCAGCGCCAGGTGCTCGGCAAGGCGTAGCGCCGGTCCGGACACCCGACCCGACCCTTGGCACGGGGGTCGGGGCTCCTCAGCCGTTGTTGCCCACGGTCAGCGCGCCCAGGCGCGCCAGCAGCCGGCCGGCCGGTCCGTCCGCGCTCTCCAGCATCAGCAGCCCGGCCAGCACCTCGGCGGTCTGCGGGTCGCGCGGCGCGGTGACGGCGGTCATCGCCACGAACTCGTCCACCAGCAGGTCGCGCAGCTCGGTCTGCGGAATCTGCCGCCCCTCGTCGAGCCAGGTCAGTGAGGCCGCCTCGACCACCGAGATCCACGACCGGACCAGCAGGGTCAGCCGCGGTCCGGCCTCCCGCACCCCCATATAGCGCAGCGTGCGGCGCAGCGCGGCCCGTCGCACCTCGTCCACGATCGCCGTCGTCCGCGCGGTCTCCACCACCGAACCGCCGCGCAGCAGCGCACCGTACCCGGCGTCGTGCTCGGCGACGAAGGAGAAGTAGCGGTCCAGCACCGAGGCCAGCTGCTCGGTCGGCGTGCCGCGGGGCGGGACGGTGAAGCGGCTGGTCAGCTCCTCGGCCGCGCTGCGCAGCGCGGCCTCGTACAACTGCTGCTTGCCGCCCGCGAAGTAGCGGTAGACCAGCGGGCGGGAGGCGCCGGAGGCCTCGGCGACGTCGTCCAGGCTGACCTCCTCGGGCGGGCGGGTGCTGAACAGCGTCAGCGCGACCGATATCAGCTGCTCACGCCGCTGCTGGACGGGCAGCCGGCGGTACCCGGCGCGGCGCGGGCGCTCCTGGACGTCCCCGGCCACCTGCCCCGCGGACTGCGCGCTCTCCTGAGGAACTGCCTGCTCCGTGGCTTCCATGGCGGTCAGCGTAGTGCGCCCGAGCCGAAGCGGAACCCCGTTGACCGGCTCAGGCGCGTCGGTCGGGAGGAACGCGGAGGTATCCCCGGATACTGGACGCCATGCGGCGTTCGGGCGAGGGGCGACGGCTCCGACAGTGGCCGCGCGCGCTCTGGCGGTGGATCAGGTCCGCGCCGGGCACGTACATCTGGCTGGCGATCCTGGCCGTCACCAGCTTCGTGGTGGCCCGGATCAGCCCGCAGAACCTCGACTGGTTCCTGGCCGGCCGCAGCACCAACCTCGACCAGCTGCGCTCGCACCCGGTGCACGCGCTGGTGGCCAGCGCGATCTGGACCGAGCAGCCGTCCTTCCTCTTCTACTTCGTGATCTTCCACGTCTTCCACGTCCCGGCCGAGCGCTGGTTGGGCACCCGGCGCTGGTTCACCGTCGCGGCGACGGCGCACGTGCTGGCGACGCTGATCAGCGAGGGCGTGGTCAGCGCCGGGATCCTGCACGGCCGGCTGCCCGCCAACCTGTCGAGCACCGTGGACGTCGGCGTCTCGTACGCGCTGGCCGGGGTCGAGGGCGTGCTGACCTACCGCTTCGCCGGCCGCTGGCGCTGGGTGTACGGGTCGGGCCTGCTGCTCTTCTACCTGGTCCCGCTGCTCACTTCGCACACCTTCACCGACCTGGGCCACTTCTGCTCGGTCCTGATCGGCCTGGCGTTCTATCCGATCACCCGCGGCCGGCCGACCTGGGACCCGCTGCGCTCGCTGCGGTCGTCGTAGTGCAGTCGTGGTGCAGTCGTGGTTCAGGAGTGCCTGACTCCGGTTGGTTCTCAGAAAGGGGGTCCCAAAGCTGCCGAGCTGCGAAAAGATGTCGCAATGGCTGACGAACTGAACACCTCCGGCGGCACCGGTACCACCCCCCGCCAGATCGCCGACGGCTACGTCCACGCACTGGCGCTCCTCGACCCGCTGACCGCGGTCTACCTCGGCATCAACCCGGACGACGACCGGCTGCCGGACCTCTCCCCGCAGGGCCAGCAGGCCGTGGCCGACCTGGCCCGGCAGACCCTGGCGCAGCTGGACGCCGCCGAGGCGGCCGGACTGGGCGACGCCGCCGCCGACCCGGCGGCCGAGCGGCGCTGCGCGGTCCTGCTGCGCGAGCGGCTCAGCGCCGAACTCGGCGTCCACGACGCGGGGGAGGGCTACCGCGCGGTGCGCAACATGGGCTCGCCGCTGCACAGCCTGCGCGAGGTCTTCACTCTGCTGCCCACCGACACCGAGCAGGACTGGGCGCGACTGGGCCGCCGGCTGGCCCGCGTCCCGCTGGCGATGGACCAGTACCGCGCCACGCTGGCCGAGGGCATCGAGCGCGGCCTGCTCTCCGGCCCGCGCCAGGTCAGCACGCTGATCGAGCAGATCGGGCAGTGGCTGGCCGCCGACCCGGCGGCCGAGGCCGCCGGGCCGACCGGCGGCTGGTTCGGCGACCTGGTCGCGCCGGCTCCCGCGTCGCTGCGCGCCGAGCTGACCGCCACCGCCGTCACCGTCGCCGGGAAGCTCGCCGAGCTGCGCGACTGGCTGGCGGAGGTCTACACGCCGGCCGTCGCGGACACCCCGGACACCATCGGCCGCACCCGCTACGCCCGCTGGGCCCGACAGTGGACGGGCGCCGACCTGGACCTCGACGAGGCGTACCGCTGGGCCTGGACGGAGTTCCACCAGCTGGACGGCGCGATGCGCGCCGAGGCGGAGAAGGTGCGGCCGGGCAGCACGCCGATGGAGGCGATGCGCTGGCTGGAGTCCGACGGCCCGGCGATCAAGGGCGAGGAGCAGATCCGGGTGTACCTCCAGGGCCTGCTGGACCGGGCGATCGAGGATCTGCAGGGCGTCCACTTCGACCTGGCCGAGCCGGTCACCAAGGTGGAGTCGATGATCGCCCCCGCCGGCAGTGCGGCCGCGCCCTACTACACGGCGCCCTCGCTGGACTTCAGCCGTCCGGGCCGCACCTGGTACCCCACCCAGGGACTGGAGTCCTTCCCGACCTGGGACCTGGTGAGCACCTGGTACCACGAGGGCGTCCCCGGCCACCATCTCCAGCTCGCGCAGTGGAACTACGTCGCCGACAGCCTCTCCACCTACCAGGTCAGCCTCGGCGGGATCAGCGCCAACGTCGAGGGCTGGGCGCTGTACGCCGAGCGCCTGATGGACGAGCTCGGCTACCTCACCGACCCCGGCCACCGCCTCGGCTACCTCAACGCCCAGATGATGCGGGCGCTGCGGGTGATCGTCGACATCGGCATGCACGTCGGCCTGGACTTCCCCGCGGACTCGCCGTACCAGCCCGGCGAGCTGATGACGCCGGACGCGGCCCGCGAGTTCTTCGGCCGCTACTGCGGTCTGGCCCCCGCCTACCTGGACAGCGAGTTGACCCGCTACCTCGGCATGCCCGGCCAGGCGATCGGTTACAAGCTGGGCGAGCGCGCCTGGCTGACCGGCCGGGCCGCCGCGCGGGCGGCGCACGAGGCGCGCGGCGAGGAGTTCGACCTCAAGGCCTGGCACATGGCCGCGCTCTCGCAGGGGTCGTTGGGGCTGGACGACCTGGTCGCGGCGCTCTCGGAGATCTAGAGAAGGTAAAAAATATAAGGTGAATGTCTGATTAATCCGGCTATGTGAGGAAACGGCTTGCCCCTCGCCGATCGGCGAGCTTCCCTGGAGGGCAGTGCCGTCCGCGCACGCGGACGGCCTCCCGTCCGGAAGGCTCTGCCGTGTCTTCGCACCAAGCAGCCGCAGCCGTCGACCAGGGGCCGGACCCCCGCCGCTGGAAGGCGCTGGCGGTCATCGCCGTCGCTCAGCTGATGATCGTGCTCGACATCACCATCGTGAACATCGCGCTCCCGTCCGCGCAGAAGGACCTCGGAATCTCCAACGGCGACCGGCAGTGGGTGATCACCGCCTACACGCTGGCCTTCGGTGGCCTGCTGCTGCTCGGCGGCCGCGTCGGTGACCTCTTCGGGCGCAAACGCACCTTCGTGATCGGGCTGCTGGGCTTCGCCGGGGCCTCCGCCCTCGGCGGCGCCTCGGTCAGCCCCATCATGCTGTTCGCCTCGCGAGCCCTGCAGGGCGGTTTCGGCGCGCTGCTCGCGCCCTCGGCCCTCGGCCTGCTCTCCACGACCTTCAGCAATCCCAAGGAACGCAGCACGGCGTTCGGCATCTTCGGTGCCATCGCCGGCGGCGGCAGCGCGATCGGCTTCATCGCCGGCGGCTTTCTGACCGAGTTCCTGAACTGGCGCTGGTGCCTGTTCGTCAACGTCCCGATCGCCATCGGTGCGGCCCTCGCCGCGTTCCGGCTGCTCAAGCGCGACTTCATCGCCAAGGGCACCCGGGTCAGGCTCGACCTGCCAGGCGCCTTCCTGGGCTGCGGCGGCCTGCTCGCCATCGTGTACGGGACCTCCGAGGCGGAGTCGCGCGGCTGGGCCGACTCGCTCGTGCTGGGCTGCCTGATCGGCGGCGGACTGCTGCTCGTCCTCTTCGCCCTGGTCGAGCGGCGCACCGACCACGCCCTGCTGCCGATGCACATCGTCGCGGACCGCAACCGCGGCGGCGCGGCGCTCTCGGTGGGCCTGGCCGTGGTGGGCCTGTTCGGACTCTTCCTGTTCCTGACCTACTACCTGCAGGTGATCAAGGGCTTCTCGCCGCTGCTGACCGGCGTCGCCTTCCTGCCGATGACCGCCGCGATCATCAGCAGCTCGACCGGCCTGGCGGCCCGGCTGATGACCCGGGTGCCATCGCGGAACCTGATCGTGCCGGGCCTGCTGCTGGCCGCCTGCGGGATGGCCTGGCTCACCCAGCTCACGGTGAGCAGCCCGTACGCCGCCAGTGTGCTGCCGGCCGAGATCCTGCTCGGCACCGGCATGGGCATGGTGTTCATGCCCTCGATGAGCCTGGCCACGCTGGGCGTCGCCCCGAACGAGACGGGTGCGGCCGCGGCGACCATCAACTCCGCCCAGCAGGTCGGCGGCTCGATCGGCACGGCGCTGCTGAACACCATCGCGGCCAGTGCCACCACCGCGTACCTGGTCGGGCGGAACGCCGGCGACCATGCGGTCCAGAACGTCGCGGCGGTGCACGGCTACGTGGTGGCGACCTGGGTCGCGCTGGGCATCCTGCTGTTCGCGGCCGTGCTGTCGTTCTTCATGGTGAACCACCGGCCCGCCCCCGGGGAGGCCACCGGCGAGAGCGCCGAGGCCTCGGTGGAGGCGCTCGCCGAGTCGTGACCCACTCCTCCTGAGCTCCTCCGGCCCGCTTGCGCGGCAACCGGAGGAGCTTTCTGTTCCCCGCACGCCTCCCGACTCTTCTCAGCAGCTGGTGGGAGGGGTCATGATGATCCCTGGTTAACGCGCGTGAACGAATGTGGGTCAACGCGAACGAACGCGAACGAACGTGGGCGAAGGGGCGGGTCCAGGCGGAGGATTCTCAGACGGATCTCAGCAGGGGATCATCCGGTGTCGAGTCGGGCGGGGAATAGTCAGAACGTAGCCAGGCGCCGAACTGAAGGTGCCGACCAGCCGGTCAAGCCGGGGCCGCCGATCGTGGGGCAGGAGTCAGTTACCTGATGATCACTCAGCAGCGTGGGCGCCGTACGGAACATCGCTTCTCCTTCCGGCCTGTCGTGTTCGCCGCGCTGGTGGCCGTCGTCATCGTCGCCGCCATAGCGGGAGTCGGGACGCTCACGTCGGACGCCAACGCCTCCGCCCGGACCGCCGCCAAGCTGAGCGCCTTCTCGACGACGACTGCCTCGTCCGCGCCGCCGACGCCGACGCCGACGCCGACGCCCAGCCCTACGCCGACGCCGACCCCCACGCCTACGCCGACCCCCACGCCGACGCCGACGCCGTCACCCACGCCGACCCCCACTCCCACTCCCACGCCGACGCCGACGTTGATGCCCCCGCCCGAGGCCGGTGCCGCGCTGGACACCACGCAGACCGCAGCCGTCACCACCGAGGCCAACCGGGTCGGCGCGCTCTTCGCCGGCGCCGTCTCGACCAACAGCCACTTCTGCACGGCGAGCGTGGTGCACAGCTCGACCCGCAACCTGCTGCTCACCGCGGCCCACTGCGTCAGCTCCCCGACCGGCGTCACCTTCGTCCCCGGCTTCCGCAACGGCCAGACGCCGTTCGGCAGTTGGCAGGTCACCCAGGTCTTCACCACCAAGGGCTGGCAGCAGAGCAGCGACCCGGACCAGGACTTCGCCTTCCTGGAGGTGGCCCCCCTGAACGGCCGGCAGATCGAGGACGTGGTCGGGGGCAGCCCGCTCGGCACCAACGCGGGCTTCAACGACACCGTCCGCATCTACGGCTACCCGTCCAGCTCGGACACCCCGCTGCTCTGCTCCAACACCACCGCCCAGTTCAGCGCCTACCAGCGGGTCATCAACTGCCCGTCCTACTCCGGCGGCACCAGTGGCGGCCCCTGGATCAGCACCGTCACGGGCGCCGTCACCGGGATCATCGGTGGCTACCAGCAGGGCGGCAACACCGACGACACGTCCTACACCGCCTACTTCGACGGCACGATTGCCAACCTCTACCAGACGGCGGTCTCCTCATCCTCCTGATCAGCGCGGGCAGGGCTCCCAGCTGAGGTGGTAGACGGTGGTGAGGCTGCCGTCCGTGGAGTCCATGGTCATGAAGCTGGTCGTGGTGGTCGGGTCCGAGGAGCCGAGGTTGACGTTCAGCTGCGTGTTGATCTCCAGGTCGCGGGTCGCGCCACAGGGCGCGTAGACCAGCGAGGCGACCCCGGTGGTGTCGGTGGCCTGCCAGTCGTCGTCCATCGGGCCGGCGAACGAGTGGGCGGCGTAGGCGGTCTGCGGGTCTCCCTGGAAGTAGTAGTTCGCCTGCTCCCGCGCGCCCGCGCCGGTCGCGAGGTAGGCGTAGCCGCGGTAGTCGGCCTCGGCGATGGCGTACGTGAACCCCTGCGGCGCGTGCACCCGGACGTCGAGCTGGCAGTTCTTGCGGAAGTCGGTCGGGTGGGCGCCCAGGCCGACCTCGGCGAGGTAGTCGCTGTAGGTCACGGTGAACGCGGTGTCGTCGGGGGACACCGCGACCGCGGCCGTCCCGGACGGACAGCCCGATCCGTTGACCGTCACCAGCCCGATGGTGAAGCCGCCGGGCGGGGTGACGTCGCCGGGCCGCGAAGCCTGGGCGGCGCTGCTGAGGAAGAGCGAGGAGGCGAGCAGCGACACAGCCGCGCCGCCGATGGCCAATCCACGAAACATGGGGCTTCCCTTCGCTGGAACTGACGAGTCCATGACAATCAAGCTCTCGGTCCGTTCCCCCGTGGAGTGCTCGCAGCCTAGGTCTCCCGCCACGCCCCCCACAGCGCCACTTCCGGCCATTGCTCGCTACCCTGCGCGACCGCCGCCGCCCTCGCCGCCCTCGCCGCCCGCTTGTGCGAGTGCGGCGCGCAGCCAGTCGTGGGTGGCGCCGGGGGTCGGCCGCGAGGGGCCGGACAGCTCGGCGGTGAGCTGCCAGTACCCGTCGATCCGCGGGTCCGCGGCGAGCACGCCGCTCAACCGGCGGCGGAACGCGGGCGTGTCGCGGGTGCCGCCCGCCTGGGCGTAGGCGGCGACGAAGCAGTCGAGGGCCTGGCCCGGGTGCGGCGCCCGTTGGGTCAACAGGTCCGCGGATGCCAGCGCGTACGCCTCGCTGAGACCGTCGTACAGCACGTCCGCACGGTAGCCCCCGCCGGACCGGTGCGCCGCGGGTTGGCCGGCGGCGGCATCGGTTCCGACGCAGGGCGCGGAGACGAAGGCGTGCAGCCGGGCGAAGGCCAGCACCTGGGCCGGGGACGGGTCGTCCGGCGGCTGCGGCACCGCCTGATCGAGAACCGAGGAGACCACTCGACGCGGGAGTCGCGCCGGCAGCCAGCGCCGCCAGAAGCCGGCCAGTGCCGCCGTGCTGGGCGGTGCGGAGACCCCTCCGACCAGGCGGAGCCGGTCGAGGCGTTCCTCGGGGGTGCAGTCCCGCAGTGACCGGAGCGCGGCCTCCTGCCAGCGCAGGGCGGCCAACTGCGATCCCACCTCGCGCAGTTGACCTGCGACGATGTCCTCCAGTGCGTCCGCAGGCCCGTCCTCCAGCACCTTGGCGACGTCGGGGACGGGCAGCCCGAGGGCGCGCAACGACCGGATCGTCCGGAGCCGTTCGAGCGCCGGCGGACCGTACCGCCGGTGGCCGCCGCTGCTGCGAGCGGCTTCGGGCAGCAGCCCGCGGTCCGAGTAGAAGCGGACCGTCTTGACCGTGACCCCGGCGCGCTCGGCGAGCTCTCCGATGGTCCACATACCTGCGTGGGACACGACTTGAACCTCCCTCAGGGGGAGTTCCTACGGTAGCGACGACCCGCTGACCGTGAGGAGACGTTCATGACGACATTCGTCCTGGTACCCGGTGCCCACACCGGAGGCTGGATCTGGGAGGAGGTGGCCGCCGGGCTGCGGGAGTCCGGGGCCGAGGCGCATCCGGTGACCTTCGACGCCGCCGGACCGGACACCGACCTGGCCACGCACGCCGCGGAACTGGTCCAGCTGATCGACGCGATCGACGCGAGCGAGGCGCCGGAGGTGGTGCTGGTCGGCCACTGCTACGGCATCCATCCGGCGCTGGGTGCCGCGTCCCGGCGACCCGAGCGGATCGCCCGGATCGTCCACCTGGACGTCGGCATCCCGCAGGACGGCGACCCGCCGCTCCAGCTGCTGCGTGCGCAGCTGGGTGACTGGAACCCGGAGAGCTCCGATCGGCTGATCCCGCCTCCCACCCTCGACGGATGGCAGCGCTGGGGGAGTACGGCCGACCTCCCCGCACCCGCACTGGCCCGGCTGACCAGCCTCGCCACACCCCAACCGCTGCGCACGCTCACCCAGCCGCTGCGGCTGTCGGACGCGGCCCGCGCGCTGCCGACCACCGGCGTCCTGTGCACGGGCAACGGCGCGACCATCGCCACGGTCGAGGCCCGGGTGAGGCTGGGCGACCCCGACCTGAAGGTGCTCACCGAGCCCCGGGTGACCCTGCTCGAACTCGACTCCGGGCACTGGCCGATGCTCTCCCGACCCGCCGAACTGGCCGAGCTGCTGCTGCGGGCCGCCGCCGGAGAAGGGCACCGGGTGACCGAGGCGGCCGACGAAGTCCCCGCACACCTGCGCCCCTTCCTGCTCGACGTACCGCAGCGCCCTCGCGAGCGCCTGGGACACGTCGACCTGCACCTCCCCGACGCCGACCACCCGCGCCCCGCCGTGCTCTTCGTCCACGGCGGTCCGCTGCCCGCCGGCACGCGTCCTTCGGACTGGCCCACCTTCGTCGGCTACGGCCAGTACGTGGCGAACCGGGGAGCGGTCGGCGCCGCCGTGAACCACCGACTGCACGGCCTCACCGACTTCCACCGCGCCGCCGAGGACGTGGCCGCGGCCGTCGACCTCCTACGGGCCGACCCGCGCGTGGACGCCGAACGCATCGCCCTCTGGTTCTTCTCCGGCGGCGGCCTGCTCTCGGCCGACTGGCTCGCCGCACCCCCGCCCTGGCTGAAGTGCGTCGCAGCCAACTACCCCGTCCTCGCACCACCCCCCAACTGGGGCCTCGCCGCCACCCGCTTCCACCCCGCCACCGCCCTGCGCACCGCCGGCCGCCTCCCTGTCGTCCTCACCCGCCCAGCCCTGGACTACCCCGAATTCGCCGCCACCGTCGACACCTTCCTCGCCGCCGCCCACACCCACGGCACCCCCGTCGACACCATCGAGATCCCAGGCGCCCACCACGCCTTCGAATCCCTGGACCACACCCCCGAGTCCCGCGCCGCCGTAACCCGAGCAGTCCACCTCGTCCTGACCCACCTGGCGAGCTGAGGACTCACTCCGAAGCGATGGAGCTCAGGCGTCGAAGTCGTACTCAAGGACGTAGGACGCCGCATCCAAGGTCATCTCATTGACCTCAACAACCCGTCCGTCCTCGGCGAACGCCGTGCGGCAGACGAGGACGACCGGCGTCCCCGCAGCCAGTCCCAGGCGGCCGGCCTCGTCCTTGGTGGGCATGCGGGAGCGGATCTCCTCGCGGAAGTGGACCGGCGCCGCGCCGATCTCGGCGAGGCGGGCGTACGTTCCACCCGGGCCGGTGTACTCCCGGGTGATCGCAGAGCCCGCAACGAGGGCGGCGGGGAGGTACGAGGTGGAGAGCAGCACCGGCTTCCCGTCGAGGACGAACCGTCGGTCGCGGACGCAGGTCGCCGTACCCGGCTCGATCCCCAGCACCCCGGCAATGCGTTCCGAAGCACCGACCTCGGTAACGCTCACCTGATCCACGACCAGGTCCCGGTCTTCGACATCCACGGCCCAGATCGACCGCCCCGACCCCCGCTGTCCCTGAGCCACCCGCTGGATACCCCGCCGCCGCAGCGGGCTGTTGCCGGTCATAGCCGTCCTCCTTCACCGATGGAGCATTGACCTGCTTCGCATCCCAACGTCGGCCCGGCTGACTTTCTGTACTCAGGCATCAGCGCGCTCGGCGAGGGCCTTCAACTCCGGCGAGGCGGACCGCCCCGCGATCAGGACGAGTTCGCGGATGGTGTTCCGGGCTGCGACGTGGCTGCGGACGACCTCGGGGGTCAGTTCCTCGGCCTGCAACAGGCAGGCCAGTGCCTCCCCGCCTTGCCGGCGCTGGGAGTAGGCACGGCCCATGTCCAGCAGCAGACGGCTCCGACGTTCGGCTGACAGCCCGGATGGGTCGATCCCTCGTCCGAGGTCGATGGCTTCGCCGGCGTCGCCCAACTCGACCGCGATGGAGACGGCCTGAACCTCCACGTTGGTTGGCCCGAACTCCAGGTTGAAGTCGTTGCGGTCCTCGCCGAGAAGCCGACCGACGACTCGGGCCAGGTCTGTCTCCTCGCGGGCCGCCGCCCGGTTGCCTGCTCGCGCGTGGACCAGCGCGAGAACCTGGTGAAGGGAGCCGAGCAAGGAGAGAGCTTCCGGGCTCGGATTGGCGCCTCCGGTGTGGTCGCGCAGGGCGTCGATCGCCGTGGTGGCGGCATGCTCGGCCTGGTCGAGGCGCTTCAGCCGGACGAAGGCCTGAGCCAGCCGGAAGATCCCGGCGAACACCTGCAGCGGCTTGCCGGACTGCTCGGCCGCCCGAATGGCCCGGTCCGCAGCGACCCAGGCGGCATCCGGCTCGTCCTGACGCACGAACGCGGCCGACAGGCCCTCGTACGTCTGGCTGAGCAGCTGCCAGAGTTCGGGCTGCTCGTTGTCGGGCGCGGTGCGCGCCGCGCGCTCAAGGAGTGGAACCAGCGGTTCGACGGCGGCGCTGAGTTCGGCGAACCGGTTGCCGTGGGCGAGTTCCCAGATCCGTTCGACCGCTGTTCGCAGTTCCGGCAGGTCGGCCGGCGCGCTGGGCAGCCGGTCGGCGAGCAGCACCTCGGGAGCCGGGTGGCCGGAGATCACGAGCCTCGCCTGATCGAGGTCGTTCGGCTGCTCATCCACAGGAACCGGAGCGAGCGCTGACGCCTCCGGGCGAAGCGCCTGGAGCGAGACGCCGAGCCCGTCGGCCAGCAGCCGCAGCACGTCGAGCCGGTTGACCGGCTGTACCCCGCGCTCGACCTGCGACAACCAACTCGCGGTGCGGCCGACGATGGCAGCCAGCTCCTCCTGCTTCATCCCGCGCTGCTTGCGCAGCTGCGCGACACGGCTACCGAACGCGCGCCGCTCCTCGGGAGTGCTCACTCCGAGACCAGACCCTTCCCGGTCTCGACCTGGAGGAAGGTGACCTGAAGGCCGCTCAGGTACTGCTCCCGCTCGGCCAGGAAGTGCCTGGTGTGCGGCTGCTGCTCGTGGGCGTCGAACGCGGCCCGGTCGGCGTAGAGCTCGTAGAACACCCGCACGTTGGGCTCATCCGGCACGGAGTGCACGACGTAGGCGAGCGTGTCGGCCTCTCGCTCGCGGATGGCGGGGATCGTGCGGGCCACTAGCTCGTCGAATCCCGCTGCCGCGCGCTCGTCGTGCAACTCGAAGCGCACGACCAGACCGAAACCGCTGCTCATGAGGACCTCCCTGTAGGCGTGCCCCAGTCTCTCAGAAGCGCAGAAGTACTGCTAGTTGCAGATTTCCTTCACTCGCAGAGTTTCTGTGACTAGGCTGATTCCCGCAGAGTGTTGATGAGTGGTCAGCGGAGGCAGAGATGTCGGAACTGCGGGGACGGCCGGGCATCGCGACGTGGAGTGCGGAGCGGCGCAGTCCGTCCGAGCTCATCGCCGTACCGGGGCGAGGGCTCGCCTACGAGGACGAGATCCCGCACGACCGTGACGTGGACGGCGTGTTGTGGGCACGGATGTCGCTCAACCACGGAGGCGGACGCCCGGAGTTCGGGCGGGTACATCCCACGCGGCAGCGTCGGGCGATGCGGCGGCTGCTGTGCCAGGTCTGCGGCGGGCCGGCGGACCGCACCGAGGACGGAGTTCTGTGGCTGCTCAAGGACGATCGCAGTGACTGGGTGGGATGGCCCGAGGGTATGGCCGCGACGCATCCTCCGGTCTGCCGCAGCTGCGCGAAGGGCGCCACGCAGTCGTGTGCCCACCTGCGGGCGGGGTTCGTCGCAGTGCGCGTGAAGGACAGCGGGAGTTGCGGGGTCTACGGCACGCTCTACCGGCCAGGGCCCTTGAGGCCGCGGCCTGTTGCTGACGTCATCGTCACGTCGGACGATCCGCAAGTCCGATGGATTCTCGCGGCGCAGATGGTCCGGGTGCTTCGCGGCTGCCAGTTCGTCGATCTCGGAGCGGCGGTCGATGACCTCGGGCGGGCTGCTTGACGGGAGATGGGCGCGAATTCCAGCGTCGGACCGGCCGACTTCTTGCCAGCCCTGGACTGACGCGTCTGCTCCTCGGGAGTTGGGAACTGACGCACCGTACGCGGACATGAAGAAGGCCCAGCTTGGCGGTAACTAGCCGCTGAGCTGGGCCTTTCAAGCACTTCTTGCGAAGTGCCCCCGGTAGGATTCGAACCTACGCACCCGCCTCCGGAGGGCGGTGCTCTATCCCCTGAGCTACGGGGGCCTGCTGGTGGTGCGCTGTGTCGCATTGCTGCGACGTGGAGAACATTACCAGCTCGTGAGCGCGGTCCGTGCAGGGGTGGAAGTGGGGAAAGCCCGGACGGGTGGGGGTGGGCGCCCGTAGGGTCGGTGGGGTGGAGGGTGTGTCCGGGCGGGTCCTCGTGGTGGACGACAACGAGGCGATCCGTCGGCTGATCAGGGTCAACCTGGAGCTGGAGGGCTTCGAGGTGGTGACCGCGGCCGACGGTGCCGAGTGCCTGGAGGTGGTCCGCCGGGTGAAGCCGGACGTGGTGACGCTGGACGTGATGATGCCCCGGCTGGACGGGCTGCGGACGGCGGCCCAACTGCGGGCGCAGCAGCAGACGGCGTGGCTGCCGATCGCGATCGTCAGCGCGTGTACGCCGGCGGATCTGGACCGGGGCGAGTCGGTCGGGGTGGACGGGTATCTGGGCAAGCCGTTCGAGCCGGAGGACCTGGTGGCGCTGGTGCGTCGGCTGATGGTGAAGCGGCAGAGGGAAAGCGGCAAATTTCGCTGACGGCGAACGCGGGGGAGCGAGGAACCGTCTCAACCGGTGGCCGGGTGATCGGCGCACACCCCCCTCTCGCCTACGCTTGGCGTCGTGACACCCGCAGAGCTTTCCCAGGCAGTCCAGGTCGCAGTGCGCGCCGCCGTCGAGGCGGGCGAGCTGTCCGTCGCCGTGCCCGAGCAGGTCACGGTCGAGCGACCCAAGAACAGGGACCACGGCGACTACGCCACCAACGTGGCCCTCGTCCTCGCGAAGCCGGCCGGCATGCCGCCGCGCGCGGTCGCCGAGCTGGTCGCCGCGCGCCTGCGCGAGCTGCCGGGCGTGGCCAAGGTGGACATCGCCGGCCCGGGGTTCATGAACATCACCTTCGACGCCGCCACCCAGGGCGAGCTGGCCCGCACCATCGTGGAGGCGGGCCCGGCGTACGGCCGCAACGAGGCGCTCAAGGGCCTGCGGATCAACCTGGAGTTCGTCTCGGCGAACCCGACCGGCCCGATCCACATCGGCGGCGTCCGCTGGGCGGCCGTCGGCGACTCGCTCGCGCGCGTCCTCAAGGCGACCGGCGCCGAGGTCACCACCGAGTACTACCTGAACGACGCCGGCGTGCAGATCGGCAAGTTCGCCGCCTCGCTGCAGGCCGCCGCGCACGGTCAGCCGGCTCCGGCGGACGGCTACGTCGGCGAGTACATCGTCGACATCGCCAAGGCGATCACCGACGGCGTCCCCGGCATCCTGGACCTGGCCGAGGCCGAGCAGCTGGAGGCCTTCCGCGCCGAGGGCCTCAAGCTCATGGTTGCCGAGATCAAGCGCTCGATGGACGAGTTCGGCACGCACTTCGACACCTGGTTCTCCGAGAAGTCGCTGCACGACTCGGGCGCTGTCGAGAAGGCGATGGAGCGGCTGCGCGAGCAGGGCCACGTCTTCGACCGGGACGGCGCGATCTGGCTGCGCACCACCGACTTCGGTGACGACAAGGACCGCGTGCTGATCAAGGCGGACGGCGAGACGACGTACTTTGCCGCCGACGCCGCCTACTACCTCAGCAAGCGCGACCGGGGCAGCGAGGTGTCGGTCTACATGCTCGGCGCCGACCACCACGGCTACGTCAACCGCCTGAAGGCCATCGCGGCCTGCGCGGGCGACGACATGAACCGCAACATCGAGGTCAAGATCGGCCAGTTCGTCAAGATGCTGCGCGATGGTGAGGAGGTCCGCATGTCCAAGCGGGCCGGCAACATCATCACCATCGACGACGTGGTCGACTGGATCGGCGTGGACGCGGCCCGGTACACCCTCACCCGGTCGCCCACCGACTCCACGATCACGCTCGACATCAACGTGCTGACCAGCCAGACCAACGAGAACCCGGTCTTCTACGTCCAGTACGCGCACACCCGGATGTGCGGCGTGACGCGCAAGGCCGACTCGATGGGCATCAGCAAGGGTGCGGCCGAGGACTTCAAGCCGGAACTCCTCGCCACCCAGTGGGAGTCCGCGCTGCTGGGTGAGCTCGGCGAGTTCCCCAAGGTGATCGCCACCGCCGGTGAGCTGCGCGAGCCGCACCGGATCGCCCGCTACCTGGAGAAGCTGGCCGGCGAGTACCACCGCTTCTACGACCACTGCCAGATCCTGCCGAAGGGCGACGACGAGGCCACCGACCTCACCCGCGCCCGCCTCTGGCTCGCCGACGCCACCCGCACGGTGATCGCCAACGGCCTCGGCCTGCTCGGCGTCTCCGCGCCCGAGCGGATGTAGCCACCGCCTCAGCGCGCTCGGGGCGGTGACGGTCCATCGGGACCGGCGCCGCCCCGTCCCACACATCAGGAAAAAACCCAGGAGAGACACCCCGATGAGCCGCTCCGCGCACCCCGCAGGCCCCCGCCACGGCGACGTGCTGCCCGAGGGGCACTACCTGGCCCCGCCGAGCGACCTGAACCGGCTCGACCCCAAGGTCTGGTCGCGCACGGTCGCCCGCGACGAGCAGGGTGTCGCCACCGTCGGCGGTCTGCGCGTCACCGAGCTGGCCGCCGAGTTCGGCACTCCGGCCTACCTGATGGACGAGGACGACTTCCGGGCCCGGGCCCGCGCCTGGCGCGACGCGTTCGGTTCGGAGGCGGACGTCTACTACGCCGGCAAGGCGTTCATCTCCAAGGCGGTGGTCCGCTGGCTGCACGAGGAGGGCCTCAACCTGGACGTCTGCAGCCCGGGCGAGCTGGCCGTCGCGCTGGCCGCGGGCATGCCGGCGTCGCGCATCGCGCTGCACGGCAACAACAAGTCGGTGCCCGAGCTGGAGCAGGCGGTCAAGGCGGGCGTGGGCCACATCGTGGTCGACTCCTACCTGGAGATCGAGCGGCTGGCCGCGATCGCCGCCGGCCAGGGTGTCCGCCAGCCGGTGCTGATCCGGGTGACGGTCGGCGTCGAGGCGCACACCCACGAGTTCATCGCCACCGCGCACGAGGACCAGAAGTTCGGCATCTCGCTGAGCGGCGGCGCCGCGGCCGAGGCGGTCCGCCGGGTGCTCGCGCAGGACAGCCTGGAGCTGCGCGGCATCCACTCGCACATCGGCTCGCAGATCTTCGACACCGCGGGCTTCGAGGTCGCCGCCCGCCGGGTGGTCGGCCTGCTCGCCCAGATCCGCGACGAGCACGGCGTCGAGCTGCCGGAGATCGACCTCGGCGGCGGCCTGGGCATCGCCTACACCAGCGAGGACGACCCGCGCGAGCCGGCCGAGATCGCGGTCTCACTGGCCGAGATCGTCCGCCGCGAGTGCGTGGCCGCGAGCCTGACCGTGCCCCGGCTGAGCGTCGAGCCCGGCCGCGCGATCGTCGGCCCGACCGCGTTCACGCTCTACGAGGTGGGCACGATCAAGCCGCTGGAGGGGCTGCGCACGTACGTCAGCGTGGACGGCGGGATGTCGGACAACATCCGTACCGCGCTCTACGACGCCGAGTACTCGGTCGCCCTCGTCTCGCGCACCAGCACGGCCGAGCCGATGCTGGTACGGGTGGTGGGCAAGCACTGCGAGTCGGGTGACATCGTGGTCAAGGACGCCTTCCTGCCCGCCGACCTGGCCCCGGGCGACCTGATCGCGGTGCCCGCCACCGGCGCGTACTGCCGCTCGATGGCGAGCAACTACAACCACGCGCTGCGCCCGCCCGTGGTCGTCGTCAAGGACGGTGCGGCACGGGTGATCGTGCGGCGCGAGACGGAGGAGGATCTCCTCCTTCTTGATCTCGGATGACGATTTTTTCGTCTCAGATCATGGAACGCCAGGAGATCTGTACGGAATCTCCCTGAGACTGGGGATTGAAACGAAAATCCGGTGGGGATCAGGAAGCGCCACCGGAGTCCATGATGGATGAGCGATGGATGAGCGGAGTCGGATGATGCGTACGCGCCCGCTGAAGGTGGCGTTGCTGGGCTGTGGTGTGGTGGGCTCCGAGGTGGCGCGCATCATGACGACAGACGCCGCCGACCTGGCCGCGCGGATCGGCGCGCCGGTCGAGCTCGTCGGCATCGCGGTCCGCCGGGTCGGCCGGGACCGTCCCGGGGTACCCGCGCACCTGATCACCACGGACGCCGAGGCGCTGGTCAAGCGCGAGGACGTCGACGTGGTGATCGAGGTGGTCGGCGGGATCGAGCCCTCCAAGCACCTGATCCTCTCCGCCTTCAAGCACGGCGCCTCGGTGGTCAGCGCCAACAAGGCGCTGCTCGCCAAGGACGGCGCCGAGCTGCACGCCGCCGCCGCCGCGGCCGGGGTGGACCTGTACTACGAGGCGGCCGTCGCGGGCGCGATCCCGCTGATCAGGCCGCTGCGCGAGTCGCTCGCGGGGGACAGGGTCAACCGGGTGCTCGGCATCGTCAACGGCACCACCAACTTCATCCTCGACAAGATGGACTCCACCGGCGCCGGCTACTCCGAGGCACTGGAGGAGGCCACCGCGCTGGGGTACGCCGAGGCCGACCCGACCGCCGACGTGGAGGGCTTCGACGCCGCCGCCAAGGCCGCGATCCTGGCCGGCATCGCGTTCCACACCAAGGTCACCGCCGCCGACGTCTACCGCGAGGGCCTCACCGAGGTCACCGCGGCCGACATCGCCAGCGCCAAGCAGATGGGCTGCGTGGTCAAGCTGCTGGCGATCTGCGAGCGCTCGGCGGACGGCACCTCGGTCACCGCCCGGGTGCACCCGGCGATGATCCCGCTCAGCCACCCGCTGGCCTCGGTCCGCGAGGCGTACAACGCGGTGTTCGTCGAGGCCGAGGCGGCCGGTCGCCTGATGTTCTACGGCCCGGGCGCCGGCGGCGCGCCGACCGCCAGCGCCGTCCTCGGCGACCTGGTCGCGGTCTGCCGCAACAAACTGGGCGGTACCACCGGACCGGGTGACTCGGTCTACGCCCAGCTCCCCGCCAAGGCCATGGACGACGTCGTCACCCGCTACCACGTCAGCCTGGACGTGGACGACCGCGCGGGGGTGCTCGCCCAGGTGGCGTCCACCTTCGCCGAGCACGGGGTGTCCATCGACACCGTGCGCCAGCAGGGCCGCGACGGCGACGCCTCGCTCGTCGTGGTGACCCACCGGGCCACCGACGCCGCGCTGTCGGCCACGGTGGACAAGCTCCGCGCGCTGGACAGCGTGCGTGACGTGGCCAGCATCATGCGGGTTGAAGGGGAGTAGGAATTTCCATGAACGCCGTGACCGACAGAGCAGCCCACACCCACCAGTGGCGGGGCCTCATCGAGGAGTACCGGGACCGCCTGCCGGTCAGCGCGACGACCCCGGTGGTCACCCTGCTGGAGGGCGGCACGCCGCTCGTCCCGGCCCAGTTGCTCTCCGAGCTGACCGGCTGCGACGTCTACCTCAAGGTCGAGGGCGCCAACCCGACCGGTTCCTTCAAGGACCGCGGCATGACGATGGCGATCTCCAAGGCCAAGGAGGACGGCGCGCAGGCCGTCATCTGTGCCTCTACGGGCAACACCTCTGCCTCCGCGGCCGCTTACGCGGTGCGCGCCGGCATGGTCTGCGCGGTGCTGGTGCCGCAGGGCAAGATCGCGCTGGGCAAGATGGGCCAGGCGCTGGTGCACGGCTCGAAGATCCTCCAGGTGGACGGGAACTTCGACGACTGCCTCACCCTGGCGCGTGAACTGTCCGAGAAGTACCCGGTGGCGCTGGTCAACTCGGTGAACCCGGTGCGGATCGAGGGCCAGAAGACCGCCGCCTTCGAGATCGTGGACATGCTCGGCGACGCCCCCGACATCCACGTGCTGCCGGTCGGCAACGCGGGCAACATCACGGCCTACTGGAAGGGTTACCGCGAGTACGCGGCGGACGGCCTCGCCTCGCGGACCCCGCGGATGTGGGGCTTCCAGGCCTCCGGCTCGGCCCCGATCGTGGACGGCGCGCCGGTGCTCAACCCGCAGACCATCGCCACCGCGATCCGGATCGGCAACCCGGCCTCCTGGGAGTACGCGGTCGCCGCCCGGGACGAGTCGGGCGGCCTCATCGACAAGGTGACCGACCGTCAGATCCTCTCCGCCTACCGGCTGTTGGCCGCACGGGAGGGCGTCTTCGTGGAGCCCGCCTCGGCCGCCAGCGTGGCCGGCCTGCTGCACGCGGCCGAGCAGGGCCTGGTCGACCCGGGCCAGCGGATCGTCTGCACGGTGACCGGCAACGGCCTCAAGGACCCGGACTGGGCGGTGGCCGGCGCGCCGCAGCCGCACGTGGTCCCGATCGACGCGGAGGCCGCCGCGGTCCGCCTCGGGCTGCTGGACTGACACTCCGTCTCTTTCGTCCGACGATCGGGCCGGTCCTTATCAGGACCGGCCCATCGTCGGTTCCGAGTAACGTCTTTGGTGTCAATTTCGTTGTTCTTATGGATGCCATTTCGGCACCGGTTCAGGCCAGAAGCTGCAACACGGCAGATCGAGAGGGAGCGGGGTGTACCGCTGTGGAACCTCTCTTCGATACCCTGGATCCTGGCGGTGTGGCGCATGCCAGGGTTCGGGCGGGGCCTGACCTCGTGGGTGCCGGCCCGACACCCCTCGCCCGCCACCCGTCACCACCCGTGCCGGACGCGCCTCGCGCGACGCCCACCACTCGCCGCCCCTCCCCACCCCCACCGCTTTCGTTCGACGCGCACCGCGCGACGATCCAGATCCCCAGGAGAGTCCACCGCATGGCCGGTCCTGCGTTCCGTGCCGCCGCCGTCCGGGTTCGGGTCCCCGCGACCAGTGCCAATCTGGGCCCCGGTTTCGATGCCTTCGGACTCGCCCTGGGTCTGTACGACGACATCGTGGTCCGGGTCGCCGACTCCGGGCTCACCGTGGACATCGCCGGCGAGGGCGCCGAGACCCTGGCGCGCGACGAGCGCCACCTGGTGGTCCGCTCGATGCGCGCCGCGTTCGACCGGCTCGGCGGTCAGCCGCGGGGCCTCGAAGTCGTCTGCGCCAACCGGATACCGCACGGCCGCGGCCTCGGTTCCTCCTCCGCCGCGATCTGCGCGGGTGTGGTGGCCGCACGTGCGGTCACCATCGGCGGTCCGTCCGCCCTCGACGACGCCGCGCTGCTGGCTCTCGCCTCCGAGCTTGAGGGCCACCCGGACAACGTCGCCGCCTGCCTGGCCGGCGGGTTCACCATTGCCTGGACCGACGAGGACGCGGCCCGCGCGGTCCGTCTGGAGCCTGCCGCGCAGGTCGTCCCGGTGGTCTTCATCCCGTCCACCGAGGTGCTCACCGAGACTGCCCGCGGCCTGCTCCCCAAGAGCGTCCCGCTGGCCGACGCGGCCGCCAATGCCGGGCGTTCGGCGCTGCTGGTGGAGGCGCTGACCAAGCGTCCCGAGCTGCTGCTGCCCGCCACCGAGGACCGCCTGCACCAGGACTACCGGGCCTCGGCGATGCCGGACAGCGCCGCCCTGGTGGCCGCGCTGCGCTCGGAGGGCATCCCGGCGGTCATCTCCGGCGCGGGCCCGACCGTGCTCGCGCTGACCGACGAGGCGGGCGCCGACAAGCTCCTGCAGTTCGCGGGGCCGACGTTCGCCGCGCACCGGCTGCTGCTGGACCGTGACGGGGCCCGCGTGCTGCCGTTGGACGGATGACCGTACGCGGCGGACACGATTGGCAAGCACGAGGCTGGGGAATGTGTGAGGGGGTCGGTAGTGTTAACCTCATGTCTGCATCAGGCGCCCTGCGGGGCCCGGTGCGCCGCGTCCCGATCTCCGCGTCCCGCTGCTGCGGGATCCAGTCGATTTCGGGGACCACGATTCTCCGGGAGCCCACCACAGCGCGTACGCAGCCTGCCTGCGCGATTGCGGCCGCATCCCGAAGCCGTGTCGGAGCCTGACCCCCACCCGCCGCAACCGGCCTCGCTGTCGAGGCTCTGACGGGCGGGAGCGCGGGAGACCGTCACCCGACGGGGGCCCGGGTTTCGCAGGCAGCGGTCGGCATGAGACCGGCCCGCCGTACTACTTCGCTCCACCGTGCCCTGTGCACCGCACTTCGCACCTCTCCCCCCGCCCAGCACCGCCGTGGTGGGGGACCACCGCCTCGGGCCTCCGCGACAAAGCGCAGGTCGGACAGCACAACCGGTCGCCGAGCCAGACAGGCCGACGTCCGCTCCAGGGAAGGACCCTTAGTGAGCGACACCACTGATCTGATGGGCGCGCGCCCGGACGCCGACGCGACGGATGCGCCTGCCGCGCCCGCGGCGCCGGCCAAGCGCCGCCGTACCGCCGCCGCAGGCCTTGACGGTCTGGTCCTGGCCGAGCTGCAGAAGCTCGCCTCGACGCTCGGCATCAGCGGCACCGGCCGGATGCGCAAGAGCCAGCTCATCGAGGCCATCAAGGAGAAGAGCGGCGGCGACCCGCTGCTCGCCTCCGCGGCTCCGGCGCCGGCTCGTGCCGCCGCCAAGGAGGCCCCCGCGGCCTCCGCCGAGAAGCCGGCCCGCCGCACCCGCGCCGCCCAGGCCGCCGCGGTGGCCGAGGCGCCCGCACAGATCGAGATCCCGGGCCAGGCCGCCCCCGAGACCGCCGCCCCGGCGCGGGCCGAGCGCGGTCGCCGCCGGGCCACCTCGGCCGCCGGCGCCCCGACCGCCGTCGAGGCCCCCGCCGCCACCGCGGTGGAGACCGCCGCGGAGCCGGCCGTCGCCGAGGCCAAGCAGGCCGAGGCCCGCGTCACCGAGTCCCGCACCGCCGACGGCCGGACCTTCGAGGGCCGCGACGAGCAGCGCGAGGGCCGCCGCGACCGCCGCGACCGCCGCGAGCGGCCCGACCGCACCGGCACCGACCGCACCGGCACCGACCGGGTCGCCACCGAGCGTCCGGAGCGGGCCGGCACCGACCGTGCCGAGCAGCGCGCCGAGGCCGTCGACGCCGACGGTGACTCCCGCGAGTCGCGCCGCGACCGCCGCAACCGCCGGGACCGGACCGACCGTCAGAGCGGCCAGGGCGCCCAGCAGCAGAGCGCGCAGCCGGCTCAGCAGAGCCAGCAGCAGAGCGCCCAGCCCGCCCAGCAGGGCGGCTACGACGACGACGAGTTCGGCGACGGACGGCGCGGCCGCCGCGGCCGCTACCGCGACCGCAACCGCCGCGGCCGCCGCGACGGCTTCGAGGTCGGCCCGGCCGAGCCGCAGGTCAGCGACAGCGACGTGCTGATCCCGGTGGCCGGCATCCTGGACATCCTGGACAACTACGCGTTCGTCCGGACCTCCGGCTACCTGCCCGGCTCGAACGACGTCTACGTCTCGCTCGCCCAGGTCCGCAAGAACGGCCTGCGCAAGGGCGACGCCATCACCGGCGCCGTGCGCCAGCCCCAGGAGGGCGAGCGCCGCGAGAAGTTCAACGCCATGGTGCGGCTGGACTCCGTCAACGGCATGGACCCGGAGAGCGGCCGCGGCCGTCCCGAGTTCGGCAAGCTCACCCCGCTGTACCCGCAGGACCGGCTCCGCCTGGAGACCGACCCGGGCGTGCTGACCACCCGGATCATCGACCTGGTGTCGCCGATCGGCAAGGGCCAGCGCGGTCTGATCGTCGCCCCGCCGAAGACCGGTAAGACGATGATCATGCAGGCGATCGCCAACGCGATCACCACCAACAACCCCGAGTGCCACCTGATGGTCGTCCTGGTGGACGAGCGTCCGGAAGAGGTCACCGACATGCAGCGGTCGGTGAAGGGCGAGGTCATCTCCTCGACCTTCGACCGCCCGGCCGAGGACCACACCGTGGTCGCCGAGCTGGCCATCGAGCGCGCCAAGCGCCTGGTGGAGCTGGGCCACGACGTGGTGATCCTGCTCGACTCGATCACCCGCCTGGGCCGCGCCTACAACCTGGCGGCGCCGGCCTCCGGCCGCATCCTGTCCGGTGGTGTCGACTCGACCGCGCTCTACCCGCCGAAGAAGTTCTTCGGCGCCGCGCGCAACATCGAGAACGGCGGCTCGCTGACCATCCTCGCCACCGCGCTGGTGGAGACCGGCTCGCGCGCCGACGAGGTCGTCTTCGAGGAGTTCAAGGGCACCGGCAACATGGAGCTCCGGCTGGACCGCAAGCTCGCCGACAAGCGGATCTTCCCCGCGGTGGACGTCGACGCGTCCAGCACCCGCAAGGAGGAGATCCTGCTCGACCGCGACGAGCTGGCGATCACCTGGAAGCTGCGCCGGGTCCTGCACGCGCTCGACTCGCAGCAGGCGATCGAGCTGCTGCTGGACAAGATGAAGCAGACCAAGAGCAACGCCGAGTTCCTGATGCAGATCGCGAAGACCACTCCGGGGTCCAACGACTAAGGCCGGACGGTCTGAGCGCAGGAACGGGAAGCCCCGGGCGGCAGCAGCCGCCCGGGGCTTCCCGGCGTTCCGGGCCGGTGCAGGGCTGTTGCACAGATCGGACATAACGTCCCAAGAGGTCGCTTATGCTCGACGACATGACCGACGAGCCGCACCCGAAACGTGCCCACCGCAAGGTCCGCAGCCGCCGGGCCAAGCTGCTGAGGGCGGGTGCCCTGGCGCTGGCCGGCCTGGTCGTGCTGGGCGGCGGAGCGGCCGGCTACGCGTACTGGAAGCTCAACGGCAACATCAAGAGCGTGGACATCGACGCCCAGCTCGGCACCAACCGGCCGGTCGCGCCGAACGACGGCTCCTTCAACCTGCTGGTGCTCGGCTCCGACTCCCGCTCCGGCGCCAACGCCGGCCTGGCCGGCGGCAACACCGGCGACACCGCCCGCTCGGACACCGCCATGGTGGTGCACGTCAACCAGAACCACACGCTCGGCACGGTCGTCTCGATCCCGCGCGACACCCTGGTGGCCCGCCCGGCCTGCACCGCGCCGAACGGCAGCACGGTGCCCGCGATGGCCGGCGCGATGTACAACAGCGCCTTCGAGGTCGGCGGCGCGGCCTGTGCGGTGAAGACCACCGAGCAGCTGACCGGGCTGCGGATGAACCACTTCGTGGAGATCGACTTCGCCGGTTTCGCGAGCTTCGTCAACGCCATCGGCGGCGCCACGGTGACCACTTCGGTGAACATCCACGACAAGGACAGCGGCCTCGACCTCAAGGCGGGCACCACCAAGCTCAACGGCGACCAGGCGCTGGCCTTCGTGCGCACCCGGCACGGCGTCGGCGACGGCAGCGACCTGGGCCGGATCGAGTTGCAGAAGCAGATGGTGAAGTCGCTGATGAAGCAGGTCGGTTCGATCGGCCTGTTCACCGACCCCGGCAAGCTCTGGTCGGTCGGCGACACCCTCACCAAGAGCATCACCACCGACTCCGCGCTGGCCTCGGTGAGCGCGCTGACCGGCCTCGGCGAGGAGCTCAAGGGCATCGGGACGGACCAGCTGACCATGGTCACGCTGCCGGTGACGACGGCCCCCAGCGACCCGAACCGGGTGGTCGAGAAGCTTCCGGAGGCGAACCAGGTGTGGAGCGCGCTGCGGGCCGACCAGCCGGTGCCGCAGGCGATAACCAGCGCGCAGCCGGTCAACCCCGCCGATCCGGCGGCCACCGGAGCCCCGTCCTGAGCTGGCGGAATATCCCCGACCCCGGTCCGGTTTGGGAAGATGCGGCCGGTCCTGGCAGACTGGTCCGTCGGTCCCGGTTCACGTGCGGCTTCCTGTCGCCGACCCGGTGCCCT
This sequence comes from Kitasatospora sp. MAA4, assembly GCF_029893355.1. Lineage (GTDB taxonomy): Bacteria > Actinomycetota > Actinomycetes > Streptomycetales > Streptomycetaceae > Kitasatospora. The sequence continues at coordinate 133,824 of NZ_JARZAI010000007.1, forward strand.
CCCGAACACTAGGAGATCCCCTTGAAGCCCGACGTTCACCCCACGTACGTGGTCACCAACGTGACCTGCACCTGTGGCGCCGAGTTCACCACTCGCTCCACCGAGACCTCCGGCGTGATTCGCGCCGAGGTGTGCTCGCAGTGCCACCCGTTCTACACCGGCAAGCAGAAGATCCTCGACACCGGTGGCCGCGTGGCGCGCTTCGAGGCCCGCTTCGGCAAGCAGCACGGCGTCAAGGCCGAGTCGGCCAACTAGCGCTCGTACGGCGCCGGTTTCGGGCGTTCCCGCACTGCGGGGGCGTCCGAACCGGCGCCGTTCGCGTCTGACCGGCTCGCGGGCTCTCCGCCCCCGGGTATCCGAATCTTCACGGAAGTAGGCCCATCCCCATGTTCGAGGCAGTCGAAGAGCTCCTCGTCGAGCACTCAGCCCTCGAAGAGCGGCTGGCCGACCCGGCGGTCCACGCGGACCAGGGCACCGCTCGCAAGCTGTCCAAGCGCTACGCCGAGCTCACCCCGATCACCGCGGTCTACCGCCTCTGGCGGCAGGCCGGCGAGGACATCGAGGCGGCCCGCGAGTTCGCGGCCGAGGACCCGGACTTCATCGCCGAGGTGAAGGCCTCCCAGGCCCGCCAGGACGAGCTGACCGAGCAGCTGCGGCTGCTGCTGGTCCCGCGCGACCCCAATGACGACAAGGACGTCATCCTGGAGGTCAAGGCGGGCGAGGGCGGCGAGGAGTCCGCGCTGTTCGCCGCCGACCTGCTGCGGATGTACCTGCGCTTCGCCGAGCGGGTGGGCTGGAAGACCGAGATCATCGACGCCAACGAGTCCGACCTCGGCGGCTACAAGGACGTCTCGGTGGCCGTGAAGACCCGCGGCACCATCGAGCCCGGCCAGGGCGTCTGGGCCCGGCTCAAGTACGAGGGCGGCGTGCACCGCGTGCAGCGCGTCCCCGCCACCGAGTCGCAGGGCCGCATCCACACCTCCGCGGCCGGTGTGCTGGTCACCCCGGAGGCCGAGGAGGTCGAGGTCGAGGTCAACGCGAACGACCTGCGGATCGACGTCTACCGCTCGTCGGGCCCCGGCGGCCAGTCCGTCAACACCACCGACTCCGCGGTCCGGATCACCCACCTCCCGACCGGTATCGTGGCCTCCTGCCAGAACGAGAAGAGCCAGCTGCAGAACAAGGAGTCCGCGATGCGGATCCTGCGCTCGCGACTGCTCGCCGCCGCGCAGGAGGCAGCCGACCAGGAGGCCTCGGACGCCCGGCGCAGCCAGGTCCGTACGGTCGACCGCTCCGAGCGGATCCGGACGTACAACTACCCCGAGAACCGCATCTCGGACCACCGCACCGGCTTCAAGGCGTACAACCTGGACCAGGTGCTGGACGGCGACCTGAACGCGCTGATCCAGTCGGCCGTGGACGCCGACGCGGCGGCGAAGCTCGCCGCGGCGCAAAAGCAGTAACTCTGCAGAGGGGTACGTACGGATGAACCTGCTGCTCGCCGAGGTGGCCCAGGCCACCCAGCGGTTGGCCGCGGCCGGCGTGCCGTCGCCGCGCTTCGACGCGGAGGAACTCGCCGCACACATCCACCACGTCAAGCGCAGCCAGCTGCACACCGTCAAGGACGCCGACTTCGACGCCCGGTACTGGGAGGCGGTCTCGCGCCGCGAGGCGCGCGAGCCGTTGCAGCACATCACCGGGCGTGCCTTCTTCCGCTACCTGGAGCTGGAGGTCGGTCCCGGCGTCTTCGTGCCGCGTCCCGAGACCGAGTCGGTCGTGGAGTGGGCCATAGACGCGGTGCGCGACATGGACGTCGCCGAGCCGCTGGTAGTCGACCTGTGCAGCGGCTCCGGCGCGATCGCGCTGGCGCTGGCGCAGGAGCTGCCGCGCAGCACGGTGCACGCCTTCGAGCTGGACGAGGGTGCGCTCAAGTACACCCGGCGCAACATCGAGGCCAGCTCCGATCGCGCCCGGGTCACCCTGCACGCCGGGGACGCCACCCGGGCCTTCGCGGACGACCGCTCCTGGGACGGCCGCTTCGACCTGGTGATCAGCAACCCGCCGTACATCCCGCTCACCGAGTGGGAGTACGTCGCCCCCGAGGCCCGCGACCACGACCCGCAGATGTCGCTCTTCTCGGGCGAGGACGGCCTGGACGTCATCCGCGGCATCGAGCGGGTGGCCGCCCGGCTGCTGCGCCCGGGCGGCGCCGTGGTGATCGAGCACGCCGACACCCAGGGGGGCCAGGTGCCGTGGATCTTCAACGAAGAGGGCGGCTGGACGGACACCGCCGACCACCGCGACCTCAACAACCGGCCGCGCTTCACTACGGCGCGCAAGGCCCAGCTGTGACCGACATGAGCCGTTTCGGAAGGGGACCGCACCGATGAGCCGCCGCTATGACTGTGCCGACGCAGGCGACCGTGCCACCGGGCTGCGCGAGGCCGCCTCGGCGATCCGCCGCGGCGAGCTGGTCGTGCTGCCGACCGACACCGTCTACGGGGTCGGCGCGGACGCCTTCAACCCGGAGGCCGTGGCCGGTCTGCTGGCTGCCAAGGGCCGCGGCCGCGACATGCCCTCCCCGGTGCTGGTCGGCTCCCCGACCACCCTGCACGGTCTGGTCACCGACTTCTCCGAGCGTGCCTGGGAGCTGGTGGACGCCTTCTGGCCGGGTGGTCTGACCCTGGTCGCGCGCCACCAGCCCTCGCTGCGCTGGGACCTGGGCGAGACCCGCGGCACCGTCGCGGTCCGGATGCCGCTGCACCCGGTGGCCATCGAGCTGCTGAACGCCACCGGTCCGCTCGCGGTCTCCAGCGCCAACCGCTCCGGCCAGCCCGCCCCGGCCGACTGCGAGGACGCCGAGTACCAGCTGGGCGACTCCATCGCGATCTACCTGGACGGCGGCAAGGCCGAGCACGGGCAGGCCTCCAGCATCGTCGACGTCACCGGCAAGGTGCCCGTCCTGCTGCGCGCGGGCGCGGTCAGCATCGAGCAGCTGAGGGAGGTCGTACCCGACCTGGAGGCCGGCAGTTGACGGCCGGACTCTACGCCGGCCTGCATCCCGGCCACGCCCCCGGCGCCGCGTCGTACATCGCCGTGGCGCCGCGCCCGGCGGACAGCTTCCGGATCCTCTTCGTCTGCACCGGAAACGTCTGCCGCTCGCCGATAGCCGAACGGCTGACCCGGCACGAGCTGGACGCCCGGCTGACCGAGCGCTCGGCCGGGCGCGTCGTGGTGGAGAGCGCCGGCACCTGGGGGCACGAGGGCGCGCCGATGGAGGCGCACGCCGCCACGGTGCTCGGTGAGTACGGCGTGGACAGCGCCGGCTTCGCCGGACGCGAGCTGCTGGACGAGCACGTGGTCGACGCCGACCTGGTGCTCACCTTCACCCAGGACCACCGCGCCCAGGTGATCTCGATGGGTCACGCGGCGGGCCTGCGCACCTTCACGCTGCTGGAGTTCACCCGCCTGGTGCGCTCGATAGACCCGGCCACCCTGCCCGACCCGCGGGACGGCGCCGACGTCACCGAGCGGGCCCGCGCACTGGTCCGGGCGGCCGCCGCGCTGCGCGGCTGGCTGCTCGCCGCCACCCCCGAGGCGGACGAGGTGGACGACCCCTACGGCGCGCCGATCGGGATGTTCCGCAACTGCGGCGAGGAGATATTCGACGCCCTCGATCCGGTGGTCACCGCCCTGACGGGCGTACCCGCTCCGCGTCGGCAGGACGGCTCGACAGTGCCGTCCTAGGCTGGTTTCCACCGCCGCAGCCCGGGAGCACCGCCATGACCGTCACCGATGCCGTACACGGTCCGTCCATCCAGTCGGGGCAGCACTGGGAGCCCTCGCGGACGCTGCGCGAGGCCGACCCGCAGATCGCCGACCTGCTGCTCGCGGAGGCGCAGCGGCGCGCGGGGAGCCTGCAACTGCTGGCCGGTGAGAACCTGGCCACCGAGGCCGTACTGGCCGCGCTGACCGGCCCGCTGGTGGACAAGTACGCCGAGGGCTATCCCGGGCACCGCCACCACACCGGCTGCGCGCTGGCCGACGCCACCGAGCTGCTGGCGATCGAGCGGGCGCAGCGGCTGTTCGGTGCCGAGCACGCCAACGTCCAGCCGCGCTCCGGGACTTCGGCGATGCTGGCGGCCTACGCGGCGCTGCTGAAGCCGGGTGACGTGGTGCTCGCGATGTCGCTGGAGCACGGCGGCCACCTGTCCTGCGGGTCGACGGCCAACTTCTCCGGGCGCTGGTTCCAGTTCGTCGGCTACGGGGTGCGCGAGTCGGACGGCCTGGTCGACCTGGACCAGGTCCGCGACCTGGCCAGGCTGCACCGCCCGAAGGCGATCATCGCCGGCTCGATCTCCTACCCGCGGCATCTGGACTGGCGGGCCTTCCGGACGATCGCCGACGAGGTGGACGCCTATCTGATCGCCACCGCCGCGCAGACCATCGGACTGGTGGCCGGGGGAGTGGCGCCCTCGCCGGTCGGCTTCGCGGACATCACCGTCGCCGCCACCCACAAGCTGCTGCGCGGCCCGCGCGGCGGCCTGCTGCTGTGCACCGCCGAGCTGGCGGACCGGGTGGACCGCGCGGTGTTCCCGTTCACCCAGGGCGGCGCGGCGATGAACGAGGTGGCCGCCAAGGCGGTCGCGTTCGCGCAGGCGGGCACGCCGGAGTTCGGTGCGTATGCCCGGCGCGCGGTGGACGGCGCGCGCGCCCTTGCGGCGGCCCTCCAGCGGGCCGGCGCGCGTCCGGTGACCGGCGGCACCGACACCCACCTGGTCACCGCCGACGTGAGCCCGCTGGGCGTCACCGGCGCCGAGGCAGAGCGCCGCTGCGCCGCGGCCGGACTGATGCTCGGAAAATGTGCTGTTCCGTTCGATCCGGCTCCGGCGGCGGAGACCTCCGGGATCCGCCTGGGCACCGGCGCCGGCGCCGCGCTGGGGATGGGCGAGGGGGAGATGTCCGAGGTGGGGGAGCTGATCGGACGGCTGCTCGCCGGGCCCGAGGACCCCCGGATCGCGGCCCGGGTGCGGCAGCTGGCGCACGACTTCGGGGCGGGAGCCGCCCGCTAGCGCGAACCGCGATGCACGCTCTGCGCGTCCGACTCAATAAGGTGTGTGCCGTGGCGACACACCTCGAACCCCGGACAAGTGCGGGAGTACCTTACGTACTCAACCGTCGGCGCGCGCGGAAGGAGGTCGGCGATGCGTGAGTACCTGCTCGTGCTGTTCTGCACGGCGGCCGTCACCTACCTGCTGACCGGTCCGGTGCGGAAGTTCGCGATCATCGCGGGCGCGATGCCGCCGGTCCGCGTGCGCGACGTGCACCGCGAGCCGACCCCGCGGCTCGGCGGCATCGCGATGTTCGGCGGGCTCTGCGCGGGCCTCCTGGTGGCCTCGCAACTCACCAATCTGGGCAAGGTGTTCACCGACGACCCGTCCGACATCCGGGCGCTGCTGTCGGGCGTCGGGATCATGTTCGTGCTGGGCGTGCTGGACGACAAGTGGGGCGTCGACGCGCTGGTGAAGCTGGGCGGCCAGATGATCGCCGCCGGTGTGATGGTCTACCAGGGCATCACGGTCATCTCGATCCCGGTGCCCGGTCACGGCCCGCTGCTGCTGACCCCGACCCAGGGCATGATGATCTCGGTCGCGCTGGTCGTCGTGATGGTCAACGCGGTCAACTTCATCGACGGCCTGGACGGCCTGGCGGGCGGCATGGTCTGCATCGCCGCGATGGCCTTCTTCCTGTACTCCTACCGCCTCTGGTACGGCTACGGGATCAGCGAGGCGGCGCCCGCCGTGCTGTTCAGCGCGGTGCTGATCGGGATGTGCCTGGGCTTCCTGCCGCACAACCTGCACCCGGCCCGGATCTTCATGGGCGACTCCGGCTCGATGATGCTGGGCCTGATGCTGGCCGTCTCGGCGATCTCGGTGACCGGCCGCGTCGACCCGGACCTGATCACCGCGCAGGCGGGCGGTTCGCAGACGGCCACCACGCACATCCTGGTGCCGATCTACATCCCGCTGCTGCTGCCGCTGACCGTGATCGCGCTGCCGCTGGCCGACCTGCTGCTCGCCGTGGTGCGCCGCACCTGGGCGGGCCGTTCGCCGTTCGCCGCGGACAAGCAGCACCTGCACCACCGCCTGCTGGAGATCGGCCACTCGCACAGCCGGGCCGTGCTGATCATGTACTTCTGGGCCGCGCTGTTCGCCTTCGGGACGGTGGCGATCTCGGTCACCCACACCGGTCGGACGTTCATCCTGTCCTGTGCGGGGCTCTGCCTGGTCGGCATCCTGGTGCTGCTGATGCCGCGGTTCCGGCCGAAGGCGCCGGACGCCGTGGCGCCGTTCGTGCCGCCGCGCTACCGGCACGGGGGCTCGGCCGGCGCCGACGCGATGACCGAGGCCGAGGAGGTGCCGGCGATGGCCGAGCTCTCGGCGGACGACCAGGCGCTGCTGGGTCGCCTCGGCAGCGGCGCGACGGCCGTCGGCGAGCACCGGAAGTCGTGACCCTGTAGCACCTGACGGGTCGCCAACTCCGATACGCCACTTGGAGTCACCCGTCCAGCGGCACGGTTGGGCCATCGGTGTGACAGGTACCACACGTTCATGGTAAAGCTCTCATCAAATAGTTTGTGATACCGTTCACGAGTACCGAGAACACGCCGAAAGACCCAGTGGTGGAGGACTGACGTCCCCAGTGGGTCAGACCCGCTCGGTCCGGTGATTCCCCCACCGTTGCGCCACCTGTTCTCGTATGGAATCCCCCGTCCTCGACATGCCGCCGGAGTTGCCGACATGCCGTCCCACGACGCCCGGATCATCCGCGGCGCCGCGATCCCCACTGCGGTCGCCGGAGCCGTCGCCCTTGCGATCTCGACCGCGGTCGTGGGGAGCAAGGGGCTGATCGGTGCTCTCTTCGCGACCCTGCTGGTGATGGCGTTCTTCAGTTTCGGCCAGGTCGCTCTCGACCGGCTGACCAGGAACAACCCCCAGATGATGATGGCCGCGGGCCTGCTGGTCTACACGACGCAGATCCTGCTGGTGGCGATCGTCCTGGCGGTCTTCAAGGACACCTCGCTCTTCGACACCAAGGTGTTCGGCTTCACGCTGCTCGGCTGCGCGCTGATCTGGACAGCGGCCCAGGTCCGAGCTGCTCTCAAGGCCAAAACCCTCTACGTGCAGACCGAGTCCGGTGACAAGCCGTCGGACTCGGAGCGTCAACAGTGACCCCCGCCTGTCGTCCCCCTCACGAGGGGGGCGGTGTTTATGCGGTCCTGACAGGCTGCTATCGTCCGTCGCAACAACGGAGTACGGGAAGCGGCCAGGTCCCTTCGAGCGGTGCATCTCAACCGCACGGACGGATCGCCCCCCGGACCCGCGCAGTCTTGAAAGATCCCGCGGCAGTGCTCGGCACCGTCGCGCAGGGTCCACGAGAATCCCAACAAGATCCAGTGCCGCACCGTGGCCGCAGGCCGCGCCGACACACCGAGGTTGCCGTAACCATGCGTCACGACGAAGGAGTCCGTGGTGAGTGCTGACCAGCTCACGCAGCATCTTGCCTCCGGCAGCTGCCACCTGTTCGACGCAGGCTGCGGTTTCCCGGCCCCCGGCCTGAACGAGTTCCAGTTCAACCCGATCTTCACGGTCGCCGGCGTCGGCTTCAACAAGCCGATGCTGCTGTCGATGGTGGCCGCGCTGTTGGTGATCGTCTTCTTCTGGGTCGCCTTCGCGAAGCCGAAGGTCCTCCCGGGCAAGCTCCAGCTGGTCGGTGAGATCGGGTACGACTTCGTCAAGCGAAGCATCGTGCTCGACACCATCGGCAAGAAGGGCGAGAAGTACGTCCCGATGATGGTCTCGATGTTCTTCTTCGTCTGGATCATGAACATCATGTCGGTGATCCCGTTCGCCCAGTTCCCGGTGACCGCGGTGATCGCGTACCCGGCGGGCCTGGCGGCCGTCGTGTGGATCACGTACATGACGCTGACGTTCAAGAAGCACGGCTTCGTCGGCGGACTGAAGAACCTCTGCTGGCCGTCGGGCATCCCCGGCTGGGTCATGTTCATCCTGGTGCCGATCGAGTTCTTCTCGAACATCTTCGTGCGCCCCTTCACGCTCGCGGTCCGAGCCTTCGCGAACATGTTCGCCGGCCACCTGCTGATCGTGATGTTCTCCATCGCCTCCTGGTACCTGCTGAGCCCGAGCCTCGGTGCGCTGTACGCCACCACGTCCTTCACGGTGACCCTGGGTCTGACCGCGTTCGAGCTCCTGGTCCAGTTCCTGCAGGCCTACATCCTGGTGATGCTGGCCAGCAGCTACATCGCCGGTGCCCTCGAAGAGTCGCACTGAGCCAGGGCCGGCAACGGCCCCCACAAACCACTCCCGAAGCACCCCGCTTGCCCGGTGGCCAATCACCACCGGAACACCACCCTGCAAAGGACAACTGCAATGAGCATCCTCGCTACGGGCAATGTCTACGGCTCCGTCGCCTCCATCGGCTACGGTCTCGCCGCGATCGGCCCCGGCATCGGTGTTGGTCTGATCTTCGGCAACGGTGTCCAGGCGATGGCCCGTCAGCCCGAGGCCGCCGGCCTGATCCGCTCCAACATGTTCATCGGTTTCGCGCTGACCGAGGCGCTCGCGCTCATCGGCATCGTGATGCCGTTCGTCTTCGGCAACAAGTAATCCTGCCGTAGTCCTACCGGACGGAAGGTCCAGATATGTCGATCGCGCTTCAGCTGGCAGCAGCGGACTTCAATCCGCTGGTGCCCAAGACGCCTGAGCTCATCATCGGCCTGATCTGCTTCTTCGTGGTCTTCGGTCTGCTCGGCAAGAAGCTCCTCCCCAGCATCGAGAAGGTGCTGGCGGAGCGCCGGGACCTGATCGAGGGCGGCATGGAGCGTGCCGAGGCCGCTCAGGCCGAGGCTCAGGCCCTGCTTGAGCAGTACCGCGCCGAGCTCTCCGAGGCGCGTCACGAGGCTGCTCGGATCACCGAGCACTCCCGCGAGCAGGGCGCTGCCCTGATCGTCGAGATGCGCGAGGAGGGCCAGCGTCAGCGCGAGGCCATCGTCGCGGCCGGCCACGCCCAGATCGAGGCCGACAAGAAGCAGGCGACTGCCGCCCTGCGCCAGGACGTTGGGTCGCTCGCTTCGCAGCTGGCCTCCCGCATCGTGGGTGAGTCCCTGGAGGACTCCGCCCGGCAGAGCGGTGTGATCGACCGCTTCCTGGACGACCTGGAGGCCAAGGCCGCCGTTGCCCAGGGTGCGTCGAAGTGATCGGCGCCAGCCGTGAGGCCCTGGCCGCCGGTCGCGAGAACCTCGAGAGCCTGACCGACAACACCTCGGTGGACGCGGCCAAGCTCGCCGAGGAACTCACCGCCGTCACGGACCTGCTGGACCGTGAGGTCTCGCTGCGCCGCGTGCTGACCGACCCCTCTCGGTCGGGCCAGGACAAGGCCCAGCTGGCCGGCTCACTGCTGGCCGGCCAGGTCTCCGGCGAGACCGTCGACCTGGTCTCCGGCCTGGTCCGGTCCCGCTGGTCCGGCGGGCGCGACCTGGTCGACTCGGTCGAGCAGCTGTCCGCGTACGCCGAGGTCATCGCCGCCGACAAGGCCGGCAAGCTGGACGACCTCGAGGACGAGCTGTTCCGCTTCGGTCGGGTCATCAGCGGCTCGCACGAGCTGCGCTCCGGTCTGACCGAGCCGAAGGCCGGCACCGCCGCCAAGGCGGAGCTGATCAAGAAGCTGCTCGGCGGCCGGGCTCTGCCGGGCACCGTCCGGCTGGTCACCTCGCTGGTCACGAAGCCTCGTGGTCGTAGCCTGGACCAGGGCCTGGAGTCCTACTCCAAGCTCGCCGCGGACCGCCGCGACCGTGTGGTGGCCCTGGTCACCACCGCCGTGCCGCTCAACGACACCCAGCGGGCACGCCTCGAGGGCGGGCTCAGCCGGCTGTACGGGCGCGCGGTGCTCCTGAACATCGACGTCGACCCCTCGGTCGTCGGCGGTGTCCGGGTGCAGATCGGTGACGAGATCATCGACGGCACCGTGTCGAGCCGCCTTGAGGGTGCTCGCCAGGCCCTCGAAAGCTGAGCTTCGCGCCCAGCACACCTCGGCCCTCCGACTCGGAGAGCTGGATACATCCGACCCTCGGTCGGGCGCCGGTCCCACACTGCGGGGCAGCCGGCACATACGTACGGCCGGTCCAACAGCACCGGCCGAGGATCGAATACTTGCGGCCCTCCACGGGCGGGCCGAGGATCGCAACCTAGGAGAGCAGGGAAGCCTGATGGCGGAGCTTACGATCCGGCCGGAGGAGATCCGGGACGCGCTGGCCGATTTCGTCCAGTCGTACCAGCCGGACGCCGCCTCGCGTGAAGAGGTCGGCACGGTCACTGAGGCCATGGACGGCATCGCCAAGGTCGAGGGTCTGCCCTCGGTCATGGCGAACGAGCTGCTGAAGTTCGAGGACGGAACCCTCGGCCTCGCGCTGAACCTCGACACCCGCGAGATCGGTGTCGTCATCCTCGGCGAGTTCAGCGGCATCGAGGAGGGTCAGACGGTGCACCGCACCGGCGAGGTCCTCTCCGTGCCGGTCGGCGAGGGCTACCTCGGCCGCGTCGTGGACCCGCTGGGCAACCCGATCGACGGCCTGGGCGACATCGCCTCCAGCGGCCGTCGCGCCCTTGAGCTGCAGGCGCCCGGCGTCATGGTCCGCAAGTCGGTCCACGAGCCGATGCAGACCGGCATCAAGGCCATCGACGCGATGACCCCGATCGGCCGCGGTCAGCGTCAGCTGATCATCGGCGACCGCCAGACCGGCAAGACCGCGGTGGCTGTCGACACGATCATCAACCAGCGTGACAACTGGCGCTCCGGCGACCCGAAGAAGCAGGTTCGCTGCATCTACGTCGCCATCGGCCAGAAGGGCTCCACCATCGCCTCGGTGCGTGGCGCCCTGGAGGAGGCCGGCGCGCTGGAGTACACCACCATCGTGGCTGCTCCCGCCTCCGACCCCGCGGGCTTCAAGTACCTCGCCCCGTACACCGGTTCGGCCATCGGCCAGGAGTGGATGTACGACGGCAAGCACGTCCTCATCATCTTCGACGACCTGTCGAAGCAGGCCGAGGCGTACCGTTCCGTGTCGCTGCTGCTGCGCCGTCCGCCGGGCCGCGAGGCCTACCCGGGTGACGTCTTCTACCTGCACTCCCGCCTGCTGGAGCGCTGCGCGAAGCTCTCCGACGAGCTGGGCGCGGGCTCGATGACCGGTCTGCCGATCATCGAGACCAAGGCGAACGACGTCTCGGCGTACATCCCGACCAACGTCATCTCGATCACCGACGGCCAGTGCTTCCTGGAGTCCGACCTGTTCAACGCCGGCATCCGCCCGGCCGTGAACGTCGGTATCTCGGTCTCCCGCGTCGGTGGCTCGGCCCAGATCAAGGCGATGAAGTCGGTCGCCGGCCGTCTGCGCCTGGACCTGGCCCAGTACCGCGAGCTGGAGGCGTTCGCCGCCTTCGGTTCCGACCTGGACGCCGCGTCGAAGGCCCAGCTGGAGCGCGGTGCGCGCATGGTCGAGCTGCTCAAGCAGGGCCAGTACCAGCCGTTCCCGGTCGAGGAGCAGGTCGTCTCCATCTGGGCCGGCACCACCGGCAAGCTGGACGACGTCCCGGTCGCGGACATCCGCCGCTTCGAGCGTGAGTTCCTGGACCACCTGCGGGTCGAGCACAAGGGCCTGCTGTCCGCGATCGTCGAGACCTCCAAGCTGGAGGACGGCACGATCGACGCGCTGACCGCGGCGGTCAAGGCCTTCAAGCTGGGCTTCACGACGGCCGACGGCAAGCTGCTCTCCGAGCAGGCCTGAGTCCGGTAGCGAGGGAAAGGACGTAACGACCCATGGGAGCACAGCTTCGGGTCTACAAGCGCCGGATCCGCTCTGTCACCGCGACGAAGAAGATCACCAAGGCGATGGAGATGATCTCCGCGTCGCGCATCGTCAAGGCGCAGCGCGCGGTGGCCGCCTCCACTCCGTACGCCGATGAGCTGACGCGGGCGGTGACGGCGGTGGCCACCCGGTCCAACGCCAAGCACCCGCTCACCACCGAGAACCCGACGGCCACCCGCGCCGCAGTCCTGCTGATCACGGCGGACCGCGGCCTGGCCGGCGGCTACTCGTCCAACGCCATCAAGGCCGCGGTCGTTCTGAGCGAGCGACTGCGGGCCGAGGGCAAGGACGTGGTGACGTACATCGTCGGACGCAAGGGCGTCTCGTACTACAGCTTCCGCAACCTGCCGGTTGCGAAGTCGTGGACGGGCTTCTCGGACCAGCCGACGTACGGCGACGCCAAGGTTGTCTCGGCCGACCTCATCGAGGCCTTCACGACCGAGACCGCCGACGGCGGGGTGGACGAACTCCACCTCGTCTCCACCAGGTTCGAGTCCATGCTGACTCAGACCCCGGTGGACGCCCGGCTGCTGCCGCTGAAGCTGGACGAGGTCCAGCTCAGCGACGACCGCCCGGCGAAGTCGGAGATCTTCCCGCTGTACGACTTCGAGCCGTCGGCGGAGGGCGTCCTCGACGCGCTCCTGCCGCGCTACGTCGAGAGCCGGATCTACAACGCGCTGCTGCAGTCGGCCGCCTCGGAGCACGCCGCACGCCGGCGCGCGATGAAGAGCGCGACCGACAACGCGGAAGAGCTCATCAAGTCGCTCAAGCGGCTTGCCAACTCGGCCCGACAGGCCGAGATCACCCAGGAAATCAGCGAGATCATCGGTGGGGCCAACGCCCTCGCCGACGCTAACGCGGGGAGTGAATAAGACATGACCACCACTGTTGAGACGGCGACGGGCCGCGTCGCGCGGGTCATCGGCCCGGTCGTCGACGTGGAGTTCCCCGTCGACGCGATCCCGCACATGTACAACGCGCTGAAGCTCGAGGTCGCTGCGACCGACGGCGGCGCCGCGAAGACGCTCACCCTCGAGGTCGCCCAGCACCTCGGCGACGGCCTGGTCCGCGGCATCTCGATGCAGCAGACCGACGGCGTCGTCCGTGGCACCCCGGTGCGCGACACCGGCAAGGCCATCGAGGTCCCGGTCGGCCAGATCACCAAGGGCAAGGTCTTCAACGCCCTCGGCGAGGTGCTGAACACCGACCAGGCCGAGTTCGACAAGCAGGTCGAGGTCCGCTGGCCGATCCACCGCAAGGCTCCTGAGTTCAAGGACCTTGAGTCGAAGACCGAGATGTTCGAGACCGGCATCAAGGTCATCGACCTGCTCACCCCGTACGTCCAGGGTGGCAAGATCGGCCTGTTCGGTGGCGCCGGTGTCGGTAAGACCGTCCTCATCCAGGAGATGATCTACCGCGTCGCCGAGAACTTCGGTGGTGTGTCGGTCTTCGCCGGTGTCGGCGAGCGCACTCGTGAGGGCAACGACCTCATCCACGAGATGGTCGACTCGGGCGTTCTGGACAAGACCGCGCTGGTCTTCGGCCAGATGGACGAGCCGCCGGGCACCCGCCTGCGCGTCGCCCTGTCCGCTCTGACGATGGCGGAGTACTTCCGTGACGTCGAGCAGCAGGACGTTCTGCTCTTCATCGACAACATCTTCCGGTTCACCCAGGCCGGTTCCGAGGTGTCGACCCTGCTCGGCCGGATGCCCTCCGCGGTGGGTTACCAGCCGAACCTGGCCGACGAGATGGGCCTCCTGCAGGAGCGCATCACCTCGACCCGCGGTCACTCGATCACCTCGATGCAGGCGATCTACGTCCCCGCGGACGACCTGACCGACCCGGCCCCGGCCACCACCTTCGCCCACCTCGACGCGACGACGGTTCTCTCCCGTCCGATCTCCGAGAAGGGCATCTACCCGGCCGTGGACCCGCTGGACTCGACGTCCCGCATCCTGGACCCGCGCTACATCGCGCAGGACCACTACGACACGGCCATCCGTATCAAGGGGATCCTGCAGAAGTACAAGGACCTCCAGGACATCATCGCGATCCTCGGTATCGACGAGCTGGGCGAGGAGGACAAGCTCACCGTCCACCGTGCCCGTCGGATCGAGCGCTTCCTCTCGCAGAACACCTACGTGGCGAAGCAGTTCACCGGTGTCGAGGGTTCGACCGTGCCGCTGTCCGAGACGATCGAGGCCTTCAACAGCATCGCGGACGGCAAGTACGACGCCGTCCCGGAGCAGGCCTTCTTCATGTGCGGTGGCATCGAGGACCTCGAGAAGAACGCCGCGGAGCTGGCGAAGAAGTAGTCCGGCCGGCTGAACCAGTCCGACCGACCATGAGGGGTGGTCCCCAACCCTGGGGGCCACCCTTCGTGGCACGGTGGCTGTGATTCCGGTCATCTCCGCGCTCTTGGTTTCATCTCCGGGGTGCGGGCCCGTTATTCTTACCGAAACTGCCGAGTTACTCGGGGGTTTCAAGAGCTTAGGAGCCCACGTTGGCTGAGCTGCACGTCGAGCTGGTCGCAGCCGACCGCAAGGTGTGGTCCGGTGCGGCCACCATCGTCGTCGCCCGTACGGCTTCCGGTGACGTCGGCATCATGCCGGGCCACACCCCGGTGCTGAGCGTGCTGGAGTCCGGCCCGGTCACCATTCGCACCACCGATGGCGGCACTGTCATCGCGGCCGTGCACGGTGGCTTCATCTCGTTCGCCGACAACAAGGTGTCTCTGCTCGCGGAGATCGCCGAGCTCGCGGACGAGATCGATGTGAACCGCGCGGAGCGTGCGCTGGAGCTCGCCAAGAGCGAGAGCGACGCGCACGCCGAGCGCCGCGCCGAGGTCCGCCTCGTCGCGGTGGGCCGCAAGGCCGCCTGAACGAAGCATCACGACCCGGCTGCCGGGTCGGACGGTCCCGGGGACGCGCGAGCGTGACCCCGGGACCGTCGTATCAGTTGGTAGGGACAGACCGGTCGTTCGATACGACTGACCGGCAACGGGGAACGCGGTGCTCGCCGGACGGGGAGTGCGGCGCGCGTGAGCGAGGAGGTCGGTGAGCATGGTCCTCGCCCTTGTGGTGTGCGCCGCGGTCGTAGCCCTGGCGGTGATCGGCCTGGTGGCGTTCGCGGTGCGACGCCGGATCATCCAGCGGGTCGGCGGCACGTTCGACTGCAGCTACCGGCTCAAAATGCCGGCCGACGCCTCCACCACCCCCGATCTCGACGAGAACGGACAGCCCACCTCCGCCCCGGTCCCCGCGACCGACGGCAAGGGGTGGGTTTTTGGTATCGGCCGCTACAGCGGCGACCACATCGAGTGGTTCCGGGTCTTCTCCTACGCCCCCCGCCCGCGCAAGGTCCTCCCGCGCCGCGAGATCGAGGTCCTGGGCCGCCGCTACCCCGAGGGCCAGGAGGAGCTCGCCCTCCTCTCCGGCTCGGTCGTCCTGCGCTGCCTCCACAATGGCGCCCCCCTGGAACTCGCGATGAGCGACGACGCCCTCACCGGCTTCCTCGCCTGGCTGGAAGCCGCGCCGCCGGGACAGAGAGTCAACGTCGCGTAGCGGCGAGACCCTCAGGTTGGGGGTCCCCCCGCCCGGAGGGTGGGGGATGGTCAACGTCGCGTAGCGGCGGTCGCTCGTTCGAGTGGAGGGTGTTGATTCCCCTCCGCGTACGCACTGCGCCTCCGTAGCGTGTGCGGCGTTGGTTGTGCCCAACCGTGCTGCCGCCCACACTGGACGGAGGAGGTGTGTTCTTGATGACCGCTGTCGCGTCTGAACCCGAGCTCGACCTTGGCCTCGACGAGGGGCCCAGCCTGGACGAGGTCCTGTGGCAGGCCTGGCTCGCACTCGAACTCCCCGAGGGCTACCACGCTGAGATCGTCGAGGAGCTCATCGAAGTGTCGCCTACCGGACGTCGTAGCCACTTGAGGGCCGCCAACAGGCTTCGTGATGCACTCGTGCTCTTCCTGGTCGACAGCGGCAGCGCCGCATATCAGGATGGCAATCTGTTGCACGGCCAGAAGGTCTTCATCCCGGATGTCTTCGTTGGTCCCGACGATGTCGACGACTTTCCGGACCCCACCGGTTTGGGTATCGACGCGACCCGTGTCGAACTGGTCGCCGAGGTGGTCTCCCCGGGCCGCGCCGCGCGTGAGCGGGACCTGGAGCGCAAGCGCCGGGCCTACGCACGGGCCGGGATCCCCATCTACGTCATGATCGACGACTTCGACGGCGTCGGCCACGTCACCGTGCTCACCAAGCCCGTCCCCAAGAAGGCCGTCTACGAGGCCTCCGTCCGGGTCCCCTACGGCACCGAGGTCACCATCTCCGAGGGGCCGGCGAAGGGGTTTGTGATCGGGGTCTCCATCACCGGTAAGCCGCGTGAGGTCTGAGTAGGCTGCACCGCATGGTCAACCTCACCCGCATCTACACCCGTACCGGCGACGACGGCACCACCGCGCTCGGTGACATGAGCCGTACGACGAAGACCGATCCCCGGCTGATCGCCTACGCGGACAGCAACGAGGCCAACGCGGCGATCGGGGTCGCGATCGCGGCCGGGGCGCTGCCGGCGGACGTCTCCGCGGTGCTGACGCGGATTCAGAACGACCTCTTCGACGTCGGCGCGGACCTCGCCACCCCGGTGGTCGAGGACCCCAAGTACCCGCCGCTGCGCGTGCTGCAGAGCTACATCGACCGGCTCGAGGCCGACTGCGACCACTACCTGGAGACGCTGGAGAAGCTGCGCAGCTTCATCCTCCCGGGCGGCACCGCGGGTGCCGCGTACCTGCACCTGGCCTGCACCGTGGTGCGCCGGGCGGAGCGGTCTACCTGGGCGGCGATCGAGGCGCACGGGGACAGCATCAACCCGCTGACCGCCAAGTACCTCAACCGGCTCTCCGACCTCCTCTTCATCCTGGCCCGCGCGGCCAACAAGGAGCAGGGCGACGTGCTCTGGGTGCCGGGCGAGAACCGCTAGGGGCCGTACGCCTGTTTCGGCGGCGCAAACCGGCGCGTCACCCGACGCAGATCACACCCGCGGGTAGTCCCGCGCGGCGGCCCGGGGCACTACAGTCCGAGCCGTGAGCGGCGCGGCTCCGGCGGGTGACCCCTGCCCTGAGTCGGCCTCAGGAGCAGGATGCCGGGAGAGCAGCCATGAGCAACGTACCCACTCAGCCTCAGCAGATCGCCGTGATCGGCGCCGGACTCATGGGCGCGGGCATCGCCCAGGTGTCCGCCCAGGCCGGCCACCCGGTGGTGCTGCGGGACGTCACCGAGCAGGCGCTGCAGCGGGGGCTGGACGGCATCAAGGCGTCGTACGAGAAGTTCGTCTCCAAGGGCCGGCTGACCGCTGACGAGGCGACCGCCGCGCTGGGCCGGATCACCACCACCACCGACCTGGGCGCGGTCGCCGGGGCCGACCTGGTGATCGAGGCGGTCTTCGAGCGCCTGGACGTCAAGGAGGGCGTCTTCCGGGAGCTCGACAAGATCGCCAAGGACGGCGCGGTGCTGGCGAGCAACACCTCCGCCATCCCGATCACCCGGATCGCCGCCGCCACCGAGCGGCCGGAGAGCGTGGTCGGCGTGCACTTCTTCTCCCCGGTGCCGCTGATGAAGCTGGTCGAGCTGGTGCGCGGCTACAAGACCAGCGACGAGGCGCTCGCCACCGCCCGCGCCTTCGCCGAGGGGGTGGGCAAGGAGGTGGTCGTGGTCAACCGCGACGTGGCCGGCTTCATCACCACCCGCCTGATCACCGCGCTGGTGGTGGAGGCGGCGAAGCTCTACGAGTCCGGGGTGGCCAGCGCCGAGGACATCGACACCGCCTGCCGGCTCGGTTTCGGCCACCCGATGGGTCCGCTGCAGACCGCCGACATGACCGGCGTCGACATCCTGCTGCACGCCGCGCACAACATCTACGAGGAGACCAAGGACGAGAAGTTCGCGGCTCCCGAGGTGATGGCGCGCATGGTCACCGCCGGTGACCTGGGTCGTAAGAGCGGCCGGGGTTTCTACCCCTACAGCTGACCCCGGCTGCGGGTGAGCTTGCTCACGACGCTGTCGCAGATGGGTGATTTGCGCGGTAATCGAGCGTGAGCGCCAAGGGGTACTGCGTATATTCCCTCGGACGAGTGAAGTTGCTTCCGGATCCGAGGGGGAGCAGCAACCTGGGCCGCTGGTCCGGCGTCAGATGGTGGGGAGCCGTCCGCCGGGACCGGCGGCCCGCAAGGGGTGCCCTGTCGAACCGCCCTGAGGGGCGATGAGGTGATGAGGTCCCGACGACCCGTGGAGGAGGACTGCGTGCGCATCTTTGAGATCCGGCCCTGCACGGGCGGGCACGGGGGCGGGCACCCCGGCGCGTACACGGTCCTGGCCGTCGAGGGCCGGCTGGACGTCCGGACCGCCGCCGACGCGCGGGCCCGGCTGCACCAGGCGGTCGACGGCGGTGCCGGTGACCTGGTGCTGGACCTGGTCGGCCTGGAGTTCTGGGACGCCACCGGGCTCGGCGTGATCATGGGGACGCACCGGCGGGCCGGGCGGCTGGGGCGGCGGCTGGTGCTGCGTTCCGTCCCGCCGCAGTTGCAGCGGCTGCTGGTGGCCACCCGGCTGCATCGGATCCTGGCCGTCGAGGGAGTGGTCGCCGAGCCGCTGGGCGCGACGCTGTCCGGCGCGGCGGCCTCCGTGGCGCAGTCCGTGGCCGTGCAGTCCGTGGTGGCACCGTCGCACTGAGTTCCCGATCCGGCGCTCGCGGGAGACCGCGGCTGCACAGTGGGGCATGAGTGTGCGAGAGTCTGCCTCCAGCGGCCGTCGAGCGCACACCTGTGCCCGCGGTCCGGTCGGTCAAGCAGCCCGGCGGCCTGCGGTCGCGCGGTGGAGCACAGGCGGAGCGAATCGTGGCACAGCCATCCGGTGATTTCAGTCAGGAGAACCTGCGCGTGCGAGCGGGGACGCTGGTCTCCGGGCGCCACCTGGTGACCGTCGGCGGCCCGGACGGGTCGGACGTCCAGCCGTGCCCGCCCGAACAGCGGCCCGCGGTCCAGCTGTTGGCGGGTGACACGCAGCGCCAGGGCGGCCGCACCGCGCTGGGCCCGGGCCCGAGCCCGGCGGTTGGGCCGCTGGCGCTCGGCGCCGGACCCGGCGATCTGCCGCTGCTCGACCGTGAGGCGGAGGTCGCCCAACTGCTCGGCAAGCTCGCCGAGGGACGCTCGGTCCGGCTGGTGGGAGAGCAGGGCTCTGGTTGCAGTGCACTGCTCTCGGCCGTGGTCGAGAGCGCGGGCGACATCGCGCCGCACGGTGTCGTCCAGCTCTGCGGCCACCGCAGGACCGCGGGCGACCTGCTCCAGGACCTCTTCGCGGCCACCCACCGCGCCCCGGGCTTCCGGCCCGACCGGGAGCAACTGCCCTCCCTGCTCGCCCAGGTGGGCGCCGTCGTGGTGATCGACGAGGTGCAGCCGGACGGTGCCGAGCTGGAGGAGCTGCTGGCCACCGCACCGGAGTGCGCCTTCCTGATATCCGTGGCGGCCGGCTCCGGAGGCGTGCTGCCGGTCGGCTCCCGGCTGGAGGACCACCGGGTCGGCGGCCTCTCCCGTACCGCCTGCCTCGCGCTCACCGCGCGACTGGCGGGCCGGCCGCTGGACGACGCCGAGCGCGCCTGGGCGGTCGACCTCTGGTTCGAGTCGGAGGGCCTGCCGCTGCGCTTCGTGCAGGCCGCGGCCCTGCTGCGGCAGCGCGACATCGAGGTGGACGCGCTGATCGCGGCGGAGGAGGACCAGCACAGCGTCTTCGGTCGTCCGGAGGACGGCCCCGCCGACGCCGACCCGGCCGTCCGGGAGGGCGAGCTGCGAGCGGCTCTGCCGCTGCCCTCGCTGGCCGAGAGCGCCGCTCCGGCCTCCCGGTTGGCCGAGGGGCTCAGCGAGCCCGCACAGGCCGTTCTACGGCTCTCGCTGGCCCTCGGTGGCGAGTCTCCGACGGCGCCGCACCTGCCGGCCCTGATCGAGGTCGACCACGGCGAGAGCGCCCTGCGGGAGTTGGCCGACCGCGGGCTCGCGGAGTCGATCGGCGGTCACCACCGGCTCACCGTCGGCGTGTTGGAGGCGCTGGCACCCCAGTGGCCGCCGCTGGACAGCGTGCACGGCGCGGCCCGGCACTTCTCCTGGTGGGTCGGCCACGGCTCGGTGACCACCGCGCAGATCGCCGCCGAGGCCGAGGTGGTGGTCGGCGCGCTGGAGGCCGACCGCGCCGCGGGCCGGACGGAGGCGGTGCTGCGACTGGCGCGGGCGGCGGCTCCCGCGCTGGCGCTGACGCTGCGCTGGGGCGCCTGGCGGCAGGTGCTGGAGCTGGGCCTCGCGGTGGCCCGGCAGGCCGGTCAGCGGCGTGAGGAGGCCTGGTTCCAGCACGAGTCGGGCGTGCACTGGCTCTGCGTCGGCGAGCCGGAGCGGGCCCAGATCGCGCTGCAGGCCGCCTGGGCGCTGCGGACCGAGCTGGCGGACGTGCGCGGCGCGGCCGCCACCCGGCGGCTGCTGACGCTGCTGCAGGACGAGGCGCGCCCGCCGGCCGCCCTGGAGGCCGAGACCCAGCTGATCCGGCGTCCCGTCATCCGGGTGCTGGCGCAGCGCTCGCTGCGCTCGGCGCGGGTGCCGGTGAGCGCGGTGCGCGGCTGGTCGCGGAAGAGCCTGCTGCTGGCCTCGGGCGGGCTGCTGGCGCTCGGCGTGCTGGGCACCGCGGTCGGGCTGAGCGTGGCGGGCCCGGACGGGAGCGGGACCTCCGGCGTCCGGCCGAACGGCTCCTCGGACGGCACCGGCCTGACCGGCGGCGCGGGGCTCGGCGGCAGCGGCAGCCCCTCGGGTGGGCTCAGCTCCGCCACGTCCGCCGCGACGAGCGCGGGCGCGAGCGGCAGCGCGAGTGTCAGTGCCTCGGCGAGCGCGAGTCCCAGCGCCAGCGGCAGCACGACGCGCGGTCCGGCCCGGCACACCAGCGCGCCCAGCAGCAGCGGTGCGCCGACGGACGTGCCGACCACCGACAACCCGCCCGCGCCCGGCCGGACCTCCAGCGCGCCGGCCCCGACCCACACCAGCGCCACCCCGGCGCCGACCAGCGCGAGCCCGGCGAGCACGCCCCCGTCGCCCTCCACTACGCCCCCGTCGACGCCGCCTGCCCCGACGACCTCGGCGCCCAGCACGACGCCGCCGTCTTCGTCGGTGTCGTCCTAGAACAGCTTGAGCTTGTCCCCGTCGATGCCGCGCAGCTCGTCGTAGTCCAGCACGAGGCAGCCGATGCCGCGGTCCGTGGCCAGTACGCGGGCCTGCGGCTTGATCTCCTGGGCGGCGAAGACGCCCTTCACCGGGGCGAGCAGCGGGTCGCGGTTGAGGAGTTCGAGGTAGCGGGTGAGCTGCTCGACGCCGTCGATCTCACCGCGGCGCTTGATCTCGACCGCGACGGTGCCGCCGTCGGCGTCCCGGCACAGGATGTCCACCGGGCCGATGGGGGTGGGGTATTCGCGGCGGACCAGCGACCAGCCGGTGCCCAGCACCTCCATCCGGTCGGCGAGCAGCTCCTGGAGGTGCGCCTCGACGCCGTCCTTGATCAGGCCGGGGTCGACGCCGAGCTCGTGCGAGGAGTCGTGCAGCACCTCCTCCAGCGTGATGATCAGCTTCTCACCGGCCTTGTTCTCGACGGTCCAGGTGCCGTCGGCCTGCTTGAGGGTGCAGGGCGGCGACATCCAGTTGAGTGGCTTGTAGGCACGGTCGTCGGCATGGATGCTGACGCTTCCGTCGGCCTTCACCAGGATGAGCCTGGTGGCGGACGGAAGGTGGGCGGAGAGCCGACCGGCGTAGTCGACTGAACAACGGGCGATGACGAGGCGCATGGGGGCAAGCCTAGGCGCTCGCGGAGGCCGTCCGAGCCCGGTCACGGAAGGTGAGTGGACACGGACAGCTGGTGGGTTGGCATGCGCAGCGCACGGCAGTCCCGAGGCGAGATTCCCGGCGTCCAGGGCCCGCGGGGGGAGACGCACGGTCGGGCCGGCGCTCCCGGCGAGGCCAATTGCTGCGAGTCGCCGCCGGAGGTGCGCCCGGGCGCGGAGAGCGGCGAAGTATGGGAACCCGGGAGTCGCCCACTCCCGCAGTCTGGCGCCTGCGCGCACGGACCGCTACGTTGGGTGACGTTTGGGGGCTACTGCGGTAGTCAACGGGGATGGAGATTCGCGATGAACGGTTCGACTGGTTCCGGCCAATCTGACTGCGCATGCGGCGATTTCAGTGGGAATAGCAGCATTTGGCCGCCCTGCTGAGGCGGGGCTGCCACTCTGGTCGAGCGGCGCCGGGGTCGCCGTGCGGCGCCTGCGTCCCTTGCCGGGTCCGACCGGCAGGCCCGACCGCCAAGTTCGACCCAGCACCACGTCACGTCACGGCACGACCTTGTTCGACACGGCACCATCCGCACCAACGCACGACCATCCGGGCGGACCCGCACGGGTGGACCGCGAGAGGAGAACCCATGTCGCTCGACGTCTCACCGGCCCTATTGGAGAAGGCCGAGCGAGGCGACGTCGACGAGCGGGAGTTCGTCGACTGCGTCCGTGAGTCCCTGCCCTACGCCTGGGACCTGATCAGTTCGCTGGTGGCCCAGATGGGGGTCGACGGCACCGGCTTCGCCGACAACCACGTGCCGCCGCCCAGTGAGCAGGCGCGCGGCCAGCTGTTGCGCGCCCTGGCGAGCGACGCGATCCGGGGGGCCCTGCAGCGGCACTTCGGCGTGCGGCTGGCCTTCCAGAACTGCCACCGGGTGGCGGTTTTCGCCCCGGCGGACGACACCACCGAGGAGCGCTACCAGCGCTTCACCTCCGTCCGTGCCCAACTGCTCAACCAGTCCGAGGAACTGCGCGACTGTTGAGCCGTCCTGCGGTCGGCCCCGCTGGCCGGGGCCGACCACAGGCAGCAGCCTCAGGTCAGTTGGGGCAGCACCTCGGCCCCGAGCCGGGCGATGTTGTCGAGGGTGGCCTCGCGGTTGCCCGACCCCTCGGCGAGCAGCGCGAAGCGCCGGATCCCGGTGCGCTCGGCGGTGGCCAGCAGGCGGTCCGCGCACTGCCGCGGGGTGCCCACCGCGTGCAGGTCGCAGAGCAGTTCGGTGTACGCGTACGGGTCGCGCATCTTGCGCTCCCGGCCGTCCACCGTGCGGTGAGCGCCGAGCCCGTACTCGAACCACTCGGGCATCGCGCGCAGCAGCGTGGCCCGCGCCGCCGGCCCCCGGTCGGCGACCTGGCCGACGCCGGCCGCCACGTGCTCGCGTTCCACCTGGACCAGCCGCTCCTCGCCGCGCCCGGCCGCCCGCCAGGCCGTCCGGTAGGCGGCCAGCATCTGCTGCTTGTCGTCGTCCCCCGAGTGCATGCCGAGCAGCATCGGCAGCCCGCGCTCGGCCGCCAGTTTGACGCTGGCCGGCGAGGTGCAGGCGACCACCATCGGCGGCCCGGACGGCACGCCGGGCGCGCTGCGCCCGACCTCGGTTCGCTGGCGCGGGAACCGGGAGGCCGTACGGTCGTGCTCCAGGCCGAGCCAGTCCAAGAGTTCGGGGCCCGGGTGCCGGGCGGGCTCGTTGGCCCGGGGTACCACGGCGACCTCGGGGAAGCTGAACTGCGGCCCGTCAGCCCGGACCCGGGAGTCGCGCAGCCAGCGCAGCAGCAGGTCCAGACGCTCGGCGAAGCCCTCCTCGTACGCGGCGATCCCGCCGCCGAAGACCGCCAGGTCGATCCACGGCCCGCCGCGGCCGACCCCCAGCGTGAAGCGTCCGCCGGAGGTCAGGTGCAGCAGCGCCGCCTGCTCGCCCAGCGACACCGGGTGCGTGGTGGACAGCACGCTGACCGCGGTACCCAGCCGGATCCGCCGGGTGCGCCCGAGCAGCAGCGCGGCCAGCGTGGCGGCGTTCGGGCAGACCCCGTACGGGACGAAGTGGTGCTCGGCCAGCCAGACCGCCTCGAGACCGGCCCGCTCCGCAGCCGTCGTGGCGTCCACGGTCCGTTCCAGCGCGTCCGCGTGGGTCTGGCCGGGGAACTGCGCGGAGAGCAGGAAGGCGCCGACCCGAATGGCGTCGACGGCCGCCGGGTGGCTGCCGCCGCGCTCGACGGTCGGCAGCGCCGCCGGGTGGACCGCGGCCGGGACCCT
Source organism: Kitasatospora sp. MAA4 (assembly GCF_029893355.1). GTDB lineage: Bacteria > Actinomycetota > Actinomycetes > Streptomycetales > Streptomycetaceae > Kitasatospora. Next base: position 157,919 of record NZ_JARZAI010000007.1, read on the forward strand.
TGGCGGAAGCGCCGCCCCGGACGGCGCAGGACCGGCCGCGCGCAGGGGCGGCCGGGCGGCGGCGTCGACGCGGGCGCTGGTGCTGGTCTTGGTCACGGGAAGTCCTCCTCGGGTGCGCGCAGGCTGTGCGAGCCCCGCCTTGTCACCACGTGACTAACCCATGTCATGTGCCAATGGCACGCGAATCCCCGAATTTCGCGGGGAAAGGGGTGGTTCTGCCGCAAAACGCCGGGGCATTCTGCCCAGGCATGGTAGAGGACTTGTAGCGGGGTCAGGTCGAAGGGCCGGGCCCGTACTCTGGATGCCGAACTGCTCAACCCGCCGAGAGGTGAACACCGTGTCTCCCCGTCGCAACCGGATCAGCAGTGCCGATCAGGGCGCCGAGCCGTCGGCACCGCTGGGTGGCTCGCTGCGGCGCACCGAGAGCTACCAGGGCGAGGAGTGGGTGGTGCAGACGGTCGCCGGGACGGCCGGCCGCTTCTACCGCTGCCCGGGCTGCGACCAGGAGATCCCGCCGGGCGTGGGCCACGTGGTCGCCTGGCCCTCGTACGGCGCGGGCGTGGAGGACCGGCGGCACTGGCACCGGGCCTGCTGGGGCGCGCGCGAGCGGCGCAGCTCCGCGATCCAGCGCGGCCGCGGGGCCCCGAAGTACTGAGAGCCGGTGTCTGCACCTGCTCTGACTCGGGGCCCCGCGGATCCTGCGAGCTGTCAGGCGTCGTGCCGCTTGAGCACCGCGGCCCCGCCGAGCAGCGCCGCCAGCGTCCAGGCGCCGCAGATGAAGAACCCGGCCACCCAGCCGTACGGTTCGCTCGGGGTGGGGAAGACCGTCAGCATCTGCTTCCCCGCGTAGTCCGGGAAGTAGTGCGCCACGTTCTTCACCTTGGGCACCGCCGACAGGATCGGCGAGAGCAGGAAGAAGAACGGCACCAGCACGCCGAGCGCGAGCGTCTGGTTGTGCAGCATCGCCGTCACGCCCGCGGAGAACAGGCAGAGCATGGTCAGGTAGACCGCCGCGCCGAACACCGCGCGCAGCACGTTCGGCGCGCCCAGCGTGGTGTGGTGGTCGCCCAGCAGCGCCTGGCCGAGGAAGAACGTGACGAAGGCCGTCAGCACCGAGATCAGCAGCGCCAGCGCGCCGATCACCAGGGACTTGGCGGTCAGCAGCGTGCCGCGCTGCGGCACGGCGGCCAGCGAGACCCGGATCATCCCGCTGCTGTACTCGTTGCCGACCGCCAGCACGCCGAAGACGATCATCGCGATCTCGCCGAGTCCGATGCCCGCGAAGCTGGTGGTGGTGGCGTCGAAGGGGGTGGTCTCGTTCTTGGTGAAGTCGGCGAAGTTGTTCTTGGTGAGCAGCGAGATCAGCGCGCCGAGGCCGACCGTCACCACGAAGGTCAGCAGCAGGGTCCACACGGTGGACCGGACCGTGCGGATCTTGGTCCATTCGGACTGCAGGATCGCGGGGAATGAGCCCATCTCAGTTCGCACCCTTCTGCTTCTTCTGCCGCTTGCCGGCCGGCGGCTGCCAGCCCGCTCCCCAGGCCCCGGCGGCGCCCGCCGCGTCCGTGACGCCGCCGTTCAGTGCGTCGCCCGCGTGGTACTCGACCGAGTCGGCCGTCATCTGCATGAACGCCTCCTCCAGCGAGGCGCGCTGCGGGCTCAGCTCGTGCAGCGTGATGCCGCTCGCGGCGGCCAGCTCGCCGATCTTGACGAGGTCGCCGTCGACCACCTCGTAGCTGCCCTCCGGGCCGGCCTCGGCGGTGATCGACTGCGTGGCCAGCGCGTCCAGCAGCTGCTCCGGGTGCGGGGTGCGGATCCGCACCGCGGAACGGGAGTTCTGCGCGATGAACTCGGCCATCGACAGGTCGGCGAGCAGTTTGCCGCGGCCGATCACCACCAGGTGCTCGGCGGTCAGCGCCATCTCGCTCATCAGGTGCGAGGAGACGAAGACGGTACGGCCCTCGGCGGCCAGCCGCTTCATCAGGTTGCGGATCCACAGGATGCCCTCGGGGTCGAGCCCGTTGACCGGCTCGTCGAACATCAGGATCTCCGGGTCGCCGAGCAGCGCCGAGGCGATGCCGAGCCGCTGCCCCATGCCGAGCGAGAAGCCTCGGGCGCGCTTGCGGGCCACCTCGGTCAGGCCCACCAGGGCGAGCACCTCGTCGACCCGGCGGATCGGGATCCGGTTGCTCTGGGCCAGCCAGAGCAGGTGGTTGTAGGCGGTCCGCCCGGGGTGCACCGCCTGGGCCTCCAGCAGCGCCCCGATGTACTTGAGCGGCTCGCTGAGCTGCCCGTAGTGCTTGCCGTCGATGGTCACCCGGCCGCTGGTGGGCCGGTCGAGGTCGAGGATCATCCGCATCGTGGTGGACTTGCCGGCGCCGTTGGGTCCCAGAAAGCCGGTGACGACCCCCTGAGGAACCTGAAAGCTCAGACCGTCCACCGCGGTCTTGTCCCCGTACCGCTTGGTCAGCTCGTGCAGTTCGATCATCGCTGCTCCCTGTCGCTCACTCTTCGTCAGGTTAGGACAGATCAGGCGACCGGGCGCGGCCTGTGCACCGTCAAGGTGTCGCCCTCTACGGTGGAGTCATGACTGAGCCCAGCGCGCTGGTCCTGCTCCATGCCTTCCCCCTGTCGGCCCGGATGTGGCAGGCCCAGCTCGACGCACTGCCGGGACCGGACGGCTCCGCGGCCCGGGTGCTGGCCCCCGACCTCCCCGGCTTCGGAGCGGCCGCGCCCCTACCGGACGCCCCCTCGCTCGACCTGCTGGCCGACGGCGTCGCCCGGCTGCTGGACAGCGCGGGGATCGACCGGGCGGTGGTCGGCGGGCTCTCGATGGGCGGCTACGTCGCGATGGCCTTCGCCCGCCGCCACCCCGGCCGGCTGTCCGGGCTGCTGCTGGCGGACACCAAGGCGAGCGCCGACACCGAGGCGGCGCGTGCCAACCGGGAGCGGATCGCCGCGGCGGTGCTGGCCCGGGACAGCGTGCGGCTGCTGGCGGAGGAGAAGCTGGAGACCACGCTGCTCGGCCCGGCAGCCGCGCCGGAGCTGGTCGCGGCGGTGCGCGCGCTGATCGCGGCGGCCACGCCCGCCGGTGTGGCCTGGGCGCAGCGGGCGATGGCGGCCCGCCCGGACTCCTTCGACGTGCTGGCCGGGCTGCGGGTCCCGGCGGCGGTGCTGGTGGGCGCGCAGGACGCGCTGACCCCGCCGGCCGACGCGCGGGCGATGGCGCAGGCGCTGCCGGACGCACGGCTGACGGTGATCGAGGGCGTCGGCCACCTCAGCGCCCTGGAGGCCCCGGAGGCGTTCAACACGGCCGTGCGGGAACTGCTGCGCCGGGTCTGACCGGAAGAACGCGAACGGGCCCCCACCGAGTCGGTGGGGGCCCGTCAGCGATGCGTCAGCGCGACTGCTGGGCGGGGACGCCCAGGGCGTCGTCCGTCGGCAGCGAGGCGGCGGCCACGGCCGCGCCGGTCAGCGTGGCGAGCATCTCGCGCACGTTGGTCAGCTGGGCGTTGATGCTGTCGCGGCGGTTGGTGAGCGCCGCCAGCTCGCGCTCGGACTCGCTGCGGATCCGGTCGGCCTTGGCGTTGGCGTCGGCCACGATGTCCTCGGACTGGCGCTGGGCCGTCTCCACCGTCTGACGGGCGCGGCGCTCGGCGTCGGTGCGCAGCTTCTCGGCCTCCAGGCGGAGCTGCTCGGCGCGGTGCTCGATCTCGGCCAGGCGCTTCTCGGCCTTGGCCTGACGGGCCGCCAGGTCGCGCTCGGACTGCTCGCGGCGCTTGGCCAGGTTGGTCTCGAACTCCAGCGCGGCCTGGGCGGCCTTGGTGCGGGTCTCCTCGAAGAGGGCGTCCGCCTCCTCGCGCTTGTTCTGAGCGTCCTTGTTGGCCTCGTTGCGCAGCTGGGCGCTGTCGCTCTTGGCCTTGTCGACGATCCGCAGACCCTCGTCCTCGGCCTTCGCCTTGCGGTCCTTGGCGTAGTTCTCCGCCTCGGAACGGACCTGCTGGGCGGCCGCCTCGGCCAGCTCGCGGTGCTGCTCGGCGGCGCGGTGGGCCTCCTCACGCAGGTCCTTCGCCTCCTCCTCAGCCAGGCGCAGGATCTTCTCGACCCGGGCACCGAGACCGGCGTACGAGGGCTCGGCGTCGCTGACCGCGGCCTGCGCGCTCTGCGTCTCCAGGTGGAGCTCCTCGATGCGCTTCTCCAGCGCGCCGATCCTGGTCAACGCGCTGTCACGGTCGGCCACCAGCTTGGTGATCCGCTCGTCTACCTGGGCACGCTCGTACCCACGGCGCACCAGGTCGAAGCCGTGAGGGGAGTGACTGTCGCTCATGGGGTTCTGGGCTTCCTGTCGTCAAACCGCTGAGGTGGTTGAGGGAATCCTGACACGTTACCGGAGTGTCTTCGGCAAAAAGCCTATGGCGGACGGACAATGTCCGCTCAATCGGGTGGTGTCCCTCCCGACCTGCCGCCACCCGAACGAGGGGCGCCCACTCCTGCGCCCGCCTTCGAGCCCCCGTTGTTCTTGCCCCCGCTGCCCCCGCCTGACCCACCGGACCCGCCGCTCGTCTCACGAGCGGCCGTCTGCTGGACCGGTGACGGTGCCTCGAACGCCTCCAGTGCGGAGAGCACGTCCTGCACCCGGGAAATCTCGGTGTTGATGTCCTTGCGCCGGCGCACGAGTTCGTCCAGCTCGCGCCGGCCGTCGTCGGTCACCCGCTGCGCCTCGGCCTTGGCCTCGGACCGCAGGCGCTCGGCCTCCTCGGCGGCCGAGCGCAGCTGCTCGTCGGCGTCCTCGGCGGCGGAGCGCAGCCGCTTGGCCGCCTCCGTCGAGGCCGCCTCGATCTGCTCCTCGGCCTCCTCGCGCGCGGCCTTGAGCCGGGCCTCGGCCTCGGTGCGCAGCTGCTCGGCCTCGGCGGTGGCGTCGACGAGCTTCTGCTCGGCCTTGGCCGTGGAGTCGGCGAGCTTCTGGTCCGCCTCCTTCAGCAGGCCCTCGGCCTTGCGGACGGCGGCGATCCGGACCTTGCTGGCCTCCGCCGACGCCTCGGACGTCAGCTCGGCGGCCCGCTCCTCGGCGGCCGCGACCAGCGAGGCGGCCAGCTCCTCGGCCTCGACGACGGCCGTCAGGGCCTGCTCCTCGGCCTCGGTCAGCTGCTCCTGAGCGGCCGTCACCAGGGCGTCCACCCGCTCGCCGGCCGACTTCATGGCCTGCGCGTTCTCCTTGCGGGCCCGCTCGTGCAGCGCCTCGATCTCGGCGTCGGTGCGCTCGCGCAGCTCCTCGGCACGCTCGCGGATCGCGGTGGAGTCCCGGCGGGCCTCGGAGAGCATCGCGTCGGCGTCCGCGCGCGAGCGCTCCACCTCGGCCTGCCCGGCCGCCTCGCCGGCCGCGACCAGGCGGTCCGCCTCCTTGCGGGCGGCGGCCACCATGGCGTCGGCCTGCTCCTCGGCGGCGGCGGTGGTGGCCAGCGCGGTGCTCTGGGACTCCTCGCCGAGCGCCTCGGCGTCGGCGAAGGCCTTCTCCAGGACGGACTGGGCCTGCGCGCGGGTCGCCGAGTCGTACTGCTCGGCCTGCTCGCGGGTGCCCACGTCGTAGGCGTCGGCCCGGGCCCGGGTGGCGACCTCGTACTCCTCCGCGAGGGTGCGCGTCGCGGACGCGAACTCCTCGGCCTCGGTGCGCAGTCGGGCCGCGTAGCGCTCCGCCTCGGCGACCGCGGCGGCGCTGCGCTCCTCGGCCTCGGCCAGCGTGCGGGCGGCCTGTGCCTCGGCCTCGGCCAGCGTGCGGGCGGCCTGTGCCTCGGCCTCGGCGCGGTGCCGGCGGGCGTCCTCCTCGGCCTGCCGGCGTTCGGCGTTGGCCTCGGTGCGCAGCTGCGCGTCGTACTCCTGGGCCTCGCCGTGCAGACGGGCCGACTCGGCCTCGGCCTCGGCGCGGGTCCGGGCGGCGAACTCCTCGCTCGCGGCGCGCAGCCGCTCGGAGTGCTCCTCGGCCTCGCTCTGCAGCTGGGCGGCGTACGCCTCGGCCTCCGCGGCCGTCCGGGCGGCGGCCGCGGACGCGGCCTCGCGCTCGGCCTCGGCCTCGGCGGTGGTGCGCTCGCGCAGCTCGGTGGTGTCCCGCTCGGCCTCGGCACGCAGCTGCGCGTCGAACTCCTGCGCCTCGGCCTGCACCCGGGCCGCCTCGGCCTCGGCCTCGGCACGAAGCTGGGCGCTCTCCCGGGCGGCGGTGTCGCGCAGTTCGGCCAGCTCCAGCTCGGCCAGCTCGCGGGCGTCGGCGGTCTCCCGCTCGGTGCGCGCGATCAGGTCGGCGACCTGCTGGGAGGCGCTCTCGTGCATGCCGGCCACCGACTGGCGGACGGCGGCGGACTCGTCCTCGGCGGTGGCGACCAGCTCGGTGGCGCGGGCGGTGGCGGCGGCGGTGAGGCCGGCCGCCTCAAGGCGGGCCTGTTCCAGCTGCTCGGCGGCCTCGGCGCTGAGCCGGGCGGCCTCCTCGGTGGCGGCGGCGCGCTCCTGGGCCGCCGCGCTGCGCAGCTCGGCGGCCTCCCGGGCGGCCTCGGCGGCCAGCGCCTGGGCGGCGGCCTCGGCCTCGGCGGTGACGCTGTCGGCAGCGGCCTGGGCCTGGTCGATCGCGCTCTCGGCGGCGGCCCGGGTCCGGGCGGTCAGCTCGGCGGCGGCGCTCTGCGCCTCGGCGGTGAGCGACTGCGCGGCGGCCTGGGCTTCGGCGGTGAGCTGCTCGGTGGCGGCCTGGGTACGGGCGGTCAGCTCGTCGGCCGCGGCTTGGGCCTCGGCCGTCAGCGTGCGGGCCGCGGTCTGCGCCTCGGTGCGCAGCGCCAGCGCCTCGGCCTCGGCCTCGCTACGGGCGGCCTCGGCCGCCGCGTCGGCCAGCTCCAGCTGCTCGGCGGCCTGGGTCCGCAGCGCCAGCGCCTCGGCCTCGGCCTCGGCGCGCACCCGGGCGGTCTGCGCCTCGGTGCTCTCGCGCAGCGCCTGGGTCTCGGCGGCGGTGCGCTCGGTCAGTTCGGTCGAGGCGATCCGGGCGGCCTCACGGGCGGCCTGAGCGGCCCGCAGCTGCTCGGCGACCTCCTCGCGCTCGCGCAGCAGGGCGGCGGCGGCCTCCTCGGCGGCCCGCCGGCTCTCCTCGCGCAGTGCGTTCGCGGTCGCCTCGGCGTCGGCGCGCAGCGCGTCGGCGGCGGCCTGCGCCTGAGCGGTCAGTGCCTCGGCGGCGGCCCGCGACTCGGCCTCCCTGGCTTCGGCTGCGGCCTGTGCCTCGGTCTGCAGGGCGGTCGCCTCGGCCTGCGCCTCGGCCCGCACCCGCTGGTCGAACTCGGTTGCCTCGCGCCGCAGTTCGGCGGTCTCCCGCTCGGCGGCGGCCCGGTTCTCGGCGGCCGCGGCCTTGGCGGCGGCGACCGCGTCGCGGTGCTGCTGCTCGGCCGCGACGGTCAGCTTCTCGGCCTCGGAACGGGCTCGGCCGAGCATCTGCTCGGCCCGGGCCTGCATCTGCCCGACCTGCTCCTTGGCCTCGGTGCGCAGCCGCTCGACCTCGACGCCGGCGCCCGCGCGCAGCTCGTCCGAGTCGGCCTTGGCCTTGGTCAGCAGCTCCTCGGCGTTCTTGGCCGACTCCTCTATCTGGACCACGGCCTGCCGGCGGGCCTCGCCGCGCACCTTCTCGGCGTCGGCCGAGGCCTGCGCCCGCAGCTCCTCGGCCTCGGCGCGCAGCCGGGCGGCCTCGTCCTGCATCTGCTCCATGCGGGCGCGGATCCCCGCGGCGTCGTCCAGCGCGGCGTTCTGCGCCTGCTCAACGGACTCCTGGGCCTGCTCGCGCAGCCGCTCCGCCTCGGCGGAGGCCTCGCTGCGGATCCGCTCGGCCTCGGCGGCGGCCTCGGCCCGGGTCGCCTCGGCGTCCTGCCCGGCCCGGGCGAGCGCCTCCTCGGCGCTCTTGGCGGCCTTGGCGAGGTGCATGGTGGCGTCCTTGGCGCCCTCGGCCCGGCCCTGCTCGCGGGCGTCGGCGCGCAGCGCCTCGGCGGCGGCCTCGGCCTGCGCGCGCATCTCGGCGGCCTCGGCCTGCGCGGCGGCCCGCAGCTCGGCGATGGAGGCCTCGGCCTCCTGGCGCAGCTGGGCGGCGACGGACTGGGCCGCGCCGCGCAGCCGCTCGCTCTCCTCGGCGGCGGCGGCCTTGGCGGCCTCCGCCTCGGCCTGGGCGTTGTGGGCGCGGGCCTCGGCCTCGGCGGCGGTGGCCCTGATCCGCTCGGCCTCCTTGGTGGCGTTGGCGACCATCCGGGCCACCTCGGCCTTGGCGGTCTGCGAGCGCTGCTCGCCCTTGGCCTCGCCGTCCGCGACCCGCTGCTCGGCGACCGCGGCCGCGTCCGCCTGCAACTGCTCGGCGGCCAGCGCCGCCTGGGCGCGCAGCTCGCCCGCCTCCAGGCGGGCCCGCTCGGCCTCCGCCCGGGCCTCCTCGCGCAGCCGCTCGACCTCGGCCTGGGCCTGCGCGAGCGCCGCCTCGGCCTGCTGCTGCGCCTCGACGGACTGCTGCTTGAGCTGGGCGATCTCGCGCTGTGCGGCGGCCAGCTGCTGCTCGGCGGCGGCCTGCGCCCCGGCCAGCTGCTGCTGGGCCTGGTTGGCGGCGCTGCCGCGCAGCTCCTGGGCCTCCGCGTTGGCCTGCTGGGCCTGCTGGGAGGCGGCGCGCAGCAGGCGCTCGGCGTCCTGCTGGGCGCGCAGCAGCGCGGCCTCGGCGGCGGCCTGGGCCTCGCCGCGGGCGGCGTCCACGTCGGCGGCGGTCTGCGCCCGGGCCTGGTCGGCCAGGGCGGCGGCCGAGGCGCGGGCGGCGGCGACCAGGCGTTCGGCCTCGGCCTGGGCGTCCTGGAGCAGGCGCTGGGCCTCCTGCTCGGTGCCGGCCCGGGTCTGCTCGGCCCAGTTGACGTTCTCCTTGACGTGCCGTTCGGCGCTGCGGCGCAGCTCCGCCAGCTCGTCGTCCATCTGCCGGCGGCGGGCCTGGAGCTCGGCCTCCAGCCGGGCGGTGCGCTCGGCGGCCTCGGCCATCAGTCGCTGGGTGGCGGCCTGGGACTCGCGCAGCTGCCGTTCGGCGTCCGCGCGCAGTTGCTGGGCCTGGAGTTCGGCGGTGCGCAGGAGCTGCTCGGCCTGGCCGGAGACGGCGTCGAAGGCGCGCGGCTGTGCAAGCTGCCGACGAGATTCGTGCAGCTTGGCCCGGAGCACCTCCACCTGGTAGGCGAGGTCCTCGGCATGCTCGGCGGTCTTGTCCCGCTCCTTGCGAAGCCGCTCCATGTCGGCTTCGAACTTGGAGAGGTGATCGTCAACCTCGTAGCGGTCGTTGCCCCGCACTGCGCGGTCCCATCCATCTCCTGGTCGCGTCCTCGACCCGCGCGGCCCGAAAGGCGGCCTCGGGAGAGGCCGGCCGCGCTGGTCCTTGCATCCGCGGCCAGTCCCGTACGGGACCGGCTGTTCGAACGCCCCCGATGCCGGGGACGTCCGCCACGGTCGGAGCCCTGGCGGGTGGCGCGCGGCCGTGACCGCGCTCCGCCGACCGGGTGGACTCCTGGGCGAACTCTTGCCTTCTGGAGAATGGTGACAGATCCGAACACCGGCTTGCTCAGCCGTGCCCCGGATACGGACTCCCCTACGACCGGGACCGACTGTCACTGGTCAGTCTTCCCCGCCCTTGGCCGTGCCTGCCGGGCTGCTCCTCGCGGAGGCCGTCACGCACCTGGGCATTGTAGTGGGCCGAAGCGGGACTTTGACCGCCGAGTCCGGCACTCGCGCAGGTTACCGGCCGGTCAGTGGCCCGCCTGCGGGTCGGCGGAGGTGACCAGCTCGGTCAGCACGCCGCCGCAGTCCTTGGGGTGCAGGAAGGTGATCCGCGAGCCCATCGAACCGATCCGCGGCTCCTCGTAGAGCACCCGGACGCCCTTCGCCTTGATGTCCGCGGCGTCGCCGTCGACGTCGGCGGTCCCGAACGCGATGTGGTGCACGCCCTCGCCGTTCTTCGCCAGCCACTTGGCGACCGTGGAGTCCTCGCGGGTCGGCTCCAGCAGCTGGAGGTACGAGGCGCCGCCGTCGCCGGTGTCGTTGATCTTCAGCATCGCCTCGCGGACGCCCTGCTCCTCGTTGACCTCGCTGTGGTACACCTCGAAGCCGTACGTGGCACGGTAGAACTCGACAGTCTTGTCGAGGTCGAAGCAGGCGATGCCGATGTGGTCGATCCGGGTCAACACAGGAGCCTCCAGGGGTCGGGTTGCAGTCAGTGCAGCGCACAACGGGCCCGCCGCGCCACTGGGCCGTGTGCGAGCCTGATCACACCGTTGCTCCGGTGACGCCCGGGTTACGGGTCAGTACATTGAGCTGCATCCCTCTCCCCGGGCCCTGCTGCTGCCGCTCCAAGCTCCGCAGGACTCGCTGGCCAAGACGTGCGAAGGGGCTCGTTCCATGCCTACCGCTTCCACCGCTTCCACCGCTACTACTTCCGTCATCGTCGCCGGCGCCCGCACCCCGATGGGCCGCCTGCTCGGCTCGCTCAAGGGGTTCTCGGGTGCCGAGCTCGGCGGCTTCGCCATCAAGGCCGCCCTCCAGCGGGCCGGTGTGGCGGGCGACCAGGTGCAGTACGTGATCATGGGCCAGGTGCTGCAGGCCGGCGCGGGCCAGATCCCCGCCCGCCAGGCCGCAGTCAAGGCCGGCATCCCGATGAACGTCCCCGCGCTGACCATCAACAAGGTCTGCCTCTCGGGCCTGGACGCCATCGCGCTGGCCGACCAGCTGATCCGCGCCGGCGAGTTCGACATCGTGGTGGCCGGCGGCCAGGAGTCGATGACCAACGCGCCGCACCTGCTGCCGAAGTCCCGCGAGGGCTACAAGTACGGCTCGATCGAGATGCTCGACGCGATGGCCTTCGACGGCCTGACCGACGCGTTCGAGAACATCCCGATGGGCGAGTCCACCGAGAAGCACAACACCCGCCTGGGCATCGCCCGCGAGGTGCAGGACCACCTCGCGGCCCTCTCGCACCAGCGCGCCGCCGCCGCCCAGAAGAACGGCGTCTTCGACGCCGAGATCACCCCCGTGGAGATCCCGCAGCGCAAGGGCGAGCCGGTGGTCTTCTCTAGGGACGAGGGCATCCGCGCCGAGACCACCGTGGAGACGCTGGCCAAGCTGCGCCCGGCCTTCGACAAGGCCGGCACCATCACGGCCGGCACCTCCTCGCAGATCTCCGACGGCGCCGCCGCGGTGGTCGTGATGAGCAAGGCCAAGGCCGAGGAGCTGGGCCTGAGCTGGATCGCCGAGATCGGCGCGCACGGCAACGTCGCGGGCCCGGACAACTCGCTGCAGTCGCAGCCGTCCAACGCGATCAGGCACGCGCTCTCCAAGGAGGGCATCGGCGTCGAGGACCTCGACCTGATCGAGATCAACGAGGCCTTCGCGGCGGTCGCCTACCAGTCGATGAAGGACCTCGGCGTCGGCGAGGAGAAGGTCAACGTCAACGGCGGCGCGATCGCGCTCGGCCACCCGATCGGGATGTCCGGCGCCCGGGTCGTGCTGCACCTGGCGCTGGAGCTCCAGCGGCGCGGCGGCGGCGTCGGTGCGGCCGCGCTGTGCGGCGGCGGCGGCCAGGGCGACGCCCTGATCGTCCGGGTCCCCAAGGCCTGACCCACCCCGTAGCCCCACCCGGCCGGTGCCTCGCGACTGCGGGGCACCGGCTTTGGACCGAGGAGACCCAAGCGCCATGATCGATGTGCCGACCCTGGTCGAGCAGGCCCGCGAGGGGCGCCCGCGCGCGGTGGCCCGGCTGATCTCGCTGGTCGAGAACGCCGCCCCGCAGCTGCGCGAGGTGATGGCCGCGCTCGCCCCGCACACCGGGCGGGCGTACACCGTCGGCCTGACCGGTTCGCCGGGCGTGGGCAAGTCGACCTCGACCTCCGCACTGGTGTCGGCCTACCGGCGCCTGGGCAAGCGGGTCGCGGTGCTGGCGGTGGACCCGTCCTCGCCGTTCTCCGGCGGCGCGCTGCTCGGCGACCGGGTGCGGATGCAGGACCACGCCACCGATCCGGACGTCTTCATCCGCTCGATGGCCACCCGCGGCCACCTGGGCGGGCTCTCCTGGGCGGCCCCGCAGGCGCTGCGGGTGCTGGACGCGGCGGGGTGCGACGTGATCCTGGTGGAGACCGTCGGGGTCGGCCAGTCCGAGGTGGAGGTGGCCGCGCAGGCGGACACCACGGTCGTGCTGCTGGCGCCCGGGATGGGCGACGGGATCCAGGCCGCCAAGGCGGGGATCCTGGAGATCGGCGACGTCTTCGTGGTCAACAAGGCCGACCGGGACGGCGCGGACTCCACCGCCCGGGAGCTGGGCCACATGCTCGGCCTCGGCGAGTCCCGCGAGCCGGGGGACTGGCGGCCGCCGATCCTCAAGACCGTGGCCGCCCGCGGCGAGGGCGTCGACGAGGTGGTCGAGGCGCTGGAGAAGCACCGCGCCTGGCTGGAGGCGGGCGGCGAGCTGGCCGTGCGCCGACGGCGCCGGGCGGCCGAGGAGATCGAGGCGATCGCGCTGGCGGCGCTGCGCTCGCGGATCGGCGACCTGCACGGCGACCGGCACCTGGACGCGCTGGCCGAGCGGGTGGCCGCCGGGCAGTTGGACCCGTACGGCGCGGCGGACGAACTCGTGGCCGGTCTGACGGACCGCTGAGCCTCGTGGGGGCCTAGCCGCGCCCGCGCAGGCCGCGCAGGTGTTCGGCGATCGGTGCGAGCGCCTCGTACATGGCGTCCAGCTGGTCGCTGTCGAAGCGGTCGATGAAGTGCGCGCGGACGCTGCGGACATGGTCCGGTGCGACCTTCTGCATGGTCTCCCAGCCCTGGTCCGTCAGGTTGGCGTAGAGGCCTCGGCGGTCGCCCGGACACTCCTGGCGCAGCACCAGACCGGCGCTCTCCATCCGGGTGATCTGGTGCGAGAGCCGGCTCTTGGACTGGAGGGTGGCGGTGGCCAGGTCGGTCATCCGCATCCGCCGCTTGGGCGACTCGGAGAGCACCACCAGGATCTCGTAGTCGTTGCTGGCCAGGCCGTGCGGCTGGAGCTCGCGGCCGAGCTGGTACATCAGCAGCTGACTGACCTCCAGATGGGCACGCCAGAGCCGCTGCTCCCGGGCGTTCAGCCAGGGGGTGTCGTCCGGAGCGGTGGCGGCCGGCGGGGCCTGGGCTTCGGTCGGCTCAGTGGCGTGCGTGTCCATACCGTCCATGATACGCAATATTGTTCAATTTTCTACAAAACTAGAGTCCGAAGCGTCGGCCCAGCTCGCCGAGGTTGCCCAGGCCCGGGACCTGGAGGTTCGGCAGCTGCTGGCCGCCGCCGGGGTACTGGCTCTGGTAGCCCTGCTGCGGCAGGCCGCCGCCTGGGATGCCGGGTTCCGCGTCCACCCGTCCCACCGGCCGCTCGGCCATCAGGACCTCGCTCGACTGCACCAGCACCTGCCCCGCACCGACGAACTCGAACTGGTGCTCCTCGCCGGAGGCGCCGCCCAGCCCGGTCAGCCGGCGCAGCCCGCCCAGCACGCCGTGCAGGTACTGGTGGTCGTAGTGGTGGCAGGGGGCCGGGCAGTCGGCCCAGCCGACCAGTGCCTGCGGATCCACTCGAACGGGTGGCTCCATGAAATGCACCGGACCGTTCGACGCCGCGACGAACTTCCCCGTGCCCAGCAGGGTGAGGAAGCCCGGGATGATCGACTGCTTCAGCGCCAGGGTCGGCTCGAAGGCGAGCAGGTTGCCGGAGCGGACGGTGAGATTGCCCTGGTCCAGGTCGTAGGAGTTCAGGTCGAAGGCCCGGTCAGCCAGCACCATCTTGCCGCGCCCCTGGGCGACCACCCAGTCCGCCGCGTGCAGCGGGGAGTTGAACTGCTGCCCGAGCAGTCGGTCGAGCGCGCCGTGGCCGACGCCCTGGAAGCTGATGTCGCCGTAGTAGGCGACCATCTTGCCCTTCTGCAGGAAGTAACTGCCGTTCAGCTCGACCGAGAAGGCGTACGGGTTGACGTTGTCGTTGGCCGGGAGGCTGTACGCGTCGTACGTCTCCATCAGAGCTTCTCCTCGCTCGCCTGCACGTAGACGGTGCCCTGCCCGGACAGCTCCAGCTGGAACGCCTCGCCCGAGCCACGTCCGATCATGTCGCGCCAACCCAGCGCGCTGGACAGCCTGTTGGTGACCTCGCCGCGGTGCGCGACGTACGCCTGCGGGTCGACGTGGACCGGTCGGCCGGGCGTGATCGGCAGCTCGAAGACGCCGCCGTGCGCCATCACCGCCACCGAGCCGTGGCCGGACAGCCGGGTGGTGAAGAGCCCCTGGCCGGTCACCTGGCCCCGGACGATGCCCATCACCCCGCCCTGCGAGCCCATGAACAGGGTGGACTGCTGGAGCGTCCCGTCGAAGGCCAGCAGTCGGTCCGCCTCCACGCACAGCGTGTCGCCGACCAGGTCGACCACGTGGACGTGGTGGCCCCCGTGGCCGAACAGCACGGTGCCGCGCCCCTCGACGGTCATCAGCGGGGTGTCCTCGCCCGCCACCCGGCGCCCGATCATCGACATCACGCCGCCCTGGCCGCCGGTCAGGTTCGGCGTGAAGCTGACCTCGCCGCGGTAGCCGAGCATCGCGCCGCGCTGGCTGAACATCCGCTGGCCGGGCTGGATCGGCGCCTCGACCATCTTTCCGTTGATCTTGTGGAACGGCATCAGACGTCGCCCCCGAAGGTGATCTTCTCGGAGGGCTGGACGTAGACCAGGCCCTCGCCGGTGAACTCCGCCTGGACCGCCTCGCCGCCGCCCTCGCCCATCAGCGTGGTCCAGCCCGCGCCGGACCGCAGGCTGCGGTTGAGGTTCCCGGTGTGCGCGACGTACGCCCCCGGGTCCACCCGCAGCGGCATCCCCTGCGACACCCGCAGGATCACGGCGGGCCCGTTCGAGGTCACCGCCGCCCAGCCGGACCCCTCCACCCTGGTGGTGAACAGGCCGTCGCCGGACGCCATCCCGTTCAGGCCGGTGAAGGTGGTGCCGGTGCGCAGGCCCGCCTCGGTGCACAGCAGGTTGTCCGCCTCGACGTGCAGCGCCTCGCCGTTCAGCCGCACGAGGTTGATCTCGGTGGCCTGGGCGGCGAAGAAGCAGGTGCCGTTGCCCTGGACCTCCATCACCGTCATCTGCTCGCCGGTCAGCCTGCGCGTCACCATCCCGCGCAGGCCCTCGCCGCCGCCGGTGAGCTTCTTGAACGTCATCTGCCCGGTGTAGGCGACCATCGAGCCGTTGCGGGCCCTGACGGCGTCACCCGCCAGATCGACGGCGAGTACCCGGGAACCCTGGAGTCGGAACTGTGCCACCCGGTGAAGATACGCCAGGCGTCCGTCAGACGGTTCCGGCGGCCGTCTCGACCTCCAGGAAGGAGGCCGAGTGGCGCTCGGCCTCGAAGGCCTCGACGCCGCCGCGCAGGCCGAAGAGGCGCTTGGAGACCAGGATCCAGAGCACCGCGAGGACGTTGAGGAGCAGCGTGGCGATCTTGAACGCGCTGACCTTCTCGGTCAGTTCGTAGACCTCCAGGGGAAGGAAGGCGGCGGTGGCGATCACCGTCAGGTACTCGGCCCAGCGCCGGCCCAGCCACAGGCCCACGCCCTCGACCAGCTCGATCAGCGCGTAGGCCAGCAGGGCCGCGGCGACGATCACCAGGGTGTTGTGCCGGTAGTCGAAGGTCTTGCGGATGGTGTCGACCACGGGGGAGTGGTCGAGGTCGTAGTGGAAGTGGTCGGCGACCGGCTTGAAGGCCGTCAGGTCCTGGTCGAACAGGTCGCGCACGGCGTTCTGGCTGTTGGAGAACTTCCACACCGCCCAGGCGGCCAGGATGATCAGCACACCGCGCAGCACCCGCTCGACGGCGAGGAAGCGCAGGATGAAGAGGTCGCGCAGGGCCTTGCCGCGCGGGACCAGCGGGGCGTTCGCGGCCGGCCCCGAGCCGTCCGGGGCGCCGAGCGCGAAGTCGCCGCAGCGCAGGCACCGCCAGGCGTCGCCGAGCGCGGTGGCGGCGTGCAGCCGCTCGCGCAGGTGCGACTCGGACGGGGCGTAGGTGGTGTGGCCGCGCTTGGCGCAGGTCCGACGATCCCAGTCCCGCTTGAACATGGTGGTGCTCCCCCAGGTCGGTGCATGCGCGCCGGGCTCGGCCGCGCGGGAAGCAGGATAGCGAGGCGAACGCCGGGGAGCGCGCGGATGTGACCTCGCGCACGACCGGGCCCCCGGCGCACGCTCCGCCGGACGGGCCTGCCCATAATGGGCAGCGGTTTGTGCGTCTGTTCACAAGGCGCCGTTCCCACCCTGTCGTCCCCGCCCGCAGTGAGGTACCCGTCATGAAGAACAGCGCCGTCCACCGCCTGCGTCTCGTCTCCGGCCCGGAGGGACTGTCCTTCCTCCTGCTGCTGGTCGGCATGGTGTTCAAGTACAACACCAGCTTCAACCCGGTCCCGGTGCTCGGCATGATCCACGGGATGCTCTTCCTGGCCTACGTCGCGTTCTGGGGCCTGGCCTGGCAGAAGCAGGGCTGGGACCTCAAGCGGGCGGTGCTGCTGCTGATCCTCTCGGTGCTCCCGACCGGCGGGTTCTTCGCCGAGCGGATGCTCGCCAAGGAGGAGCGCGGCGGCGCGGTCCTCGCCGAGCCGGCCCGCGCCACCGCCTGAGTCGCAGCCTGGGCCGGTTCCACCATGCGGTCCGCCCAAGTTCCCTGGGCGGACCCGCCGGTACGGTGAGGGCGTGGCCAAACCTCTCGCTCTCGACTTCGACCCGATCGCCCGCGCCGACGAACTCTGGGCCCGCCGCTGGGGCGCCGTGCCCTCGATGGCGGCGATCACCTCGGTGATGCGCGCGCACCAGATCCTGCTGGGCCGGGTCGACGCGGTGGTCAAGCCGTACGGGCTGACCTTCGCGCGCTACGAGGCACTGGTGCTGCTGACCTTCAGCCGGACCGGCGAGCTGTCGCTGTCGAAGATCGGCGAGCGGCTGATGGTGCATCCCACCAGCGTCACCAACACGGTCGACCGGCTGGAGAAGGCCGGCCTGGTCTCCCGGCGGCCCAACCCGGACGACGGCCGGGGCGTGCTGGCCGCGATCACCCCGCTCGGCCGCAGCACGGTCGAGCAGGCCACCCGGGAGCTGATGGCCGCCGAGTTCGGCCTGGAATCGTACGACGCTGAGCAGTGCCGACAGGTGTTCGAGCTGCTCAGGCCGCTGCGGGTGGCGGCCGGTGACTTCACCGAACCCCCGGAGCAGTGATCGTCGGTAGGGCGGTTACCCTCGGATGAGCTCCAACCCCCCTGTCGAGCACGAAGGCTGCCCACTATGAAGTCCACCCCCCTGCTGGCCTGGTACCGGGCGCTGGCCATCGCGACCGGCTGTGCGCTGCTGATCTTCTGCGGCTTCATGATCGCGAAGTACGGCTTCGGCGCGGCCAAGGACGCCACGATGTACGTGGCGATGCTGCACGGCTACCTCTACATCGGCTACTTCGTGGTGACCTTCCTGCTCGGCCAGAAGCTCAAGTGGCCGATGGGCCGGCTGCTCTTCACGCTGGCCGCCGGCTGCATCCCGTTCGCCTCGTTCATCGCCGAGCGCCGGGTGGTCCGCGAGGCCACCGCGTCGGCAGCCTCCGCGGCGCCGCAGCCCGTCAGAGCCTGAGCACTCTCCGACGCAGGCCCCCACCGACAGGTGGGGGCCTTTTTGCGGTCTGCCATCATCGACAAGTAGTAGGACGTCCGAGTAAATTTCAAGGAGTCCTTCCAACGAGCGGGAGTGGGTCGCAGTGGACGCCGAAGAGATCGAGCGGGGCCGGCAGCGCTGGCAGCAGCGGTACGACAAGGCCCGCAAGCGCGACGCCGACTTCACCACCCTCTCCGGTGACGAGGTCGAGCCGGTCTACGGGCCGCCGGCCGGCGTCCCGTACGAGGGCTTCGAGCGGATCGGCTGGCCGGGCGAGTACCCGTTCACCCGCGGCCTGCACCCGACCGGCTACCGCGGCCGGACGTGGACGATCCGGCAGTTCGCCGGCTTCGGCAACGCCCAGCAGACCAACGAGCGCTACAAGATGATCCTGGAGGCCGGCGGCGGCGGCCTCTCGGTCGCCTTCGACATGCCGACCCTGATGGGGTACGACTCCGACGACCCCAAGTCGCTCGGCGAGGTCGGGCACTGCGGCGTGGCCATCGACTCGGCCGCCGACATGGAGGTGCTGTTCGACAGCATCCCGCTCGGCGACGTCACCACCTCGATGACGATCAGCGGGCCGGCCGTCCCGGTCTTCTGCATGTACCTGGTGGCGGCCGAGCGCCAGGGGATCGACCCGGCGGTGCTCAACGGGACCCTGCAGACCGACATCTTCAAGGAGTACATCGCCCAGAAGGAGTGGCTCTTCGCGCCCGAGCCGCACCTGCGCCTGATCGGCGACCTGATGGAGTACTGCGCGACCGGCATCCCGGCCTACAAGCCGCTCTCGGTCTCCGGCTACCACATCCGCGAGGCCGGCACGACGGCCGCGCAGGAGCTGGCGTACACCCTCGCCGACGGCTTCGGCTACGTCGAGCTCGGCCTCTCCCGCGGCATGGACGTGGACGTCTTCGCGCCCGGCCTGTCGTTCTTCTTCGACGCCCACCTGGACTTCTTCGAGGAGATCGCCAAGTTCCGCGCCGCGCGCCGGATCTGGGCCCGCTGGATGCGCGACACCTACGGCGCCAAGACCGACAAGGCGCAGTGGCTGCGCTTCCACACCCAGACCGCCGGCGTCTCGCTGACCGCCCAGCAGCCGTACAACAACGTGGTCCGCACCGCCGTGGAGGCGCTGTCGGCGATCCTCGGCGGCACCAACTCGCTGCACACCAACGCCCTGGACGAGACGCTGGCGCTGCCCTCCGAGCTGGCCGCCGAGATCGCGCTGCGCACCCAGCAGGTGCTGATGGAGGAGACCGGGGTGGCCAACGTGGCCGACCCGCTGGGCGGTTCCTGGTACGTCGAGGCGCTCACCGACCGGATCGAGGCGCAGGCCGAGGAGATCTTCGCCAAGATCCTGGCCAAGGGCGCCAAGGCGGCCAACGACTCCAAGGGCCACGCGATCGGCCCGATGACCGCGGGCATCCTGCGCGGCATCGAGGAGGGCTGGTTCATGAGCGAGACCGCCGAGGCGGCCTTCGCCTACCAGACGGCGCTGGAGAAGGGCGAGAAGCGGGTGGTCGGCGTCAACTGCCACCCCAAGTCGGTCACCCCGCCGCTGGAGATCCTGCGGGTCAGCCACGAGGTGGAGCGCGAGCAGGTCCGGGTGCTGGCCGCACGCAGGGCCGGCCGCGACGAGGCCGCTGTCCGGGCCGGCCTGGACGGCATGCTGGCCGCCGCCCGCGACGGCCGGAACATGATCCCGCCGATGCTGGAGGCCGTCCGGGCCGAGGCGACCCTGGGCGAGATCTGCAACACCCTGCGCGCCGAGTGGGGTATCTACCGCGAGCCCGCCGGGTTCTGAGTCGACGCGCACGGGCCCCGGAAGTCGACCGGATCGACTTCCGGGGCCCTGGGGGTTCAGGCGCGAAAGCCCGGTAGCGGGTTGAGCAGCAGGGTGGTGAAGCGGGAGATCCAGTCGGGCGTGACCGGCTCACCGCTGACCAGCATCCGGTGCTCCACGGTGCCCGCGATGGTGTCGAAGATGATGTCGATCTCCTCGGCCGCCGACGCCTCGTCGCAGTCCGGGTCGAGCTCCCCGCGGGCCTGGGCGTTGGCCCGCCCCTGGCGCACCAGGCGCTTCTGCGGGTCGACGATGGTCTGCCGGATCCGCTTGCGCAGCTGCGCGTCGCGGGTGCCCTCGGCGAACAGCGCGAGCAGAGCGGCCTGCGTCTCCGGCCGGGAGAGCAGCGCGGCGAACTGCGCCACCACGTCCTCGATGTCCGCCCGCAGACTGCCCAGATCGGTCACCTCCAGCTCCTCCAGCTGGGTGGCCACGGCGTCCATGACCAGCTCGTTCTTGGATGGCCAGCGGCGGTAGAGGGTGGTCTTGGCGACGCCGGCCCGCAGCGCGACCTGGCCGATGCTGAGCCCGCCCCAGCCGACTTCGGCCAGGGCTTCGCGGGTGGCGTCGAGGATCGCGCGGTCGGCGGCTGCGCTGCGCGGTCGGCCCTTCGCGCGGTGCGGTGCGGGTGGAGGGGTGGCCACCAGGGCTCCTTGCGATCTGTACTGATGAGTAGCTTGGGTGGGGGAGGCCACCGTATCCGCAGTTCGGCGACGGCGGAAGGCACGGCGGAAAGTGGGGGACGTCACGTCGTCCCGGGGGTGGGCGGGCTTGCGGCGGGGGGGCGGTGTCCAGATACGCTACGACTCGTAGCGAAAGAGCGGCAACCACGTGCCGGCCCTGTGGGAGGGGCGACGGCGCGGGGCGCGGGTGGGGATCCGCGTCGCAGCGAGAACGGCTACAGGGGAGACGGGCTCCAGCCGGAGCGGCGTCCGGCGCGCGCGCACCAGCCCGCGGCGGACTTTCCCGGCGGATGGTGCCCGGCATTCGCGCGGACGGGGGAGGATAGTGCCATGCAGCCACGGAACACGCATCTGAACAGCGCCGCCCTGCGCGGCGCGGTCGACCTCGCCGCGGTGAAGGCGGCCGGCGAGGCCGCGCAGAAGGCCGAGCAGGCCCGCGCCGAACGCGCCCGGCAGGCGGCCGCCGCCGAGGCGTCCGGCGTCGAGGTCCCCGGCCCGGCCTACCCGCTCGTCATCGACGTCGACGAGGCCACCTTCGAGGACGAGGTGGTCCAGCGGTCCGCCGAGGTCCCGGTCGTCGTCGACTTCTGGGCCGAGTGGTGCGGCCCGTGCAAGCAGCTCAGCCCGATCCTGGAGCGTCTGGCCGAGGAGTACGCCGGCCGGATCGTGCTCGCCAAGATCGACGTGGACCGCAACCAGCTGATCGCCGAGCAGTTCGGCATCCAGGGCATCCCGGCCGTGATGGCCGTGGTGGCCGGCCAGTTGGTCCCGCTCTTCCAGGGCGCGGAGAACGAGGCGAACGTCCGCAAGATCCTCGACCAGCTGATCGCGGTGGC
The DNA here is from genome assembly GCF_029893355.1 of Kitasatospora sp. MAA4. Lineage (GTDB taxonomy): Bacteria > Actinomycetota > Actinomycetes > Streptomycetales > Streptomycetaceae > Kitasatospora. Next base: position 178,971 of record NZ_JARZAI010000007.1, read on the forward strand.
CGAGCAGCGCTTCGGCATCGTCGGCGCCTCGGGGGCGGCCCCCGCTGAGGGCGACGGCGAGTCGGCGCGTCCGCAGGCCATGTCCCCCGAGGACCTGGCGCTCTCCGCCGCGCACGACGCGCTGGACCAGGGTGACCTGGGCGGCGCGATCCAGGCGTACCAGAACGTGCTGGCCGACCAGCCCGGCAACGTCGAGGCCCAGCTCGGTCTGGCCCAGGCGCAGTTGCTGCGCCGGGTGGAGACGCTGGACCCGCAGGCCGTCCGGGCCGCCGCCGCGGCCGACCCGGCCTCGGTGCCGGCCCAGCTGGACGCCGCGGACCTGGACCTGGTGGGCGGTCATGTCGAGGACGCCTTCGGGCGCCTGGTGCAGACCGTCGGACGCACCTTCGGCGCGGACCGGGACACCGTGCGGCTGCGCCTGCTGGAGCTCTTCGAGGTGATCGGTCCGGACGACCCGCGGGTGACCGCGGCCCGCAGCGCACTGGCCCGCGTGCTCTTCTGACGGGCCTCCGGTGGCACGGCAGGTGACCTGCGGTGTCGTCGGTGATTTGACGACAATCTGATGAATCGGCGTAGGTTTATCAAATCTTGACAACACCGCCGGGTGGTCACCTCAGGTGACCGCCCGGCGGTGTTTCCGCCGTGTTTCCACGAGATTTCCCCGGTGCTGACTCCGCATATGATCACTCTGCGTTGATGTCATGGCCAGCTCAGATGCAAACCACTTGGCTGTTGGATTACCCGTCAGTAATGCACCTCTTGTGCTTCGGCCGGGATTCCAGCACGATCGGCCACGCCTGGTCCCTCACTTCACCCTCCGGCAGCCTGTCGGACACGTGCGGTGCGGGATCCCCACCGGGTAGTCGTCGGAGCAGTCCGGCGGCTGGGAGGACAGGGGGGTATCCGCACCCACGGCGGATCCTGTGCTTCCTCCGGTCGCGCACTCCGCGCGGTCGTTTGGTTGTCGCTCGGGGGTGATCGCCGGTCGTTCGGCTCTGCCCGCGATGGCGCTCTCCGTTACCGAGGACGTAGTTCGTCTCCCATCCCAGGACGGGACCAGCGCTCCCCGCGCCGGACCTGCCCGGAGATGTACGTCCGAGAAGGAGGACACGCATGTCCCAGACTTTTGGCAAGACCCGCTGGAAGCGCTTCGCCCTGGTGATGCTGCCCAGCATCGCCGCGACCGCCGCGATCGGCATCAGCCTCGCAGACAGCGCGCTGGCCGCGTCGTTCAGCGTTTCCGGCCAGAGCTTCAAGGTCACCACCTCTGACCTCAAGGGCACGAACTTCGCCCAGTTCGGCTCGGTCGACGTGGAGACCAACGGCACCCCGCACGTGGTCGCCGTCTCCGCCTTCGACAAGGCCACCATCCAGAACCTCTGCCAGTCCGTGGTCACCGACCTCGGCCCGCTCGGCAAGTGGACCCTGGTGCTGAACGCGGGTCAGGACGCCGCCAAGCCGGTTCAGGCCAGCAACCTGCTGATCGACCTGAACCAGCTGAAGGCCGACGCCACGTTCACCAACATCAACATCGGCCAGGACGCCTCCACCCTCAGTGGCTCCGCCACCGCGGGCTGGAAGGACAAGATGGGCCACGGCCTGCCCACCGGTGCCCAGGGCTTCGCCCAGGCCGCCGACGCGGCCGAGCTCAGCAACGTCCAGCAGACGGCCTACGCCACCTCGGCGGGCACCTTCGTGCTCAACGGCCTGAACCTGAACATCAAGCAGGGCTCCGGCGCGGGCGTCGAGTGCTACTGAGCCGTCACTGACGATCCGTCAGGCCGCACGCCGGCCCAGGGGATCCGTGGGGACGGCCCGAGGCCGGCGAGAGCCGGTCCGGGCGGTCGGGGGGCGGCGCGTACGAGCCGCCCCCTGCCGCACATCCAGACTTCTTCACCTCGGACAGACCATCGAGGAGTTCCATCGTGACCAGCGCAACCGCCCAGGCTTGGCCCGAGCCCGCAGACGGCTTCTCCAGACTGCGGCTGCGGTTCCGGGCCTGGCGCCGCACCCGGCCCTTCTGGGGTGGCCTCCTGGCCGTAATCGGTGGCCTCCCGATCCTCTACTTCCCGTACGCGCACCTGACGCTCGGCGGCCTGACCGTCGCGATGTCGACGACCGCGGGCGCCGGCTCGATGATCATCGGCCTGCTGATGATGGTGCTCGGGATCAGCGCGTGGTTCCAGCCGCTGGTCCGGGTGTTCTGCGGCGTGGGTGTCACCATCCTCGCGCTGATCTCCATCCCGGTCTCCAACCTGGGCGGCTTCGGGATGGGCCTGATCCTGGGCCTCCTCGCCGGTGGGCTGCTCTGCTCCTGGGCCCCGCTGAAGGAGCAGCCGGCCGTCGCCGCCGCCGCCGTCGCCGCCGCCGCTGACGAGGCGGCCGCCGCTTCGGTCGCGGCCGAGGAGGAGCCGCTCGGCTACCAGGTGGTGCCGTACCAGGCCGAGGCGCCCGAGTCCGAGGCCGCGCCCGTTCAGACCACCGAGGCCGGCCCGACCTCGCAGCCGGGGGAGCTCCGGTGAGCGGCGGGGACGAGCAGCCGACCGCAGGCGCCCAGCGGCGTGCCGGCGGCCCTCGCCACGCGGCCCCGCGCGTCAGCGGACGCAACCGCGCGCGGCTGCTGGCTCTCGCTGCCGTGCCGACCGCTCTGCTGATGAGCAGCAGCGTCGTCCCGAACCTCGCGGCGGCCGCCACCACCAGCGGCAAGACCTGTGCGAGCGCTCCGGACAGCGCGCCGGTGACGGTGACCCCGGTCCCCAAGAGCCAGCTCACGCCCGTCCCCGACCCGACCCGGGCCTCGACCAGCACGACGGCGGGCGGCACGGCGGTCAGCGCGGCCTTCGTCACCCCCGTCGCCCCCGTCGCCGCCGCGAAGGTCGCCCCGACCGCGAGCACGGCGCAGAAGACCGCCGCCGCGACCCAGGTGGTCCAGGCCGCAGCCGTCGCGCCGGAACAGAGCCAGGACCTCCTCGGCGGCATCATCAACGGCATCACCGGGATCTTCGACCCCAACCACCAGAACAGCACCAACAGCACCAGCACCCCGAACACCACCAACGCGCCCACCGCGACCCCGAAGGCGACGCCCACCCCGCCGCCGGCCACCCACTCGCCGACCTCGACGCCCACCGCGGCGCCGACGACCGCGGCACCGACCACGCAGCCGACCTCCGCTGCGCCGTCCCAAGCGCCCGTCGCGCCCGCCGCTCCCTCGTCCGCCCCGGCCGCCGCCCCCTCGTCCGCGCCCACCACCGCGCCCGCCGCGGGCAGCGCGCACAGTGCTCCGGCCACGCCGGGCGCCACGCCGCTGCCGACCGGCACCGCCGCGCCCTCGGCCGCCGCCCACGAGCTGGCGGCCGGCAACGCCGCCCCGAACTGCGCCGTGGACAGCAGCCGGGTGGCCGCCGCCTCCGCGCAGTCCGGCCAGGTGGTCCCCGACCAGAACTGGACGCTCGGCACGAGCCGGCTCTCGCTCTACGGCGCGGTCTTCGGAGGTGTCTACGAGGTGAAGACGCCGACCACCACCAAGCGGGTGCTGAAGTTCACCGTCAGCTCGGTGGACATCGAGAACCTCGACATGTCGACAATCGAGAACACCGCGATCAACGGCCACGCCCAGACCTTCCACGTCCAGGGCGCCCCCGGCAGCACCTCGACCATGCGGCAGGGGCCGATCGTGATGTACGTGGAGAGCCTGAGCGGCGACCTCGCCTCGCTCTACGGCATCCCGCTGCCGGACCTCGGGGCGATCACCATCACCCCCGACACGCTGCCCACCTGGCTCTTCAACCTGATCGGCGCGGTCCCGATCCCGATCGACATGGCGCTGACCAAGGTGACGGCGATCCAGGCCGGCCAGTTCGGCGGCACGCTGCACATCCCCGGCATGCACCTCTACAACGACGACACCCCGTACGGCCATTGATCCGTCCGTACGCGAAAAGGGCCCCCGCCACGACGTGGCGGGGGCCCTTCGCGTGGGTCAGCGACCGGCGCGCTGCCCCAGGTGGTGCACCTGGACCATGTTGGTGTTGCCGGGCACGCCGGGGGGCGAGCCGGCGGTGACGATGACGGTGTCGCCCTCGTTCAGCTGCTTGAGGGCCAGCAGCTCCTGGTCGACCTGGAGCACCATCGCGTCGGTCGAGCCCACCTGCTCGGTCACGTACGCCTCGACGCCCCAGCTCAGCGCGAGCTGGTTGCGGGTGGCGACGTCCGGCGTGAACGCGATCACCGGGATCGGCGAGCGGTAGCGGGAGAGCCGGCGGGCGGTGTCACCGGACTTGGTGAAGGCCACCAGCGCCTCGGCGTTCAGGAAGTCGCCCAGCTCGCAGGCGGCGCGGGCGATCGAGCCGCCCTGGGTGCGCGGCTTGCGGCCCGGGTTGAGCGGCTGCAGGCCCTGGCTGACCATCTCCTCCTCGGCCGTCTCGCAGATCCGGCTCATGGTCTTGACCGTCTCGACCGGGAACTTGCCGACGCTGGACTCGGCGGAGAGCATCACCGCGTCCGCGCCGTCCAGGATGGCGTTGGCGACGTCCGAGGCCTCGGCGCGGGTCGGCCGCGAGGCGTGGATCATCGACTCCATCATCTGGGTGGCGACGATGACCGGCTTGGCGTTGCGGCGGGCCAGCGTGATCAGCTGCTTCTGGACCAGCGGCACCCGCTCCAGCGGGTACTCGACGGCGAGGTCGCCACGGGCCACCATGATGGCGTCGAAGGCGAGGACGATCTCCTCCATCGCCTCGACGGCCTGCGGCTTCTCGATCTTGGCGATGACCGGGACGCGGATGCCGACCTCGTCCATCACCTTGTGCACGTCGTCGATGTCGCCGGCGTTGCGGACGAAGGAGAGCGCGACCATGTCGACGCCCAGGCGAAGCGCGAAGCGCAGGTCGTCCTTGTCCTTCTCGGAGAGCGCGGGCACGTTGACCGCGGCACCCGGCAGGTTGATGCCCTTGTTGTTCGAGAGCACGCCGCCCTCGACGACCACGGTCTTCACCCGCGGGCCGTCGACGCTGACGACCTCCAGGGCGATGACGCCGTCGTTGATCAGAACCGGGTCGCCGGGCTTCACGTCGCCGGGCAGGCCCTTGTAGGTGGTGCCGCAGATGTGCTGGTCACCGGGGACGTCCTCGGTGGTGATGGTGAACGTGTCGCCGTTGTCAACGGTCACCGGTCCGTTGGCGAAGGTCGCCAGACGGATCTTGGGGCCCTGCAGGTCGGCCAGCACACCGATGGTGCGGCCGGTGTCCTCGGACACCTGGCGGACCTTGCGGTACCGCTCCTCGTGCTCCGCGTGGGAGCCGTGGCTCATGTTGAGGCGGGCGACGTTCATGCCCGCTTCGACGATGGCCTTCAACTGTTCGTAGGAGTCCGTCGCAGGACCCAGGGTGCAGACAATTTTCGCTCGGCGCATATCGATGATCCTATCCGTACGAGTTATTCCCGGGGATTGGGAGAAACCTCCGATTCCGGACCCGCTAGGCCGTGCGGACCAGGGCGAAGGCCTGCTGGGCGATCTCCAACTCCTCGTCGGTGGGCACCACGGCGACCGTGACCCGGGCGTACGCGGGCGAGATCACCCGGGCCTCGCCGGAGCGGACCGAGTTCAGCTCGGTGTCCACCGCGATTCCCAGGCTGTCCAGGCCCGCGGTGGCAGCCTCCCGTACCGGAGCCGCGTTTTCGCCGACCCCCGCCGTGAAGGCGATCGCATCCACCCGGCCGAGCACCGCGTAGTAGGCGCCGATGTACTTGCGCAGCCGGTGCACGTACGCCCGGAACGCCAGCTCCGCCTCGGCGTCCCCCTCGGCCGCGCGGCGCAGCACCTCGCGCATGTCGTTGTCCCCGCACAGGCCCAGCAGCCCGCTGCGGCGGTTGAGCAGGTCGTCGATCTCGTCCACGCTCAGGCCGCCGACCCGGTGCAGGTGGAAGATCACGCCCGGGTCGACGTCGCCCGAGCGGGTGCCCATCACCAGGCCCTCCAGCGGGGTCAGGCCCATCGAGGTCTCCACGCAGACGCCGCCGGCCACCGCCGAGGCCGAGCCGCCGTTGCCCAGGTGCAGCACGATCACGTTCACCTCGGCGGGGTCCCTGCCGAGCAGCCGCGCGGTGGCCCGCGAGACGTACTGGTGGGAGGTGCCGTGGAAGCCGTAGCGGCGCACCCGGTGCTCGTCGGCGATCTTCCGGTCGATCGCGTAGCGGGCCGCGTACTCCGGGACGGTGGTGTGGAAGGCGGTGTCGAAGACCGCGACCTGCGGCAGGTCGGGGCGCAGCGCGCGGGCCACCTCGATGCCGATGATGTTGGCCGGATTGTGCAGCGGCGCCACCGGGACCAGTCGGCGGATCTCGGTCAGCACCTCGTCGGTGACCACGGTCGGCGCGGTGAACCGCTGCCCGCCGTGCACCACGCGGTGGCCGAAGGCGGCCAGCTGCGGGGAGTCCAGGCCGACGCCGTCCGCCGCCAGCTCCTCGGCCATCGCCTTGAGACCGCTGGAGTGGTCGGGGAAGGCCTGCACCGACTCGCGCCGCGGGCCGCCGCCGTGCGGGGTGTGCACCAGCCGCCCGGCGCTCTCGCCGATCCGCTCCACCAGCCCGGCCGCCAGCCGCTCGCCGTCGACCATGTCGATCAGCTGGTACTTGACGGACGAGGAACCGGCGTTGAGCACCAGCACCCGGGTCGCCTCACTCATGCGGACCCCTTCGAGGGCTGGGACTGGATGGCGGTGATCGCCACGGTGTTCACGATGTCCTGCACCAGGGCGCCCCGGGACAGGTCGTTGACCGGCTTGCGCAGGCCCTGCAGCACCGGGCCGACCGCCACCGCGCCGGCCGAGCGCTGGACGGCCTTGTAGGTGTTGTTGCCGGTGTTCAGGTCGGGGAAGATCAGCACGGTCGCCCGCCCGGCCACCGCGGAGCCCGGCAGCTTGGTCTGCGCCACCCGGGCGTCCACCGCCGCGTCGTACTGGATCGGGCCGTCCACCAGCAGGTCGGGGCGCAGCGCCCGGACCAGCTCGGTGGCCTTGCGGACCTTGTCCACGTCCGCGCCCGAACCGGAGGTGCCGGTGGAGTACGAGAGCATCGCGATCCGCGGCTCGACGCCGAACTGCGCGGCCGTCTCGGCGGACTGGATCGCGATGTCGGCCAGCTGCTGGGCGTCCGGGTCGGGGTTGACCGCGCAGTCGCCGTAGACCAGCACCCGGTCGGCCAGGCACATGAAGAAGACCGAGGAGACGATCGCCGCGCCCGGGGCGGTCTTGATCACCTCGAACGCCGGGCGGATGGTGGCCGCGGTGGAGTGCACGGCGCCGGAGACCATCCCGTCGGCGATGCCCTCCTGGACCATCAGGGTGCCGAAGTAGCTGACGTCGGTGACCACGTCCAGGGCCAGCTCGACGGTCATCCCCTTGTGCGCGCGCAGTTCGGCGTAGAGCTCGGCGAAGCGCTGGCGCAGCGGGCTGGTGGCCGGGTCGACGATCCGGACCCTGGACCGGTCGGCGGCCTCCTCGCCGGCGGCGTCCTCCTGGGGCAGCGCGATGCCCAGGCTCGCGGCCTTGCGGCGGACCGCGTCCACCTCGCCGAGCAGCGTGAGGTCGCAGATGTTGCGGCGCAGCAGGATCTCGGTGGCCCGCAGCACCCGCTCCTCGGCGCCCTCCGGCAGCACCACATGTTGCCTTCGCGCGCGAGCCCGCTCCAGCAACTCGTGCTCGAACATCATCGGGGTCACCCGCTCGGACCGGCTCAGCTCGATCCGGTTGGTCAACTCGGCGGTGTCGACGTGCAGTTCGAACAGGCCCAGCGCGATCTCGGCCTTCCGCGGGCTGGCCGCGGTGAGTCGGCCCTCCAAGTGCGTCAGGGTGGCGGCGGTGGGCCAGCTGCCCTCGGGGACGACGGCCACCGGCGTGCCGGGGGCGAGCCGGGCGGCCAGCGCCATGACGTTCGGACCGGGGTGCTGGCCGAGCGTCAGCAGAACGCCGGCGATCGGCGGGGCGCCGGCCGAGTGGGCGGCGAGCGAGCCGATCAGCAGGTCGGCCCGGTCCCCGGGGGTGACCACCAGCGCGCCCTCGGTCAGCGCGGGGAGGAAGCTCGGCAGCATCGCGCCGCCGAAGACGAAGCTCCGGACGTCCCGGGCCAGCCCGGCCGCGTCGCCGAGCAGCACCTCGGCGCCGGTCGCCTCGACCAGCTGGGCGACGGTCGGCGCGGCGAGCGCGGGCTCCTCGGGCAGCACGTACGCGGGGACCGGCAGCTTGGCGACGAGCCCGCGCAGCACCTGCTGCTTGGCGCTCGGCGCGACCCGGTTGGCGACCATGGCCAGCGTCGAGCAGCCGAGGTCGGTGTAGGCGCGGTGCGCGTTGCGCACCTCGGCGACCACGGCCTCCGGGTCCTGGTGGTGGCCGCCGACCACCGGCAGCACCCAGGCGCCGAACTCGTTGGCGAGCCGGGCGTTGAAGGCCAGCTCGTCGGGGATGTTGGTGTCCGCGAAGTCGGTTCCGAGCACCAGCACCGTCTGGCAGGAGCGCTCCACCGCGCGGAACCGGTCGACCAGGGTGCTGACCAGCTCGTCCTGTCCCTGCGCGGCCTGGAGCGCGGCCGCCTCCTCGTAGGTGAGGCCGTAGAGCTCGGTGGCCGGCAGGTCGAGCCGGTAGCGGGCCCGGAGCAGTTCGACCACATGGTCGGTGCCCGGCTCGCCCGGTGCCGCGGCGTGCACCAGCGGGCGGAAGATCCCGACCCGGTCCACCTGGCGGGTGAGCAGCTCCATCACGCCCAGCTCCACCGCCTGTCGGCCGTCGCCGCGGTCGATCCCGGTCACGTACACGCTGCGGGCCACGCGAGTCTCTCCGTTCGGAATGCCGGTCGGTCAGACCCGACCATACCTTTGGGGGACTTTCAGGCCGGGCGCAGCCAGAGGGTCGCCAGCGGAGGCAGGATCAGTTCGGCGCTGCGGGCCTGGCCGTTCCAGGCGACGGCCTCGGCCTTGACGGGGTGGGAGTTGCCGACGCCGCTGCCGCCGTAGGTCTCGGCGTCGGTGTTGAGCACCTCGGTCCAGAGCTGGTCGGCGGTGCCCAGGGTGGGCAGGCCGACCCGGTAGGCGTGCCGGACCACCGGCGAGAAGTTGCAGACCACGACCAGCGGTGAGCCGTCGGCGGCGTACCGGACGAAGGAGAGCAGGTTGTCGTCGGCCGCGCCGCCGTCCAGCCAGCGGAAGCCGTCCGGGGTGGTGTCCTGCTCCCAGAGCGCCGGGTTGGCGAGGTAGACCCGGTTGAGATCGCCGACCAGGCGCTGCGCGCCGCGGTGCTCCTCGGCGGCCGGCCAGCCCTCCTCCAGCACCCACCACTGCGGGCCGCTCTCGTGGTCCCACTCGGCTCCCTGGGCGAACTCCTGTCCCATGAAGAGCAGTTGCTTGCCCGGGTGGGACCACATGAAGCCCAGGTACGCCCGGTGGTTGGCGCGCTGCTGCCACCAGTCGCCGGGCATCTTGGAGACCAGCGCCTGCTTGCCGTGCACCACCTCGTCGTGCGAGATCGGCAGCACGTAGTTCTCCGAGTAGGCGTACACCATCGAGAAGGTGATCTCGTTGTGGTGGAACTTGCGGTGCACCGGCTCCTTGGAGATGTAGACCAGCGAGTCGTGCATCCAGCCCATGTTCCATTTCAGGCCGAAGCCCAGGCCGCCGCTGTTGGTGGGCCGGGTGACGCCGTCCCAGGCGGTGGACTCCTCGGCGATGGTGACCACGCCGGGGCAGCGCCGGTAGACGGTGGCGTTCATCTCCTGGAGGAACGAGGCGGCGTCCAGGTTCTCCCGGCCGCCGTACTGGTTGGGCGTCCAGGCGCCGCCCTCGCGCGAGTAGTCTAGGTAGAGCATCGAGGCGACGGCGTCGACCCGCAGGCCGTCGATGTGGAACTCCTCGCACCAGTACACCGCGTTGGCGACCAGGAAGTTGCGGACCTCGGTGCGGCCGTAGTCGAACTCCAGGGTGCCCCAGTCGGGGTGTTCGGCGCGCAGCGGGTCGGCCGGCTCGTAGAGCGGCTCGCCGTCGAAGCGGGCCAGCGCGAAGTCGTCCTTGGGGAAGTGCGCGGGCACCCAGTCGACGATCACCCCGATGCCGGCCCGGTGCAGCGTGTCGATCAGGTACTTGAAGTCGTCCGGGCTGCCGAGCCGGGCGGTCGGGGCGTAGAAGCCGGAGACCTGGTAGCCCCAGGAGCCGCCGAAGGGGTGCTCCATCACCGGCATGAACTCCACGTGGGTGAAGTTCAACGACCGCAGGTACTCGGGCAGTTGTTCGGCGAGCTGGCGGTAGCCCAGGCCCGGCCGCCAGGAGGCGAGGTGCAGCTCGTAGACCGACATCGGCGCCCGGTGGTGGTGCATCCGGGAGCGGCGGTCCAGCCAGTCGCCGTCCTCCCAGTGGTAGTCGGAGGTGTAGACCCGGGAGGCGGTCTCCGGCGGGCACTGGGCGGCCCGCGCCATCGGGTCGGCCTTCTGGATCAACCGGCCGTCCCGGGTGCGCAGTTCGTACTTGTACACGGCGCCGTCGAGGACCCCGGGCAGGAACAGCTCCCAGACGCCCGAGGAGCCGAGCGAGCGCATCGGGCAGCCGGTGCCGTCCCAGTGGTTGAAGTCGCCGACCAGCCGCACCCCGACCGCGTTCGGCGCCCAGACGGCGAACGCGGTTCCGGTGACGCCGTCGACGGTGCGCACGTGCGAGCCGAGCGCCTGCCAGAGCTGCTCGTGCCGGCCCTCGCGGATCAGGTGCAGGTCCAACTCGCCCAGCGTGGGCGGCATCCGGTAGCCGTCGTCCTGGGTGAGCGGCTCGCAGCCGGGGTAGCTGACCCGCAGCCGGTAGGCCGGGATCGCCGAGCCGGGCAGCATGCCGGTGAAGAGGCCGGCCTGCTGGTGCGTCAACTCCGCCGGTCCGTACGCCGTTTCGAGCGTGACCCGGTCGGCCAGCGGGCGCAGCACCCGGATCGCGGTGCCGCCGGTGACGGGGTGCGCGCCGAGCAGGGCGTGCGGGTCGTGATGCGAGCCGCTGACCAGGCGGTCGATCTCGGCGGGCGGCAGCGGGGCCTCGGCCAGCCGCAGCGGGCGTACGGCGGCCGCGACCGCCGGACCCTCGGGCTCCGGTACGGCGGGCGCGGGCAGCACGGGCGCGGGCGGCGTCGGCGTGGGTGCGCTCTGCCGGGGGCTCTGCGCGCGCGGCCGGGAACCGCCCTCTGGGAGGAAGGTGGCGGGCACGGTCGGGTTGGTGCGGTCGAGCGGAGCCACGGCGGGGTCCTCCAGGCAGGGGGCGGGTTTCCGGTGGTTGGGCAGGTCAGGGTGCGGTGGCGAGCCGGTGGATCGCGGTGAGCGGGATCGGCAGCCAGCCCGGCCGGTGCCGCGCCTCGTACACCACCTCGTACACCGCCTTGTCGATCTCCAGCGCCCGCAGCAGCTCCGGGGAGCTCGCCGGATCGGTCCCCCCGGCGGCGGTGTAGCCGGCGCAGTACGCCGTCCGGTTGCGCGCCGCCCAGCTGGCCGCGAGGTGCGCCAGCTCCGGATCCGGCTCGGCCCCGGCCAGCAGGTGCGCCGCCGCGTAGTCGAACGAGCGCAGCATCGCCGCGACGTCCCGCAGCGCGGGTTGCGGCAGCCGACGCTCGGCCACCGACTTGGCCGGCTCGCCCTCGAAGTCGAGCAGGACCCAGCCGTGCGGGGTGCGCATCGCCTGGCCGAGGTGCAGGTCGCCGTGGATCCGCTGGACCGTCAGCCCGGTCAGATGATCGGCCGTCAGCTGGCGGAAGGCGGTGTGCAGGGCGGGCCGGTAGCGGCGCAGGGCCGGGACGGCCGCCGCCGCCACGTCCAGGCGCTCGGCCATCGCGGTGGCCAGCCGGACGGTCTCCTCGCGGTCCAGCCGGGCGACCGGCAGCGCGCGGGCCAGCACCCGGTGCACCTCGGCGGTGGCCCGCCCGAGCCGGTGCGCCTCGACCGCGAAGTTGCCCGGGCTCGGATCGCCCTTGAGCCTGGCCACCTGGTCGAGTGCCAGCTCCCAGCCGTCCTCCGCGTCCGGCAGGAACCGCTGCAGCAGGCCCAGGGTGGCCGGTTCGGTGGCCTCCATCCGGCTCTCGAACCAGGCCGCCACCCGGGGGATCCGGGTGCTGCCGGCCCGCGACAGGGCGAGCGAGAGTTCGAGGTCCGGATTGGTGCCCGGGCTGATCCGGCGGAAGAGCTTGAGGATGAAGGAGGTGCCGAAGATGACCGAGGTGTTGCTCTGTTCGGCGGTGCCCGCGCGGCCCGGCAGGTCGCTGGGCAGGCCGGGGCCCGGGGTGCGGCGGAACGCCAGTGGGCCGAAGCGGTCGGCGGTGGCCAGATGGCCGAGCAGCCGTCCGGTCAGCTCCGGGTCGTGCACCGCGTCGTACAGCGCGGCGCCGTCGTACGGTCCGTGCGTGAGGCCGCCGAGCAGCGCGTCCGGACCGAGTCCGGCCGGGGCCTCGGCGCGCAGGCCGAGCAGCAGTTGGTAGATGTCCGCGTTGCTGCCGTGCTCGACGCGCAGCAGCAGGTGGACCATCGCCGGGTCGCCGGTGAGCAGCGGCGTGGCGGAGAGCGGGCGCAGCCCGGTGATCGCCTGCCCCTTCCCGGCGTACCACCGCTGTCCGGGCAGCCAGGCGGCGATCAGTGGCAGAGCGGCTTGAACCAGTTCTCCGACCGCGAGCGAGCTGCTGCTGCGCGGTCTGCTGCCGTACGTACCGGGGGCATATGCCCCGGCACCGCGGGGCGCGGCACCGTGCGGCCCGCCCGGACCGCGTGGCGCGGTACCCGCGTCGCGGTGGACGTGGGCTTGAGAACGGGAGATTTCCGACATGGCTCCCTTTCCCCGGAAACGGGCTGACGACCCGACGGGTCTGGCCGGGCCCGCCAGTCTTCCGGATTTCGGCGGTGCTGCTGCGGCGGCACGCGAGGGAGACTCGGGTGTCACGCCTGAGAGTGGGTACTCGTTGGGCTGTTCTCCGTACCTGCTGGCGCGCGGCCCGTTTGGGGGCGTGCGACGGAACTCGCGCGCCCCCACGGTGAACCAGGAGCCAGCTGGATCGTTACTGCGCTCCGGGCTTGCGCAGCTGGAACCAGTAGAAGCCGTGGCCCGCGAGAGTGAGCAGGTACGGCCACTCACCGATCGACGGGAAACGCACCCCGCCGATCAGCTCGACCGGGTAGCGGCCTCCGTACTGCCGCAGGTCGAGCTCGGTCGGCTGAGCGAACCGGGAGAAGTTGTTCACGCACATCACGAGATCCCCCTCGTGCTCGCGCACGAAGGCCAGCACGGCCGGGTTGCTCGACGGGAGTTCCGTGTAACTGCCCAGGCCGAAGGCCGGGTTGAGCTTGCGGATCTCGATCATCCGACGCGTCCAGTGCAGCAGCGAGGACGAACTGCTCTGCTGCGCTTCGACGTTGGTCACCTGGTAGCCGTACACCGGATCCATGATGGGCGGCAGACTGAGCCTGCCCGGGTCGGCGGAGGAGAAACCCGCGTTGCGGTCGGGCGTCCACTGCATGGGAGTTCGAACGCCGTCCCGGTCGCCCAGCCAGATGTTGTCGCCCATCCCGATCTCGTCCCCGTAGTAGAGGACCGGCGAGCCGGGCAGTGACAGCAGCAGGGCGGTGAAGAGCTCGATCTGGTTGCGGTCGTTCTCCAGCAGCGGCGCGAGCCGGCGGCGGATGCCCACGTTGGCCCGCATCCGTGGGTCCTTCGCGTACTCCGCGTACATGTAGTCGCGCTCCTCGTCGGTGACCATCTCCAGGGTCAGCTCGTCGTGGTTGCGCAGGAAGATGCCCCACTGGCAGCCGGACGGGATGGTCGGCGTCTTGGCGAGGATTTCCGACACCGGGTAGCGGCTCTCGCGCCGCACCGCCATGAAGATCCGCGGCATCACCGGGAAGTGGAACGCCATGTGGCACTCGTCGCCGCCGGAGCCGAAGTCGCCGAAGTAGTCGACCACGTCCTCCGGCCACTGGTTGGCCTCGGCGAGCAGCACGGTGTCCGGGTAGTCCGCGTCGATCTCCTTGCGGACCCGGGCCAGGAACTCGTGGGTCTCCGGGAGGTTCTCGCAGTTGGTGCCCTCGCGCGCGAAGAGGTACGGCACCGCGTCCAGCCGGAACCCGTCGATGCCCAGGTCCAGCCAGAACCGCAGGCCGCCGATCATCTCCTCCTGGACCCGCGGGTTGTCGTAGTTCAGGTCCGGCTGGTGGGAGAAGAACCGGTGCCAGAAGTACTGCTTGCGGACCGGGTCGTAGGTCCAGTTGGAGGTCTCGGTGTCGACGAAGATGATCCGCGCGTCCGGGTACTGCTTGTCGTCGTCGGCCCACATGTAGAAGTCGCCGTACGGGCCGTCCGGGTCGTTGCGCGAGGCCTGGAACCACGGGTGCTGGTCGCTGGTGTGGTTCATCACGAAGTCGATGATCACGCGCATGCCGCGCTTGTGGGCGGCGTCCACGAACTCCACGAAGTCGGCCAGGTCGCCGAACTCGGGCAGCACCGATTTGTAGTCGGACACGTCGTAGCCGCCGTCGCGCAGCGGGGAGGCGAAGAAGGGGGGGATCCAGAGGCAGTCGACTCCCAGCCACTGCAGGTAGTCGAGCTTCGAGGTGAGCCCCTTGAGGTCGCCGACACCGTCGCCGTTGCTGTCCTGGAAGGACCGCACCAGCACCTCGTAGAAGACCGCACGCTTGAACCACTCCGGGTCCAGGTCCTTCTTCTCGGTGTCCGCGAAGGTGTCGTGGACGGGCTCATTCACAATCACTGAGGGTTCCTCCGAACCGTGAGGAGGTGGGCCGGCGCCGTCGAGGGGTCGAGCCGGACGTAGTTGTGGCGGTGCCAGATGTAGGTCGCGCCTGTCAGTTCGTCGTGCACGGAGAGGGGGTCGTCGCCGTCGAGGGTGACGGTCGCCTCCTGCGCGGTGTTCGGGTCGAGGTTGACCACGCAGATCACGTGGTCCTCGCCGGTGCGCTTGGAATAGGCGATCACCTGGTCGTTGTCGGTCGCGTGGAAGCGCAGGTTGCGCAGTTCCTGGAGGGCCGGATGGCGGCGGCGGAGCCGGTTGAGCGTGGTCAGCAGCGGGGCGAGGGAGCCGGTGCGGCTCCAGTCGCGCGGGCGCAGCTCGTACTTCTCGGAGCGGGCGTACTCCTCCGAGCCCTCGCACGCGGGGGCGTTCTCGCACAGCTCGTAACCGGCGTAGACGCCGTAGCTGGGCGAGAGGGTGGCGGCCAGCACGGCACGCAGCGCGAAGGCGGCGGGCCCGGCGTGCTGGAGGTGGCGGGGCAGGATGTCGGGGGTGTTGGCGAAGAAGTTGGGCCGCATGTAGGCCGCGCTCTCGCCGGACAGCTCGGTCAGGTACTCCGTCAGCTCCTGCTTGCCGGTGCGCCAGGTGAAGTAGGTGTAGGACTGCTGGAAGCCGACCTTGGCCAGCGTGCGCATCATCGCCGGGCGGGTGAACGCCTCGGCCAGGAAGATCACGTCCGGATCGGTGCGGTTGACGTCGGCGATCACCTTCTCCCAGAAGACCACCGGCTTGGTGTGCGGGTTGTCGACCCGGAAGATCCGCACGCCGTGGTCCATCCAGTACCGCAGCAGCCGCAGGGTCTCCTTGACGATCCCGTCGAAGTCCTGGTCGAAGTTGATCGGATAGATGTCCTGGTACTTCTTCGGCGGGTTCTCGGCGTAGGCGATGCTGCCGTCGGCGCGGTGGCTGAACCATTCGGGGTGCTTGTTGACCCAGGGGTGGTCGGGGGAGGCCTGGAGGGCGAAGTCCAGGGCGATCTCCAGGCGCAGCTCGGCGGCGCGGGCGACGAAGGCGTCGAAGTCCTCGATGGTGCCGAGGTCCGGGTGGATCGCGTCGTGGCCGCCCTCGGGCGAGCCGATCGCCCACGGGGAGCCGACGTCCTGCGGACCCGCCGTCAGGGTGTTCTCCGGGCCCTTGCGGTAGGCCAGCCCGATCGGGTGAATCGGCGGCAGGTAGACCACGTCGAAGCCCATCGCGGCCACCGCCGGGAGGCGTTCGGCTGCGGTTCGGAAGGTACCGGAGCGTGGGGGATCCAGGGTCGCGCCCTCCGAACGGGGGAAGAACTCGTACCAGGAGCCGAACAGCGCCCGCTGCCGCTCTACCTGCAGGGCCAGTGGGCGGGAGGCGCTGACCAGTTCGCGCAGCGGGTGGCGCGCGAGCACGTCGGTGACCTCGGGTGCCAGCGCGACCGCCAGCCGGGAGAGCGGGGGCAGCGCCGGGTCGCGCAGCGCGTCCACGGCGGCCAGTACGTGCGCCCGGCCGTCCTTCTTGGGCACGCCGGCCGCCGCGCGCTCCAGCAGCAGGGCGCCCTCCTCCAGGACGAGCGAGGTGTCCAGGCCGGTCGGCAGCTTGACGCAGGCGGTGTGCCGCCAGGTGGCCACCGGGTCGCTCCAGGCCTCGACGGTGTACGTCCAGCGGCCTGTGGCGGTGGGGGTGACGTCCGCGCCCCAGCGGTCGCTGCCCGCGGACAGCTCGTGCATGGGGGTCCACTGGCCGCCGCGTCCCTTGGGGTCGCGCAGCACCACGTTGGCGTTGACCGCGTCGTGGCCCTCGCGGAAGACGGTCGCGCTGACCTGGAACGTCTCGCCGACCACCGCACGGGCGGGGCGGCGGCCGGCGTCCACCACCGGGGCGACGTCCAGGACGGGGATGCGGCCGATCATCGTGTCGCTCTCTTTCGTCCGGCGCGGGGCGGCGGTCCTGCGCGGGGCGGCGGTTTTTGTCGTGCTGGTCGCGCGCGTAGCGGCAGCGCGCGTGCGGGCGGGAGTGGGAGTGGACGGTTTCGTCGATTTCTTCGGCGCGGATTCGGCCGTCCGGGGGGCGCGAAGCGCAGACGCCCCCGTTATGGCCGAATCTGACAGGTAGGCGCCGGACGGCTCCAACCCCTCGGTTACCAGTGCGGACTGATCCCGTGTGTCGCCGTGCATGCCAAACTCCTGCCCGAGATCGGCGGCAGCTCCCACGACGGTTCCAGGGCCGGGGAGTACCGGGAGGACTGCTGGGTGGGGGACTGACAAGCGATCGGAGCCTGCCCGTACCACCGTGTCCGGGGGACCGGTCGACTCCGGGCGCCCACGATGGTCCGGAACGTGCGAGACGGCGCACGTCCCGGCGCGCGGCCTCGCGGCCCGCCCGGAGGGCGATCCGACCCACCCCGGGAACGATCCGGGCAGGTTTGAGGACACGCATTGGCACACGCGGGAGGACGCCGCGTCGGCCGAGTGGGCTAATGGGGGGTCAGGGGGAGGTGTTGCGCACAGAGCACCGGCCGCGCCGCACGAGTTTCGCCACCCATGCCGCACCCGCTTCGACAGCGGCCTGTGCACATCCTCGCACTGTTCGTAGCTCTTACCACTCGGTCGGGGCTCAGTTCCGGGAGGAGCGGGGGAGCAGACAGGCCATCATCGGCCGTGAAAGCACGGGGGTGGCGCGCGCCGGTGGTGCGCGGGCGGGAGTGCGCGCGCCTTATGCGCCCCCCGTGCATCCACATGCGCCGGTTGCGATCTTTCCCATCGCCCGAATGGCGCTCAGATACGAGAGTTGACGCCCCATCATCGCTGTGGGGCGGTCTACGCTTCGGGCCGTGAAGGCCATCCGCAGATTCACCGTCCGCACCGTCCTGCCCGAACAACTCCAACCGCTGCACGAGCTCGCGCTCAACCTGCGCTGGTCCTGGCACCCCGAGACCCGGGAGCTGTTCCGCTCGGTCGATCCCGGTGTGTGGGAGGCCGTCGGCGAGGACCCGGTCCGGTTGCTGGGCGAAGTCCCGGCGGCCCGCCTCGCGGCGCTCGCCGCCGACCGGCGGTTCCTGCGCAGGCTCGGCGACCTCGCCGACGACCTGCACGACTACCTGAGCGCCCCGCGCTGGTACCAGAGCGCGCAGCCCCTGGGCGAGGGAGTCGGCCCGCTGCCGAGCGCCATCGCCTACTTCTCGCCCGAGTACGGCATCACCGCGGCCCTGCCGCAGTACTCCGGCGGCCTGGGCATCCTGGCCGGCGACCACCTGAAGGCCGCCAGCGACCTCGGCGTCCCGATCATCGGCGTCGGGCTCTTCTACCGGCACGGCTACTTCCGCCAGTCGCTCAACCGGGACGGCTGGCAGCAGGAGCGCTACCCGCTGCTCGACCCCGACGAACTCGCCGTCAGCCTGCTGCGCGAGCCGGACGGCACGCCGTGCCGGGTCGACCTCGCGCTGCCCGCAGGCCGCACGCTGGCCGCCCAGATCTGGAAGGCCCAGGTCGGGCGGGTCCCGCTGCTGCTGCTCGACTCCGACGTCGAGGCCAACGCCGCCGCCGAACGCGACGTCACCGACCGCCTCTACGGCGGCGGCAGCGAGCACCGGCTGCTGCAGGAGATGCTGCTGGGCATCGGCGGGGTGCGCGCGGTGCGCACGTTCTGCCGGCTCACCGGCCACCCGGCCCCCGAGGTGTTCCACAGCAACGAGGGCCACGCCGGGTTCCTCGGCATCGAGCGGATCCGCGAGCTGGTCGCTCCCGGTTCCGACACCCCGGACTTCGCCGCCGCGCTGGAGGCCGTCCGGGCGGGCACCCTCTTCACCACCCACACCCCCGTCCCCGCCGGCATCGACCGCTTCGACCGCGAGCTGGTGTCCCGGCACTTCACCGGCGACGCGGCGCTGCCCGGCGTCCCGGTCGACCAGGTGCTCGCGCTGGGCGTGGAGACCTGGCCGGGCGGCGACCCCAAGCTCTTCAACATGGCCGCGATGGGCCTGCGGCTCGCCCAGCGCGCCAACGGCGTGAGCACGCTGCACGGCGAGGTCAGCCGTTCCATGTTCAGCGCGCTGTGGCCGGGCTTCGACGCCGCCGAGGTGCCGATCACCTCGATCACCAACGGCGTGCACGCCCCGACCTGGATCGACCCGGCCGTGGTCCGGCTCGCCGCCGCCCAGGTCGGCGCCGAGCGGGCCGACAACGCCATGATCACCGGCACCGACCAGCGCTGGACCGGTGTCGAGACAATCGGCGACGCCGAGATCTGGGAGGTCCGGCGGGCGCTGCGCGCCCAGCTGGTCGACGAGGCCCGCCGCCGGGTCCGCGCCTCCTGGCGCCAGCGCGGCGCCGGCGACGCCGAACTCGGCTGGACCGAGTCGGTGCTCGACCCCGACGTGCTGACCATCGGCTTCGCCCGCCGGGTGCCCTCCTACAAGCGGCTCACCCTGATGCTGCGCGACCAGGACCGGCTGCGCTCGCTGCTGCTGCACCCGACCCGGCCGGTGCAGATCGTGGTGGCCGGCAAGGCCCACCCGGCGGACGACGGCGGCAAGCGGCTGATCCAGCAGCTGGTGGCCTTCGCGGACGACCCGGCGGTGCGCCACCGGATCGTCTTCCTGCCGGACTACGACATGGCGATGGCCAAGCACCTCTACCCCGGCTGCGACGTCTGGCTCAACAACCCGCTGCGCCCGCTGGAGGCGTGCGGCACCTCCGGGATGAAGGCCGCGCTCAACGGCTGCCTCAACCTCTCGGTGCTGGACGGCTGGTGGGACGAGTGGTACGACGGCCGCAACGGCTGGGCGATCCCCACCGCGGACGGCGCGGGCTTCGACGAGGACCACCGGGACGACGTCGAGGCCGCCGCGCTCTACGACCTGATCGAGCACCAGGTGGCGGCCCGCTACTACGACCGCGGCCCGGACGACCTGCCGCACGGCTGGATCTCGATGGTCCGGCACACCCTGGTCACCCTCGGCCCCAAGGTGCTGGCGGGCCGGATGGTGCGCGAGTACGTGCAGAAGCTCTACGCCCCGGCGGCGCTCGCCCAGCGCGAACTGGCCGACGACGGCGCGCAGGTGCTGGCCCGTTGGAAGGCCAAGGTCCGCGAGGCCTGGCCGGCCGTCCGGGTCGAGCACGTTGACGCGGCCTGCCCCGCCGAGACCCAGGAACTCGGCAGCGCGCTGGCGCTGCGGGTCCAGGTGGCCCTGGGCACCCTGGAGGCGGTGGACGTGGACGTCCAGGTGGTCTCCGGCGCGGTGGACGAGACCGACCGGATCGGCGCGGCCGAGGTGCAGACCCTCAAGCCGGTCGGCGGACCGGACCTGGACGGCCGCCAGCGCTACGAGGGCACCCTGGAACTGAGCCGCACCGGCCCGTTCGGCTACACCGTCCGCATCCTGCCGACCCACCCCCTGCTGGCCTCGGCAGCCGAACTCGGCCTGGTCGCCCTCCCCCAGGAGACCCCCGGAATGGACGCGGGCCTACTGCGCTGAGGCTGTCACCCTGCTGCCCGGGAAGTCGGTTCGGCCGACTTCCCGGGCAGAGCGCTGCCTGGGGCTGATGATTCTCGGTGGACAGTTGTTCACCCTGGGTAGTTATAATCCGCCAATCATCAGGATCAATGGCTCGTGGGGGGCTCGATGACTGACCTGGACTTCGAACGCAGGATGAACCCGTGGCTCTTCGACGGCTCCGGAAATCTCACCGCGCAGGCGAGGACGCAGTTCCCCGACCTCGCCTCGGACCCCGCGCCGATCGCCTTCGCGGCGTCCGGCGGCGTCCTGTCGGTGCAGCCCGCGGTGCTGGTGCAGGCGAGTCAGAAGGCGCTCGACCTCCAGGGCAGGGTGCGCACCGAGTGCGATCAGCCCGAGCTGAACGCCACGGCGGCGGTCACCGCACTGACCGGTTGGGACACCAGCGCCGCACTGAACACCGCGTGGAGCGT
Source organism: Kitasatospora sp. MAA4 (assembly GCF_029893355.1). Lineage (GTDB taxonomy): Bacteria > Actinomycetota > Actinomycetes > Streptomycetales > Streptomycetaceae > Kitasatospora. The sequence continues at coordinate 199,664 of NZ_JARZAI010000007.1, forward strand.
GTGGTCGCAGCAGGTCCAGAACCTCGCCGGCGCCGTCGGCCAGATAGGCCAGAACCTGCAGGGGAACGCCACCAACTACACCAACGGCGAGCAGCGCAACCAGCGTCGCTTCGCGGGGGAGTGAGGAGTCGGCCATGGTGACTTTCGATCAACTCCGCAGCGTCGACCTCAGCAGCCTGGGGGCGGTGGCCACCGACTTCGAGCAGCTGGTGCAGAAGTGGGACCTGTCGTCCGCGCTGGCCACCGACGTGATCACGCCGCTACAGGGCTCCGGCTGGACCGGCCCGGCCTCGGATGCCGCCGCTGGTGTGCTCACCCGCACCCGGACCCAACTTGACCTGGGTTTCGACGAGGCCAGTGCGCTGGCCCGCGCCCTGCGCGACGCGCACACCCAATTCGCCGCCGCCCAGCAGGCGTTGCAGGCTGTCCTGGACGACGCCGGCAAGCAGAGCCTGACCGTGGACGCGGCTGGCGCCGTCCACTGGCCGCCGGCAGTGGCCCAGGCGGACAAGCACGATCCGGACTACGCCAGTACCTACCAGGACAAGGCGCAGGCGATCGCGCAGCGGATCACCGCCGTGCTCGCGACGGCCACCGAGGCCGACGCCGCCGCGGCGGCTGCCCTCGCGGCCGACACCGGCAGCGGCACCAGCGCCTTCAACAGCACACCGCTGGGCGGCATACCCGAGGAGGAGGCGAAGCAGGCCACCGACCTGCTGAGCCTGGGCAGTAAGGCCACGGATGCCCAAGTCGCGCAACTCGACCAGCTGTTGAAGGATCACGCGGGTGATCCCCGGTTCACCACCGCCTTCTACGGTTCGCAGGACCCGAGCACCTTCCTCAGCAACTACGCGGCAATGGCCCAGAGCGCCGACTACGCGGGCAGCGCCGCCCGTTCGGCCTCGGTCAAGGACCTGGAGGCCAACCTCGGCCTCGCCCTGGCGAACGCCACCAACACCCAGAACCAGCCGCACGTTACCGACGCCTGGGAAGCCGCCCTGCGCAAGGCCGGCGCGAGCCACCTGTCGATGTACCCGGGGCAGCCGGCGGAGGGCCAGCCGTACGGCTACCAGATCCTCTCCAACCTTCTGCGCACCGGGAACTACGACCCGCACTTCCTCGACCCGGTCGCCGAGCACATCACCCAACTCAGCATGGCCAACCCGACCATGTGGGACTCGGTGGTCGTCCACCACGCTTACCCCTTCCAGGACATCCAGTTCCTGGGCCAGGACGGCACCGGCTTCAACCCGATGAGCGGCGTCCTGGACGCCCTGGGCCACAGCCCCGACGCCGCAACGCACTTCTTCCACGACCCGGCTACGCACTACGCCCCCGACGGGACTGCGCAGGGGCCGGCGGACCCGCCGATCAAGTACCTCGACGTCCTGACCAACAACGGCCCGGGAAACCTGGACAGCGGCTCGGCGTCTGTGCTGATGGATCGGGACTCCAGCATCAACCAGCACCCGAGCACCGGCCTGCCATTCCCCGGCGAGACGACGGCGCTTGGCCACGCCCTGGAGGCGGCCACCGTCGGCATCCCGTACGACGCGACGAACGCCGCACTGCCGCCGCACACCGCGGCGATGAGTTCGGTGATGAGTGACGTGGTGAGCAAGTTCGGGCACGGAGACGGTCCGAAGATGCTGAGCGGGCCCGGCGCGCTGTTCACGAACCTGAACGGCAGCCTGGGGAACATGACGGCGGCCTACATCGGAGACGTTCAGACGGCCGTGGTGGGAGGAGTGGCCCCGATGCCCAGCTTCGGCGCCCCGGCCAACCTGGAGAACGGCGACACCGTCAAGCTGCTGGCCACCCTGGGCCGCGACCCGGACGCCTACGGCAGCATCGTCCAGGCCCAGGAGGCGTACACCCGGGCCCAGGTCCAGGACGTCATGCTGCACAGCGCGAACCATCACGACCTGACGGCGGCGGTCGGCAATGCCGCACAGCCGGGCGGGACGGTCGAGGGCATCATGAGCGGTGCACGGGCGAACGAGGTCTTCCAAAACCAGCAGGTCAAGGACGCCGCCTACAACGCAAAGATCGATCAGAAGGCCGCCTGGGGGACCAAGGTCTGGGATCTGACGGGTGGCAATGAACTCGGCAAGGTGCCAGGCGGAAGCTACGTCAGCGGTCAGATCGACGGCTCGATCCAGAGCTACGCGGACCGCTTCAAGTCGGATCACGGGGGGTCGGCCCAGGACGAGTCTCTCCAGGACCTGCTGAAGGCCGGCTCGGGAGGCTCCGCTTCCGATTCGGTATTCGCTTCCGCAGGAACGACTCTGAGCCCGACGGATGTGAGCGACCTGGCGGCCTCGGCGTCGTCCAGGTCCACAGCGGGCTTCGACCACGGCCTCCTGATGTTCAACAACGGTGTCAACGGCGGTACTGGGACCGGACTCGGTGGCCCTGGCGCCGGAAGCAAGGGGTGACGGGATGTCGGAAGCCAGCGTTTCCGCCGGGACTGCGGAGAAGCCACGCCCATGGTGGCAACGGCGGTCTGTGATCGGACTCGTGGTTGCTGTGCTGGCCGCCGGTGGTGTGGTCACCGGGGTTTGGTGGAAGCCGTGGCAGTCGGTGGATCTGCCGGACAGCGCTTGCTGGGGCTCACTCTCGACCGCCGACTACAAGGCGCTTGCAGGATCCAGCGGCAAGGTCGGTGTCGCGCAGGACGGTGAGATCGACGGGCCGGTCGCGTATGCGGCGTTCATGGGCGATTGCAGGCTCTATGAGGTCGGTCGGGCGCCTGGCTACGACATCGTCGACGTCCAAGTGGACTCGGCGGAGACCGACGCAGGGCAGGCGTACTTGGCGCCGTTCGGTGACGGAACCGCCAAGGCGGTGAGTTTCGGTGCCGATGCCGACGGATGGATCACCCCCAGCGGGTCTGCCGTTGACGCCTACCTTCGCTGTGACTACCAGGCGGCCATCGCCACGAAGGAGACAGCCAATCCCTTTGTCCGAGTACTGGTCTCCGGGACACTTGGACTCTCAGCGTCGTCGGCGGCCCAGGTCCGGCAGGCTCGCGTCGACATCGCGTGGAAGATGGCCAAGGCGGTGGCGCATCGGCTGCCCTGTTCCAACGCCGTGCGGTTCGCGGACGCACCGCCGACCGTTCCGACCGCGTAACGCTGACGGGGAAGTCGGCGTGGCCGACTTCCCCTGCCGGCTACCACCTGGCTTTCGCGCCAGGTGGCCTCAGATGGTCCAGTTGACGGGGTAGTTGACGATCGGGGCGAACGTCACGCCGGCTGCCTCCGACTCCCCGCGTGCGTCGACGACCATCTCCTTCAGCTGACCCATCTGCGCCGCGTGCTCGTCGGACTCCCAGACGCTGATGTTCACGGCCGAGCCCTCCGGCGAGACGCCCGCGTAGTAGTGGATGAGCCCCGGTAGCCGCTTGATGGCCGGGATCAGGTACTCCGAGGTCCTCGTGTTCATGGCGTCGACCTCGTCGAACCGGCTCGGGTCGAAGGTGCCGCGCGAGACGCGGACAACTGCGGTCGCGGGCAACGACTCTGTCATGGCGATCCTCCCCCTGGATGAATTACGTTCCGATGGTCTATCGTAATGTAATGAGCAATCCGCAGGCAAGGGTCGGACGGCCGAGGAACCCGGCCGTGGACCGAGCGATCCTGTCGGCCGCTGCCCACCAGCTCGGCGAGTTCGGCTACGCCCGTATGTCGATGGAATCCGTGGCGACCGCCGCAGGCACCACCACGCCCAGCCTCCGACGCCGGTACCGGAACAAGGCGGAGCTGGTCGCCGCAGTGATCGGCTCGCTACGGGTCGAGGAACCGCCCTCCGGCGCCCCGACCCCCCGTGCCCACGCGCTGGCGATCCTGGAGAACTTCCACAGCAACCTGCGGGCCATCCCCGCGCTGGCCATCCTCGGATCGTTGCTGGCCGAGGAAGAGCGCCACCCGGAACTGCTTCACCTCTTCAAGACCCGCATCGTCGAACCGCGACGGGAGTTGCTCCGGCAAGCACTGGCGGCCGGCGACCTCCCGTACTCCGCCGACCTCGACGCGCTCACCAGCATGCTCATCGGCTCCTTCTACGGCCGCTACGTCACCATCGACGGCATCCCCGACGACTGGCCGAACCGCGTGCTGTGCGCCGTATGGCCAGCCGACACCAGCCCCGCGTCACCGCACCACGACGACAGTCTGTGACCGACATAGGCAGGCCCGAACCCAGAAATGATGCTGTGGGGGAAGTCGGCGTGGCCGACTTCCCCTTGCGGCTACCGGCGGCTGAGGGCGAGCAGGATGGCCGTCACGGTCAACACGCCGGTGGCGGAGACCGCGTAGGCCAGGGCGCGGGTGGGTGGTTCGGGGGGTGTGGGTGGGGGTTGGTTGGCGGGGTCGGGGTTCACTGGCGGTCGGCCGATGACCGTAGGGCGTTCGCGAGTTGGGTGATCTCGGCGGGGTGGAGGGGGCGGAGCTGGATGAGGAGGGTTCCGGTCTCGGTCAGGTGCCAGCCGGCGCCGAGGTCGGTGGCGTCGAGGTCCGCATGAGTGAAGGCTTCCGTCAACTCTGCGAGGGAGGCGGCGGCTTGGCGGCGGATGCTGGTCATGACGCGTCCGGGGCGGGCGGCTGGGCCAGCCAGCGCTGGTCGACCTCCCACTCGAAGCCGCCGCCCGGCGGGCGGAGGTAGATGAGGGTGCCGATGCGACCCATGAAGGTGCCGGTTCGGTGGTTGAGGGTGTCGTGGACCAACTCGCCGCGCCGGGTGGGGGTGTAGGGCGTGGCGGGCGGCTTGATGCCCATCTCGCTGACCTGCGAGTAGGCCGCTGCCAGGCGAAGTAGGGCTTCGGGTCTGCCGCCGCAGTCGGCCGGGCACTGGCACTCGGGGAAGGTGCGGTCGGAGGTCGGCTGAGGGGGGTGGTGGTGGGGGGCTTCTGCGATGACCTGATTGTCCGTCATGGTCTGCACTCCGTGCGTTCGCTGCCCATCGCACGGGGGTGGCGGTGGGTCCTTGCGGGCTGCGGCGGGAGTCGTTGACGCGGGTGCGGGCATGGCAGAGCACGCCCTTCGCGTCGGCCGGCTCGGCCGCTGCGCATGCTGTTACGGTAGCCCTACGCAGCGTGAGGTGGCAAGAGTGAAGGGTGCACGAATGTAGGGGTCTGCTGACGCGGGCGGCCCCGCCGGGCGACGGGAGGGGCCGCAGGCTGCGTCAGATGCCGAAGTGGTCGAATTCCCCGCGCTTGACGCCTTCGATCCACAGGGCGAATTTCTTGGGAGAGGTGACGATGATCGAGTCCGGCTCGTCGGACTCCCGGATCTCGATCATTCCGGCACTGTTCACCGTAACCTCAACGGAGTCTCCGCCGTCCTGGGTGCTGGTCGACGACTTCTGCCATCGCTGAATCGGCATTCCTTACCTTCCCATTTCAAGGCTGTGCTTGACGTGCTGAACTACTGCCCACGAATCCCGTGTCGAGTTGGGTTGCGTGGAGATCTGTGCGCTGCCGGATTGGAGTGCCAGCCGACTGAGATCGGCAAACCTGCTCCGGTATTTCTCCAGAACCTCTGGCGAGTCTGTGAATTCAGATGCACCGGGGTGGTCGATCACTACGGTTGAAAGCTCTCGCGACCCTGGATCAGTCATCATGAACGGACCGCTGTATGGCGGTGTGGCTTGGACGCTGAACGGGTAGATCTGAATCTCAATGTTCGGCAGTTCCCACAAGTGGAGAAGGTGTGCGAGTTGGCGATGCATTGCTCCCGGCCCGGCAAATGACATCAGCAGCGCGGCCTCATGGATCACGAAAGAGAACTTGGTCTGATTCGAATCGGTGAGGATGGCCTGCCGATCCAGTCGGAACCTGACGGAGTTCTCGATCTGCTCAGAAGGGAGGGAGGTCTCGCCATTCTCGAAGAGGCGCCGAATGTACTCTTCGGTCTGAAGAAGTCCCGGCATGAAAAATGTTTGGTAGCTGAGATATTGAGAGAGTCCGCCTCCCTCCAGCTCTGCCAGGTCGAGTGCAAAGTCTGGAACCTTGCGCTTGTAGGCGCTCCACCAGCCTTTTCCATCGCTCGCACCCATCGCCACAAGCAGGTCGAGATGGGTTTCATCTGTGCAGCCGTAAGCCGCTGCCAGGGCGCGAAGCCTGATCTCGTCCAATCCCGTCCGGGCGGCCTCGATGTGGTTGAGCTGTGGGCCGCGCATGTTGATGTGTGCCGCCGCATCCTGCACTGCCAGGCCGGCGGCGAGGCGAAGTCGGCGGAGCTCGATGCCGAATCGCCGCTGACGCTCGCTGATGTGGGCTCGCAGTGCCAAGGCTGGGTCCTTCCTTTCGAGGGCAGGGGAAGTCTTGCGCGGTGGAGCGCGTCGGCGCCACTCGCTCGAAAGGTTCAACTTAGCCGCTTGCCGCGAGCGGGTTGCACGAATGAAACGGAGCCGCCGACCAGTTAGGTCGGCGGCTCCGGCAGTTGTCCCTGCTGGGTTACACCAGGCTCTCGCGCCAGGCGGTGTGGAGGGTGGCGAAGCGGCCCGTGCCGGTGATGAGGTCGGCGGGGGTGCCGTCCTCCACGATGCGGCCGGACTCCATGACCAGGACGCGGTCGGCGATCTCCACGGTGGAGAGGCGGTGGGCGATGATGACGGCGGTGCGGCCGGAGAGGACGGTCTGCATGGCGCGCTGGACGGCCTGTTCGCCGGGGATGTCCAGGGAGGAGGTCGCCTCGTCCAGGATCAGGACGGCGGGGTCGGCCAGCAACGCGCGGGCGAAGGCGACGAGTTGGCGCTGGCCGGCCGAGATGCGGCCGCCGCGCTTGCGGACGTCGGTGTCGAAGCCGTCCGGTAGGGCGGCGATGAACTCGTAGGCGCCGATCGCGCGGGCGGCCTCCTCCACCTCGGCGCGGGAGGCGCCGGGGCGGCCGATGGCGATGTTCTCGGCCACCGTGCCGGAGAAGAGGAACGACTCCTGGGTGACCATCACCACGCCGCGCCGCAGTTCCGCGCCGGTCAGGTCGCGCAGGTCCACGCCGTCCAGGGTGATCCGGCCGGACGTCGGGTCGTAGAACCGGGCGAGCAGCTTGGCCAGAGTGGACTTGCCGGCGCCGGTGGCGCCGACCACGGCGGTGGTCCGTCCGGAGGCGAGCACCAGGTCGAAGGGCGGCAGCACCTCCTTTCCCGTCCGGTAGGCGAAGCGGACGTCGTCGAAGACCACCTCGCGCCCCTTGCCGGTGGCGGCCGGCAGCGCGACCGGGGTGGTGGGTTCGGCGATCGAGGGCTGGTGGGCGAGCAGGCCGGCGATCTTCTCCAGGGCGGCGTGCGCGGACTGGTAGCTGTTGAGGAACATCGCCAGCTGGTCGATCGGGTCGTACAGCCGGCGCAGGTAGAGCACGAAGCCGGTGAGGATGCCCAGTTCGAGGCTGCCGTCGGTCACCAGGTAGGCGCCGACCAGCACCACGCCCGTGATCCACACGTTGGCGGCGGCCCGGGAGAACGCGACATAGCGGGCCATCTCCAGCAGGCCGTCCGCGTTGGAGACCGCGTACTGCCGGTTGACCTCGTCGAAGGCGGCGGTGTTGGCGGCCTCGCGGCGGAAGGCCTGCACCGGGCGGATGCCGTTCATCGTCTCGGTGAAGCGGACGATCACCGAGGCGACCGCCGTGCGCCCGCGCCGGTAGACCCGGCCGCTGCGGCGGCGGAACATCCGAACCAGCAGGTACATCGGCAAGAAGGAGGCGAGCGAGATCAGGCCCAGCCGCCAGTCCATCACCAGCAGGATGACGGCGATGTAGAAGACCGACAGGACGACCGAGAGCAGCTCCTGAAGACCCTCGTTGAGCAGCTCGCGCAGCGCGTCCACGTCGCTGGTCGCCCGCGAGATGATCCGGCCCGAGGTGTAGCGCTCGTGGAAGTCCAGGCCGAGCAGCTGGGCGTGCCGGAAGATCCGGGTGCGCAGCTCCAGCAGGATGTCCTGGTTGAGCAGGCCGGTGACCCGGATGAACGAGCGTTGCAGCAGCGTGCTGAGCGCCGCGCAGCCGAGGTATCCGGCGGTGACGGCGATCAGCGGGCCGCTGTCGTGGTGGCGCAGCGCGGGGATGCCCCGGTCGATGGCGACGGCGACCAGCAGCGGGCCGGACTGCAGCGCGGCCTGCTGGACCAGGATCATCAGCATCGCGACGATCACCCGGCGCCGGTGCGGCCCGAGCAGCGAGCGCAGCAGCACGCGGGCGGCGCCGGGTGGGACGGGGATGTCCTCGCCGTCGGCCGTGGTCGGCTCCTCCAGTACGGCGGTGGCGGTGGTCATCGGGCCACGCTCTCTTCCAGGGCACTGTGACCCGACATCAGCTCCCGGTAGGCGGGGCAGGATTCCAGCAGATCGTGGTGGGTGCCGACGGCCAGGATCCGGCCCTCGTCCAGTACGGCCACCCGGTCGGCGAGCATGACGGTGCTCGGCCGGTGCGCCACCACCAGGGCGGTGGTGGTGCCCAGCACCTCGCGCAGCGCCTGCTCGACCAGCGCCTCGGTGTGCACGTCCAGCGCGGAGAGCGGGTCGTCCAGCACCAGGAACTCCGGGTCGCCGACGACCGCCCGGGCCAGCGCCAGGCGCTGGCGCTGGCCGCCGGACAGGCTCAGGCCCTGCTCGCCGACCTCGGTGTCCACGCCGTGCGGCAGCTGCTGGACGAAGCCGGCCTGCGCGGTGCTCAGCGCCCGGTCCAGCGCGGCCTGCGGGGCGTCGGGCGCGCCCATCAGGACGTTCTCGCGGACCGTGGCCGAGAACAGCGTGGGCTCCTCGAAGGCCACCGCGACCACCTCGCGCAGCCGGGCGCGGGAGAGCGTGCGGATGTCCCGGCCGTCCACCGTGATGGTGCCCTCGGTCGCGTCGTAGAGCCGGGGGATCAGCGCGGTCAGCGTGGTCTTGCCGCTGCCGGTCGCGCCGACCAGGGCCATCGTCTCGCCGCGCCGGATGTGCAGGTCGATGCCCTGAAGCAGGTCGGGGCTGTCGGCCGGGGCGTCGGGGTAGCGGAACCGCACGCCGGTGAAGCGGATGCCGTCGCCGTTCGGCTCGGCGGCCGTGCCGTGGCCGTCCTCCTCCTCGGGGGTGTCCATCACCTCGAAGAAGCGGTCGGCCGCGGTGCCGGCCTCGTTGCTGTACGCGAGCAGCCAGCCCATCGACTCGACCGGCCAGCGCAGCGCCAGCGCGGTGGAGAGGAAGGCGACGAGCGTTCCCGCGGTCATCTCGTCGTGGGCGACCAGGACGGCGCCGACCGCCAGCGAGCAGCCGAGCGCCACCTCGGGCAGGCCGACGATCACCGCCCAGAGGTTGGCGAGCATCCGGGCCTTGTGCAGCTCGGTGCCGCGCAGCCGCTCGGCCTGCGCGCCGAAGCGCTGCGCCATGGTGCGCTGGCGGCCGAAGGACTTGAGGATCCGGATGCCGAGCACCGACTCCTCGAGGACGGTGGCCAGGTCGCCGTTCTGGTCCTGCGCGGTGCGGGCGGCCGAGGAGTAGCGCGACTCGAAGTAGTGGCACAGCACGATCAGCGGCACGGCCGGTCCCATCGCGATCAGCCCCAGCCGCCAGTCCAGCGCGAACATCAGCGCCGTACCGGCCAGGAACATCAGCGAGTTGACGACCAGGAAGACCAGCGGGAAGGCCAGGAAGAGCCGCAGGGTGTACATGTCCGAGGTGGCCCGGGAGAGCAGCTGCCCGGACGGCCAGCGGTCGTGGAAGGAGACCGGCAGCCGCTGCAGCTTGCCGTACAGGTCGCCGCGCATGGTGGCCTCGACCCGGGAGAGCGGACGGGCGACCAGGACCCGGCGCAGCCCGAAGAGGCCGGCCTCGGCCAGGCCGAGCACCAGCAGCAGCGCGACCAGCGGCCACAGCGCGCCGAGGTCGTGGTGGGCGATCGGCCCGTCCACGATCCGCCCCAGCACCAGCGGGACCACCAGCACGGTGGAGGAGGCCACCATCGCGCTGGCGACCGAGCCCGTCAGGTACCAGCGGATCGGGCGCGCGTACGTCCGGAGCCTGAGCAGCGACCGGACCGTGGACCTTGTGGGTGCGACGGCGGGCGCGGGCGAGCGGGGGTTCTGGTTCTCGTCCATCGCCGTGAGGGTAGGCCGGGGCACCGACATTTCTCACCAGGTTTTTGGCCCCTGGACGCCCCGGACGCACAGAACCGGCCACTCCCGCCCGTCACTCGCCCCCGGACATCCGCAGCAGTCTCAGCGAACGGGCCGCCAGCGCACCGGTTTCCTGGCCCGCGGTGTCCAGCAGGGTCTCGTACGGGCCGCCCTGCGGCAGCACGAACTCGACTGCGCCGGCCGAGGCGTTGAGCAGTAGCAGGAAGCTGTCGTCGCGCAGCGGGCAGCCGTGCTGGTCGCGCTCCGACATCGCGCTGCCGGCCAGCAGCATGCCGAGCACCGCGGTCGGCGTGAACCAGTCGCGCTCGGTCATCTCCGCGCCCTGCGGCGTGAACCAGGTCAGGTCGCGCCGCCCGCCGGGCACCGCGGCGCGTCCGGAGAAGAACGCGCGCTGGCGCAGTACGGGGTGCTCGCGGCGCAGCCGGATCAGCCGGGCGGTCAGCTCCCGCAGCTCGCGCCAGTCGGGCTGCTCCAGCAGCGACCAGTCCACCCAACTGGTCTCGTTGTCCTGGCAGTAGGCGTTGTTGTTGCCGCCCTGGGTCCGGCCGAACTCGTCGCCGGCGGTGATCATCGGGACGCCGGAGGCCAGCAGCAGGGTCGCCATCAGGTTGCGCAGCTGACGGTGCCGCAGCTCCAGCACGGCGGGGTCGGTGCTCTCGCCCTCGGCGCCGCAGTTCCAGGACCGGTTGTCGCCGGTGCCGTCCCGGCCGTCCTCGCCGTTGGCGTCGTTGTGCTTCTCGTTGTACGAGACCAGGTCGCGCAGTGTGAAACCGTCGTGCGCGGTGACGAAGTTGACCGAGGCGTAGGGGCGGCGGCCGGCCTGCTGGTAGAGGTCGGACGATCCGGAGAGCCGGTAGCCGAGCTCGCGCACGTCGGGCCTGGCGCCGCGCCAGAAGTCGCGGACGGTGTCGCGGAACTTGTCGTTCCACTCGGCCCAGAGCGGCGGGAAACCGCCGACCTGGTAGCCGCCGTACCCGACGTCCCAGGGCTCGGCGATCAGCTTCACCCGGCTGAGCAGCGGGTCCTGGGAGACCGCGGACAGGAACGGGTGGTTCATCTCGACGCCGTCGCTGCCGCGGGCCAGCGCCGCGGCCAGGTCGAAGCGGAAGCCGTCCACGCCCATCTCGGTGACCCAGTAGCGCAGTGAGTCGGTGATCAGCCGGACCACCTGCGGCTGCCGGGTGTCCAGGGTGTTGCCGCAGCCGGTGAAGTCGGAGTAGCCGCGGTTGCCGCGGCCCAGCCGGTAGTAGCCGGCGTTGTCGATGCCGCGCAGCGAGAGGCTGGGGCCGTTCTCGTTGCCCTCGGCGGTGTGGTTGTAGACCACGTCGAGGATCACCTCGATGCCGGCCCGGTGCAGCGCGCGGACCATCCGCTTGAACTCGCCGACCTGCTGGCCGCGGGTGCCGGAGGAGGAGTAGCCGCCGTGCGGGGCGAAGTAGCCGATCGAGTTGTAGCCCCAGTAGTTGGTCAGACCGTTGCGGCTGAGGTGGTCCTCGTGGGCGAACTGGTGGACCGGCAGCAGCTCGACGGCGGTGACGCCGAGCCCGCGCAGGTACTCGACGGCGGCCGGGTGGGCCAGGCCCGCGTACGTGCCGCGCAGCGCGGGCGGGATGCCGGGGTGGCGCATGGTGAAACCCCGCACGTGCAGCTCGTAGATGACGGTCTCGGCCCACGGGGTCTTCGGGCGCCGGTCGTCGGACCAGTCGTCGTCGTCGTGCACCACCACGCTCTTGGCGACGTACGGCGCGGAGTCGCGGTTGTCCCGGACGGTGTCGGCGACCTCCGGCTCGGGCCAGTCGCGCACCGAGCCGCCGCAGGCGTCGTGCCCGGTGAACACGCCGTCCACCGCGCGGGCGTACGGGTCGAGCAGCAGCTTGGCCGGGTTCCAGCGGGCGCCGGTCCACGGGTCCCAGCGGCCGTGCACCCGGTAGCCGTAGCGCTGGCCGGGGCGGACGCCGGGCAGGTAGCCGTGCCAGGTCTGGAAGGTCTGCTCGGTGAGCGGGTGTCTGGTCTCGCGGCCGTCCTCGTCGAAGAGACAGAGCTCGACCGCCTCGGCGCCGCCGGCCCAGAGCGCGAAGTTGGTGCCGTCGGTGCCCGAGGGGTCGTGTCGGTAGCGGGCGCCGAGCGGTTGCCAGCTGCCCGGCCAGGGGGCTTCGGGGGGCAGGTGGGCGGCGGCGCCGGCGGGCGCCGGGGAGTGACCCGGGCCGATCCTCAGTTCCTGCCCTGCCGTCATGGGCGCATCCTCCGATGGCTTCTGCGCGCTGCCCGGCTCGGCAGTCGCGACGTGCTGGTGTCCGCTGGGTGAAATCGTTCCCTCGTGTCCCAGTCGGAATCCGATGCGCCCTCGCCTTCGTTGAGCCGTCACCGAAACCCGCACCGGACCCTGCACGGAACCCCGCACTGAACCCTTCACTGAACCGGCACTCCCCTCCCGCCGAGGATTCACTCATTCGGCCCCGTTATCCTGACGCTCGCGCGGGCCCCCGAGGTGCCCGCGGAGAGCTGTCCGGCCGCTGCAACCGAGCCGGACGACCACGCGTGTAAGCAGCGTGGGCAACGGGAGGGGAGCAGCCGAGTGAAGTCGGTGGAGGCGGCCGACGCCGCGAGACGCATCGGGGCGAGACCCGAGGTGCCGTACGCCACGCGAGCGCGAGCGGCTGGATGACGAGCTGGAGCGCCTGGTAGCTCCGCGGCGACGCGGTGGCTCGGTCCCTTGGGCGGCAGGGGGCCTTCGTTCAAGGTGCAACCAATCAGCCGTCACAACGCGTTTATGAGCTGGGTACGAGAAGGCGGAGGCGACTCATGAAGTCGATACGGGTGGTTATGGCGGTCGGCGGTCTCCTGCTGGCGACCGCGTGCAGCAGTGGCGGCACCGGGGGCACCACCGGCGCGGGCGGGAGCGGGGGCGGCGGCGCGTCCGGTCAGCCCGGGACGGTGGCGTCCTCGTCGCAGGCCAAGACCTCGGCGGCGGTGGTCGACATCGAGCCCAAGGACGGCAGCACCGGTGTCGCGCCGAGCGGCGCGCTGAAGGTGTCGGTGGCCAGCGGCAAGCTGACCCAGGTGGCCGTGACGGCCCCGGACGGCAGCGCGGTGGCCGGCACGCTCGCGCCCGACGGGTCGAGCTGGACGCCGGCCGCAGGCCTGTCGGTGAGCTCGACCTACAAGGTGGCCGCGCAGGCGACCGACGCCAACGGCGTGGCGTCGACCACCAACAGCACCTTCACCACGCTGACCCCGAAGAAGACCGCGGGCAGCCAGGACAACATCACCACCGGTGCCACCTACGGCGTCGGCATGATCATCCAGATCCAGTTCGGCCAGATGGTCAAGAACAAGGCGGCGGTGGAGAAGGCGGTCACCGTCGAGGCCTCCGACGGCTCGGTGGTCAAGGGCCACTGGTTCAACGAGGACAACTGGTTCGAGCTGCGCCCGCAGGCGTACTGGAAGCCGGGCACCACCGTCAAGGTGCACCTGCGGCTGAAGAGCGTCGAGATCTCGCCCGGCGTCTACGGCGGTGCGGCCTCCGACCGCGACGAGTCCTTCACCATCGGCCGCTCGCAGGTCAGCACGGTTGACGCGGCCACCCACCAGATGACGGTGGTCACCGACGGCCGGGCCAACCGGGTCATCCCGATCACCTCGGGCGCCTCCAGCCCGGCGAACTGGGCGACCTACAACGGCACCATGGTGATCGAGCGCAAGGAGGGGACGGTCGAGATGAAGTCGGCCTCCGTTCCGAACCTCGGAGGTACGCCGTACGACGAGAAGGTGCCGGACTCGATGCGGCTGACCGACACCGGCACGTACGTGCACGGCAACTACTGGGCGGGCGGCGCCTTCGGGCACGAGAACGTCAGCCACGGCTGCGTCGGCCTGCAGGACGTCGAGGGCGGCAGCCCCGACTCGGTCGCGGGCAAGATGTACGCGGACTCGATCGTCGGCGACGTGGTGATCGTCAAGAACTCGGTCGGCACGCAGGTCGACCCGGGCAACGGTCTGAGCGGTTGGAACATCAACTGGAACAACTGGTAGCCATTCTGTGACGTTAAAAGTGTGACAATCGGTTCGGCCCAATGCGTTTTCGGGTCGGACCGATTTGTCGTTCCGGCACAGTGCAGCGCAGTGGGAACGAGCAGGCACGGACGGGACAGGGGCAGGGGCAGATGAGAATGCGCTCGATACGCGTGGGAGCGGCACTGGCAGTGGGCGGCACGCTGCTGCTGGCCACGGCGTGCGGAGGTAACGGCGGCGGGACCTCCGCCTCCGCTGACGGAAAGCCGGCCGCAGGGGGTGGCGCGGGCACCCCGTCCGCCGCGCCGGCCTCCTCGGCCGCACCGAAGACCTCGGCGGCCGTGGTCGACATCGAGCCCAAGGACGGCGCGCAGGACGTCGCCCCGACCGGCGCTCTGAAGGTCTCGGTGTCCAGCGGCAAGCTCACCCAGGTCGCGGTGACGGACAAGGACGGCAACGCGGTCGCCGGAACCCTCGCCGCGGACGGCCTCAGCTGGCTCCCGGCCGCCGGCCTCGCGGTCTCCTCGCAGTACAAGGTCAGCGCCCAGGCGGCCGACGCCAAGGGCGTGGTGGCCACCTCCAACAGCACGTTCAGCACGCTGACCCCCGCCAGGACCTCCCGCAGCCAGGACAACATCACCACCGGCGCCACCTACGGCGTCGGGATGATCATCTCGATCAACTTCGGTCAGCCGGTGAAGAACCAGGACGCGGTGGAGAAGGCGATCACCGTCGACGCGGGCGGCACCGAGGTCAAGGGCCACTGGTTCGGCAACCAGCGCCTGGACCTGCGCCCGCAGGAGTTCTGGAAGCCCGGCACCAAGGTCGCCCTGCACTTCCGGCTGAAGAGCGTCGAGACCTCACCCGGTGTCTACGGCAACTCGGACCGCGACGAGTCCTTCACCATCGGCCGCTCGCAGATCAGCACAGTGGACGACGCCGCCCACGAGATGACCGTCCAGCGCGACGGCCAGCCGGCCCAGACCATCGAGATCAGCGCCGGATCCGCCCAGCACCCGACCTACAACGGCACGATGGTGATCGAGGCCAAGGAGGGCACCGCCCGGATGACCTCCGCCTCGGTCCCTGGCCTCAAGCCGGGCGAGTACGACATCCAGGCGCCGCACTCGATGCGGCTCACCGACTCGGGCACCTACGTGCACGGCAACAACTGGTCCTCGCACGGCACCTTCGGCTCCGCGAACGTCAGCCACGGCTGCGTCGGCCTGGAGGACACCGCGGGCGACGGCAGCTCCAACTCCTCCGCGGGGAAGTTCTATGACGCCTCGCTGGTGGGAGATGTCGTGAAGGTCGTCAACTCCAAGGGCGCCGCAGTTGTCCCCGACAACGGCCTGAGCGGCTGGAACATGTCCTGGGCCACCTGGTAGAGCGACGCCCATTGCTCGGGTCATATGCCAATTGAATAGTGATCGTTTCGTCATTGTCCGTACGCGCCCGCTTGCAAGCCGCAATGATGGGCGCATGGCGGGATGGGGCGAAGTGGATCAGTCATCACATCTCGGGCCCGGTCCGGTTGTCGACGCCCTCGCGGGCGGCGGACAGCCGGCACTGAGGGCCCTGGAACGACTCTCCTCGCGGGAGCTGGAACGGGTGGTGCTGCCCCGGCTCAGCGACCCGGCGTCCGAGGAGGAGGTGAGGCTTCCGTCCCGCCGCTCCTCGGCGCCGGTGGCGCGCCGGCTGGTGCTCTCCGTCCTGCAGTCCTGGGGACTCCACCCGCTCCTGGAGGTCGGCGAGTTACTCACCGGCGAGCTGGTCGCCAACGCCGTCCGGCACACCGGCGGCCGCACCATCGGCCTGCGCCTGCTGCGCCGCCCCGGCTGGCTGCGCGTCGAGGTCCGCGACTCCTCCCGCGCCCTGCCCTGCCGCATCGTCGCCGAACCCGGCGCCGACTGCGGCAACGGCCTCCTCATCGTGGACACCCTCGCCGACCGCTGGGGCGCCGACCTCCTGCCGCGCGGCAAGGGCGTCTGGTTCGAACTCAAGGTCCGCGAAAGAGCCTAGGTGCCCGGCTGGCGATCGTGCGGAAGGGCGGGGCGGGTGACCGGCACGACGGTCAGGAGTGTCTCCAAACCCTTGAAGTCGTCGGGGTTGGTGGTGAACAGAGGAAGGTCCTCGGCGACGGCGATGGCGGCGATCATCAGGTCGGCCACGCGCCTTCGCGGTTTCCGCCCCGCGCCGATCACGGCGGCGCAGATCCGGCCGTAGATGCGTGCGGCCTCCGTATCGAAGGGGATGGGGTCGAACTCGTTCTCGGCACGTTGGAGGACGTCGAGTCGGCGGGCTCGCTCCGCGTATTCGTCGTAGTCGGCCTGCTCCTCGTTCCGCCGGACCTCGTGCGGTCCGGCGGACAGCTCAGCCAGGGTGATCGCGCTGATGGCCATCTCGATCGGGAGCTCGGCCGGGTCCACCCAGCGACGCAGGATCATGATGTTGGTGTCGAGCAGACCTCGGTCATGTTCAACGGGCATAGGGATCGTCCGTCTCCTGTGCCGCCGTGGCGTCCTGATCCGCCCGGAAGGCATCCAGGGAGATGCCGGGTGCGCTGCGTGACATCGCGGCGAACTCCGCCCGAGGAACGAAGCGCCTGCGGCGCTTAAGTGGGATCAACTCGCCGATGCGGTGGCCGTCACGGGTGACGGTGAACGACTGGCCGGCCTCGACGGCATCCATGATCTCTCTCGACCTGCTGCGCAGGTCCCGCTGGGTGATCTCCGGTTGCGCTGTCATGCCACCAGCCTAGCGAGGTGTGCTACGTGGTGCTACGGGGTTGCACTCCCGCGGAAGGCTCGGCAGGTGACGTACGGCGAGGCTCCGATGGGATGACCGCCTAGCACTCGATGACGTTGACCGCCAGGCCGCCGCGGGAGGTCTCCTTGTACTTGACCTTCATGTCGGCGCCGGTCTCCTTCATCGTCTTGATCGCCTTGTCCAGCGAGACGTGGTGGCGGCCGTCGCCGCGCAGGGCCATCCGGGCCGCGGTGATCGCCTTGACGGAGGCCATGCCGTTGCGCTCGATGCAGGGGATCTGGACCAGGCCGCCGACCGGGTCGCAGGTGAGCCCGAGGTTGTGCTCGATGCCGATCTCGGCGGCGTTCTCGACCTGCTCGGGGGTGCCGCCGAGAACCTCGGCGAGACCGCCGGCGGCCATCGAGCAGGCCGAGCCGACCTCGCCCTGGCAGCCGACCTCGGCGCCGGAGATGGAGGCGTTCTCCTTGAAGAGCATGCCGATGGCGCCGGCGGCGAGGAGGAAGCGGACGATGCCCTCGTCGTCGGCGCCGGGGATGAAGTTCTGGAAGTAGTGCAGCACGGCGGGGATGATGCCGGCGGCGCCGTTGGTGGGGGCGGTGACGACGCGCTGGCCGGAGGCGTTCTCCTCGTTGACGGCCATCGCGTAGAGGGTGACCCACTCCATCGCGTTGGCCGGGCCGATGCCCTCGGCGCGCATCGCGCGGGCGCCCGCGGCGGCGCGGCGGCGGACCTTCAGGCCGCCCGGCAGGATGCCCTCGCGTGACATGCCGGCGCTGACGCACTCCTTCATCACGCCCCAGATCTCCAGCAGGCCGGCGTGGATCTCGGCCTCGGTGCGCCAGGCCTTCTCGTTCTCCAGCATCAGGCCGGAGATGGACAGGCCGGTCTCCCGGGTGAGCCGCAGCAGCTCCTCGCCGGTGCGGAAGGGGTAGCGCAGCGCGGTGTCGTCCGGGACGACGCGGTCGGCGCCGATGGCGTCCTCGTCCACCACGAAGCCGCCGCCGACCGAGTAGTAGGTCTTCTCCAGCACCACCGCGCCGGCCGCGTCGTGCGCGACCAGCGTCATGCCGTTGGCGTGGTAGGGCAGCGAGCGGCGGCGGTGCAGCACCAGCTGGGTGTCGAAGTCGAAGGCGATCAGGTGGGTGCCGAGCAGGCTGAGCTGCTTGGTCTCCTTGATCCGCTCGACGTCCAGGTCCGCCTTGGCGACGTCGACCGTGCGCGGCGAGTTGCCCTCCAGGCCCAGCAGGACGGCCTTCGGCGTGCCGTGGCCGTGTCCGGTGGCGCCGAGCGAGCCGAACAGCTCGGCCTTGACGGCGGTCACCCGGTCCAGCAGTTCCTCGGACCGCAGCCGGCGGGCGAACATCCGGGCCGCGCGCATCGGGCCGACCGTGTGCGAGCTGGAGGGGCCGATGCCGATGGAGAAGAGGTCGAAGACGCTGAGGGCCACGGGGGTGACGTCCTTGTCTGGCTCGTGGAGTTCCCGCCCGGAGGTCGGGGGCAGGGCGTGCAAGTGCATGGGACGGGGCACCGGCTCACGTTCCAGTGTGCGCGGTGCCCCGTGGAATCGGGCCGGGTCGGCGGGGGTGACGCCGACCACGTCCGAACCGGACTGCTACAGCTCCGGGTAGAGCGGGTACTTCTCGGCGAGCGCGGTGACCCGGGCCTTCAGCGTGGCGGACTTGGCCTCGTCGAAGGAGGGCAGCAGCGCCTCGGCGATGACGTCGGCGACCTCGCGGAAGTCCTCGGCCTGGAAGCCGCGGGTGGCCAGCGCGGGGGTGCCGATGCGCAGGCCGGAGGTGACCATCGGGGGCCGCGGGTCGTTCGGGACGGCGTTGCGGTTGACCGTGATGCCGACCTCGTGCAGCCGGTCCTCGGCCTGCTGGCCGTCGAGCTGGCTGTTGCGCAGGTCGACCAGGACCAGGTGCACGTCGGTGCCGCCGGAGAGCACCGAGATGCCGGCCGCGGTGGCGTCGTCCTGCAGGAGGCGGGCGGCCAGGATCTTGGAGCCCTCCAGGGTGCGCTCCTGGCGCTCCTTGAACTCCGGCGAGGCCGCGACCTTGAACGAGACGGCCTTGGCGGCGATCACGTGCTCCAGCGGGCCGCCCTGCTGGCCGGGGAAGACCGCGGAGTTGATCTTCTTGGCCAGCGAGGCCTTGGAGAGGATCACGCCACCGCGCGGACCGCCCAGGGTCTTGTGGGTGGTGGTGGTGACGACGTCCGCGTAGGGCACCGGGTTGGGGTGCAGGCCCGCGGCCACCAGGCCGGCGAAGTGGGCCATGTCCACCATCAGGTAGGCACCGACCTCGTCGGCGATCCGGCGGAAGGCGGCGAAGTCCAGCTGGCGCGGGTAGGCGGACCAGCCGGCGATGATCAGCTTGGGCTGGTGCTCCTTGGCGAGGCGCTCGACCTCCTCCATGTCGACCAGGTTGGTCGCCTCGTCGACGTGGTAGGCCACCACGTTGTAGAGCTTGCCGGAGAAGTTGATCTTCATGCCGTGGGTCAGGTGACCGCCGTGGGCCAGGTTCAGGCCCAGGATGGTGTCGCCCGGCTGGATCAGCGCGAACATCGCGGCGGCGTTGGCCTGCGCGCCGGAGTGCGGCTGCACGTTGGCGGCCTCGGCGCCGAACAGCTCCTTGATCCGGTCGATGGCGATCTGCTCGACCACGTCGACGTGCTCGCAGCCGCCGTAGTAGCGGCGGCCCGGGTAGCCCTCGGCGTACTTGTTGGTCAGGACCGACCCCTGGGCCTCCATGACCGCCACCGGGGCGAAGTTCTCGGAGGCGATCATTTCCAGGGTGGTCTGCTGGCGGTGCAGCTCGGCGTCGACCGCGGCGGCGATCTCGGGGTCGAGCGCGTGGAGGGACTGGTTGAGAACAGTCATGGTGTGGTCTTCCCTTGGGGGAGTGCCTGAAGGGGCCGATGGTGGGGGCGACCGCCGCGCTGCGACCGCCCCGTCAGGAGTCTCAGCCGTTGGTCAGCTTGGTGTACTCGTCCGCGCTCATCAGACCGGCCGGCTCCTCGGAGAGCTTGACCTTGAAGAGCCAGGCACCGTCGAAGGGCTCGGCGTTGACCTTGGCCGGGTCGTCGACCACGTCCGAGTTCACCTCGACGACCTCGCCGCTGGCGGGGGAGAACAGGTCGCTGACCGACTTGGTCGACTCCAGCTCGCCGCAGGTCTCACCGGCGGTCACGGTGTCACCGACCTCGGGCAGCTGCACGTAGACGATGTCCCCGAGGGCGTTCGCCGCGTGGGCGGTGATGCCGATGGTGGACACGCCGTCCTCGGGGGCCGTCAGCCACTCGTGGTCTTCGCTGTACTGCAGGTGCTGCGGGTTGCTCATGGTGCTCATTCTCCAGGATGGGAAGTGGGTGGGGCGAAGCCGTCCGCCGAGCGGACCGCGCGGGGGAGGGGCAGGCTCAGCGGGCGCGCTTGTAGAACGGCAGCGCGACGACCTCGACCGGCTCGTGCTTGCCGCGGACGTCCACCGCGACGGCCGTGCCGGGCGCGGCGTGCGCGGCGTCCACGTACGCGATCGCGATCGGCTTGCCCAGCGTCGGGGAGGGCGCGCCGGAGGTGATCCGGCCGATCGGGGTGCCGTCGGCGGAGACCACCGCGTACTCGGCGCGCGGGACGCGCTTGCCCTCGGAGACCAGGCCGACCAGCACCCGCGGCGGGTTGGTCTCGGCGTTGGCGGCTGCGGCCTCCAGCGCCTTGCGGCCGACGAAGTCGCCGTCGTTGGTGGTCTTGTCGAAGCGCACCACCCGGCCCAGGCCCGCGTCGAACGGGGTGAGGTCGGTGTTCAGCTCGTGGCCGTACAGCGGCATGCCGGCCTCCAGGCGCAGCGTGTCGCGGCAGGAGAGGCCGCACGGGACCAGGCCGGCCTCGGTGCCGGCCTCGGTCAGCGCCTGCCACAGGTGCTCGGCGACGGCCGGGGCGGAGAAGATCTCGAAGCCGTCCTCGCCGGTGTAGCCGGTGCGGGCGAGCAGCACGTCCTTGCCGGCCACCGTGGCGGGCAGGATCGCGTAGTACTTGAGGCCGGCCAGGTCGGCGTCGGTGAGCGAGCCGAGGATGCCGTTCGCCTCCGGGCCCTGGACGGCGATCAGCGCGTAGGCGTCCCGGTCGTCGCGGACCACGGCGTCGAAGCCGGCCGCGCGGGCGGTCAGCTCGTCCAGCACCAGCTGGGCGTTGGAGGCGTTGGCGACCACCATGAACTCGGACTCGGCGAGCCGGTAGACGATCAGGTCGTCCAGGATGCCGCCGTCCTCGCGGCAGATCATGGTGTAGCGGGCGCGCAGCACGCCGAGCGCGGAGACGAAGCCGACCAGCGCGTGGTCCAGCATCTCGCCGGCCTGCGGGCCGCTGACGGTGATCTCGCCCATGTGCGAGAGGTCGAAGAGGCCGGCCTTGGTGCGCACGGCGAGGTGCTCCTCGCGCTCGCTGCCGTAGCGCAGCGGCATGTCCCAGCCGGCGAAGTCGGTCATGGTCGCGCCGAGGGCGCGGTGCAGCGCGTCGAGCGCGGTCAGACGAGGGGAGGACACCGGGAGCTCCTAGGGCTTGGCACTCAGGGACGGCACACACGGGTAACGGACCTGTGTGCGGACATGCGGGGGCGCGTTCTCCCCATCTGTCGTCAAACCTGAGAGCTTCACCACACACCTGTCCTGGGACCAGGATGACGTGGCTTGCACCGTGGGTGGGCGCACGGCGCGGCCGTGTCCACTTTCCAGATGTGCCTCGCCCACGCGGTAGGGGTGCCTGAGAGATTCCGGGGAGGACTTGCTCCTTCGGCGCCGGTCGTGCCGTGACGGCATTCCGGGCTCTCCCGCGCGGGTTCGAGCGGCCAGTATGAAGTTCATATCCGGGGTGCGGACGGGCTCATCATGGCATGCCTGTCGGCCGGACGGGAGAGGGGGCAGCTGACGAGGGGCCCCGAGGGCGTTCCTCGGTAGGCTGTGCCCCGCGCGATCGACCGTGAGCCGCGCGCGAGACACGGGGCGGGCAGAGCGATGGGATTCCCTACAGAGGGTGCGCCGGGGGCGCAGTCCTGGGCTGAGCCCGGGCAGGCGCCGGACGGCGGCGGCTGGCCGGCCAACGAGCTGGAGCACGTGCTCACCGCCGCGATCGGCGATCCCGGCGCGACGCCGCGGGTGGTCGAGGTGCTGGCCCGCAGCCACGTCTGGATCCCGCTGCCGTCCGGCGGCGACCCGCGCGGGCAGGCCCTGGACCTGCCGACCATCGAGCTGGCGGGCGCGCCGTACGTACCGGTCTTCTCCTCCCAGGAGCAGTTCCTCCAGCACGGCGGCGGGCTGGCCTGCGCCGTCGCGCCCGCCTGGGAGTTCGCCCGCGGGCTGCCGCTGGGCATCGGCATCGCGGTCAACCCCGGGGCGCCGGTCGGCATCCCGGTGCCGGCCGAGGGCGTCGGCGAGGTGCGCCGCGGCCCGCAGCAGGACCGCTGGACGGGCGCGCAGGGGAGCCAGGACGGGGTCGCGCCCGGGACGGGCGCCCGGGTCGCGCTTCGGCTGCTGGAGCCGCACGAGGAGCCGGTGGCCTTCCTCACCGCGGTCTGCGCGGAACTCGCCGCACTGCCGGGGGTGCTGAGCGCCCGGCGGGCGCTGGCCTCGGTGGAGGGCGAGCCGCCGGTGCTGTTCGTGGGCGTCCAGCTGGATCCGCAGCAGCCGACCGAACCGGCCGACGCCAACGCCGCGCTCGGTCGCGCGCTGGGTGTCGCGCCGCTTCCCTGGGGCGTGCACATCGTGCTGCTGGACCTGGCGGCCGACCCGGTGGTGGACTGGATGCTCGCCCGGGTCCAGCCGTTCTACGCACGGAACTGAGACGGAAACCCGCGCCCGGGGGATGTCGGAATGACGGTTGTCGCAGAAGCCCCGTAGGGTGCTGCCGACATCCTGGCCGGATGTGAATCGGTGACCGGGGACGACGACGGAGGCACGACGTGAACGCAGGCGGTGCCCCGGGGGCGTGGGGCCCGGCGCCGGGCCCGCGCCCCGGCGCGGATCCGGGCGTGCTGGAGCGTGCCCTGCGCGAGGTCGCGCCCGAGCGCTACGACGCGTACGAGGCGCTGCTCGGCGCGCTGGCCGAGGGCCAGGTCTGGATGCTGCTCTGGCACGGCCAACCCGGCAGTCCGGACGCGCAGTACGGGAACATGGACATCGGCGGCCTCGGCTACGCGCCCGCCGTCACCTCCCCGGAGCAGCTGGCCGCCAGCGGCTGGTCGCGCGCCCACGAACTGATCAGCGGCCGGGAGATCGCCGCCGCGCTCTACCGCACCCGCTGGGGCCTGTGGTTGAACCCGCACGCTCCCGGCGGTGGCGTCGGCATCCCGTGGGCCGACCTGCGCCGGGTCGCCTCGGGTCTGGACCGGCTGCCGGCCGGGCCGTTGCAGTTGAGTGAACCCCAGGTCCAGGCCGCGCAGTTCTACTCCGTACTCGAACAGCAGGCGCCTTCGGTCAGGCCGGTGAAGTCGCTGCGGCGTGCCTGGGTGCGGCCGGTGGTGGACGAACCCTACCTGGCGATCGGCCTGGAGCTGTACGACACCTCCCCGCCGGCCGTGGAGGCGGTGCGCGCCCTGATGCAGCGGGCGATCGCCCAGGCGCCGCCCGGGCTCGCCGTCTCCACCGTGGCGATGAGCGACGAGTACGACCCGGTGGCGCTCTGGATGCGGGCGTACGCCCGGCCGTTCTACCACCGAGAGGCCACCCCGGCGCCGTACCCGGTATCCGGACCCTACCCGGTCGCGTATCCGCCGCAGCCGTCCTACGGCTACCCGATGCCCGTTCAGGGCACCCCGCCGGCCACCGGTCAGGGCTGGCCGCAGCAGCCGTGGCCGGGCCGCCCGGGCCGCTGACGTCGACGTTCGGTCAACTCCCTTGCCCGGTGGGCTCCTGGTGTCCAGATGCCCAGGTGAACGGTGGCATTCAGGTTTACCGATCATGAACGTCGACAGATCACAGTTGGGCATCCTTCGTCCGGCAGGGCTGGCGCAACGCTGCGCGCTACGTGAAGAGTTCTGCGCACCGCACCAGCCGAGCAACCCGAACGGCACTCAGCGCACGTCCTGACCAGGACCTGCCACCTGCGTGGCCCCGGGACGCCATGGGCCGACGACCGTCGGCGAGGGGACCGTACTGCCCATGACCACACCCATCGAGACCACCGCATCCGCAGCGGACGAACCCGGCGCCGTTGCGCCCGGTGCTCCCGCCGAGCGGATCGAGGGCCGCTCCCTCGGACGGATCGCCTGGACGCGCTTCAAGCGCGACAAGGCCGCCATGGCCGGCGGCGTCGTGGTGATCCTGCTGATCCTGCTGGCCGTGCTGGCCAAGCCGATCGAGTCCTGGTTCGGACTCAGCCCCGATGCCCTGCACCAGGACCTGCTGGACGCCGACCTCGGCGGCCTGCCGACCGGCAACTTCGGCGGCATGAGCGGCAGCCACCTGCTGGGCGTCGACCCGGTGCTGGGCCGCGACCTGCTCTCCCGCATCATCGAGGGCTCCTGGGTCTCCCTGCTGGTGGCCTTCGGCGCGACCGTGCTCTCCAACACCATCGGCACCGTGCTCGGCGTCGTCGCCGGCTACTACGGCGGCTGGGTGGACGCGGTGATCAGCCGGATCATGGACACCTTCCTGGCCTTCCCGCTGCTGCTCTTCGCGATCTCGATCTCGGCTTCGCTGCAGGCCGGCGCCTTCGGCCTGCACGGCCTGCCGCTGCACCTGGCCGTGCTGATCTTCGTGATCGGCTTCTTCAACTGGCCCTACATGGGCCGCATCGTGCGCGGTCAGACGCTCTCGCTGCGTGAGCGGGAGTTCGTCGACGCGGCCCGCAGCCTGGGCGCCCGCGGCCCGTTCATCCTCTTCAAGGAACTGCTGCCGAACCTGGTCGGTCCGATCATCGTTTACTCGACGCTGCTGATCCCGACCAACATCCTCTTCGAGGCCGGTCTCAGCTTCCTCGGCGTCGGCATCCAGCCCCCGCAGGCCTCCTGGGGCGGGATGATCAACGACGCGATCAAGTACTACCAGGTGGACCCCGAGTACATGGTGGTCCCCGGCCTGGCGATCTTCGTCACCGTGCTGGCCTTCAACCTGCTCGGCGACGGACTGCGCGACGCGCTCGACCCGCGCAGCAACTGACCCGAGATCAGGACCAGTTCCGGTCAGGACCAGTTCAGCCCTCCACCCACCACACCCTCAAGGGGTTGATCCAAGCAATGCGCAGATCTCGTACCCTCGCCCTGGCCGCGGTGGCCGCCACCGCCGTCCTGGTGGTGAGCGGCTGCAGCAGCACCAAGAACCCGACCGCAGGCGGCTCAGGCAGCAGCGCCGGTGGCGCCAACGCGGCCACCACCGGCATCGTGAACGCCTCGGACCACAAGGGGGGCACGGTGACCTACGAGATGAAGGGCACGCCGGACTCCTTCGACCCGGGTAACACGTACTACGCCTACATCTACAACTTCTCGCGGCTGTACGGTCGTCCGCTGATGACCTTCGCGCCGGGCTCCGGCCAGGCCGGCAACAAGCTGGTCCCGGACCTCGCCTCCGCGCCGGGCCAGGTCAGCGCCGACGGCCTGACCTGGACGTACCACCTGCGCCCCGGCCTCAAGTACGAGGACGGCACGCCGGTCAGCTCCAAGGACGTCAAGTACGCGGTCGAGCGCAGCAACTACGCGCCGGACGTGAACTCCAACGGCCCGACGTACTTCGCGGAGTACCTGGTCGACAACGCGACGCCGTACCAGGGCCCCTACAAGGACAAGACCGGCGGCCTGGACTCCATCCAGACCCCGGACGACCTCACGATCAGCTTCCACCTGAAGCAGCCGTTCGCGGACTTCGACTACCTGGTCAGCGCCCCGGAGACGGTCCCGGTGCCGCAGGCCAAGGACACCGGCGCCACGTACGTCAACCACGTGATGTCGACCGGCTCCTACATGTTCCAGTCCTACCAGGACGGCAAGCAGCTGACCCTGGTGCCGAACCCGAACTGGAGCTCGGCCACCGACCCGATCCGCAAGCAGCTCGCGGACAAGATCGTGGTCAAGATGAACATCGACCAGGCCACCGTGGACAACGACCTGCTGGCCGGCAACGCCCAGGGCGACCTGGTCGGCGGCGGTGTCGACCCGCAGACCCAGGCCAAGCTGCTGCTGGACCCGTCGTTGAAGGCGCAGACCGACAACACCTACGGCGCCCGCCTGGTCTACATGGCGCTGAACAACAAGGTCGCGCCGCTGGACAACGTCAACTGCCGCCAGGCGGTCGAGTACGCGGTCGACAAGGTCTCGGTGCAGACCGCCGAGGGCGGCCCGATCCGCGGTGAGATCGCCCACACCGTGCTGCCGCCGGACATCCCCGGCCAGCAGGCGTTCGACCTCTACGCGAGCACGGGCGACCACGGCGACGTGGCCAAGGCCAAGGCGGCGCTGGCGGCCTGCGGCCAGCCCAACGGCTTCAAGACCACCATCATCGCCCGCAGCGAGCGCGACACCGAGGTGGCCGCGGCGACCGCGATCCAGGCGGCGCTGGCGAAGGTCGGCATCACCCTGACCATCCAGCAGTACCCGCAGGGCAAGTACTTCTCGGACTACGCCGGTGTGCCGAAGTTCGACGACAGCAACAACGTCGGAATGATCATGATGCAGTGGGGCGCCGACTGGCCGACCGGCTACGGCTTCCTGCAGCAGATCGTCGACGGCCGGTCCATCAAGGACTCCGGCAACAGCAACCTGGCGCAGCTCAACGACCCGGTGATCAACAAGCTGGTCGACGACGCGGGCAGCAACACCGACAAGGCGGCCCGCGAGAAGGACTACGCGGCGATCGACAAGCAGGCCATGACGGACGCGGCCTACGTGCCGCTCACCGACTTCAAGGTCTTCTTGTACCGCCCGAAGAGCGCCACCAACGTGCAGTCCACGTCGGCGTTCAACGGTCAGTACGACTACCTCAACATCGGGACGACCAGCTAAGAGAGCCTGGCTCCACTCCACTGAAGGCAGGTGAAGGCAGCGGGGTCCGCCCCGCCCGGGGGTGTCCACAAGACACCCCCGGGCGGGGCGGGAAACCGGAAGCCGAACAACTGTGTTTGCCTACATCATCCGCAGGACGTTCGCCGCCCTGGTGCTGCTACTGGTCGTCAGTGCGGTCACCTTCGGCATCTTCTTCCTGCTGCCACGCCTGGCCGGCGAGACCACCGACCAGCTCGCGGCGCAGTACATCGGGAAGAACCCCACCCCCGACGCGATCATCGCGGTCAAGCGCAACCTCGGCTTCGACCAGCCGCTGTACATCCAGTACGGACGGTTCCTGAAGACCCTGGTCGCCGGCGCGAACTACAAGTTCGGCCCGGACCCCGTGACCTGTCACGTGCCGTGCTTCGGCTACTCGTTCAAGAACCACCTGGAGGTCTGGCCCGAGATCCGCTCGCGGATTCCGGTGACCTTCTCACTGGCGATCGGCGCGGCGGTGCTCTGGCTGCTGTCCGGTGTCGCCACCGGCGTGGTCTCCGCACTGCGGCCCAAGTCGTTCTTCGACCGGACCGCGATGGGCGTCGCGCTGGCCGGTGTCTCGCTGCCGATCTTCTTCACCGGCGCGCTGCTGCTGAGCCTCTTCAGCTACCAGTTCCCGATTCTCGACAACGTGCACTACGTCAACTTCACCGACGACCCGCTGATGTGGGCCCGCAACCTGATCCTGCCGTGGATCTCGCTGGCCTTCCTCTACTCCGCCCTCTACGCCCGGCTCACCCGCGCCGGGATGCTGGAGACGATGAGCGAGGACTACATCCGCACCGCCCGCGCCAAGGGCATGACCGAGCGCGCGGTGGTCGTCAAGCACGGCCTGCG
This sequence comes from Kitasatospora sp. MAA4, assembly GCF_029893355.1. Classification (GTDB taxonomy): domain Bacteria; phylum Actinomycetota; class Actinomycetes; order Streptomycetales; family Streptomycetaceae; genus Kitasatospora. The sequence continues at coordinate 227,416 of NZ_JARZAI010000007.1, forward strand.
CTCCGCGCTCACCCCGATTCTCACCATCTTCGGTATGGACCTCGGGCTGCTGCTCGGCGGCGCCGTCATCACCGAGCAGGTCTTCTCCTTCCAGGGCATCGGCTTCTTCGCGGTCTCCGCGATCTCCGACAACGACCTGCCGAAGATCCTCGGGGTGACCCTGGTCGCCGCCTTCTTCATCGTCCTCTGCAACCTCCTGGTTGACCTCCTGTACGCCGCTGTCGACCCCCGCGTGAGGCTGTCGTGACCGACCAGAAACTGATTCCGGAGCAGGACCGGAAGGCCCCCGAGGCCTTCCTGTCGGTGCGCGACCTGCGGATCCACTTCGACACCGACGACGGCCTGGTCCGCTCGGTGGACGGGGTCAGCTTCGACCTGGCGCCCGGCAAGACGCTGGGCATCGTCGGCGAGTCGGGCTCCGGCAAGTCGGTCACCTCGCTGGGCATCATGGGCCTGCACCGCTCCAAGCGGGCCCGCATCAGCGGCGAGATCTGGCTGGAGGGCGAGGAACTCGTCTCCGCCGATCCCGACCGGGTGCGCCAGCTGCGCGGCCGCAAGATGGCGATGATCTTCCAGGACCCGCTGACCGCGATGCACCCGTACTACACGGTGGGCCAGCAGATCATCGAGGCCTACCGGGTGCACCACCCGGCCGCCTCGAAGAAGGAGGCGAAGGTCCGGGCCGTCGAGATGCTCGACCGGGTCGGCATCCCGCAGCCGGACCGCCGGGTGGACGACTACCCGCACCAGTTCAGCGGCGGCATGCGCCAGCGCGCGATGATCGCGATGGCCCTGGTCAACGACCCCTCGCTGCTGATCGCCGACGAGCCGACCACCGCACTCGACGTCACCGTGCAGGCCCAGATCCTGGACCTGATCCGCGACCTCCAGCAGGAGTTCGGCTCGGCCGTCATCATCATCACCCACGACCTGGGCGTGGTGGCCGAGTTGGCCGACGACATCCTGGTGATGTACGGCGGCAAGTGCATCGAGCGGGGACCCGCGACGACGCTCTTCGACGCGCCCGAACACCCCTACACCTGGGGCCTGCTGGGCTCGATGCCGCGCCTGGACCGGGACCTCCAGGAGCGCCTGATCCCGGTCCGCGGGACGCCGCCCAGCCTGATCAACGTGCCCAGCGGCTGCGCCTTCCACCCGCGCTGCCCGTACGCCGAGCTGACCGGCGGACGCTCCTCCTCGGAGCTGCCGGTGCTGGTCGAGGCCGGACCCGGGCACCACGCCGCGTGCCACCTGCCCACCGCCGACCGGCACCGGATCTTCGCCGACGAGATCGCGCCCCGGCTGTGAACACCGTGGCCACGAACTTCCCTAAGGGCAAGGCATCATGACGGACACTCAGGCCACGGCCGCCGTTCCCTCCAAGGCTCCGTCCGCGGACCGCGAGCCGCTGCTGCGGGTCACCGACCTGAAGCGGCACTTCCCGATCACCAAGGGCGTCCTGCGCCGCCAGCACGGCGCGGTCCGCGCGGTGGACGGGATCTCCTTCTCGGTGCTGCCGGGCGAGACGCTGGGCGTGGTCGGCGAGTCCGGCTGCGGGAAGTCCACGATGGGCCGGCTGGTCACCAGGCTGGACGAACCCACGGGCGGGAAGGTCGAGTTCGAGGGGACCGACATCACCCACCTGAGCACCGGCCGGATGCGGCCGCTGCGCAAGGACATCCAGATCATCTTCCAGGACCCGTACTCCTCGCTGAACCCCCGGCACACCGTGGGCACCATCGTCGGAGCACCGTTCCGGCTGCAGAAGGTGGCCACCGAGGGCGGGGTCAAGAAGGCCGTCCAGGAGCTGCTGGAGCTGTGCGGGCTCAGCCCCGAGCACTACAACCGCTACCCGCACGAGTTCTCCGGCGGCCAGCGCCAGCGCATCGGCATCGCCCGCGCCCTGGCGCTGCGCCCGAAGATGATCGTGGCGGACGAGCCGGTCTCCGCCCTGGACGTCTCGATCCAGGCCCAGGTCGTCAACCTGCTGGACGACCTCCAGAAGGAGCTCGGCCTCACCTACCTGATCATCGCGCACGACCTCTCGGTGGTGCGGCACGTCTCGGACCGGGTCGCGGTGATGTACCTCGGCAAGATCGTGGAGATCGCCGACCGCGACTCGCTCTACGCGGCGCCCACCCACCCGTACACGGTCGCGCTGATGTCCGCCGTGCCGGTGCCCGACCCGCGGCGCAAGGAGCGCCGGGAGCGCATCCTGCTGACCGGCGACGTCCCCTCGCCGATCAACCCGCCGAGCGGCTGCCGGTTCCGCACCCGCTGCTGGAAGGCCCAGGACATCTGCGCCTCCCAGGAGCCGCCGCTGGTGGAGCTGCGGCCGGGCCACCAGTCGGCCTGCCACTTCCCGGAGAACACCGGCGCCTGACCTGACCGGCGCCTGACCTGACCGAATCCGCCGTGCGGCGCTGCCGCACGGCGGATTCGGTCGTTCCCGGTCCGGGCGTGGAGACTTGCCCGGTGACATCGCAGATCTTCTCCCCCGACGTTCAGCAGACCCTGGACCTGATCGGCATCTTCGTCTTCGCCCTCTCCGGAGGGCTGCTGGCGGTCCGCAAGAACATGGACATCTTCGGGATCTGTGTGCTGGCCGAGGCCACCGCGCTCGGCGGCGGCGTGATGCGCGACCTGCTGATCGGCGCGACCCCGCCGGTCGCCTTCACCAACCTCGGGTACTTCCTGACGCCGCTGATCGCCGGCCTGGTGGTCTTCTTCCTGCATCCCGAGGTCGAGCGGATCAACCGCGCGGTGCAGACCCTGGACGCGCTGGGCCTGGGCCTGTTCTGCGTCACGGGGACGGTCAAGGCGCACGACTACGGCCTGGGCTCGGTCGCCTCCATCGCGCTCGGGATGCTGACCGCGGCCGGCGGCGGCGTGATCCGCGACGTGCTGGCGCAGGAGACGCCCGCGCTGCTGCGCTGGGACCGGGAGATCTACGCCGTCCCGGCGCTGGTCGGCGCGATGACGGTGGCCCTCCTGATCGCCGCCGACCACCTCACCACGCTCACCGCGACCTCCGCCGCGATGGTCGCCTTCGTGCTGCGGATGTGCGCGCTCAGGTATGGCTGGCGCGCACCGCGTGCTTGGCACCGCAACGGTTCTCGCACCAGCGAGGAGTAGGCGAGCCGCCGTACGCCAGCGAGACCGCCTCGACCGTGCAGAGCAGTTCCGGCAGCAGCCGACTCAGCTCGCTCACCGAGGCCACCCGGGCCGGCGCGGAGATCGCGCAGGCCGCGATGGCGGTGCCGTCGATGCCCTGGATCGGGGCGGCCACGCAGTTCACCGCCTCCTCGTACTCGCCCTGGTCCAGCGCCCAGCCCTGTCGGCGCACCGCGGTCAGCTCGGTGCGCAGCTCGTCCGCCGAGCGCAGGCTGCGCGGGGTGCGGGCGGGGAACTCCTGGTTCTCCAGCGCGGCCGCCAGCTGATCCTCCGACAGATCGGCCAGCAGCACCCGGCCGGCGGCGGTGGCCGCGGCGGGGGCACGCTTGCCGATCCGGGAGGCCGGGCCGAGCCAGCTGTCGGAGCAGGGGTAGCGGGCCTCGACCTTGTCCAGGTAGAGCACCTCGGCGCCCTCCAGCACCGCCAGGTGCACGGTGTGGCCGTAGCGTTCGTTCAGCGAGGCCAGGTAGGGCGCGGAGACCTGGCGGACGTCGATGCCCTCCAGCGCCTGCTGGGCGAGCGAGAAGAGCCGGCCGCCGAGCCGGTAGCGGTGGTCGGACTGGCGGTGGACGAAGCCGTGCTCCTCCAGGGTGCGCAGCAGGCGCAGGGCGGTCGACTTGTGCACGCCGATCCGGCCGGCGGCCTGTTCCAGGGAGGCCGGTCCCTCGCCCAGCGAGGCGAGGATCGTCAGCGCCCGGTCGACGGTCTGCGACATGCCATCCCCCATCCCTGCCCTGTCACGTGTGCAGGAGCAGGAGGCTAACCGTGCGTTGCACGGGCTGCAATGGCCAAATCGTGACCCTCGCGGCACTTACACTGGTCCAGCCATGCCATACCTCGACCATGCGGCCACCACACCGATGCTCCCCGCGGCGATCGCCGCGATGACGGCGCACCTCGGTATCACCGGCAACGCCTCCTCCCTGCACGGGTCCGGCCGTCGGGCCCGCCGGGTGGTCGAGGAGTCCCGCGAGTCGCTGGCCGAGTCGCTGGGCGCCCGCCCGAGCGAGATCGTGCTGACCGGCGGCGGTACGGAATCGGACAACCTTGCGGTGAAGGGCCTGTACTGGGCCCGGCGCGGCGCCGACCCGGCCCGGACCAGGGTGCTGTGCAGCCCGGTCGAGCACCACGCCGTGCTGGACGCCGTGCAGTGGCTGGCCGAGCACGAGGGCGCCCAGGTCGAGTACCTGCCGGTGGACGGCTACGGACGGGTGCACCCGCAGGCGCTGCGCGAGGCGATCGCCACCGACCCGGCGTCGGTCGCGCTGATCACCGTGATGTGGGCCAACAACGAGCTGGGGACCCTCCAGCCGATCACCGAACTCTCTTCCATCGCACGGGAGTTCGGCATTCCGATGCACGCCGATGCAGTGCAGGCGCTGGGTCAGGTGCCGGTCTCCTTCGCCGAGTCGGGGCTGGACGCGCTGACCGTCACCGGGCACAAGATCGGCGGCCCGTACGGGGTCGGCGCGCTGCTGCTGTCCCGCGCGGCCTCGCCCGTCCCGCTGTTGCACGGCGGCGGCCAGGAGCGCGACGTCCGCTCCGGGACGCTGGACGTGCCGGCCGCGGCAGGCTTCGCGGCGGCCGCCGCGATCGCCGTCGAGCGGCAGCCCGAGCACGCCCTCGCGGTCGCCGCGCTGCGCGACGACCTGGTCGCCCGGGTCCGCGCCGCCGTCCCCGACGCGCTGCTCAACGGCGACCCGGACGGCGAGGGACGGCTGCCCGCCAACGCACACTTCTCCTTCCCCGGCTGCGAGGGCGACGCGCTGCTGATGCTGCTGGACGCCGCCGGGATCGAGTGCTCGACCGGTTCGGCCTGCTCGGCCGGGGTGCCGCAGCCCAGCCACGTGCTGCTGGCGATCGGCGCCGACCCGCGGCTGGCCCGCTCCTCGCTGCGCTTCTCGCTGGGGCACACCTCCAGCAAGGCGGACGTGGACGCGCTGGCCGAGGCGATCGGCCCGGTGGTGGCCCGGGCCCGCAACGCCGGGCAGCGCTGAAAGTCACTTCAGCCCACCCCGTACCCTGGAGGGCACTATGACTGACTTCCCTGGTGCCCCGACCGGCCCGTCCACCGGCCCCCGCCTGCGCGTGCTCGCCGCGATGTCCGGCGGCGTCGACTCCGCCGTGGCCGCCGCCCGTGCCGCCGAGGCCGGCCACGACGTGACGGGCGTGCACCTGGCGCTGTCCTCCAACCCGCAGTCCTTCCGTACCGGCGCGCGCGGCTGCTGCACCCTGGAGGACGCCCGGGACGCCCGCCGGGCCGCCGACGTGATCGGCATCCCGTTCTACGTCTGGGACCTCGCCGAGCGGTTCCGCGAGGACGTGATCGACGACTTCGTCGCCGAGTACGCCGCCGGCCGCACGCCGAACCCCTGCCTGCGCTGCAACGAGAAGATCAAGTTCGCCGCGCTGCTGGACAAGGCGATCGCGCTCGGCTTCGACGCGGTCTGCACCGGCCACTACGCCCGGATCATCGATCTCCCCGGCGGCGGACGGGAGTTGCACCGCGCGGTGGACCCGGCCAAGGACCAGTCGTACGTACTGGGCGTGCTGGACGCCGAGCAGCTGGCGCACTCGCTCTTCCCGCTCGGCGACACCGAGAAGGAGGAGATCCGGCTGGAGGCCGAGCGCCGCGGCCTGGCGGTGGCCAAGAAGCCCGACAGCCACGACATCTGCTTCATCGCGGACGGCGACACCCAGGGCTTCCTGGCCAAGCACCTGGGCACCGCGACCGGCGACATCGTGGACGCCGACGGCAGCAAGATCGGCGAGCACGACGGCGCCTACGGCTTCACCATCGGCCAGCGCAAGGGCCTGCGGATCGGCCGCCCGGCCGCCGACGGCAAGCCGCGCTACGTGCTGGACATCTCGCCGGTGAACAACACCGTCACGGTCGGCCCGGTCGAGGGCCTGGACGTGCTCGCGCTCACCGCGATCCGCCCCCGCTGGTGCGGCGCCGAGACGGTGACCTCCGGCTCGTACACCGCCCAGCTTCGTGCGCACGGCGAGGAGGTGCCGGTCACCGCCGAGTTGGTCGACGGCGAGCTGCGGGTCCGCCTCGACCGACCCGTGCAGGGCATCGCGCCCGGCCAGGCGGTCGTCCTCTACGACGGCACCCGGGTGGTCGGCTCGGCCACCATCGCCACCACCGAGCGCCGGCCGGTCACCGCAGATATCGCGTGATTGCCTTCGGTCTCGCGTGATAGACCTTTCAACACCATGAATATCTGCGTCTTCTGCTCCGCGTACTCGCTCGACGACCGCTACACCGCCCCCGCCGGCGAGTTCGCACGGCTGCTGGGGGAGGGCGGGCACACGCTGGTCTGGGGCGGCTCCGACGCCGGCCTGATGGGCGTGCTCGCCGACGGCGTCAAGGCGGCCGGCGGCAAGCTGGTCGGGGTCCTGGTCGAACTGCTCGCGCACAAGGGCTATCAGGGCGCCGACGAGCTGGTGATGGCCCGCGACCTGGCCGAGCGCAAGGCCCAGCTGCTGATGCGCGCCGACGCCGTCGTGGTGCTGGTCGGCGGCCTCGGCACGCTGGACGAGGTCACCGAGGTGCTGGAGCTCAAGAAGCACGCCCTGCACAGCAAGCCCGTGGTGGTGCTGGACCCGACCGGCTTCTACGACGGACTGCGCACCCAGCTGGAGCGGATGGACGCCGAGGGCTTCCTGCCGCGCCCGCTGGCCGAACTGATCACCTTCGCGTCCGACCCGGCCGAGGTCTTCACCCTCCTCGCCACTGCCCAGGAGTAAACCCCCCATGGCTACCCATCTGATCACCGGCGCCGGTTCGGGCATCGGCGCGGTCCTCGCCGAGCGGCTCAGCGAGCGCGGCGACGACGTCTGGCTGCTGGCCCGCAACGCCAAGCGCGCCGCCGAGCTGCGCCAGCGCTTCCCGTCCGCACAGACCCTGGTCGGCGACCTGGGCGACCCCGCCAAGCTCTCCTGGGCGCTGGGCCAGCAGACCCAGCCGGTCGAGCTCGACTCGCTGCTGCACGTGGCCGGCATGGTCGAGCTGGGCCCGGTCGGCGAGACGCCGGTCAAGGCCTGGAACGAGACCCTGGCAGTCAACCTGGTCGCCCCCGCCGAGCTGACCCGCCTGATGCTGCCCCAGCTGCGGCTCTCCCGCGGCCACGTGGTCTTCGTCAACTCCGGCGCGGGCCTGGCCGCCCACGCGACCTGGGGCTCGTACGCGGCCAGCAAGTTCGGCCTGCGCGCGCTCGCCGACTCGCTGCGCGCCGAGGAGCACGCCGCCGGCGTCCGGGTCACCACCGTCTACCCGGGCCGCACGGCCACCCCGATGCAGGAGAAGGTGCACCGCCAGGAGGGCACCGCATACGACCCGTCCCGCTGGATCGCCCCCGAGTCGGTGGCGACCGCCGTCCTCACCGCGATCGACCTCCCGCGCGACGCCGAACTCACCGACATCACCGTCCGCCCGGGCCGGTAGTCGGCGAATCGGGTGGTACCGGTACGAACGGGGCGCGCGGAGCCGATCCGCGTGCCCCGGCGGCCTGTTGGAGCCAGGGGCTCGGGCATTCTGTGGCCAGGTCGTTACACGGCGGTAGAAATATCCGCACCTTTCCCCAAGGTTGGGATTCTAGGGTCGGAGGTATGGCGTCGAAGATCTCCTCCACCTCCTCCGGGCCGGTGGCCAAGTCCCTGTTGGGTGTCCGTTTTCTGACTGTTAGTGCGATTGCCGGCGCTCTGCTCGCCGGTATGGCCATGCCGTTCATCGGGGGCCTCGGCCTCGGGGCGAAGGCGGCCGCCGACAGCTTCGACAGCCTCCCGGACGACTTCAAGGCCCCGCCGCTCTCCCAGGCATCGTCGATCTACGACTCGGCCGGGAACCTCATAGCCACCGCCTACGACCGCGACCGCACGGTCGTCGCGGGCGACCAGATCGCGCCGCTGATGCGCAAGGCGCTGGTGGACATCGAGGACAACCGCTTCTACCAGCACGGCGCTATCGACCCCAAGGGCATCGTCCGCGCGCTCGGCAAGAACTCCGCCGCCGGCGGCACCGCCCAGGGCGCCTCGACGCTGACCCAGCAGTACGTGAAGAACGTCTTCGTGGACGAGGCCGGCAACGACACCGCCGCCGTCCTGGAGGCGCAGCGCCAGACGATGGGCCGCAAGCTCCAGGAGATGCGCTACGCGATCGACGTCGAGCAGACCCTCACCAAGGACCAGATCCTCACCAACTACCTGAACATCACCTTCTTCGGTGAGCAGGCGTACGGCATCGAGGCGGCCTCCGAGCGGTACTTCAGCGTCCACGCCAAGGACCTGAGCCTGCCGCAGGCGGCCCTGCTGGCCGGCCTGGTGCAGTCGCCGACCAGCTTCGACCCGATCGTGCACCCGCAGGCGGCCAAGGACAAGCGCGACATCGTCCTGAAGAAGATGGCCCAGTACGGGAGCATCACGCAGGCCCAGGCCGACCAGGCGATCGCCACCCCGATCAACACCGTGGTCAGCCGCCCGCAGCAGGGCTGCATCACGGCCAAGCAGGGCGAGGGCTTCTTCTGCGACTACGTGAAGAACGTGGTCCTCGCCGACCCGGCGTTCGGCGCCAACGCCGCCGAGCGCAAGGCGCTGTGGAACCGCGGCGGCCTGACGATCAAGACCACGCTGGACCCGAAGGCGCAGGACGCGCTGAACAAGGGCCTTGCGGACAACGCGGACGCCTCCGACAAGCCGGCGGCCGTGATGAGCATGGTGCAGCCGGGAACCGGCAAGATCCTGGCGATGGGGCAGAGCCGCCCGTACGGCCTCGGGACGGACCAGACCCAGATCAACCTCAACGCCCCTCAGTCCATGGGCGGCGGCCTCGGGTTCCCGACCGGCTCGACCTTCAAGCCGATCGTGGCCGCGGCGGCGCTGGAGAGCGGGATGACCGCCTCGCAGACCTACACCACGGCCAACAGCATTCCCTGGCCCAGGATGACCGACTGCAACGGTGGTCTCTACAAGGCGGGGCAGGGGCCCCCGGTGCACAACGACAGCTCGGCCTCGCCCGTCACCTTCGACATGTCCGGCGCGCTGGCGCAGTCGATCAACACCTACTTCGCCACCCTGGAGGGCGACGTCGGCCTGTGCGCGGTCGACCAGATGGCCAACAAGCTGGGCGTCACCAAGCAGGCCGACGGCACCCCGCTCCACGTGGTCCCGACGATGACCCTGGGCGTCAACGACCTCACCCCGCTGACGATGGCCAGTGTCTACGCCACCTTCGCCTCGCACGGCACCTACTGCGCGCCGCTCGCGATCACCTCGGTGACCGGCCCGGACGGCAAGAACCTGCCCGTCCCGGCGCAGAGCTGCTCGCCGGTGATCTCGGCCAACACCGCGGACACCATCACCGCGATGCTCAAGGGCGTGGTCCAGGACGGCGGTACCGCCTCGAACGTCGCGCTGGGTAGCCGGCCGATCGCGGGCAAGACCGGTACCACCGACGCCGCCAAGCAGGTCTGGTTCGTCGGCTACACCCCCGACGTGGTCGGTGCCACCGTGGTCAGCGACACCGCCGACCAGAAGCCGCTGCAGGGTCAGATGTTCGGCGGCAGCCGGATCCAGCAGGCCTTCGGTGCCCAGGTCGCCGGCCCGGTCTGGCAGGCCGCGATGCAGGGCGAGGTCGCCGGCACGCCGGTCAACAGCTTCCCCGACGTCTCGCTGCCCACCCCGCCCGCCCAGAGCCCGCCGTCCACCAGCCCGAGCGCCCCGCCCACCCCGTAGTTTGTACGGTGTGACCACTGAGCAGCCCTTCCCCGACCTGTACGGCGCCGCGACCGGTGTCGGCTCCATGCCCGGCACCGACGCGCGCGAGGCCGCCAAGACCTCCGTCGGCGCGCTGGAGCAGCTTCCGCACCTGCCGGAGCTGCCCGCGCGCGGGCCGGGGGCCGACATGATCGGGCGCGGGGCGGGGCTGCTGGTCGAGCTCTTCGCGCAGGTGGAGCCCAGCGGTTGGCGGTTCGCCGACCGGCCGGGCCGGGACAGCAAGCGCGCGCACTCCTGGCTGCGCGAGGACCTGGACGCCCTGGAGGAGTTCACCCAGGGCTACCAGGGCGCGCTCAAGGTGCAGGCGGTCGGCCCGTGGACGCTGGCCGCCTCGATCGAACTGAAGTACGGCGAGAAGGCGCTGCGCGACCGCGGCGCCTGCCGGGACATCGCGGGCTCGCTCACCGAGGGCCTGCGCCGCCACCTCGCCGACGTCCGCAGCCGGGTGCCCGGCGCGCAGCTCGTCCTCCAGCTGGACGAGCCCTCGCTGCCCGCCGTGCTGAGCGGCGGGGTGAAGACCGCCAGCGGCTTCCAGCGGCTGCGCTCGGTGGACCGCCAGGTCGCCGAGGAGGTGCTGCGCTCGGTGATCAGCGCGCTGGACACCCCGGTGATCGTCCACTGCTGCGCGCCCGAGGTGCCAATCCCCTTGCTGCGCCGGGCCGGTGTGGCGGGAGTCTCGCTCGACTTCGCCCTGCTGACGGAGCGTGAGGACGAGGTGATCGGCGAGGCGGTCGAGGCCGGCACGGTGATCCTCGCCGGAGTGGTGCCCTCCACGGACCAAGGATTGTCGGACCCGGCCGGTAATGTCGCGGGTGTCAGGACGTTGTGGCGCAGGCTCGGGCTCGATCCGGAACTGCTGGGCCGCCGCGTGCTGGTGACGCCGACCTGCGGTCTGGCGGGCGCGAGCCCCGCCTACGCCCGCGAGGCGCTGTCACTCAGCGTGAGGGGTGCCCGGAGTCTGGTGGACAACCCGGAGTGAGACGGTAGGAGGAGTTCGGTGGCGGCTGTCGAGGGCTGGGACGACGTCCCGGCGGAGGCGCGCAGGCGGCACGCCGAGGTGGCGGCCGAGATCGAGGACCACCGGCTGCGGTACTACGAGCAGGACGCGCCGATCGTCAGCGACGCCGAGTTCGACCTGCTGATGCGCGAGCTGGAGGCGATCGAGGCCGAGCACCCGGTGCTGGTCACGCCCGACTCGCCGACCCAGAAGGTCGGCGGTGCGCCGGCCGAGGGCTTCGTGAAGGTCGAGCACCGCGAGCGGCTGCTCAGCCTGGACAACGCGATGGACGACGGCGAGCTGTCCGAGTGGGCCGACCGGGTGGCCCGCGAGCTGGACGGCATCGAGTACCACTACCTCTGCGAGCTCAAGGTGGACGGCCTGGCCGTCAACCTCACCTACGAGCACGGCCGGCTGGTGCTGGCCGCCACCCGCGGCACCGGCCGGATCGGCGAGGACGTCACCGTCAACGTCCGCACCATCAAGGAGATCCCGCACCAGCTCAGCGGCGAGAACATCCCCGCGCTGGTGGAGATCCGCGGTGAGGTCTACCTCCCGACCGAGGCCTTCGCCGAGCTGAACGCCTCGCTCGCCGCCGAGAACGACCGCCGCCGGGCCGAGAACGAGGAGCGCGCCAAGGAGGGCAAGCGCCCGCAGGCGCTGGTCAAGCTCTTCGCCAACCCGCGCAACGCCGCCGCGGGATCGCTGCGGATGAAGGACCCGAAGGTCACCGCCTCCCGCCCGCTGCACATGGTGGTGCACGGCATCGGCGCCCGCGAGGGCTTCGACATCGACTGCCAGTCGCACGCCTACCAGCTGCTGCACGACTGGGGCCTGCCCACCGCCCGGCACAACCGGGTGGTCTCCACTCTGGACGAGGTCCGCGCCTTCATCAGGCAGTACGGCGAGCAGCGCCACTCGGTCGAGCACGAGATCGACGGCGTGGTCGTCAAGGTGGACGAGATCCCGCTCCAGGGCCGGCTCGGCGCCACCTCCAAGTCGCCGCGCTGGGCGATCGCCTGGAAGTACCCGCCGGAGGAGGTCACCGCCAAGCTGGCCCGGATCCAGGTCGGCATCGGGCGCACCGGCCGGGCCACCCCGTTCGCCGTGCTGGCCGAGCCGGTGAAGGTGGCCGGCTCGATGGTCCAGTACGCCACGCTGCACAACCAGCAGGTGGTCAAGGCCAAGGGCGTACTGCTCGGCGACACCGTGGTGCTGCGCAAGGCCGGCGACGTGATCCCGGAGATCCTCGGCCCGGTCGAGGACCTGCGGGACGGCACCGAGCAGGAGTTCGTGATGCCGAGCCACTGCCACGAGTGCGGCTCCGAGCTGCGCCCGATGTCCGAGGGCGACATCGACCTGCGCTGTCCGAACGCGCAGTTCTGCCCGGCCCAGGTCCGCGAGCGGATCGCCTACCTGGGCGGCCGGGCCTCGCTGGACATCGAGGGCCTGGGCTACGTCGCGGCCACCGCGCTCACCCAGCCGCTGGAGCCCAAGGATCCGCCGGTCAAGAACGAGGGCGACATCTTCGGCCTGACCATGGAGCAGCTGCTGCCGATCAAGGTGCTGGTGCGCGACCAGAAGAGCGGTATGCCCAAGCTGGACGACGAGACCGGCGAGGAGAAGCAGGTCGACTTCTTCGCCAACCTCAGGGGCGAGCCGAAGAAGACCGCGAGCGTGCTGCTGGACAACCTGGCGGCGGCCCGCGAGCGCCCGCTCTGGCGCTACCTCAACGGCCTGTCGATCCGGCACGTCGGCCCGGTGTCCGCGCAGGCGCTGGCCCGCGAGTTCCGCGACCTGGACCGGATCTTCGCGGCCACCGAGGAGGAGTTGGCGGCCACCGAGGGCGTCGGCCCGATCATCGCCCGGGCGATCAAGGAGTGGTACCAGGAGGACTGGCACCGCGAGATCGTCGAGAAGTGGCGGGCCGCGGGGGTGCGGTTCACCGAGGAGGCGGCCGAGGAGGCGGGCCCGCGCCCGCTGGAGGGCCTGACCGTCGTCGTGACGGGCACGCTGGCCGGCCACACCCGGGACGGCGCCAAGGAGGCGCTGGTCTCCCGCGGCGCGAAGGTGACCGGATCGGTGTCGAAGAAGACCGACTTCGTGGTGGTCGGTGACAACCCCGGGTCCAAGTACGACAAGGCCGTCCAACTGGGCCTGGCCGTGCTGGACGACGCGGGCTTCACGGTCCTGCTGGAGGACGGCCCCGCCGCCGCCCGCGCGCACCTGGGCCTCCCGGAGATCTAGGACCGACCGGCAAATGGGGGGCGGCGTCGCGACGCCCGGACTCTCGCCTGGACGGCTTCTCCTCAGTCGCCGATGCTCCGCATGGACTCCTTCGTCGGCGCCGCCCAGACTCGGCCCGGACGCCGCTCCTTCACCCACCCCCCATTTGCCGGTCGGTCCGGGGGCGCCCGGGTCCGCGCCGGAGCCTGCGCCGGAGCCCGAGCCGGCGGAGTAACCCCCACAGGGCCTGACCAGGGCTGACGTGTCCTTCTTGTTATCGTGCTGATGCACCGTCAGCAGGGTGCGGGGGCCCCAAACAGGGCATCGTGTGACTGTGTGCGGGGCCGGTCCATGCCGGTGCGCTCCGGATGACTGAAAGTCAGCCTTCACTCAGGGTGCGGACTTACTCTGGAGTGCAACAGCGTGTCAGCAGGAGTGGGGCACCGGGTTCGTCCGGCGCCGACAGGGGCGCTTCCCGGCTGAGACCGACTGGCACACCATCAGGAGTGCCAGGGCCGACCGTTCTTCCGGTCGGTCCCAGCCGCGACGCGGCCTGGCGGGGCGGGCCTGACGGAGGACAGGGCGTATGGATCGTACGACCGGCGGTGCGTTGACGCGCCCGCCGCAGGGGGTGGCAGGCGTGGTCCTGCTGCTCGGTGTGCTGCTGGCCGGGGCCGCACCGCTCATCCCGCTGGCGGTCCTGGTCAGCCGCTACGAGCCCGAACTGCTGCCGCTCTTCGCGGTCCCGCTGGCAGTCCTGGTGGCGGCCTGGCGGATCGCCCGCGACCGGGCCCGGGACCAGCTCACCGACCCGCTCACCGACCTGCCGAACCGGCATGCCCTGCTGCTGGCGGCGCAGGAGGCGATCGCCGAGCACCAGGACGAGGAGGGCTACAGCGTCGGTCTGATCCTGCTCGACCTCGATCGCTTCCGGTCGCTGAACGACACACTCGGCCACGCGGCCGGCGACCGGCTGCTCGTACACATCGCCCGCCGGCTGCACCGGGTGCTGCGCGGCGGCCACCCGGACACCTCCTCCAACGCACTGGACGGCCCGTCCGGTGCGGCCGACCGCCGGCGCGAGACCGAGGAGCTGCTGGCCGACCTGCCGCCGACCGCCGAGCGCGGTCGGCGCGCGGTGGTGGCCCGGATGGGCGGCGACGAGTTCGCCGTGCTGCTCCCCGGCGTCGGCTGCCCCGACACCCTGGAGCGGCTCGCCAAGGCGCTGATCGCCGAACTCGCCGCGCCGATCCGCCTGGACGGTCTGCTGCTGGTGCTGGAGGCCTCCGCGGGCGTCTGCGTCTACCCCGAGCACGCCGGTGACGCAGAATCGTTGCTTCGCCGGGCGGACGTGGCGATGGGCCACGCCCAGCAGGGCCGCACCGGCGTCGAGCAGTACGACCACTCGCAGGACGCCGACACGCCGTACCGGATCGGACTTCTCGGCGACCTGCGCCGGGCACTGGAGACCGGCGAGGTGCAGCTGCACTACCAGCCGAAGGTGGCCTTCGACGGCCGGGTGGTCGGCCTAGAGGCGCTGCTGCGCTGGGAGCGGCCCGGGCGCGGCAAGGTCAGCCCCGACGAGTTCGTGGGCCTGGCCGAGTCCAGCGGCCTGATGCCCCGGCTCACCGAGTACGTCCTGGAGGCGGCCATCGGGCAGCTCGCCAGCTGGCGCGCCCAGGGCCTCCAGGTCCAGGTGGCGGTCAACGTCTCGCCGCGCGACGTGCTCAACCCGGGCTTCGCCCAGCGCGTCGCCGGGCACCTCGCCCGCCACGGAGTGCCCGCCCAGGCACTCCAGCTGGAGATCACCGAACGGCTGCTGCTGGACGACTCGCGCCGGGCCGCCGACACGCTGGCCGAGCTGCGCCGGCACGGCGTCGGGATGTCCCTGGACGACTTCGGCACCGGCCACTCCTCGCTGGTGCGGCTGCGCAGCCTGCCGGTCGGCGAGCTGAAGATCGACCGCTCCTTCGTCTCCCGGATGGTGGCCGACGACCACGACGCCGCGGTGGTCCGCTGCTCGGTGGAGCTCGCGCACTCACTCGGGCTGACCGTGGTCGCCGAGGGCGTCGAGGACGACGAGACCTGGGAGCGGCTGCACGGCCTCGGCGTGGACGCCGTGCAGGGCTGGCTGGTCTCCGCGGCGCTCCCCGCCGACCAGGCCACCGCCTGGCTGCGGGTGCACCGCACCGGCCCGCCGCCCGCCGAGCGGATGACCACCCTGGACCGCTGGACCGGCAAGGCGGAACTCTCCTGCCCGGCCCTGCCCAGGCCGGTGATCCCCACCCAGGCCGTCCAGTCGATGAGCGAGTCGCTGGCGTCCTCGGCCGTCCCACCGCTGCTGCCCCAGCCGGGCGAGACCGGTTTACCGGCCCCCAGCACCCCACAGTGACTGGTCGGACCAGCCAGGCCCCCTAGGATGGGCTGCACAGACCAAGAGGACGCGAGGCCGGGGCGGCAGTGCCGCCGGGTCGCCGTCCGGGCCGGTCACCCTCGGTGTCCGGCCTCACCAGAACTCACCTTGAGGATCGCTGCATGCCTGGCATCACGCGCGAGGAGGTCGCCCACCTCGCCCGGCTGTCGCGTCTGGAGTTGCAGGCGGAGGAGCTGGACCACTTCGCCGAGCAGCTCGACGTGATCATCGGCGCGGTCGCCCGCGTTTCCGAGGTCGCCGGACTGGACGTCCCGCCGACCTCCCACCCGCTGCCGCTGACCAACGTCATGCGCGCGGACGAGGTCCGGCCCTCGCTCACCCCGGAGCAGGCGCTGTCCGGTGCTCCGGCCGCCGAGGAGCAGCGTTTCCGCGTGCCGCAGATTCTGGGGGAGGACTAACACCCATGACCGACCTCATCAAGTACACCGCCGCCGACACGGCCGCCGCCATCGCGAGCGGCCAGGTCAGCGCGGTCGAGGTGGCCCAGGCCCACCTGGACCGGATCGACGCCGTCGACAAGAAGGTCAACGCCTTCCTGCACGTCGACACCGAGGGCGCGCTGGCCGCTGCCCGCGCGGTGGACGACAGGCGCGCCAAGGGTGAGGAGCTCGGCCCGCTGGCCGGCGTCCCGCTCGCGCTCAAGGACGTCTTCACCACCAAGGGCGTGCCGACCACCTGCGGGTCGAAGATCCTGGAGGGCTGGATCCCGCCCTACGACGCGACGCTGACGTCCCGTCTGAAGGACGCGGGCGTGGTCATCCTCGGCAAGACCAACATGGACGAGTTCGCCATGGGGTCCTCCACCGAGAACAGCGCCTACGGCCCCACCGGCAACCCGTGGGACCTCTCGCGGATCCCCGGCGGTTCCGGCGGCGGTTCGGCCGCGGCGCTGGCCGCGTACGAGGCTCCGCTGGCGATCGGCACCGACACCGGCGGCTCGATCCGCCAGCCCGGCGCCGTCACCGGCACGGTGGGTGTGAAGCCGACCTACGGCTCGGTCTCCCGCTACGGCCTGGTCGCCTTCTCCTCCTCGCTCGACCAGGGCGGCCCGTGCGCCCGTACGGTCCTGGACGCGGCGCTGCTGCACGAGGCGATCGCCGGCCACGACCCGCTGGACTCCACCTCCATCGACGCGCCCGTCCCGGCCGTCGTCGCGGCCGCCAAGCTGCGCGACGTGCGCGGCATGCGGATCGGCGTGGTCAAGGAGTTCGCGGGCGAGGGCTACCAGGCCGGCGTCATGCAGCGCTTCAACGAGAGCGTGGAGCTGCTGCGCGAGTTGGGCGCCGAGGTCGTCGAGGTCTCCTGCCCGTCGTTCACTCTCGCGCTGCCGGCGTACTACCTGATCGCGCCGAGCGAGGCCTCCTCCAACCTGGCCCGCTTCGACGCGATGCGCTACGGCCTGCGGGTCGGCGACGACGGCACCCGGTCGGCCGAGGACGTCACCGCGCTCACCCGCGAGGCCGGCTTCGGCCCGGAGGTCAAGCGCCGGATCATCCTGGGCACCTACGCGCTCTCCTCGGGCTACTACGACGCCTACTACGGCTCGGCCCAGAAGGTCCGCACCCTGATCTCGCGCGACTTCGACGCGGCCTTCGCGGGCGTCGACGTGCTGATCTCGCCGACCACGCCGACCACCGCCTTCCCGATCGGCGAGCGCGCCGACGACCCGATGGCGATGTACCTGGCCGACCTCTGCACGATTCCGTCCAACCTCGCGGGCAACGCGGCCATGTCGCTGCCCTGCGGGCTCGCCCCGGAGGACAATCTCCCGGTCGGCCTGCAGATCATCGCTCCCGCGATGGCGGACGACCGCCTGTACCGCGTGGGCGGCGCCGTCGAGGCCGCACTCAACGACAAGTGGGGGCACCCCCTGCTCGAGGAGGCACCGGCACTGTGAGCAAGATCGAGAAGGCAAAAGGCTTCAAGCACTCCAAGCCCGGACTGTGGCTCAGCATCGGCACCAGCGCGTTCGGTGTGCTGAGCATCGTCAAGGACGTCCGCAAGGCCCGCAGCGAGCAGGACAACCTCCTGCTGGCCAACGCCGTGGTCGGCGCCCTCGCCCTGGTCACCGGCACCGCCCTGCTGCTGCGCGAGCTCAAGCACCTGGGCGACGACGACGTGCTGGCGGGCTGAGCGGCCCCGGCCCCGGCTCTCAGGTCCGGCCCCCGTGTCTGTGGGGCCGGACCGGTACCTCCAAGACTTTTAGTGAAGGGGACGCTGTGAGCGTCATGAACCTGGTCTCCTACGACGACGCGATGGCTTCCTACGACCCGGTGATGGGCCTGGAGGTCCATGTCGAGCTGGGTACCAAGACGAAGATGTTCTGCGGTTGTTCGACCACCCTCGGGGCCGAGCCGAACAGTCAGACCTGCCCGACGTGTCTGGGCCTGCCCGGGTCGCTGCCGGTGGTCAACGCGATCGGCGTGGAGTCGGCGATCAAGATCGGCCTGGCGCTGAACTGCGAGATCGCGCAGTGGTGCCGGTTCGCGCGGAAGAACTACTTCTACCCGGACATGCCGAAGAACTTCCAGACCTCGCAGTACGACGAGCCGATCGCCTTCAACGGCTACCTCGACGTGCAGCTGGAGGACGGCGAGATCTTCCGGGTGCAGATCGAGCGCGCCCACATGGAGGAGGACACCGGCAAGTCCTCGCACATCGGCGGCGCCACCGGCCGCATCCACGGCGCCTCGCACTCGCTGCTCGACTACAACCGGGCCGGCATCCCGCTGATCGAGATCGTCACCAAGCCGATCGAGGGCGCGGGCGTGCGGGCCCCCGAGGTCGCCAAGGCCTACGTCGCCGAACTGCGCGAGCTGATCAAGGCGCTGGGCGTCTCCGAGGCCCGGATGGACAAGGGCCAGATGCGCTGCGACGTCAACCTGTCGCTGCGCCCGCACGGCCGCGAGAAGTTCGGGACCCGCTCGGAGACCAAGAACGTCAACTCGCTGCGCAGCGTGGAGCGGGCCGCCCGGTTCGAGATCATGCGGCACGCCACGGTGCTGGACGACGGCGGGACGATCGTCCAGGAGACCCGGCACTTCCACGAGGAGGACGGCTCCACCACGGCCGGCCGGATCAAGGACAACGCCGAGGACTACCGCTACTTCCCCGAGCCCGACCTGGTGCCGATCGCCCCGGCCCGGGCGTGGGTGGAGGAGCTGCGGGCCGCGCTGCCGGAGCTGCCGCGGCTGCGCCGGGCCCGGTTGCAGGGCGAGTGGGGCCTGTCGGACCAGGACATGCAGTCGGTGCTGAACGCCGGTGCGGTGCAGCCGATCCTGGAGACCATCGCGGCCGGTGCCCCGGCCGATCAGGCCCGCAAGTGGTGGATGGGTGAGCTGGCCCGGCGGGCCAACGAGAGCGGTACCGACCTGTCCGAGCAGCCGATCACCCCCGGCCAGGTGGCGCGGGTGTGTGCGCTGGTGGCGGAGGGCAAGCTGAACGACAAGCTGGCCCGCCAGGTCATCGAGGGCGTGCTGGCCGGCCAGGGCGAGCCGGACGAGGTCGTCGCGGCGCGCGGCCTGGCCGTCGTCTCGGACGACTCCGCGCTCGGCGCGGCCGTCGACCAGGCCATCGCGGACAACCCGGCGATCGCCGACAAGATCCGCGACGGCAAGGTCGCCGCGGTCGGCGCCCTGGTCGGCGCGGTCATGAAGACCACCCGCGGCCAGGCCGACGCCGCCCGCGTCAAGGACCTCCTCCTGCAGAAGCTCGGCGCCGCGTAAGTCCTGACACCTCCTAAGGCGTCTCAAACGCCGTTGGCCACCCCTCCTTAGGGGTGGCCAACGGCGTTTTCCGGCCGGTCTAAGGCCCTGACGCTCCGCAAGATGCGGCATGCTGCCGATGCCCGGCACCCCCCTGGGGGAGGAGGCTCTTACCAGGACGACAGACCGGCCGGGAGAGGCCGGGAAGCGTCCCGGAACAGGGGATCCAGGATGAACGAGTACGAGCTCTACTACGGTCAGCGCAACGCCGAGCTGCGCGAGATCGCCGCCCACGAGCGGCTGGTCACCGAGGCCCTCGCGGCCCGCCGGATCGCCCGGCAGGCGGCCCGCCCGCAGGGCGTCAGCGGCCGCGCCGGGGTACTGCGCCGGCTCGCCGCCGGCAGCGGCTGGCGCGCGGCCCACACCGAGCGGGCCGCTGCCGGCCTCAGTGAATGCTGACGGATCGGGACACTCCCGGCGCCACGAGGGGAGCGCCGGGAGACGAGGGGAGGGACGCCACCGGCGCCCTCCCCTCGGGCCGTTCAGCGCCGGTGTCTCACGCCCAGGTAATCGCTCGGCTGGTGTCGGGTCCCTGTGGCATGCTCAGCGCCGTGGATCAGATGTCGGTCAGTCCCGTGTTCGTCGGCCGTGGCAGCGAGACCGCCACCCTCATGGCGGCGCTGCGCCGTGCCTCGGCGGGGCAGCCGCAGGCGCTGCTGATCGGTGGTGAGGCGGGCGTCGGCAAGACCCGTCTGCTGGAGGAGTTCCTCTGCGCGGCCGAGGCCGAGGCCGACGGCAAGGGCAAGGGCGCGGGACCGGACGCCGCAGCCGTGACGATGCTCGGCGGCTGCCTGGAGGTTGGCGCCGAGGGCCTGCCGTACGCCCCGCTGGTGACGGCCCTGCGCCGGCTGTACCGCCGTCTCGGCCCCGAACTGCGCACGGCCGCCACCGGGATGGAGGCCCATCTCTCCCGGCTGCTCCCCGAGTTCGGCGACGTCGACAGCGAGCCCAACGACGAGTACGGCCGGGCCCGGCTCTTCGAGCACATCGGCCGCCTCTTCGAGCGGCTCAGCGCGCAGCGCACGCTCGTCCTGGCGATCGAGGACCTGCACTGGTCCGACCGCTCCACCCGCGAGCTGCTGGCCTACCTGATCAGCACGCTGCAGCGCTCGAGGGTGCTGATCCTGGCCACCTACCGCACCGACGACCTGCACCGCCGCCACCCGCTGCGGCCCTTCCTCGCCGAGCTGGAGCGCCAGCGCACCGTGCAGCGGATGGAGTTGGACCGCTTCGAGTGCCAGGAGGTGGCCGCCCAGCTGGCCGGCATCCTGCGGATCGAGAACCCGGACCGCCAGCTGGTGGAGCGGATCCACCGGCGCTCCGAGGGCAACCCGTTCTTCGTCGAGGAGCTGGCCCACTCCTACCAGGACGGCTGTTCGGTGGGCCTGAGCGACTCACTGCGGGACATCCTGCTGGTCCGCGTCGAGGCGCTGCCCGAGGAGACCCAACGGGTGCTCAGGATCGCGGCCGAGGGCGGTTCCCGGGTGGAGCACGAGCTGCTGGCCGCCGTCCTGGACGGTCCCGAGGACGAGCTGATCGACGCGCTGCGCACCGCCGTCGGCGCCAACATCCTCCAGCTGGACAAGGACGGCGAGGGCTACCGCTTCCGCCACGCGCTGGTCCGCGAGGCGGTCTCGGACGACCTGCTGCCGGGCGAGCGCCACCGGATCAACCGCCGCTTCGCCGCCGCCCTGGAGGCCGATCCCGGCCTGGTCCAGCGCGACGAGCGCCCGGCCAGGCTGGCCAACTACTGGTACCAGGCCCACGATCCGGCCCGCGCGCTGCCCACCGCGCTGGACGCGGCCCGGGCGGCCCGGCGCCGCAACGCCTTCGCCGAGCAGCTGCGGCTGCTGGAGCGGGCCGTCGAACTCTGGGACGAGGTGGACGAGGAGTCCCTGCGCACCACCCTGCGCCCGCACGACTGGGCCGAGACCTACCCGCCCTGCTGCTGCGTCCCGGGCACCTGCGGCACCGAGTGCGACCGGCTGCGGCTGGTCGACGTGCTGGCCGAGGCCGTCGTCGCGGCCCGTCGCTCCGGCGACCGCGAGCGCGGGCTCAGCCTCACCAAGCGCGGGCTCAAGCAGGTGGACGAGAACGAGAACCCGCTGCGCAGCGCCTGGTTCCGGATGCACCGGTCGCGGATGCTGGGCCACCTCAACCGGGCCGGCGGCGTCGAGGAACTCGCGCACGCCCTGCGGCTGGTGGAGGGCCGTCCGCCGTCCGCCGTGCAGGCGGAGGTGTTCGCGATGGGCGCCTCGATGAGCATGCTGCGGGTGGCCACCGAGGGGGACGTCGCGCTCGCCGAGCGGGCCGTCGAGATCGCCCGGCAGGTCGGCGCCAAGAGCGTGGAGCTGCATGCGCGGATGACGCTGGGCACCCTGTACAACGACTTCGGCGAACCCGAGCGGGGCGTCGCCTCGCTGCGCGCCGCCGTCGCGGCCGCCCGCGAGCTCGGCGTTCCAGAGGTGCTCACCCGGGGTCTGAACAACCTGGCCAGCATGCTCGCTCATCTCGGCCAGGCCGAGGAGGCAACCGCGCTGGCCCGGGAGGGCCTTGAGGTGGCCGGCCGGCTCGGCCTGCTCCGCAACACCGGGGCGATCCTGGCCGGGAACCTCGCCGAGTGCCTGATCCTGAGCGGTCGGCCGGCCGAGGCCGCCGAGGTGCTGGCCGGCTGGGACGACGGCGGCCGGGCCGAGAGATACGACGAGTACCTGTACCGGATCCGGGGTGAAGTCACTTTCCTGCAGGGCGACTTCGCGCTGACCGCCGAGCACCTGGTGAAGACCCGGCTGAACTCCCGGGACGATCAGCCACAGCACGTGCTGCCCACCGCCCGGCTGGCGATCGACCTCGCGGGGCGCACCGGCAGGCCGCTGGAGGCCCGTGCCGAGCTGCTGACGGCGCTGGACCGGCAGTTGCCCCCGCAGGGCGACAACCGGCTGCTGCCGGTGCTGGCCAGGGCGGCCGCCGTGGAGGCGGACTCGCGCGGCCTGCCCTCGGCCGACCTCGGCCGGGAGCTGGTCCTTGAGCGGATCGCCGAGGCGCTCGGCCGGCAGCGGCCGGTGGTCCCGCTGCACGTGGGGTGGGCGCGGCTGGCCGAGGCCGAGCTGGCCCGCGCGGCCGGCGCCGACACCCCGACGCACTGGGCCGCCGCGCTCACCCCGCTGCGGGCCGCCGGGCTGCCGTATCCGCTGGTGCTGGCGCTGCTCGGGGCGGGCCGTGCGGCCGCCGCGGCGGGGCGCCGGGAGGAGGCCGGGGAGTTGCTGCGGGAGGCCGCCGCGCTGGCGGAGCTGCGCGGCGACGGCGCTCTCACCCAGGAGATCGCCCGGCTGGCCGAGCGGGCCGGGGTGGCCCGCGCGCTGGCCGCGACGCCCGCGCAGCAGCAGCCGGCGCCGTCCGCTCCGGCGGAGTTCTCGCTGACGCCGCGTGAGACGGACGTGCTGCGGCTGCTGGCACTGGGCCGTACCAATCGGCAGATCGCCGAGGAGCTGTTCATCTCGCCCAAGACGGCGAGCGTGCATGTCTCCAACATCCTGGCGAAGCTGGAGGTCTCCGGCCGCGGCGAGGCGGCCGCCCTCGCCCACCGGCTGCACCTCTTCCCCGAAGCGGCCGACGGGCGGTCTCACGCCCCGGCGCACTGACGCACAGGGCCCGGCGCATGGGCGCACACGCCCCGGCGTGCGCGCTTCATCGCGTGCGCTACGGCCAACCGGGCCGATCTGGTGGAAGCGGGTGCATATCCCTACTCTCGGACCATTACTCTAAGTTGAGTGTGCGTGTCATTGAGTGACCGAAGTGGTGTACTGTCCCGACTGGGAGAACTGGTGCGGCCGCCCGTCTGCGGACGACGCAGTCGCAGTCCGGGTGGCACCAAGCCGCGGGCCGGAGGGGGAGGTACCGGGTGAACCCCACCGATGCCGTGCCATCCGTCGCCGTCGCCGCTGTTGCAGCCGCTTCCGCCGCTGACCCGCCGCGCCGCTTCGCCCGCCCGCGCAGTCTCGCGCTCGACCGGCGCCTGCCCGGCGTACTGGTCGCGTTGACCTGCCTCGCCTACACGCTGGGCGCCGCCAGCGGCTGGGGCTCCCAGGAGGCCGCCGAGTTCATGGGCGACTTCGGCCTCGCGGGCGCCGCCCTGGCCGCCGCACTCTCCTGCCTGGTGCACGGGTGCACGGTGTCGGGTCCGGCCCGCCCGGCCTGGCTGCTCTTCGGACTCTCCTCCTGCACGGTCGCGTTGGGCAACGGCACCTGCGGCTGGTACGAGGTGGTGCTGCGGGTCGATGTGCCCAGCAGGTCGCTGGCCGACTACGCCTTCCTGCTCTTCGCCCCCTTCGCGGTCGCCGGACTGCTGGTGCTGGCCCAGCGCCCGCGCGGCGCGGCCGGCTGGTTCTGCCTGCTGCTGGACGGCTGGATGGTCGGCGGATCGCTCTTCACGCTGAGCTGGAGCCTGGCCCTGGGCCGCACCGCCGCCGGTGACACCAGCCACCCGCTGGGCCTGGCACTCAAGTTGGCCTATCCGGTGCTGGACATCCTGATGGTCTCGCTGGTGGTCGGCCTGCGGTTCCGCAGCCGGGACGGCAACCGGGTCGCGGTGTACACCGCGATGATGAGCCTGGCCGTCACCGTGGTCTGCGACGCGTTCTTCACCTCGCCGACCGTGCAGAGCAGTTACCGCTCCGGTGGGATCCTGGACGCCGGCTGGTTCGCCGGCAGCCTGCTGCTCGCCTTCGCGCCGTGGTCGGCCGCCTGGCAGCGCCGGCACTCCAGCCGCCAGCACCCCTCGGCGGGCGGCACGCCGCGCCGCCGGGTGGCCTCCACCTTCAGTGCGCTGACCCCGTACGCCGCCGCCTCGGTCTGCACGGCGGGCATCCTCTACAACGCCCTCGGGGGGCGCCCGATGGACCGGGTGGTGATCGTGGTGGCCTGCACCGTCGGACTCGCGCTGATCGTCCGGCAGGGCATCATGCTGCTGGACAACCTCTCGCTGGCGCAGGAACTCGCCCAGAAGGAGGCGCACTTCCGCTCGCTGGTGCAGGGATCCAGCGACGTGATCATGATCGCCGGAGCCAACGGCGTGCTCAGCTACGTCAGTCCGGCCGCACTCGGGGTCTACAGCCGCGATCCGGAGGAGCTGGTCGGCAGCCGGCTGCTCGACCTGGTGCACCCGGAGGACACCGACCGGGTGGTCGGCGAGGTCCGCCGGTTCCTGGCCCGCAGCACCCGCCCGGCCCGCCACCTGACCCACCCGCCGGCCCGCAGCGGCGAGCCGACCACCCGGGTGGAGTGCCGGATCCGCTCCGGCGGCGGCGAGTGGCTGCACGTGGAGTCGACCGTCAACCGGTACCGCGACGGGCTGATCCTGAACAGTCGCGACGTCACCGAACGGGTCCGCCTCCAGGCCCAGTTGCAGCACAACGCGTTCCACGACCCGCTCACCGACCTGCCCAACCGGGCGCTGTTCGCCGAGCGGCTGCGCACCGCGCTGGTCGGCCGGGGCGCCGAGGAGGGGCCACGCGAGCACTCCCGCGACCACGCGCCGGAGTACCCGGGCGAGCACCTGCCCGAGGAGATCGGCCCGGTCGCCGTGCTCTTCCTCGACCTGGACGGCTTCAAGGCGGTCAACGACACCGCCGGCCACCAGGTCGGCGACGAGCTGCTGGTCCAGGCGGCCCGGCGGCTGCAGAGCGCGGTCCGCTCGGGGGACACCGTGGCCCGGTTCGGCGGCGACGAGTTCGCCGCACTGGTCTGCGGCCCGCGCGGCCGCGCGCAGGTCCAGGAGCTGGCGGAGCGGCTGCGCCGGGCGCTCTCCGAGCCGTACTGGATCGGCGGCTCCGAGCTGGGCGTGGCCGCCAGCATCGGCATCGCCTTCGGCCCGGGGCCGGCGGACGGCTCCGGCAGTCCGGGGCCGGCCAGGTCGGCCGACCAGCTGGCGGACGAGCTGATGCGCAACGCCGACCTGGCGATGTACCGGGCCAAGTCCGAGGGCAAGGGCCGGGTGGTGCTCTTCAGCCCGGCGATGCGTGCCGACCTGGACCGCCGCAAGGAGCTGGACGAGCGGCTGCGGGTCGCGGTCCGCGAGGGCAGCTTCGCGCTGCTCCACCAGCCGGTGGTGGACCTGCGCAGCGGCGCGGTCACCGGCGTCGAGGCGCTGGCCCGCTGGCGCTCGGCGCAGGGGCTGCTGCTGACCCCGGTGGAGTTCCTGCGCAGCGCCGACCACGGCGACGCCGCCACCCGGTTCGCCCGCTGGCTGCTCCAGCAGACGGTGGCCGAGGCGGCCGTCCGGGCGGATGCGGGCCACGCCTTCGGCGGCCGTCCCGGGTCCGGCGCCGTCCCGGTCTCGGTGCGGCTCTCGGCCGAGCGGCTCTGCTCCCCGGGCGTCTACGAGACGATCGCGGGCGCGCTGCGGGACACCGGCCTGCCCGCCGGGCAGCTGGTGGTCGAGCTGGCCCGCACCGGGCCGGACAGCATCGCGGACGAGCTGGGCCGCCGACTGGCCGCCCTGCGCCGGCTGGGCGTGGGCACCGCGGTGGCGGGCTTCGGGGTGGGCAGCGGCTCGCTCGGCGCGCTGTCCCGGCTGCCGCTCGACGCGCTGAAGCTGGACCGCACGCTGATCCAGGAGCTGCCCGACTCCCCGCGCAGCCGGGCGCTGGCCGGGCACGCGCTGCGGCTGGGCCGGGACCTGGGCCTGGTCACCGCGGCCGAGGGGGTGGACCAGCCGCGCCAGGTCACCGTCCTGCAGGAGCTCGGCTGCCGGCAGGGGCAGGGGCTGGCCTTCGCCCAGCCGCTGGACGAGTACCGGCTGCGCCGGGCGCTGGCCCGGCGGCTGTACCCGCTGCCCCGGCCGGTCGGCGCGATGTCCGCGCGGCGGGCCTACCTGTCCGCCGCAGACACCCGTTCGGGTGGCCGTGCGGAGTCCGCTCTCGGTCGGCTCCCGCACCACCACGGGCCGCTGGAGACCCCGGAGCACCGGGCTGCGGCGGGGCCGAACGGGGGCCCGGGGAGCGGTCCAACGGTGGGTCCGCATGGCGAGACACTGATCCCGCCCGCTTGACACTGGTGGTGGCACGGGAGGAAGGTCGGTGCCATGCGCACCCGAATTCTCGTACTTGGCGGGCGCGTCGGCTGAGTCGGCCAGCAGGACCGACTTGATACAGACCGACGCGCCACCCCTCGCATGCCCTGGGCACGAGGGGTTTTTTGTTGCACTCGTACGTTTGGAACACCGTTGTACCGCCAGCCCTTTTCCCCTGAAAATGGGAGAAAGCGGACAGGCACCCGGCGACCTGAGAAGAGACAGGCAGATGACTGAGCACACGGCATCCCCCCGCCGCGGGGACCACCCGGCCGCCCCGTCCCAAGGCACCCCTGCGGTGGTCGAGACGATGACCGGGGCGCAGTCGCTCATCCGCTCGCTCGAGGCCGTCGGTGCGGAGACCATCTTCGGCATCCCGGGCGGGGCGATCCTGCCGGCCTACGACCCGCTGATGGACTCCGTCAAGGTGCGCCACATCCTGGTCCGGCACGAGCAGGGCGCGGGCCACGCGGCCACCGGCTACGCACAGGCCACCGGCAAGGTCGGCGTCTGCATGGCGACCTCGGGCCCGGGGGCGACCAACCTGGTGACCCCGATCGCCGACGCCTACATGGACTCCGTCCCGATCGTCGCGATCACCGGCCAGGTCGCCTCCAAGGCGATCGGCACCGACGCCTTCCAGGAGGCGGACATCTGCGGCATCACGATGCCGATCACCAAGCACAACTTCCTGGTGACCGATCCGGCGGAGATCCCGCGGGTGATCGCGGAGGCGTTCCACATCGCCGCGACCGGCCGCCCCGGCCCGGTGCTGGTGGACATCGCCAAGGACGCGCTGCAGGCCACCACGGTCTTCCGCTGGCCGGTGGAGACCTCGCTGCCCGGCTACCGCCCGGTGACCAAGCCGCACGCCAAGCAGATCCGCGAGGCCGCCAAGCTGCTGGTCGGCGCCAAGCGCCCGGTGCTGTACGTCGGCGGCGGCGTGCTGAAGGCGGGCGCCACCGCGGAGCTGCGGATCCTGGCCGAGCTGACCGGCGCGCCGGTGGTCACCACCCTGATGGCGCTGGGCGCCTTCCCCGACAGCCACCCGCAGCACCTGGGCATGCCCGGTATGCACGGCAGCGTCCCGGCGGTCACCGCGCTCCAGAAGTCGGACCTGCTCTTCACCCTGGGCGCCCGCTTCGACGACCGGGTCACCGGCAAGCTGGACAGCTTCGCCCCGCTGGCCAAGGTCGTCCACGCGGACATCGACCCGGCCGAGATCGGCAAGAACCGCCCGGCGGACGTGCCGATCGTCGGCGACGCCCGCGAGGTGCTGGCCGACCTGATCGTCGCGGTGCAGGCCGAGCACGAGGCCGGCCACCGGGGCGACTACAGCGACTGGTGGGTCAAGCTCAACGACTGGAAGACGACCTACCCGCTGGGCTACGAGCCCGCCCCCGAGGGCGAGTTGGCGCCGCAGCAGGTGATCGAGCGGATCGGCCAGTTGGTCGGCTCTGACGCGATCTACGCGGCGGGCGTGGGCCAGCACCAGATGTGGGCCTCGCAGTTCATCAACTACGAGAAGCCGGCCACCTGGCTGAACTCCGGCGGTGCGGGCACGATGGGTTACGCGGTCCCGGCCGCGATGGGCGCCAAGGCGGGCCGTCCGGACCTGGCGGTCTGGGCGATCGACGGTGACGGCTGCTTCCAGATGACCAATCAGGAACTGGTCACCTGCGCGCTGAACAACATCCCGATCAAGGTCGCGGTCATCAACAACGGCTCGCTGGGCATGGTGCGCCAGTGGCAGACGCTGTTCTACAACCAGCGCTACTCCAACACCGTGCTGCACGCCGGCCCGGAGCACGACGGCATCGCCAAGCCCGTCCAGGGCACCCGGATCCCGGACTTCGTGCTGCTGTCCGAGGCGATGGGTTGCGTGGGCCTGCGGTGCGAGCGCCCGGAGGACCTGGACGCGGTGATCAAGCAGGCGATGGAGATCAACGACCGCCCGGTGGTCATCGACTTCATCGTCCACCAGGACGCCATGGTCTGGCCGATGGTCGCGGCCGGCACCAGCAACGACGAGATCCTCTTCGCCCGGGGCATCCGCCCCGACTTCGGCGACGACCTCGACTGACGGCCCCGACCTTTCGATAGAGAGATACGACTATGTCCAAGCACACCCTCTCCGTCCTGGTCGAGAACAAGCCCGGCGTGCTCGCCCGCATCGCCGCGCTGTTCTCCCGTCGGGGCTTCAACATCGACTCCCTCGCGGTCGGCCCGACCGAGCACCCGGACATCTCCCGGATGACCATCGTGGTCAACGTCGAGGACCTCCCGCTGGAGCAGGTCACCAAGCAGCTCAACAAGCTGGTCAACGTGATAAAGATCGTCGAGCTCGACCAGTCCGCTGCGATCCAGCGGGAACTGGTCCTGGTCAAGGTCCGGGCGGACAACGAGACCCGGTCCCAGGTCGTCGAGATCGTGCAGCTCTTCCGCGCCAAGACCGTGGACGTGTCGCCGGACGCCGTGACCATCGAGGCGACCGGCAGCTCCGACAAGCTGGAGGCGATGCTGCGCATGCTGGAGCCGTACGGCATCAAGGAGCTCGTGCAGTCCGGCCTGGTGGCGATCGGGCGCGGTGCCCGTTCGATCACCGACCGCTCGCTGCGCGCCCTCGACCGCAGCGCCTGACAGGCCCACCCGCCACCCGCCGCCACCCTTCTTGGGGCGCGCTGCGCGCGGCACCTTACGACCTCTGTCTCACACCCTGGCGCATCCCGCTCCACCCCCACCACCGCGCGTACGGTAGCCAGTGCACCTACGCGACATCACGCAAGGAGAAGTCCCACCGTGGCCGAGCTGTTCTACGAAGACGACGCCGACCTGTCCATCATCCAGGGCCGCAAGGTTGCGGTCATCGGCTACGGCAGCCAGGGCCACGCCCACGCGCTGTCGCTGCGGGACTCGGGCGTGGACGTCCGGGTCGGCCTCAAGGAGGGCTCCAAGTCCCGTGCGGCGGCCGAGGAGGCCGGCCTGCGCGTGGTCTCCGCGGCTGAGGCCGCGGCCGAGGCCGACGTCATCATGATCCTGGTGCCGGACCCGATCCAGGCCGACGTCTACGAGGCCGACATCAAGCCGAACCTGAAGGCGGGCGACGCGCTCTTCTTCGGCCACGGCCTGAACATCCGCTTCGGTTTCATCAAGCCCCCGGCCGACGTCGACGTCTGCATGGTCGCCCCGAAGGGCCCGGGCCACCTGGTCCGCCGCCAGTACGAGGAGGGCCGCGGCGTCCCGTGCATCGTGGCCGTCGAGCAGGACGCCTCCGGCAGCGCGTTCGCGCTGGCGCTGTCCTACGCCAAGGGCATCGGCGGCACCAAGGCGGGCGTCATCAAGACGACCTTCACCGAGGAGACCGAGACCGACCTGTTCGGCGAGCAGGCCGTCCTGTGCGGTGGCACCGCCGCCCTGGTCAAGGCCGGTTTCGAGACCCTGGTCGAGGCCGGCTACCAGCCGGAGATCGCCTACTTCGAGTGCCTGCACGAGCTGAAGCTCATCGTCGACCTGATGTACGAGGGCGGCCTGGAGAAGATGCGCTGGTCGGTCTCCGAGACCGCCGAGTGGGGCGACTACGTCACCGGCCCCCGCATCATCACCGCCGACACCAAGGCCGAGATGAAGAAGGTCCTCACCGAGATCCAGGACGGCACCTTCGCCAACACCTGGATCGCCGAGTACAAGGCCGGCCTGCCCAAGTACAACGCGTACAAGACCGCGGACTCCGAGCACCTGCTGGAGACCACCGGCAAGGAGCTGCGCAAGCTCATGAGCTGGGTCAAGGACGCCTGACGCTGATCGTACGAGCGGGGCAGGTCCGGATCCGGACCTGCCCCGTCTGTACATCACGTCTGGTCCCGTGCGGGTGATTTCGCCGCACGGGCACAGGCAACGACCCGGTACGTCGATAGACTCCGAGTGCGCGTCAGGCCCACAGCGTCGTGCGTCTACCTACGCGGCATGCCACCATCCCCCGAGCTCCGGCCGACATCGTCGGCACGCCACCCACCTGCCCGTGGACCGGGGGAGCACCGGACAGTAAGGACAACTGTCGTGAGCAACGTGTCATCCAAGAACGCTGTCGTGCTGATCGCCGAAGAGCTGTCGCCTGCCACCGTCGACGCCCTGGGACCGGACTTCGACATCCGGCACTGCGACGGCGCCAACCGCACCGAGCTGCTGACCGCCATCGCGGACGCCGACGCCATCCTGATCCGCTCCGCCACCAAGGTGGACGCGGAGGCGCTGGCGGTGGCCAAGAAGCTCAAGGTCGTCGCCCGCGCGGGCGTAGGGCTCGACAACGTCGACGTATCCGCCGCCACCAAGGCCGGCGTGATGGTCGTCAACGCGCCGACCTCCAACATCGTCACGGCTGCCGAGCTCGCCTGCGGCCTGCTGATCTCGGTCGCCCGCAACATCGCGCCCGCCAACTCCGCCCTCAAGCAGGGCGAGTGGAAGCGCAACAAGTACACCGGCGTCGAGCTCTCCGAGAAGACCCTCGGCGTGGTGGGCCTGGGCCGGATCGGCGTGCTGGTCGCCCAGCGGATGTCCGCGTTCGGCATGAAGATCGTCGCCTACGACCCCTACATCCAGGCCGCCCGCGCGGCCCAGATGGGCGTCAAGCTGCTCTCCCTGGACGAGCTGCTGGAGGTCTCCGACTTCATCACCGTGCACCTCCCCAAGACCCCCGAGACGATCGGCCTGATCGGCGACGAGGCGCTGCACAAGGTCAAGCCGAGCGTGCGCATCGTCAACGCCGCCCGCGGCGGCATCGTGGACGAGGCCGCGCTCGCCAGCGCCCTCAAGGAGGGCCGGGTGGCCGGCGCCGGCCTGGACGTCTACGCCAAGGAGCCGTGCACCGACTCCCCGCTCTTCACCTTCGACAACGTGGTGGCCACCCCGCACCTGGGCGCCTCCACCGACGAGGCGCAGGAGAAGGCGGGCATCGCGGTCGCCAGGTCGGTGCGTCTGGCGCTGGCCGGCGAGCTGGTCCCGGACGCGGTCAACGTGCAGGGCGGCGTGATCGCCGAGGACGTCCGTCCGGGCCTGCCGCTGGCCGAGAAGCTCGGCCGGATCTTCACCGCGCTGGCCGGCGAGGTCGCCGTCCGGCTCGACGTCGAGGTCCGCGGCGAGATCACCCAGCACGACGTGAAGGTGCTCGAACTCTCGGCCCTCAAGGGCGTGTTCGAGGACGTCGTGGCCGAGACGGTGTCCTACGTGAATGCCCCGCTGTTCGCCCAGGAGCGCGGCGTCGAGGTCCGGCTGACCACCAGCAGCGAGAGCCCCGAGCACCGCAACGTGATCACCGTGCGCGGCACCCTGGCGGACGGCGGCGAGGTGGCCATCTCCGGCACGCTCTCCGGCCCGAAGCAGCAGCAGAAGATCGTCGGCGTGGACTCCTTCGACGTGGACGTCGCGCTCACCGACCACATGGCGTTCTTCAAGTACGAGGACCGCCCCGGCGTGGTCGGCACGCTCGGCCGGATCCTCGGCGACGCGGGCATCAACATCGCCGGCATGCAGGTCGCCCGGGACGGCGAGACCAAGGACGCGCTGGCCTCGATCACCGTGGACAGCGAGATCTCCCAGGAGGTGCTGGCCGAGATCGCCACCGAGATCGGGGCCAAGTTCGCCCGCGGGGTCGACCTCGGCTGACGCTTGCGGACACCCTGTCAGCAGCCCTCTTCACCTGTTGTGTTGATTGTGCAACAGAGCCTGGAGAGGGCTGTCGGCATGCCGGGCGGCTTCCCTAGGATCGTTCCCGCCACAACGTTCCAAGCTAGGGAAGCATCATGAGTGACGGATTCGGCGGCCTGCTCGGCATCGCCCAGCAGCTCCTCGGTGGAGAGCAGCAGCAGGGCCACGGCGCAGGGCACGACGACTTCCTGCAGGGCCTGTCCCAGCGGCTGCTGGAGGGCCACGAGCCGGTGCAGAACGGCGTGACCTACGAGATCGACGAGAAGTTCTTCTCGCCCACGCACGACTTCTGGATCAAGAACGGCCAGGGCCAGAAGGTCTTCCAGGTCGACGACAAGCTCTTCAGCTTCAGCGGCGCGCTTGCTCTGCAGGACGCCCAGGGCAACGAGCTGTACCGGGTCTCCGAGAAGATCATGACGCTCCGGGACATCCGCTACATCAACCGGGGCGACCAGCGCCTCGCCACCGTGCACAAGGCCCTCTTCTCGCCGCTGGTGTACAAGTTCACCGTCACCTTCGAGAACGGTGCCGAGCTGCACGTCACCGGCAACATCACCGACCACCAGTACGCCATCACGTACGGGCAGCAGGAGGTCGCGCACATCTCCCGCAAGTGGTCGCTGCTGAGCGAGCACTACGGCGTGACCATCGTGCCCGGCCAGGACGACGCGCTGCTGCTGGCCATCTGCGCCTGCGTCGAGGACATGGTCATCGACGACTGATCGCCCCCGACCAGCCGCAGGCCCGGACCGTCCGACGGTCCGGGCCTGCGGCGTTCTCGGTCGTCCCCGTCTCAGATAGTAGGAAATCCGAGTAGTTGTGCAGACAGCCGCTGACCACCGGCGTACCGTGAAACTGCCACACGGTCAGCCTGTCGCTCCCGGCCCCACCAGCCGCCCGGAGTGCACGGCCCGTGCGCGCCGTACGCACTGTGGCGGGCGACCCCCGCCAGGCGTATCCCCCTCCTTCCTTTCCTTGGCACCGCCGCGTGCCCACGAACCCAGGAGTCCGGTATGCCCCCCACCGCAGACCTGCTCACCCACCGCGACCGCACCCCCGCCGCCGCCGCGCAGCCCGTCCGCCGTCGCCGTCGTCCCAGCGAGCCGAACCCCTTCGCCGCCGCCGCCCTCCAGCGCGCCCTCGACCGCCGCGACAACGGCGGCAGCACCGGGCACCTCTAGGCCGTTCGCCTGACGGCCTGTCACCCACGCGGGTGCAACAGGCCGCCGGCCGGGTGAAGTTGCTGGCCACTGCCGACGCGATGATCGTAATTTGATGCCTCCGGAAGGGTGATCGCCGACCGAGGCCCCTCGGTCGGCCGCAGATCAGTCCGCCCCTCCGGGGGAGACGAGCTGTGCGCATCCGATCGCCCCGCAGGCTGACCGTTCCGCTCTGCCTGGCCCTCGCCCTGTCGGCCGCGCTGCCCATCGGTGGCGTGGCCGGCGCCGCACCACCGCGCGCGGCTCCACCGCCCGCGCGCAGCAGCGTCCTGCTGGAACTCGACACCGAGGCCGCCGCCCCCGCCTGGCGGCGCGCCACCGAACAGGCCCGGCGCGAACTGCGCTCCCCGCAGGCGGTGCAGCGCGCCGCCGCGCAGGCCGGCCACGACCAGCACGCGCGGGCGGGCGAGGCCCTGGAGCGGCTGGAGCACGCCGTCGGCCCCGGCGTGCGGATCCTCTACCGCACGAAGACCCTGTTCACCGGCCTCGCCGTGGACGCCCCCGCCGACCGGCTGCCGGCCCTGCGCGCGCTGCCCGGCGTGCGCGCCGTGCACCCGATCACGCGCAAGGACCGCTCGAACGCGCACTCCGTCCCGCTCACCGGCGCGCCCGCGGTCTGGTCCGGCGCGGACGCCGTGCCCGGCAACACCGGCCAGGGCATCACCATCGGCATCATCGACAGCGGCATCGACTACACCCACGCCGACTTCGGCGGCCCCGGCACCCCCGAGGCGTTCCGGGCCGTCGACGGCTCCAAGCCCGCGCCGCCGGGCCTCTTCCCGAACGCCAAGGTGACGGGCGGTCAGGACCTGGTCGGCGACGACTACAACCCCGACCCCTCGGCCCCGGACTTCCAGCCCGTCCCGCACCCGGACCCCAACCCGCTGGACTGCGCCGCCGAGGGCCACGGCACGCACGTCGCGGGCACCGCCGCCGGCTACGGCGTCGGCTCCGACGGCCGCACCTACACCGGCCCGTACCGCAGCGGGCTCGACCCGGCGGGCTTCCGGGTCGGACCCGGCGCCGCGCCCGGCGCCAAGCTCTACGCCCTGAAGATCTTCGGCTGCCACGGCGGCACCGACCAGCTCGCGCACGCTCTCGACCTGGCCGCCGACCCCAACCAGGACGGCGACCTCACGGACCGCCTGGACGTGGTCAACCTCTCGCTCGGCAGCCGGTTCGGCGACCCGGACGACGCCGACGCGCTGGCCGTCGACAAGCTGGCCGAGGCCGGCACCGTGGTGGTCACCTCGGCCGGCAACGACGGCGACGTCTACGGCGTGGGCGGCAGCCCCGGCGTGGCCGCCCGGGCCCTGACGGTGGCCGCCTCGGTCGGCGGCCACGGCGACGCGGACGGCCTGCGGGTGCTCTCCCCGCCCGCCGCGGCCGGCCTGCTGCCCGCGCACTGGAGCGCCGGCTACCGCGGCTGGGCCGACCACGAGGTGGCCGCGCCGCTGGCCCTGCCGCTCGACCAGGCGGACGGCTGCACCCCCTTCAGCCCCGCCGACGCCGACCGGCTGCGGGGCAGGATCGCCCTGCTCTCCTGGCGCACCGAGGACGCCGACCGGGCCTGCGGCTCACCCGCCCGGGCCGACCACGCCGCCGACGCCGGGGCGGTCGGCGCGATCTTCGCAGCCGACGGCGACCACCTCGGCGAGATCACCGGCAACGCCCGGATCCCCGCCGCAATCGTCGCCCCGGCCGACGGCGACCGGCTGCGGCAGGACGCCAGGACCGGCGAGACCCGGGTCGAACTCGCCACCCCGGGCAACCCGCTGCACGGCTCGGTCTCCCAGGACCAGCCCGAGCGGGTGGACACCATGACCGACTTCAGCTCGCGCGGGATCGCGGTGGCCGGCCTGGTCAAGCCCGACCTGGCGGCGCCCGGCGAGACCATCTGGTCGGCCAAGGCGGGCAGCGGCAGCCAGGGCGCCCGCGACGACGGCACCTCGATGGCGGCCCCGCACATCAGCGGGATCGCCGCGCTGGTCCGGGCCGCCCATCCGCAGTGGACCGTCGAGCAGGTGAAGGCCGCGCTGATGGACACCGCCGGCGACACCTGGGCGAAGGGCGGCCGCACCGGACCGGTGTACGGGCCGGAGCGGGCCGGCGCCGGCCGGGTCCGCGCCGACCTCGCGGTCGCCACGCCCGCCGTCGCGTACGCGGTCGGCGAGCGGCCGGGCGCGGTCGGGCTCTCCTTCGGGCCGGTCCCGGTGACCGGACCGCTCGCGCTCACCCGGGAGGTCGAGGTGCACAACTTCTCGACCGCGCCGCTCGACTACACCACCGGCTACCAGGCGGCCACCGAACTGCCCGGCGCCCGGTTCGAGTTGTCGCCGAGCCGGCTCACCGTCCCGGCGGGGGAGAGCGCCCGGGTGCGGGTCACCCTGAGCGTGCCGGGCCTGCTGGAGCGCGCCCCCGACCCCACCCTCACGCTCACCCAGGCCGGCCGGGCCCGCTCCTACCGCGGCGAACTCTCCGGACGCCTGCTGCTCACCCCGGCCGACCCGGCCCAGCCGGTGCTCCGGGTGCCGCTCTTCGCAGCCCCGCGCCCCGCCTCCGACCTCACCGCCGCACCCGGGCAGGCGGTGCCGCGCGCGAACGGCCCGGCCTCGACCCTGCTGACGCTGAGCGGCACCGCCGCCGTCACGGGCAGCGGCACCGCCTCGCTGATCAGCGCGTTCGAGCTGGGCGGCGAGGGCCCCCGCTGGCCGGACTGCCCGGCCCCCGGCCACGACGCGACCTGCGTGGACCGGCCGGGCGAGCGGGCCGCCGACCTGCGGGCGGTGGGCGCGGCCACCGACGCCCCTGCGGTCCCGGGCGACACCCTGGCGGACGGGATGCTCTACCTGGCGGCCACCAGCTGGGCCCCCGCCAGCGGTCCGGTCGCCCTGACCTCCGTACGGGCCTCGCTGGACACCGACGGCGACGGCGTGGTGGACGCGGTGGTGTCGGCCGACCGGCTGCCCGGCAGCGACGTCCTGGTGGCCCGCACGGTGGACGCCCGCACCGGCCGCGAACTGGACGTCCAGCCGCTCGACGCGCGCTGGGGGGACACCGACACCGACCTGCTGGACAGCGACACCGTGGTCCTGCCGGTGCGGCTGGCCAAGCTCCCGGGCCTGCGTCCGGACGCCGCGCGGATCCGCTACGCGCTCTGGACGGGCTACCAGGACGGCTCCTTGGACCCGGCCGGCGCGCTCTCCTCGATCGGCTTCGCCGGCACCCGGCCGACCCTGGAGATCGACGTCCTGCACCCGGCCGTGGACGTCCGCGCGGGTGCCTCCGGACCGGCCGCGGTGGTCGCGCCCGAACTGCCGGGCGCCGTCCTGGAGGTGCGCCGCGCGCAGCCGGGGCCGGTCCGGCTGCTGCTGGTGCACCACCTGAACACCGACGGGAAGCGGGCCCAGCTGCTCACCGTCGGCTGAGCCGCCGGCGCTGCCACCATGCGCCGGCGGCGACGGTGAGCAGCGCCGCCGCGGCCGCCGCCGCCACCGCCAGCCCGTCCATCAGGCCGGGCTGGCGGTAGTCGCACGCCACCCGCGAGGCCCCCGCGCCCAGCGGCACCGCCAGCAGCCCCTCGGCCGACTGCGGTGCCCGGTCCGGCCCGCCGTCCACCGCGCACTGCCAGCCCGGGACCACCGGCAGCGAGAACACCGCCGTGCCGGCGCTCCCGGCGGGCAGCGCCGCGCTGATCGTGTGGCCGCCCGCGCGCACCGCGACCGCGCCGCCGGCCGTCAGCCGCGCCACCGCGGCGGAGAGCGCGGCCTCGTCCAGGCAGCCCACCGGCAGCGCCGGAACCTGGCTGTCGGCGCCGCTGCGCAGCTCGAGACGGACCACCCCGTCGGCGGGGACCGTGCCCAGCAGGTGGATCGGCATCGCGGTCGCGTTCTGCCGTCCGGCGCTGCTGAAGCCGCCGCCCGGGCCGGTCACCGTTCCGTCGAACCAGGGGCCGTAGAAGTACGCGGTACCGCCCGGCGGGCAGCTCAGCGTGAAGCCCGGCGGGCTGCCGTCCGGCGGGACGGGCGGGATCGACCAGCCGCTGCTGCCGTGGTCGGTCGGGGCCGGCGACCCGAACGGCGCGGGCACCGGGATCCGGTAGACCTCGGCGCCGAGCAGCGCCTGCTGGCGGGACCAGACCGAGGAGGTGTCCAGCACGGTCGGCGCGTGCACGGTGACCAGCGGCGGAGCCGGGCGCTGCTGGACGGTGAGCCGCGGGTCCAGCACCCCGCGCACTGCGAGCAGCGCCTGCCCGACCGGGTCGGCGACGCTCTGGGTCCGCCGCCCCTGCGCGGACCAGCCCGCGCCCAGGGCGTGCAGGGTCTGCGCGGTGACGGCGGGCAGGTAGGGGCTGTCGTAGCCGCCGCCCTCGCCGCCGATCAGCAGCGGGTCGTCTGCGGTGAACCGCGCCGGCCCCGGATCGGTGCGGCCGGTCGGCCAGTGGTCCGAGCCCCGGATCGCGTCGCGGGCGGCCCGGACCTGGGTCTCGTCGGGGCGCGGACCGTGCGGCGGGGTGACTGAGGTCACCGTCCAGCTCGACCCGGCCAGCACCAGCAGGGTCAGCGCCGCCGCCGCGACCCTGCGCGGGCCCCGGACGAGCAGCAGCAGCGCGGCCACCGCCAGCGGCACCCCGACCCCCAGCAGCACCCAGGTGATCGGCCGCACCGATCCGTGCCCCCGCGCCACCAGCGCGAGCACCGCCACCACCGCCACGCCGCCGGCCAGCGCGACCCGGTCGGGCCGCCGGGCCAGGCAGCTCCAGGCCGCCATCGTCAGCAGCCCGCTGAGCACGAAGGTCGAACGGTACGGGTCGCCCTCGGGAGCGGCCGGGGCGTGCCACAGCAGGATCGCCGGCCGCCAGGCGAACGAGAGCGCGGCCAGCGCCAGCAGCACGCACCAGCCGGCCCGCTCACGCCACGGCACCGCGCGGTGGAACGGCAGCGCCGCCGCCAGCAGCAGGCCCAGCACCCCGACGAAGACGTTCGGCAGCGCCCGCTCGGACAGGCCGCCGGTCAGCGCGCCCGGCAGGGTCTGGGCCAGGTAGTCGGTGAGCCCCGGAGTGCCCGGTCGCAGGGCCGTCACCGGCTGGGCGGCCCGCCCGGCCCGGAAGGTGACCGTGAGCACCGGCGCGACCAGCCCCACCCCCACCGCCGTCATGCCCACCGCCCGGCCGAGCGCGCGCAGCCGGTCGCGGACCGGGCGGTCGCCGGCCAGGACCAGCCGCAGCAGCAGTACCAGCGCGGCGCCCAGGGTCGCGGTCAGGGCGATGGAGAAGTCGCCGGTCCAGGCCAGCGCGACGCAGAGCGTCCCCAGCCCCCAGCGCTCGCGGCGCAGCGCCCGGTCGAAGGCCAGGCAGAGCAGCGGCAGCGAGACCGGCCCCCACAGCCACGCCGGCCGCCCCGCGCCGTCGACCAGCACCCAGCCGCACAGCCCGTACCCGACCGCGAGCAGCCCCCGCAGCCAGGGCGAGCCGGCCCGCAGCCGGCCCAGGAAGAGCGTCATCAGGGCGGTGGACAGACCGATGCTCAGCAGGGTGGCCAGCAGGACCCCCACGCCGACGGCGCTGCGCGGCAGCAGCACCACCAGCCAGGAGAACGGGTTCAGCAGTGAACCGAACAGATCCGGCAGGAACGGCACCCCGTAGCCGCTGCCCCAGTTGAACAGCAGGTCCCCGGAGGTCTCCCCGTGCACCAGGTCCCACAGATGCGCGTGCAGCGGCACCACCCGCTCGGTCGGCCCGCGTCCCCCCTGCACCGCGAGCCCCACCCCGTACGCCCCCGCCGCCAGCGCACCGGCCGCGACAGCCGCCCGAGATTCCCGCATGCCGCCCATCCTGCCGCCCCGGCCCGTCAGTGCTCGGGCACCGACCGCACCCGTAAGGGTGATGTGAGACGGAAGCTGCTGGGTAACCTGAACTGGATCGCCAGAATCTCCTCGTGGGAGTAATCATGAGCGTCGCACCGCAGCCCGATTGGCCCCAGCCCCCGGTCGGCGGCTGGACGGCCGAGGACTTGGACCGGCTCCCGAACCTGCCTCCGCACACGGAGCTGCTCGACGGGAGTCTGGTTTTCGTGAGTCCGCAGATGATGTTCCACATGCGCACGATGCGTCTGCTGGAGCGCGGCCTGCTGGAGGCAGTCCCGGCCGGGTGGGACGTGCTGCGGGAGATGACCATCGTCCTGGGTGTCCGAAATCGTCCCGAGCCCGATCTGATGGTGGTCCGGCAGTCGGCGCTCGCCGGCCCGGAGCAGACCTCTGTCGGCCCCGAGGACGTCCTGCTGGCCGTTGAGGTTGTCTCTCCCGACTCCGTCGAGCGTGACCGCGAGGTCAAGCCCCGCAAGTACGCGGCCGCCGGAATCCAGTACTACTGGCGCGTCGAGAACGATCAGGGAAGTCCCGTGATCTACACCTACGAGGTCGACCCGGCGACCCGGACCTACGCCCCGACCGGCGTCCATCGGGGCGCACTCAAGACCGCCCACCCCTTCCCCGTCGACGTCTCGCTCGACCTGAGCTAATCACCCGTCCGCATCATGGACATGAGGTGTCAGCAGCTGGGACGCGGAGTAGGGTTCCGGCCATGTCTCGCAGCCTTCGTCTCGCAGTGATCCCCGGTGACGGTATCGGCCAGGAAGTGGTGGCCGAGGGCCTCAAGGTCCTGACCGCCGCGCTTCCCGCCGATGTCAAGATCGAGACGACCGAGTACGACCTCGGCGCCCGGCGCTACCACGCGACCGGTGAGACGCTGCCGGACAGCGTGCTGGCCGAGCTGAAGAACCAGGACGCGATCCTGCTCGGGGCGATCGGCGACCCGTCGGTGCCCTCCGGGGTGCTGGAGCGCGGGCTGCTGCTGAAGCTGCGCTTCGCCTTCGACCACCACATCAACCTGCGCCCGGGCAAGCTCTTCCCCGGTGTGGCCTCCCCGCTGGCCGGCGACCCGGTCATCGACTTCGTGGTCGTCCGCGAGGGCACCGAGGGTCCGTACGTCGGCAACGGCGGCTCGCTGCGCACCGGGACCGAGCAGGAGGTGGCCACCGAGGTCAGCCTCAACACGGCCTTCGGCATCGAGCGCGTGGTCCGCGACGCCTACCGGCGCGCCGCCGCCCGTCCGCGCAAGAAGCTGACCCTGGTCCACAAGAACAACGTGCTGGTGCACGCCGGCCACCTGTGGACCCGGATCTTCCAGCAGGTCGGCCAGGAGTTCCCCGAGGTCACCACCGACTACCTGCACGTGGACGCGGCGACGATCTTCTTCGTCACGCAGCCCGAGCGGTTCGACGTGATCGTCACCGACAACCTGTTCGGCGACATCCTCACCGACCTGGCGGCCGCCGTGACCGGTGGCATCGGCCTGGCGGCGAGCGGCAACATCAACCCCTCCGGTGCCTTCCCGTCGATGTTCGAGCCGGTGCACGGCTCGGCCCCCGACATCGCCGGCCAGGGCAAGGCCGACCCGACCGCCACCGTGCTGTCGGTCGCCATGCTGCTGGAGCACCTCGGCTTCACCGCCGAGGCGGCCAAGGTCGAGGCGGCGGTCGCCGCCGACCTCGCCGAGCGCACCGGCACCCGTAGCACCTCGCAGGTCGGCGACGCGCTCGCCGCCCGAGTAGCCGGCTGAGAGGGCCGGCGCTCCCAACAGCTGTTCGGCACGGCCCTTGAGATGCGACTATCAACAGTGGGCCGTGCCGTCGTGCGTTCAGTCACCGAAGCCGGATGGCGGTCATGGCCCTGACCAACCCCACGGTGAAGGACTGAAGACATGACCACGCCCAACCAGGCGCCAATCACGTTCGAGCTCAAGCCCTCCGCGCACCCGCTGCCCGCGGCCGAACGCGCGGCCCGGCTGGCGAACCCCGGCTTCGGTCGGTTCTTCACCGACCACATGGTCACCATCCGCTGGACCGAGGGCCGCGGTTGGCACGACGCCGAGCTGACCCCGTACGCGCCGCTGGAGATGGATCCGGCGAACATGACGCTGCACTACGGGCAGTCGATCTTCGAGGGCCTCAAGGCGTACCGCCAGCCCGACGGCTCGATCGCGACCTTCCGCCCCGAGGCCAACGCCGAGCGCTTCCAGAGCTCCGCCCGCCGCCTGGCGATGCCCGAGCTGCCGACCGAGACCTTCGTCCGGGCCGTCGAGCTGCTGGTCCAGCAGGAGCGCGACTGGGTGCCCAGCGAGCCCGAGCAGAGCCTGTACCTGCGGCCGTTCATGTTCGCGACCGAGGTCGGCCTGGGCGTGCGCCCGGCCAACGAGTTCCTCTTCATGATCATCGCCTCCCCGGCCGGCGCCTACTTCCCGGGCGGCGTCCAGCCGGTCTCGGTCTGGCTCTCCGAGGACTACGTGCGCGCCGCCCCCGGCGGCACCGGCGCGGCCAAGTGCGCCGGCAACTACGCCGCCTCGCTGGTCGCCCAGGCGCAGGCCGCCGCGAAGGGCTGCGACCAGGTGGTCTGGCTGGACGCGGCCGAGCACAAGTGGGTCGAGGAGATGGGCGGGATGAATCTGTACTTCGTGTACGGGGAGGGCGACGACGCCCGCATCGTCACCCCCGCGCTCTCCGGCGCGCTGCTCCCGGGCATCACCCGCGCCTCGCTGCTCACCATGGCCGCCGACCTCGGCCACGCCACCGAGGAGCGCCGGATCTCCACCGACGAGTGGAAGCAGGGCAACGCGGACGGCACCCTGACCGAGGTCTTCGCCTGCGGCACCGCCGCCGTGATCACCCCCGTCGGCTCGGTCAAGTCCGAGGGCGCGGACTGGACCGTCGGCACCGGCGAGCCCGGCCCGGTCACCCTCAAGCTCCGCAAGGCCCTGCTCGACCTCCAGGGCGGCCACGCGGCCGACCCGCACGGCTGGATGCACCCGATCGTCTGACCCGTCTCCGCTTCCTCCCGGGCGCTCCACGCTGTGGGGCGCCCGGTCTGGGTAACCTCGAAGTGACCCGCTCGTTGAGCTGTGTGGATCGGAAGGAGGGGACCGTGACTGCGTTGACGCACCATGTCACCGACGCCCCGGGCGATGAAGGCAAGAGCCTGCTGGAAGCCTTCCTGGCGCTGGAGACCCCGGAGGGGTTCAAGGCCGAGCTCATCGAAGGGGAGATCATCGTGACTCCACCGCCGGACGGTGACCACGAGACCGCGATTGGCCGGATCGTCTGGCAGATCGCTCGTCAGTGCCCCAAAGGAATGGACTTCGCAGGGGGCAAGGGGCTGATCGTCCCTACTGGTCGCTTCATTCCGGACGGCACGTTCACCAGCCGTGGTGCTATGGCAGGGCGAGGATCCTGGTCGAAGCCCGAGGGGGTGCTGATGGTTCTCGAAGTCACCTCCAGGCGTCCCGAGAAGGACCGTGAAGCAAAGCGGGTCGGCTATGCGGCTGCTGGTATCCCGCTCTACCTCCTCCTGGATCGCCAGGAGAACAAGGTTTTCCTTCACAGCGACCCCCAGGAGGACGACTATCACTCCACCGCGTGGGTGCCGGTGGGGGAAGCCCTGGATCTCCCCGCGCCCTTCGGCTTCGCGCTGGACACCGGCGAACTCCTCTGAGCGTCCCGCATCGCGAGATGGGGCGCCCGTCCTGCGGGACGGTGTGCCAGACTCCGAGTGTGTCCTCGCTCGCGCTCATTATTAGCAGCAGGCGCGCCGGTCCGCAGTGACCGCTCCGCAGTACCCCCGCGGAGTGAC
Source organism: Kitasatospora sp. MAA4 (assembly GCF_029893355.1). GTDB lineage: Bacteria > Actinomycetota > Actinomycetes > Streptomycetales > Streptomycetaceae > Kitasatospora. The sequence continues at coordinate 270,458 of NZ_JARZAI010000007.1, forward strand.
CACCGTGTCTCAGACCCGCGCGCAGACCTCTCGCACCCGCGAGGGGTCTTTTGTTTTGGCCCGGTCGCGCCCATCCCCGCCGACCGGGCGGGATCCGGCCCTGCGGCTCCGCCCACGAGGTGGTGCCGGATGCCGGGTGGCGCGCGGGAATGGTGGACAGTGGAGCCGGGAATCCGGCAAGAGCAGTACTCCCCGAACGGAGAATCCAGGGCCATGACCGACGGCACGAGTCACCCCGATGACAGCTTCCACGTCTTCGACACCACCCTGCGCGACGGCGCGCAGCGCGAGGGCATCAACCTCACGGTGGCCGACAAGCTGACCATCGCCCGCCACCTGGACGAGTTCGGCGTCGGTTTCATCGAGGGTGGCTGGCCCGGCGCCAACCCCCGGGACACCGAGTTCTTCGCCCGCGCCGCGGCCGAGCTGAAGCTCTCGAACGCCCAGCTGGTGGCCTTCGGCGCGACCCGGCGCGCGGGTGGCAGCGCGGCCGCCGACCCGCAGCTCGCCGCGCTGGTGGCGTCCGGCGCCCCGGTGATCACGCTGGTCGCCAAGTCGCACGACCGCCATGTCGAGTTGGCGCTGCGCACCACGCTGGAGGAGAACCTGGAGATGGTCCGGGACAGCGTCTCGCACCTGCGCGCCCAGGGCCGCCGGGTCTTCGTCGACTGCGAGCACTTCTTCGACGGCTACCGCGCCAACCGCGAGTACGCGCTCGCGGTGGTCGGCGCCGCCCACCGGGCGGGGGCCGACGTGGTGGTGCTCTGCGACACCAACGGCGGCATGCTGCCGTCCGGCGTGCACGAGATCGTCGCGGACGTCATCGCCGCCACCGGCGCGCGGATCGGCATCCACGCCCAGGACGACACCGGCTGCGCGGTCGCCAACACGCTGGCCGCGGTGGACGCCGGCGCCACGCACGTGCAGTGCACCGCCAACGGCTACGGCGAGCGGGTCGGCAACGCCAACCTGTTCCCGGTGGTGGGCGCACTGGAGCTCAAGTACGACCGCCGGGTGCTGCCGGCCGGGCGGCTCGCCGAGATGACCCGGATCTCGCACGCCATCGCCGAGGTGGTCAACCTGACCCCCTCCACCCACCAGCCGTACGTCGGGGTGTCGGCCTTCGCGCACAAGGCCGGCCTGCACGCCTCCGCGATCAAGGTCGACCCGGACCTCTACCAGCACATCGACCCCGAGCGGGTCGGCAACACCATGCGGATGCTGGTCTCCGACATGGCCGGGCGGGCCTCGATCGAGCTCAAGGGCAAGGAGCTCGGCTACGACCTCTCCGCCGACCGCGACCTGGTGGGCCGGGTGGTCGCACGGGTGAAGGAGCAGGAGAACCTCGGCTACACCTACGAGGCCGCCGACGCCTCGTTCGAACTGCTGCTGCGTGACGAGGCGCAGGGCCGGCGCAAGCGGTTCTTCACGCTGGAGTCCTGGCGGACCATCAGCGAGCAGCAGGCGGGCGGGCAGCCGGGCCTGGCGGCCGGGGGCGGGACGGCGGCCAACGAGGCGACCGTGAAGCTCTGGGCCAAGGGTGAGCGGATCATCGCCACGGGGGAGGGCAACGGTCCGGTGGACGCGCTCGACCGGGCGCTGCGCACCGCGCTGGAGAAGATCTACCCGCAGCTGGCGAAGCTGGAGTTGGTGGACTACAAGGTCCGGATCCTGGAGGGCCAGCACGGCACCGGGTCCAAGACCCGGGTGCTGATCGAGAGTGCGGGCGGCAACGGCAGCTGGTCCACGGTCGGCGTCGCCGACAACGTGGTCGCCGCCTCCTGGCTGGCCCTGGAGGACGCTTACACCTACGGCCTGATCAAGTCCGGCCTGGAGCCGCAGGAGTGAGCTGACGGTCCGTGGGGGCTCCGCGATGCGGAGCCCCCAACACGGGCTCGGTTTAGCGGAGGCGGGCGAGGAGTGGGCCCCTCCTCATCGGAGGCGGGCGAGGAGGGCGTGTTCGACGAGGGTGATGAGGGCGCTTTTGGCGCTGTCTCGGCGGCGTGCGTCGAGGGTG
>NZ_JARZAI010000008.1 GCF_029893355.1 Kitasatospora sp. MAA4
TACATTCCGAACCCGGAAGCTAAGCCTCACAGCGCCGATGGTACTGCAGGGGGGACCCTGTGGGAGAGTAGGACGCCGCCGAACAATCATTCCAGGTAACCCCCATCCGCCCAGCGGATGGGGGTTACCTGCGTTGTACGGTCGCAATCGAGGCTTGCGGCTGTCGCTCGTATCGGCAGCGGCCGGGTAAAGTCGGCCCAGCACCGTCGTCGTACCGGACAGGAGGCCCCCCGGGTGGAGGTCCAGGAGACGCGCGTCCAGACCGACCGCGTCCTCACCATCCCCAACCTGCTGAGCATGGCCCGCCTGGTCGGCGTTCCCGTGTTCCTCTGGCTGATCCTCTGGCCGCAGTTCGGCGGGCCCAACCACGATGGTTGGGCTGTGGCGATTCTGATGGCCAGTGGGGTCAGCGACTACCTCGACGGGAAGCTCGCCCGGAGGTGGGGTCAGGTCAGCCGGCTCGGCCAGCTCCTGGATCCGGCGGCGGACCGGCTCTACGTCGTCTCCACCCTGGTGGGGCTGACGTGGCGGGAGATCCTGCCCTGGTGGGTGACCACGATCCTGGTGGCCCGTGAGGCGTTCGTCCTCGGCGTGCTCCTGATCCTGCGTCGGCACGACTACGGCCCGCTGCAGGTCACTTTTCTCGGCAAGGCGGCCACCTTCAATCTGATGTACGCCTTTCCGCTTCTGTTGCTGGGGCAGGGTGACGGCTGGTTCCACACCACGACCGCGGCCGTCAGCTGGGCCTTCATCTGGTGGGGAACCGTTCTCTACTGGTGGGCCGGGATCCTCTATGCCGTCCAGGCGCGGCAGATCATCAAGGCCGAGAGTTAAATCGTCCATCCGCGCGTCGGATCATTTCTGCCGGGTAGAGGAGTCCTGGAACGGTTTGATGGACGACGAGTCCATTGCCGCGAAGGAGGACGCACCCGCAATGAAAGCCGTTGTGATGGCAGGAGGCGAGGGAACTCGTCTCCGCCCGATGACTTCGAGTATGCCGAAGCCGCTCCTGCCCGTCGCCAATAGGCCGATCATGGAGCACGTGCTCAGACTGCTCAAGCGGCACGGCCTCACCGACACCGTCGTGACCGTCCAGTTCCTGGCCTCGCTGGTCAAGAACTACTTCGGTGACGGTGAGGACCTGGGGATGAACCTCACCTACGCCAACGAGGAGGTCCCGCTCGGCACCGCCGGCAGTGTCAAGAACGCCGAGGACGCCCTACGGGACGACTCTTTTCTGGTGATCTCCGGGGACGCGCTCACCGATTTCGATCTTTCCGAGTTGATCGCTTTTCACCGGCGCAAGGGCGCGCTGGTCACCGTCTGTCTCACCCGCGTTCCCGATCCGTTGGAATTCGGTATCACGATCGTCGACGACGAGGGTCGGGTGGAGCGCTTCCTGGAGAAGCCCACCTGGGGTCAGGTCTTCTCCGACACGGTGAACACCGGCATCTACGTCATGGAGCCCGAGGTCTTCGACTACGTGGCCGCCGGGCAGTCGGTCGACTGGTCGAGTGACGTCTTCCCGCAGCTGCTCAAGGAGGGCAAGCCGGTCTTCGGGTATGTCGCCGAGGGCTACTGGGAGGACGTCGGTACGCACGAGAGCTACGGCAAGGCCCAGGCGGACGTGCTCGACGGCAAGGTCGAGGTCGAGCTGGACGGCTTCGAGATCTCGCCGGGGGTCTGGGTCGCCGAGGGTGCCGAGGTCGATCCGGAGGCGATCCTGCGCGGTCCGCTCTACATCGGCGACTACGCGAAGGTCGAGGCCGGCGTCGAGCTGCGTGAACACACCGTGCTGGGCAGCAACGTGGTCGTCAAGCGCGGTGCCTTCCTGCACAAGGCGGTGATCCACGACAACGTCTACATCGGCCCGCAGACCAATCTGCGCGGCTGCGTGGTCGGCAAGAACACCGACGTGATGCGTGCGGCCCGGATCGAGGACGGCGCCGTGATCGGCGATGAGTGCCTGATCGGCGAGGAGTCGATCATCGCCGGAGGCGTCCGGGTCTACCCGTTCAAGACCATCGAGGCCGGCGCCTTCGTCAACACCTCGGTGATCTGGGAGTCCCGGGGGCAGGAGCACCTCTTCGGTGCCCGCGGGGTGTCCGGGATCCTCAACGTCGAGATCACCCCGGAGCTGGCCGTGCGGCTGGCCGGCGCGTACGCGACCACGCTCAAGAAGGGTGCCACCGTCACCATTGCGCGTGACCACTCGCGAGGTGCCCGTGCGCTCAAACGGGCGATGATCTCGGCGCTGCAGACCAGCGCGATCGACGTCCGGGACCTGGAGAACGTCCCGCTGCCGGTGGCCCGGCAGCACACCGCGCGGGGGAGCGCGGGCGGCATCTTCCTGCGGACCACGCCAGGGGTGCCGGACTCCCTCGACATCCTCTTCTTCGACGAGCGCGGCGCGGACCTCTCGCAGGCCGGGCAGCGCAAGCTCGACCGGGTCTACGCACGCCAGGAGTACCGCCGGGCCTTCCCCGGTGAGATCGGCGACCTGACGTTCCCGTCCAGCGTGTTCGACTCCTACGCCGGCAACCTGTTGCGGGCGATCGACACCACCGGGGTGCGGGAGGCCGGGCTCAAGGTGGTGGTGGACACCGCGCACGGCAGCGCCGGCCTGGTGCTGCCGAGCATCTTGGGACGCCTGGGTGTGGAGGCGCTGACGGTCAGCGGTGGCCTGGACGAGGCCAGGCCGACCGAGGACGCCGAGGAGCGGCGGGCCGGGCTGGCCAGGCTGGGCGCTCTGGTGGCGTCCTCCAGGGCCGCGTTCGGGGTGCGCTTCGACCCGGTCGGGGAGCGGGTGTCCTTCGTGGACGAGCTCGGTCGGGTGATCGACGACGACCGGGCGCTGCTGGTGCTGCTCGACCTGGTGGCGGCCGAACGCCGCAGCGGTCAGGTGGCGCTGCCGGTGACCACGACGCGGATCGCCGAGCAGGTGGCTGCGTACCACGGCACCCAGGTCTGCTGGACGTCCACCTCGCCGGACGACCTGGCCAAGGCGGCCGCGGCCGAGGAGACGATCTTCGGCGGTGACGGGCGTGGCGGCTTCGTCGTCCCGGAGTTCAGCGGCCTGCTGGACGGCGCGGCGGCCTTCGTCCGGCTGGTCGGGCTGGTGGCGCGTACGCAGCTCACGCTGAGCCAGATCGACGCCCGGATCCCGCACGCCCACATGCAGCGGCGCGACATCGCGACGCCGTGGGCGGCCAAGGGCATGGTGATGCGCTCGGTGGTCGAGGCGGCCGGGAACCGGCGGCTGGACACCACGGACGGCGTCCGGGTGGTCGAGCCCGACGGGCGCTGGACGCTGGTGCTGCCCGACCCGGCGGAGGCGATCACCCACCTGTGGGCCGAGGGGCCGGACGACGAGGCGACCCAGGGCCTGCTGGACGAGTGGGCGACCGTGGTGAACGGCGCCGGCCGCTAGGTGTTCTGACCGCGCACAGCAAGATCCCCCGAGGCCGGGAACCCCGGGGGATCTTGCTCTGTTCGGGGGCTGTTCACGGGCGCTTCCGGGGCCATGGGACGATGTTCGGCATGCCAGCGACGCGACCACCGAGCGACCGGGACGGACGATTCCGCCGTCCGGACGCCTCGATGTCCTTGCTGACCAACGTGATGGACCACAGCCTGGACGAGGGCTACGCCGAGGCCGCCCGAGCCCGCGGCGCCGTGGGCAGCAGCCGGATGCCGGGGTCCACCAAGGGGCGGCTGGTGCTCGCGCTGGGCCTGGCGCTGGTGACCGGGGTGGTGACCGTCAGCGCGGTCAACGCCAACGAGGCGGCCCCGACGCTCGCCAAGGAGCGTGACGCGCTCGCGCAGCGGGTCACCGACGAGACTGCGGCCGCCGACAAGCTGCAGCGCCAGGTGGAGTCGCTGCGCACCCAGGTCGACCAGGCCCAGCAGCGGGCTCTGCGGTCGGCCGGCGGGGACGGCGGGCTGGCGGACCTCGCGGGCGCGGTCGGCACCGGAGCGCTGCACGGGCCGGGCGTCAAGCTGGTGGTCGACGACGCGGCGGGCACCGACGACGGCAGTGCGGTCAACCCTCGTACCTCCGACGGCTTCAGCGGCGGACGGCTGCACGACCGGGACCTTCAGCTCATCGTCAACGGGCTGTGGCAGGCCCGGGCGGAGGCGGTCTCGATCAACGGGCAGCGACTGACCGCGCTCTCCGCGATACGCGCGGCCGGGGACGCCATCCTGGTGGACAACCGGCCGCTGGTACCGCCCTACACCGTGCTCGCCATCGGCGACTCCAAGCAGCTGAGCTCGGACTTCCAGAGCGGTGCGGGCGGCCAGTACCTGCGGATCCTGCAGACCAGCTACGGGATCAGGTACACCGTCGCAGCCCAGCACTCGCTGGACCTGCCGGCCGCGGTGGGCTTCACGTTGCGCCTGGCCCAGCCCGACACCGCCTCGCCGTCCGCCTCCCCCGGCCCTTCTTCGACAGGAGCATCAACACCGTGATCGCCGTACTGGGCCTCGTGGCCGGCGTCGTCGTAGGGCTCTTCGTCCAGCCGGAGGTGCCGAGCGCCGTCGTCCCCTACCTGCCGATCGCCGTGGTGGCCGCGCTGGACGCGGTGTTCGGCGGGGTGCGGGCGATGCTGGACGGGACGTTCGACGACAAGGTCTTCGTGGTCTCCTTCCTCTCCAACGTCGTGGTGGCCGCGCTGATCGTCTTCCTGGGCGACCAGCTGGGTGTGGGGTCGCAGCTGTCGACCGGGGTGGTCGTGGTGCTGGGCATCCGGATCTTCTCGAACGCGGCGGCCATCCGGCGCCATGTGTTCCGCGCCTGAGTCCGGGGTTTTCGCAGATGACGAAGGATCCGATGGACCGGGACGACGAGGCGCGCGAGCTGCCGGAACCCGAGACCCCTGCCGTTTCCGAGGACGTGCCCGAAGATCTGCCCGAAGAGGCAGTCGAGGGCGAGTCCGCGGCGGTGCCCGAAGCCGAGCCGGAGCCGGAAGCTGAGCCTGAGCTCGCGCTGGAGCTCGAAGCGGAGCCGGAGCCCGGGCCTGAGCCCGTCGTCCGGTCCTCCGACGGCCGTCGCCGGCTGCGGGCCGCGCTCTGGCCGCCGCGGGCCTCGCGCGGGCAGCTGGTGGTCGCGCTGCTGCTCTTCTCGCTCGGCCTCGGCCTGGCCATCCAGGTCCGTTCGACCAATGATCACAGCGCGCTGCGCGGCGCCCGCCAGGACGACCTGGTCCGGATCCTGGACGAGCTGGACAGCCGCCAGCAGCGCCTCCAGCAGGAGAAGACCCAACTCGACCAGTCCTACGCCCAGTTGGAGAACAGCTCGAACCAGGCGAAGGAGGCGCAGCAGCAGACCCGGCAGAAGGCGGCGGAGCTGGGCGTGCTGGCGGGTACGGTGAAGGCGACCGGACCGGGGATCGTACTGACGGTCGATGACCCGCAGGGGCAGGTCAAGGCAGATATGCTGCTGGACACCCTGCAGGAACTCCGAGCAGCGGGGGCGGAGGCGATTCAGATCAACGATGTCCGTGTGGTGGCCGACACCTACTTCACCGACGTGCCGTCAGGCGGCGTCCAGATCGACGGCAAGGGCGTGGCACAGCCCTACCGCTTCACGGTGATCGGCAACGCGCAGGATCTGACGCCGGCACTGAACATCCCCGGCGGCATCGTGCGCACCCTGGAGCGGGAGCAGGTGGGCACGTCGATCACCGAGCAGCAGAAGGTGACCGTGGACGCACTTGCCGTGCCCCGGCCGCCGCAGTACGGCAAGCCGGCGGCGAAGTGACAGCCCGCCTGTTTCGGCTGACACTCCGTCGGCCCCATGGCCTCTCACCTGCGAGTGGCCCCCGGTGCGGAGCGCACCGAGTGCGTCGGCCACACTGTCCTGTACCACTTTCGCAGCCCCGGCTCGACGCCGGGCCCGCAGCCTGTCCGAGGTTCTCACCCTGCCCCGCGGGCGGGTCTGTTTCACGCAAGGGGATTCGCCCGTGAGTCTGTTCTCGAAGCTGTTCGGTCGCAAGAACCGCCGTGCCGCGGCGGTGGAGATGCCCACCGCGCGCCACCGCCGGGACGAGGAGGACCCCGGTACGGTGCCGGGCATGCGGGGCGCGCCGCAGGACGACTACCAGCCGGCCGGCGAGCGCCCGCTCTTCCGCGACGGCGGCTACGGCGCGTCGGTTGACCCTTCGGGTTCGCCGCGCATAGGTTTCCAGTCAGGACCCTCAACCTCTGGTGGAGGGTTTGCCCCGGATCCCTACGCCGGGCATGTCCCTGGGGGACTGCCGCGCCAGGAGGCTGCGAACATGACCGGCCCGATCGTCTGCGTTCGGTGCGGCAGCCAGAACCCGGCCTCGGCCAGGTTTTGCAACAACTGCGGATCGCCGCTGCGCAGCCCCGGTGCCCCGGAGCTGCCGGCCGAGACCACGTCGACCATCTCGATCTCCGGTCTCGAGTCGTACGACCCGCACGCCACGGGCACGGGTGCCACTCCGGCGCTCTCGTCCGAGGTACTGGCCGCGATCGACGCGCTTCCGCCGGGCTCCGCCCTGCTGATCGTGCAGCGCGGCCCGAACTCGGGCAGCCGCTTCCTGCTGGACGCGGACATCACCACGGCGGGCCGGCACCCGCAGGGCGACATCTTCCTCGACGACGTCACCGTCTCGCGCCGGCACGTGGAGTTCCGCCGCCAGCCGGGTGGCTTCTCGGTGGCCGACGTCGGCAGCCTGAACGGGACGTACGTCAACCGTGAGCGGATCGACGAGGTCGGTCTGAACAACGGTGACGAGGTGCAGATCGGGAAGTACCGCCTGGTCTTCTTCGCGGGTCCGCACCGGTACTAGAACCTGGGTACGGTCCGGGCCCGGGAGGGCCCGGACCGCAGTCCGGTCGCACTGAAGGCGGGGGTCCCTCACCACGACGTCGGCAGGAGAGCCCGAGTGACCGCGCATCAGACCGTGACCTCTCCCAGGCAGCCCGGCGGACCGCTGCGGCGGCCCGGAGATCGCCGGAGCCAGGAACTCCTGAGCATCGGGGCGGTGCTCGCCTTCCTGCGGGACGACTTCCCCGAAGTCACCATTTCCAAGATCCGCTTCCTGGAGGCCGAGGGCCTCGTCGAGCCGCAGCGCACCCCGTCCGGGTACCGGAAGTTCGGGCCCTCGGACGTCGAGCGGCTGGCCTACGTGCTGCGCATGCAGCGCGACCACTACCTGCCGCTGCGCGTGATCCGCGAGCATCTGGACGCGATCGAACGCGGCGAGGCGCCACCGGCGCTGCCGGTGGCGGAGGCACGGCCCGGACCGCTGGAGGAGGCGGACCGCGAGTTGGTCGCCGCCGCCGTATCGCCCTCCGGCGTCCGGCTCGGCCGGGCCGAGCTGCTGGCCGCGGCCGGCGCGCAGGAGCGCGACCTGGTCGAGTGGGAGTCCTACGGCCTGGTGGTCGCGGGCCCGGACGGCGGATACGACGCGGAGACCCTGCAGATCGCCCGGCTGGTCGCCGAGCTCGGCCGCTTCGGCCTCGAACCGCGCCATCTGCGGCAGGTGAAGGCCGCGGCGGAGCGCGAGATCGCCCTGGTGGACCAGGTGGTCGCCCCGCTGCGCCGCCACCGCAACCCGCAGACCCGGGCGCACGCCGAGACCACCGCGCGCGAGCTGGCCACTCTCGCCGTGCGCCTGCACGCCACCATGGTGCAGGCCGGGCTCAGGGTCCGGCCGCAGTAGAAGCAGCACGCCGTGGACGCCCCGAACGGTTGCGCACAGGCCCCGGCAGGCCGCGTCGGGGAGGGCCGCGCTTTCATATCCGGTTGTGGGGCCATAGGGTTGCCTTGTGAATGAGCTCGACGTTGTAGGTGTCCGGGTGGAGATGCCCTCCAACCAGCCGATCGTCCTGCTGCGCGAAGTGGGGGGTGATCGGTATCTGCCGATTTGGATCGGCCCTGGCGAGGCGACCGCGATCGCCTTCGCCCAACAGGGCATGACACCGGTGCGGCCGCTGACGCACGACCTGTTCAAGGACGTGCTGGAGGCGCTTGGGCAGCAGCTCACCGAGGTGCGGATCACCGACCTGCGGGAGGGTGTCTTCTACGCCGAGCTGGTGTTCACCGGTGGTGTGGAGGTGAGCGCCCGCCCTTCCGACGCGATAGCGCTGGCGCTGCGTACCGGCACGCCGATCTACGGCGCCGAGGAGGTGCTCGCCGAGGCGGGCATCGCCATCCCGGACGAGCAGGAGGACGAGGTGGAGAAGTTCCGCGAGTTCCTCGACCAGGTCTCGCCGGAGGACTTCGGCGGCAACGCCCAATAGGTCTACTTCGATCGGTTGTTTTGCCAAAATGTTCGGTCCTACCCACACTGGGGGCACGCGAAACCACTCTCCGGAGTGACACGGTTTCGTCGGCTCGGCGTGGCGATCGTTGACGCGTCTCGGACGACTGCCTACCGTCAGGGGTGGCCCACCGGGATGCGCTCCCGTGCGGGCGAAGACGAGTGGACGGAGGTTGGCATGAGCAGCACCGGCGATGAGGCGGCCGTGGGAGGCCCGTGCGCCCTCCACATGCCGCGCGGCAGCCGTACGTGGTCCGGCCGTTCCTGGGACCAGCCGGAGCCCGACGCGGCGGCCGAGCTGCCGCGGGTCGGCCGGTTCCCGGCGGTCCAGGCCGGCCAGCCCGCGATCGAGCGGATCCCGCCGTCCTCCGCGCTGCTCGGCTACCGCGGCCCGACGGCCTGCGCGGCCGCCGGCATCACCTACCGTCAGCTGGACTACTGGGCGCGGACCGGCCTGCTGGAGCCGAGCGTCCGGACGGCCGGGCCGGTGGGCGCGCAGCGGCTCTACAGCTTCCGCGACATCCTGGTCCTCAAGATCGTCAAGCGTCTGCTGGACACCGGCGTCTCGCTGCAGAACATCCGAGTGGCCGTCACCCATCTGCGCTCCAGCGAGCTCACGGACCTCGCCGGGCTGACCTTGATGAGTGACGGGGCGACGGTCTACGAGTGCACCTCGCCGCAGCAGGTGGTGGATCTGCTGAAGGGCGGTCAGGGCGTCTTCGGCATCGCGGTCGGCGCGGTCTGGCAGGAACTGGACGGCACGCTGGGCCGGCTGCACGCCGAGCGGACCGACACCGGCGAGACGCTGGTCGGCCACGACCCGGCGGACGAGCTGGCGCAGCGGCGCAACCGCGCGGTCTGAGCGGTCCTCAAGGTCGGCGACAGGCCGGCGGCAGGCCCCGGGCGGGAACCGCTCGGGGCTTCGGCGTCGTCCGGGCCGATGAGTGGATCATCGGGATCCTCGGGGGAGGACGCATGCGGGCCCTGGCACGCTTCGTAGCCGGACGGCGCAGGCAGCGGCGGGCGTTCCAGGCGGTGGTGCTGTTCTGCGCGGTGGCGCTGGCGCCGACCGCCTGGCTCTTCGGCACCCAGCAGGAGCGGATCCGGACCGTCGCGGACGTGCCGGCCGAGCCGGTGGCCGTGGTGTTCGGCGCCGGCGAGGTGAACGGGGTGCCCTCCGACTACCTGGCGCACCGGCTGGACACCGCCCTGGAGCTCTACCGGGCGTACAAGGTGCAGGCGATCCTGGTGACCGGCGACAACAGCCGGCCCGACTACGACGAGCCGGGTGTGATGGACGACTACCTGGTGGCCCACGGGGTTCCCGCGGCGCGGGTGGTGCGTGACGACGCGGGCTTCGACACCTGGGACTCCTGCACCCGGGCCCGGCGGATCTTCGGCGTCCAGCACGCGGTGCTGGTCAGCCAGGACTACCACGTCCGGCGCGCGCTGGCGGACTGCCGGGCGGCGGGGATCGACTCCTACGCCGTCGGGGCGGCCGAGCCGCACGACGCCACCTGGTACTACGGCAACCTGCGAGAGATCCCGGGGGCCGGCGAGGCCGCGCTGGACGCGCTGTTGCACCCCGACCCGGCGCTGCTCGGCAGGCCGGAGCCGGGTGTCGCGCTGGCACTGGCGGACGCGGCGCGGCCCAGCTGAGTCGGTGTGTCGTACCCGTGCGGGAGGATCGGGTCGTGCGGACTCTGCCGAGCATCATCCACCTCGACATGGACGCCTTCTTCGCCTCGGTGGAGCAGGCGGCCAAGCCGAGCCTGCGCGGCAAGCCGGTGATCGTGGGCGGGCTCGGCGGCCGGGGCGTGGTCTCCACCTGCAGCTACGAGGCGCGGGTCTTCGGGGTGCACTCCGCGATGGCGATGGCCACCGCACGTCGGCTCTGCCCGAACGCGGCCTACCTGGTGCCACGGTTCGTCGCCTACCGCAGCCTGAGCGAGCAGGTGATGGCGATGGTCCGCGAGCTCTCGCCGCTGGTCGAGCAGCTCAGCGTGGACGAGGCGTACGTGGACCTGGAGGCCGGCCCGTTCGGCCCCGCGCTGGAGGCGGCGGCGCCGGGTGAGGGAGCCGAGCTGATCCAGGCGATCGCCCAGGATCTACGGGCCGACATTCAGAAGCACACCGGGTTGACCGCCTCGGTCGGGGCGGCCGGCTCCAAGCTGATGGCCAAGATCGCCTCGGAGCAGGCCAAGCCGGACGGCCTGGTGCTGGTGACGCCGGGGCAGGAGCGAACGGTGCTCGGCCCGATGTCGGTCCGGGCGCTGCCCGGCGTGGGCCCGGCCACCGAGCAGGCGCTGCGCCGGGTCGGGCTGAACACCGTCTCCGACATCGCCGAGCTGCCGGAGAAGGAGCTGGTGCAACTGCTCGGCCGGGCGCACGGCGTCGGGGTCTCGCTGATGGCGCGCGGGGTGGACGACCGTCCGGTGGTGCCGGACCGGGACGCCAAGTCGATCTCGGTGGAGGACACCTTCGCCGTCGACCTGGCCGACCGCGGTGTGGTGCAGCACGAACTCGACGTGCTCGCCGTCCGCTGCGTGCACCGGCTCAGGGCTGCGGGGCGCTCGGGGCGCACGGTGGTGGTCAAGGTGCGCCGCTTCGACTTCAGCACGCTGACCCGTTCCGAGACGCTGCGCGGGCCGACCGACGACGAGCGGGTGATCGTCGACACGGCGCGCCGGCTGCTCGCCCAGGTCGAGATCACGGGCGGGATCCGGCTGCTGGGGGTCGGGGTCTCCCAGCTCGCGGAGTTCACCCAGGAGGACCTCTTCGCCCAGGCGGCGGCCGAGGCGGCCGAAGCGGAGGATGAGAGTGACGGGGGCGAGGGGGAGTCGCCCGAGGACGAACCGGTGACCGCGGCGATGCCCTTCGAGGCGGCGCCCGAGCGGCGGATCTGGCTGCCCGGCCAGGACGTCACGCACGAGGGGTACGGACCCGGCTGGGTGCAGGGCAGCGGCGTGGGCCGGGTGACCGTGCGCTTCGAGACGCCGGACAGTCCGCCGGGCCGGGTGCGGACGTTCCTGGTGGACGATCCGCAGCTGGAGCCGTCCGACCCGCTGCCGCTGCGCCCGCCGCGCTGAGGTAGTGCACAGCACTGCGGCGCCACCCGGGAGTTCGGGTGGCGCCGCAGTGTGAAGAGCCTGTGCCTAATCCTGCGTCGGATCAGACCGCGGCGTCTGGTGCGGTGCATCGCAAGGCGGCGGGGCGCCCTCGTAGCGGAGCTACTTGGGCGTTTCGCCAACGCGGCGAGGTGCCGTGCCGGGCGTCGCGGGCCCGGCGCAGGATTAGACACAGGCTCTAGGTCCGGCGGTGGCCCTCGATGCCCTCGCGGGCCGCCGCCGGGTTCCCCTCGCCGCCCGATCCCTTGGTCGGCGAGGGAGGGCGCCTCGTCAGGCGCCGGTCTTGGCCAGCTCGGGGCTGGTGTCCTGACCCGCGGTCGCGGTGGCGGCCGGGCGGATCTGGCGGATCGCGAACGGGACGGCGGCGGCGACCAGGCAGACGACCGCGGCGACCCAGTAGGCGTGCTTGTAGGCGTCCAGGGTCGGGATCTGCACCTTGACCATCGCCGCGATCGGCGGCGGCAGCTTGATGGTGTCGCCGGTCAGGATCGCGCCCATCACGGCGGTGCCGATGGCGCCACCGACGGTGCGCAGCACCGCGTTCATGCCGTTGGCGATGCCGCTCTGCTCGGCCGGGACGGCGCCGTTGATGTAGGCCGGCATCGCGGCGTAGGCCATGCCCACGCCGAGGCCGAAGACCGCCGAGGCGAGGTAGATGTTCCACTGCTGGCTGTGCTGGAGGGCCAGGAAGATCATCGAGGCCGAGCCGAACACACCACCGAGCACCAGCGGCAGACGCGGACCGCGCCGGGCGATCAGCAGCGCGCCGAGCGGGGCGGCGACCATCGAGCCGAGGGCGGAGGGCAGCAGCATCACGCCGGCGTGCAGCACAGTGGCGGTGAAGCCGTAGTGCGCGAGCTTCTCGGGCGTCTGGGTGAAGTTGCTGATCACCAGGAACGAGCCGTACATCCCGAAGCCGATGAGCAGGCCGGAGATGTTGGTGAAGGCGACGGCCGGGCGGGCCATCATCTTCATGTCGACCAGCGGGTGGCTGACCCGGGTCTCGATGATGCCCCAGACCAGGGCGATCACGGCGGCCACGGCGAACAGGCCCAGCGTCTTGTTGGAGGTCCAGCCCCACTCGTTGCCCTGGCTGACGGCGATCAGCAGCGCGGAGAGCCAGCCGGCCAGGGTGATCGCGCCGAGCGGGTCGGCGCCGCCGGCCTTGTCGACCACCGGGTCCTTGGGGACGCGCAGGGCGACCAGGGCGAGTGCGATCAGACCGAAGATCAGGCCCATCCAGAAGATGGACTTGTAGTTCCAGTGCTCCAGCAGCAGGCCGGTGGCCACCAGGCCGAGACCGCTGCCGACGCCCATGCTGGCGCTGATCGCGGCGACGCCGCCGGTGACCTTCTCCTTGGGCAGCTCGTCGCGGACGATGCTGATGGCCAGCGGCAGCACGCCACCGCCGGCGCCCTGGAGCACGCGGGCGACCACGAGCCAGGTGAAGGAGTGCGTGCTCACGGCGAGGCCGGAGCCGAGCACCAGGCCGCTGAGCGAGATGAGCAGCATCGGCTTGCGGCCGCGCAGGTCGCCGAAGCGGCCGAGCAGCGGGGTGAGGACGGCGGCGGAGAGCAGGTTGGCCGTCATCAGCCAGGTGATGGTGGAGCCGTGGACGTTCAGCTCCTGAGCCAGCGACGGCAGGATCGGAACGACCGCCGTCTGCACCACGCTGAACGCCAGCATCGCCAGCACCAGGGCGGGCAGGACCCGGGAGCTGCTCTGCTTCTCGGCCGTCGCGGTGGGCTGTGGTGCCTCACTCACGGTGAATCCTCCAGTGCATGCGCTTCGAGCAAGCTGCTTGAAGCTGGTGAAAGTCAATGAACTGAAGTAACCATGCCGAGAAGTGTTTCATGATGTCAAATATCGATGGCTGAATCTTTTGAACGCACCGCGGCCCGGACCTGACGGTGCAGGTCCGGGCCGTGCTGCTGTCGGTCGGCGGTGCTAGGTGGCGGTGCCGTCGTGGATCTCCACCTGCTCGCGCCGCAGCTCGTCGCGGACCACCTCTTCCTCGGTGTACCGCTCGACCATCAGCCGCACCCGCTCCATCGACGCGACGTACTTGCGGACGGTCGGACGCTCCTCGTGCAGCGTCACCTCCTCGACCGCCTCGGCGATCTCCTGCTCGGACAGGGCGGCCATCTCGGCCTCGCCGACCGGCACCCGCTCCACCCGGACCCGCTCGCGGACCACCGGGACCCGGCGCTCCACCGCCTCGGTCACCACGTACTTGCGCAGCCGGGCGGTCCCGATCACGTGCCACTCGTTGGTGATCTCCAGCCGCTCCTCGCGCAGCGTCAGCTCGACCGGGCCGGGCGGCGGCATGGTGGCCTGGCCGTGGGCGGCGGCGGCCTTGGGGGCGGCCGCGTGCACCGGGTCCGGGGTGGTCGCCCGGGTGGTGCTCGTACCGACCGGCTTGTCCAGGCCCACCGTGGTCGGCGCGACGACCGGGGCACTGCTGGGCTGCGGGGGAGCGACCGAGGTGGCGGTGGAGGTCGAGGTGGCGTTCGCCAGCGGGCGGGCCACTGTGGCCGCGGCGGCCGACGCGGCCATCGGGGCCGCCATCTGGGCCGGGGCGGGCGAGGCGGCGGGGACCGAGCCGAAGTCGAGATCCTCGGGCTTGCGCCCGTGCATCGCCGAGTCGCCGGCCGCCGGGCGGGCGGCACCGGGGGAGTCCAGGCCGTAGTAGCGGTAGAGCTGGAGCTCCTGGGCGGGCGAGAGGTGCTGGCCCACGCCGAAGTCGGGAGAGTCCTTGATCAGCGACTTGTCGTACGGGACCCGCAGCTCCTCGCCGGAGAACTCGCTGGTCGTCAGCGGGACGAAGGCGTCCCGCCCGAAGATCCCGGTCCGCACGGCGGCCCACTCCGGCTCGCCGGTCGCGTCGTCGAGGTAGACCTCGTCCACCGTGCCGATCTTGTCGCCGTTGCGGTCGACGGCCTTGTGCCCGATCAGGTCTCGGGGGTCGATGTCGGTCTGCACGCTGTTCCTCCTGTGGGCTGCTGCGGCCTCCGTTCACACCAAAAGGCACGAACCGGACAGCGGCGAGCGGAGCGCCGCCGTCCGGGCGTGGACTGCGCTGTTCGGGGGAGTGTGATCGCTCACCTGCCCGGTGATCGAACGGGTCTCCGCTGGTACCCTGGGCGCGACCGCCGAACCCGCTCGGGAGAGTCCTCGCCCCTCGAAATGGGGGGATCGGGGCGCCGAAGGAGCAACTCCTCCCCGGAATCTCTCAGGCATCCGTACCGTGTGGGATAGGTCACTCTGGAAAGCAGGGCAGGACCGCCGGCGAGGGAGCCGACGGCACCACCCTCACCGACGGTGCAAGCCGACGGGGCGACTGCCCCGCGCGGGCGAAGCTCTCAGGTCCCGATGACAGAGGGGGAGGCCTGTCGGGCTCGTCCGTCCCAGGGTTGATCCGCTGTGCGCAGCGGCGAGGCCTATCGGCGTGCGTGCCCCCGCCGGTCCGTGACCAGGAGGCCTCGACCACCATGAATGCCCAGCAGCCGACCGCCGGTCGCCCCCACAGCTCCGCGACGCTCACCGAGCTCGAACTGGCCAGCCCGTTCGAGTCCCGCCACATCGGCCCCGACAGCGCCGCGCAGGCGAAGATGCTGGCGCACGTGGGCTACAGCTCGCTCGACGACCTCTCCGCCGCCGCCGTGCCCGAGGCCATCCGCAGCATCACCGCCCTGGACCTCCCCGCCGGCCGCAGCGAGGCCCAGGTGCTCGCCGAACTGCGCGAGCTGGCCGCCCACAACCAGGTGCTCACGCCGATGATCGGCCTGGGCTACTACGGCACGTTCACCCCGCCGGTGATCCTGCGCAACGTCATGGAGAACCCGTCCTGGTACACGGCCTACACGCCGTACCAGCCGGAGATCTCGCAGGGCCGCCTGGAGGCGCTGCTCAACTTCCAGACCGTGGTCTCCGACCTCACCGGGCTGCCGACCTCCGGCTCCTCGCTGCTGGACGAGGGCACCGCGGCCGCCGAGGCGATGGCGCTGGCCCGCCGCGTCACCAAGGTCAAGGGCGGCGTCTTCCTGGTCGACGCCGACGCGCTGCCGCAGACCGTCGCGGTGATCCAGACCCGCGCGGAGCCGACCGGTGTCGAGGTCGTCGTCGCCGACCTGTCCGAGGGCATCCCGGCCGAGATCGCCGAGCGCGGCGTCTTCGGCGTGCTGCTCCAGTACCCCGGCGCCTCGGGCGCGGTGCGCGACCTGACCGCCGTGATCGAGCAGGCCCACGGCCTGGGCGCGGTCGTCGCGGTCGCCGCCGACCTGCTCGCGCTCACCCTGCTGAAGTCCCCCGGCTCGCTGGGCGCCGACATCGCCTGCGGCACCTCGCAGCGCTTCGGCGTCCCGATGGGCTTCGGCGGCCCGCACGCCGGCTACCTGGCCGTGCGCTCCGAGTACGCCCGCAACCTGCCCGGCCGCCTGGTCGGCGTCTCGGTCGACGCCGACGGCAACCGCGCCTACCGGCTGGCCCTGCAGACCCGCGAGCAGCACATCCGCCGCGAGAAGGCCACCAGCAACATCTGCACCGCCCAGGTGCTGCTCGCCGTGATGGCCTCGATGTACGCGGTCTACCACGGCCCGGACGGCCTGGCCGACATCGCCCGCCGCACCCACCGCTACGCCGCCGCCCTCGCGGCCGGCCTGCGGGCCGGCGGCGTCGAGCTGCTGCACGGCGAGTTCTTCGACACCGTCACCGCCCGCGTCCCGGGCCGCGCCGCCGAGGTGGTGGCCGCCGCCCGCGAGGCCGGCGTCAACCTCTACCAGGACGGCGCGGACCTGGTCTCGATCTCCTGCGACGAGACCACCACCCGCGAGCACCTGGACGTCGTCTGGACCGCGTTCGGCGTGATCGGCGCCGAGGTCGACGAGACCGCCGACGTGCTGCCCGCCGCGCTGCTGCGCGAGGACGAGTACCTGACCCACCCGGTCTTCCACAGCCACCGGTCGGAGACCGCGATGCTGCGCTACCTGCGCCGCCTCTCGGACCGGGACTACGCGCTGGACCGCGGCATGATCCCGCTGGGCTCGTGCACCATGAAGCTCAACGCCACCACCGAGATGGAGGCGGTCACCTGGCCGGAGTTCGGCCAGCTGCACCCCTTCGCCCCGATCGAGCAGGCGCAGGGCTACCTGACCCTGATCCGCCAGCTGGAGCAGCAGCTGGTCGAGGTGACCGGCTACGACGCCGTCTCGATCCAGCCGAACGCCGGTTCGCAGGGCGAGCTGGCCGGCCTGCTGGCGGTGCGCGCCTACCACCACGCCAACGGCGACACCCAGCGTGACGTCTGCCTGATCCCGGCCTCGGCGCACGGCACCAACGCGGCCTCCGCCGCGATGGCCGGCATGCGGGTGGTCGTGGTCAAGACGCTGACCGACGGCGACGTGGACGTCGAGGACCTGACGGCCAAGATCGAGCAGCACCGCGACCAGCTCTCGGTGCTGATGGTCACCTACCCGTCCACCCACGGCGTGTTCGAGACCCAGATCACCGACATCTGCGCCCTGGTGCACGAGGCCGGCGGCCAGGTCTACGTGGACGGCGCCAACCTGAACGCGCTGGTCGGCCTCGCCAAGCCGGGCAAGTTCGGCGCGGACGTCTCGCACCTGAACCTGCACAAGACCTTCTGCATCCCGCACGGCGGCGGCGGCCCGGGCGTCGGCCCGGTCGCGGTGCGCTCGCACCTCGCGCCGTACCTGCCCAACCACCCGCTGCAGAGCGAGGCGGGCCCGGCCACCGGCGTCGGCCCGATCTCGGCCGCGCCGTGGGGCTCGGCGGCGATCCTGCCGATCTCCTGGGCGTACGTCCGGCTGATGGGCGGCGAGGGTCTCAAGCACGCGACCCAGGTCGCCGTGCTGAACGCCAACTACATCGCCAAGCGGCTCGCCCCGTCCTTCCCGGTGCTCTACACCGGCCCCGGCGGACTGGTCGCGCACGAGTGCATCATCGACCTGCGCCCGCTCACCAAGGCGACCGGCGTGACCGTGGACGACATCGCCAAGCGCCTGATCGACTACGGTTTCCACGCGCCGACGATGTCCTTCCCGGTGGCCGGCACGCTGATGATCGAGCCCACCGAGTCCGAGGACCTGCACGAGATCGACCGGTTCTGCGCCGCGATGATCGAGATTCGCGCGGAGATCGAGAAGGTCGGCAGCGGTGACTGGGACGCGGTGGACAACCCGCTGCACCACGCCCCGCACACCGCCGCCGCGCTGGCCGGCGACTGGGCGCACAGCTACTCGCGCGCCGAGGCGGTCTTCCCCGCGGGTGTGAACCCGGCGGACAAGTACTGGCCGCCGGTGAGCCGGATCGACGGCGCGTACGGCGACCGCAACCTGGTCTGCTCCTGCCCGCCGATGGACGAGTACGACGCCTGATCCAGGCGACGGCATGACGGAGGCCCGGCAGCGGAGTGGATCCGCTGCCGGGCCTCCGGCCGTCCTCCCCCGAGGCGTCCCGACGGGCTCAGGCGGGCTCAGGCGGCGATGACCAACGCGCGGTGCGGTGCGATCACCCGGCCGTCCGGCAGCAACTCGCCGGTGTCCTCGAAGAGCAGGACGCCGTTGCAGAGCAGGCTCCAGCCCTGCTCGGGGTGGCGGGCGACCGGGACGGCCGCTTCCCGGTCGGCGGATTCGGCCGACGGGCACTCAGGTCGGTGCTGGCACATCTTCGTACCTCGCTCTGCTCGCGATCCTCGCCCCCGCAGCGGCCCCGCGGCCCGTGGGCCGAGGCGTCGTGCCGATGATCGGATCCTGTCCGGCCGGCCCAGGTGTGAGTCGGCACTTCTGTGGGTAGGACAGGGGGTCCTTCCACGCTGGTTCCCAGTGTCGGCGTCCAGCGGCCGCCCCGCAGCAGTTTGGTGACTTGCGCCACAACTCCGAGGCAGAGATCACCCATTCAGATGTCCCCGGGCGGCGTCCGGTGCCGAACGGGTCACCCGGTCGGTGACCCGACCGGGTGGGGGGAGGTAGTCCGTCCGGGGGTGTCCGGCCCTCAGAAGGCCGGGACCGCGGCCAGCGGTGCCGAGATCGTGCTCGTGGCGGTGCTCCTGGTGGTGCCCGTGGTGGGTCGGGCGAGCAGGCCGAGGAGCTCGGCGGCGGGGTAGGCGCGGTGGGCGGTGACGCCCAGCGGGGCCGGTGCCAGCGGGATCAGCAGGTCGCCGTCCGCGTCGGTGTCGGTCTCGGTGCAGTGCAGCCAGAGCGCGGTGGCGTAGTGGCCCGGCATCGACAGCAGTCGCGGCTGGTGCCGCGAGCGCAGCGGATGGGCCAGCTGCCAGGCCTGCGCGAGCACTTGGACGGTGGAGTCGAGATAGGGGCCCGCCGCGAAGTGCGAGAAGGTGTGGCCCTCCGCCGCCCGCACCACCTCGGCCGCCGCCACCACCTCGCCGCCGTGCTTGATCAGGAACCGCCAGCCCGTGCGCGGCGCCGCGGCCAGCGCGCGCGTACTACCGCCGCCGCCGGGCGGCAGCTGATGCACGGCCAGGGGGTGGGCCGGCAGCAGGGGGCCGGTGGGACTGCGCAGCGGTCCGGCCCCCGACTGGCGCAGGGCGGCGTCGGAGGTCAGCGCGGCCAGAACGGCACGCAGGGCACTGGGCGGGGGCTGGGGCGTTTGCAGGGTCATGGCGGGTCGCCTCTCCGTGCGAGATCGGCGTGCGAATGCGGCATACCGGCGTGGCGCGACAAGGCCGGGTCCGGTTGGGCGTGATCGCGTGGCTGGGCGCGGGAGTGGACTCCGCGGCACGCAGGGGAGCCGGGCCGGCTCGGGGCCGGATCGGCTTGCAGCGCGGAGTCTACTCGAACAAGTGCGCAGGGTGACCTGTTTATCACCTTCTGTGGGGCCCGGCAAGTCGAAGAACAGCTGACGGATCGTCAGAGATCGTGTGTCGCACGGCATTCAACCGCAACGGGTATCGATCTTCCGGGTGGGCATGAAGGATGCACGGTGGATCCGGCCGAGGAGGGCACACCCATGGGGGAGAAGGTCGTCGCGAGCCGTGCGGACCTGTCGGACCGGCAGCAGTACCGACGCAAGCTGCAGTCCTGTCTGGAAGCACTGGATCGGATGCTCAGGGAGGGCCGCTTCGATCGTCCGAAGGCCCTGATGGGCCTGGAGATAGAGCTAAATCTGGCCGACGAGCACGGCTTACCGGTGATGCGCAACGACCAGGTGCTCTCGGCGATCGGTTCCAGCGACTTCCAGACCGAGCTGGGGCAGTTCAACATCGAGGTCAACATCGCGCCGCACCGGCTGACCGGGCACGTCTTCGAGGAGCTGCGCGAGGAGATCGACACCGGGCTGCGCTACGCCGACCGGCAGGCCGCCGAGGCCGGGGCCCGGATCGTCATGGTGGGCGTGCTGCCGACGCTGGGCGTCGAGCACACCGGCCTGGACGCGATGTCGCACAACAACCGGTACAGCCTGCTCAGCGACCAGATCATGGCCGCCCGCGGCGAGGACATCGCGCTGGATATCGAGGGGGTCGAGCACCTGGTGCTGGACTCCGTGTCGATGGTGGCCGAGGCCGCGGCGACCTCGTTGCAGCTGCACCTGCAGGTCACCCCGGACCGGTTCGCCTCGGTCTGGAACGCGGCGCAGGCGATCTCCGCCGTCCAGGTCGCGCTGGGGGCGAACTCGCCCTTCCTGTTCGGCCGGGAGCTGTGGCGCGAGACCCGTCCGGTGCTCTTCCAGCAGGCCTGCGACACCCGTTCGGCGGAGCTCAAGGCGCAGGGCGTGCGCCCGATCACCTGGTTCGGCGAGCGCTGGGTGGACAGCGCGCTGGAGCTCTTCGCGGAGAACCTGCGCTACTTCCCGGCGCTGCTGCCGATCTGCGACGACGAGGACCCGATCAAGGTGCTGGCCTCCGGCGGTGTCCCGCGGCTGGGGGAGCTGCGGCTGCACAACGGCACTATCTACCGCTGGAACCGCCCGGTCTACGACGTTGCCGACGGGGTGGCGCACCTGCGGGTGGAGAACCGCTGCCTGCCGGCCGGACCCACGGTCGCCGACACGCTGGCCAACGCCGCCTTCTACTACGGACTGGTCCGCGCGCTGGGCAAGCAGCCCCGGCCGGTCTGGAACCGGCTGCCGTTCGAACGGGCGGAACGCAACTTCGACACCGCCGCCCGCTACGGCATCGATGCCGTGCTGGCCTGGCCGAAGCAGGGACGCGCGGGGCGCGGCGCACCGGCCGAGGTGCCGGTGGTCGACCTGGTGCTCGGCGAGCTGCTGCCGCTGGCCCACCAGGGCCTGGACGAGTGGGGCGTGCAGCCCGCCGACCGGGACCGCTACCTCGGCATCATCGAGCAGCGCTGCCTGCGCCGCACCAACGGCGCGTCCTGGCAGGCCGCCACCGTGCACCAGCTGCGCGAGCGCTACGGGATGGACCGCACCGCCGCGCTGGCCACCATGACGCGCCGGTACATGGAGTACATGCGCACGGGTGAGCCCGTGCACAGCTGGCCGGTCGCCTGAGAGCCGCCGCGCGGGCTGCTTCATCGTCCTATGGCAGGATCATCGGCCATGACGATCGCACCGACCGAGCACCCCGCGGACTCCCAGCCGTCCCCGCCCCTCACCCGCGCGCTGCTCGGGGCGGAGCTGCTGATCGTCCTCGGACTCTCGCTCGGTGCCAGCGGGATCGGCGCCGTGATCAGCTTCGTCGACTCGGTGACCAGGAAGGTCGCACTCGGTCAGCAGATCGCGCCGCTCAACTCCTCGCTCGCGCCCGGCCGGCCGTGGATCGACCTGGCCTGGCAGCTGTACTACATCGGACGCGGCCTGATGCCGGTGGTGCTGGTCGGCTACCTGCTGGTGCGCGAGGGCAGCTCGCTGCGGGTACTCGGCTTCGACCTGCGCCGCAAGCTCTCCGATCTCGGGCGCGGGGCGATGGTGGCCGCGGCGATCGGCGGCTCGGGGCTTGCGCTCTACCTGGGGTCGCGCGCGGCCGGGTTCAACCTCACCGTCGTCCCCTCCGGCCTGCCGGACGTCTGGTGGCGGATCCCGGTGCTGATCGCCTCGGCCTGCCAGAACGCGGTGCTGGAGGAGGTGATCGTCCTCGGCTACGTCGTGCGCCGGCTCGGCCAGCGCGGCTGGGGGTGGCCCGCCACGCTGGCCGCGAGCTCGGTGCTGCGCGGTTCGTACCACCTCTACCAGGGCGTCGGCGGCCTGGTCGGCAACATGGTGATGGGTGCCGTCTTCTGCCTGCTGTACCGCCGCTGGGGACGGGTGATGCCGCTGGTGGTGGCGCACGCGCTGATCGACACGGTGGCCTTCGTCGGCTACGTGCTGCTGGCCGGGCACGTCAGCTGGCTGCCGACCGGCTGACGGTGCCCGACCGGCTCACGGGGTGCTGTGCAGCGTCCCGTCCACCACGGTGACGGCGTGGCCGGAGAGCAGCACGCGGTCCGCGCGCAGCTCGCAGCGGATCAGGCCGCCGCGCGGGGAGGCCTGATAGCCGGTGAGCACGCCGTCCGGGTGCGCCGGGCGTTCGAGCCGGTCGGCCCAGAAGGGGGCGAGCGCGGTGTGGGCGCTGCCGGTGACCGGGTCCTCGGCCACCCCTGCGGCGGGGGCGAAGTAGCGGGAGACGAAGTCGTAGCCGTCCGAGGGGTCCTCGGCGGGGGCGGTGACCACGACGCCGCGGGCGTCCTGGCGGGTGACGGCGGCCAGGTCGGGGGAGAGTCCGCGCACCGAGTGCTCGCTGCGCAGCAGCACCAGCAGCACGTTCAGCGGTCCGGTGGTCCAGCAGCCGGCCACCCGCGCGCCCAGCGCCTCCTCCAGGTCGGCGGGGATCTCGATGGCGTTCAGCGTCGCGCTGGGGAAGTCCAGGCAGATCGTGCCGTCGGACTGGGTGTCGGCGGTCAGTACTCCGCTGAGCGTGCTGAACCGGACCAGCCCGCCGTCGGCGAGGCCCTCGGTGCGCAGCGCGTGCGCGGTGGCCAGGGTGCCGTGGCCGCAGAGCGGGACCTCGGTGACGGGGGTGAACCAGCGCAGCGCCCACTCGGCCCCGGCCCGGGCGGCCTCCTCGCCCGACAGCGGCCGGACGAACGCGGTCTCCGAGAGGTTCATCTCGCGGGCCACCTGACGCATCCACCGCTCGGCCGGCCAGTCGGGCCCTTCGAGCAGGCAGACGGCCGCCGGGTTCCCGGCGAAGGGGCGTTCGGTGAACGCGTCGATGATTTTGATCCGCATTCCGCGAGCTTAGACCGGCACCGGAAGCGGTCAGCGTGGTGGGGAGCAGTCGGCCGACCGCTCCCCACCGTCCGTCCGGCTCAGCCCTGAGCGGCCGCCGCCTCGCGGACCTCCGCGTACGGCGCGAGCTTGCGCAGCGACTCGATGTTCTTCAGCAACTGCTCCTTGGTTTCGTGCGCGTCGCCGACCACGACGACGGCACCGTTGCTGGCCTTGAGTCGGAACCGGTGCATGCCGCTCTCGTCGGTGTAGAGCTCGAACTTCCCTGCCATGGAGATTCACCTTTCGGGTTGGTCGCCCCCTCAGCACGCACCGTAGGTGGTCGGTGACGGGGTCGCATGTCGGACGGTCCGTCAGGGGCAGGTCAGTCCGGGCCCACCGATCTAGCATGAAAAGCAAGGCCCTATCCCGAGGCTCGCGCCGCAGCGGCAGGAGGCCGGCATGGCGTCCGACACGACTGGTTTCGAGCAGGCAGACAGCTGCCGCTACATACCGATCTCCGAACACGGCCTGATCGGCGATCTTCGAACGACCGCGCTGGTCGGAACGAACGGCACCATCGACTGGTACTGCTGCCCGCGCTTCGACGCGCCCAGCGTCTTCGGGGCCATCCTCGATGCCGATCGCGGCGGCTCGTTCGAACTGGCCGCCGACGTGCCGACCCGCACCAGGCAGTTCTACTTCCCGGACACCAACGTCCTGATCACGCGGTTCTTCGCCGCGGACGGGGTGGCGGAGATCCAGGACTTCATGCCGGTGGTCGACGAGTCGCGCGAGGGGTCCCGGCACCGGCTGATCCGCCGGGTGGTCTGCGTCCGCGGGGCCCTCCCGTTCCGGGCGCGGATCGCCCCGCGCTTCGGCTACGGCGCCGAAGCGCACACCGCGCACCTCGAAGGCCGCCAGGCGGTGTTCCGCTCCCCGTCACTGACGCTCGCGCTGAGTGCCACCGCGCCCCTGGAGTGCGACGGCCTGGACGTGTGGTCGCACTTCAAGCTCCTCGAGGGCGAGTCCAACGTGTTCGCCCTCGACCAGCTCGGCGACGGCGTCCCGGCCCGGTCGTGCCCGCGCGCCGAGGCGCAGGAGCAGGCCGATGCGACCGTCCGGTTCTGGCGCCGCTGGCTGGCCGGCTCGCGCTACCACGGGCGGTGGCGGGAGATGGTGCACCGCTCGGCGCTGCTGCTGAAACTGCTCACCTACGCGCCGACGGGAGCGATCGTCGCCGCACCGACCACCAGCCTGCCCGAGCAGATCGGCGGCGAGCGCAACTGGGACTACCGGTACGTCTGGGTCCGCGACGCCGCCTTCTGCGTCTATGCCATGCTGCGCCTGGGGTTCACCTCGGAGGCCGAGGCGTTCATGGGGTTCCTCGGCGAGCGCGGCATCATGCGCGGCACCGGCGCGACCGGCCCGTTGCAGATCATGTACGGCATCGACGGGCGCAGCGAGCTGCCCGAGTACGAGCTGTCGCACCTGGAGGGCTACCTCGGCTCCGCGCCGGTCCGGGTCGGCAACGCCGCCACCCACCAGCTCCAGCTGGACATCTACGGTGCCCTGATCGACTCGATCTACCTGTACGACAAGTGGGGGCGGCCGATCAGCAGCGCCCGCTGGGACGAGGTCGGCGCGGTGGCGGACTGGCTCTGCGATCACTGGGACCAGCCCGACGAGGGGATCTGGGAGACCCGCGCGGGCCGCAGGGACTTCGTGTACTCGCGGCTGATGTGCTGGGTGGCGCTGGAGCGGGCCATCCGGATGGCGAACCGCCGCGGCCTGCCGGCCGATCTGCCCCGCTGGCGGCAGTCCCGTGACGCGATCTACCGGCAGATCATGGACCGCGGCTGGTCGACCGAGCGGGGCGCCTTCGTCCAGGCCCTGGACGACGACGCCCTGGACGCCTCGCTGCTGATGATGCCGATGGCCAAGTTCGTCTCGCCCACCGACCCCAAGTGGCTCTCCACCCTGGACGCGCTCACCGCGGACCTGGTCTCCGACTCGCTGGTGTACCGCTACGACCCGACCGCCAGCCCCGACGGCCTGCACGGCCCCGAGGGCACCTTCTCCATCTGCTCGTTCTGGTACGTCGAGGCGCTGGCCCGCGCAGGCCGGCTGGAGGAGGCCCGGCTCGCCTTCGAGAAGATGCTCACCTACGCCAACCACCTCGGTCTGTACGCCGAGGAGATCGGCCCGACCGGCGAACAACTCGGCAACTTCCCCCAGGCGTTCACCCACCTCTCGCTGATCAGCGCTGCCTTCAACCTCGACCGCGCACTGGGCTGACGCGGTCGAGGCCGAAGGCCGCTCGCGCCTACAGGCTGCGCTCCAGGCGGTCCGCCATCAGCTTGATGAACCGTGCGGCGTCGCTCAGCTCGCCGCCCTCGGCCAGCAGCGCCATGCCGTAGAGGAGTTCACCGGTCTCGACGACGGCGGTCTCGTCGCCGCCGGCGCCGTGCGCCTTGTTGAGGCCGGCGACCAGCGGGTGCTCGGCGTTGAGTTCGAGGATGCGCTTGACCCGGGGCACCTCCTGGCCCATCGCGCGGTACATGCTCTCCAGGGCCGGGCTCACGTCGTGGGTGTCCGAGACGACGCAGGCGGGCGAGACGGTCAGCCGTGAGGACAGCCGGACCTCCTTGACCTGCTCGCCCAGCCGGTCGGTCAGCAGGGTGAGCAGCCCGGCGTACTCCTGCTGCTGCTTCTCCCGCTCGGTCTCGGCCTGCTTCTTCTCCTCGTCGGTGCCGAGATCGACCTCGCCCTTGGCGATGGAGCGCAGCTGCCTGCCGTCGAAGTCGGGGACGGCACCGACCCAGACCTCGTCGACCGGGTCGGTCAGCAGCAGCACCTCGATGCCCTTGGCCCGGAACGCCTCCATGTGCGGGGAGTTCTCGACGGCCTGCCGGGTCTCGCCGGTCAGGTAGAAGATGTGCTCCTGCCCGTCCTTCATGCGCTCGACGTAACTCTTCAGCGTGGTCGTCGCGTCCGCGTCGTGCGTCGACTCGAACGAGGAGAGGGCGAGGATGGCGTCGCGGTTCTCGAAGTCGCTGAGCAGCCCCTCCTTGACGACACGGCCGAACTCCCGCCAGAAGGTGGCGTAGCGCTCGGGGGCGGCGGTCATCATGTCCCTGACGCCGGACAGCACCTTCTTCGCCAGGCGGCGGTACATCATCTGGATCTGGCGGTCCTGCTGGAGGATTTCGCGCGACACGTTGAGCGACAGGTCCTGCGCGTCGACGACGCCCTTGACGAAGCGCAGGTAGCTGGGCAGCAGCGCCTCGCAGTCGTCCATGATGAAGACGCGCTTGACGTAGAGCTGGACCCCGCGCTGGTAGCCCTGGGTGAACAGGTCGTGCGGCGCGTGCGAGGGGATGAACAGGAGGGCCTGGTACTCGAAGGTCCCCTCCGCCTGGAGGCGGATGGTCTCCAGCGGATCCATCCAGTCGTGGCTGATGTGCTTGTACAGCTCGTGGTACTCGGCGTCGGAGACCTCGTCCCGCGAACGCGCCCAGAGCGCCTTCATGGAGTTGAGCGTCTCCGGCTCGCCGGGGGCGGCGTCGTCCGCCTCCTCAGCGTCCGGGGTGGGCTCGGCGGCCATCCGGACCGGCCAGGTGATGAAGTCCGAGTAGCGCTTGACGATCTCCCGGATCTGCCGGCGGGACGTGTAGTCGTGCATCCCGTCGTCGGTGTCCACGGGCTTGAGGTGAAGCGTGACCGAGGTGCCCTGCGGCGCCTCCTCGACCGTCTCGATCGTGTAGGTCCCCTCGCCGCTCGACGTCCAGCGGGTGCCGTGGCTCTGGCCGGCGCGCCGGGTCAGCAGCTCGACCTCGTCGGCCACCATGAAGCTGGAGTAGAACCCGACCCCGAACTGGCCGATGAGGGTCTCGGCGTTGGCCGTCTCCTTGCTCTCCTTCAGCTCGCGCAGGAACGCGGCGGTACCGGAGTTGGCGATGGTCCCGATGAGGTTGACGACCTCGTCGTGCGACATGCCGATGCCGTTGTCCCGCACCGTCAGGGTGCGGGTCTCGGGGTCGGTCTCGATGACGATGTGCAGATCGGACACGTCCGCGCCGAGCACCTCGTCCCGCAGTGCCTCGAGGCGCAACTTGTCCAGTGCATCGGAGGCGTTGGACACCAGCTCGCGCAGGAAGACGTCCTTGTTCGAGTAGATCGAATGGATCATCATCTGCAGCAGCTGACGCGCTTCCACCTGGAACTCGAACGTCTCAGTAGCCATGACTTGCAATTCCTCCCGGGGACCAGTCGACGAACCGACCAGTGAACTGTAGATCAACCCCTCACCTGCCCCGGCGCGTTCCCGTCACGGGGCATCGCCCGCCTGTTCGGAGAGGGTCCGCAGCGGCCGGATCAGGGCCGTGTCGAAGAGGTCCAGGACGCGGGGGAGCGGGCCCTCGTCGTGGTGGTGCAGCGCGGACCAGAAGAGGTCGCCGGGCAGGGCGTCGCTCGGTGCGTACACGCGGTAGGCGTAGCGGCGGCCGTCGACGCCCGCCAGCTCGACCAGCCAGCATCCGCCGACCGGAGCTGACATGTCGTCAACAGTGAAACAGAGAACGGCTTGTGGCAACGGGTCTCCCCTCCCGGGACGGCGTACGCCACCGGTTGGACCATCGCCGCGCCCGGAAGGTTGTGCCGCCGGGACGGGGTCAGCCGGCGGTCCGCGCGACAGCGGGGGCGGGCGCCGGGGTAGCAGGCGACGGGGTAGCAGGCGCCGGGGCGGCGGAGGTTCGGGAGAGCCGGCGGACCTCGGGGACGGCCAGCACCAGCAGCGACAGCAGGGTCATCACCCCCGCGCACGCCCACAGCGCGCCGTCCAGTCCGAGCCCGCCGGCCAGCGGCCCGGCCGCCGCCGTGCCGATCGGCGCCAGCGCCACCGAGCCGCACCAGTCGTAGGCCGCCACCCGGGAGAACTTCTCGGCGGGGATCTCCTGTTGCAGCGCGATCATCCAGCAGACGCCGAAGAGCGTCCCGCCGGTGCCCGAGGCGAACATCGCCCAGGCCAGCACGGACAGCGGCGCGCCGTCCGCCAACGCGACGGCCGGCAGCGCGAAGAGCAGTACGCCGACGTTGCCCGCCAGCAGGATCCGGCGCGGCTGCCAGCGCACCATCAGCAGCCCGCTGGCCACCAGGCCGGCGCCCATCGCCGCGTTGGCCAGCCCCCAGGGGCCGGCGCCGCCGAGCCGCTGGTCGGCGGCGATCGGCCCGAGCACCGACTCGGCTGCGAACAGGCAGGCGTTCACCACGCCGTACTGCACCACCACCGTCCACAGCCAGCGCCGCGAGGTGAACTCCCGCCAGCCGTCCCGCAGATCGGCGAGCATCCCGGGACCCGGCTCGCGCCGGGGCAGCGGGGCGGGCGGGCGCAGGAAGAGCCGCAGCGCGCCCGCCGCCGCGAAGCAGACCGCGTCCAGCGCGAGCACCCAGCCGGGGCCGACGGCCGCCACCAGCGCGCCGCCGAGGGCCGCGCCGCCGATCAGCGAGGAGTTCAGCGCCGTCCGGAACAGCGCGAACGCCCGCGGGGCCTGCTGCTGGTCCACCGACTCCATGATCACGCCCTCGGCCGCCGGGGCGAAGAACGCCTGGCCCACCCCGCCCGCCGCGGAGAGCAGCACCAGCTGCCACAGCCGCGCCGAGCCGGCCAGCACCAGCGCGGCCAGCACGCCCTGGGAGAGCGCGTTGCCGACGTTGGCGGCCACCATCACCCGGTGCCGGGGCAGCCGGTCGGCCACCGCGCCGCCGATCAGCAGGAAGACCAGCGTGGCCAGCAGCCGGGCGCCGGTGACGAACCCGATCTCGGTCGCGCCACCGCCCATGTGCAGCACCGCGAAGGCGGTCGCGATCGGTGCGCCGGCGTTCCCGAGGCCGCTGACCACCGTCGCACCGGTCTGGATCAGGTAGCTGCGCCCGGCCCAGGCGAAGCGACGGGTCGTCGGGTCTTCGTCGGTTCGGTACGCCACCCGCTCGACTATGACGGGGGCACAGGCCCCTGTCCACGGTGCGAACGACCTTGAGCGGGCTCAGCCAAGATGGCCGCGCAGGAAGCTGAGGGTCCGCCGCCAGGCGATCTTGGCCTGTAGGTCGTCGTAACTGCCGGGCTGGTTCTCGTCGTTCATGAAGGCGTGGCCGGCGGGGTAGAAGTGGAACTCGGGACGGCGGTCGGTGGCCTCGCCGATCAGGATCGCCGCCTCGTCCACGACGTCCGCCGGCAGCGAGCGGTCGTACTCGCCGAAGTGGCCCAGCACGTGCGCGGTCAGGCCGCGGTAGTCGTAGTCCGGCTCGCGCGGGAGGCCGTAGAACGGGACGACGGCGGCCACCCGGTCGCCCTCCAGCGCGGCCAGCCGCAGCGCGAGCCCGCCGCCCATGCAGAAGCCCACCACCGCCACCGCGTCTCCCGCCAGCGCCGGGTGCCCGAGCAGGAAGTCGACGGCGCCGCGCAGGTCGTGCACCGCGCGCTCGGCGGGGAGCTTCCTGAGCAGCTCGGCGGCCTCGGCGCGGTCGTGCGTGGCGGGTCCGCCGTACAGGTCGGGGGCCAGGGCGACGAAGCCCTCGGCGGCGAACCGGTCGACCAGGTCCGCGATGTGGCCGGTGAGCCCCCACCACTCCTGGACGACGATCAGGCCCGGCCCGTGCCCGCCGGGTGGCAGCGCCAGGTACCCGTGGGCCCTGCCCTCGCCGCTGGGGAAGTCGACGTTCTGCCGGGCGGTGCCAGGGCGGGGACGGGCGGCGGCGGAGTCGGCCATCGAGCTTCTCCCGGTGAGCCGCGCGAGCGGCGGGGACGGCGCCGCGCACAGCGCGAGCGGCCGGGCCTGGCGGCCCGCGGGGACGATGGTATGCGGGCGGGGAGTCGAGTGTCCGTCAGTCCCGATCAGCCGTCGGCGTGTCGTGGATCACTACGAGGGGCAGGTCAGCCCATCTCCTCCAGCGCCTTGCCGCGGGTCTCCTTGATGAAGAGGGCGACGAACGGGATGGAGAGCAGCGCGAAGCAGGCGTAGATGACGTAGGTGGCCGACAGGTTCCAGTCGGCCAGGTCCGGGAACGTGACGGTGATCGCCCAGTTGGCGAGCCACTGCGCGGAGGCGGCCACCGACAGCGCCAGCGCGCGGATCTTGTTGGGGAACATCTCGCCGAGCAGCACCCAGACCACCACGCCCCAGGAGAAGGCGAAGCAGAGCACGAAGACGTGTGCCGCCACCAGCGCCACCGTGCCCTGCAGGCTGGGCAGGGTCGCGCTGGTGCCGGTCCCGCTGCGGTAGGAGAACGCCCAGGCGGCGGTGGACAGCGCGGCGGTCATCCCGATCGACCCCGCCAGCGCCAGCGGCTTGCGGCCGATCCGGTCCACCAGCACCATCGCGATCACCGTCCCGATCACGTTGACGATCGAGGTGGAGAGGCTGATCAGCAGGGAGTTGCTCTCGTTGATGCCGACCGACTGCCACAGGATGGACGAGTAGTAGAAGATCACGTTGATGCCGACGAACTGCTGGAAGACCGAGGCGCCGATGCCGATCCAGACGATCGGCAGCAGCCGGAACCGGCCGGTCGTGAGGTCCTTCAGCCTCGGCTTGTGGGCGGTGTCCAGCACCGACCTGATCTCGGCCATCCGGGCGTCCAGGTCGACCCCGGCGCCCTCGACCTCGGCCAGGACGACCCTGGCCCGGTCGTCCCGGCCCACCGAGATCAGGTAGCGCGGCGACTCCGGGATGGCCAGCGCCATCGCCCCGTAGACGATCGCCGGGACGGTCTCCACCCCGAGCATCCACTGCCAGGCCTGGATGCCGCCCAGGTGACCGGTGGACTCGCCGCCGGCCGCCGAGTTGAGGGCGTAGTTGGCCAGCTGCGAGATGGTGATGCCGAGCACGATCGCCATCTGCTGGAACGAGGCGAGCCGGCCGCGGTAGGCGGTCGGCGCGACCTCGGCGATGTAGGTGGGTGCGATCACCGAGGCGATGCCGATCGCCACGCCGCCGAGCACCCGCCACAGGCCCAGCACCTGCACGCTGGGCGGGAACATCGAGCCGACGCCGCTGATCGCGAAGAGCACGGCGGCCAGCAGCATGGTCCGCACCCGGCCCAGGTGGTCGGCGAGGCGCCCGGCCGCGACGGCGCCGGCCGCCGAGCCCAGCAGCGCGATGGCGACCACGAAGGCGGTCTCGCCGCTGCCGACGTTGAAGTGCTTCTGGATGCCGGTGACGGCGCCGTTGATGACCGCGCTGTCGTAGCCGAACAGGAAGCCGCCCATGGCCGCGGCCGCCGAGATGAAGACGACATGGCCGAGGTGGGTGCTGTCGGCGGAGGGCACTTGCCGGGTGGTGGACAGGGCGGGCTCCCAGGGTGCGGCCGACAGGGCAGGATCCGGTCCATCAGACCAGCTGCCTGCCCGACTCCTCCGCAATGAAACCGGTATGACGCCATGTCGCACCCAGGAGGCCCTCCTCGGGTCACTTCTGCGGGCAGCCGGCCGTCCGCAGCGCGTTGCGGCGCAGCAGCTGGGCCCGGGCGCCGGCGTCCAGCGGGCCGCCGCGGGCCGCCAGCAGCGGGGCCATCGCTGCTTGCTGCTCCACCGGCTTCTTGTCGTCGTACTTGAACTTGGCCCGCACCCGCTGCACGGTCAGCCGCATGCCGCGCAGGCCCGACAGCAGCGGGCCGAACGGCTCGGCGCCGGGCACGACCCGGGTCTGCGGGGTCTCCGGCTGGAAGTGCGCGAGCTGGCGGTTGAGGATCTCCGCCTTGCCCGCGGCGTCCTCCACCGGCTCGGCCAGGCAGTGGAAGTGCACGGACGCGTAGTAGCTGGTGGGCACCTCGCCGTCCCGCCAGTGGCCGGGCGCGAAGGCGTAGTCGTCGGTCACCGCGAGGGTGACGTGCGGATCCGCGCGGACGGCCGCGAAGAGCGGGTTGGGCGCGGCGAGGTGCAGCAGGATCTCGCCGCGGTCGGCGTCGAGCAGGAAGTGCAGCGGGACCAGCACCGGCCCGTCGGGTGCGTTGGCGGCCAGCACGCCGAAGTCGCGCCCGGCCATCCATTCACGCCACTCGGCCTCGCTGCCGCTGTCCCAGGAGCGGATCAGCATCCGGGCTCCTTCGGCTGGAACCCCCGCAGGTAGTCGGGGAGTTCGCGGGTGCTGTCCGGGTGCGGGACGGGCGTTCCGTAGACCGTGCTGACCGGGACGACGCCCGACCAGTGCGGGAGGTCGCGGTCCTCCTCGTCGTCGGAGGCGTCGTCGTCGCGGCTCTTGGCGGACACCTCGTCCAGGACGAGGCGGACCACCGCGGTCGCGGCCAGCTCCTTGGCGTTGGCCGGACGGCAGTCCTCGGCGCGGCCGGGGACCGCGTGGTTGACCAGCGCGTTCAGGGCGACCGTCAGCTCGTCCGGGTCGGTCACCTGGTGGGCGACGCCGTGCGCCACCACCGAGCGGAAGTTGACGGAGTGGTTGAAGGCGGACTTGGCGAGCACGATGCCGTCCAGCTGGGTCACCGTCACGCAGACCGGCATGCCCTGGTCCGCGCCGGCGCCGCGCAGCGGGCGGCTGCCGGTGGAGCCGTGCACGTAGAGCCGGTCCTCGACCCGGGCGAAGATGGTCGGCAGGACGACCGGGGCGCCGTCCGCGACGAAGCCGAGGTGGCAGATCCAGCTGGTGTCCAGTATCCGGTGGATCGCCTCGCGCTCCCAGGTCGCCCGGTCCTTGTAGCGGGTGGGCGTGGTGCGGGAGGTGCGGGTGTAGGTGGCGGTGGCGTCCGGAAGGTCCGCGGTGTCCGTCGACATGACAACCTCTATGTACTAGTGCATACTCTGGTTTGTGCTAGGAGACTATCGGATTCAGGGTCGGCGCGCTACGGAGATCGCCGCCGACGTCGAACGCGCGGTCGCGGCCGGTGAGCTGCGCCCGGGCCAGGCGCTGCCCCCGCTGCGCGACCTCGCGGGCGAGCTGGGGGTCAACCCCAACACCGTCGCCGCCGCCTATCGGCAGCTGCGCGACCGCGGGGTGATCGAGACCGCCGGGCGCAAGGGCAGCCGGGTCCGCTCCCGGCCCTCCAGTGCGCCCCGCGACGAACAGCGGGTGCCCATCCCGCCGAACGCCCGCAACCTCTCCACCGGCAACCCCGACCCGGCGCTGCTGCCGCCGCTGGCCCCCGCGGTGGCGCTGGCCGCCGCCGCCCTCGACCAGGCCCCCGTCCTCTACGGCCACGCCGCCGCCGAGCCGGACCTGCTGGCGCTGGCCGCCGCGAGCTTCCGCGCCGACGCGGTGCCGGACGGCCCGCTCGCCGTCACGGCCGGCGCGCTGGACGCGATCGACCGGATCCTCGCCGTCCAGCTGCGCCCCGGCGACGCGGTGGCCGTCGAGGACCCGGGCTGGGGCAGCCTGCTCGACCTGCTGCCCGCGCACGGGCTGCGGATCATCCCGGTCGCGCTGGACGACCAGGGACCGCTCCCGGCGTCGGTGGCGGCGGCGCTGGCCGCCGGTGCCCGGGCGCTGTTCGTCACCAGCCGCGCCCAGAACCCGACTGGCGCCGCGCTCACCGGAGAGCGGGCGTCCGAGTTGAGAGCAGTGCTCTCGCAGCACCCCGGCACGCTGCTGATCGAGGACGACCACGGGCACGGCATAGTCGACCTGCCGTTCCACGCGCTCTCCTGCGGTCCCGATCGACGACCCGTCACCACCCACTGGGCGGTGCTGCGTTCGATGGCCAAGGCGTTCGGCCCGGACCTGCGGCTGGGCGTGCTGACGGGCGATCGGGACACCGTCGTCCGGGTGCTCGGCCGCCAGCGGCTGGACACCGGCTGGGTCAGCCACCTGCTCCAGCGCACCGCCGCCGAGCTCTGGCGCGCCGACGCGGCGCCGGTGGCGCGGGTCGCCGGGACCTACCGGCAGCGCCGCGACGCCCTGCTGACCGCGCTGGCCGGCCACGGCATCCGCGCGCACGGCGCCAGCGGGCTGAACGTCTGGGTCCCGGTGCCGGACGAGACCGGCACCGTGCTGGCGATGGCGCAGTGCGGCTGGGCGGTGGCCCCCGGCATCCGCTTCCGGTTGCAGTCGCCGCCCGCCATCCGGATCACGGTGGCCGAGCTGGACACCGCCGAGGCGCCCCGGCTCGCCGCCGACCTCGCCGCGGTGCTGGGAGCCTCCGGCGGTGCCTCCCGGCTGGTCTGACGGCTGCGA
Organism: Kitasatospora sp. MAA4; assembly: GCF_029893355.1. Classification (GTDB taxonomy): domain Bacteria; phylum Actinomycetota; class Actinomycetes; order Streptomycetales; family Streptomycetaceae; genus Kitasatospora. The sequence goes on from NZ_JARZAI010000008.1 coordinate 33,784, forward strand.
GACGGCTGCGAGACGGCTGCGGAAACGCGTGGCGACGGAGGCGAACCGGCCGGTAACACAGCGAGAAAGGTGATGCAGATACCTAGCGGTAACAACCGCGGGCATGTCACATTCTCAGCGCCACCGGCCGGCGGCCCACCCTCACTCGTAGCGCCTCCCTGTCCCCACACCAGGGAGGCGCTGAACGCAGGAGTTCCGCCGTGCTCGAAAGCCGCAACAGCACCACGCGCGTTCCCGCAGCCAGCCGCCTGCTGGCCGGCCTGCTCGCCCTCCCGCTCTGCGCCACCAGCTTGCTGGCACTGGCCGCCCCCGCCCAGGCCGCCTCGCTTCCCACGGCGAGCGTGTCGATGGGCGACAGCTACATCTCCGGCGAGGCCGGCCGCTGGCAGGGCAACAGCGACACCGCGAGCGGAAGCCGGGACGGCACCGACCGCTCCTGGACCGGCAGCGGGTACAACCCGGCGGCGATCTACGGATCGACCTATGCCAGCGGATGCGACCGCTCGGACACCGCCGAGATCCGCAGCGCACCCGGCCTCACCCAGAACCAGATCAACCTGGCCTGCTCCGGCGCCACCACCGCCAACGTCTTCCAGGCCGCGGACGGCGGCCAGAGCCTCAAGGGCGAGGCACCGCAGGCCGACCAGCTCGCCACCGTCGCCGCGCAGAACGACGTCAAGCTGATCACGCTCTCGATCGGCGGCAACGACCTCGGCTTCTCGGACGTCATCACCAGCTGCGTGAAGGACTACCTGATCTGGGACTCCTACTGCGCGAGCGACGAGCAGGCCGCCATCGACTCCAAGATGGCCACCGCGATGGCCGGGGTCGGCAAGTCGATCGACGAGATCCGCGCGGTGATGTCCAAGGACGGCTACGCGGCCTCGTCCTACCGGATCGTGCTGCAGTCCTACCCCTCGCCGATCCCGCGCAGCTCGGAGAACCGCTACTCCGAGAGCGGCTGGGACCGGGCCGACGCCGGCGGCTGCCCGTTCTGGAACGCCGACTCGGACTGGGCCCGGGACACCATGGTCCCGGAGATCTCCGACCAGCTGGCGGCCGTCGCGGCCGGCCGCGGCGTGCAGTTCCTGGACCTGCGCGACTTCCTCCAGGGCCGCGAGGTCTGCTCCACCAGCGACCAGCTGGCCGCGCCGGGCACGGCGCCGTCGGCCACCACCAGCGAGTGGGCGCGGTTCGTGGACGAGGGCCTGTCGGCCTCGCAGGGCACCGTCCAGGAGTCGATGCACCCGAACTACTACGCGCAGCTCGCACTGGGCCGCTGCCTGACCCTGCTGTACGGGCAGAGCGGCACCGACTACGCCTGCCGCAACACGCCGGGCACCGACGCCTCGGGGATGTACCTGACGTCGGGCTCCTGAGGTCTGCGGTGCCGTCCGCCGCCCCTCACCTGCGGCGGACGGCGCCGCGCAGTACCTTGCCCTCGGTGGAGAGCAGGCCGGTGCGGTAGTCGAAGCGCGGGGCGGCGGCGAAGACCAGGTAGACGTACTTGAGGTTCTCCGCGAAGAAGTACCCGGGCGTCAGGTCGCCGAGCGTGACCGGCGAGGTGGTGACGTCCTCGGCCACCGTGTAGCCGCCCGGGACCCGCAGGTGCGTGCGCAGGTTCTGGAAGTAGCGGTAGGCCGACTCCTTGTACTCCGCCTCGCCGGTCAGCCGCCACAGGTCGAAGGCCGAGTTGGCGTACTCCGGGCGCAGGTCGTCGCGGACCGAAGTGATCGCGCCGGAGCGGAAGTCCAGCTCCTCGGGCAGCACCGGGTACTGCTCCAGCAGCGAGCTCCAGGAGCGGTGGTAGGCGCGGGCGGTGGCGAGGTCGCCGCCCTTGCCCAGCAGGCCGGCGTAGAACGAGGCGAGCTCCGACTGCCGGTGTCCGAGCACCGCGCCGTCGGTCGCGCCGACCTGCTGGAACCAGCTGAGCCCGTCCTGCCGCACCAGCTGGTGGCGCAGCACGGCGTCGGTCAGCAGCCGGTACCAGCCGGTGAGTTCACCATCGCCCAGCAGCTCCCCGCCGGCCCACAGGTACTCGTAGAAGGAGTCCACCGGCGGGTTGGGCGCGCAGGAGGTGGTGTCCAGCCACTGGCCGGTCTCGGTGTGCAGACTGGTGCCCAGCAGGTCGAGCGCCGAGCGGCGGTCCAGCACCGCGCGGTAGGCGCGCTTGGCCGCCGCGTAGTAGCGGTTGTCGCCGGTGAGCTCGGAGAGCAGGCCGAACTCCAGCACGTTGCTGCCGATCTCGGCCAGCGGCGGGGCGGTGCCGGCCACCGCGCCGGTGCGCAGGTTCACCCGGGTGTACGGGATGCCGGTGGGCGAGGCGGTGAAGGCCGGCAGCAGCCGGTCGGTCAGCTCCCGGCAGCGGTCCAGCAGCCTGCTCCGCCCGGTGCAGAGGTAGCCCGCGAGCAGCCCGCCGACCAGGCGGATGATCGCCTCGAAGACGTGCACCTCGGCATCGGCGGCGGGGTCCAGGTGCGCTTCGATCCAGTCGGCCGCGAGTGCGACCTCGGCGTCCTGCTCCATCAGGTACAGGGTGTCCAGCGCCTCGACGGCGGAGAGGCCGAAGCTCTGCCCGGCGGCGAAGAAGTCGTTGTGCCCGCAGGAGACCGGCCGCGCCTCGTCGTAGCCCCAGGCGGCCTGCTTGTACCCCTCCCAGGCGTGCAGGAACTCCTCGCGCACCGCACCGGCCACCACCGCGTCGGACGGCAGCGGTGTCTCGGCGGCGGCCGCCCGTGCGGAGGAGGCGGGTAGCAGGGACGCCACCGCCGCCGCACCGAGGACGGCGCGGCGGCGGGGGAGCGGGAGGCTGCGGGCGGGGAGGGGGCGCATGGGCACCGGACGCTAGCCGTCCGCGTGCCCCGTCAAGCCGTCCCGGTGCGACGCGTCACGGGAACGGGTGACACCCGACCACCCGTACGGCCTAGTGTTTCGCGTGCAGCGCCTGGGCGTGCTCGCGGACCTGGTCCCTGGTGAGGTAGGCGCCGGTGTACTCGAAGTCCTGGAGCCGCGCGGGCTGGCGGGCCAGGAACCCGGTGCGGACGAAGTCGTCGCCGGCGGTCGCGTTCAGCAGCCAGTTGGCACCCACCCGGAACTTCGAGGCGTTGGTCCGCATCGCCATCAGGTGGTAGCCGCGGGCCACCAGCTGGGCGGGCACCCCGGTCATCTCCACGTGGACCGGCTTGGAGACCGCGTCCTTGCCGCCGAGGTCCACCACCAGGCCGAGGTCCTTGTGGAAGTACGGCTGGAGCGGCTGGTTGCGCAGCGTGGCGATCAGGTTTTCGGCCACCCGCTTGCCCTGGCGGGCCGCGTGCTGGGCGGTCGGCGGGCAGACCGCGCCGTCGTCCTTGGCCAGATCCGGCACCGCGGCCGCGTCGCCGAGCGCGAACAGGCCCTCGAACTGCGGCACCCGCAGCTCGGCGGTGACCGCGATCCGGCCGCGGACGGTATCCGCGTCCATGGTGCCGATCAGCGGGCTGGCCGCGACCCCGGCCGTCCAGATCAGGGTGCGCGAGGGCAGCACCCGGCCGTCGGTGAACTTCACCGTCTCCGGGCCCACTTCGGCCACCGAGACACCGAGCGACACGTCGATGCCGCGCTTGCGCAGGATCTGCAGCGCCCGGCTGCCCAGGTGGTCGCCGAGCTCGGGCATCAGCTTGGGGGCGATGTCGATCAGGTGCCACTTCATCAGCCGCGGATCCAGCCGGGGGTAGCGCTTGAGCGCGGCCGTGGTGAGCCGCTGCAGGCAGGCCGCCGTCTCGGTGCCGGCGTAGCCGCCGCCGACCACCACGAACTGCAGCCGGGACTCGCGCTCGTGCTGGTCCAGCGTCGCGGAGGCCAGGTCGAGCTGGGCGATCACGTGGTCGCGGACGTACGTTGCCTCGGCGAGCGTCTTCATACCCCGGGCGTACTCGCTCAGGCCCGGGATGTCGAAGGTGCGGGTGACGCTGCCGGGAGCGAGTACCAGGTAGTCGTAGCGCTCGGCCACCACCTCGTCGGTGATCTTGCGGATCACGCAGACCTTGGCTCGCGGATCCACCCCGATCGCGCCGCCGGGGATGATGTCGGTCCGGCGCAGGGAGCGGCGCAGCGAGACCGCGACCGACTGCGGGGTGAGCACCCCGGCGGCCACGTGCGGCAGCAGCGGGAGATAGAGCTGGTAGCTGAACGGGGCGACCAGCGTGATCTGCGCCTCCGTGGGGGCGAGCTTGCGCTCAAGCCGACGGGCGCACTCCAGTCCGGCGAAGCCGCCGCCCACCACCAGGATCCGAGGTCGTTCCATGACGTGTGCCTCACAATGCCGGTCCGGTGCCGGCCGGTCGCTGATGGTCTGTCCGCTCCCGGCCGCTTCCTCGCCACCCTGGCACGCGGCCAGGGCCCCCGCCACCGCAGCGGCGCCGATGGGTAGGGTGGGCGCGTGCTCCGAGAGGTAACGGCGGTCCGGTACGTGACGCCACTGCGAGAAGGCGGCTCGATGCCGGGCCTGGTGGAGGCCGACGACCGGCGCCTCTACGCGCTGAAGTGGTCCGGCGCGGCCCAGGGCCGCAAGGCGCTGGTCGCCGAGGTGCTGGCCGGCGAGATCGGCCGCGGGCTCGGACTGCCGGTGCCCGAGCTGGTCCGGATCGAGCTGGACCCGGTGCTGGCGCGCAGCGAGCCCGAGCAGCAGATCCAGGAGCAGATGCGGGCCAGCGGCGGGCTCAACATCGGTCTGGCCTTCCTCAGTGGCGCGCTCAACTTCGACCCGCTCTGCTTCGAGGTGGATGCCGCGCTGGCCGGCCGGGTGCTCTGGTTCGACGCGCTGATCGGCAACGTCGACCGCTCCTGGCGCAACCCCAACCTGCTGGTCGCCGACGGGCGGCTGCGGCTGATCGACCACGGTGCCTGCCTGATCTTCCACCACCACTGGCCCGGCGCCCCCGGCTGGACCCGCCGCCCCTACGACGCCGGCGACCACGCGCTCGCACGGTTCTCCCCCGACCTCGCGGCGGCCGACCTGGCGCTCGCCCCGCTCGCCACCGCCGAGCTGTTCGCGGCGGCGGCCGCGCGGATCCCCGACGACTTCCTGCTCGACGAGCCGGGCTTCGAGAGCCCCGACGAGGTCCGCGCCGCGTACGTCGCGCAGCTCTGCGCCCGGGTGGCGGGTCCGCGCGACTGGCTGCCCGTCCTGTCCGACTCCCCGAGGTGACGCGGTGACGACCCTGCACGACTACGAGTACGCGCTGATCCGGGCGGTGCCCCGGGTGGAGCGCGGCGAGTGCGTCAACCTCGGCGTCCTGCTCTACTGCCGCCAGGCCGGCCGGCTGACGGCCCGCACGCTGCTGCCGCAGGCCAAGCTGCTGGCGCTCGACCCCGCGGTGGACCTGGACGGCGTGGCGCGGGCGCTGCGCGGCATCGAGGCGGTCTGCGCGGGCGGTGCGGCGGCCGGCCCGGCGGCCGGGGACAGCGCCGGACAGCGGTTCCGCTGGCTGACGGCCCCGCGCAGCGCCGTCGTCCAGCCCGGCCCGGTGCACACCGGCCTCACCGCCGACCCGGTGGCCGAGCTGGAGCACCTCTTCGAGCTGCTGGTCGGCTGAGAGGGTCCGCGAGCTGCTTGCCCGGGTCGAAACTGGAGTCATTAAAACGTTTATGCGTACCCTGATCGCATGGCCCCGATGACGACCGCCGATTCTTGCGTGACCACCGCCGAGCTCATGGAGGCGGTGGCCGCCGTGGGTTCCGCGTACTTCCTGGACTTCGCCGCCGCCGCCGGCCGCCACGGGCTCAGCTCCTCGCAGGCCAAGGCGCTGGCCGTGGTGCTGGAACCGGTGCCGATGCGCGCCCTGGCCGGCCGACTCGGCTGCGACGCCTCCAACGTCACCGGCATCGTCGACCGCCTGGAGTCGCTGGGCCTGGCCCGCCGCGAGGCCGCCGCCGCCGACCGCCGGGTGAAGATGGTGACCATCACCGACCAGGGCGCCGAGACCCTGCGCATGGTGCGCGCCGACATGACCCGCACCCACCATGCATTCGACTCGCTCGGCCCCGAGCAGCGGGCCGCGCTGAACGACCTCTGCCGCCAGGTGCTGCCCCTGCTGGGGGCCTGAACGGCGGGGCGGGGCAGCCTCCTTGCCGACGGGCGACGCCGAGCGACGCCCTTTTTGTCATGGTATGACTCGATTAACCGCCCCTCCTCTGTGGGCGGCCCTGACTGCCGAGTGGTCGCCGCGCCGCGGGGGCCCGCCGCTAGGGGAGTGCCATGACCACCTACTCGTTTGCTGCGAGCAACTACCCGCTGCTGGACCTGTTCTGGACGATGCTGGAGTTCTTCCTCTGGATCGTCTGGCTGTTCCTCCTCTTCAAGGTCATCAGTGACATCTTCCGAAGTCACGACATGGGCGGGTGGGGGAAGGCCGGCTGGACGGTGTTCGTGATCGTGCTCCCGCTGATCGGTGTGCTCGCCTACCTCATCGCGCGCGGTGGCTCGATGGGTCAGCGCGACCTCGAACAGGCACAGAAGGCGGACGCCGCCTTCAAGGCGTACATCCGGGACGCGGCGACCAGCGACGCAGGGGGCGGCGGGTCGACCGCGACGAGCGGCCACGTCGACCAACTCGCCCGGCTGGCGGAGCTGAAGAGCAGTGGCGCGATCTCCGAGGAGGAGTTCCAGAAGGCGAAGGACAAACTGCTCGCCTGAGCTGGGCGACGAGTCCGGGCAGCCGAGGGCGGCAGCGCTGACCTCGGCTGTTAGGCTTCCTAAGCGTGAGCGCGAAGCCCCAGATCCCCAATGTCCTGGCCTCCCGGTACGCTTCGGCGACCCTGGCCCAGCTGTGGTCCCCCGAGCACAAGGTGGTCCTCGAACGCCACCTGTGGCTCGCCGTCCTCAAGGCTCAGCAGGATCTCGGGATCGCCGTCCCCGAGACCGCCGTGGCCGACTACGAGCGGGTCGTCGACCAGGTCGACCTGGAGTCGATCGCCCGCCGCGAGCGGGCCACCCGGCACGATGTGAAGGCCCGGATCGAGGAGTTCAGCGACCTCGCCGGCCACGAGCAGATCCACAAGGGGATGACCTCCCGGGATCTGACCGAGAACGTCGAGCAGTTGCAGATCCGGCAGTCCCTGGAGCACGTGCGGGACCGTACGGTCGCCGTCCTGGCCCGGCTGGCCCGGCTCGCGGCGCAGCACTCCGAGCTGGTCATGGCGGGGCGTTCGCACAACGTCGCCGCGCAGGCCACCACGCTCGGCAAGCGCTTCGCGACCGTCGCCGACGAGCTGCTGGTCGCCTTCGCGCGGCTGGAGGAGCTGATCGCCCGCTACCCGCTGCGCGGGATCAAGGGCCCGGTCGGCACCGCCCAGGACATGCTCGACCTGCTCGGCGGCGATGCCGACAAGCTGGCCGAGCTGGAGCAGCGGGTGGCCGGCCACCTCGGCTTCGACAACGTGCTGACCTCGGTCGGCCAGGTCTACCCGCGCTCGCTCGACTTCGAGGTGCTCTCCGCGCTGGTCCAGCTCTCGGCCGCGCCGTCCAGCCTGGCCAAGACGATCCGCCTGATGGCCGGCCACGAGCTGGTCACCGAGGGCTTCAAGGCGGGCCAGGTCGGCTCCTCCGCGATGCCGCACAAGATGAACACCCGCTCCTGCGAGCGCGTCAACGGCCTGGCCGTCATCCTGCGCGGGTACGCCTCGATGACCGCCGAGCTGGCCGGCGACCAGTGGAACGAGGGTGACGTCTCCTGCTCGGTGGTGCGCCGGGTGGCCCTGCCGGACGCGTTCTTCGCCTTCGACGGCCTGCTGGAGACCTTCCTGACCGTGCTGGAGGAGTTCGGCGCGTTCCCCGCGGTGATCGAGGCCGAGCTCGACCGCTACCTGCCGTTCCTGGCCACCACCAAGGTGCTGATGGGCGCGGTGCGCGCGGGCGTGGGCCGCGAGACCGGCCACGAGGTGATCAAGGAGCACGCCGTCGCCTCCGCGCTGGCGATGCGGGCCGGCGCCCGGCACAACGAGCTGCTCGACCGGCTCGCCGCCGACGAGCGGATGCCGCTCGACCGGGCCGCCCTGGACGCGCTGCTCGCCGACCGGCTCTCCTTCACCGGCGCGGCCGGTGCGCAGGTGGCCGAGGTGGTCCGCCGGGTGGAGCTGGTCGCCGACCGCTACCCCGAGGCCGCCAAGTACGCCCCGGGCGACATCCTCTAGCTCTCGCCCGTACCCGGCCCCGCCGCGCCCGGACACTCGTGTCCCGGGTCCACCGGCGGGGCCGTCGTGCTGCAGTACCAGGACGTGTCGGGCTCGGCCGCCACCGGCGCGCGGCTGCCCGGCACGGTGGCCGCCGCCAGCAGCCCGGACGCCACCAGCAGGCCCGCGCAGATCAGCATCGCGGTGCGGAAGGACGAGTTCACCGCCGCCGGGTGCTGGTACTGCTCGCCGCTCAGCCCGGCCAGCAGCGGCAGCGCCGCCACCGCCAGCAGGCCGGCCGCGCGGGCGGCCGCGTTGTTCACGCCGCTGGCGATCCCGGCCCGCCGCACGTCCACGGCCCCCAGCACGGTCGCGGTCAGCGGGGCCACCAGCAGCGTCAGCCCGACGCCGAAGACCAGGGCGGCCGGCAGGACGTCCGCCCAGTACGAGGCGCCCGCGCCGATCCGCAGCATCAGCAGGACGCCGCCCGCGCAGACCAGCGGACCGGCGGTGAGCGGGACCCGCGGGCCGATCCGGGTGGCGAGGCGGCCCGAGCGGGCCGAGAACAGCAGCATCAGCAGGGTGACCGGCGCGAAGGCGACCCCGGCGACCAGCGGCGTGAACCTCGCGACCGTCTGCAGCTGCACCTGAAGGAAGAAGAAGACCCCGCTCAGGGCGCCGTAGACACCCAGCGTAACCAGGTTGACCACGGTGAACAGCCGGGAGTCGAAGAGCTCCAGCGGCAGCATCGGCTGCGGGCTGCGCCGCTCCACGCGTACGAACGCCCAGCCCAGCAGCAGCCCGGCGGCCGCCGCGACCCAGACGCCCGCGGACACCCCGCCCCCGGCCGCGGTCAGCGCGTAGGTGACCCCGCCGAGCGCGAGCGCCGCCAGCGCGGCGCCGGAGACGTCGAAGCTGCCCGTCGCCTGCTCGTCGCGGCTCTCGGGTACGTGGCGCAGGGTCACCAGCGCGACGACCGCGGCCACCGGCAGGTTGAGCACGAAGATCCACCGCCAGCCGGGGCCGTCCACCAGCCAGCCGCCCAGGAAGGGGCCGACCGCGGTGGCCACCCCGCCCAGGCCCGACCAGGCGCCGACCGCGGCCGAGCGGTCGTCGGGGTGGAAGGTGGCCTGCAGCAGGGCGAGCGAGCCGGGGGTGAGCAGCGCGCCGCCGATGCCCTGCAGAGCACGCGCGGCGATCAACACGCCGACGCTGGGGGCGAGGGCACAGAGGCCGGAGGCGGCGGCGAACCAGAAGACGCCGATCACGAAGACCCGGCGCCGCCCGTAGCGGTCGCCGAGTGCGCCGCCGAGCAGGATCAGGCCGGCCAGCGTGAGCAGGTAGGCGTTGAGCGTCCACTGCAGGGAGGCCAGCGAGGCGCCGAGGTCGGCGCCGATCCGGGGCAGCGCGACGTTGACGACGGTGCCGTCCAGCATCGCCATGCCGGAGCCGAGCGCGGCGGCCAGGACCACCCAGCGCCCCTGGCGGCTGGCCAGGCGCAGACTGCCGGCGGGCGGGATACGACGCGGTGTCATCTCCAGGATCCGATCACGATCCGATCCTGCGGGACACGGCCGCACGGCGCTACAGGGCGTCGCGCGCGGCCGGTGCGCGCGCGGTACGTTCTGGGTGTGATGTCCGTTCTGTGCTACCGACGGGCGGAGAGTCAGTGAGCGAGGAGCCCGCCGCGCACGTCGATGCGTCCGAGGCGATGGCGGCGACCGGGATCGGCTGCTTCGAGTGGGTCCCGGCCACTGGCCGCTTCACGCTGGACGCCGTCGGACTGCGGGTCTTCGACCTGCGTCCGGAGGAGTACGACGGCACGGCGGACGACCTGGCCCAGCGGATCCCGCCGGAGGAGGAGACCCGGCTGTTCGCACTCGTCGAGGACATCGTCGCGGGCCGCAGCGACGCCTACAGCAGCTACTTCCGGATCCGCCGCCGAGACGGCTCGCTGCGCTGGACCCACACCCAGGGCCAGGTGGTCCGCGACCCGGCCCGGCCGGGGATCCGGGTGGTCGGCGTGGTGCGCGACGCGACCCAGGAGCTCGCGCACTCGGCGCTGCGCCTGATGGCCGAGGACGACCGGCGCCACCAGGAGGACGCGCTGCGCGAGGTGGCGCGGGCGCTGGGCGAGGCGCTCACCGTCCAGGACGTGGTGGACGTGCTGACCGGCGACCAGAGCATGCGCCGGCTGGGCACCCAGGGCATCACCCTGGGCGTGATCGACCAGGGACGGCTGCGGCTGGTCGGCGCGGTGGGCGAGGTCAACGTGCGGGTGCGCGCCGTGCAGCGGGCCCGGCTGTCCGAGCCCTGGCCGCTCAACGACGTGGTGCGCTCCGGCGAGCCGAGCTTCTTCACCTCCCGCACGGTCTTCCTGCGCCGCTACCCGCTCCTGGCCCCGTACGTGGGCGACAGCCGCGCCACGGCGGCGGCCTTCCTGCCGCTGGTCGCGCAGGGCCGCCCGGTCGGGGCGATCGCGCTGGTCTACGAGGGCAAGCGGGGTTTCAACAGCGAGGACCGCACCCTGCTGACCGCGCTCTCCAGCGCCATCGCGCAGTCCCTCCAGCGGGCGATGCTGGTGGACCAGTCGCGGGAGATCGCGGCGGGCCTGCAGAGCGCGATGCTGCCGCGGCGGCTGCCGTCGCTGACCGGCGGCAGCCTGGCGGTGCGCTACCGGACGGCCCGGGTGGGCACCTGGATCGGCGGGGACTGGTACGACGCGGTGCCGCTGGCGGGCGGCGGCGTGGGCGTGGCGATCGGGGACGTCCAGGGCCACGACACCGAGGCGGCCGCCGTGATGGGCCAGCTGCGGATCGCGATGACGGCGTACGCGGCCGAGGGGCACAGCAGCGAGAGCGTCCTGATGCGCGCCTCGGCGTTCCTCACCGAGCTGCACGCGGACCGGTTCGCCACCTGCCTGTACGCGCAGGTGTCGCTCGCCACCGGCGCGGTCCGGGCCGCGAACGCCGGCCACCTGCCGCCGCTGGTGCGGCACGCGGGTGGCACGGTGGAGCGGATCGAGGTGGCCGGCGGGCCCCCGCTGGGACTGCCGGCCGAGTTGGGGCCGCCGTCCTACCCCCGGACCTCCTTCCACCTGGCGCCGGGCTCCACCCTGCTGCTCTACAGCGACGGCCTGGTGGAGCGGCCCGGCGAGGACCTCGACCAGGGCCTCGACCGGCTGGCCGCGGTCTTCGCGACCGGTCCCACCCCGCTCTCCGCGCTCGCCGACCACGTCCGCGACACGCTGAGCGAGCGGCTGGACGCCGAGGACGACGCGGCGATGCTGCTCCTGCACCGGGACGCCTGACCCGGCGTCAAGGGCGCGTCAAGGCTTGCGGGCCGGGCGTACGGCAGGCGTCAAGAGGCAGCGCGGGCCCGGCGGTTCGGGGCTCCAATGGAGGTGGACCCGGGGATCGGCGGGCGCGGAGAGGAAGCGATCGAGATGGCCGGAATCGACACGGCACAGGGCAGGCGGGTCGTGGTCGGCCTCAGCGGCTCGGCGAGCAGTCTGGCGGCCCTCTACCGCGCGGTCGGCGAGGCCGGGCGGCTGGGCGCCGTGCTGGTGCCGGTGGCCGCCTGGCAGCGGGCGGACGAGGTGCTGCGGCCGTTCGACGACCCGGAGAGCCAGGCGCGCCGGCGGCTGGACGCGGCCTTCGAGCAGGCCTTCGGCGGCTACCCGTCGGGCCTGCTGATCCACCCCGAGGTGCTCAGGGCCGAGGCCGCGCAGGCGCTGCTGGCCGCCGCCGACCGCCCCACCGACCTGCTGGTCGTCGGCAGCGGCCGGCCCGGCCGGCTGCACCGGCACCTCGGCCCGGTGGCCCGCTACTGCAAGGCGCACGCCGGGTGCGAGGTGCTGGTGGTTCCGCCGTCCGAGCTGCTGGAGAACCCGCGGCCCGGACGGCTTCGGCTGGCTCAGCCCACCGGGAGCGCCTGGGTCTGAGCCTGGTCGGCGGGCGCCTGGTCCGCCTCCTCGTCGGTGTGCGGACGGGCCTTCGGCGGCAGCGCGAGCAGCAGCGCGGACATCGCCAGCAGGCCGCCGACCACCCACCACAGCGCGTGGGTGAAGGCGTCGGTGAAGACCGCGGACACCGAGGAGTGCGCGAAGTCGGCGTGGTCCACCACGGTGAAGAAGGCCACCGAGACCAGGCCCAGGCCCAGCGCGTTGCCCAGCTGCTGGGTCGTGTTGATCAGTCCGGAGGCCGAGCCGGAGTGCTCGCGCGGCACGTCGGAGAGCACCGAGTCGGTCAGCGGCGCGACGACCAGGCCCATCCCCGCACCCATCACGACCAGCGGGAGCGCCATCTGCCACGGGTGGATGCCGGCGCCGTAGCGGTTCGCCTCGGCGAGGTAGATCAGCGCGCCGACCGCCATCACCAGTGCGCCGGCCTGGAGCACCTTGCGGCCGAACCTCGGTACCAGCTTGGCCACGGACAGTCCTGCGGCGGCGGAGACCGCGATCGAGAACGGGATGCCGGTCGTCCCGGCGCGCAGCGGGCTCCAGCCAAGGCCCAGCTGCATGTACAGGGTCCAGACCAGGAAGAAGATGCCGCAGACCACCCCGAAGGTCAGCTGCACGCCCACGCCGGCCGCGAAGCTGCGCACCTGGAAGAGCGAGAGTTCGACCAGCGGCGAGCCGTCCCGGCGGGTCTTGATCCGCTCGTACCGGACGAAGAGCGCCAGGACCAGCGGCGAGCAGGCCATCGAGACGAAGCCCCACAGCGGCCAGCCCGACTCGCGTCCCTGGGTCAGCGGGTAGAGCAGCATCAGCAGACCGAGGCCGGCCAGCGCCATGCCGACCAGGTCCAGGCGCAGCGACTGCGGGGCCCGGGACTCCACGACGTAGCGGTGGCCGAGCAGCAGGCCGGCGATGCCGACCGGGAGGTTGATCAGGAAGATCGGGCGCCACTCCAGGCCGAAGAGGTTCCACTCCGTCAGCAGGGCGCCGAGCAGCGGGCCGGAGACCGCACCCAGGCCGATCATCGCGCCGAAGAGTCCGAAGACCTTGCCGCGCTCATGGGCCGGGAAGGTGACGTGGATGATCGCGAGAACCTGCGGGACCATCAGCGCGGCCGTGGCGCCCTGGAGGATCCGGGTGGCCACCAGGACGGCCGGGTCGCCGGCGAAGCCGCAGAGCGCCGAGGCGAGGGTGAAGCCGGCGATGCCGATCAGGAAGATCCGCTTGCGGCCGTAGATGTCGCCGAGCCGCCCGCCGGTGATCAGGCCGATCGCGAAGGCCAGCGCGTAGCCGCCGGTGACCCACTGGATCGCGCTGAACGAGGCGCCGAGGTGGTGCTGGATGCTGGGGACGGCGATGTTCACGATGGTGACGTCGACCAGGTCCATGAAGGACGCGGTCATCACCACGGCGAGGGCGATCCAGCGGCGGCGGTCGCCGGCCGCTGACACCGGATCGGCGGCGGGTATCGGGACGGTGGCGCTCATGGGTACTGGCCTTTCGGGACGGTCTGCGTTGCTTCGGCCCCGACGGTAGACCCCATCTAGGTCAGTTCCTGTCCCAGATGCCTGCGATGCTGGATCCCGTGAGCGACACACCGGCCCGTCTGCTGAAACTGCTGTCCCTGCTCCAGACCCCGCGCGAGTGGCCGGGCAGTGAGCTGGCCGAACGGCTCGGGGTGAGCCCGCGCACCATCCGGCGCGACATCGAGCGGCTGCGCGACCTGGGCTATCCCGTCCAGGCGACGCTGGGCGCGGTGGGTGGCTACCGGCTGGCCGCCGGTGCGGCGATGCCGCCGCTGCTGCTGGACGACGAGGAGGCGGTGGCCATCGCGGTCGGCCTGCGGACGGCGGCGGGGGCCGCTGTGAGCGGCATCGAGGAGGCCGCGGTGCGTGCGCTGGCCAAGCTGGAGCAGGTGCTCCCCTCGCGCCTGCGCCACCGGGTGGGCGCGCTGAACGCGGCGACCGTCCCGCTGGCCGGCGGCGGCCCGCGCGTCGATCCGGCGGACCTGACGGTGCTGGCCGCCGCGGTGATCGGACGCGAGCGGGTGCGGTTCGGCTACCGGACGGGCGACGGCACGGTGAGCCGCCGCCTGGTCGAGCCGCACCGGCTGGTCGCCACCGGGCGCCGCTGGTACCTGGTCGCCTTCGACAACGACCGCGACGACTGGCGGATCTTCCGGATGGACCGGCTGAGCGACCCGATGCCCACCGGTGCGCGGACCGAGCCGCGCACGCTGCCGGGCGGCGACGACGCGGCGGCGTACGTCAGCCGCAAGTTGCAGAACCGGGCGCGGACCTACCGGGCGACGGCCGTCCTGGAGCTGCCGGTTCAGGAGGCTGAGCGCCTGCTCGGCGGGGCCGGGGCCGGGCTGGTGCTGGAGGGGCTCGGCGAGGGGCGGTGCCGGCTGCGCACGGAGGCCGACACGCTGGAGTGGCTGGCCGCCCGGCTGCTGATGCTGGGCTGCGAGTTCCGGGTCGAGGAGCCGGCTGAACTCGCCGGCCACCTGCGCGAGTTGGGCAGCCGTGCGACCCGGGCGGCGGGGCAGGCGTAGCCGGTGCGGCGGACAGCGCAAGCGGCCCGTGGCCACCGGATCCCCTCCGGTGGCCACGGGCCGCTAGGTGCTGCGAGCTGCTACCGGATCAGCGGTGAGCGGCCCGACGGCGGGTGAGGACCACCGCGCCGGCGCCGACGACGAGCAGACCGGCCGCGCCGATCGAGACGCCGACGAGCGCGGAGCCGTTGGTACCGGTGAAGGCCAGGCCGGTCGGGGTCGTGGAGGCCGGGGCGATCGCCGGGGTGCCGACCGGCTGGGCCGTCGTGGCCGGCGTGCTCGGGCTACCCGACGGCACGGTGGCTGCGGCGGAGGAGGCCGGAGCGCTGGGGCTACCGGACGGCTTCGCCGAAGCCGAGGTGGAGGAGGACGGCGACGGCGACGCGGACGGCGTCTTGGTGGGGCCGGCCGGCGGGGTGCTGGTCGAGCCGCTCGGCGGTGCGACGGGCGGGCTCGGCGGGGTGACGGGCGGGGTGGGGTGGGTGGGAGGGGTGATGGGCGGGGTGGGCGTGGTGCAGGCGGTGCCGCCGTTCCACGCGGTGATCAGGTCCTTCGGGAAGACCGCGTCCGGGTACTTGGGCAGCGGCCCGGTGATGCCGTCGTGCTTGACGCCCGTGCCGTACAGGTCGATCTGGCCGAAGCACGGCGGGGTGTGGCTGCTGACGTCCAGCGTCGCCTTGGGCTGCTTCTTGTCGAGCGTGGTGGTGTCCCAGCCCAGGAAGGTCTGGGTGCCGGAGGTCGACCAGCTCGGGCCCTGGGTGCTGTACGAGGCGAGCGACACCTTGTACTCGCACCCGTCGGCCGGGGTTTCCGTGAGGCGGACGACGAACTTCGTGTACGGCTGGCCCACTCGGCCGGCCTGCGACCAGGTCTGGCCGCCGTCCGTCGAGTACTCGACGCCGACCGACGAGCACTGGTTCGACGGCTTGGCCTGCGCCGAGGTGGCGAAGGCGAGCGGGGTGGCGAGGGCTATACCGGCGATTGCCAGCGCCGGAAGCGTCCTGCGGAGAGGTCGGTGCACTGAGGGTTGCTCCCTGGAAATGGTGGTGCGTGCTGTTCTCAAGGCGTCGACCAGGCGGTTTGAACCCGGAACCGGCCACACGGCCTTGGATCGCCAGACGGTACACGACTGAGCCCACGTCACTCCGACCGGGTGGTATCGGGAGCGGATACCCGGGTGGGCGGTGACGTGGGGTGAGGTGAGGGGCTACCAGGTGAACTCGGGGTCGACCTCGGAGCAGGCGCCCAGTCGGCGGCCGAGGAGGGCCAGCAGGCGGGTCTGCGGGTCGGCGTTCGGGGCGGTGGGGACGGCGGGGGCGTAGTGGGCCGGGCTGGGCGGGCGGTCGCGTTGGCGGGTGGCCTCGTGGAGGGCGAACTCGACGAGTTCGGGGGCGAGATGGGTGTCGCCGCCGGTGGCGCGGGCGAGGTCCCAGGTGTGCACGGTGGCGTCCGTGATCAGTGCGGCGCAGTAGTCGAGCGCGGAGCGGTCGCCGCCGGGCAGATGGACGGTCAGGTCGAGTGCGCCGGGGACGGCGAACGCCTCGCGGGCCGCGTCGGCCGCCGCCGTCCAGGCCGCCGCGAGGTCGTCGCCGCGCCCGCCGGCCGGCGGTTCGCCGGCGGCTGCGCCCATCAGCCGTTTGGGTACCCACAGTTGCTGGACCGTGAGGTGGTGGACCAGGTCGTACACCGACCACTCGCTGCACGGCGTCGGCGCCGTCCACTGATTGGCGGCCACCAGGTGTACCCGGCGGCCGAAGGAGGCGAGTGCCTCGGTGTGCAGCCGCAGGATCTCGCGCTGCTGCCTGCTCGCGGCGTCGTGCGCCATCGCTCCGGCCCGCCCTCAGTGGGGGGAGGCTTCGGCCCGGGCGGCGGCCTCCCGTGCGCGGGCTCCCGCCCGGGTGCGGCCGGCGGTGACCATCCGGATCGGGAAGCGGCGCAGGTACTCGGCCTCCAGCTCGGCGGTCCGCTCGGTGTGCCGCCGCAGCGCCTCGTCGGAGCCGTACAGGAAGGTCTCGTGCCTGGTCCGGTGCAGCTGCTCCAGCTCGTGCAGCAGGCGGTCGCCCATGAGGTCGCCGGCGGCGATGCCCTGGTGGGTGCCGGGCGGGAAGTCGGAGATTCGCATGGGGATGCCTCCTCGGTGCCGGGGGTGGTCTGCGGTGGTTAGTCCTCTATGGGCGGATTGCCCGTCGGGGCGCTCGGGAAACCGGGCGGGCTCGACGGCGGGCGTGGGGCGGTCTCGCGGACCGCGATCAGCTGGGTGCCGATCTCCTGGAGCGTCTTGCGGCTGACGCTGGCCCGCACCAGCGGGAACCAGTCGCGCTCCTCCGCCTCGATGTGTCGGCTGACCGTGTCGATCAGCTCCAGCACCCGGGTGTCGTGCGCCGCCCGGGCCTCGGGCGACTCGCCGTCGGGCCGCGCACCGAGCTCCTCGCAGAGCTCGTCGGCCGTGCGGTGCAGGCGGTAGCTGCGCAGCACCTCGTTCTCGGGGTCGGACAGCAGGGCGCGCAGCCGCGGGTACAGCACCTCGTCCTCCAGGTACGTGTGGACGGTGAGGAGGTGCACGATCCGATCCGCGAGGTCGGATCCGGCCGCGTCGTCGGCCGCCCCGGTGGCGCGCTGCGCCAGGTAGTCACGGTAGGCCCCGAACAGCCGGAGGATCTCCTTGCGGTCCTCCTTGAGCAGCACGATCGCGTCGTTGGACATCCGCGCTCACCTCATCGGTCTTGCGACCCCCTGTAACGATGGTGCCAAATCTCGCGCGCTCAGGCCCGGGGACGGGTGGCGAGCAGCTCGGCCAGGTCGTAGCCGACCGGCTCCTCCAGCTGCCGGTAGTCGCAGCTCTCCGGCGCCCGGTCGGGTCGCCAGCGCTTGAAACGGGTGGTGTGCCGGAACCGGCTGCCCTCCATGTGGTCGTAGCCGACCTCGCAGACCCGTTCGGGGCGCAGCGGCACCCAGGTGGCGTCCTTGCCGCCGCTCCACCGGCTCGGCGCGCCGGGCAGCCGGGCGCTCTCGTGCGCGGAGTCGTCCGTCCAGGCCGCCCAGGGGTGGCCGCTCGGATCGGCCATCCGCAGCGGCGCCAGCTCCTCGGCCAGCTCGCGGCGGCGGGCCGCGGTGAACGAGGAGCAGACCCCGACGTGCTGCAGGACGCCCGCCGCGTCGTAGAGGCCCAGCAGGAGCGAGCCGGCGCCGCCGCCGTCCTTGTGGTCGCGGTAGCCGGCCACCACGCAGTCGGCGGTGCGGCCGTGCTTGATCTTGAACATCGACCGCACTCCCGGCCGGTACGGCTGATCGAGCGGTTTCGCCACGATCCCGTCCAGGCCGGCGCCCTCGAAGCGGGTGAACCAGCTGCGGGCCAGCTCCCGGTCGGTGGTGGCGGGAGCGGTGTGCACGGGCGGACCGGCGGTGGCGAGGACGGCCACCAGCGCGTCGCGCCGGGCGGACAGCGGCTGCTCGGTGAGCAGGACGTCCCCGAGGGCCAGCAGGTCGAAGGCGACGAACGAGGCGGGCGTGCGCTCGGCCAGCGTGCGGACCCGGGAGGCCGCCGGGTGGATCCGCTCCTGGAGCTCCTCGAAGTGCAGCCGCCCGTCGTGCGCCAGGACGATCTCGCCGTCCAGCACGCAGCGCTCCGGCAGCTCGGCGCGCAGTGCGGTCACCAGCTCGGGGAAGTACCTGGTCAGGGACTTGCCGGTGCGGCTGGCCAACTCCACCTCCGCGCCGTCGCGGAAGACGATCGAGCGGAATCCGTCCCACTTGGCCTCGTACTGCATGCCCGCGGGAATCTCGTCCACCGCCTTGGCCAGCATGGGCTCGACCGGCGGCATGATCGGGAGGTCCATCCTCCGATGGTGCGTCGCCGGTTGCGTATCTGCATGTCGCGCCGCTTTCCGGGTGCGGACCTACCGTGGAGGCATGGCTGAAGCGGTGGAGCTGGAGGTCGGCGGGCGCAGCGTGCGGATCTCGAACCCGGGCAAGGTGTACTACCCCGTTCCGGGGTTCACCAAGTTGGACGTCGCCCAGTACTACCAGGCCGTCGGCGAGGCGGTGCTGCGCGGGGTGCGCGATCGGCCGACCACCTTGCAGCGGTTCCCCGACGGGGTCGAGGGCGAGTTCTTCTACCAGAAGCGCGCGCCCAAGAGCCTGCCGGACTGGCTGCCCACCGCGCGGATCGCCTTCCCCAGCGGCCGTTTCGCCGACGAGATCTGCCCGACCGAGCCGGCCGCCGTGCTCTGGGCCGCCAACCTCGGCTGCCTGACCTTCCACCCCTGGCCGGTCCGCCGCGGCGACACCGACCGCCCCGACGAACTGCGGCTCGACCTGGACCCGCAGCCCGGGACGGACTTCCGCGACGCCGTCCGGGCGGCGCACGAGCTGCGGGTGGTGCTGGACGAGCACGGCCTGCGCGGCTGGCCCAAGACCTCCGGCGGGCGCGGCCTGCACGTCTACGTCCCGATCCGGCCCGACTGGACGTACCCCGAGGTGCGCGGGGCCGCGATCGCGCTGGGCCGGGAGCTGGAGCGCCGGATGCCGGAGGCGGTCACCACCGCGTGGTGGAAGGAGGAGCGCGGCGAGAAGGTCTTCGTGGACTACAACCAGATGGCCCGGGACCGGACCATCGCCTCCGCGTACTCGCTGCGCGCCAGGCCGGAGGCGACCGCCTCGACGCCGCTGGCCTGGGAGGAGCTGGACGGCGCCACGCCGCTGGACTTCACGCTCCGCACCGTGCCGGCCCGGCTCGCCGCCTCGGGCGATCCCTTCGCGGAGCTGGCCGAGCACGCCTTCGGCCTGGAGGCCGTCCTGGAGCTGGCCGCGCGGCAGGCACGCGACGAGGGTCTGGGCGAGCTGCCGTACCCGCCCGACCACCCGAAGGCGCCGGGCGAGCCGCCCCGGGTCCAACCCAGCCGCGCGCGCAAGACCTGAGTCCTACGGGACCGGGGTCGCCGGTACGCGCTCGGGGCCGAGCGGCTGCGGGTGCCGGCGGCGGCCGGGGCGCAGCGCCAGGGCGGTCGCGCAGGCGCTGACCAGGACGGCCGTCCAGGGAACCACGTCGCCGACCCGGTCGTACCAGGTGCGCGAGCGGGCGTCGGGCAGTGCGAGGCGCACGGTGAGGGCGCCGGTGCGGCCGGTGCCGTAGCGGGCGAGTTGGCGGCCCTGCGCGTCGAAGGCCACCGAGACGCCGGTGAGCGCCGCCTGCACGACCGGTCGTCCGGTCTCGGCGGCCCGCAGCGCGGCCAGTGAGGCGTGCTGGTCGGGGGCCGCGGTGTCCTGGAAGCTGGAGGTCGCGGACTGGTAGACGATCAGCTGCGCGCCCTGGTCGGCGGCCGTCCTGGCCATGTCGGGGAAGGCCGACTCGAAGCAGATCAGCACCCCGAGCGGGAGCTGGCGTCCGGTCCGGTCGGTGGGGTCGAAGAGGTGGAACGAGGTGCCCGGGGTGCGGTTCTCGGCGGCGGCGCGGCTGATCCCGGCGATCCAGCCGAGCAGTGGGCGCAGCGGGATGTACTCGCCGAACGGCACCAGGCGCATCTTGGCGTAGCGCGCCCGGATGCCGTCGGGGCCGATCAGCACGGCGTCCTTGGAGATGGTCCCGTCGGCCTTCCGGGCGTCCTCGTTGACCAGCAGTTCGGCGTCGGCGGAGGCGGAGAGTGCGCGCAGCCGGGCGAGCGTCGCGGTGTCGCGGGTCAGGTCGGTGCCGACGCTGCTCTCGCCCCAGACGATCAGGTCCGGGCGGGGTCCCGGCAGGTCGGCGGTGATCCGGGCGGAGGCGTCGAAGCGGGTGGCGACGTCGGGCAGCACGCCCGGCTGCACCAGTGCGACGCTCTCGTAGCGGACGGGCACCGGGCCCGGTTGCAGCCAGAAGCCGAGCGGTCCGGCGAGCAGCACCAGGGCGGTCGCCGCGGCGCCGGTGGTGCGGACCGGTAGCCGGTCCGCCAGCAGGATGATCAGCACACCGGTGTTGGCCGTCACCACGGCCGCGCTCACCAGCCAGACGCCGCCGATCGAGGCGAGCGCGAGCACCGTGGGGTGGCGCCACTGGGTGGCCCCGAGCAGCGCCCACGGCCCGCCCAGCGCCTGCCAGGAGCGGGCGAACTCGCTGACCACCCAGGCGGACGGGACCACCACCAGCGCCGCGCCGGCCCGGCCGGGGGTCAGCGGCGGGCGCAGCAGCGTCCAGACCGCCAGGCCCACGCCGCCCTGCAGGACGCCGAACAGCGCCGCGATCAGCAGCAGCCCGGGGCCGACCGTGGGGACCAGCCAGTACATCGCGGTCAGCACGAACCCGGTGCCGAACCACCACCCGCGCACCGCCGCCTCCCGGGCGTGCGGGGCGCGCTGCATCAGCAGCAGCCCGGGCACCAGCGCCACCCAGGCCAGCGCCTCCAGGTCGAGCGGGGGGAAGGCCAGCACGGGGAGCGCGCCGGCGGCCAGCGAACCGTACCGGACGGGATCGGAGAACGCGGCTCGGAGCGTCATGGTCCGATTGTCAGCTTGTACGGCTTCTGTCACGTGTGTCTCGACCGCCTTCGATCGTCGTGTCGCGGACCGGTGGTGACGGAATACCCCGTAGCAGTCGGTCTAAGGTGCCGATACAGCTTGCACGGCACGTCGAGAGGCCCTTTTGATGCCCGAGACCCACACCATGCTCTTCGTCACCTTCCAGGACGGGGGCAGTGCCCGCGCCGCCTACGAGGAGGTGAAGGAGGTGCACGGGGTCCGTCAGGCCGCGGTGCTGGAGAGGTCCGTCGACGGGCTGTTGGACGTGCCCGAGAGCTGGGTGCGCGGAGCCGGCGCGGCGACGGTGGCCGGCGGGGTGGTCGGTGGCCTGGTCGGCCTGCTCGGTGGTCCGCTCGGCGTCTTCCTCGGGTGGACGGCCGGCACGATGCTGGGCGGCGCGGCCGAGATCCAGCACTTCCAGGACGCCGCCGAGGGCCTGATGGTCTACAGCAGCGGCCTCGCCGAGGGCGGCAGCCTGCTGATCGCCGAGCTGCGCGAGCACACCCCCGACACCGCCGACGCGATCGCCGCGCGGTACGGCGGCACCGTCGTGCGTCGTCCGGCCGAGGAGGTGGAGGCCGAGGTGCAGGCGGCCCAGGCGGCAGCCGAGCGCGCGGTCCGGGCGGAGCACGAGGAGGAGGAGTAGCGGCTGGAGAAAGCTACGGGGGACCCGCGGATCAATCGGCCTGAATCAGACATTCGGCCGATTCTGTTCGCTCGCCCGTTTGGGCCACGCTGATAGACGACCGCCCCGGCACCTGCACCCGCCGGAGCGGCTGAATGTCAGAAAGGCACCGATGAACCACGGCTCCGCGTCCCCCGACGGCTCCGCAGCGAACGGCCCAGGCCACAGCCTCATCGAGCAACACGGCGTGGACACCATCCCCGACGCTGAGCGCACCAGCACTCCACGGGACGTGTTGAGCATCCTGATCGGCTCCAACCTGGCGTTCGGTGTGGTCGTCTTCGGGTGGCTCCCGGTCTCCTTCGGCCTCTCCTTCTGGGCGAGCTGCACCGCGCTGATCCTGGGCACGGCGGTGGGCATCCTGCTGGTCGCGCCGCTGGCCCTGGTCTCGCTGCGCAGCGCCACCAACCTCTCCACCAGCAGCGGCGCGCACTTCGGCGTACGCGGCCGGCTGATCGGGTCGGTGGTGGGCCTGCTGCTCTCGCTCGGCTACACCGCGCTGGCGCTCTGGGTGGGCGGCGACGTGGTGGTCGGTGCGCTGAACCGGATGGTCGGCCTGCCGGCCCACGGACCGGCCTACGTGGTCACGTACACCGTGCTGGCCGCGCTCAGCGCGACGTTCGCGGTCTTCGGCTACCAGCTGCTGCTGAAGCTGGAGAAGTGGCTGATGTGGTGCATGTCGGTGCTGCTGGTGCTGGGCCTGTTCGCCTTCGCCCCGCACTTCCACGCCTCCCTGCACGGCCACTACCTGCTGGGCGGCTTCTGGCAGACCTGGCTGCTGGCCGTGGTCTCGGCCGGGCTGAGCGGCCCGATCGCCTTCATCACGCTGCTGGGCGACTACACCCGGTACGTCTCCCCGGCCCGGCACTCCAGCCGCAAGGTGCTCTGGGCGACCGGTGCCGGACTCTTCCTCGGCCTGCTGATTCCGCAGCTGTTCGGCACCTTCACCGCCGTCGCGACCGGCGCGGGCAGCAACTACGTGGGCGGGCTGCTGGCCGGCGCGCCGGCCTGGTTCCTGCTGCCGCTGCTGGTCAACGGGCTGATGGGCAGCGCGGGCAACTCCGGCCTGATGCTCTACAGCATGGGCCTGGACCTGGACGCGATCCTGCCGCGCGCCACCCGCCTGCAGGCCACCTACGTGGTGGCCGCGATGGCCACCCTGCTGGTCTTCCTGGGCCACTTCGTCTGGAGCGCCCAGGACGCGGTGACCTCCTTCGTGCTGATCCTCACCGCGATCGGCACGCCGTGGGCGGTGATCACCCTGATCGGCTTCCGGCGCTGCCGCGGCGACTACGACCGCCCCTCGCTCCAGGTGCTCAACCAGCGGACCCGCGGCGGGATCTACTGGTACAAGGCCGGCTGGAACCTGCCCGCCACCGTCGCCTGGGTGCTGGGCGGCGCGGTCGGCCTCTGCTCGGTCGACACCCCCGTCTACCAGGGGCCGCTGCTCCCGATGACCGGCGGGATCGACGTCAGCTTCCTGCTCTCGGGCGCCGTGGCGGCGCTGGTCTACCTGGCGCTCTCGCACCGCTCGCGCGGGCGGGCCGGCGGCACGCCGCTGCCGGTCGCGCGGGAGGAGCGCGCCCAGGTGTTGGGCTAGAACGCCGTCGGGGGCGTCAGGCGGGCGGCGAGGACGGCGACGTCGTCCTCGCCGTGGCCGGCGGCCAGCTCGGTCAGGGCCGTGTCGATCAGGTGCTCCAGCGGATCCGAGGGGTTCAGCGGCAGCGCCGCGAAGGCGGTCAGCGACTGCTCGATGTCCGTGCCGCGCCGCTCGACCAGGCCGTCGGTGTAGAGCAGCAGGGTCAGGCCGGGCGTGTAGGGCAGGGTCAGCTGCCGGTAGCCGCCGGTGCCGGTGCCCAGCGGCGGGCCGACCGGCACGTCCAGCAGCCGTGCGGGCCGTCCCGGCTCCAGTTGGAGCGGCGGCAGGTGCCCGGCGCTGGCGAACGAGTACGTCCCGGCGGCCGGGTCGATCAGCACCAGCAGGCAGGTCGCCACCCGTTCCAGTTCGAGCGCCTCGACGATCCGCTCGGCCTCGCAGAGGATCTCGTTCGGCCGCAGCTGCTGGAGGGCCAGCGCCCGGACCAGCGAGCGGTACTCGATCATGGTCGCGGCCGCGTCCAGGCCGTGTCCCATCACGTCGCCGACCACCAGCAGGGTCGAGCCGCCCGGCAGGGCCACCGTGTCGTACCAGTCGCCGCCCACCTCCGCGCTGGCGCCGGCGGGCAGGTAGCGGCTGGCGCACTCGACGTCCGGGTGCGGGCTCATCGGTTCGGCGAGCAGCGCCCGCTGGAGCCCCAGTGCGGTCTCGTGCTCCTGGGCGTAGCGCTGCGCGTTGCTGATGCTGGAGGCGGCGCGCCGGGCCAGTTCGGCGACCAGCTCCACCTCGTCGGGCGTGAACCCGGGGGAGTCGCCGGCCCGGACCAGCACCACCACGCCCACGACCTGCCCGCGCGCGGTGAGCGGGACGAACACCGCTGAGTGCAGGCCGAGACGGCGGAAGCGCGCCACCTGGGAGGCCTGCGAGACGTTGCTGAGCATCTCCTGCTCGGAGGGGAAGTTGAACACCACCGGCAGCTGCTCGGCCAGGCAGCGGGAGACCGCGGCCGAGGTCTGCGGGCTGAACAGGACGCCCGGGGAGCCGAGCTGCCGGCCGGCCTTGACCAGCGCGCTGGTGGTGCTGAGCGCCACCCGGCGCATCCGCAGCGCGGAGGTCGGGATGCTGGAGGCGCCCGGCCGGTCGGTCTCCAGCACGTCCACGCAGGCGATGTCGGCCAACCGGGGCACCAGCAGCCGGGTCAGTTCCCTGCAGGTCTGCTCGACGTCCAGGGTGGTGCCGATCCGGGTGGCCGCCTCGTCGAGCAGCACCAGCCGGGTCCGGGCGCGGTCCAGCGCCTGGCGGATCCGGCGGTCCTCGGTGATCTCCAGGACCATCGCCACCACGCCCACCGGCTCACCGTCGCGGTCCTCCAGCCGGTGGTAGGCGTTGTGCCACCAGCGCGGTTCGGTGGCCGGCCCGGAGGCGGTGGTGCCCTCGACGGTGTGCATCCGCGGCTCGCCGTCCGCCAGCACCGAGTTCAGCGCAGTCTCCGCGGCTGCCACGTCGATGCCCGGGACGACGTCCTCCAGGCACTTGCCGAGGTGGTCGGCGGCGGCCACCCCGTTCATGTCGGCCAGCGTGCGGTTGACGTAGCGGTAGCGCAGGTCGGGGTCGAGGACGGCGATGCCCAGGCTCGCCCGGTCCAGGATCTGCCGGACCAGGTGGTAGTCGTCCAGGGCCGGGAGCAGTCCGTTCGGCAGGTCGGCGCGGCCGAGCGCGGCGAGCACCTCCCGCGCCTCGCGGTCGGCGAGGACCTCGGAGAAAGGAGGCCGCGGCTCGTTCTGGGCCATCGTCCCTCCTGGCGGGCTCGGCGTTGCTCCGATCATCCCATTGATGCGGGAGGTGTGTCCTGCGTCCTGTCATGCGTCCGTACGGACGCATGACGGTGCAGCACGGGGCCTGGCGGCCCAGGCTTGGTGCCATGAACAGCACCAGCAGCCCGCGCGACGTCCTGGTCGAGGTCGCGGAGTTCCGTACGGACAGTCGCTACCGCCTCGTCCACCTGAAGGGGGTCGGCTGGGAGCCGCTCGCCCCCGAGGAGTTCGAGCCCCGCCTCAAGCAGGTCTTCCCCGACATCGACCTGGAGGACCCGCACCAGGTCCACTGGGCGGACCGGCCCGGCGAGTGGCCCCGCTGGCACCCCGGCGAGGCATAAGCACCGCGTCAAGGACCTCAGGAACTTCTCATTGCGGGGATCGCCGCAGGCCGCAGGGCCCGGAGCACACTGGAAAGTGCTGCGGAGACGTCCGCCCCCGCAGCGGGGCAGGAGAGGCGGCGCGCGATGAACTACCGATTTCCGCATCACCATGGCGGTGGCTGGATGGGCGGCTGGGGCGGTTGGGGCTTCGGTCTGGTGGCGCTCGGCGCCTTGGTCCTCCTGGTCCTGATCGTCGTCCTGATGGCGCTCATCTACCGCCGGCAGTCCTCGCACCAGTCGGTCGCCGCTGCCGGCGCCTCGCCGATGCGCTGGGCACCGCCCCCGCCCGAGGCCGGTCGCGAGCCCGGGCCCGACGCCGCCCGGATCCTGGGCGAGCGCTACGCCAGGGGCGAGATCGACGACGAGGAGTACCAGCGGCGTCTGAACATGCTGCGCGGGCCCGGGCCGCAGTGACGGCCGGCGGATCGTCGGCGCCCGACGGCGAGGTCGGGCGCTGACGGTTCGTCGGCTGGGGGGGCGGGGGCGGCCGGGGGCAGGCACACGTTCGGCCGAGCTGCGGTGGCAGGACCCGACGGGGCGTCAGAGACTCGGAGGCCGGGGGGCCCGACGTCTGGAGGCGTTCCCTTGAAGCTCGGCCTTTCCCGTGCCGTGATCGCGGCCACCGTGGTTTCCCTCGCCCTCGTCACCGCCTCGTGCGGCAGCGCGAAGAAATCGTCCGGCAGCTCGGCCGCCTCGGGCGGCAGCTCCACCGCGGCGATCAAGATCGGTCTGCTGCTCCCGGAGACCAAGACCACCCGCTACGAGCAGTTCGACAAGCCGCTGATCGAGGCGCAGATCAAGGCGCTGGACCCGAACGCGCAGATCGACTACTACAACGCGAACCAGGACGCGACCACCCAGCAGACCCAGGTGGACACCGCGCTGACCAAGGGCAACCAGGTGCTGATCCTGGACGCCGTGGACGCCAAGGCGATCCAGTCCTCCGTGCAGAAGGCGCACGACGCGGGCGTCAAGGTGATCGCCTACGACCGGCTGGCCCAGGGACCGGTGGACGCCTACGTCTCGTTCGACAACAACAAGGTCGGCCAGCTGCAGGGCGCGGCGCTGGTGGCCGCGGTCGGCGGCAAGGCCTCCAGCGGCAAGGCCTCCAGCGGCAAGATCATCATGATCAACGGCTCGCCGACCGACCCGAACGCGGCGCAGTTCAAGGCGGGCGCGCACAGCGCCATCGACGGGAAGCTCACTATCGGCAAGGAGTACGACACGCCGAACTGGGACCCGAACAACGCCAACCAGGAGGCCGCCGCCGGGATCACCGCGATCGGCGCCTCCAGCGTGGTCGGGGTCTACTCCGCCAACGACGGCATGGCCGCCGGCATCGCCACCGCGCTGAGCGCGGCGAGCCTCAAGGTCCCGCTGACCGGCCAGGACGCCCAGCTTGACGCGGTGCAGCGGATCCTGGTGGACACCCAGACCATGTCCATCTACAAGCCGTACAAGCCGGAGGCCGACACGGCCGGGACGATGGCGGTCGCGCTGGCCCAGTCCAAGCCGCTGCCCGCCTCCGCGACGCCGACCACCGCGACCAGCGGCAGCGGCCAGACGGTGCCCTCCGACCTGATCACCCCGATCGTGCTGACCAAGGACAACATCAAGACCACGGTGGTCGCCGACGGCCTCTACACGGTGGCCCAGATCTGCACGCCGCAGTACGCCTCGGCCTGCACCGCGGCCGGCCTCAGCTAGTCCAGAACCAGTCCAGAACCTCGGTCGGACAAGGGAGTTGGTACCGTGACAGTCGCACCCACGGCAGCTGCACCGGTCCTGGCGTTGCGCGGGATCTCCAAGCGGTTCGGCGCCGTCCAGGCACTGACCGACATCGAACTGGAGGTCCCGGCGGGCCAGGTGGTCGCCCTGGTGGGCGACAACGGCGCCGGGAAGTCCACCCTGGTCAAGTCCGTCGCCGGGGTCAACCAGCCGGACGAGGGCGTCATCGAGTGGCAGGGGCGGCCGGTCACCATCCACCGGCCGCAGGACGCCCAGCACCTCGGCATCGCCACCGTCTACCAGGACCTCGCGCTCTGCGACAACCTGGACGTGGTGGGCAACCTCTTCCTCGGCCGGGAGATCCGGCGGTTCGGGGTGCTGGACGAGGTCGAGATGGAGAAGCGTTCGCGGGAACTGCTCAACACGCTCTCCATCCGGATCCCCAGCGTGCGGATCCCGATCGCCTCGCTCTCCGGCGGGCAGCGGCAGACCGTCGCGATCGCCCGCTCGCTGATCGGCGAGCCCAAGGTCGTCATCCTCGACGAACCCACCGCGGCCCTGGGTGTTGAGCAGACCGCCCAGGTCCTCGACCTGGTCGAGCGGCTGCGCGACCGCGGCCTCGGGGTCATCCTGATCAGCCACAACATGGCCGACGTGATGGCCGTCGCGGACCAGGTCGCGGTGCTGCGCCTGGGCCGCAACAACGGCGTCTTCGACCGGCGCTCGACCAGCCAGGAAGAGATCATCTCCGCCATCACCGGCGCCACGGACAACGCCGTGACCCGCCGCAAGGCCCGTGGCACGGAGGGCAAAGATTGACATCCACCCCGCCCTGAAGGGCGGGGGCTCCTCCCGCGCCTGCGGTACGGCCACCCGTGCCGGTCAGATCGCTGAGGCGGGTTCCCCGTTCATCAGGCTGTGCCTGGAGTGGGATTGCCACACCGGGTCTTACCGGCCCTCCGGGGGCGTTTAGTCTGTCCGCCTGCCCGGCGGCCAGGATGTTTCGAGCAGCATTGAGGTCACGGTCATGGACCACACCGCACGCCGTACAAGCCCACTCGCGGATAGCGAGGGGTTTGGGCCCGTCGCGGTGCCCGCACTCCGAGCAGAGCTGGGAGGAAGGGAACGCACGATTGACGATGCCGACGGTCCGCCCGTACCGGGCTGCTTTCTCTTCGAGCAGTCGCCGGAAGGTGGACCATCCGGCGTCGTGGACGGACTTGGCCAAACGGCCACGGCTCAGGCCGCGCACATTCAGATCCTCCAGGTACACCGCTTGGGTTTCGCGGATGATGCTGGTGGTCTTCTTGTGCAGCCAGTCCATGCGGGTGTCGGCCACCTTGGCGTGCGCCTTGGCGACCTTCCTGCTGGCCTTCGCCCGGTTCTTGCTTCCCTTGGCCTTGCGGGAGAGTTCGCGCTGCACGGCCTTGAGCTTCTTCTCCGCCTTCCGCAGGAAGCGCGGATTGTCGATCACGGAGCCGTCCGAGAGGACGGCGTACGTGGTCAGGCCCAGGTCGATACCGACCTCGGCGTCCAGCCGGGGAAGGATCTCCGGTTCCACATCCACCACGAACGAGGCGTAGTACCGGCCCGACGACTCCAGCACGACCGTCACGGACGTCGGCTCGGCGGGAAGGGCCCGGGACCACTTCACCCGCACGTCGCCGATCTTCGCCAGGTTCAGCTTCCCGTTCCCCCGGATGCGGAACCCGTTGCGGGTGAACCGCAGCGACTGCCGTGTGTCCCGCTTGGACTTGAACCGGGGCAGTCCGACCTTCCGGCCCTGCCGCTTGCCAGACACGCTGTCGAAGAAGTTGCGGTAGGCGGTGTCCAGATCGCGCAGGGACTGGATCAGTGGGTCCACGCCCACCGAGGCCAGCCACGCGCGCTCGGCCGTCTTCTTCGCGGCCGTGATGACCTGCTTCTGCACATCGGTGGCCCTCGGATGCGGCAGGCCGCCCTTGCGGGCCTCCTTCCGCATCGCCAAAGCATCGTTGTACACCACCCGCGCGCACCCGAAAGTCCGGGCCAACGCGGAGCGCTGACCTACCGTCGGATAGACCCGATAGGAGTATCTGAGGTGCACGAGATCAAGCTACCGGGGCCCACTGACAACCCGGCCGGTCAGAACACCCGAGGCTCATTCTGGCGCTCCCTGCCGCCGAGCCAAGGAATCGCTCCCGCCTTCCGGGCGGGCGGACCCCCTTCTCATCGGCCTGAGGGCCGGGGCTTTCCGGGAGACATCAGGTGAGCAGCGACCACAACACCCCGGGGGACGACGGGTTCCACCGGGGCGAACTGCCCGAGGACAGGATGTCCCGGGACGGCGTCAACGCCCCCGTCCCGGTGGCGCCGGGGGCGGCGCCGGCCGTCGACCCGCGGCTGATCGTCCGCGAGCAGGGCGTGGCCGGGTACCTGGGGGAGTTCCGGCGGCGGATCGGTAGTGGCGAGTTGGGCTCGCTGCCCGTGGTGCTCGCGCTGATCGTCATCTGGGCCGTCTTCGGCAGCCTGAACAGCAGCTTCCTGTCGGCGCAGAACCTGTCCAACCTGTCGCAGCAGATCGTCGGCACCGGGATGATCGCCATCGGCGTCGTCTTCGTGCTGCTGCTGGGCGAGATCGACCTGTCGGTCGGCTCGGTCAGCGGGCTGTGCGCGGCGATCTTCGCGGTCTTCGACGTCACGCACGGCGTCAACGAGTGGGTGGCGCTGATCGCGGCGCTGGTCGGCGGCGCGCTGGTCGGGCTGATCCAGGGCCTGTTCTTCGCCAAGGTCGGCGTGCCGGCCTTCGTGGTCACGCTGGCAGGAAATCTGGCCTGGAACGGCGTGATGCTCCAGATCCTGGGCGCCAACGGCACGGTCAACCTGTCCGGCCACGACATCGTCTCGCGGCTCTACAGCACCATCTACGGGCAGCAGATCGCGGCGTACGGGGTGGCGGCGGTCGGCGTGCTGCTCTACCTGGGCGCGATGCTCTACGACGCCAACCGGCGGCGGCGGGCGGGGGTGCCGTTCCGGCCGCCGGTCGACATCGCGGTGCGCACCGTGCTGCTGGCGGTGGTGGGCTTCGTGGTGGCGTACACGCTCAACCAGTACAAGGGACTGCCGCTGGCGCTGCTGGTCTTCCTGATCTTCATCGTGGTGCTGGACTTCGTGCTGCGCCGGACCACCTACGGGCGGCGGATCTTCGCGCTGGGCGGCAACATCGAAGGTGCCCGGCGGGCCGGTATCAACGTCTCCTGGACCAGGATCTCGGTCTTCATGATCTGCTCGACCATGGCGGCGGTCGGCGGGCTCTTCCTCGCCGCGCAGATCCAGTCGGCCAGCCAGACCTCCGGCGGCGGCAACCTGCTGATGAACTCCATCGCGGCGGCCGTCATCGGCGGCACCAGCCTCTTCGGTGGACGCGGAAAGACGTGGTCGGCGCTGCTCGGTGCGCTGGTGATCGGCTCGATCCAG
Organism: Kitasatospora sp. MAA4; assembly: GCF_029893355.1. GTDB lineage: Bacteria > Actinomycetota > Actinomycetes > Streptomycetales > Streptomycetaceae > Kitasatospora. Next base: position 64,596 of record NZ_JARZAI010000008.1, read on the forward strand.
TCGGGCATGAACATCCAGGGGCTGAGCAATGCCATCCAGTTCATCGTCACCGGCGCGGTGCTGCTGGCGGCCGTGGTGATCGACTCGCTCTCCCGGCGGACCCAGCAAGCGGCGGGTCGCGCCTGAGGCAGGGGGTTCAGTCAGGGGTGGGAAACGGCCGGGAGCCCCGGCGCCTGGTGGCGCTGGGGCTTTCCGGTGTCCGGGGGCTGTGCATCAGGCGACCAGGCCCACCGTGCCGGAGCGGCCGACGCTGCGGGCCCGGACCCGGATGGTCACCAGGCGGGCGACGGCCTCGCCGAGTGCCATCAGGACGAAGGCCACCACCCAGGCCTGGGCGCCGGTGATCTGCTGGTTGCGGCTGAAGGTCTCGACGGTCTTGCTGAAGCCGGTGTGCTCCTCGGCCAGGACGAAGACGATCCGCGTGCCGATGCCGCCGATCCAGAGCGCGGCCGCCACCACGCCGGCCTTGGCGTAGACGCCCTGCCCGGTGTTCCAGATCCGGGTGGTGATCCCGCACAGCACCCCGATCAGCACGCCCAGGGCGCCCAGGCCCAGTTCGAGGCCGAGGTCCCCGCCGGCGGTCGGGAACTGCCGCAGGTAGTAGGCGGCGGTGGCGGCGATCAGGACGACCGGCAGGACGAGGCTCGCCGCGTCCAGCTTGCCGCCCTTGATCTGGCGCACGACGAGGAGGATCAGGACCAGCTGGACGCAGTACTCGGTGGTGTTCATGGGAAGAGCTTCCCGCGCGGGCGGGGGGTGGGTCGTCAGCCCGCGGGTGGGTGCGCGGGTGGAACCGGGGGGTCAACCCACGGGTTGAGACCGCTCAGGTAGTGGAAGCCGGGGCGCGGGTGCATCAGGAAGTCGTGGTGGGAGATGTTCCAGGCGTAGGCGCCGGCCAGCTGGAAGAGCACGCGGTCGGCGGCGCGCAGGCCGGGCGCGGGGGCGTCGCGGGCCAGGACGTCCTTGGGGGTGCAGAGCTGGCCGGCCAGGGTGGCCCGGCCGGTGCGGGCGAAGGGGCGCGGCCAGGGGTGCGGCCAGGCCGCGACCGGCAGGAGCGCGAACGGCTGGTCGTGGCCGCGGGTGGCCGGCGTGCGCAGGTGGTGGGTGCCGCCGCGCAGGACCGCAAAGTCCTCGCCGTGGCTGTGCTTCACGTCGAGCACCTCGGTCGCGTACCAGCCGCAGTACGCGGTCAGCGCGCGGCCCGGCTCGATCCGCAGCCGAAGACCTGGGTGGGGTGCGAGGAGCTGCGCCAGGCCGGCGCCGAAGGCGGGCCAGTCGAAGCGGGCGGCCGGGTCGGCGTAGTCGACGGCCATCCCGCCGCCGACGTTGACCTCGGCCAGCTCGAAGCGGTGGCGCCGGGCCAGGTCGACGGCCCAGGTGACCACCTGGCCGGCCACCGCGAGGTGTTCGGGGGCGTCCAGGCCGCTCGCCAGGTGGGCGTGCACGCCGCGCAGGCGCAGTTGGCGAAAGCGCGGTTCGGCGAGCAGCCGCACGCAGGCCTCGGCCCGTTCGGGGTCCAGGCCGAACGGCGTGGGTCGGCCGCCCATCGCCAGGGCGACGGAGTCCAGCGCGCCCGAGGCCACCGGCAGGTTCACCCGGAGCAGCACGTCGACCTCGGCCTCGGGAGTGGCTGCCAGCAACTCGGCCAGCCGGTACAGCTCCTGTTCGCTCTCCAGGTGCCAGCGGTGCACCCCCGGGCGCAGTGCCAGGGCCGTCTCGGCCGCCGTGCGGCCCGGGCCGCCGAAGGCCAGCGGGGCGCCTGGGACGGTGGCCCGCAGATGGGCCAACTCGCCGCCGGAGGAGACCTCGTAGCCGTCCACGGTGTCGCGCAGGGCGGCCAGGACCGGGGCCTCGGAGTTGGCCTTGGCGGCGTAGTAGAGCTCGACCCGCTCGGGGAGCGCGGCGCGGACGGCGGCGGCGTGGCGGCGCAGGGCGTCGAGGTCGTAGAGGTAGGCGGGCAGGGCGTCGGCGGGCAGGGCGGCGACGCGGTCCAGGACGGCGGGGGTCGGGTTCACCGGGCGCTCCCGGCGGGGATCCGGGTGTGGACGTGGGCGGCCTGGGCCAGCACGTCGGCGGCGAACGGCGAGGGCAGTCGGACGTAGCCGGCCTCGCGGTCGGCCTTGCGCTCCCAGCGGGTCAGCAGGTTGGCCTTGGCCGGCAGCGGCACGCCCGCGAGCAGCGCGTTCAGCCGTGGCGGGCAGCCGTGTTCGTCGCCGTAGGTCCGCAGGGTCGAGCGGACCAGCTCCCAGAGCTCCGGTTCGAGCTGCGGGGCCTGGTCGGCCAGTGCGGCCAGCAGCTCGGAGACGTGGTTGACCAGCAGGCAGTAGACCACCCGGTCCCAGCCGCGCTGCGCGTCATAGCCGATCGGGCCGGCCACCTCCGGCGGCAACTGCGCCAGCAGCGCGGCGTTGCGCTCCGGGACGAGCTTGGTGCCCTCCAGGTCGCGCAAGAGCACCTGGGTCGGGTGGCCGGCGCCGTCCACGCCGATCAGCACGTTCTGCAGGTGCGGCTCCAGCACCACGCCGTGGTCGAAGTAGGCGGCCAGCACGGGCGGCAGGAGCAGCCGCAGGTAGGCGGCCCACCAGGCGAGCAGGTCCTGCGGGCCGGCGCCGTCCAGCAGTCGGGAGATGTGCGCCGAGCTGGTCGGGTACTCGTCGGCGACGGCGGCGGCCAGCAGCGGGGTGACGCCAGGGCGAAGTCGGGCTGTCAGGTCCTCGCGGACGATCAGGCCGAAGCCCTCGAAGAGTGCGGTGTCGGGGGTGCCGTCCGGGCCGGGCAGGGCCAGGGTGCGGAAGCCCGGCTCGCGCAGCATCGCTGCGTGCGGGAAGCGGTCGGCCAGGTCGGCCAGGGCCGGCTCCAGCAGGCGGGTCAGCGCGACGGCGCCGGTCAGCTCGTACGCGGCGTTCTTGCGCAGGCAGTTGGTGATCCGCACGTTGAGGCTGAACTTGAGGAAGGCGCCGGCGCCGTGCAGGGTGCGGACGGAGGCGGTGGCGGCGAACTGCGGTCCGCCGGTGCCCAGATCGAGCACGTCGCCGACCGCGAGAGCGGCCCGCAGGGCCGGGTGGTCGGCGAGCAGCTCGTACTGCCAGGGGTGGGCGGGCAGCAGCCGGTAGCCGGCGGGGACGCACCGAGGGGGCAACAGGCCGTCCAGGACGGCGGTCGCCGCCGGATCGGTGTGCTGCTCGGCGATCAGGTGCTCGCGCACCGCGAGGTAGCGCAGGGCGAAGACGGCCCGGGCCTCGGGTGCATAGGCGGCCCAGGCCGCCGGGCCGGCCGAACGGGACTTGGGTGCGGGGTGGAAGCGGTGGCCGAACAGCAGGGCCTGTTCGGACTCCAGGTAGCGATCGGTGCCGGGGGCCGGGCGGCCGGCCAGCGCGGCGGCGACGCCCTGGTGGCTGGAGGCCAGTTGGTGAAGGAACTCCTCGTTGTGCAGACCGGTGCGCAGGGTCAGCTCCGCCTGGATGTGCTCGGCCAGTTCGCGCCAGTCCAACTCCCGCCAACCGCCCGGGATTTCCTCGCAGACCGGGCCGACGAAGCGGTGCGCGCCGAGCAGTGAGGTGCGGCGCAGGGCCACCCGGAGCAGCACCCCGCGCCGGGGCAGCCGGATCAGCAGCCGGCCGTCGGTGACGGCGCTCTGGTGCTCGGCCGAGGAGACCTCGCGCAGCAGGCAGTTGAGCAGGGTGTGGGCCACCGCCTGGTCGGCGGTGGGGAGTTCGGTGGGTGTGGCGGTGGGCGCGGGAAGCGAGGCCGGCAGGGCGGACATCAGCGGCTCCAACGGGTGTGGGTGAACAGGCGGGGGGCAGCGGCGGCGAGGGCGGCCGCGGTGCCGAGCAGGATCGGTGCGGCCGCGCCGTAGGCGGCGTTGGCCAGCGCGGCGGCCAGGCCGGCGGCCACCGCGCCGCCCTTGGAGATGAGTTCGAGTGTGCCGAACATCCGGCCCGGCGCCCGGCCGCGGGCGGCCTCGGCGGCGAGCACCGAGAGGCAGACCAGGCCGAGGGTGAGCCCGGCGCCGAGCAGCAGCCGGACCAGCACGAAGGCGAGCAGCGAGTGCGCGGGGGCGTGCCCGGCCAGGCCGAGCGCGACGAGCGCGAAGCCGAGGGCGAGGCCGGTGTGCGGCCGGTGCAGGAAGGTGCGGTGCACGCGGGAGGCGAACATCAGGTAGCACAGATGCGGCAGGGCGAAGAGCAGACCTGAGACGGTCGCGCTCACCCCGGGCAGGCGCTGGTCGACCAGGGCGATCAGGTAGGGGAAGGAGACGACGGTGGCGAAGACGAACGCGAACTCGTAGACGTAGAGCGGTCGCAGGGGGATGGCTGGGTGGTGTGCCGTGTTCTGTCGCGGCCCGCGGTGGTCGGCCGGTTGCTCGGGTTCGGGCAGCCGGACCAGCAGTGCGGCCGCGGCGAGCGGCAGGACGGCCATCAGCAGGTACTGGCGGTGCGGGGATATCCAGGGGGAGAGCGCGCCGACCAGGATCGGCGCGGCCACCAGGGAGGCTCGGGCGCTGCCCTGCATCAGGGTGAGCGCCCTGGAGAGCTGCGGGCCCTCCAGGGCGGCGGCCAGATAGCCGTTGGTGGCGGCGAAGGTGCCCCCGAGGAAGCCCTGGAGGACCAGCGCGAGCGCGAACGCCCACAGGCTGTCGGCCGCTCCGGCGAGCAGGAACGAGACGGTGAGCCCGAGTTGGGCGCGCAGCAGCAGGCGTTTGCGGCCGAAGCGGTCGGCCAGTCGGCCCCAGAGCGGGGCGCCGAGCGCGCTGAAGATCGTGGGCATGATGTAGAGCAGCCCGGCCCAGGAGCCCTTGCTGTCGCCGAGTCCGGGCAGGATCGCCGTGAGGTAGGGCGGCAGGCCCAGGGCGGCGAAGGAGGCGACGAAGTAGCAGGCCGCCACGGCGTGCACCTGGCGGCGCTCCAGCCCGGCCGGGCGGGCCTCGCCGCGGGCGGTGGCCCGGGCCTTGGCGGTGACAGTCCTCACGAGGCCACCGTGCGCAGGTAGTTAGGGCCGGTGGTGTAGTGCTTGTTGATGTCCGCCGCGCCCGAGCGCTGTTTGCTCAGCAGGCTTCCGGCGGTGACCATCGCCTTGACCGGCAGCCGGTCGGCGTCCAGCAGGGCCGCGCGCAGCGGGTCGCCGGCCGGTCCGAGCCGGTCCAGGGCCTCGGTCAGCCGGGTGCGCAGCAGGCCGAGGGTCACCGCCAGCGGTGCGCGGCCGGGCTCGGCGAGGGCGAAGGCGAGCGAGGCCGTGCAGAGGTGGCCGGTGATGGTGGTGAACAGGTCGGTCAGTGCGCGGTCGTCCTCGGTGAAGATCCGGGTGTCGTCGAACTCGGCTTCGTTGACGGGGAGATGGCTGCTGCGGAGGCGGCCTCGGTTGATCCGGGGGCCGTCGTTGTCCTTGTGGAGCAGGCGCAGGCGGCTGCCGTTCGCGGTCCGGTCGAGCACCAGGGAGGTGTTCTGCTGGTGCGACTCCAGGGCGATGCCGTGGCCGAAGAGGGTGACCTGCCAGTCCAGCAGCAGGGTGAGCAGGGCGTCGTAGAGGGCCAGCGGGTCGCCCGCGTAGAAGCGGTCGGCGAGGTGGTCCAGGACCAGCCGGCCGGACGGCGCGGGGGCTGCCAGGGCGGCCAGCGGCACCGTCACGGCCTCGTCCAGTCCGGCCGGGTAGCGGCGGGCCAGTACGGCGAGCAGCTCGTGGCCGGCGTGCGCGTAGCACTGCTCGTCCGCGAGCAGCACGGTCTGCCCGAAGCGCGGCTCGCGCGCGATCACCGCGGCCAGCAGCCGCTGGCCGGCCGCGCCGTCCTGGAGCGTGCCGGGCTTGATGGTCCGCCGGTTGCGCAGGCCCAAGGTGGCGGTGGCCAGTGGGAGTTTGAGGTGCAGGGAGGGGTCGGCGGCCACCGCGACGGTGCGTGTGGACAGCGTCGGGACGACCTCCAGGTAGCTGTGGTCGGCGAGTTCGGCGCGGTTGGTGAGGCCTGCTGCGCGCAGGGCGTCGTCAAGTGGCGCTCCGACCGACAACGGGTGGACGGGGATGGTGAGATGGCCGGCGCCGAGGTGGCCGAGGCCGAGGTCGGCCGGGGTCGGCCACCAGGGCGGCAGCGGTGCGCTGCCGTGCACGGTCAGCGCCGACTCCGGCAGGGCCAGCCAGCGCAGCTCGAAGGATGGGTGGAACTCCGGTGTGTAGGAGGTGATCTGACTGTCGGTCAAGTCGGAGCGGCCGCGTGAGGTCGGATAGACCGGGTGGTCCAGATAGGCGGCCAGCGTGTCGAAGGCCAGGCCGGCGCCGAGTCCGGTCCAGGCGGCGGGGTCGGGGCCGTAGCGCTCGGCCAGCCGTCCGTGCACGGCGGGCCGGGCGGCGGCGTGCAGGTGCAGGGTGGACAGGGTCTGCCGGCACTCCTCGGCGAAGGCGAGGTAGCCGGGTCGGTCCGCCGGGGCGGCGGCCGCTGCGCAGGCGGAGAGGATCGTGTCCAGGTCGGTCAGGCGGACGCCGTCGGCCTCCAGTAGCGGTGCCCGTACGGCGTACTCGCACTGGAAGCCGCCGGGGCCCACCGGCAGCGCGAACCGCGGGCCCAGGAGCCAGCGGCCGTCCGACCGGTCGACGGGGGTGCTGCGGGTGCGCAGGCCGAGGACGTCCTCGCGGAGCAGGGCGTCGAGCACCCGGAGTGTCAACTCGTCCTGGGGGTTCACGGGGTGATCTCCCAGCGGTGGGCGGCGAGGAAGCCGGCGACGGCGGCGTCCACCGCGCCCTGGTCCGCGCCGATCGCCCAGACCACGCCCAGGTAGTCGCGGTTGGTGCGGTAGTGCTCGTGGCGTTCGCCCAGTGGGCGCAGCGGGCGGTAGGCCAGCTGCACGCCGTCGGCCTCGGTGTCGTAGCGGCCGGGGGCGGCGGTGAGGGTCCCGGCGCGGTCGGCGCAGACCGCCTCGTTGCGGGCCCGGCGGTCGGTGCGGGGGCCCGGGACGGCGGGCAGCGGGCGGCCGAGGTGGGTGGCGAGCACCTGCTCGAAGTACGGGGTCTCCAGGATCTGGGCCAGCATCAGGTCGCACTGGTCCCCGATGGCCCGGTAGTTGACCTCGATGATGCGCGCCCGGCCGTCCGCCTGGAGGACGAACTCGGTGTGGCAGGCGCCCAGGCCCACGCCGAGCGCGTCCAGTTGGGGGAGCAGCTGGTCCAACACGGCCTGCGGGTAGGCCGGGACGAACTCCAGCACCTCCTCGACGAAGTGCGGCGGCGGCGAGAGGCGGGTGCGGAAGCCGCCGAGCACCCGGCGCTCGCGGCCGTCGCCCAGCGTCTCCAGGGTGTGCAGGTCGCCGCTGAGGAACTCCTCGACGACCAGCGCCGCGCCGGGCCTGCGGTGCTGGATCTCTCGGTGGCGCAGGGCCAGTTCGGCGGCGTCGCCGACCAGGGTGACGTCCTCGCTGGCCACCCCCTCGCGCGGCTTGAGCACGCAGGGGAAGGGCGGGTCGGCCAGCGTGGCCGAGTGCTGACCGGGGGTCAACTCGGCGGACCAGACGGTGTCCAGGCCGCCGGCGCTCAGGTGGCGGCGCAGCTCGGCCTTGTTCTTGGCCCGCAGGGTCGCCCGCCAGTCCTTGGCCGGCAGCCCGAAGTAGTCGGCGGCGAGCGCGGTCTGGGTCTGCAGGTGGTCGCTGTTGCTGAAGACGGCGGCGGGTGCGTGGTGGCGGGAGACCAGGCCGATCACCTCCCGGAAGTCCTGCACCTCGCAGGCCAGCACCTCGGGGGGTGAGGGAAGTTGGGCGTAGGCCCGCTGGTGCGCCTCGGCGTGGTCGGTCAGGACGGTGACGTCGAGGCCGAGTTGTGCGGCGGCCGGGAGGAAGCCCTGGGTGACCGAGTCGGTGGGGTTGAGGGCGAGCAGGTAGAGCCGCAAGATGGCCTCGTCGTTCGACATGGTGGGTGAGAGGGGAGGGTTACTGCGGGGCGGGGGGTTAATGCGGAACGGGGACGCCGGCGGCCTTGGCGATGTCGTTCAGCATCTGGTCGGCGGCCTGCACGCCGATGCCCGACATCCAGGTCTCGTCGGGGACGTTGAAGACCTTGCCGTTCTTCACGGCGTTCAGACTCTTCCAGACCAGCGTGGACTGGACCTGGCTCTCCTGGGTCTTGGTCGGGTCGTCCGCGACGGTGACGAAGACCAGGTCGGCGTCGGCCTTGTCGACCTGCTCGGGGCTGACCTCCAGCATCGCGCTGTCGACGTTCTGCGAGGCCGGGCGGCCCAGGCCGACGTCCTGAAGGACCGTGCCGCTGAAGGAGGACTTCTGGTAGAGGCGGGTCGGGCCGGCCACGAAGCGGACCACCGAGGCGGTCGGCATGGCGCCGCCGTTCTTCGCCTTGATGGCCTCGCCGAGCTCGGCGGCCCGCGCCTGGTAGTCGGCCAGCGCCTTCCTCGCCTCGTCCTGCCTGCCGAGCGCCTGGGCGTACAGCGCGAGGTTGGCCTTCCAGGGGAAGCCGGTGGTCTCGGCCAGGACGGTCGGGGCTATCGCGTTGAGCTGGGCGTAGATCTTCTCGTGGCGGACCTTGGAGGAGAGGATCAGGTCGGGCTTGAGGGAGGCGATCAGCTCCAGGTTGGGCTCCGCCATCGGGCCGACGTCCTTGGTGCCGCTGATCTCGCCCCTGAGGTAGGACGGGAAGCCGCCCTCGGTCTTCATGTGCGGGGAGACCGCGCCGACCGGGGTCAGGCCCAGCAGCGTGACGTCGTCCAACTCGCCGCTGTCGAGCACCACGACGCGCTGGGGCCGGCTCTTGATCTCGGCGGTGCCCATCGCGTGCTTGACGGTGGTGGGGAAGCCGGCGGTGGAGCCCTGGGAGGCGGCGGCGGTGGTGCTGCCCGATCCGCTGCTGCCGCAGCCGGCCAGCAGGGTGGTGCTGAGGGCGACGGCGAGGACGGCGGCAGGCAGGGTGCGGAGTCGGGTGGAGGGGGTGCGCTGGGTCACGGGAGTTCCTGGTTCGGGTAGTTGGGGGGTCAGTGGGTGGTCGGCCGTCTGGCGCGGGCGCGCGGGACGACCAGCGGGGTGCCGGTCTCCGGGTCGGGTACCACCTGGCAGGGCACCTCGAAGACGGCCTCGACGAGGGCGGCGTCCAGCACCTCGGCGGGCGGTCCCGCGGCGGCCAGCCGGCCCTCGTGCAGGACCACCAGGTGGTCGGCGTAGCGGGCCGCCTGGCCGAGGTCGTGCAGCACCATGACCACGGTGCGGCCCGCGTCAGTGTTCAACTCGGCGACCAGGTCGAGGACTTCGAGCTGGTGCCGGAGATCGAGGAAGGTGGTCGGCTCGTCCAGCAGGAGCAGCTCGGTGTCCTGGGCCAGGGTCAGGGCGATCCAGGCGCGCTGGCGCTGGCCGCCGGAGAGCCGGTCCACCGGCTGGTCGCGCAGCTCGGCCGTCCCGGTGCGGGTCAGCGCCTCCTCGACCGCGGCCTGGTCGGCGGCCGACCAGGGGCTGAGCATCCGCTGGTGCGGGTAGCGGCCCAGGCGGACCAGCGACTCGACGGTGATCGCTTCGGGGGTGACCGGCTGCTGCGGCAGCAGTCCCATCCGCCGGGCGAGCGTGCGGGCCGGCATCCGGTGGACGTCCGAGCCGTCCAGCGTGACGGTGCCGGCGGCCGGGTCGAGCAGCCGGGTGAGGCCGCGCAGCAGGGTGGACTTGCCGCAGGCGTTCGGGCCGACGATGGCGGTGACCGCGCCGCCGGGCAGCGTGAGGTCCAGGCCGTCGACCACCGTGCGGCTGCCGTAGCGCAGGGCCAGGCGGTGGGTGGCGAGTTCGTTGCGAGTGGCGGTCGCCAGGGTGGTCATGGGGTGCTCCGGTCGGCGGCGGGTCGGCGGATCATCAGGACGAGCAGCCAGGGCGCCCCGAGGGTGGCGGTCATCGCCCCGACCGGCAGGCCGTGGACCGGCAGCAGGTGCAGCACGATCAGGTCGGCGCCCAGCAGCAGGACGCCGCCGGTGAGCGCGGTGAGGGCCAGGGTTGCGGGGGTCGGCGGCCCGGCCAGGAAGCGGACCAGGTGCGGGACGGCCAGGGCGACGAAGCCGACCGGGCCGCTGAGCGCGGCGGCCAGTGAGGCCAGCGCGATGGTCAGCAGCAGGAGGTGCAGCCGGGCGCGGGCCGGCGTCAGGCCGAGTGCGCCGGCCGACTCCTCGCCCAGGTCCAGCACCGACAGTCGGCGGCTGTGCAGGAAGGCGGCGGTCAGTACCGCGGCGACCGCGCCGCCGCCGGCCCAGACCTCGGGCCAGGTGCTGCCGTACAGCGACCCCGTCGTCCACTGGAGGGCGGAGGAGGCGAGTTCGGCCGGGAAGCGGACGATCATCAGGTTCACCGCGGCGGCGAGTCCGGCCTGCACGGCGAGCCCCACCAGTACCAGGCTGCCGACCGCCACCCGCGAGCGCCGGGCGAACGCGCCCAGTGCCAGCGCCGCGAGCAGTCCGCCGCCCAACGCGGCCAGCGGGGTGAGCAGTTGCGAGGCGCCAGTGGCCAGCAGCAGGACCGCGCCGAACGACGCGCCGCCGGTCACCCCGACCACGTCGGGCGAGGCGAGCGGGTTGCGGAACAGCCGTTGCAGCAGCGAGCCGGAGACGGCCAGCGCGGCGCCGGCGATCAGGGCGGCGAAGACGCGGGGAGCGCGGAACTGCTGGACCACCAGGACGTCGCCCGGGTCGCCCAGGCCGACGAGCGCGCGCAGCGCCGTCCCGGCGGGCATCGAGGCCTGACCGGAGCTCAGGCCGAGCGCGGTCAGGGCGACCAGTGCGGCCAGGGCCGCCGCGCAGAGCAGCAGGGTGCGGTGGCGGGCTGCTCGCCGTGCCACTGGGAGGACGGTCACCGGGCCGCCCTCCGCGCCAGTACGGCGAGCAGCGGGGCGCCGAGGAAGGCCGTGACGATGCCGACCTCCAGTTCGGAGGGCCGTACCACCACCCGGCCCAGCACGTCGGCGGCCAGCAGCAGGATCGGACCGGCGATCAGGCAGCCAGGCAGCAGCCGGCGGTGGTCGGGGCCGAGCACCAGCCGCACCAGGTGCGGCGCGGCCAGTCCGACGAACGCCACCGGCCCGGCCACCGCGACCGCGCCCGCCGCCAGCAGGACGACGGCGAGGCCGCCGAGCACCCGGATCCGGGTCACCGGCACGCCGAGCGCCTGGGCGCTCTCGTCGCCCAGCGCCAGCGCGTTGAGTGCGGGGGCGACGGCGAAGGCGAGGGCCAGGCCGAGGACGATCAGCGGCAGGACGGGGGTGAGCACGTCCAGACCGCGGCCGGCCAGCGAGCCGGCCAGCCAGAACCGGGCCTCGTCCAGGGTGCGCCGACTGGTGAGCATCAGGGCCGAGGTCCAGGAGGTCAGCACCGCGGCGAGCACGGTGCCGCCGAGCGCGAGCCTGGTCGGGTCCAGGTCGCCGGCGCGACGGGCCATCGCCTGGGCAGCGAGTGCGGTGGCGGCGGCGCCGGCGATCGCGAACCAGACGTACTCGACCGGGCGGGTCAGGTGCAGGGCGTAGATCGCGGTGACCACGGCGAAGCTCGCGCCCGCGTTGATGCCCAGCGTGGTCGGCGAGGCGAGCGGGTTGCGGGTGATGCCCTGGGCGACCGCGCCGGCCACACCGAGCGCGGCACCGACCACCAGTCCGATGATCGTGCGCGGCACGCGGAGCCCGGTGACCACGTCCGCGTCCGCGTCCCGTCCGTGGCCGGCGCCGCTGCCGAGCAGGGCGTCGAGCACGGTGGAGAGCGGGAGGGGGCGGGATCCGAGGGCAAGGCTCAGGGCGATGCACAGCACCAGGACGCAGAGTCCGACGGCCGGCAGCAGAGACTGCCGGACGGTCAGAGAACGCTGCGCCGGGGCCGTGGAGGCCGGCAGGTCGTTTCTCAGCACGGCCTCAGCTTAGGTTAGGCAACCCTAATTTAGTCAAGTTTGACCAAGTGGCTCGATTGGGTGGGTGAGGGTAATGGAGCGTGCCCTGACTACCTGTAAGGTGAGGCTCACCTTAGTTGTGAGGGGGAGACCGTGCTCGACACTCCGGACGTCTACCGGCGGTTGACCGATGCCTGCGGAACGCTGCGGGTGTCGGTGCTGGAGGGCGGAGCCTCGCCCGTGTCGCGGGTGGGTCGGGAGTGGGTCTCCGCAGCCGACCTGACGCGGTGGCGGGAGCGGCTGGTCGAGGCCGAAGTGCGGCGCATCCAGGCCGAGTACGGGTGCGTGGCGCCACCGCACGTGGCCGCGTCGCGATTGCTGCACCACTACCTCTGGTCGGCCTGCCTGCTGCTCAGCGGCCCGTGGTACCTGGACCGCCGGGTGCTGCGGCTGCGGCCCGAGGACGTCTGGATCGAGGCGGCGTCAGGTGACCTGGCCGTGCGGCCGGGGGGCTTCGCGTGCCTGGCGGGGGATCCTGCGGCCGGTGGTGAATGTGGTGGAAATGTGCGAGAGAGGGGGGTGCGGGTGGTGGCGGGGGAGGAGGAGCTTCGGGCCGAGCTGCGGGCAGCCGTCGTGGCGCACGCGGCAGGTGTGCTGGAGGCGTTCCGCCCGGTCGTGAAGCGCGGCGACCGGGCGCTGTGGGGCATGGTGACCGACGACCTGGTCTCCGGGATCTGGCACCTGGGCCGGATGCTCGGGGACGAGGAGCGCGCGGTGGCCGAGGCGGCAGTCCTCCTGCCCGGCGGCCCGCCGCCGTTCCCCGGCGGCGCCGCCTTCCGCCGGCTGCCGGGCACCGACGGGCGCAGCCACCACCTGACCCGCACCCGGCTGGGCTGCTGCCTCTACTACACGATCCGGCCGGCCGACACCTGCGTCACCTGCCCGCGCACCGGCGACGCCGAGCGGGTGCGCCGGCTGGAGGGGTGAGCCTGTCCTGCTGTCAGGGAGGTGTGTCAGAGTCTGCGCATGCTCGAGATCGTGGTGAAGACGGAGAACTGGGAGCGGCACGTCCGTGTGTCCGCGGAGGATCTGGCCGGCTTGGTCCGGCGGATCGGCACTGACGGTGACCGGTACCTGGTGGTCCATCGGATACCCGACCTGCCCGACGTCTTCGCCCAGGTCTGGCACAAGGCCGGTGGGGCCTACACGCTGGAGCACCGCGACGGCGCCGCCGACCGGCACTTCCAGGTGATCGTCGACGGCGCCGAGGCTGAGGCCGTCATCGCGGCGATGACCGGCTGGGCCCGCCAGGAGAATGGTTGGGGCGCCGGTCTGGAGTGGTCGCTACTGGACATGGGCCCCACCCGCGAGGTGCCGCCGCTGGACCTGGACGAGGGTGAGCGCGAGGAGTTGGAGGGGCGCGTCCGCGAGGTGCTGGTCGGCGGCTACGCCTCCCGTGCCGAACTGGCGGAACTCGCCGAGGACTACCTGGTCACCGCGGACCGCCGGCCCGTGTCGCGCGAGCAGGCGGAGGCGCTGGTCGACCGGATATGGCTGGAGCGCGTCGCGGAGCAGGCCGAATGGCAGGGCGAGACCGACCCTGAGCGGCTCACCCGCGCGTTCGGCGCGCTGCGGGAAGCCGGCATCACCGCCCGCGAGAACTTCACCTGCTGCCGCAGTTGCGGCCAGTCCGAGATCGGCGGCGAAGGCGGGCCCGACGCCCGCGGCTTCGTGTACTTCCACACGCAGTGCACGGACTCGGCCGCTGCCGGCCACGGACTGATGCTGCTCTACGGCGGCTTCGACGACTCGTCCGAGACCACCGCGGCCATCGGCCGCGAGGTCATGGCCGCCCTCGAAGCGGCCGGCCTCACCGTCGAGTGGGACCGCGATCCCGGCCGGGCCATCACCATCACCCCGCTGGACTGGCGCCGGCGCCTGATCGGATAGAGATCGCCTGCGGGTACTGTGCCGGTCATGTCCGATGATCTGCGGGACATCCGCCCGGGTGTTGAATCTGCCGTGGCCGCCGAGCGGTTGGCCGATCCGGTGTTCCTGGTGAACGCTGACCCGGGATCGGTGACGGCGTTGCTGGATGCGGCGTCGGGTCCGGCTGCGCGATTGGCCTCGTCGGTGTACCGGGCCTCGACACACCTGCATCCTGCCGTCACTGCGGGGGTGCGCCGACAGCTGCTGGCGCTGGACGCGGCCCGTTACGGGGACCGGGAGCTGTCGGCGCGGATCACCGCAGTACCGGTGGAGGACGAACCCGCCGCATCGTGGGGCGTCGAGTGGGCCACCGGCTCCCAGCTCGACCGGTCCGTGCGTCGTATTCCGACCGCCCACACCGACGCGTTGCTGGCGGTGGCGACGGCGGTGGTCGACGGCCGCCCTGTGGCGGTCACTGGCGGGACTGACCGGAGCGTGCGGGTGTGGGACCTGACCACCGGCCGGCAGGTCGGCCAACCCCTCGCCGGCCACACCGGCCAGGTGTGCGCGGTGGCGACGGCGGTGGTCGACGGCCGTCCCGTGGCGCTCATCGGCAATAGTGACCGGACCGTGCGGGTGTGGGACCTGACCACGTGCGAGCAGATCGGCCAACCCCTCACCGGCCACACAGCTGCGGTGTCGGCGGTGGCGACGACGGTGCTCGACGGCCGTCCCGTCGCGGTCACCGGCAGCGGCGACGTGCGGGTGTGGGACCTGACCACGTGCGAGCAGATCGGCGAACCGCTCACCGGCCACACCCATGCTGTGTGCGCGGTGGCGACGGCGATGCTCGACGGCCGTCCCGTCGCGGTCACCGGCAGCCACGACGAGACCGTGCGGGTGTGGGACCTGACCACGTGCGAGCAGATCGGCGAGCCGCTCACCGGCCACGAGGAGGCGGTGCGAGCGGTCGCGACGGGGGTGGTCGACGGCCGCCCTGTGGCGGTCACCGGCAGCGAGGACGAGACCGTGCGGGTATGGGACCTGACCACCGGCCGGCAGATCGGCCGACCTCTCACCGGTCACGACGGCTGGGTGCTGTCGGTGCTCACGACAACGATCGACGGCCGCCCATGCATCGTCAGCGGAGGCGAGGACTGGACGCTCCAGGTGTGGGATCTGACCACCGGCAAGCAGGTCGGCGAGCCGGTGAACGGCAACACCGACAAGGTGCGGGCGGTGGCGACGGCGGTGCTGGACGGCCGTCCCCACGTGATCGCCGGCAGTCAGGACGGGATGGTGCGGGTGTGGGACCTGACCTCAGGCGGCCAGGTTGGTGGGCCGCCCACCGGCCACACCGGCGATGTGAACGCGGTGGCGACGACAGTGGTCGACGGCCGCCCCGTGGCGGTCACCGGCGGCGACGGCACGGTGCGGGTCTGGGACCTGACCACCGGCCGGCAGATCGGCCTGCACCTCACCGGCCAGGACGACTGGGTGGGGGCGGTGGCGACGGCGGTGGTCGACGGCCGTCCCGTCGCGGTCGCCGGCAGCCACGTGCAGGTATGGGACCTGACCACGTGTCAGCAGATCAGCGAGCCGCTCGCCGACCACGAGGAGGGGGTGAACGGGGTGGCGACGGCAGTGGTCGACGGCCGCCCTGTAGCGATCACCGGCAGCTGGGATGACGTACGGGTCTGGGATCTGACTGTGGGTCAGCAGGTCGGTGAGCCTCTGACGGGCCACATCGGCGATGTGAACGCGGTGGCGACGGGGGTGGTCGACGGCCGCCCCCTGGCGGTCACCGGCGGCAGCGATGGCACGGTGCGGGTGTGGGACCTGCCTGCGGGTCAGCAGGTCGGTGAGCCTCTGACGGGCCACATCGGCGATGTGAACGCGGTGGCGACGGCGGTGGTCGACGGCCGCCCCCTGGCGGTCACCGGTGGCGACGACGGCACGGTGCGGGTGTGGGACCTGACCATCGGCGACCAGGTCGGGCCGGAGTCGGTGTTCCCGCTGGGGGTCTGCGCGGTGGCTGTGGTGCCGGATGGTCGGTTGGTGGTGGGCTTCGGCTGGGAGGTCGCGGTGTTGGCCCGCCGTTGACCGGGGCCCAGGGCGGCCGGTGCTCAGCGGGTGGTGGCGATGCCCGGGGTGAGGGTGGCGGTGGTTGGGCGGGTCGGGGGGCGTAGCTGGGCGGTGGGGAGGGTGTCGCGGCGGGCGAGCCAGCCGAGTAGGCGTTCGCAGGTCTGCTGGTCGCGCTCGTCCGCTGTCTGCTCCGCGCTCTCGGTGCCCAGTTCGCGCAGCAGGACGCGGGCGGGGGCGCTCTCCTCGTCGTCCGCGGGCAGCAGGGCCAGTACGGTGAATCGGGTGCCGGGCGCGAAGACCACCTCGGGCTCCTCGCCGGGGGCTGCGAACACCGCGGTCCGGCGGCCGGTGGTGGACCAGACGGCGAACTCGACCGGCGCGCCCAACGCGACCTCGTGGGACGGGAATCCGGCGAGGGCGGCGGGTTCGGTGAGGATCGCGCCGGGTGTGTAGTGGCGCAGCTCCTCCGGTCCGGCGTCGGCGCCGAGCAGGACCGCGCCGTGGTGGCTGGGCAGCCGGCGCAGCCCGGAGCCGAGGCAGGCCAGCACGGGGGTGAGCGGTCCGGGGGTGGAACTCCTTGCGGCGCGGGCGAGTTCGGCGCGCGAGGCGGGGTCCTGCGCGTCGAGGTGGTGCAGGAGGACGGCGACCAGGTCGGGTTTGAGGTCGTCCTGGAGTGAGGAGCGCAGTGAGGGGAGCCTGGTTCCGGCCTGGTCGGCGCGGCTGGCCAGGCGCTGGAAACGGTCTCCCAGGAGGGACCTGAGGGCCTCGCGCTCGGCGGGGGTGCTGGTGCCGGTGTGCGCGGGGGAGGCGGGGGTGGGGACCGGGCCGGTGGTGATGGCGGCGGGTGGGGGAGTGGGGAGTGGGGGAGCGGGGAGTGGGGCGGGTTCGGGTTCGGGTTCCGGGGCGGGTTCCGGTGCGGGGGTGGGGAGTTCGGGCTGCGGCTGGGGGTCCGTCCAGTCGAGCTTGTGCAGGCGGGCGCTGAACCGGGCGACGGCCTCGGAGCCGGCGTCGGTCGTCCCGGCCACCAGTAGACCGAGCCGGACGTCCCCGAACGGCGGTACGCCCGCCAGGAGTTCACCCAGCCCCTCCCACACCTGCGCGCCCACCGGCCGCCCCTGCTCGCCGACCACCAGCAACGGCCGTGCGGCGTCCGGGATGTACTGCCGGGGTGCGCAGTCCTGCGGGTCCTGCGGGCGGAGCCAGAGCCCGGCGGGGACGGCCTCCAGCTGCCAGTCCGGCGGCGCGCTGAACTGGGCCGGGCCGCAGGGGGTCCAGTGCTCGGGGCGGCTGCGCCAGGCCGAGGCGACCACCTGGTGGCGGTCGGCGGAGGCGGTCAGTTCGACCAGGAAGGGCTCCCAGCCGAGGCGGCCGTCGGCGTGCAGCAGCCGGGCCGAGCGGCCGTCGGCGGTGCGCATCGGCAGTCCGACGGCGGCCCGCACGTCCCGGCCCAGCCGGGCGGCGAGTTCGGCGGCCAGCGCGACGAGTTCCACCGGGGTGGACCAGGGCGCGCTGAGCAGCAGGCCGGTGTTGGGGGGTGCCAGATGGGTGAGGGCGGTGACCAGGTGGTCGGCGGGCAGCAGCGGGGCGGCCGGGTGGCCGACGACCAGGACGAAGCTGTCGGGCTCGGCCGAGACGCCCTCAAGTGCCGTGGAGTGGAAGCCCGCAGGCTCGCCGTCGGACCTGAGCCAGCAGCCGGACGGTAGGGGGGTGAGCAACGGGCCGTCCGGGCCGAAGAGTTCGGTCGAGGAGATGGCGAGAGGGGGTTCGGGGGCGGGAAGGGGTTCGGGGGGCGGCCAGAGCTCGCCGAGGCGTTCGGGTGTCCCGCCCGGTGGGCAGCGCCACCAGGAGCCGGTCGCCAGGAGGGTGCCGTCCGGGCGGATCGAAACCAGCCCGTCCGGCGCGACCACCGGCAACCCGGCCTGCTCGGCGACCCGTTCGGCCGGACGGGGCCCGCCGGCCGGCGCGGCGGCGAGTCCGGAGGCGGCCAGCACCAGGGCGCCGGCGCCGCGCTCGGCCGCCGTCCGGGCCAGCTCGGCCAGGTGGGCGCGCAGGACGGGCGCGGCGTCGGCGGCCGCGGCGACCAGGACCAGGGTCTGCGGGTCGGCCCGCAGGCCGGCCAGCGCGGCCGTCAGCCCGTGGTCGTCCGCGGCGGCGATGACGAAGTGCGGGCCCACCGCGCGCAGCGTCGACGGGCCGGTGCTCTCCTCGGTACCGCGGACGGCGCCGAGCCGCCCGCGCACCCGGCGCAGCGCCCGCCGCGGCAGGCTGCGGGCGGGTGCTTCGGGGACGTCGGCGGTCCGCGGTTGCGGGGTCGGCGCGGGCATCCGCCTGCCTCCACTGCTCGTTGGTGTAGGGCTCTCCATGGGGATATACGGGCAGTGCCCTGGCCGGGGTTCAGCCGAGGGTCCTACCGTTCGTCATGCGAGGCTCCTTCGGTGACGTGTCCGGTCTGCACCTGGACCGTGCGGCGCCGGGTGATGTGCAGGCCGCGGCCGGCCGGGAACTGGCGCGGCTTGACGTTGCCGAACAGGTAGCCCTCGCTCGGCGGGCAGGAGAGCAGCACCGCAGGGGTGTTGACCTCCTGGAGCTTGCGCAGCAGCGGGTCGGACATCGCCCGCCCGATGCCGTTGGCGCCGCGCGCCACGATCAGGTGCAGGCCCAACTCGGCGCCCTGGGCCAGGTGGTCGAAGAGCGCGGCGAACGGGTGGTTGACGCCGGATCCGGCCACCAGGTCGTAGTCGTCGACCACGATGAAGAGTTCCGGGCCGGTCCACCAGTCGCGCAGCTTCAGCTGGGCGGGCGAGATGTCCGCGCCCGGTACCCGGTTCTGCATCGCGCGCGCCGCGCCGTCCACGATCTGGCGCAGCACGTCCACGCCGACCGCGTAGCCCAGCCGGTAGGCCTCGGGGACCGCCTCGTAGAGCTCGCGCCGGTAGTCGACCAGCATGATCCTGGCCTCCTCGGGCGTGTACGCGCTGGTGACGGCCGCCGTGACCAGGCGCAGCAGGTTGGTCTTGCCGCTCTCGCTGTCGCCGACCACCATCAGGTGCGGGGACTCCTCGAAGTCGTGCCAGAGCGGCGCGATCGCGGCGTCCTCCAGGCCGATCGGGATCCGCAGCCGGCCCTCGGGGGCGGGCAGCGTGGCGGCGTCCAGCATCAGCGGGAGCATCCGGACCTCGGGCGCGCGCGGGCCGGTCCAGTGGTCGGCGATCGCGTCCACCAGGTCCGCGACGCCCTCGCCGAGGTCCTCGGTGCTGCCGGAGCCGTCCATCCGGGGCAGCGCGGTCAGGAAGTGCAGCTGGTCGTCGGTCAGGCCGCGCCCGGGGACCTTGGGCACCTTGGCGGCGGCGCGCATGTTGATCAGGGAGTCGACCGCGTCGCCCAGGCGCAGTTCGAAGCGGGTGCCGAGCAGGTCGCGCAGCGCGCCGGTGATCTCGCCCCAGCGGGTGGTGCCGATGACCAGGTGGATGCCGTAGTTGAGGCCGCGCTGGGCGATCAGGGTCAGCAGCGGGGGGAGGTCGGCGAACTCCTGGCGGACGGTGTTCCAGCCGTCGATCACCAGGAAGACGTCGCCGTGCGGGTCGTCGTCCAGGTCGCCCGCCGCCCGGCGCCGCCGGAACGCGTCGATCGAGTCGATGCCGAGCTCGGCGAAGCGCTGTTCGCGCCGGTTCAGGATGCCGGTGATCTCCGCGATGGTGCGCAGCACCCGCTCGGGGTCGTGGCGTCCGGTGATCCCGCCCATGTGCGGCAGGCCGCGCAGGGCCGAGAGCGCGCCGCCGCCGAAGTCCAGGCAGTAGAACTGGACTTCGCGCGGGGTGTGGGTGAGCGCCAGGCCGGTGATCAGGGTGCGCAGCAGGGTGCTCTTGCCGCTCTGCGGGCCGCCCGCGATGCCGACGTGGCCGCCCGCCGCCGAGAGGTCGGCGAGCAGCAGGTCGCGCTGCTGGTGGAAGGGGCGGTCCACCACGCCGACCGGGACGCTGAGCGTGCCGCGGTTGTCGGTGCCCTCGGTGGTCAGGCCGCGCTGCGGGTGCGGGGCGAGCGGCGGGAGCAGCTCGTCCAGGGTCGGCGGCACGCCCAGCGGCGGGAGCCAGACCCGGTAGGCCGGCGGGCCCACGTCGTAGAGCCGCGACGCGGCGATCTCCAGCAGCGAGCCGCTCTCCTCGGCGGCCGGCTCCTCCTCGACGGCGATCGGACGGTGCCGCGGCACCACGTACTCGGTGCCGTACGGGACGACCTGGCCGGCGATCACCGCCTGCTGGGCCGGGCGGCGGCGCGGGCGGTAGGGGCCGGAGACGTACGCGGCCTTGAAGCGGGTCAGGGTGGAGGTGTCGCTGCGCAGGAAGCCGTTGCCGGGCTGCGAGGGCAGCTGGTAGGCGTCCGGGACGCCGAGCACGCCGCGGCTCTCCATCGCGGAGAAGGTGCGCAGGCCGATCCGGTAGGACAGGTGGGACTCCAGGGCGTTCATCCGGCCCTCGTCCAGGCGCTGCGAGGCGAGCAGCAGGTGCACGCCGAGCGAGCGGCCGAGCCGGCCGATCATCACGAAGAGCTCCATGAAGTCCCGGTGTGCGGCCAGCAGTTCGCTGAACTCGTCGACCACCACGAAGAGCGTCGGCAGCGGCTCCAGGGACGTCCCGGCGGCGCGGGCACTCTCGTACTCCAGCAGCGAGGAGTAGTTGCCGGCGGACCTCAACAGCTCCTGGCGGCGCACCAGTTCGCCGTGCAGGGTGTCGCGCATCCGGTCCACCAGGGCGGCCTCGTCGGCCAGGTTGGTGATCACCGCGGAGGTGTGCGGCAGGGCGTCCAGGCCCAGGAAGGTCGCGCCGCCCTTGAAGTCGACCAGGACGAAGTTCAGCACCTCCGAGGAGTGCGTGATCGCCAGCGCCAGCACCAGGGTGCGCAGCAGCTCGGACTTGCCCGAGCCGGTCGCGCCGATCAGCATGCCGTGCGGGCCCATGCCGCCCTGGGCGGACTCCTTGATGTCCAGGTCGACCGGCCTGCCGTCGGCGCCCAGGCCCAGCGGGACCCGCAGCTTGTTGTGCTGCGTGCGCTCGGCCCAGTGCTGCGCGACGTCGTGCTGGTGCAGGTCGCGGATGCCCAGCAGCGCGGTCAGGTCGAAGTCGGTGGCCAGCGGCTCGCCGGCCTCCACCGAGTCGCCGATCCGGAACGGCGCCATCAGCGCGGCCATCCGGGTGGCAGCCGGCAGCGCGAGGGTGTCGGGACGGCCGAGGTCGGTCACCTCGTCCTTGCGGTTGCGGTCGGCGCCGACCATGGCGAGCCGGCCGTCCGCGATCCGCAGCCGCAGGGTGACCCGGGAGGGCTTCCACTCCAGCGCCTCGCCGAGGTCGACCAGGATGGCGTTGCGGTAGCCGGCCAGCGCCGGACGCGCGATGCCCTGGGCGCCGGGACCGTCCAGCACGATCACCGTGAACGGCTCGTCCCGGTTGGGCACGGCGTCCGGCTCGAACGGCGGCCGGGCGGCGAACTCCTCGCCGATCAGCTGCTCCGCCTCGGCCAGCGTGCTCGCCACCAGGCGCAGCGCGCCCGCGCCGTCGGTCTCGGTCGGGTGCAGGGCGTGCGGCAGCCACTTCGCCCACTCCCAGGAGGCCCGCCGCGCGCCGTCCGCCACCACGGCGATCCGCAGCTCGTCCGGGGCGTGGAAGAGCGCGAGGGAGGCCAGCAGCGCGCGGACCATCGCGCGGGCCTGCTCGGGGTCCTCCTCGCAGCGGACCAGCAGGTGGGCGAAGCCGCGCAGGTGGATCGCGACCGGCTGGTCGTCGAGCGTGCCGTAGGCGTGGATGAAGCGGCGCAGCGCGTGGGCGCAGAGCGGCTCCAGGTCCTCCACCGGCTTGGTCGACAGCGGCGCGAGCCGGGTGGCCAGGCGCTGCTGGCCGGTGCCGATCCGCACGTCGCTGAAGTCCGGGTGCGAGGAGCGCCGCTCCCACAGCCGCGAGGTGCGCACCAGCGCGGACAGCTCGCCCGGCGCGGGGTGGCGCCAGGCCAGAGCCTCCTGCTGGCGGACCACGGTCCTGCGGGCCTGCTTGCGCATCTGCGAGAGGTAGCGCAGGTAGTCCCGGCGCTCGGCGCGCAGCTGCTGCTTGCGGTCGCTGGAGCCGCGGATCAGCTGGGTGACCAGCATGCCCACCGAGGACAGCGCCATCATGCCGATGCCGATGTAGGACATCGCGCCCCCGCCGCCGCCGTCCGGGCGCAGGAACATGAAGACCATCGAGAGCGAGCCCAGCGCCATCGGCGCCATGCTGATCACACTGGCCATGCCGCTCTGCGACTCCGGCAGGACGGGGGGTTCCTGCAGCTGCATCTCCCCGTCCGGCATCTCCGGCCCGGGGCGCCGGGGCGTGCGGTTGACCAGGACCACGCTCAAGGGAAGGCTCCTCACTCCTCGACGGCCGCGACACCGCCGTCCACTGGGTCGACGGTTCGGCGGGGGCGCGGGGTTCAGCCGCGGAGCAGGTGAACTGATTGGTCGGCCGCGCCCGTACAGCGGGGTGGGGCGGCGATTCGCCCCCGTTCAGGAGCAGAGGCTGGGAGAGTGAGGACGCGTGCACACCAGTGCCGTCGCGGGGTTGTGCCGCTTGAGGTTCCACGCACCGGGAACGGCCTTCGAGTTGGCGGTCCCGGCCGACGTGCCGCTGGCCGACCTGCTGCCGGCCGTGCTCGGCTACGCCGGAACAGAGCTGGCCGAACAGGGACTTGAGCATGGCGGCTGGGTGCTGCAGACCCTCGGCGGCGACCCGCTGGACGAGGAACTGACGGCCGAGGCGCTCGGCCTGCACGACGGCGACGAGCTCTATCTGCGCCCGCGCCGGGGCGCGCTGCCGCCGGTGCACTTCGACGACATGGTCGACGGCGTCGCCACCGGGATGCAGGAGCGCGGGGACTCCTGGCGGCCGGTACTGACCCACCACCTGGCCGTCGGGCTGAGCCTGCTGGCGCTGCTCGGCGGCGTCGTGCTGCTCACGCTGCCCGGCTCGCCGCAGCTGCGCGAGGCGGCGGCCGCGGTGACCGGCGTGCTGCTGCTGCTCGGCGCCACCAGCGCCTCGCGGGCGATGGGCGACGCGGGGGCCGGCACCGCGCTGGCCGCCACGGCCGTCCCGTACTTCGCGCTGGCGGGCCTGCTGCTGCCGACCGGCCCGGCCGGCACCGAGCTGACCGGGGCGCGGCTGCTGGCCGGGGCCTCGGCGGCGGCGGGCGCGGCAGTGCTGGGCGTGGCGGCGGTGGCCTGCGCGGCGCCGCTCTTCCTGGGCCTGGGGCTCTTCGCGCTGCTGGGGGTGCTGGCCGGTGCTCTCGCGCTGGCGGGCCTGTCGCCGGAGCAGTCGGCGGCGCTGGTGGCGGTGGCGGCGGTGCTGTTCGGCTCGTTCGTCCCCTCCCTGGCGTTCCGCCTGTCGGGGCTGCGGCTGCCCGCGCTGCCGCGCAACGCCGACGAGTTGCAGGAGGACATCGAGCCCTTCGAGGCGACCGGCGTGCTGGAGCGCAGCCGGGTGGCGGACGGGTATCTGACGGCCTTCTACCTGACGGTCGGGGTGGCCTGCGTGGGTGCGCTGACGCTGGTCGCGTTCGGGCCCGGGTGGGCCGCGATCGCGCTGGCGGCGACGCTCAGCGTGCTGCTCCTGCTGCACAGCCGGGCGATCGGCAGCATCCCGCAGCGGCTCGCGGTGCTGGTGCCCGGCGCGTACGGGGTGGCGCTGCTGGCCGTCCGGCTGACGCTGAGTCAGTCCACCGGCGGCCGGCTGCTCACGCTGGCCGGGCTGCTGGTCCTCGCCACCGCGCTGCTGGTGGTCGCCTGGACCGTGCCCGGGCGCCGGTTGCTGCCGTACTGGGGACGGGCCGCCGACCTGCTGCACACCCTGTCGGCGATCGCGCTGCTGCCGCTGAGCCTGCTGGCGGTCGGCGTCTACCACACCCTGCGGGCCATGAACGGCTGAGCAGTACCCGATCGAAGCGAACTCCAGGAGGAACCGGATGCAGTCCCGACGCGACCAGGTGCAGGCGCACCTGTTCGTGATGAGCAGGCTCGCCTCCGGCATGCTGCGGGCCGAGCCCGACGCGCCGGACACCCCCATCGGCCGCACCACCCGCGGCGCCGTGACCGGCCTGGCGATGGCGGTGCTGATCGGCCTGGGGGTCACCGTCTACGGGGTGATGCAGCCCGGCGGCAACACCGGCTGGGCCAAGGCCGGCACCCTGGTGGTGGTCAACGAGACCGGCGCGCGCTACCTGTACCTGGGCGGCCAACTGCACCCCGTGCTGAACGAGACCACCGCCAAGCTGCTGGGCGGTGACCAGATGACGGTCGACCAGGTCGGCCAGGCCTCGCTCGCCGGCATGGCGCGCGGCGGCCCGTTGGGCATCGTCGGCGCGCCCGACGGGCTGCCGCCGGCCGCCCAGCTGCACGCCGCCGACTGGCTGGCCTGCGGCACCCTGCAGCCCACCGCGGCCGGGGCGGTGGCGCCGAACCTGACGCTGCTGGTCGGCCCGGCGCAGCAGGGCTATCCGCTGACGGATGGTCAGGCCCTGCTGGTCGGCGCGCCGGACGGCTCGGTCCACCTGCTCTGGCACGGGCAGCGGTTGCGGGCCGACACGAAGAACGGTGCGCTGGACGCGCTCGGGTACGGGAGCACGGCGCCGTTCCCGGTCTCCGCCGCCTTCCTGGACGCGCTGCCCGCCGGGCCCGACCTGAGCGCCCCGGAAATCCCCGGACGCGGCTCGGCCGGACCGGTGCTGGCCGGGCACCCGACCCGGGTCGGCCAGCTCTTCCAGGCACCCGGCGGCGCGCCGTACGTCCTCGGCGCGGGCGGCCTGGTGCCGCTCACCGCAACGCAGTTCGGCCTGCTGCGCGGTGACCCGCGCACCCAGCAGGAGGCGTACGGCGGCGCGGCGACGGCTCCCGCGGCGATCGGCCCCGCCGACCTCGCCGCGCACACCGCGCCCGGCGGCTTCGCCGGCACGCTGCCGGCCGTGCCGCCGGCGCTGGTGGCGCCCGGCCAGGGCCGCGCCGTCTGCGCCGACCTGCACGTGGGCGCCGGCGCCCCGGCCACCGCCGTGACCGTGCTGGACGCCGCTGCGGCGGCGGGCCAGCCGCCGGCCGTCCAGCCGGGGGTGCCGGCCAGCTGCACGTCCGCCGACCGGATCGCGGTGCGCCCCGGCGGCGGGGCGCTGGTGCGCGCACTCTCGGGCGCGGGCGCCGGGACGACCGACTACCTGGTGACCGACGGCGGGGTGAAGTACCCGCTGCCGTCGGCCGCGGTGGTCAAGCAGCTCGGCTACGCGGGCGTCGCGGCGGTCGCGGTGCCCGAGGGGCTGCTCACCCTGCTGCCCAGCGGGCCGAGCCTGGACCCGGCGGCGCTCTCGGGCGGCGGGGTGGCGGCGCCGCAGGTGGTCGCGAAGACGAGCTGCTGAGGGTGAACCGGGCGGCGCGGCAGGCCCGTTGAACCAGATGACGCGAGTACGGGCCAGCGACGTGCGGCCCGGCGGACCGAGGAGGGAGCACCGGTGTCCACACCAGTGTTGAACAAGGACGACGCGGCGATCCAGCAGGCTCTGATGGGCCTGGACACGAAGATCTCGGAGATGATGACCTCCGCCCTGACGGTCGAGCGGATCAACGCGGAGATCAACGCCGGCTACATCTCCGGCGCGAGCACCAAGTTCCAGCAGAACATCGAGGACTGGATCTCGCGCTACAAGACGGTCATGAACGCCTTCCAGAAGCTCAGCGAGAGCACCGCCGGTGCCAACCAGGTCCTCAACAAGGCAGAGGACGAGGCCGGGCTGATCGGCGGCAACTGGGGCGCCTCGGACCCCGTCTTCCAGGCCCTCAGCGGCAGCTGACGGCACCCGGACCGAAAGGAACACTTCGATGGCAGACCTCACACTCCACCACGAGACGGTCGACCAGGCCGTCCAGGAACTCCAGGCCGCAGGCACCACGATGACGAACGACCTCGAGCACCTGGTCCAGGTGCTGACCCCGCTGAAGGAGCACTTCCAGGGTGCGGCGGCAACGGCGTTCGAGGAGTTCCTCGCTGCCGTCAACGCCAACGAGCAGAAGATGACCGAGGACATCGCGGCCGCCGCGGCGTGCCTGGACAACATGCACCAGACCATGACGGCCGCCGACCACGCCGGCGCCGCCGGCTTCCACCAGAGCTGAGCGCCGAAGTAGAGGAGGCGGGTGCCGATGGGTAGCACGCTGGTGGCGACGGACAAGGGTTTCGACGAGTTCGCGCAGAGACTCCAGGCTTTCGTCGACGACACGGGGGACAACCCCTTCATTCTGAACCTCGCGGGGATCAAGAACGGCGGCACGAAGGCAGGCCTGAACGCCGACGGGACGTACGACGCCCTACTGACCGGAACGACGGCCGATCTCGCTATCGCGGGCACGCTGTCCGACAAGTACAAGGCGCTCTGCGGTGCTCTCTACGACACCTTCCAGGCCATGGGTAAGAGCCTGTACACGATCAGGGTGGACCTGCACAACGCAAAGTCCACCCTGAACAACGCGGAGGACGACTCGCTGACTTCGGCGCAGTTGCTCCAGCTCCTGCAGAACGTCCTGAACGGATCGAGCACGACGCCGCCGGTCATCCCGCCGCCGTCCACCCAGTGACGACCGCCGGACGGGGCGACGACAGCCGTCGTCCCGTCCGGCGGCACGGCAACTCCCCCCACACACGAACTGCACGCCAGGAGGTCCGGCTTGTCATCAACGTTCAACTGGGAGACGGCACTCAAGGCCTTCGCCTCCTCCACGCTGATCGGTGAGGTCACGGATCGGCATTCCGTGGCCGATCCGGCGCATCCGTGGATCGGCCAGAACCCCGTGGTGTACGGCAACCTGGGCTCCGACCAGACGCCGACGGCGGACCTCTACGCGAAGTGGGCCGACAGCCAGACCATCATCCGGTACTCGATCTACGGGACCCTCGACTACACCACGTGGAACGGGACTTCGTCGGCCCCGAGCGCCATGACGCAGTTCTTCCACGGTCCGGCGGACATCCTGAACTCGGCCATCGCGGGCAACGACGTGGTGGACCCCGGGAGTTTCACCGCCGCCTCCACGCTGATGAAGTCGACGCAGGACTGGCTCACCCAGCAGATCGGCACGGTCAAGGGCTGGGTCGGCGATATCGATGCTCCCGACAGCGATCTCCAGGGCAGTGCAGCCGGGCGCTTCAAGCAGGTGATGACCCAGTTCCAGGGCGAACTCGAGAACGTGCTGGGCCAGTTGACGATGCCGGGTGGCGACGGCAAGGACGATGACATCCCGGGGGCGCTCACCGCCGCCGGTGCGCAGCTGACCCAGTCGTTGAAGCAGCTGCGGGACGGCTTCGCGGCCTGGCAGGGGCCCAGTAGTGCCTGGACGGCGACGCCCGAGGGCACGTCGTGGACGATGCTGGAGAGTACGGACAAGGTGTCCTCTCCGCTGATCGCCTCCATGGACGCCTTCAAGGAAGCGGTCCTGCTGTTGAACGTCTCGTTCGTGGTGGGCACCGGCGTCACCGTGACCGGCCCCAACGGCACGCCGGACTCCGCCGACTGGTGGGCCGCGATCAACGCGAACGCCCGGGCCAAATGGCTGGCCTCGGTCAACGATCTCGACACCCTGGCCGGTACGGTCATCAACAACCTGACCAACGGCACCACCGCCGGCGCCACCCTCCTCGGATACCAGAACGCCGTGCGTGCGCTGCCTGTCCTCATGCCGCCCTCGCTCACTCTGCCGCCGGACCCCACGAACACCGACGGGGGCAAGACGCCGCCGACGACGACGCCACCGCCGCCTCCCACCACGACACCGCCACCGCCTCCGACGAACCTGGGCGGCCCGAAGACGGACAACAAGGTCCCGCCGCCGCCCACCCCGACCAAGCTGAACCCCGGCGGTGGCGGCGGTGGCGGGCTCGGCCTGGGCGGTGGCGGCGGCCTGGGACTCGGGGGCAACAACGGGCAGGCCCCGCTGCTCGGCAAGGACGGCAAGCAGCTGATCGGCAAGGACGGCAAGCCGGAGTTCGTGCCGGCCGGCTCCACGATCAACGGCAAGGGCGAGGTGATCGGGCCGGACGGCAAGCCGGTCCTCGGCCCCGACGGCAAGCCGGAGTTCGTGCCCATCGGCACCACGGTCGGACCGCCGGTCAGCTCGACGTCCGGTCCCAAGCTCAAGCTGCCGGTCGGTTCGAAGCTGAACCCGGACGGCACGGTGACCGGGCCGGACGGCAAGCCGCTGCTCGACTCGAACGGGAACCCGGTGGTGCTCGCCAAGGGGGACACCATCGGCCCGGACGGCGGTGTCCTGGACGCGAACGGCAAGCCGGTCTCCGAGATGGACCAGCTGCTGAGCGACGAGGAGCACGCCTTCGCCGGGACCGGCGGCGCGTTGCAGACCGGCGGGGGCGGAGGCGGGCTGGGCCTGGGCGGGTTGGGCGGGCTCGGCGGTCTGGGCGGTGGGTACACCGGCCCGCCGATCAGCGTGGGCGGCCTGGGTGGTCTCGGTGGGCTGGGGAGCGGCCTGAGTGGGCTCGGCGGCGGCTCGTTCGGCGACTCCTTCGGCGGTTCGGGCTCCGGCTCGGGGGGTGGCAAGTCCACACTCCTGGGGACTCCGGACATCGGTCTGGGCGGCAGGCTCGGCGGAGGCGGCGCGGGCGGCACCAGCACCGAGAGCGGCGGCCCGGAGTCGCTGAGCGCGGAGCAGACCGCGGCTGCCGAGAAGGCCGCTGCCGAGAGCGCGGCCGAGGAGGCCCAGCTGTCCGGCCGCTCGGTGGCGACCACCGGCGGAGCCGGCGGCTCGATGATGCCGCCGATGGGCGGCGCCGGCATGGGCGGCGCGGGTGCGCAGGGGCAGGGCGGGCAGGACCGTCAGCGCACCACCTGGCTGGCGGAGGACGAGGAGGTCTGGGGCACCGAGTCCGGCGCGGTGAGCGGCGTGATCGGCCGCTGAGAGCCGGTGTGGTGTGCAGGTCGTCCGTCGGGTGCCGAACCTGCGGGCCCGGTCCGTCCGTAGAGGGAAGTGACGACCTACACACCACGGAGGTGCCGGTATGACGACCCCGTTCGCGGAACAGATCGAGCAGGCGATGACCGCCCTGCACGAGCAGCAGACCAGGATGGCCGCCGCCGCCAAGGAACTCCAGGCGGCCACGGCCTCGGTGACCTCCAAGGACCGGATGGTCACCGCGAAGGTCGGGGCGCAGGGCCAGGTGGTCTCGCTGACCTTCCACACCACCGCCTACCGTTCCATGGCGCCCGCCCAGTTGGCCGGAATCCTGACCGACGTGCTGAACACGGCGCGCGCCGAGATCGGTGACCGGGTCATGGAGACGATGAGCCCGTTCAGCGGGATCGGCGAGGTGCTGCGGACCTCGATGACCGGCGGTACCGAGCTGGAGGAGATGCTCGCTCCGCTGCGCTCGATGCGCCCGGGCTTCGCCGAGGAGGAGGCGCGGCGCAAGCGCGAGCGGCAGGAGGAGTTCCGTGGCTAAGCCGAAGCTCACCGCGATGGCGGACCTCAAGGCGGCCTTCGGCGCACCCTTCGACGACATGTCGAACCTCATCGACACCATGCGGACGAAGGCCAACGAGATCACCGAGTTCAACAAGAACTCGGCCGGCAACGACGATCTGGGCAAGACCTACCACAAGCAGGTCGACGACCCGACCACGAACCTGGACAAGTTGCTCCAGCAGGTCCGCGACGCCGTGGACAACGCAGGCCACCAGGGCCAGAACACCACCGACCTGTTGAACGCCGCCGACCAGAACGCAAAGGACTCGGCCTAAACGAGTTCTGACGCAACGTCAGGCCACGTCAGGAGTACGCACCTCATGTCGATCATGCTTCCTCCGGCCGTCGCCACGATCTTCTCGAAGGTCACCGGGATGAAATGGCCCGAGGCGAATGAGGACAACCTGCGCACCGCGGGTGACGACTACCTGGCGATCGCCAACGACATCCCGGAGCTCAAGGGCTACATCGCCGACCTGGTGAAGTGCTGCCTGGCTCAGTTCGAGGGGGAGGCGGCCGACGCCTTCGTCGACCAGATGCGGCAGTTGATCGGTCAGACCGGCGGGACCGACTACCTGACGACGGCGGCGGGGACGGCGAAGCAACTGGGTGACTACGCCCACCAGACGGCCAACCAGGTCGAGTACACCAAGTGGATGACGATCGCCCAACTCGTCCAGCTGCTGGCGGAGATCGCCTACGCGATCGCGATGATCCCGCTCACCTTCGGCGGCTCGCTCGCGGCGATCCCGATGGCGATGGAGGCCGTGGCGGCGGTCCTCAAGCAGATCTTCATCTGGCTGTTCAAGCAGCTCATCATCCACGAGTTCACCAGCATCGTCGGCGGTCTGCTGCTCGACGTGATCATCCAGACGATCCAGATCGCCGAGGGGCACAAGACCAGCTGGGACTCCAAGTCCACTTTGCAGGCTGTGGAGTTCGGGGCGATCAACGGCCTGCTCGCCGGTCCGCTGGAGCTGCTGGGCTTCGGCTTCGGCAAGCTGCTCGGGCGGCTGTTCGGCAAGGGTCTCGGGGAGGTTCTGGAGACGGAGCTCAAGGACCTGGCGGGTGCCGAACTCAAGGCCGGGCTCAACGACTTGGAGAAGTCGGCGCTCGACTCGCTGGTGAAGGACGTCGAGAAGAACGAGATGACGGCGGTCATCTCGGCTGCCACGAAGGGCGCGCTGGAGACCGTCTCGAGGGAGGTGGTCGGGGAGGTTGCCAAGGAGGCGGTCGAACAGGCGGTGGAGACCGCCGTCAAGGACGTCGCCAAGGAAGCGGTCGAGGAGGCGGTGGAGACCACTGCCAAGGAAGCGGCGGAGACGGCCGTCGAGGAGGCCGTCAAGAAGCTGTCGAAGACGGAGACGTTCACCAAGGACCTCGGAACCAGCTTCGAGAACGGCCTGAAGGGCGTGATCGGCGCGACGACGGCGAACGAGATGGGCCGGCAGTTCGCCAAGACCATCGCGACCAACGCCGCGCGTCACGCCGTGGACCAGGACGCCGTCAGGGTGATCCTCACCAATGTCCTCAAGGACTTCGACAAGGCGGACAAGGAGCTCATCAACAAGCTGGCCGCCGAGACGATGGCGGTGTCATCGAGGCTCGGGTCCCAGACGGCCCATCAGTTCCTCTACCGGCTGGGCGAGCAGGCCGGCGGCCTGCTCAAGGGCGGCCTCCACAACATCCTGACCGAGGGCGGCTACAACCTCGTCTTCGACGACAGCCACTCGTTCACGGTCACGGCGGACACCTTCTTCGCCGGCCTGGCGATGGGCGCGCTGGGCGCGATCGGGCACGTGGCGACGGAGCCGTTCAGGGCCAAGTTCGAGGCGTACGTGGAGAAGTGGAACCAGGAGTCGATCGACAGCGAGACCAAGAGCACCTTCTTCGGCCCGTTCCACCCGCTGACGCTCATCTCGATCGCCTCCAACCTCACCGGCCACCCGACGCCGTTCCCGGTACGGCGGCCGGTGGCCGACGGGTCGCGGCCGCGGTCCCTAGACCTGAAGCTGCCCAAGACCGAGTCCTCGGGCGAGCCCGACGGGAAGTCGTCCGACCTCGGCACGCCGAAGACCACGACGACGGAGACGACGACGAAGTCCCCGTCGGGGAAGGGCGAACCGATCGCCCCGCCGACTCCCCGCAGCACCCAGTCGGACGGTGGGGAGAAGGAGGGCGACCTCGGCTACCTCCTCGGCTACGACGGCGACGGCAACATCGCCGAGCCGGTCCCCGTCGAGTACGCCCACCTCTTCCCCAAGGGCAGCGTCCCGGTGGCCGGCGACGACCTCGGCGCGCCGGACCGCCCGCGGACCACCGGCGGCGGCCTGGGGAACGGAGACAAGCTGCCGCCCGAGGAGCACCGGCCGCAGCCGGTCGAAGCGCCGACCCGCGTGCAGACGGCGTCCGGCGGGGGCGTCGTGGCGGAGGAGAAGACCGTCACCGCCGAGGCCACCGCTCCCGTGGCCACCCCCGTGCCCGTGCCCACTCACTCCGCCCCTGCTCCCGCCCCCGCCCCCGCGCCCCACGAGCAGGAGCATGAGCACGAGCAGGAGCTGAACGACATCGCGGGCGCCCTGTCGTTCGGCCCCAAGACTCCCGACGGCGGCGGCGAAGGCCCCCACCCCGCCGAGGCCCCGCAGATCGGGCTCCCCGGCGTCGCGTACCCCGGTCCGAACCGGCCGCTGGACGGCGCTCTGACCTTCGACAAGCAGAAGGAGCAGTTCGTCTGGCGCGAGCCCAAGACGGTCTACCGCGGCGAGGTGGAGGTCGAGTTCCACGACCGCGAGCCGTTCGTGCGCCTCTACACCACCGTGGTGAGCGAGCAGGAGCTGACGCCCGCGCCCGGTCGGCCCGGCGGGATGACGTCGACGTTCAAGGACATCCAGCAGGACCCGAAGACCGGGGAGATCAAGATCTCGGTCGGGGGCGACTCGGTGCTGTGGACGGGCGCGGGCCGCCCGCTGCGGGCGTTCAAGTGGGCCGAGAAGTACATCGCGGACCTTGGCCCCCGGACGAAGCCGCTGCTCCGCTCCTACCTGGTGCCGCTGTCGACCTACCGGACGATCGTCGACAACGCCATCCACGAGGAGGACCGCAACTCGCCGGTCCCGCCCTACCGCGGCAGGGGCTCGCTGCTGGCACCCGAGGGCTTCGACCCGCGCACCCTCACCGACGAGTACGAGAGGCTCCCGCAGCCGCAGCGGGAGGCCTTCGTCCAGCACACGCTGGACGCCGCGCTGGCCAGGGCCCGCGAGGAGTTCGCGAACAACTCCGGACTCGATTCGGCCGGGGTCACCTCGCCGCTGCCCAACTCCCAGCGGACCTTCAACGTCGACCACCGCGGTGAGCCGAACCAGTTCGGCATCGTCGGCGCGGACATCGACCTGCTGCAGCGCACGGCCCGGCCGGACTCGCTGCGGACGTACTACTACGACGAAGCGGGCCTCAGCTCCCCGGACGACCCGCGCAACGGCGCCCGGGCGCACGTCGACGACCTGCGCAGGGAGCTCGGCGCGCCGCTGGTCGCGGACCGCCGGCTGCTGGCGAAGGACCACCCGTGGGTCGCCGAGCAGCCGGAGGCCCTGGAGATCCACCAGAAGGCCGACGGCCTGGAGGACCTCCTCACCCGGTTCGGCCACGACAACGCCGCGCCCCTGACACCGCAGCAGCTCGACGCTCACCGGGAGCTGCTCGCCTGGGCCGCCGACCGGGCGGAGCAGCTGAAGCCCGGTCAGTACACCGAGGTCGTCCAGGAGCTGCGCGACAAGCTCGAAACCGGCGGCGAGCTCGACGCGACCACCGACCAGCTCAAGCGGCTCGTCTTCGACCTGCGTCCGAAGGCCGAGTTCCGCAACGACGCGACGCAGCTGGGCGGGATCGCCTTCCGGCTGCGCCAGCACTACGTGACCTGGAAGCAGTCCCAGCAGCCTGAGGCGCAGCGGCGGATGGACCCGCTGCTGGCGGGGGGCAACGAGCTGCGCTTCGCCAAGCGCCTCGCGGACCTCAAGACGTTCGTGGCGGAGCACAGCGAGAAGTACCGGGAGGAGTACCCGCCGGAGGACAGCCGCTCCCGTCTGCCCGAGGACCTCGACAACCTCGGTCCCGAGGACCGCGCGAGCGTCGACGAGTTCATGGAGCGGACGGTGCTCCCGTGGGCGACCCAGGCGGCGATCGGCGAGTCGCTGTCGCGCGGCTACCGCGAGGCGTCGGCGGACTTCGACGTCCTGGGCAGGCCGGCGCTCAACGACTTCGCGGCCGACCTGCACAACCTGCCCGCCCACAACGCCCGTCAGCTCCAGGTCGGGCAGGAGATCACGGATCTCTGGACGAGCGGCGCGCCGCCGCACGCGATGATCGAGAGCCTGTTCGGCGCCTTCCCCGAGCTGGGGCCCAAGTTCGACGAGCAGATCGCCGACCACCTGCCGTACACCTTCTCCGACCACGCGCAGATGGTGCTGGGCCAGTACCTCAAGCTCGCCCACCCCGACCGCAACGACCCGAACCGGTTCGTGGAGGTGGACAGCGTCGTCAAGGCGATCATGTTCCACGACATCCAGAAGCAGAACTCCGAGCGCATGTACGCCGTGGAGAAGGGCAAGAACACGCGCGAGGAGCACGACCGCGAGGCCGAGCACATCGGCGCCGTCCAGATGATGCGCAAGTACCGGCGCCTGTGGGGCGAGGGGGAGGAGGGGGAGCGGCAGCTGGAGCGGGCGATCGCGATGGTGGACTCCGACCCGTTCGGCTTCTACATCCGCAACAAGTTCGCCCCCAAGGACGAGGCGAAGAACCGGGACGCGGCCTTCGAGTTCCTGACCAGGACCACCCTGAAGCTGTCCGGCAAGGAGCCCGACACGTTTCTGGACGGCCGTCGCCGACCGGCGGAGCTGACCGAGCAGGACGTGGCCGCCATCCGGCAGTTCTTCGGCGAGTTCCACCAGTACTACCAGGCCGACTTCTCCTCCTACACCAGCGCGAGCGACTACCGTCCCAGCCGCGAGCCGAACCCGCAGGAGCAGCCGGGCAGGTCGATTTTCGACAACAAGCTCGCCCTGGACAACGTCCAGGAGTCGAGGCCCGACGAGACGTACCCGCTGCGGCGCGGTCCCCGGCTGGCCGAGGAAGAGCCGGAGGTCCCGGAGAATCCGCGGCGGTTCGAGTACACCGTCAGCGAAACGGCGTTCCGGAACCTTCGGGAGATGTTCGCCACGCCCGAAGCCCTCAGGACGCACTTCGAGCGCGTGACCGGCGACCGCTTGGCGCACGAGGCGCAGCTGCTCGGCAACGGCGGGGACGCGAACCCGGACCGCCACCGGAAAACCGCTCCGGCGCAGCAGGACCTGGCGGACATCTTCGGTGACGACGAGGGCCTCGACCTCTTCGGCGACGGGTTCGGCACCGACCACGGGCCGACGACGGCCGGGCCCGGGCACGAGTCCGGTCCGGTCGACCAGCAGCGGGTCGCGGAGCTGGCCGACGCGCTGTCCGTGCAGCGCGGATCCGGGGTGCACTGGCCGGCCGATCCCGGGACGGACGCCGGGGAGCGGCGGCGGATCGCGGAGGCGATCGAGCACTTCCCGGTCGACCCGCGGTTCTTCACCGTGGCCAGCCACACCGACCGCGGCGACGGGAGCCTGGTCTGGCGCGGCGAGCCGGTGTCGCCGGCGGAGTTCGCGCACGCCCTCGCCAAGCTGCGCCGGCAGGGCCAGTGGACCCGGGACCAGCCCTTGCAGCTCGCCGCCTGCAACAGCGGGCGCGGCGAGGCCGGTTCGTACGCCGCGCAGACTCTGCGCGAGCTGCGCCGGCTGCTGCCGGACGAGCCGTTCGAGGCGTTCGTCCCGGACGGCGTCCTGCTCTTCGTGCCGAAGGTCGTCGGGCCGGGGCGGCTGGACCGCGAGGCCGCGGGGGACCTGCTGGTCAGCGCGAAGGTCGGCTTCGACGCGTCCGGCCGACCGCGGTTCGCCCCCGGCGGCCACTGGCTGCGGATGTCGCTGCCGGCCGGCTCGGATGAGGTGCAGGTGAAGCCGCACGGCGCCCACCTGCCGGTCGACGGCAGCCCGGAACCGCGCTCCGCCCCGGCCCCGGACGGCTACGTCCCGCTGGACGAGCGCTCCGCGCAGCGGCGCGACGCGGCCACGCCCGATGGCGTGCAGGCGTTCGGGCTGCCCGAAGACCCTGATCACCCGAATCCGGAGCCGGTTGTCGGGATCCGCGGGGTCGCGTACCCCGGCCCGAGCCGGCCGGACGGCAGGCGGAGCACTCCCGGTCCGTGGACGGGCCGGATCGTCCACCGCGGTGAGTACGAGGTCGAACTGGACGAGCACGACGACCCGTTCGTGCGGTTGTACACCGTGGTGGTCAGCGCGCAGGCGCTGCGCGACGAGCCGGCGGCACCGGATCAGGTGCCGGGCGTGATCTCGCGGTCGGCGCACAAGGACATCCAGCAGGGTGGGGACGGAAGGGTCCGCATCTCCACGGGCACGGGGACGAAGCCGACGCAGGAGAACTCCGTCCTGTGGGTAGGCGGCGGCCGGCCGCTGCGGGCGCTTCAGTGGGCCGAGAAGTACCGGGCCGAGCACGGCAGGGAGACCAGGCCGCTGATCCGCTCCTTCCTGGTGCCGGCGCACGTCTTCGACGCGGTCTCCCTCAACGCCCTCCACGAGGACGACGCGGGAGGCCAGGGGCGGACCTTCAACGTCGACCACCGCGGTGAACCGAACCAGTTCGGCGTCGTCGGCGAGGACCTCGCGAACCTGCGGGTGCACGCCAAGCCGAACTCGCTGATCACCTACGCCTACAACCACGGGGAACTGCGGATGCGGGCCGATGCTGCCAGTCACGGCGAGGAGATCCGCTCGGTCGACGTCCTCCGGGAGCGGCTGAGGGTCCCGCCGGTCGGGGCACGCACGCTGGTCAGGAAGTGGGATCCCTGGCTCAGCCACAACAAGGAGCGCACCCTGGTGGAGGAGGCGGCCGGCCGGATCCGCCAGCATGGAGCGATCTCCGCGCGGCTGACCGGACGCCGGGACGAACTGCAGGGCGACGACGCGCAGCTTCGGCAGGACGTGGCACAGGCCGTCGACGCGTTCCTCAACGGCCCCCGGAGCAGGGAACTCGCCGACCGGCTGGAGGAGGTGGCGAACCGTCTCGGCTCGCACCCGGGGTTGGCCAGGGACTTCGTCGAGGCAGCCCACCGGGCGCGCCAGGACACCGAGGACTCCGTCGGGTTCAAGAACGGCCTCGACACCCTCAAGGCGAACTTCCTGCGCCCTGTCCGGGAGGCCGCGAAGTACAGCGGG
This sequence comes from Kitasatospora sp. MAA4, assembly GCF_029893355.1. Lineage (GTDB taxonomy): Bacteria > Actinomycetota > Actinomycetes > Streptomycetales > Streptomycetaceae > Kitasatospora. The sequence goes on from NZ_JARZAI010000008.1 coordinate 101,261, forward strand.
GACGTCGGCAAGAGGAGCGAGCCGCACAATCTCGTCAAGAAGTTCGGAGCATCGGTCAAGGAACTCGCCAAGTCTCTCGACTCCGAGAAGGCAGAGGCGATTCCTGCGGAACTGCGCGAGGCCGCCCGGGCGCGGCTCGACGAGGCGACCCGGCGGCTGACGCTGCTGGAGGTGAACGCCAAGACCCTCCACGAGAGCCTGAAGGGACTGGAGAGCGCCGGATCGTGGACCGCTGAGGAGTTCCAGCGGGTCATCGACACCTTCGAGCACGGGGATCGCACCAGGGATCTGGTCGATCAGCACCCAGGCGTGCTGGAGGGGGACGCGCCGCAGGAGGGACCGGCCCGTGAACTTCTCGGCGACATCGACAAGGCCCTCAAGGAAGTGGACGATCGCGTCCAGCAGTACACCGCGGGGATCGCGAAGAGCCTCCAGGGCCTGAAGGAGCGGAACACCGCGGGTGCGGTCAACAAGCCCAGGGAGAACATCCTCAACCTTGAGCAGGCGATCGGCGACTACGGCAGCGGCGTCCGCAGCGACGAGCTGGCCGAGCGGTTCGAGAGGACGGCAGCCGCCTCGTGGGCGAACTCCACGTTCCTCAACGACGCGAGCGGACTGACCTCGATCGCCGAGGAGCTCGCCCAGCACTACGAGACCTGGCGGCAGTTCAAGCAGGGCGCGGCCGAGCCGGGGCCGAGTCCGCTGCTCTCCGACCGGCAGGAGGCGTTCCCGAAGCGCCTGTCCGAGCTGCGGACGTTCCTGCAGGATCACCACAACAGGTTCCGGGAGGGGTACTGGGACAGCCGCCGCGGTGCGCTGGACCTCGACATCGGCAGTGAGACGCCGTACGGCGAGGTCCACCCGGACACGGTCGGGAACATCGACCGGTTCATGGCGGAGCTCGTGCTTCCGTGGTCCGATCAGGCGGGCATCGGGCGGGAGATGTCCCGGGCCTACGACGAGGCGAAGAACGACTTCGACGTGTCCGACCGGTCGTTCCCCAACGACTTCGCCGCCGACCGCGCGGCCCTGCCGGCGTTCACGGAACGCCAGCGGGCGGTCGGCGCGCGGCTCTCCGCACTCTGGAGGGACGGCGCCGAACCGGACGAACTCATCTACGAACTGGTCCATGCCTTCCCGGACTTGAGGGACAAGTTCGACGAGGTCGCGGCGGTCTCCGAGAAGTACACCTTCTTCGAGCACGCCCAGATGGTGCTGAACCAGTACCGCGAACTGGTCGGTCACGACAACGGCGCCGAGCGCGTCGTTCCGGTGGACACCGTGGTCAAGGCCATCCTCTTCCACGACATCCAGAAGATGAACTCCAAGGCCATGTACGGCGGCGGCAAGGGCCGCCACGATGCCGAGCCCGAGCACATCGGCGCTGTCCAGATGATGCGGAAGTACCGCGCACTGTGGCACGTGGAGGGCGATCCGGGGCGCACCCGCAGGGACTTCGAGAAGGCGCTCTCCATCGTCGACTCCGACCCGTTCGGGTTCTACATGCGCAGCGAGTTCCACAAGACCGAGGACGTCAACCGGCACGAGGCCTTCAAGTACCTGGCCCGGACGGCCGTGAAGCTGTCCAGGAAGCCGGGTGGGGAGCTCGACGGGGAGCTCGACCGGGGCCGCGTCCTGTCCGTCATGCGGCGGTTCTACGAGGAGGCCCAGCAGTTCTACCAGGCGGACTTCTCCTCCTACACCAGTGCCGCCCGCTTCCGGAAGGCGGACTGGAGCCGTCTGGAAGCGGACGACCCGGCCGCGGGCGAGCGTCCGCCGAGCGAGCGGGGAGTGCCGAAGGGCACCTTCGACGCCAATTTCGACTGGGAGACCGATCCGCGCCCGGACCCGACCCCGGAAGATGGCGGGGAGCCGAGGCACCTGGTCGCCGCCGGGCTCAGGATCGCCACGACCGAGGGCCTGACCCGGCGCCGCTTCAGGTACGACACGACGGGAGCGAAGGGCGAGGAGCAGAAGGGCGGCGAGGACGAGGAGAAGGCCGGGCCGGCGCAGGGTTCGGGTCAGGCCGAGGCGAGCACCAAGACGGCCAAGCAGCTGGCGCACGAGAAGGCCGTCGAGGAGGCCCGGGCGAAGAAGACACCGAAGGCCGCCGGGAAGAAGAAGAAGGATGCGGGCGCGAAGCGGGGCGGGGAGGCGTACGAGCGGCACGCCCAGAAGCTGGAGACGATGTTCAGCCCGACGGAACTCGCCTCGAAGCTGCAGGAGCATCTTCCCGGCGAGGACTTCACCGAGGCGGTGCAGGGCCCGCAGGAGGTCCAGCCGGACGCCGTCCCTGCTCCCGAGGCGGCCGCCCCGGCCACACTGCCCGATCTCCCGCACGGTGTGGTCTGGATGGGTGACAAGCTGGTGAACCCGGCAGCCCGCGCACAGCTGCACGATGCCCTGTCGCGGCTGCCCGAGGCCGAGGGCGAACTGCGGCTCGCCATGCACACGGTGGACCGGGGATGGCCGACCCGCGACGGCGTCCGGATCAAGGCGGAGACCCTGGCGACCGAGGCCGCGATCCAGTGGGAGACCAATGGCAGGCCGGCCGTCCTGCGGTTCCTGGCCAGCGGCCTTGGGTCCCCCGACCTCGCGGGCTACCGGCTGGAGCTGAAGCGGCTGCTGTCCGAGAAGGGCGTGACGGCGCAGGTGGAGGTGGCCTCGGGCCCGGTGTGGTATCTGAAGGGTCGGGCGGAGCTTCTGGTGGCGAAGCGGATCTGGTTCGACCCGCAGGGAAGGATGTGGACCGACGACGAGGGCGACTGGACGACCGTGCCCACCGCGCCGGCGGCCGTGCCCACCGCGCCGGCGGCCGCCGCGCAGCCGCCGCTCACCGAGCTGGGCCACAGCGTTTTCGACGCCCTGGTAGGGTGACCGGCTGCCAAGTGACTTACGGGGGACGCGCAGTGGTGGACGAGGTTGCGGCGCTCGGGCCGTTCTTCGCGTTCGAGGTCCACGACGCGGCCGCCGCCGTCCCGGCGCCCTGGCGGCGGATGGCCGAACTGGTCGACGTTCCGGCCGTGTTGGCGGACCGGGCGGCCGGCGTCCGCGACTACCTGGCGGCCGCCGGTGGCCGCTCGCCGGAGCAGGTCGAGTTGCGGGTGGCGGCCTCGGTGGCGCACCTGGGCCTGACGGCGCGGCTGATCTCGCCGGCGCTGGCGGTGGCGGTCCGCTACCGCGCGGTGCTGCCGATCGACCTGCGGGAGGCCCGCTGGCAGCCGGTGCCGGGCAGCATGTTCCCGCTCTCGCTGCCCCGGTGCACCCCGGATCCGGTGGCCGAGCTGCCCGAACTCGCCGACCGGCTGGCGGCCGAGCTGCTGGACGGCCCGATCCGCGAGCTGGTCGAGGCCACCCGGCCGCTGTCGGTCTCGCCGCACATCCTGTGGGGCAACGTCGCCTCGGCGCTCAACGGCGCCGCCGCCGCGCTCGCCAACGCCCGTCCCGCGCAGGCGGATCGGGCCCGCGCGATCGCCGCGCTGCTGCTGGCTCGGCCGCCGCTGCGCGGCGTTGGCACGGGTGCGCCGGGCGGTCCCACGGCGTTCCGGCGCCGCAGCTGCTGCCTGATCTACCGCGCCACCCCCGGCGGCGCTCTCTGCGGGGACTGCGTGCTCACCCGCCGCCAGCTGCACTGATGCCCGCGACCACCGGCACCTGGCCGGTGGTCGCGGGCATCAGCGGACTCCGTGGTTACGCGTCCGTGCGCTTGAGCCGGTACGCCGCGCCGGCCAGCGCGAGCGCCGTCCACAGCGCGAGGACCAGCAGCCCGACGCCGGGCGTCAGGGTGTGCGCGTCGTGGTGCAGCGCGTACATCGAGTCGCCCGCGTGGCTGGGCAGGTACTGGCTGACGTTGTTCTGCCAGCTCGTCGGCAGCAGCGAGACCAGCCCGGGGACCAGCATCAGAATCCCGACGAGGATGGCGATCCCGCCGGCGACCGAGCGCAGCAGCGCGCCCAGCGCGACACCGCAGACCCCGATCAGCGCCAGGTACAGGCCCGCCATGAACAGGCTGCGCAGGACACCTGCGTCGGAGAAGGTCAGCGCCGCGTGCGTCCCGGAGACGATGCCGCTGCCGACGCCGAAGGCGACGAACGCGCCCACCGTGCCGACGACCAGCGCGACCAGGCCGAAGACCACGGCCTTCGCCCACAGCACCGGCAGCCGGCGCGGGACGGACGCGAGTGTCGAGCGGATCATCCCGGTCGAGTACTCGCCGGCGGCGACCAGCACGCCGAGCACGCCCAGCGCCAGCTGGCCGAAGTTCAGGCCGAACAGGGTCAGGCTGACCGCGTTGGCGCCCAGCATGTCCGGGTCCATGTGCTGGCCCGAGTCGAGGTTGGCCTTGAAGCGCCAGGCCCGGATCAGACCGAACGCCAGGACGAAGAACAGCGCCAGCGTCAGCGTGATCCAGCTGGAGCGCAGCGACCAGAACTTGGCCCACTCCGAGCGCAGCACGCGGGCGGCGGTGACCTTGTAGGCGGGGCGTCCGGCGCGCTCGGGGGCGGCCGGAGCGTCGGTGGGGGTGGCGGTGGCGGTGCTCATGCTGCGCTCCCAACGGTCTCGGCGGCGACAGCCGCAGTAGTGGTGCCGTGGTACTCCACCGCGTCCCGGGTCAGCTCCATGAACGCCTCCTCCAGGGAGACGGCCTTGGTGTGGAGCTCGAAGAGCGCGATGTTGTGCTCCGCGGCCTTGAGGCCGATCGCCCGCGCCGCCAGCCCGGTGACCTCCAGCTCCTCGGAGCCGGACCGGCCGGTGATCTCCACGCCCGGGCCGGCCAGCAGCTCGCGCAGCCGTGCGGGGTCCGAGCTGGCGACCTTGACGGTGTCGCCGCCGGACTGCCGGATCAGGCCCTCGACGGTGGTGTCGGCGAGCAGCCGACCCCGTCCGACGATGATCAGGTGGTCGGCGACCAGGGCCATCTCACTCATCAGGTGCGAGGAGACGAAGACCGTGCGGCCGTCCTCGGCCAGACCGATGAGCAGGTTGCGGATCCACAGCACGCCCTCCGGGTCCAGGCCGTTGACCGGCTCGTCCAGCATGATCGTCGCCGGGTCGCCCAGCAGCGCGGCCGCGATGCCCAGCCGCTGGCCCATGCCGAGCGAGAACGCCCCGGCGCGCTTCTTGGCCACCTGCTGGAGGCCGGTCATCTCGATCACCTCGTCCACCCGGCGGCGCGGGATGCCGTGGGTGAGCGCGAGCGTGTTGAGGTGGTTGAACGCGGAGCGGCCGGGGTGGATCGACTTCGCCTCCAGCAGCGCGCCGACCTCCTGAAGGGGAGCGGCGTGCTCCGCGTAGCGGCGCCCGTTGACGGTGACCGAACCTGCGCTCGGAGCGTCCAGACCGACGATCATGCGCATCGTGGTGGACTTGCCGGCGCCGTTGGGGCCGAGGAAGCCCGTCACCGTTCCGGGCTTGACCGTGAAGTCCAGCCGGTCCACGGCGGTCTTCTCGCCGTACCGCTTGGTGAGCTGCTGCGCCTCGATCATCGGCTGTTTCCCCTGGCCTCGGGCCGCCGGACAGTCCCGGCCTGCGTTGTGCTCAACGCTACGGACCGGGACCCCGCAGACGGTCGTACCCAGGACTGATCATCGGGACGGGGGTGGTACCGCGGTACTACAGAGGCGGCACCAGCGTGGCCTGGTGGTAGTACATCCGCCACCCCGCGGCGCCGTTCTCCTCGGCGCCGTCCCGCTTGCGCCAGATCGAGCTGTGCCTGGTCCTGCGCTCTCCGAGCACGGCCTCGAAGGTCAGATGGACCAGCCCCGGGGCGAGCAGCACACCCGAGATCTCCGAGGGCTCGTACCGGGGGCCCTCTGCCGAGCTGCCCGGCTTGTCGGGCAGCGCGGCGAGCATGCTCGCATACGTCCAGCGCCGCCCGGATCCGCCGACCTCCACGAACTCCGGGTCGAGCAGCCGCCCGGCGAGCTCCCGCGAGGCCCGCACCTGCGGGTCCATCAGCTGCAACTCGCACGCGATCGCCTGCTGCACCTCATCTTCCGTACTCTCCATGGCCCTATCTTCCCAGGTCAGTGGAGTGTGGCGAGCGCGGCGGCCCACTGCGCGCTGGTGGTGCCGGTCACCGCGCACGCGCCGGTGGTGCGGGTGAGCTGGTAGGCGGTGGTGAGCCGGTAGGAGGAGAGCTTGAGGACCGGGGGTACCACCGTCCAGCCGGGGGACGGAACGGGCGCGTCACCGGAGTTGGTGCCGATGGCCGCCACCTGGAGGCCGCCGTCGGTACAGGTGAGCGGTACGGCGCTGGTGCTGAACGCACCGCCGCCCGCTGCGCCGGAGGCGGTCGCGGCCCGGTCGGCACCGCTGAGACCGCTGAACTCGTCGACGGCGACGTGGTACTTGCTCGCCCTGGGGTAGCTGAGCTTGATGGTGTCGGCGGTGCCGAGGGCGTCGACGTCGAACGCCGCGATGATCAGGACGCGGTGGCGTGAGACGTCGGTGACGTCCGCGACCGTGCGGTAGTGGTTGTCCTGGCTGTCGGTGACGGTGACCTGGCCGGGGCAGGTACTGGTGAGCATCATGGTGACGATCAGCGCGTGCCCGTCGGCGACGGCGGTGGTGATCGGCAGGCTGAGTTGCGTGCTGCTGAGGATCTTCGCGTCGTACGCGGGACGGGAGATCCAGCTGATCGGACGGGTGGGGCCGGCAGCGGTGGTGACGGGCGGTGCGGGAGGGCCGGGCTTCGCTGATGGCGGGCTCGGCGAGAAGTCGCCGGGCTGGCACACCGCGTAGTCCCCGACGAGCACCGGCGCCGGCGGCGCGGGCGTCTTGATCAGGTGGAGTGTCGTGAGGGTGGTGACGACGGCGAGCACGAAACCCAGGACGAAGGCGAGGGCGAGCCGGTGGCGGCCTGGGTGGCGGCCGCGACGGTGTTCCGGCGCCCCGGCCTCAGGCTCAGGCTCGGCCTCTGGCTCTGGGGTGGGCTCCGGTTCGGGCTCCGGCTCCGGCTCCGGCTCGTCGGCGTGCAGCAGCGCCGCGGCCTCGATCCGCTTCCATGCCGCGGCCCACTCGGCCGCCTGCGACTCGGCCGCTCCCAACGCCGTCAGTACGGCGAAACAGCGGTCCAGCGGCGGCAGTTGACCCCGTCGCTGATCGAAGACCACGGAAAGCGTGCTGCGGGGAATCCCGGTCGAGCGGGACAGCTCCCGAAGCGGCGGCCGGCCGGCCTCGACCCTGAGGAGGTTGAGGCCCTTCACGAAGTCGGCCGGCGTGCTCATTGCGGCCGGTACCAGCCCGGCAGCCAACGGATCCTCCTGCGGCACCTGCATCCCCCAGCTCGGCGCGTACACAACAGTGGGGTCACCGTAGCGTGCGCAAACGAAGGAGAACAGAACCTCTACCGCAAGGGCCGGGTGCCCGCCAGGCGTTCGGGGTTCACGCCGACCTGGCCTGCCCGCCGCTGTCGAGGTCCTCCGCGCAGGCGGCCGCCAGGTCGTCCAGCGACAGCCCGAGCGCATGGGCCAGGGCCGCCACGGTGAAGAAGGCCGGGGTCGGGGCCCGGCCGGTCTCGATCTTGCGGAGCGTCTCCGCGGACACTCCGGCGGCCGCCGCCACGTCCACCATGCTGCGGTCGCCGCGGGCCTGGCGGAGCAGGGCGCCGAAGTGCTCGCCGCGCTGCCGCTCCTGCGGACTCAGAGGAACTCTCACCATGTCCGTGATACTAATACCGGTATAAGTATTGGGAAGCATCGCATCGCGGGGAGTCGCGGAACATGGTGGAGATCAAGACCGACAGCGCACTGGAGTCGATGCGGGAGGCCGGGCGCGTCGTGGCCCACGCACTCGCAGCCGTCCGCGCGGCGGCAGCCGTGGGAGTCAGCCTGCGCGAGCTCGACGAGGCCGCCCGAACCATCCTGGCCGCGGCCGGGGCACGTTCGCCGTTCCTGGGCTACCAGCCCTCGTTCGCCCCCGTTCCCTTCCCCGCCGTGATCTGCGCCTCCGTCAACGACGCCGTCGCGCACGGCATCCCCGACGACTACCGGCTGCGTGACGGCGACCTGGTCAGCATCGACTGCGGAGCCGAACTCGACGGCTGGACCGGGGACGCCGCGATCAGCTTCACCGTCGGCACCCCTCGCCCCGGCGACCTGGAACTCATCGCCGCCACCCAGCAGGCCCTGGACGCCGGCATCGCCGCCGCCACCGTCGGCCACCGCCTCGGGGACATCGCCCATGCGATCAGCACGGTCGCCCGCAAGGCAGCCTGCGGCATGCCGGCCGACTTCGGCGGCCACGGCATCGGCCGCACGATGCACGAGGACCCGCACGTCCCCAACCACGGACGACCCGGCCGCGGCTTCCCGCTGCGCCACGGCCTCACCCTCGCCATCGAACCGATGCTCATGGCCGGAGGACGCAACGACTACCGCACCGACCCCGACGGATGGACCCTGCGCACGATCGACGGCAGCCGAGCCGCCCACATCGAGCACACCGTCGCCATCACCGAGGACGGCCCCCGCATCCTCACCCTGCCCTGACTCACCCTGCCCTGACCTCGCCGGACGGGTGCGGTGTCCAGCCGGTCGCGGCGGCCCAGGTCTCGGCGACGCCGACGACCAGGTCGACGACGGGATCCTTGACGTCGGAGTAGGTGTCGACGTCACGGACAGCGCCGGCGAGCACCGACTTGAACCGCGCGTAGGCCGGCACCGCCTCGGGATGGGCCCGGAACCAGTCCCGGAACAGCAGGGCGAGCCGGTCGTTCGGTGAGCCGAGCAGGCGAACGTGCAGGTTGCAGTCCGCGCCGGCCTGCCCGCGCCGCGACCAGAGCCTCTTCGTCCACCTCTCGCGGTCGTCGTCGAGGCCCGCGGGAACATGGTCGTGCCGATAGCGGGACAGCCGGAAACCCCGGTCGGCCAGGAGCCGGTCGAAGGCGCGCTCGGCCTCGTGCAGGTCCGCGACGGTGATCTGCAGGTCGAAGACGGGCTTCGCGGCCATACCGGGGATCGCGGTACTGCCGATGTGCTCGACGTGCAGCGGCAGCGGCCCGAGGTCCGAGCGCAGCTCGCCCGCGAGGGCGAGTCCGCGCTGCTGCCAGCTGGGGTCGTAGTCGAGCACGATGGGTGCGTGCGCCGTCGGGTCATCAGCCATTTGATCAAGTCTAGCCAGGGCCGGCGCCATGATCGATGCAGATTATGCTGCACTCGTATGAGGGATCGTGGTAGTCAGATCGCATACTGGGACAGCGTCGGCGCAACGAAGACGTTCACCCATCCAGTGAATCTCAGCTGGCTGGCGGGGGTGGGTCGGAACGCTCGGGTCCTGGACTACGGGTGTGGATACGGCCGGGTCATGGCCGAGTTGGGCGAGCACGGCTTCTCTGATGTGTCCGGTGTCGACCTGTCTCCGACGCTGATCGAGCGGGGCCGTCAGCTGCGGCCCGACCTGCGCCTCGCCGTCCTGGAGTCCCCGCCGGACCTGACGTACGCGTCGGCGAGCTTCGATGTCGTCCTGCTGTTCGCGGTGCTGACCTGCGTCCCCGACGACGACGCTCAGCGCGCACTGGTCGCCGAGCTGAGCCGTGTCCTGGCACCCGGCGGGCTGCTCTACGTCAGCGACCTGGTCCTGCAGGACGACGAACGAAACCGCAACCGCTACGCCACCCACGCCCAGCAGTTCGGCACACCCTACGGGGTCTTCGCCACGGACGACGGTGCGGTGTGCCGGCATCACGACATCGCGGAGCTGCGCGCCCTGCTGTCGGACTTCGACCTGGTGGACGAGCGCCGGATCGAGGTTGCCACGATGAACGGCCATCAGTCGCGGGCGGTGCAGTTGCTGGGCCGCAAGCGGTGATCCGAGGGCCCCGGCTGTCCATCGCGGACGCCGGGGCTGCTCAGGAGTCGTCAGCACTGAGGGATATTGGGATCCCGGTTGACGCTGCGGGCGTTGCCGTCGGCGTACCCGGCGAAGACGTAGACGGGTACGCCGATGTGTGTCCATCCGCCGCCGTCGTTGTAGTTCAGCTGGTTCGCGCGGTACCAGGTGTCGCCGTAGTTGCCGATGCCCTGGCCGACGGTCCAGCACTGGGCGTAGATTGCGCCGCCCGGGGCTATGTCAGCCCACCCGGCCTTGCCGTCCGCGGTGCTGGGACCGTTGTAGAGGCCGACCCAGTGGCCGACGCTGATCGGCACGATATCGTCGGCGGAAGCGCTCCCCGCGGTCGCGATGAGCGCGCCGACACTCAGTGCCATGGCCGTCGCGACCGTCGCTGTGCGGCGTCCGAACCTGATCATGAAGTGTTCCCCCTGCACGTGGAGGCCCGGTGTTGGGCCGTGGGCCGCTGGACGTTCCCATTGATTCGTCCACACAGCATCCTGCCTGTGCGGCGACGACTCAGGAAAGGTGCTATTTAGCCGCTTCCCGAGGCTTCGAGCCACTCCGGCCGCCCCTGCGCGAGCGCCACAACCAGGCCCCCGAAAAGTCGAGCGGGCCGACTTTCAGGGCGCGGCACTGAACGCTGCGGCCCGGTCCGTCCGTTCTTGCTGGACGAGGGTGCCTCGGCGGACGGCCGGGGCGGGTACGACGACAGGAGCGTGGCGATGGCCGATACGGCGCAGACCTTCGAACTGGCTTCCGTGTTCGACACCGTGGACCCGGTCACCGGGCCCGGTTTCGCGCCGGACCGGCCGCGGATCGAGGACTTCGACGAACGCGCCGCCCTGCTGGCCTATCTGCGGGCCGGCGAGGCCGTGCTGATGACGCCGATGATGATGGACGACGTGGTCGAGCCGTCCCGGGTGGCCGCCGTCCCGATGACCTACCGCACCGACAGCTCCTGGATCTGGACCGACACCGTCATCTACTACCTGGACCGCTACGGCCTCGCGCCCGAGCCGGGCCTGCTGGCGCACGTCCGCGCACGGTGCGCCGCGGGTGCCGTCCCGAGCGCGGACGAGGCCGTCCTGGAACGGGCGGTGGCGTTCGTCCTCACCCCGCCGGAGGAGGAGGCCGAGCTGGTCTGGAGCGTGGGCGGGTCCGACGCCGCGTAGCAGTCGCGGAAGAGTCGCGCGGGACCGTTGAACCCTGCGGGCCGCGCCGTCCGTCACATCGGGTGGATGCGTTCGTTGACGGTCGTCGAAGGGCCAGGGAACCAGGGTGGGTAAGGACCGGTACGGCAAGAGCGGACGATCGGGCGAATCGGAGGGCGCGGGTCTCGGGTACCAGCTGCCTGCGCTCGCCTGGGCCGCGGAGGAACTGGAAGCACCGGAACCGGAGTTGGAGTCGGAGACGGCGCCCGAGCAGTCGCCCGAGAAGTCGCCCGAGCCCGCCGCTGAGCTGGTGCCCGAAATCGCCGGAGAAGCGGCCCCCGAGGGTGACGCCGACACCGACGGCGAGCCCAAGGCCCCCGCCTTCGCCGCCACCGACGGCCTCGCCGCCGCGACCGCCGCGTCGGCCCAGGCGACCGCCTCAACCCGGCCCGGCCGGATCTCCAAGCCGATGATCGCCGCCGCCGCGACCGCCGGCGTCGTGCTGATCGGTCTCCCGCTGGTCCTCTCCCACCTCGGTGGCGGCGGCGCGCCCGGCGGCCCCAGCGCCGGGGCTCCGCCCGGCTACACCCAGCAGAGCGGCGGCGGCGACGGCTTCGTCCCCAAGGCCGACGCGCACGGCGACATCGGTCCCGGCGGGCCGCAGGCCCCGGGCCAGCCCCCGCAGGGCGGCACGGGCGGCGCGGGCGGCAACGCAGGCGGCGCACCGGGCGCCGCCCCGATCGCGGCGGCGGGAGCCGCGGGCGCGGGGACGGCCCTGGCACCGGTCGGCAGCGGCTCGGGCGGCGGCACCAACGCCAACGCCGGCGGAGCGGGCGCCCCCCAGCAGCAGGGCCAGTCCCAGTCCCAGCCGCAGCCCAACGGGCAGCCCCAGCAGCCGGGCCAACCGCAGCCGCAGCCCCAGCCGCAGACCCAGCCCAACACGCAGACCCAGCCCCAGCAGCCCGCGCCGCCCCCCGCGCCGACCAAGGCCGCGCCCCCGCCCGCGCCCAGCTACTCGGGTGTGGCCGGTCCGTTCTGCGCCAACAGCGGCACCACCTTCCAGCAGAACGGCTGGTTCGACCAGGGCCAGGCCGGCTGGGTCACCAACTCCGGCAACAGCGGCTGCGGCGGCAGGTTCAACTCGATGCCGATGTCGGGCGCGTCCGGGAAGGACTCCGGCAACTCGGTGGTCTGGACGTTCAGTACCGGCGCGGTCAGCAGCGGCAGCTGCACGCTGTCGGTCTACGTCCCGAGCAACTCCGACATCAAGGCGGTCGGCGGCGCTCCGGCGTACTACACCGTGCAGACCGGCAGCAGCCCGGGCAGCGGCACCATCGGGTCGTTCACCGTCAACCAGGTGGGCAACCGCGGCGAGTGGGTGGACGCCGGGACGTACCCGGTGAGCAACGGCCGGATCGGCGTGATGCTGCACGACCGCGGTCAGGACTGGACGAACACCGCCAAGACGTACGCCCACCTCGCCGCCGCGGCCGTCAAGGCGGACTGCACGGGCTGAGAGCGCCCGAGCCCAACCGCCAGATGAACGACGAAGGAGACAACGAGCATGACGCGCCATGTGCTGACGGTGTGTGCGGAGCAGCGGGACGGCGGCTACCGCACGATCGGCGACGCCCTGGAGGCGGCGCGCAGCGGTGCGGTGATCAGCGTCCGGCCGGGCCGCTACGAGGAGAACCTGGTGATCACCAAGATGGTGACCATCACGGCCGAGGACGTCCGCGGCAGCGTGCGGATCGCGCCCCGGCGCGGCGCGGTGATCCAGGTGGTCGCCGAGGCGGTGCAGCTGACCGGCCTGGTGCTCCAGGGGCAGGACGACGACCTGCCGACCGTCGACGTCCCGCGCGGGCAGGCGGCGCTGGAGGACTGCGAGGTGATCGGCAACTCCTGGACGGCCGTACTGACGCGCCAGCAGGGGGCGTTGGCGATGCGCGGCTGCCGGGTGGTCAACCCGGCGGGGGCCGGCATCGTGGAGACCTCGACCGGCTCCAGCGTGATCGAGGACTGCGTGATCGAGCACCTCGGCACCTCCGCCGTGGTGATCGGTGAGCGGGCCAACCCGGTGGTGCGCAACTGCGTGATGCGCGACGCGCGGGGCAACGGCGTCTGCGCCAACGGCGAGGCGCGCGGGGTGATCGAGGACTGCGAGATCTCGGCCACCGACAAGCCCGCCATCGCGCTGGAGGAGAACTGCACGACCCGCGTTCTGCGCACGGCCGTGCGCGACACCTCGGTCGGGGTCTACCTCAGCTCCTCCGCCCGGGTGGTGCTGGAGGACTGCACGGTCACCGGCACCCAGGGCCACGCCGTGGTGCTGGCCGGCGGCACCGACCCGGCGCTGCGCCGCTGCCGCACCGCGCGCAGCGCCGGGCACGGCATCCACGTCGGCGGCCGGTCCCGGGGCACCTTCGAGGAGTGCGAGGTCAGTGGGGCCGACGGCACCGGAATCTGGGTGGGGGAGTCGTCCGGGCCCTCGCTGACCCGGACCGCGGTGCGGGACTGCGGGGACGTCGGCGTCGAGCTGGTCGGCGAGTGCTCGGCCGAGTTCGACCGGCTGGAGATCCGCGACGTGGCCGGGCCCGGGGTGAGCATCCGGGAGGGCGCCAACCCGCTGCTGCGCCGGCTGAACGTGATCGACGTGCGCGGGCACGGCGTCGAGGTGCTGACCGACGGGCGGGGCCGGGTGGAGGCGTCCGAGATCACCTCGGCGGGCCGGGCGGGCGTGCGGATCGAGGACGGCGGCAACACCTACCTGGGCTCCACGACGGTACGCGGCTCCGCCGGCCCCGGCGTCTCGGCCGGCCCGGCGGGGATCGGCTCGCTGCGCGACTGCGACGTGATCGACTCCGGCGCGGACGGCCTGCTGGCCGAGGACGGCGGCGAGTTGACCGCCACCAGGTCGCGGGTGCGGGGCAGCCGCCGGCACGGCGCGATGCTCGCGGCGGGCAGCCGGGCCGGCCTGAACGCCTGCGAACTGCTCGACAACACCCTGGACGGCATCCGGATCGAGTCCACCGAGCCGGTCCGGATCACCGACTGCGTGGTGACCGGCAACCGGGGGGCCGGGCTCCGGCAGACCAAGCCCAGCAACCGCCTCGCGGTGGAGAACCTGACCAGCCTGGAGAACGTCAGCGCCGACACGTACGGCAGTGCGAGCGCGCACAGCGCCCTGGCCACCGGGTCCGGCCGCCTCGACGAGACCGGCGGGGCGTTCGAGCCGGGCGGCGAGGACGGTTCGGCGGGCGGGACGCAGGAGGTCCAGCCGGTCCAGGAGCCCGAAGGGCCGCTGGCGGTGCTGGACTCGCTGGTCGGCCTGGCCGGCGTCAAGGAGCAGGTGGCCACCCTGGTCAACCTCAACAAGCTGGCCAAGCGCCGCGAGCAGGCCGGCATGCCGTCCCTCCCGATGAGCCGCCACCTGATCTTCGCCGGGCCGCCCGGCACCGGTAAGACCACCGTCGCCCGGCTCTACGGCGCCATCCTCGCCGAGCTCGGCGTGCTGCGCAGCGGCCATCTCACCGAGGTGGCCCGGGCCGACCTGGTGGCCGCGATCGTCGGCGGCACGGCGATCAAGACCACCGAGGTCTTCAAGGAGGCGCTCGGCGGTGTGCTCTTCATCGACGAGGCGTACGCGCTGTCGGCGGGCGGCGGCGGGAACGGCCCGGACTTCGGCCGGGAGGCGATCGACACGCTGGTCAAGCTGATGGAGGACCACCGCGACGACATCGTGGTCATCGTGGCCGGCTACTCCCAGGAGATGCAGGACTTCCTGGCCTCCAACCCGGGCCTGGCCTCGCGCTTCAGCCGGACCGTCGAGTTCTGCAACTACGAGGTGGACGAGCTGACCACCATCGTGGAGCGGGCGGCCGGCGCGCACGGCTACGAACTGGCCGAGCACACCCGCGAGACGCTCTCCGTCCTCTTCGAACGGATGCCCAAGGGCGCCGACTTCGGCAACGGCCGGGCGGCGCGCAAGGTCTTCGAGGAGATGGTGGACCGGCAGGCCTCCCGGCTCGCGCTGCTCTCGGAGGTGGGCGACGCGGACCTCGCGCAGCTCGTCCCGCTGGACGTCGGCGCCGAGGCCGCGGCGGCGGTGGCGGCCGCGCTCGCACAGGAGGCGGGCGGGGAGCCGGTCCCGGCGAGCACCGAACTGCTGGACCAGCTGCGGGCGATGGTCGGCCTGCCGGCCGCCAAGGAGCAGGTGGAGGACCTGGTCAACCTGATCAAGCAGGTCCGCCGCCGCGAGGAGGCCGGCCTGCCGACCGCCAAGATTAGCCACCATCTGGTCTTCGCCGGGCCGCCCGGTACCGGTAAGACCACCGTCGCCCGTCTCTACGGCGAACTGCTCTCCGAGCTGGGCGTGTTGAGCGGCGGCCAGCTGATCGAGACGGCCCGCGCCGACCTGGTCGGCCGATTCGTCGGCCACACCGCGCAGCTCACCAAGGAGGCCTTCGAACGGGCCCGCGGCGGTGTGCTGTTCATCGACGAGGCGTACACCCTCACCCCGCGCGGTGGCAGCGGCAACGACTTCGGCCAGGAGGCCGTGGACACGCTGATGAAGCTGATGGAGGACCACCGCGACGAGGTCGTGGTGATCGTGGCCGGCTACCAGGAGGAGATGCAGGGCTTCCTGGCCTCCAACCCCGGTCTGGCCTCGCGGTTCTCCCGCGAGATCGCCTTCGAGCACTACACGGACGACGAGTTGACCACCATCGTGCGGCTCCAGGCCGAGACGGCCGGCTACGTCTGCGCGCCCGAGACGCTGGAGGCGCTGCACGCGCTCTTCGGGTCCGTGCCCCGGGACCGGGCCTTCGGCAACGGCCGGTTCGCCCGGCAGACCCTGGAGTCGATGGTCACCCGGCAGGCCGGACGGCTCAGCCGACTGGAGATCGACGACCTCGCCGAGCTCAGCCTGCTGCTCCCGCAGGACATCCCGGCGCACCGGGTGGGGAGTTCGGCATGACCCCCCGTGCCACCTCGGCGGCGCTCGCCGCACTCCTGCTGGTGCCGCTCGCCCCGGGCGTCGCCCTCGCCGACACGCCCACGCCGAGCGCAGTTGCGTCAGCCGGCGCCGAGCCGTCCTCGCTGCCGAGCATCGCGCAGACCAACCCCGGTTTCCAGCAGCAGGGTTGCGTGCACTCCTCGGCCCGCACCACCGACCGCACCCCGTGGGCGCAGACCTTCCTGCGCCCGGACGCGGCCTGGCCGCTCAGCCAGGGCGCCGGGGTGACGGTGGCCGTGCTGGGATCGGGAGTTGACGGTACGTCAGGCGTGCTCGGCGGCCGACTGGCGCTCGGCCCACGGGAGTACGGCCCGGGGGACTCGGGCCGCGACTGCGTGGGCCACGGCACCTTCCTGGCCGGACTGATCGCCGCCGGGCGGCAGGACGGCCTCGGCTTCGCCGGCGTCGCGCCCGGGGCCCGGATCCTCGCCGTCGCCGTCACCGACGACGTCGGGAACACCGCCGTCGACCAGGTCTCCCGCGGGATCCGCGCGGCCGCCGACGCGGGCGCCCGGGTGATCGACCTCGCGGTGCCGCTCCCGGCCGGGAACGCCGACCTGAGCAGCGCGCTGCACTACGCCGACGGCAAGGGCGCGCTGGTGATCGCGCCGTCCGTACCGGACCCGAGCGGCTCGGCCGCCGGCGCGGCGTCGGCCGCCCAGCCGCCGACGGACCCGGACGTCCTGGCGGTCGGCGACCTCGGTCCGGGCGGCAGCCCGCCGTCGTCCCCGTCTCCCTCCCCGTCCGCCGCTCCCGCCCCGCGGGTCGACCTGACGGCCCCCGGCGACGCGGTGATGAGCGTCGGCCCGGGCGGCGTCGGCTACTTCACCGGCTCGGGACCGAGCTTTGCCGCCGCCTTCGTGGCCGGCACGGCCGCGCTGGTGCTCGGCTACCGCCCCGACCTGACGAGGGAGCAGCTGCTCCACCGACTGGAGGCCACCGCCTACCACCCCGGCACGGCGCTGCCCGACCCGCAACTCGGCTACGGCACAGTCGACCCGGTCGCCGCCGTCTCCGCAGTCCTCCCCGAGGAACACGCCCCCGCCACCCCGCATCCGCAACCCCCCACCGGCTCAACGGCGATGCCTCCGGCCCCGCCGCAACCCGCAGCCCGCCAGGCCGCCGCCGTCGCTGGCGGCGCCCTGGGCATGGCCCTCCTGGTCGGCTGCGCAGCCGTGGTCCTCCCCCGAGGCCGCCGCCGCAACTGGCGCCCGGGCGCCTCGTAGCGCTTCGCCTGCGCGGGTACGACGCCCAGCTCGGCCGGCTGCACGCCGCGACCGAGGTGTCCGGCCGCACCCGTACGACGGCGAGCCGCCGATGCTGCCGCACGGCCGGGCGGTGGGCGAGGCGGTGGCAGCGGTGCCGGCCGTCGCCTCGCCGTACGCGGGGTAGACCGACCGGGACCGGTCAGCCGAGCGGCGGGGGCCAGCTGCCGGTGCCCAGTTGGGCGCGGACCATGTCCTGGCCGACCAGGGCGGCGAGGTCCAGGCAGGCGCGGCGGGTCCTGGGGCGCAGGCGGGCGGGCTCCAGCTCGGTGCCGGTGGCCAGGCGGTCGTCGAACGGGAGCACCACCACGCCCCGGCAGCGGGCCGCGAAGTGGGCCGCCAACTCGTCCGTGCCGACCCGCCGTCCACCGCTACCGCGGGCGGCGCCGGAGACCACGGTGATCGCGCGCAGCGCCAGCTCGCCGTAGCCGTTCGCCACCAGCCCGTCCAGGACGCGGCTCGCGCTGTCGGCGCCGTCCAGGCTGGTGCCGGCGGTGACCACCACCTGGTCGGCGACGTCCAGTACGCCGTGCAGGGCCTGCGGGGGCAGGCCGGCGCCGCAGTCGGTGAGGATCACGGGGTACTGCGTGCTCAGCAGGCCGATCACCTGCTGATAGGCGCGGGGGTCGAGCGGTGCGTCGCCGTCCGGCGCGGGGTGGGCCAGGATCTCCAGGCCGCTCGCGTTCTGTGCGGTGAAGCGGCGGATGTCCCGGTGGCCGGTGATCGAGGGCGCGGCGGCGAGCAGGTCGGCGAGGGTGGCGGTGCTGAGGTCGCGGGTGCGCAGGCCGAGCGCGCCGGGGGAGGGGGCGGCCGGGGCGGCGTCGACGGCGATCACCCGGTCGGGGCGCTCGGCAGCGAGCGTCGAGCCCAGCGCCAGGGTGGCGGAAGTGGTGCCGATGCCGCCGGTCAGGGCGATCACCGCGATCCGGTAGCACCGGCTGAGCGGCGTGCGGACGGCGGCCAGCTTCCGCAGCCGCTCCTGCTCGCCACCGCCGCCGAGCCCGCCGAGCCCGCCGAGCCCGCCGAGCCCGCCGAGCCCGCGGAGCCGCCCGAGCGGAGCGCGCTGCGCCGGACGGCGCAGCAGGCGCTCGGGGCTGAGCTCGACGGCGGCGGCCAGGCCGAGCGGACTGCGCGGCGGCGCCACCGGCGCGAGCGGCGCGGGAGGTACGGGCGGGGCCGGCGCCGCCTCCGGAGTCGTCCGGCAGCTCACCGGACGCGCCTCCGGCGGCACCAGGACCGTGCCGAGCGCGTCCAGCGGCTCGGTCCAGTCGGGCCTGGGAAGCGTGGTCGGCGCCACCGCGGGCGACCGGTCGACGGGGGTGTAGTCCGGGGCGAGGCCCCAGTCGGCCTCCGGGTCCAATCGCTGCACGGTCGCTGCTCCGCCGCCTGCGCCTGCCATCTGCTGCCTCCTGTCGCCGCCCCGTCGTCCAGTCAGCTGAACGGCTGCGGCAGGGGGTGGCGTTCAGCTCGGCCGCTGCCCGCCACAGCGGCCCTGGTTCGTGACCGGGGGGTGAACCCGTGGGCCGCCGGACACGTTCTACCCGTAGCGGCCCTCGTCCGAGCGGTGGCCGGTGGTCGGACGGCAGCACGGCATGGAGACGGGTGGTCAGGGGTGGGCTCGGCGTGGACGTCGGACCGGGGCGGCAGACGTGTTGCCCGACGATGACGATCGCGCCCAGCGCGAACTGACGATACGTCAGCTGATCGCCGGCCTGCTGGCCGGTCAGACCGCGGCCGAGGAGGCCCCGGGCGATCCGCCGCTGGGCGGACCGGACTTCGGCGGAGGGCTGGTGGTGCCGCAGGCTCGGGCCGCCGAGGTGATCGCGGCGGCCGAGGCGCTGGCCCGGCGCGGTACGGCCGGCCGGCCGGTCGATCTGCCGTCCGTCCAACTGCGGCTGATCGCCGAGGCGTTGGTCATCGACGAGCACCCGTCGGCGGCCGGTTGGACGGCGCGGGAGCGGCAGCTCGCGGCGCACTGGGTGGCGGTGCTGATCGAGCGCTTCGGTGAGGACGGCGTGCAGCGCCTGCTACTTGCTCTGACGGTCCAGCAGTGACGATCGGTTGCAGATTCGCCGCGAATTTTCTGCCGCAGTATGCCCAACGTCGGCCCTTGGGCAAACGTTGGCGGACGTTGGCGTTCCCTTGGGCGGCTGTTGGCGCCGCCCGACACGATTCCTCTGCCGGGTCGGGGGAGCCGCCGTTCAACGCGTGCGGCCCTGGCCTCCCAGATGCGTTTCGTGCCGGCGTGAAGCAAAGAGCGGTGACCATGCAGACCCTCGACGTGACAGACAGCTGTACCCCCAGTGCCGACGACGCCCCGGTTGCCCCGGTGGCGCCGGTCGTGCGGCGGGCCACTCTCGACCAGGAGACCCTGGCGGAGATCTACCGCCTGCACGGCCCCTACCTGCTGCGCGCCCTGCTGCGGGTGACCAGCGGCGACCGCGGCAAGGCCGAGGACATCCTCCAGGAGACGCTGCTGCGGGCCTGGCAGCACCCCGAGGCGATCTCGCGCGGAGCGGAGCAGAGCCGCCCGTGGCTCTTCACGGTCGCCCGGCGGATCGCCATCGACCACTTCCGGATGGCCGCCGCCCGCGCCCAGGAGGTTGCGGACGAGGCTCCCGAGGAGCGCACGGTCCTGGAGGACCCGTTCGACCAGGTGCTGTCCGCCTGGGACATGGAGCTCGCGCTCGCGCAGCTCCAGCCGCACCACCGCGACGTGCTGGTGGAGCTGCACCTCAACGACCGCTCGGTGGCCGACGCCGCGGTGGTCCTGGGCGTGCCGGTCGGGACGGTCAAGTCCCGCAACTTCTACGCGATCCGGGCCATGCGGCCGGTCCTCGCCGCCGCCCGGGCCCAGGCCGTCTGAGCCCCGCCGCTCAACCCGGCGGTTGGATCTCGCTCAGTGCGGCGCACAACTCGGCTAGCCGGGCCGCCTGTTCGGGGTGGTCTGCGGCTGTGCCTGCGGCTGCGGTCGCGGTCGGCAGGGCGCGGATCGCGGACTGCTCCGCGTGCAGCCAGTCGAGCGCGGCCCGCGGGTCGTCGAGTCGGGGCAGCCGGTCCGACGGGTACTCGGGCAGTTCCAGGTACTCCAGGAACTGCCCGGCTGCCTGGAGAGCGGTGGCCGAGCGGTGGGCGGTGGCCAGGTAGTGCTTCAACAGCCGTCCGGCGGCAGCCTGCTGTGCGGCGGCTCCGCGCTTGGCGCTCAACTCCTGGCTGTAGAGCCGGATCAGGTCGGGGCGGCGGTAGCGTCCGGGGGAACTCTCCACCAGCAGGTGATAGGAAGCCAGCGCACCGAGCGCCTGCCGGGCGGCCTGCTGGTCGGTGTCGAGCAGGGCGGCGGCCGACCAGGTGTCCACCTCGACCCCCGGGTGGACGGCCAGCAGCGGCAGCAACCTGGCTGCCTCGATCGGCAGTTGACAGTACGTCAGGAACAGCCCGGTGCGCACGCCGGCGCCTCCGCGGGTGTCCAGTGCGGTCAACCGGGTCCGCTCGTCCCGCAGTTCGGCCACCAGGTCGGCCAGCGACCACGCGGGACGGGCGGCGAGCTTGGCGGCGGCGATCCGCAGCGCGAGCGGGAGGCGGTCGCAGAGCGCCACCAGCTCCACGGCCGCCTCCCGCTCGGCCCGGACCCGTTGCGGTGTGAGCATCCGCTCCAGCAGGTGCAGCGCCTCGTCCTCGCTGAGCGTCTCCATCCGCAGCATCGCCGCACCCTCGGTGACCACCAGGTCCTCCAGCGTGCCGCGGCTGGTGACGACGGTGGCGCAGCCGGGTCCGGCCGGCAGCAGCTCGGAGATCTCGGCCGCGCTGTGCGCGTTGTCGAGCACCACGAGCAGCCGGCGTCGCGCGGTCTCCTCGCGGTAGAGCGCGGCCCGTGCGGCCGGGTCCGCCGGGATCGAGTCCTCCGGCAGACCCAGCGCCCGCAGGAATCCGGTCAGCACCTCGTCCGGACCGGCCGGACCGGCGGGGTCGAAGCCCCGCAGGTCGACGAAGAGCTGCCCGTCGGGGAACCCGGGGGAGGCGGCGTGCGCCCAGCGCAGGGCGGTGGCGGTCTTGCCCACGCCGGCCGGGCCGATCAGCACGGCGAGTCCGTTGCCGACCCGGTCGGCCCCGCACTCGCCGTCCAGCCACTGCGACTCCGCCGCCCGGCCCACGAAGCCGAGCGGTTGCCGTGGCAGCGACTGGACGGCGGGCCGCCCGCCGGGAGAGCCGCCCCGATCCGCCGCCGGTGCCACCGCCACTGCCACCGCCGCCGGTGCCACCGCCACTGCCACCGGGCTCGACGCCTGGACCGGCACCAGCCGCAACGGGCCGCCGACCCGCTCACCGCTCCCAGCCCTCGCCCCGGGCCCAACCCCGGCCCGGCCCGCGCGGACGGCGGAATCGGCGGTGGGCGGTTCGGCCAGCACGGCCGCCAGGGCCGCCTGAAGCGCCGGCCCCGGGGCCACCCCCAGCTCCTCGTCCAGTCGGCGGCGCGCGAGGTGGTAGGCGTTCAACGCGGCCGAGGACCGTCCGGCCTGGTGCAGGCAGCGGACCAGCAGCGCGACGGTCTGCTCGCGCAGCCCGTCCGAGCGGACCTGCTGCTCCAGGGCCGCGATCGCCGCGACCCCCTGGCCCAGCCCGAGCAGGCACTGCGCCCAGACGGTGAGGGCCCGGGTCCTGGTCTCGTCCAGCCGCTCGGCCAGAGCGCGGCGCAGCTCGGTGTCGGGCAGGTCGGCCAGCGCCGCGCCGCTCCAGAGCGCGAGCGCCCGGTCGCACAGCTCGGCGGCCTCGGCCCGGTCGGCCAGGCCCTCGGCCCGGGCCACCAGCTCCTCGAACCGCCGGGCGTCCACCAGCTCGGCCTCCCCGCAGAGGAGGTAGCCGGGCGCCCGGGTCTGCAGCGTGAACGGGGTGCCGTCGAGCACCTTGCGCAGCGCGGCGACGTGCCCCTGAAGCGCGGCCCGGGCCTGGGCGGGGGGATCCTCACCCCAGAGCATCTCGAAGAACCGCTCGACCGGGACGCTGCGTCCGAGTTCGAGCGCGAGCAGGGCCAGCACCGCGCGCCGCTTGGCGCCCGCCACCTCGGCGGGGCTTCCGTCCGGAAGCCGCAGCTCGACCGGACCGAGCAGGCGTATGCCCATGCCGATGCGTCCCCAATCCCCACTGGCCGCTGCGTCCCGCGGCAGGTCCGCAGTCTAAGGTGCGGCGGCGCCGGGACGGGAACGAGAGCACCATGGAAGGCACCGGTCAGCACCGGTCAGCACCTGGAGGTAGCGGCTATGGCCAGACCGCTGTGGACGGGAGTGCTCAGCTTCGGGCTGGTCACCGTGCCCATCGCGCTCTATTCCGCCACGGAGTCCCATGGGGTCTCCTTCCGGCAGATCCAGCGCGGCACCGCCGACCGGGTCCGCAACAAGCGGGTCAACGAGCGCACCGGCGAGGAGGTCGCCTTCGGCGACATCGTCAAGGGCTTCGAGCTCGCCGAGGGTGAGTACGTCATCGTGGAGCCCGACGAGCTGGAGCAGATCTCCCCCGGACGGTCCAAGACCATCGAGATCACCGGTTTCGTCGACCTGGACCAGGTCGCGCCGATCTACTTCGACACCACGTACTACATCGGCCCCAAGGGCAAGGAGTACTCCAAGGTCTACCGCCTGCTCCAGCTGGCCATGGAACGGCGGAACAGGGCCGGCCTGGCGATGTTCGCGATGCGCGGGAAGTCCTATCTGACCGCGGTCAAGGCGGAGGGCGGCATCCTGACCGCCCACACGATGCACTTCGCCGACGAGGTCCGCGACCCCCAGCACGAGGTCGACAACCTCCCCGACGAGGACATCGCGGTCTCCGACCTCGAACTCGCGGCGGCCGAGCAGCTCATCGACATGCTCTCCCTGGAGTGGGAGCCCGAGCAGTGGCACGACACCTACAGCGAACAGGTCCGCGAGCTCGTCCAGGCGAAGGCCGAAGGGCGCGAGATCGCGGCCTCCGAGGGCCCGGTCGAGGCGACCAACGTCATCGACCTCATGGACATCCTCAACCGCAGCCTCGCCAACGCCGGTCAGTCACCCGAGGACGCGTCCGACGAAGCCGGCGACAGCCGCAAACCGCCGGCGTCGGCGCGCGCGCCCAAGGGCGCGAGCGGGAAGAAGAGCACCTCCGCCCAGCAGCCTCAGCCCAAGGCCGCAGCCGCGCACAAGACCACCAGCAAGGCCAAGACCGCCAAGTCGGACCTGGACTCGCTCACCAAGGCAGAGCTGTACAAACGCGCCACCGACCTCGACATCCCCCACCGCTCCACCATGACCCGCGACCAACTCCAAGACGCCCTCGAACACACCCCAACCGGACGCGGACGACACCTGCGCAGTGCCTGAATCAGCGGGTTGTGGACAGCGCCAGCTGGTCATCGCCGCCCGAGATCTCCCCACTGCCGTGCCCCATGCGCCTGGGCGGTCGCCCGGGACAGCCAGCTCAGATACCAGTCGCGGAAATCCACGCGACTCCGGTCGCCGGCGTTCCCGAACAGGTGAGCGAGGCAGTCACACGTACGGGCTGCAGAGTTGGATCCGGCCGGCGTGAGGGCGTACAACAGCGACAACAGGGCCTCCTGGCGCGCTCAAGGTCTCGACAACCCCGAGCTGCACCAGAGGCCCTGCCTTCATGCCCGGCACGCGACAAAACCACCCGACCGAGCTGCCGCAATCGGGTATGACAACGGCTTGCCAGGTCACCGAGCCGGAGCCACCCGGAGCCGTTGACCGTGTCCGCGGATTCAGTGCCGAAGGTTCTTCGACCAGTCTCCCCCAAAGCGATAGGCACGGCCGTCACCCACCTGCTTCGTCCCGCCGGGAACGACGTCCCCGTGGTACGGATACTGTTCCGTCACCGCCGCCAGCAGGAACTCCAGGAAGCCGCCCTCGAACAGGTCCCACTCCCGCATCGAGTCGAACTTGGCGGCCACCGGCCACCGGTCCGGGTCCGGGCCCCGCATCAGCCAGAAGAAATGGTCCGAGTTCCAGTTGTTGCCCCACTTCAGCAACCCTTCCTCGGCCGGGAACAACGGGTACGGGCACTCGTCGTAGTCCCCATCCTGGTAGACCTCGGCCAGCCAGGCACAGTATCCGTAGGGCTCCGTCGTGAAGTACAGGAATCCCTCGAAGCCGACTGGTCCACCGACGTAGGGGCCGAGCTCTGTCGATGGTGTGTAGATGTGCAGCTCGTCGCTGATGCTGACCATCCCGTACCGGTCGGCGAACGCCCGGTAGTCCGCGGGCAGCTGGAAACCGAGCACCTCGGGCCCGAGCTCCCACGGGACCGGGACCACTCCGCCCGCAGGCGGCGGCCCGATCACCGCGCCGAGCCGGTCCAGCATCTCCTCGATGTCCACGTCCACTCCCATCAGCCGCCCTTCCCGCCGGAGGCTATCCACCTGCGGTGACACCGGATGCGGCAGGGCCAAGCTCGGCGGTGTCCTGGCACCCGAGCTGTGCGGGAGCTTCTGAGGCCGGAGCTGTCAGATCTCACGACTAACATCCGGCCACATGAACTCTGAACCCCTCTCGTTCGTCGACATTCCCCTCCCACCCGGCCGGATGATCACCTCGGACGAGGGCGACGGAGAGCAGCAGACTCTCTGGCTAAGCGACGGGCCGGTCTCCGCCGGACTGTGGGAGCGGATACACGCCGACCACGCCAGTACGGGCCTGTGGCCGCTGCTTCTCGACTCCAGGGATCCTTTCGACACCGACTTCCGGCCCTGGGGAGCGGGTGAAGTGTTCCCTGAGCGGATGTCCTCGCCCGACACCCACGACCCGGCCGAACTACTTGCGAAGTGGTGGAAGGACTACACCGCCCACGACGAGGACGACGACGTGCTCTCGCCGGAAGAGCGTCTGGCCGTCACCGCCCCCTTCGGCCAACTATGGCCAGGCCTTGCGTCCAGTTCCTCATCACCAATCGATCCGGACGAGATGGCCGCCGAATACGCGGAACACTTCGCCTCCCGCCGGCCGCAGTCGCGGCTGGGACTCGTCGCCGCCGCAACGGGCTCCGACGCGCTCACCGTCGCGGGCTGGGACGGGCCGGTCAACTATGACAACGACACCGCCAAGTTCTCCGCCGTCGTACGCGGCTGGGAGCAGCGCTTCGGTGCACGTGTGGTCGCCGTCGGTCCCGCCACCCTCCACCTGAGTGTCGCCGCACCGCCGACAACGACCGAGGACGCCCAGCTCGTGGCCGCCGAGCACTTCGCCTTCTGCCCGGACAACGTCTGGCAGAACAGCCACCGCAACGCCCTGGCCGCGTACGCGGAGCGGCTGATCGCCACCCACTACTGGGAGTTCTGGTGGGACTGAGCCGCACTGAGCCGTATCGCTGTGCCTGTGTCCGATCAGCTAGAGATCGGAGGAGTCGATCCAGCTGAGCATGGCCACCAGATCCTCCGTCGGCCGGACGTCACCAGTTCAGCACGTGGCTCTGGCGACACATTGGAGGATCGAGTCCCCTCGGCTGGGCCGCCGAGATCGAACGGCTGACACCGGACGGTGCCACACCCGTCGAAGAGTTCTTCCGGCTGCTGGGGGAGTTCCGGCAAGATGCAGAGCAGCAGCAGGCGTTGGGCGCCGCGAAAGTACGGGGAGAGGGCGGAATTGGTGGCTGATCTCCGGTTCAGCTGGGAACTCAGCGGATCCGGCTGGGCGACATGCCGCGTTGCCGACGGATCAGCGGAACGCAAGGACGTCGTCAGCTACTGCACGGATGCTCTTGCCGATTTGCTTGACGGCGTTGCGGATCTCTACGCACCCGGCACCGTCCACAGGTTCTCCTTCGACCTCGAACCGGCCGAGATCAGGTGGGTTCTTCGAGGACTGGGGCGGGATGTGGACATCGAGATCTACAGGTTCCCGGACATGTCGGCGAGCTTCGATGCCCCCGACGACCACGGCGCACTCGTCTGGAGTTCGAGGCAGGACCGAGGCGCCCTGAGCCATGCCGTCGTGGAGGCCGCACAGTCGGTGCTGCGGCTCCACGGTGAAGAGGGTTACCGGGCGAAGTGGGTGCTCCACCCCTTTCCTCTCGCCGCACTGCAAGACCTGCGGCGGCTGCACCTGCGATACGACGGGTGCGACATCCCGCACGACATGCCCCTCCCGTAGGCGGCCGTGCTGATGCATCAACGGAGCGCTCTGCCCCGGTTCCTGCCCTGCAGCTGAAGAGGCCAGGTCCCACTTTCAGGGCACCATGAAGCTCAGACCCGCTGCGGGCCCGACCTGTAGCGGCTTCGTTTCAGGAAGCAATCACTCGCCGTACGGGAAGCGATCTTCGCTCGCTGCCTTCCCGTGCCGGTCAGCTACTCGTCAACACCCCAGCTGGGGGAGCAGTCAAAAGGATCGATGCTGCGGCTGCTTGCGAACCGGGGCGCGCCCCGAGGTGCCTGCCGCGGTGTCTGTGCGATCGAATAGCCTGTCGGGCAGGTGAGGCAGTTGGGAGGGGTCGAGGTGGGGTTGACGGAGCGTCTGGCGGCGCTGCACGCGGGGCTGATTGACGGCCCGGGGATCTTGTCGGAGTTTCGCGCCGCGCTGGTCCTGCTGCCGACGCGTTCGGGCGAGCCGCTGGCGGGGGACGCGGAGGGCGTGCGCTGGTTGTACGCGTTCACCAGCGAGGCGGCACTGGCCCGCTTCGCGTCCGCGCGCGGCATCGACGGCGAGGTGGCGTATCTGACGGTGCGTGGTTCCCGCGTGCTGGATGCGGCCGTTCCCGCACTGGGCGTTGCGGCCGGTGTGGCGCTGGACGTGGCCGGCCCGGCGCCGTTCCTGCTGCCCGCCTCGGCGGTGTCCGGTGGCTGATTCGTACCAGGTCGATCCGAACGCGCTGAAGAACACGGCGAAGGGCATCAACGACGCGGTCGCCGAGCTGAAGACGCTGGGGATCGATGAGAGCGCCGAGGTGGGCCGCGGCTTCTCCAGCCTCTCTTTGACGGGGATGCAGGTCGGCAACGCGGGCCTGCAGTCGGCGCTGGACGACTTCTGCGGCCGGTGGGGTTGGGGGGTTCGCACCCTGGTCCATGACGGCACCGAGATCGCCGACCGGCTGGGCCTGTCGGCGGGCCGGTACTACGACCAGGAGCAGTACGCCTCCGGTGTGATGAAGGACGTGGTCAACGCCGCGATCGGCAACCCGGACCTGACGCAGGAGCAGGTGGAGAAGCAGTCCTGGAGCCAGACCTGGGACAACAACCCGTACACCCAGGTCACCAACCCGGACTACTCGAAGGCGTCGTTCGATCAGGCGGCCGCCGACACCCGCAAGACGTGGGCCGCGGAGGGCAAGGACATCGAGGGCCATGTTCCCGTGCCCGGCCTGCCAGGGGCCTTCATGCCGGCCCCGAAGCCGGGGGGTAAGGGCTGATGGGGTTCCTGGACGACGTCGGCGACGGCCTGGAAGGCCTGTACAAGGACGGCAAGAAGCAGGTCGGCAGGGTCATCGACCAGAACGCCCACACGGTGGGCGGGATGCTCGACTTCGTAGGCCTGCACGACGCGGCGCACACGGTGGACGCCTGGGGCGACAGCGTCGCCGACGACCTCGGCGCGCAGGTCGGGGAGAAGCAGCTCGGGCAGTCCGACGACCCCAAGGACCTGGTCCACGGCGACGCCAAGGCGCTCACCGACACGGCCGCCCACCTGCGCAAGTTCCACGACGCGTTCCAGGAGACCGGCAGCGGCCTGCAGGCGCTGGACTCCTCGCACTGGCAGGGCCAGGCCGCCGACGCCTTCCGCGCCAAGTTCGAGCCGCATCCCGCGCTGTGGCTGACCGCCGCCGACGCGTGCGCGGCCGCCGCCACGGCGCTGGACGGCTTCTCGCAGACCGTCACCTGGGCGCAGGGCCAGGCCAAGCAGGCCATCGACGCGTACAACGCCGCGAAGAAGGCTCACCAGCAGGCCCAGGACGCCTACAACGCGAGCGTCGACAGCTACAACGCCGCCGCCAAGCGGTGGAACGACGCCGCCAAGAGCAACCCCGACCCCGGCCCCAAGCCCACCGATCCTGGCGCCTTCCACGACCCGAGCACCGACCAGCTCACCCACGCCCAGGACCTGCTGCGTGCCGCCCGCGCCGGACGCGACTCCGCCGCCGACAGCGCGGCGAGCGCCCTCAAGACGGCCACCGCCACGGCGCCGACCGCGCCCAGCTTCACCCAGCGGATGAAGCTGGACTCGATGGACCTGGCCGAGGGCGGCGTGATGGGCGGCGCGCACCTGTACGGCGGGATCTTCAAGGGCGCCGCCGACATCGTGAACTTCGGGCGCGGCCTGGACCCGATGGACGTCTACAACATCACCCACCCCGCCACCTACCTCGACCACGTCAACCAGACCGCCGCCGGCCTGGTGCACGCCGACATGCACCCCATCGACGTGGTCAAGTCCCTGGTCGGCTCCGGCTGGGGCTCCGACCCATTCGAGGCCGGCGGCAAACTCCTCACCAACGTCGCCTTCGGCGCCCTGACCGGCGGCAGCGGCGAAGCCGCCACCGCCGCCGAGTCGGTGGGCATCGACGCCAGCAGGAGCGCCGGAGAGAACGCCGCCAAGGACGCTGCCCAGGACGCGGCGCACCCCGCCCCGGCCCCGGCAGCGGTGCCCGCCAACACCGACCCGCTGGCGGTGGCCGTCGACCGGAACGTGGACATCGACGCGATCTCCCACACCCCGGTCTTCCGGGACACCAACGGGCCGCTCTACCGCATGGCCAACCGGCCCCCGGAGCAGGCCTTCAAGGAGGGGTTCGCGCCCCATGACACCGGCAAGACCGACCTGCTGAGGTATGCGAACGGTGGCTACGACTCCGCGTTCGTCGGGACGAGCAAGGTACCCGAGATCAGTGCCAAGTTTCTGCGGCGGTTCCAGTACGAGTTCGACGCTCCCGGCGGTATCGACGTCAACGCCACGCTGGGAGAGCTCTCGCCGCACCCCGGCGAGCAGGAGGTCGTCTTCCCCGGCGGCATCCGCCCGGAGTTCATCAAGGGCGCCTGGGAGATGGGACCCGACGGATCCACACGCATGGCCTGGCACCCGAACCCCGACTACGTCCCGCGTGCGCCCGGGGCACCGCCCCCACCGCCCCCGGCGGCCCCGAACCCGGCCGGACTGCCGCCGGGATGGACCCGTGCCCAAGGCTCCTAGGGGAGCGGACCTCACCGCTCCCCTTCCCTCTCTCGTCCCCCTGTTCTCCCGGTCTCTGGGCCGGGGTAGCCACGGAGGTATCCCCCATGAGTACCGAGTTGCGCAGCGACCGCCCGGACGCCCTGGCCCTGGGGCCGGCAGGTGCGGTGGTCCGCTGCCATGTCAGCTGTCACTGCGACCCCTGGGCCGAGGACGAGCGCGAGATGTACACGGTTCGCGCGCAGGGCCCCTGGGGTGTGGTCGGGAGCACGCGCGGGGACGCCTTCGGCGCGCTCGTGGAGGTGCGGCTGCAGTTGGAGCCGCTGGGATGGCTGCTGGCGCTGGCGGGAGCGCGCAGGGACGTCTGGCCCAGCGGCATGCTGCGCGGGGCGGGTGGTGAGGAGGGTTACCTGCTCCTGCCGCACGCCGTGGGCGGGAACCAGCCGCTGGTGCCGATCTTCGACGACGCTCCGGCTGAGCTCGTCGTCAGTGTCGCCGAGCAGCAGGCCGCCTACAACCAGTGGTTGGAGCAGCGCCGCTCCCGCGCGTGAGACCGCTCAGGCCCCGGCCCGGTCGGAGAGCTCGTCGACCGGCAGGGTCACCGCGATGCGGCTGCCCGGGTTCAGGCACACGTCCAGTCCGGTGACGGCGGTGCCGAGTTCACGGCCGGTCACGGTGATGGTGCCGGGCCAGGTGGACGGCAGGTACTGGGCAGAGGTGCAGGCCTGCAGAACCTTCCGGCCCCCCTCGCCGGCGACCACCTGCGGGCCGACTTCGGCATCGGCCCGCAGCAGCAGCGGCGTGTCGAGCAGCGCGGCGATGAGATCGCCCTCGCTTCCGTGGCCGGTGGCCGCGTTCTGCAGCGCGGCCTCGGCGGCGTTCTGCGGCTCGGGCAGATCCAACGCCCGAGGAGAGGGCTGGTAGTCCGGGTTGTGCTGAAAGCTGAGCACCGTGCCGTCGTGGTCGACCTGCCAGGCCCCGATCACCCCGTACGGCGGCACCGCCCCGTTCGGGTCGAAAGCCGGATCGATGGAGTACAGCCACTGGCCGGGTCGGCTGCGGGCCTGCTCGCGCATGGCCTCGGTCAGCGGCGGTTCGAGCGGGGTCGTCATCACACTTCCGATCGCGTAGGGAAAAGGGGGACGAGGAAGACAGCATGTGCGGGTGATCACGGGGTGATGGCCACGCTCACCAGCCCGTCGGGCAGCAGCGCGAGGACGTGGCCCGCGTCGTCGACCAGGAGATCTCGGGCCGCCGCCCCCAGGCGCAGCTCGACCGTCCTGCCCGGCTCGGCCAGGCAGCATATCCGGATCAGGCCGTCCGCCCAGGCCGAGGCCACGACCAGGCCACGCGGGCCCGCGGCGATGGCGACCGCGGTGACCGGGCACGTGTGCGAGTCCACCGGGTTCGGCATCGGCACGTGGCCCGGCTTCCAAGCCCGAACCAGCCCATCAGCCCCGCCACTGACCAACAGGACCGCCTCCTCGCCGCCCACCGGACCGTGTTCGGGCAGCGGGACACCGTCCAACGCCGTGACCGGCCCGGTGTGCAGCACCTCGCCGGCCCCGCTCGGCAGCCAGTGCACCGAACCGCACCCATCGCCGCGGGCCGGCAGCCAGGCCAGTGCGCTCGCCGCCGACCCGCCCCACGGCTCCGGCTCCGCGCCGAACAGCACCCGCGGCGCACCCGCCTCGTCCAGCGCGGCGAACGTGCCGTCCGACCGGCACACCAGCGAGCGCAGCCGCTTGGGCACCTTCGGCCACCGGGGCGGCGCCTGCGCCCCCGTGACGGCGTCGAGCAGCAACACATCCCCCAGTTCGTCGGCCACCACCACCCACCCCGCATACGGACCCCGGCCCAGCGCGGCCACCACCAACTCCCCCGCCACAACCGCCTGCGCCCGCTCGGGCAAGGTCCACAGCGCCCACCGCGCCTGCCAGCCGACCGTGCTGGAGGTGGGGCGGGCGACCGGGTGGCCGGGCCCCAGCAGGTGGGTTCGCAGCACCTCCGCCCGTACCGACGCCCGCGTCTCGTCGAGCAACGCGGGTGCGGCCCGCCGCCACGCCGTGGCCAGCGGTTCACTGGGCCGGGCCACGAACGCGGCGGTCACGGCGCGCGGACCGGCACGGCTCACGAACGCCGGATCCGCCAACCACGGTGCGTCAGCTCCGCTGCGCACCACGTCCGTCACCAGCAGGCCCAAAAGCCCCGCCTCATCGGCCTGCGGCAGCGCTCCGTCGCCCGAATCAGCAAGGAGGGTGCGGGTGACGACCTCACCGGGCGCCGGCACAGCCGCCCGGTCCTCGTCCCGGACGCCGCTGCCTTCGCCCACCCAGGCGGCCGGCACGAACCAGGAATCCCCGGCGGGGATGAGAGACGGAACCAGCGCGGCGGCCCGCTCCACCACGGCCGCGCCGGCCAGCACCGACCACTGCGCCCGAGTCAACGGCACTCCGGCCCGCGCCAGCGCCAGCACCGCCGCCCGCACCTCGCCCGGCAGCGCCGCCCACCACGCGGCCGCCACCCCACCACGGCCGTCGACTTCCGGGGGGACCAGGGCCGCCAGGCGGGCCAGCCCCGGGTTCGGGTACACCCGGTCCGCGCCGAATGCCTGGTCGCCCGCGAGCTTGCGGTACCAGCGCTCGAACCGGGCCGCATCCGTCCACCGCGGATCATCCAGATCAAGCACCGCCGGAGCCACGGCACCGGCTCCACAACACCCGACCCGCTCCACCACGGCCGCCTCCGCCGCGACCCGCAGGCCGCGAACCGAGGACAGCACGCCCAGCAGCGAGGTGACGATCCGTGCGGGCTCCTCGGCCCGGTCCAGGTCCCACAGGACCAGCAACCGCGGCCCCGGCCGCTCGTCCAGGACCTCCAGCAACTGCTCCACCGTCCGCGCGCTGCCGCCCAGCCGGCGCGACAGCACGGCCACCGTGCCCTCCAGGCCAAGTCCGGCCAGCGACAACGCCACCGCCGGACGCACCGTCCCATCTGCTCCTGGTCCACCGGCGGCCGAGGCCAACCAGCGCAGCAGATGCGACTTCCCGCTCCCCGGCGCACCGGACACCCAGCACAGTGCCGGCGCCCGCTCGTCGGTCAGCCACTCCAAGAGCGCCCGTCCAGCCGCTTGACGGCCCGCCCGAAGCGGCGGAAGCCAGCCAGAATTCCCACCCACCATGCCCCTCCAAACGTGACCGTCAGTCTACGAGCCATCCGGAGCCGGCTCCGCAGAGTCAGGCCATGACTTGAGCGCGAGATCGCGGCCGGGCCGTGGAATCGCAAGCGCACCACCTGCGCAGCGCCTAGGACGCGCACCCCTCCTCTTGGCGGAAGTCGAGCATGTAGAGGACCTTGTCGTAGCGGCAGGTGCCGACAGCGACGAAGTCGGGCAGACGGCCGTATTCGCTGAAGCCCAGCGATCGGTAGAGGTGCAGGGCGTTGCCGTTGTCGCCACGGGCGTCCAGGGTGAGGACCTCGATTCCTGCCCGCCTGGCGTCAGTGATCAAGGCGGCAGTGAGTGCCCGGCCGATGCCGTGACCATGGGCAGCGGCATCCACCGCGATCTTCTCCAGGTCGGCGTGCGGGCGATGGGTCGGTCGCGCGTAGCGCAGCCAGTACCCCAGCCCGACCAGCTGACGGTCGAGGTAAGCGGCACGCAGGGCTGCATCACCGGCGTTCGCCGCGGAGACGACATGGTCGAGGAGTTTCGACACCTCATCGCGCGACGGAGGTTCGACCCAGCCAAGTGCAGCACCTGCACGGACCAGGTCAGTCAGGATCTTGTGGGCCGACTCCGCAAACCGGGCCGCAAGGTCCGGATCGGACGTCAGCTCCGTGGCGTCGAGGATGAGAGGCTCACGGGTTCCACCGCTGGTGGTCGGCGCGCCCTGAGGCCCCTGGGCGGGGTCGCTCGGGTGCGGCGAGAGCGGGGTGACCTCGTCGGTGCGCCACACGCGCAGCGGCATGGAGGCCAGGACCTCCTCCAGCTGCCCGGCGTCGGCGGCGCTGAAGAGGCCGAGGGTGCGCCACTCGCCCGGTTGCAGCGGTGGGCGCCACAGGCGCAGCAGGTGGCCCTGTGCCGCGAGTTCACGCGCGCGGGCGGCCTCGCGGGCGCGGATGTCCGCGACGGCTTGCTCCGAGGTCCCGTCCGGGACGCGGGTGGTCATCGTGACGAGGAACTCCATGCCCCCAGTCTCCCCCTCGGCGGACTCACCGCTGCGCGAGCTCGGCCAGCCAGTGGTGCGGCTCCGCTCCCGGCGGGCCGAGGCGCGGGGTCAGCCAGGCGCGCTGCTCGGCGGTCAGCAGCGGGGCCAGCGCCCGGAAGTCCAGGTCGTCCTTGTCCCGGCCGTCGCGGGACTTGAACAGCAGGACCACCTCGGGGGAGAGGTAGGGCAGGCCGCCGGAGCCGGTCCAGGTGAGCCCGGTCAGCGGGCGGCGGGAGTTCCGGCCGCGGTGGAACACCCAGTCCGGCCCCTCCGTCCGGGCCACCAGGATCTCCACCTCCGCCGGGCCGTCGACCAGGCTGAGGGTCTCGCGTCCCGGCTCGACCGGCTGCGGGTGTGTCCATGGGCGGCGCTCGCCGGTGCGCCGGTCGGTGAGCAGCAGGCCGCGGTCGGCGAAGGTCTCGGCGAGGAGGGCCAGTTCGCGGTCCAGCACCAGCACGTCCACGTCGGAGTGCGGCCGCCGCACCCGTCCGACGTGCAGGTCCACGGCCCAGCCGCCCGCGACCCACCAGGAGCCGGGGTAGTCGGCGAAGAGGCCGGTGACCGCGGTGAGTTGCGTCTCTGCTTCGAAATCCATTAGTACAATATGACATACCAGTCTGCCGCTAGGTCGGCAGCCTCCCGGCCGCCGCCGGATCCGTCAGGCCCGCCTGAAGGTCGCCGTCCTTGCCGACCCGCGCGGCGACCTGCTCCGGGGTGAAGGCCAGCTCCTCGGCTCGTCCGCAGTCCGCTACCTCGGACCAGGCCAGCGGGGTGGAGACGCCCGGCTCGGCTCCGGCCCGCAGCGAGTAGGCGGCGGCGGTGGTCTTGGCACTGCTGTTCTGCGACCAGTCGACGAAGACCCGGTCGGGCCGCAGCTGCTTGGCCATCCGGTCGACCACCAGCCCGGGGTGCGCCTGGCGCAGTCGCCGGGCCAGCTCGCGCGCGTAGTCGCCGACCTGCCCGGCGGGCGTCGCGACCAGCGCGACGGTCAGGTGCAGGCCCTTGCTGCCGGTGGTCTTCGGGTAGGCCGCCAGACCGTCCGCGGCCAGCAGTTCGCGCGCGGCCAGCGCGACCGCGCAGCACTCCACCACGGTCGCCCCCGGGCCGGGGTCCAGGTCGACGATCAGGCGGTCGTGGGTGCGCGGCGCGAGGCGCCACTGCGGGACGTGGACCTCCAGGCAGCCGAGGTTGGCCGCCCAGAGCAGGGTGGGCAGGTCGGCGACCACGACCTGGTGCAGCGTCTCGTGGTGGTGCTCGACGTCCAGCCCGCGCACCCAGGCCGGTGCGCCCGGCGGGACGCGCTTGGCCCAGAACCGCTGGCCCTCCACGCCTTCGGGCATCCGCAGGAAGCTGGCCGGCCGGTCCAGCAGATGCGGCAGCATGGCGGGGCCGACCTGCGCGTAGTAGTGCAGCACGGCGGCCTTGCTGAAGCCGGTCCGCGGGTAGAGGACGCGGTCCAGGTGGGTCAGCCGCAGGCGGCGGCCCTCGACCTCGGTGACGGCGGCATTGGGGTCGGGCATACCTCCATCGCACGTCCTCGGCCGCTCCCGCGCACCCCGTGCGCTGCGGTCGGGGCGGGATCGGGTTCATGCTGGACCTTGGAGGTGCTGCCCGATGGACCCGATCGACGCGCTGGAGCGGATCGCCTTCCTGCTGGAACGGGAGCACGCGTCGACCTACCGCGTCCAGGCCTTCCGCCACGCGGCCGGGGTGCTGGCCGGGCGCTCCGATCTGCCGCGCACCGCCGCAGGCCTGACCGCGCTGCCGGGCATCGGCCCCAAGACCGCCGCCGTCGTCACCGAGGCGCTCGCCGGCCGCACGCCCCGCTACCTGGCCGAGCTGGAGGAGCGCGCGAGCACGCCGCTCGCCGAACTCGACGACGCCGGCCAGCGCCTGCTCGACGCACTGCGCGGCGACTGCCACCTGCACTCCGTCTGGTCCGACGGCGGCAGCCCGATCGAGGCGATGGCGCACACGGCCCGCCTGCTCGGCCACGAGTGGGCGGTGCTGACCGACCACTCGCCGCGACTGACCGTGGCCAACGGCCTGAGCGCCGGGCGGTTGCGCGAGCAGCTGACCGTGGTCGCCGAGGTCAACGCGCGGCTCGCGCCGTTCCGGCTGCTCACCGGCATCGAGTGCGACATCCTGGACGACGGCTCGCTCGACCAGGACGAGGACCTGCTCGCCGAACTCGACGTGGTGGTCGCCTCGGTGCACTCCAAGCTGCGGATGCCGCCCGCCGCGATGACCCGCCGTCTGGCGACCGCCGCGTCCGACCCGCTGGTGGACGTGCTCGGGCACTGCACGGGCCGGTTGATCGCGCAGGACAACCCGCGCCCCGAGTCGCAGTTCGACGCGGCCGCGGTCTTCGCGGCCTGTGTGGAGCACCGGACGGCGGTGGAGATCAACTGCAGCCCCAAGCGGCTCGATCCGCCGATGCGGCTGCTGCGCCAGGCCGAGCAGGCCGGCTGCCTCTTCTCGCTGGACACCGACGCGCACGCGCCGGGCCAGCTGAGCTGGCAGCCCTACGGGTGCGCCCGGGCGGCGCAGGCCGGCCTGCCGCCCGAGCGGGTGATCACCACCTGGACGGCCGACCAGCTGCTCGCCTGGACCGACACCGGCCGTCTGCCGAAGGCAGCCTGACACTATGTCAGATCGAGGCGGCACCCCCAGTGCGCCGCGTCAGGGGCGGTAGAGGTAGGGGGTCGTGGTGGCGAGGAGGGTGAAGCCGAGGCGTTGCAGGATCGGGCGGCTCTGGTCGGAGGCGTCGACCTGGAGGTAGTCGTAGCCGCGCTCGGCGGCGATCGCGGCACGGTAGGCGATCAGTGCGCGGTAGATGCCGCGGCCGCGCCAGGGCGCCGCAGTGCCGCCGCCCCACAGCCCGGCGAACCGCGTGCCCGGCGCCAGCTCCATCCGGGCCGCGCTCACCGGCCGGTCGCCGGCCATCGCGACGACCGCGACCACGCTCTCGGGCGCCTCGGCGAGCTGCTTGAGCAGGGTCCCCCGGACGCGGGCCGCACCGCTGCCGAACGCCTCCTCGTGGACCTCCGCCACCAGGTCGACGCCGGCCGGATCGGTCACCCGTACCAGCCGCACACCCTCGGGCGGCTCGACTGCGGTCGGCAGCTCGCCGGTGCGGGCGACCATCAGCGCCTCGGCGGGCTCGGGCGTGAAGCCGGCTGCCGTCAGCCGGTCCCCGAGGTCGGCCGGCCGGTCGTGGGAGTAGAGCTTCCACTCGAACTCCTGCCCCCGCGCGGTGAAGTGCGCGACCTGGGCCGCGATCGCCGCCGGCGCGCTCGCCCGGTCCAGGTCCGACCAGAGCACCCCGACCCACCCGCCGTCCGCGCCGTCCGCGCTGACCTGCCGCACCACGCCGCCGTCCCGCTCGACCCGCGCGCCGGGCCGGTTGGGCCGCGCCTCCCGCCGCATCTCGCGGTCGAACAGTGCCAGCACCTCGTCCTTGTCCATACCCCTACTCCAGCACAGGCCGCGGGCGGTCGGCCCCGGCGCCACCTGGACGGCCCTGAAATCAGGCCGCCGCCCGCCGGGCCTGCCAGCGTGGGGCATGGACGGCAGGTCTGACGGTGGACGACGAGACGGAGGAACAGGACATGGCTGCACCAGGCGGATGGAGCGTGCCGATCGAGACCGGGCCGGTGGAGTGGCTGCCGGTGCTCGACATCCCCGAGCCCGGGCGCCAGCGCCGGCTCACCGTGCTGCTGCGCCTGCTGATGCTGCTGCCGCACTTCGTCGTCCTGTTCGTGCTCTCGTTCGTGGCGACCCTGGCGGCCATCGTCGGGTGGTTCGCCGCGCTGGTCACCGCCGAGCTGCCCGAGCCGATCGCCCGCTTCCTGGCCGGGTACGTCGGCTACTACCTGCGGGTGGGGGCGAGCGCGGCGCTGCTGGTGGACAGCTACCCGCCGTTCTCGCTGACCGCGCCCGCCGGCTACCCGGTGCAGATCGAGCTGCGCCCGGGGCGGCTGAACCGCCTGGCCGTGCTGTTCCGGATCATCCTGATGTTCCCCGCGGCGGTCATCGAGAGCCTGGCCACCGGCGGCTGGTTCGCCGTGTCGGTGCTGATCTGGCTCTGGGTGCTGATCGCCGGCCGGATGCCCCGGCCGCTCTTCGAGGCGACCGCCGCCATCGCGCGCTATGCGTTCCGGCTGCACGCGTACGGGCTGATGCTGACCTCGGCCTACCCCAAGAGGCTGTTCGGCGACGGTCCGCCGGACCCGCGGGTGGAGGTCCGTTCCGCGACGAGCCCGCTGCGGCTCAGCAGCGCCGGCGCGGCGCTGCTGGTGCTGTTCCTGGTGCTCGGGCTGGCGAGCAACCTCGCCGAGTCCCTCACGAGCGGCAACGACAACGACACGTCCTCGTCCGCCGAACGGAGGACCGCGCCGAGTGTCATGCCGGATTTGCCCCGGTACGTCCGCACATAGTGCGGCATGACACGCACCAGAGCGGCCCTGGCCCTCACCGCCGCCACGATGATCGCCACCAGCCTTCCGAGCACCGCGGGCGCCGCCGCCCTCTCGGGCGCCCCGCACGACCCGCACGCCTGCGTCCGCTCCGAGCCGCAGGGCGGGCCGGGCAGGACCGTGCTCGACATCGCCCGGCAGGCGAAGGACCAGTACGGCCTGAAGTCGGTGATCCTCAAGGTCACCCGCGACGGCCACGACCTCGCCACCTCCGCGCTCGGCGAGTCCATGACGGGCGTACCGGCCGAGCCGGACATGCACTTCCGGGCCGGTTCGGTGGGCATCGCCTACATGGGCACGATGCTGCTGCAGCTGGTGGACGAGCACGTGGTGAGCCTCGACGACCCGATCTCGCGCTGGCTGCCGGACGTGCCGCACGCCGACCAGATCACCCTGCGGATGCTCGGCTCCAGCACCTCGGGCCTGCACGACTACGTCACCGACCCGGCCTTCCTCGCCGAGCTGGAGGCCCACCCGTTCCGCCACTGGACCGACGACGACGTGCTCGCCTACCCCTTCAGCCACGACCTCTGGTACGACCCGGGTACCAACTGGAGCTACTCGCACGGCAACTTCGTGCTGCTCGGCGAGGCCCTGGAGCGGATCACCGGCATCCCGCTGGACAAGCTGATGGAGCAGCGCGTGACGGGCCCGCTCGGGCTGCACAACACGCAGAACAACTTCACGCCCGACATCCCGGCCCCGGTGCTGCACTCCTTCACCTCGGAGCGCGGCAAGTACGAGGAGTCCACCTTCTGGAACCCGTCCTGGACGACCGCGCGGGGCGCCGTGATCACCACCGACATCTGCGACCTGGCCCGCTCGGCGCAGGCCATCGGCACCGGCGAACTGCTCTCGCCGGCCGGCTTCCAGACCCAGCTCAACCCGGGCACGGTCGGCCTCGGCGGGCCCACCGACAAGTGCCCGGCGACGGTGTGCCTGCACAACACCGAGGCGCTGCACTTCGGCTTCACCGTCCTGGTGGAGAACGGCTGGATCCTCCAGAACCCGTCCTTCTCCGGGTACGCGGCGATCCAGGCCTATCTGCCGAGTAAGTGCCTGTCCATCGCGGTCTCCACCACCAAGGGCCCCGACTCGCCCGACGGCAACACGGCCGAGGCGATCGCCGCGCAGATCGCCGCCGCCTTCGCGCCGGACAACCCGATCCCCACTGGCAGCTGAGGGGACGGCAGGCCTGGGGCGAGAGGGCCTACCTCTCGCCCCAGGCCTGGAGGCTGCGCCTGCTGGTGAAGCGGTGCTGCTCGCCGGTCACCGGGTCGGTGAACTCCAGCTGCCGGGCGAGCAGTTGCAACGGGTGGCTGAAGTCCTCCGGCGCGCCGGCGTCCAACAGGACGGGGTAGACCGGATCGCCGAGCAGCGGCAGGCCCAGGCTGCTCATGTGCAGCCGCAGTTGGTGGGTGCGCCCGGTCAGCGGCAGCAGCCGGTAGCGGCCCAGCGTGCCGCGGCGCTCGATCAGCTCGATCCGGCTCTCGCTGTTGGGCTCGCCGGCCACCTCCTGGGCGGCGATCACGCCGCGCTCCTTGAGGATCCGGCTGCGGACGGTGCGCGGCAGGGCGAGCGCGGGGTCGTACGGCGCGATCGCCTCGTACTCCTTGCGCACCAGGTGGTCGCGGAAGAGCGTCTGGTACGCCCCGCGGTACTCGGGGGCGACGACGAACATCACCAGTCCCGCGGTCAGCCGGTCCAGCCGGTGCGCGGGGCTGAGCGCGGGCAGGTCCAGGTCGCGGCGCAGCCGGGCCAGCGCCGTCTGGGTCACGTGCCCGCCGCGCGGCATGGTGGCCAGGAAGTGCGGCTTGTCCACCACCAGCAGCCGCTCGTCGCGGTACAGCACGTCGATGCCGAACGGGACGGGCACCTCGTCCGGCAGGTCGCGGTGGAACCACAGGTAGCCGTCGGGCCGGAACGGT
The DNA here is from genome assembly GCF_029893355.1 of Kitasatospora sp. MAA4. Taxonomy (GTDB): domain Bacteria; phylum Actinomycetota; class Actinomycetes; order Streptomycetales; family Streptomycetaceae; genus Kitasatospora. The sequence goes on from NZ_JARZAI010000008.1 coordinate 141,276, forward strand.
GCGTCCGGCGCCAGCGGGCCGTCCACGCCGACGAACCGGCCCTCGCGCAGCATCGCCTCCACCTGACCGGCCAGCCGCTCGGGGAAGTGGTCCAGCAGATACGCACGGACGGTCGGCCAGGGCCCCTCGCCCGGCAGCCGCAGCCGCACCGGGTCGATCCCGTCGCGCTGCGGCAGTGGTGCGGGGGGCAGCGTGGGCCGGCGGCGTCTCATATCGAGTCCAGCCTAACCTGCGGCTTTTCGCCGCCGGCCCACCTCTCAGGCGGCGGCCTGGATCTCGTGCAGGGCGGCTACCAGGGCGTCCACGTCCTGAACCGTGTTGTACAGCGCCAGCGAGGCCCGCGCCGCGCTCTGCAGGCCGAAGGCGGCCAGGGCGGGCTGTGCGCAGTGGTGTCCCGCGCGCACCGCGATGCCCTGCTGGTCGAGTGCCCCGGCCACCGCCATCGGGTCGGTCCCGGCGAGCAGGAACGTCAGCACGCCGATCCTCCCCGGCGCGTCGCCGATCAGCTGAAGTCCGGGGACGGTGGCCAGCAGGCCGAGCGCGTAGGCGGTGAGCTGCTCCTCGTGCGCGGTGGCGGCCTCCCGGTCCAGCCCGGCCAGGTACCGCAGGGCGGCCCCGAGTCCGGCGACCCCGGCGATGTGGCCGGTTCCCGCTTCGAGTCGGTGCGGGATCGGTGCGTACGTGGTCTCCCCGAAGCTCACCGAGTCGATCATGTTGCCGCCACCCTGCCACGGCGGCATCGCCTCCAGCAGCTCGCGCTTGCCGAAGAGCACCCCGATCCCGGTCGGGGCGAAGATCTTGTGCCCCGAGAAGGCGTAGAAGTCGGCGTCCAGCTCGGTGACGTCCACCGGGAAGTGGCTTACCGCCTGGGCGCCGTCGACCAGCACCTTGGCGCCGTACCGGTGGGCGAGCGCGGTCATCTCGGCCACCGGCGGGACGGTCCCCAGCACGTTGGAGGCGTGGGTCAGCGCGACCAGCCTGGTCCGGGAGCCGAGCAGGTCCCGGTAGGCGTCCTGGTCGAGCCGGCCGTCGGGCAGCAGCGGGATCGGGCGGATCCGCGCCCGGCGCTCGGCGGCGATCAACTGCCAGGGCACCAGGTTGGAATGGTGCTCCGCCGCCGAGACCAGGATCTCGTCGCCCACGCCCAGGTTGGCGCGACCCCAGCTCTGCGCCACCAGGTTGACGGCCTCGGTCGTGCCGCGGACGAAGACGATCTCGCCCTCGTCCCGGGTGCCGAGCAGCTCGGCCGCGGCCTGGCGGCCCTCCTCGTAGACCTGGGTGGCCTGCTTGGCCAGGGTGTGCGCGCCGCGGTGGACGTTGGAGGTCTCCCTCGCGTAGTGCTCGGAGACGGCCTCGACGACCTGGCGGGGCTTGAGCGTGGTGGCGCCGTTGTCCAGCCAGACCAGCGGACGGCCGTTCACCTCCCGGTGCAGCTGCGGGAAGTCGCGCCGGACCGCCTCGACGTCGAAGCCGCTGGGAGCTGTCGTCGACGTGGGTGGTTGGGCCGACTGCTGCTGCGGCAGCCAGTACCGCGGGCCGCCCGCCGCGTGGGCGAGCGCCGCCGGCAGCGGGCGGGGGGTCGGCTGGGGGAATCCGTCAGGAGTAGTCATAGTAGTTCGACACCTCGACGTTCTGGAGCACGGCGATGGCGTCGTCCACCAGCGCGGCGGTCGAGAAGTAACTCGTCACCAGGTACGAGGTGATGGCCTGGTGGTCGACGCCCATCGCCTTCACCGACAGGCCCGGCTCCACCTCGTCCGGCACCTTCGACGGGCGCAGGCCCACCACGCCCTGCTCGGCCTCGCCGACCCGCATCAGCAGGATGTTGGTCGTGCCGGGCGCCGAGTCGCCCGAGCCCTTGAGGTCGAGCTTGTCGGAGGGCAGCAGCGGCACACCGCGCCAGGTCAGGAACGGGCTGCCGAAGAGCTCCACGATCTGCGGCGGCACCCCGCGCCGGGTGCACTCGCGCCCGAACGCGGCGATCGCCCGCGGGTGCGCCAGGAAGAACGCGGGCTGCTTCCACACCCGGGCGAGCAGCTCGTCCATGTCGTCCGGTGTCGGCGCGCCCCTGCGGGTGTGCACCCGCTGGCCGGGCGCGACGTTCCTGAGCAGCCCGTACTCGGCGTTGTTGATCATCTCCCACTCCTGGCGCTCGCGCAGCGCCTCGGCGGTCAGCCGCAGCTGCGCCTGGACCTGGTCGATCGAGGAGTTGTAGATGTCGGCGACCCGGGTGTGCACCTTCAGTACGGTCTGCGCGATGCTCAGCTCGTACTCGCGGGGGCTCTCCTCGTAGTCCACGAAGGTCTGCGGCAGGTGGGGCTCGCCGCTGTGGCCGGAGGTCAGGTCGATCGGGTGCTCGCGGTCGGCCGGGCCCTGCCCGTCGGCGGCGTAGGCGTCCAGCTGGGCGCGCAACGCGGGTTCCCGGTCGGCGAGTTCGGTGAGCATCCGGTGGTCGAGCGAGAGCACGGTGCACGGCGTGGACGCCCTGACCTGGTACGGCATCGGCTCGCCGTGCACCCAGGCGGCGACGTCGAAGAAGTCCCCGTCGCCGAGCATGGCGAGCAGGGCGTCCTCGCCGTACTGGCCGGTGGCGCGCTTCTCGGCGCGGCCGAGGGCGATGACGTGCAGTTGCCCGGCCGGCGAGTCGGCGTCGGCGATCAGCTCGCCGGCCCCGACCTCGCGCTGCACGAAGCCCCCGGCCAGGGCGTTCAGCACCGGGCTCTCCAGCTCGCTGAGGAAGGCGATCTCGCGCAGGTCCTCGGCGATCACCTGGGCGGCGCCGCTGCCGTCCGCGTAGGTGCTGATCAGCCCGTCGCCGAGGATGAAGCCGCGGCGGCGGTTGACCCGGTAGACGCCGGCCTCCAGGTCCACCCAGGGCAGCGCGCGCAGCAGGTAGCGGGGGGTGATCCCGAGCATCTGCGGCGCGGTCTTGGTGGTGGTGGCCAGGTTCCTGGCGGCGGAGGTGCTCAGGCTCCGCTGGCTCTGCTGACTGGGCTGACTCTGCTGCGTGATCTCGGTGGTCATGGCTGGTCCCTGTCCTCGGCTCGATGACATGACGAAGCGTCAAAAGGTCGACGGCAGGCGGGGGATAGGCGCCCCGCCCGGTCGCCAGACAGGATTCTTGCGAGACCGTCGCGCCGATGTAAGGCATGTTCGAATGCACCGGTGGAGACCGCGATGCAAGGCCGGACGGGTGCCGCGCGAAACTCACTCGTAGGAGTGAATTGGGCCATAAGCAGCAGTGATGTGTTCGAAAGATTCCCTTGGGAACGTCCCGGTCAGCGCAGGATCCCCTCCAGGAAGTCGCTGCCCAGCCGGGCGACCACCGTCAGGTCCAGCTGGTGGAGCACATAGCGGCCGCGCCGACGCGTGGTGAGCAGCCCGGCCTTCTTCAGGACGGCGAGATGCCGGGAGACCTCGGGCGCGCTGAGGTCGTGCGAGGCCGCCAACTCGGTGGTGGTGAAGGCGGATCGGGCCAGGTAGCGGCAGAGCCGGATCCGCATCGGGTGCGCGAGGGCCTCCAGTCGCAGCGTGAGCAGCTCCAGGGAGCGGGGGCCCGGCAGTTCGGGCGCGGCGGCCGGATACTGGACCACCGGTCGCCAGCCCGGCGCGCGCAGCATCCACAGGTGGGGCCAGCCGAAGGAGGACGGCACGAAGGTGACGCCCGGGCCGACGGCCGGGTCGAGCGCGGTCGCACGGCCGTCGCTGAGCTTGTCGACGCGGATCCGCGACCCGCCGTCCGCCGGCGCCACGGCGGCCGACACCTCGGCCAGCGTCTCGGCCAACCCCCTGCGGCGCAGCAGCTCCGTCTTGTTCCGGGCGTCGGCGGCGAGTTGGACGCGCACCCGCTGCCAGACGTCGTCGAAGAACGCCTCGGCGCAGTCCTCGAACAGGCGGCGGATCCAGGCCCGTACGGCCGGCGGGTCCTCCAGCAGCCGCTTGGCGAAGTCCACCTGCCGGGGGCCGCGCACGGTGGCACGCTCCAGGGCCTGCGTGCGGGCCTCGGCGTTCAGCAGCGGGGACGGGCCGCCCCGGCCGTAGCCGCTGTGGCAGGAGATCTCCAGGGCGGCCTCGACGAAGCGGGCGTCGTCCAGGCGGTCCAGCAGGTCCAGGTCCTCGGCGAGCGTGGCGCCCGGGCGGCCGAGCGCGTCCGGCAGCGCGGCGAACGGCATCGAGATGTCGGAGGAGGTGGAGCCCCACAGGAAGTCGGCCTCGCAGAGCCGGTCCGCCAGGTCCGGCCGCAGGGCGGCGTTGGTCGCGGTGGTCCAGCCGTGCAGCCCGGGGTGGTGCCCCGGCTCGGCCAGGACGTGCAGGGCGGCGCACAGTTCGGCCAGCGGCGACGGACTGAAGACCAGCTGCTCGGGCGGGAGTCCCGCGATGTCTATGGTCACGCTCATGGGTTCATGATGCCTGGCATCGCTGCAGGTCGGGCCGGGCGGGCCGTCGATTGACAGTCCTGGTCAATCGACGCGACGGGCCCACGCCGGGCGCCGCAGGGTGGGGGCATGAACGCCACCCAGCAGCACATGCTCGACGTCCACCGCGCCGCCCAGCACCGGACGCTGCCCCCGCCCGCCCCCGGCGCGGGCGACTGGCCCGGCTGGTGGAGGGCGGCGCGGGCACTACTCGGGACCACTCGGGACTACGAGTGGTCGAGGACGCGGGAGAGGAAGCGCTGAGTGGCCTGCTGCCGCGGAGCGGTGAGCACCTGCTCCGCCGTGCCCTGCTCCAGGATCACGCCGTCCTCCAGGAAGCAGACCTGGTCGGCGACCTGGCGTGCGAAGCCCATCTCGTGGGTGGCCATCAGGATGGTCAGCCCGCGCTGCTTGAGGTCCGCGACCACGTCCAGGACCTCGCCCACCAGCTCGGGGTCGAGCGCCGAGGTGATCTCGTCGAAGAGCAGCAGGTCCGGTTCGGTGGCCAGGGCGCGGGCGATCGCGGCGCGCTGCTGCTGTCCGCCGGAGAGCCGGTCGGGGTGGTCCTGCGCCTTGTCCGCGAGTCCGAGCCGGTCCAGCAGTTCGAGGGCCGACGCCTCGGCCTGCCGTCGCGGCACGCCGTGCACCCGGCGCGGCGCGAGTGTGATGTTGTCCAGCACGCTCAGGTGCGGGAACAGGTTGTAGGCCTGGAAGACGATGCCGATCCGCCGGCGTGCCAGGTTGGCGTCCAGGCGGGGGTCGGTCAGCTCGCTCTCGCCGAGGTGGACGGTGCCGTCGTCGACGACCTCCAGCAGGTCCACGCAGCGCAGCAGCGTCGACTTGCCCGAGCCCGAACCGCCGATCAGGCAGACGACCTGGTGCTCGGCGACGTCCAGGTCGATCGAGCGCAGCACCAGGCGTGACCCGTACTGCTTGCGCACGCCGCGGATCCGCAGCAGCGGCTCGCTCATCGTCCCGCCTCCGCCCAGGTGCGCTGCGCCGCGCGCCGCTGGAGGCGGTCGGCGAAGCGGGTCAACGGGATGGTCACCGCGATGAACAAGAGTGCCGCTCCCAGATAAGGGGTGTAGTTGAAGTCGTAGTCGGCCTTGATCTGCGCGGCCCGCAGCGCCTCCAGCGGACCGAGGACGGCGACCAGCGCGGTGTCCTTCTGCAGCGCGATGAAGTCGTTGAGCAGGGGCGGCAGGACGTTGCGCACCGCCTGCGGCAGCACCACGTGCCGCAGGGTCTGACGCTCGTTCAACCCCAGCGCCCGCGCGGCGTTCCGCTGGGCCGGGTGCACCGAGTTCAGCCCCGCGCGCAGCACCTCGCCGACGTAGGCCGCGTAGGAGAGCACCAGCGCGATCACCCCGAGCACCCAGGGCTGGGTGGGCGTGCCCTGCAGGCGCAGGGCCGGCAGCCCGAACCCGATCAGGAAGACCAGCAGCAGGGTCGGCACGCCGCGGAAGACGTCCACGTACACGGTCGCCGCCAGCCGCAGCGGCTGAAGGCCCGGCGCACGGGTCACCCGTACCAGGGCGATCAGCAGGCCAAGGCCCAGGATCAGCACCTCGGCGATCAGGAACATCTGGACGTTGAGCCAGAAGCCCCGCAGGATCTCCGGGAGCGTGCTCCGGAACTCCGCGCCGTTCAGGAACAGGCTGTGCACGCGCTCCCAGCCGGGCGAGGCGACCGCGGCCGCCCCCAGCGCCAGCAGGCAGAACAGGGTGCACAGGGCGGCGATCCAGGTGTTGCGCCGCCTGCGGGAACGGCGGAACCGCTCGCGCTCGCGCTCCCGGGCGCTCGGTCGGTAGTCCTCGTCCGGCGGCGCGGCCTGTGTGGTGAAGTCCATGGTCGGCCCCGCTACGGCTTCAGCTCGGGGACGTTCGCCGAGGCGGACAGCCACTGGTCGGTGATCTTGGCGAGCGTGCCGTCCGCCTTGAGGGCGCTCAGCGCCTGGCTGACGCAGGAGGTCAGTCCGCTGCCCTTCTGCAGCAGCAGGCCGAACTCCTCGGGGGCGCCGCCGTCGTAGCCGAACTGACCGAGGATCTTGGCGTTGTTCAGCTCCGAACCGGCCAGGTAGAACACGGTCGGCAGGTCGGTGACGATCGCGTCGATCTGGCCGTTCTGCAGCGCGTTGACCTCGTCGTTGGTGGTGTTGAAGACGCTCGGCTGGTGCGAGGGCTTGAGCTCGCCGAGCACGGCCTGGTAGCTGGTGGTGGCCACCTGCACGCCGATCCTGGCGTCCTTGAGCGCGCCCAGCGAAGTGGCGGTCGCGTACTTGGAGTTGGCCAGGGTGAGGACGCCCTGGTCGGCCGTGTAGTAGCTGGTGGAGAAATCCACTGCCTGGGCGCGCTGCGGGGTGTTGGAGATCTCGTTGATGTCGAAGTCGAAGTTCTTCGCGCCCGGGGCATAGGAGTTGTCGAAGGGTTCGACCACCCACTTCACCTGGCTCTGGCCGAAACCGAGCTTGCCGGCCACCGCGTACGCCACCGCGCTCTCGAAGCCCTTCCCGTTGGCCGGGGTGTTGCTGTCGAACCACGGCGAATAGGCCGGCGAGTCGGTGGCGACGGTCAACTGTCCGCTCTTGTGGAGGCTGGGGTTGTTCGTCGTGCAGGTGGCACTGGCGGAGCCGGTCGCCGTCGCCGAGGTCTGCGGCTGCGGCGCGCAGGCGGCGGCCGTCAGCACGACGGCGGCCGCGACGGAAGCCGAAAGGGCTATGCGGGTACGGGACATGGTGAACTCCTTTTTCGAAAAAGCTTAGTGACGACGTGTCAGCTGGTGGGATGAAGGACCCGGTCGCCCTCGCGCAGGCCGAACAGTTCGGCTGCGGAGCCACCGCGCACCACCAGTTCGGCGAATCCGACACCGGAACTCCCGATGGTGATTCCCGCCTCGCCGAGCGGAACGTCGGGCAGCCGGTCGTAGCAGCGGACCTGGACGCTGCGCCCGTCGCGCCGGCTGCGGACGGGCAGACCTGCCGCGCCGTCGAAGCCGGGCAGGGCGGCGGCGGGCCGATCCAGCTTGCAGTTGCCGAAGTTGTCCACGACGGCGACCCGCACCGCCTCCGCAACGGGCTGCCGCACCGGGAGCGGCTGCGCGGGGACCGGGCGGCCGTCCGCCAGCCAGCGGGCCAGCAGCGGCACGTACCAGAGGCTGCGGAACTGGGTCCGTACGATCTCCTCGACCTCGGCCGGAGCCAGCTCGGCCCACTCGCCGGCCGCAGCCTCCAGCACCTCGCGGACGTCGGTGACCTGGACTTCCGCCAGGCCCAGATAGGCCGCCAGCGGCGCGAGGACCCGGTGGTTCACCGTGCTGATGACCAGGTGGTCCCCGTGGCGGAAGTAGCAGAACGGCGCGCCGTTGGGCCAGTGCCCGTCCCGGGGCGCGATGTTGACCAGGACCACGACCGGGTGCGTCGGCCCGCCGATCAGATCCGTGGAGCGCAGCAGGTCGAGGAGCGTGAGGGCGGCGGCACCCTCCGGGTCCGGTCCGCTCAGCGGAAGGACGGTCGGTGTGGCGCCGAAGAGGGTGGCGATCCGGGCGGACTGCCGGGCCAGCGCGTTGGGGTCGGCGCAGTCGGTGAGGGAGATGACCGGTGGATGCGTCACGGCGGGTTCTTCGCCTTCTGTCGGGGACGACGAGGTATGTGGGGGCAACAAAAAACGGACCCCCCGTTTCCGGAGGGTCCGTCGCGTCTGGCGCGCACACGGCTTCGCTAGCGAAGCGCCTCCGAAGTTCGGGGCATCATTCGCATCATGGCGAGTGCGGTGGTGTGCAGCATGGAGCGGACAGTAGCACCACGCCGACGCCACCCGCACCACCTGTCCACTACCTGAACACCGGTGGTCAGCAGGCGCTGCCGGTGCCCGATCCGCCGAGGTGGAACGAGGTGGCGGTGGCGCTGCCGTAGTTGTAGGCGCTGGGGTCGGTCGCCCGGACGGTGAAGTCCGGTTGGTCGCGGGACCCGTAGAGCTGGTAGTCGGAGATGGCGGAGGAGTTCGACCAGGTGCCGCAGGAGCCGTTGCCCATCCAGCTCCCGCTGGCCTGCTCGGGGTCGGCCACTTCGCCGAAGGCGCTGACGAGTTGGGCGCTGGTGAAGGTGTCGGCGTGGGTGGCCGGGTCCTGCCAGAGCGCGTCGGGGAAGTCGCCGACGGCGTGGCCGTTGTAGTAGATCCACCAGGCCTGCGAGCCGCTGTCGTGGCTGATCTGGAAGGTGGCGGTGCTCCCCGAGGTGACGGGCATGCCGGCCCAGGCGCCGGTGCCGGTGGCCGGGACGAAGCCGCAGCCGTTGTAGCAGGAGACCTGGCCGTTGACCCAGTGGAAGACGAACAGGTGCGGCAGGTAGTCGCCGTTGACCTGCGGGTCGACGGTCCAGCCCACCTCGATGGTGGACTGCTGGTTCGCATCCTGGAGGGAGAGCTCCTGCAGCGAGTGGCCCTGCGGGCTCGCCACGTACGGGGTGGCCTGCATCATGGTGACGCCGGCGCCGGCGGCCTGGGTGATCTGCTGGCCGGAGACGTAGCTGAACCACGCGCCGTTGCGGTACGTCGCGGCGTCCGCGCTCTGCGCGGGCAGCAGGAGGGTGAGCCCCAGCACGGCGGCGCCGAGTGCGCCGAGTGCGCCGAGTGGTCTTCGAACGGACATGAGTGTCCCTTCAGTCATGAGGTAACTTCACTTACATGGCTGGTTAAGTTAGAGGGTGCGGGAATGCCCCGCAAGCCCCGCGACCGAGTGGGTTTCGGCGGCGGAGCTGCGGGGCGTGGTCTCAGCCGTTCGCGCCGGCCGGGGGCGTGGTGGTGGTGAATCCCTCGGACTTGTTGGCGGCGACGGCGAAGTCGTTGGTGAAGGTCGGGGCGAGGTTGACGGAGTCGGTCTTCACGCCGACCAGCTTCTCGGTCGCCAGGACGGTCCTGGGGCCGCCGGCCGGCATGATGCCGTCGGGCAGGAACTGGCCCTTGTCCTCGGTGAGCGCGGCGATGTAGTCGGCCTTGGAGACGGTGCCGTTGGAGACGTAGGAGGGCGGCAGGGCGCCGGCGATGTCGGCGGCGGAGTGCGTGTCGATCCAGTGCATCGTGGCGACCAGGGCGTCGACCACCTTCTGCGCGGCGTCCTTGTGGGCGTTCACCCAGGCGCTGGTGGCGAGCACGCCCGCGGAGGGCCAGGTGCCGCCCATCGCCTGCTGGGCACCGGTGGTGGTGGCCAGGTCGATCGCCGAGTAGCCGATGTTCTTCTTCTCCATGGCGACGACCGTCGGCTGGGTGGTCATCACACAGGCGGTCTTGCCGTTCTGCAGGGCGGCCACCGCGGTGGCTCCGGCGCCGACGCCGATCCGGGTGTACTGGCTCGTCCTGAGGTTGTTCTGCCCGGCCAGGAACTGGGTGAGGGTGTCGGTGCCCGAACCGAGGTCGGTGACGCCGAGCGTCTTGCCGGCCCAGTCGGCGGCCGAGTGGACGCCGCTGCCGGTGGCGCACATCTCGCGCTCTCCCGGCGCTCCGGAGAGGTTGACGATGTCCTCGACCGCCTTGCCCTTCACCTGGAAGTCGATGGTGTGGACGTACCAGGCACCGGCCATGTCGACCTGGCCCGAGGCCATCGCGTCCTCGGCGCCGACACCGCCGTCGGTCTCGGTGCTGAGCACGACGTTGACGCCGTACTTCTTGTAGAAGCCGAGCTGGTCGGCGAGCTTGTACGGCAGGTAGATCTGCTTGTCGATGCCGCCGACCATGAGTCTGACGGTCGGCACGCCGGCGCCGGCGCTGGAACTACCGGTGGAGCCGGAGCAGGCGGTGAGCGCGGCGCAGAGGGTGAGGGCGCCGGCCAGTGAGCTGGTGAGAGTCCGCTTGAGCATGATGATCCAGGCCTTTCGTCAGAGGGGGGTTAGATGGCCGCGGCTTCGGACGGCGCCGGCGGTCGCCAGGAGAGCAGCCGTCGCTCCAGCTTGGTGAGCAGCCACTCGGCGGTGAGCGCGATGATCGCGATCACGAACATCGTGGCGAACACCCCGTTGGGGTCGAAGCTGTTCTGAGCGGTCTTGATGACCAGCCCCAGCCCGCTCTGGGCACCGAGCACCTCGCCGACCAGCGCGCCGACGATGGCGAACCCGAAGGCGGTGTGCAGGCTGGCGATGATCCAGGTCAGCGCCGAGGGAACGACCACGTGCCGCACGATCTGCAGCGGTGAGGCGCCGAGCACCCGCGCGTTGGCGAGGATGTTGCGATCGACCTCCCGGACGCCCTGGAAGGCGTTGAAGAAGACCACGAAGAACACCAGCACCGCGGCGAGCAGCACCTTGGGCGTCTCGCCGATGCCGAAGGCGACCACGAAGATCGACCCGAGCACGATGCGCGGAATGGCGTTCACGACCTTGATGTACGGCCCGAACACGTCGGCCAGGAAGCGGTTCTGGCCCAGCGCGACACCGAAGACGATGCCGGTGACCGCGCCGGCGACGAAGCCGAACACCGCCTCCCGCAGGGTGGTTTCGATCTGCACCCAGTACGAGCCGAACTCGGTGGCCTGGTCCCCCTGCGAGAAGTAGTCGACGAGCCGCCGGGCGATCCCGCTGGGCTGCCCGAAGAAGAACGGGTCCAACCACCCCCAGGTGGTGACCAGTTGCCAGCCGCCGACGACCACGACGGCCACTGCCAGCCGCGCCGCCAGGACCAGCAGCCTGCGCCGCCGCACCGCGCGGACCCCTGCTCCGGTGGCGGCGGCGAGTTCCGCGCTCGGCGCCTTGGTCCCGACCGCACTGCTCATGAGTTCTCTCCCGTCGTGCGTGCGTAGGCGCGCTCCACCTCTTCGCGGAGCGACGTCCAGATCTGGTGGTGGAGTTCGAGGAAGCGCGGCTGGAAGCGGATGTCCTGCACCGAACCGCGCGGGCGCGGCAGGTCGATGTCGTAGACGGCCTTCACCGATCCGGGCCCCGAGGTCATCACGACCACGCGGTCGGCCAGGGCGACGGCCTCCTCCAGGTCGTGGGTGATGAAGAGGACCGACGGACGCAGCTGCTCCCAGAGGCCGATCAACTCGTTCGACATGATCGCCTTGGTCTGGACGTCGAGCGCCCCGAACGGTTCGTCCATCAGCAGGATCGACGGTTCGTTGATCAGCGCGGCGGCCATCGCCACCCGCTTGCGCATACCGCCGGACAGTTGGTGGGGGTGGTGGTCCTCGAAGCCGGCCAGCCCGACCCGGCGCAGCCAGTCCCGCGCCGAGGCGTGGGCCTGCTTCTTGCCGACACCGCGGAACATCGGGCCCATCGCCACGTTGCCGAGCACGGTCTTCCAGGGCAGCAGCGCATCGGCCTGGAACATGAAGCTGATGCCGTCGGTGATGCCGTCCACCTCGCGGCCGCCGACCAGGACCGTGCCCTCGCTCGGCCGGTCCAGACCGGACACCAGGCCCAGCGTGGTCGACTTCCCGCAGCCGGTCGGCCCGACCACCGCGCAGAACTGGCCCGGCTCGACGTCGAACGTCACGTCGCGCAGCGCGGTGAAGGCCTCGCCGCTGGGGGACAGGAACCTCTTGGTCACCCCGGATATCTCGATCCGGGCGTCCGCCCGACCGGTTCGGCCGGTGGCCGGGGGCGTCGCGACCTCGTCTCGCACAGCCATCGAATCCGTCTCCTTCACTGGGTGGGTGTCGAGAAGGTAGGACCGGCGCCCGGGTCGGCGGGAGTCTTGCGAGCATTGCGCGGCTTCATCGCGTTGCTGTGGGTTCTGCTCGTTCTGCGCAGCGTCGCGGGGGTGGGCAAACCCGTGCTCACCAGGCACAATCGCCGGACGTGCAGACGCGGCCACGGGGGGCAGGAGAGGTACGGAGGTGGGCCCGATGGCCCGATCGAGCGGGCAGGGCCGGAAACTCTCGGCACGGATCCTGGTGAGCCAGCTGGTCATTCTGGCCATCACCAGTGCGATCGGCTTCGTGCTGCTGGCCTACGCGCAGCGGGCCCAGCTGGACCGCGAGTACGAGCAGCGCGCGCTCGCCATCGCCAGGACCGCCGCCGCCGATCCGCAGATCAGCCGGGCCATGGCGGACGGCGGGGACGGCGGCGTCGTGCAGAGCGTGGCCGGCCGGATCGGGACTGCCTCCGGCGCGGCGTACGTCGTGGTCATCGACCTGCACGGCATCCGGCACTCCCACCCGCACCCCGACCTGATCGGCAGGGCGGTGGACGAGCCGATCGCGGTGCTGGACGGCCGGTCGCACACCGGGATGGACAACGGCGCGACGGGCCGCTCGGCCAACGCCAAGGCGCCGCTGTACGGGCCGTCGGGAGCGCTGGTCGGCGAGGTGTCCGTGGGCATCGACGAGCGGGACGTCCTCGGACACCTGCGCCGCGAGCTCTCCAGCTTCGGCCTGTACGCCGCGATCGCGCTGGCGGTCGGCTGCGTCGCCTCCTACGTGCTGGCCCGCCGGCTCAAGCGCTCCACGTTCGGACTGGAGCTGGAGGAGATAGCCGGCCTGCTCCAGGACCGCGAGGCGATGCTGCACGGCATTCGCGAGGGCGTGCTGGCCTTCGACCCGCAGGACCGGATCACCGTGGTCAACGACGAGGCCCGCCGCCTGCTGGGCCTGGGCACCGCGCTCGGCTCCCGGCTGGACGAGGTGCTGCCGGACGGACGGCTGCGCCGGGCGCTGGACGGCACCCTGGAGGGCAGCGACCTCACCGTCCTCACCGACAGCCACTGCCTGGCCGTCAACCGGATGCCGGTCGCCCTGCACGGCCGCGCGCTCGGCGCCGTGGTCACCGTCCGCGACCGTACCGAACTGGTCGGCCTGCTACGGGAGTTGGACTCGGTCCGCGGTCTCACCGACGCGCTCCGGGCCCAGCAGCACGAGTTCGCCAACCGCCTGCACACGCTGGCCGGCCTGCTGGAACTGGGCGAGCACCAGGCCGCGTTGGACTACGCGGTCGAACTCGGCCGCACCGACCCGCCGATGGCCGAGGAGGTCCGCGACCGGATCGGCAACCCGCTGATGGTGGGCCTGATCGTGGCCAAGATCACGGTGGCCGCCGAGCGAGGCGTGCGGATCGAGCTCAGTGCGGAGTCCCGGCTCGGTGAGCAGCCCGGCCACATGCCCCGGCTGCTCACCATCACCGGCAACCTGCTGGACAACGCCGTCGAGGCGGCCCAGGGGCACGGCCGCTGCGAGGTGCGGCTCGCGCTGGTCGAGACCCGCGAGGCGATCACCGTGACCGTCCAGGACACCGGCCCGGGCATCCCGCCGGGCTCCGCCGAGAAGATCTTCGAGGACGGCTGGTCCACCAGCCCCGACCGCGGCACCGCCCGCCGCGGCCTCGGGTTGGCCCTGGTCCACCGGCTGGTCCAGCGGCACGGCGGCACCATCACCGTCAGCGAGGGCCCCGGAGCGGTCTTCACCGTCCGCCTCCCGCTGCCCGCCGTGCCCGAACCCGCCGTACGCGACGCCGCCGTGCTGGAGGGTGCGCGGTGATCCGGACCCTGGTGATCGACGACGACTTCCGCGTCAACGCGATCCACTGCGCCTACGTGGGCCGCGTCCCCGGCTTCGAGGTGGCCGGACAGCAGTCCACCGTCGCCGGATCCGTCGAGGCGGTCCGGGCGCTGCGCCCCGACCTGCTGCTGCTCGACGTCTACCTGCCCGACGGCAGCGGCCTGGACGTGCTGCGCACGCTGACCGCCGACCCCGACGGCGGCCGGCCCGACGCCCTGGTGATCACCGCGGCCCGCGACGTCGCCTCGGTGCGGGCCGCCATGCAGCTGGGCGCGACCGGCTACCTGGTCAAGCCGTTCGGCTTCGCCGCGCTCTCCGAGCGGCTGGCGGGCTACCGCGAACTGCGCACCCGGATGGCCGCCCTCGACCCGGCCGCCGAGAACGGCCAGGCCGAGGTGGACGCCCTCTTCAGCGCGGCGCGCCCCGCCGCGCTGCCCGCCCTGCCGGCCAAGGGCCACTCCGCGCCGACCCTCTCGGTGGTGCTGGCCGCCGTCCGCGCGGAGCCGGGCGACCTGTCGGCCAGCCAGGTGGCGACCCGCACCGGCGTGTCCCGGGCCACCGCTCAGCGCTACCTCTCCTACCTGGTGCGCGAGGGCCTGGTCGCCCTCGAACTGCGCTACGGCGCCACCGGCCGCCCCGAGCACCGCTACCGGTTCACCGCCCGGCCCTCGATCTGAGAGCCTGCGGGCGGAAGCTCACGTGCAGGTGGTGACCGGTGTGCGGGTGTGTTAACGATCGGCGTGTGACGGGCGTGACGAGGCGGTAATCGCGGCGGCTTAGGGTGCTGACGGTGGGGGTCTCCCGCGACGAGGACTGCAAGCCGAGGGGGCCCTGTGACGGCGTCGGGCCAGAATGCCACCAGCACGGTGAAGACCGTCTGCTCGTACTGCGGCGTCGGCTGCGGAATGCTGCTCGACATCGTGCGGGACGCGGGCAGCGGGCGGCGCGCGGTGGCCAAGGCGTCCGGGGACAGGTCCCACCCGGCGAACGCCGGCCGGCTCTGCACCAAGGGCGCCACCAGCGCGGACCTGCTGGCCGCCCCCGGCCGGCTGGAGAGCGCCCTGGTGCGGGCCGAGCGCGGCGCCCAGCCCGTGGCCACCGACATGGACGCCGCGATCACCGCCACCGCTCGGCGGCTTCGGGCGATCCTGGACGAACACGGCCCGGACGCCCTGTCGTTCTACGTCTCCGGCCAAATGACGCTGGAGGCACAGTACTTGGCGAACAAGCTGGCCAAGGGCTTCGTGCGCACCAACCAGATCGAGTCCAACTCCCGTCTCTGCATGGCCAGTGCGGGCACCGGTTACAAGCTCTCGCTGGGCGCGGACGGCCCGCCGGGCTCCTACCGGGACTTCGAGCACGCGGACGTCTTCCTCGTCATCGGCGCCAACATGGCCGACTGCCACCCGATTCTGTTCCTGCGGATGATGGAGCGGGTGAAGGCGGGCGCCAAGCTCATCGTCGTGGACCCGCGGCGAAGTGCGACCGCTGACAGGGCCGACCTCTTCCTGCCGGTGCGGCCCGGCACCGACCTGGCGCTGCTCAACGGGCTGCTGGCCCTGCTGGTGGAGAACGGCCACACGGACCCGGCCTTCGTGGCGGAGTTCACCGAGGGCTGGGAGCAGATGCCCGGCTTCCTCGCGGACTACCCGGCCGCCGGGGTCGCCGAGATCACCGGCGTGCCGGAGGCCGACATCCGGCGGGCGGCGCGGCTCATCGGCGAGGCCGGCGAGTGGATGAGCTGCTGGACGATGGGCCTCAACCAGTCCACGCACGGCACCTGGAACACCAACGCCCTGGTCAACCTGCACCTGGCGACCGGCGCGATCTGCCGCCCGGGGAGCGGCCCGTTCTCGCTCACCGGCCAGCCCAACGCGATGGGTGGGCGCGAGATGGGCTACATGGGACCGGGGCTGCCCGGCCAGCGCTCGGTGGCCGTGCCCGAGGAGCGGGCGTTCACCGAGAGGCTCTGGGGCATCCCGCCCGGCACCCTGCGCACCGAAGTCGGCCGGGGCACCGTCGAGATGTTCTCCCGGATGGCGCAGGGCGCCATCAAGGCCTGCTGGATCATCTGCACCAACCCGGTCGCCTCGGTCGCCAACCGCAGGACCGTCATCGCCGGCCTGGAGGCCGCCGAACTCGTCATCACCCAGGACGTCTTCGCCGACACCGAGACCAACGCGTACGCCGATGTGGTGCTGCCGGCCGCGATGTGGGCCGAGTCCGAGGGCGTGATGGTCAACTCCGAGCGCAACCTGACCCTCGTCCAGCCGGCCGCCGACCCCGTCGGGCAGGCGCTGCCGGACTGGCGGATCATCGCCCGGGTCGCCTGCGAGATGGGCTTCCAGGACGCCTTCGACTACACCAGCGCCGAGGAGGTCTTCGAGGAGATCAAGCAGGCCTGGAACCCGAAGACCGGCTACGACCTGCGCGGAGTGACGTACGAACGGCTCCGCGACACCCCGGTCCAGTGGCCCAGCGCCACCGTCGAGGGCCCCGACCGCAACCCGATCCGCTACCTCAACGACGGCGTCAGCCAGACCCTGCTGGAACGCCCCGACGGCAGTCGCCCCCGGCTGGCCTTCCCCACCGCGAGCGGCCGCGCCTCCTTCTTCGCCCGCCCCCACCTGCCGGCCGCCGAACTCCCGGACGACGACTTCCCGTTCGTGCTGAACACCGGCCGGCTCCAGCACCAGTGGCACACCCTGACCAAGACGGGCAAGGTCGCCAAGCTCAACAGGCTCGACCCCGGTCCGTTCGTGGAGATCCACCCGCAGGACGCGGCGGCGCTCGGCGTCGCCGAGGGGGACCGCCTGGAGGTCGCGTCGCGGCGCGGGCGGGCGGTGCTGCCGGCCGTCGTCACGGACCGGGTGCGGCCGGGGAACTGCTTCGCGCCGTTCCACTGGAACGACCTCTTCGGCGAGTACCTGAGCATCAACGCCGTCACGAACGACGCCGTCGACCCGCTCTCCTTCCAACCCGAATTCAAGGCCTGCGCCGTCTCGTTGAAGGTGGTGACCGCGCCCCTGGCGCCCGTGCCCGCTGCCGCCGAGCCCGTCGCGGTGCTCAGCGGACTGTTCGGTCTCGCCGACCTCGCCCCGCCCGCCTTCACCACCGGTGAACGGCACTTCCTGTCGGGCTTCCTCACCGGCCTGGGGAGCGCGCCGTCGACGTCGGCGACCGTGCCGGTGCTGCCCGACGGCGTCCCCATCGCCCCCGAGCGTGCGCTGTGGGTCAACGGCGTGCTGGCGGGCGTGTTCTCCCGTCTGGTGTCCGGCGGTGCGGCGACGGTCTCCGCGCCGCCGTCGGCGCAGGAGGTCATGGTGTTGTGGGCGTCGCAGACCGGCAACGCGCAGGAGGTCGCCGCCGCGGCCGCCGAGCGCCTGGCCGCGTCGGGCCGACGGCCCAGACTCCTCGGCATGGACGACGTCACCCCCGCCGACCTGCCCGCCGGGGTGCCGGCCCTGTTCATCACCAGCACCTTCGGCGACGGGGACGCTCCGGACAACGGATCCGGGTTCTGGAAGGCGCTGTCCGCCGGCGACCTCCCCGAGGTCGCCGGCCTGCGGTACGCGGTCCTGGCGCTCGGCGACTCCAGCTACGACGACTTCTGCGGCCACGGCCGGCGGCTCGACCAGCGCCTCAGCGAACTCGGCGGCATCCGGCTCACCCCGCGCACCGAGTGCGAACCCGACTACGGCGAGGCCGCCGGGCAGTGGCTCGACCACGTCCTCACCGCCCTGGCCGCGAGCTCTGATCAACCGGCAACCCCGGCCGCCCGGTCCGGCTACTCGAAGAGCTCGCCCTTCGCCACCCTGCTGATCGGCAACCGGCTGCTGAGCCTGCCCGGCTCCGCCAAGGAGGTCCGGCAGTTCGCCTTCGACACCCGCGGCGGCGATCACGGCGACCTCGTCTACGAGGCCGGCGACGCGCTCGGCGTCTGGCCCGCCAACTCCGCCGAACTCGTCGCGGAATGGCTCGCCGTCACCGGCCTGGACCCCGGCGACGCCGTGTCCGTTCCCGACGTGGGCGACCTGCCCCTCGGCGAGGCGCTGCGCACCCGGCTGGAGATCGCCAGGATCACCCCGGACCTGCTGCGCTTCGTCGCCGAGCGCACCGGCGACCGGGACCTGCGGCGGCTGCTCCGCCCGGACAACAAGGGCGAGCTGGCGAAGTGGAGTTGGGGCCGGCAGGCGGTGGACGTGATGGGCGCCTTCCCGGTCCGGGCGACCGCGGCCGAGTGGGCCGGCGTCCTCAGGCGCCTTCAGCCGCGCCTCTATTCGATATCCTCCAGCCCGCTCGCCCACCCCGGCGAGGTCCGCCTGACGGTGTCCGTGGTGCGCTACACCAACGACCGCGGCAGGGACCGCAGCGGCGTCTGCTCCAGCTACCTCGCCGACGCCGCCGACGACGGGCCGGTGCCCGTCTTCGTCCAGCGCTCCCCGGGATTCCGCCCTCCCGCGGACTCCGGCACGCCGATGATCATGGTGGGCCCGGGCACCGGCATCGCGCCCTTCCTCGGCTTCCTGGAGGACCGCCAGGCCCGCGGCCACACCGGTCCGAACTGGCTGATCTTCGGCGAGCAGCGCGAGGCGACCGACTTCTACTACCGCGAGGAGCTCGCCGCCTTCCAGGCGTCCGGCCACCTCGACCGCCTGGACCTCGCCTTCTCCCGCGACCAGCGCGCCAAGGTCTACGTCCAGGACCGCATGCGCGAGCAGGGTCCCCGGCTGTGGGACTGGCTGCGCGGCGGCGCCCACTTCTACGTCTGCGGCGACGCCGGCCGGATGGCCAGGGACGTCGACCGGGCACTGCGCGACATCGCCTGTGCCCATGGCGGCCTGACCGAGGACGAAGCCGCGGCATACGTCAAGCAGCTGGCCGCCGACCGGCGTTACGTCCGGGACGTCTACTGATCGGGCCTGTTCCGGGCCCGGTAGCAGAGTTCGGGTCGTCCGACCTGGCCGTAGCGCGGTTCGCGGAGGGCCAGGCCGGTGTCCACCAGGTGTTCCAGGTAGCGTCTCGCGGTGATCCGCGAGACGCCCGCCCGCGTGCCGGCGGCGGCAGCCGAGAGGCTGCCGTCCGCCTGCCGCAGCACCGCTGCGACGGCCTCCAGGGTGGGTGCGCTCAGGCCCTTCGGGAGGGTGTTGCGCTCGGAGGTCCGCAGCACGGCGAAGGCCTGGTCCACCTCGTCCTGCCCGGTGGCCTCGCCCGCCCGGGCCAGCGACGCGCGGTAGCGGGCGTAGCGGTCCAGGCGCTCGTGCAGGGTGGCGGCGGCGAACGGCTTGAGCAGGTACTGCACCACGCCCGCCGACACCGCCTGGCGGACCGTCGCCAGCTCGCGTGCCGAGGTCACGGCGATGATGTCGGTGCCGTGCCCGGCGGCCCGCAGGGTGCGGCACAGCTGGAGGCCGTGGCCGTCCGGCAGGTGGAGATCGAGCAGCGTGAGGTCCACCGGGCGGCCCGCGGCCCGGGCGCTCTCCAGGAGGCGCAGCGCCTGGGCCGCCGAGTGCGCCGTGCCGGCGGTCCGGAAGCCGGGTGCGCGGTTGACGTGCAGCGCGTGCGCCTCGGCCGCCACCGGGTCGTCCTCGACCACCAGCACGTCGATCGTCGCGGTCCGGGTCATCGCACGGCCCCCGCTGATTGGAGGGGCAGTCGGACCGTCAGTACGGCGCCCCGCTCGCGTCCGACCTCCACGGCGCCGCCGTTGCGCCGGGCCGCCTGGGCGACCAGCGCGAGGCCGAGGCCGTGCCCGCGCTCCTCCTTGGTGGACCAGCCGCGCCGGAACACCTCCTCGACCTCGCCCGGCTCGATCCCGGCTCCGGTGTCGGCGACCCGCAGCAGCAGCCGGTCGGAGTCGATCCGCGCGGTCACCGCCACCTCGGGCGGGCCAGGGTGCGCGGCGGAGTTGGCGATCGCGGCGTCCACGGCGTTGTCGATCAGGTTGCCGAGTATCGTCACCAGGTCGCGGGCAGGCAGCTCGGGCGGCAGCACGCCGTCGTCGATGCGACTGTCCTCGGTGAGCGTCAACTCCACGCCGCGCTCGGCCGCTTCGGCGGTCTTGCCGAGCAGCAGCGCGGCCAGCACCGGTTCGCTGACGGCGCTCACCACCCGGTCGGTGAGGCGTTGGGCGAGTTCGAGTTCGGCGGTGGCGAACTCCACGGCCTCGCGGTACCGCCCGAGTTCGACCAGGACGACCACCGCGTGCAGCCGGTTCGCGGCCTCGTGGGCCTGCGCGCCGAGCGCCTCGGAGAAGCCCCGGACGGAGTCCAACTCACCGTTCAACGACTGGAGTTCGGTGTGGTCGCGGAGGGTGACCACGGTGCCGAGGGCGGGCCCTGGACCGATCGCCGAGGTGTTCAGTACCACCACCCGGTCCGCCGTGAGGTGCACCTCGTCGTGCGCCGGATCGGCGCCCAGCACCGAACGGGTCAGCGCCTCGGGCAGCGCGAGTTCGGCGAACTGCCGTCCCTCCGCGGGGCCTTCGAGGCCGAGCAGCTCGCGGGCCGCGTCGTTGCAGAGCACCACCGTGCCCGCGCGGTCGAGCAGGATCAGGCCCTCCCGGACCGAGTGCAGCGTCGCCTGGTGGTAGTCGTAGAGGTGGCTCAGCTCGTCGGCACCCATGCCGTGGGTGTGCCGGCGCAGCCGCGCGTTGGCCAGGTAGCTGCCGAGGCCGCCGACCGCGAGTGCGGCCAGCGCGACCCCGGCCAGCACGATCAGCGGGCCGTTCAGTTGCCGGCTGATCGACTGCACTCTGATGCCGACGCTGACCAGTGCGATCACCCGCCCCCGGTCGTCCTGGACCGGGGTGACCACCCGCACCGACGGACCGAGGGTGCCGGTGTAGGTCTCCCTGACGATCCCGCCGGCCAGTGCCTGCTCGATGTGGCCGAGGAAGGGCCGGCCGATCTGTGCCGGGTCGGGGTGGGTCCAGCGCACCCCGTGCGTGTCCATCACCGTGACGAAGGCGACGCCCGCGTCCGCACACACCCGCTGAGCGTAGGGCTGGAGCACCTCGGTGGGGTCCGGTCCGGTGGCCGCCTGCCGGACGGTGGGGGAGTCCGCGACCGCGCGGGCGGTGGCGGTGACCTGGCCGAAGGCCGCGTCCCGGGCGCGCTCGGCGACCGTCAGGTACGCCAGGACCGCGCTGCCGGCGAGCACGACGGCGACGATCACGATCTGGACGGCGAAGAGCTGCCCCGCGAGGCTGCGCGGCAGCCGGCGCGGTGGCGAGGGCGGGCGGAGGGGCATGGCAGTCAGTGTGCCTCTGCGGTGAGCTCCGCCGTGAACTCTATGAACGCAAACGTGACGCCCGTCACCTCCAGCGCCGATAGTCGGAGCGGCCCGCCACCCAGGGCCAGCAGGGCCAGTAGCTGAAGGAGCCGACGCATGGCGATCACCGCAACCGACCGGACGAGACCGGCCGACCGCACGCACTACCTCTACCTTGCCGTCCTGGCGGCGGTCCTGGCCGGCATCGTGCTCGGCCTGGCGGCGCCGTCGTTCGCCGTCCAGCTCAAGCCGGTCGGGACGGGCTTCGTCAACCTGATCAAGATGATGATCAGCCCGGTGATCTTCTGCACCATCGTGCTGGGCGTCGGTTCGGTGAGCAAGGCCGCCAAGGTCGGCCGGGTGGGCGGCCTGGCGCTCGGCTACTTCCTGGTGATGTCCACCGTCGCGCTCGGCCTCGGCCTGGTGGTCGGCAACCTGCTGGAGCCGGGCTCGGGCCTGCACCTGACCCAGGCGCTCGCCAAGGCCGGCCACGCCCAGGTGGCGGCCGGCCAGCAGAGCACCACCGACTTCCTGCTCGGCATCATCCCGACCAGCCTGGTCTCCGCGCTCACCCAGGGCCAGGTGCTCCAGACCCTGCTGGTCGCGCTGCTCTGCGGGTTCGCGCTCCAGGCGCTGGGCAGTGCCGGCGCGCCGGTGCTGCGCGGCGTGGAGCACCTTCAGCGGCTGGTCTTCCGGGTCATGTCGATGATCATGTGGGTGGCCCCGATCGGCGCCTTCGGCGCGATGGCGGCGGTGGTCGGCGCGACCGGCACCGCAGCGCTCAAGAGCCTGGCCGTCATCATGATCGGCTTCTACCTGACCTGCGGGATCTTCGTCCTCGTGGTGCTCGGCCTGCTGCTGCGCCTGGTCGCCGGCGTCAACGTCCTCGCGCTGCTGCGCTACCTGAGCCGCGAGTTGCTGCTAATCCTCTCCACCTCCTCCTCCGAGAGCGCGCTGCCGCGGCTGATCGCCAAGATGGAGCACCTCGGCGTCAGCCGTCCGGTGGTGGGCATCACCGTGCCGACCGGCTACAGCTTCAACCTGGACGGCACCGCCATCTACCTGACGATGTCCTCGATCTTCATCTCACAGGCGATGGACCGGCCGCTCTCGCTCGGCCAGCAGTTCTCGCTGCTGATCTTCATGGTGATCGCCAGCAAGGGCGCCGCCGGCGTCACCGGCGCCGGCCTCGCCACCCTGGCCGGCGGCCTCCAGTCGCACCGGCCCGAACTCGTGGACGGCGTCGGCCTGATCGTCGGCATCGACCGCTTCATGTCCGAGGCCCGCGCGCTGACCAACTTCGCCGGAAACGCGGTGGCCACCGTCCTGATCGGCCACTGGACCGGCGAGATCGACCACGCCCGGGCCACCGAGGTGCTCGCCGGCCGCCTCCCGTTCGACGAGACCGTCCTCGCCGACCCCACCGGCGACCCCACCGCCGACCCGGCCGCCATCCCCGAGCAGCCCGTGGCTGAATCCGCGCGGGGTTAGCGCCGCTGTTACGGGTTGATCCCGTCGTACTGGAGCACCCGGTACGGCGACTGCCCCTGCTGCCCGTTCCACTGCGAGACCATCAGCGTCAGCGAGTTCGCGTTCGCGCTGCCCGGGTGGATGTAGCCGCCGTAGAGGTAGGGGAGCTGGGGACGGCCCCAATGGCTCGGCGGCAGGACGTTGTTGCCGACGATCTGCGGCTTGGGCGCCGTCCAGACGGCGTCGGGGCGGGGCGCGGTGCGGGTGCAGATCGAGTAGTCGTCGACGTCGAAGTAGCTCATGCAGTAGGTGCCGTTGATCCGCTTGACGGAGAACTCGCCGATGTTGTTGCCGGAGAGGATGACCGAGGGTGGGGCCGCCTGGGTCCACTGCCAGGAGCCGTTGAGGTAGGCCCAGTTCTGCTGGGCGCCGAAGTTGCCGGCCCGGAAGTCGTTCGGCTGGATCCGGAAGAGCTGGATCGCGCCGCCGTCGGCGGTGTTGCGGTGGCTGCCGTTCCAGCGCTTGGAGAAGATGTAGAGCCAGCCGTCCGGGTCGATGCCGGCGAAGGACCACATGCCGTACATGGACTGGTTGTTGTGCTGGGTGTCGCCCGCCCAGTGGTACGGGTAGTCCTGCCAGGTCACGCCGAAGTCGTCGGAGTAGGCGACCCCTGACATCAGCGAGCCGTCGTAGCCGGCCGGCGGGGCCCAGACCGCCACCGAGGTGTACTGGATGTAGGTGCGACCGCCGAACTCGATGCAGTCGTTGGGGATCCGGCTGAACTCCCAGCCGTACCCGTTGTCCGTCTGGTGCGCGTAGTTGAACATCTGGTTGGCCCGGCCGCCGGTCGGCATCGCCCAGGTGAAGGAGATCGGCGAGCCGCCGCTGCTGTCGAAGTTCGACTGGGCGAGCATCACCGGCGAGCCCAGGTAGGGATCGCGCTGGGCGGAGTTGGCCCAGGAGTCGCCGAAGACGTAGCCCCAGGAGCCGTCGTGCTCCCGGAAGTAGGGGATGCCGAGGTCTCCGGAGCCCAGGCCCTGCGCGCTCGCCGAGTCGCCGGGCGTGTCGCACAGCGCCGTGCCGCTCTGGGCCATCGGCGTGAGGGCCGGTCGGGGAGCGGCGGGGCTCGCGGAGGCGGCGCCGGCGGTGCTGCCGAGCAGGCCCGCGCCCAGGGTCAGGCCGGCGCCGGCGCGCAGCAGCGAGCGGCGGGTGACCTCGGCGGCGTCCGGCTGGGAAGGGTGGGACATCGAGTGGTCCTCCAGAGGGTGGGTGCGGCTGCGGCCACCGATGAGCGACCGCTTGCTGACGGTGTGTGAACTACCGCACATGGCAGATCCGGTGGAAAGCGGAGAAGCGGCGCCCACGAAGCGGTTGGATGTTGTCATGGCTGGTGCGAAACGGGGGTGCCGCGCCCCATCAAACCCGGCCCGGACGGCGCCGTCACGGCCTCACGGCCTGCTCGGACAAAGGCCGGACAAAGTCCGGACGAGGCTCGGACGCGCTCGGACGAGGCTCGGACGACAGGGAGGATCAGCAGGTGGGACGTCAGGAACAACCGCTCGACGCCGGGGCAGGCCCACTGGCGGTCTTCGCGCTGGACCTGCGAGAGCTGCGGCGCCAGGCCGGCAGCCCGCCCTACCGCCAACTGGCCGCCCGCATCAACTACTCCGCCTCCACGCTCGCCGAGGCCTGCGCCGGCCGCCGACTGCCGAGCGAGGCGGTGCTGGCCGCGTTCGTGACCGCCTGCGGCGGCGACGCGGTGGAGTGGGAGCGCCGTCGAGTGCGCACGCACCGGCTGATCACCCGGCCGCTGGTTACGGTCGCGGAGGTGGTGGCGGAGGCTTCGCCCGTGCTCGACGCGTCGCCGGCACCACCGCAGGTGCGGCGCCGCGTCCTCGGTCCGCTGCTCGCGGTGCTGTCCGCCCTCACCTTCAGTGCCTGCGTCCCGGGCGACTCCGCCGCATCCGGTGCATCCGGTGCATCCGGCGCAACCGGCGCAACCGGCGCCTTGGCGACCGCCACCGCACGGTGGCTGCGCCCCGGCACCGACATTCCCGCGCAGTACCTGGGCCTGATCATCGAGGCGGGCACGGGCTGCCCCGAACCGGAGATCACCCCGGCCCTGATCGCGGCCATGCTCAAGGCAGAGAGCGGCTTCGACCCGAACCTGAGCGACCCGGCCAAGGACGAGTACGGCATCGCCCGCTGGACGCCTCGGGTGCTCCGCTACTATCTGCCGTCCGACCGTCAGGGAACCGTCCCCGTACCGCCGTTCACCGCTGAGGACTCGATCCTCGCGGTCGGCCGGATGCTCTGCGCCATCGCCCCGGAGCTCCAGGGCGTCCCGGGCGACCCGGCCCTCAATCTCGCCGCGGCCTACCGCACCGCCACCTGGGTGGTGCAGAGCCGGGACCAGGCCAGGCTGGCGGCCATCCAGCCCTACCTGGACCAGGTCGGCGGGAACCTCCTGCACTACCGTCCGGCACAGCCGATCGCGCAGGTCACGGCGGGGCCGGGTACCCCCGGGTGACCGGCTGAGGCACGGTCGCCCGGGGGACCGCCGGTCAGCGCGAGGCCGACTGGGCGGCCTGGTAGACGGCGAGCTCCTCGTCGCCGAAGTGGGTGGCCTCCATCTGCGGACCCTGCAACCAGCCCAGCCAGGCGAGCAGGCTGATGCCCCGGTTGGGGTCGTTGTAGCGGGAGTTGACGGCTGTCTGGACGCCGGCGCCGGTGGCCGGGTCGAAGTTCTGCAGCCAGGGGCCGCCGCTGCAGCCGGGGGCCTGGGCGCTGTCCAGCACGTCGAACGGGAGGACCGGGTCGGCGTGGGACTGGCCCTGAGTGACCATCATGGACCGGCCGTCGAACCCACGCCAGAGAGCCTGGGGTGCGCCGTTGGAGGCCGCGGTGCCGTTGTTGTTGTTCGGCCAGTACCAGTTGCGCTCATTGGTCTGCGGGTAGCCGAACATGTAGTCGTACTGGTTCTGCGGCTGGTTGAAGGCGACCTGCTGGGCGCCGGTCACCTCGGCGATCGGGCGCGGGTCGGTGGGGTTGGCGACCAGCAGCGCGGCCATGTCGCGGCCGAGCGCCCAGTCGGCGCTGTTGCTCCAGGTGTTGGTGATCCAGGAACGGGTCACACCCCAGACGCCGTACGGCGCGATGTCCTTGCCCGGCAGAGCGGTGCTGGTGGTGCCGCGCGGCAGGTCGGCGCCGTTGTAGCCGGGGACGAAGACCACGTTGGTGGCGATGTAGTGCAGGTCGTGAACGCCCAGGGCGCCGGCGAACGGGACGTTGACCGCAAGGCAGTGGCCGGCGGTGAGCACCACGCTCTGGTTGGCGCTGGTCACCACGTCGGCGGAGCAGGCATCCGAGGTGACGGCGCCGCTGTCCAGGTCCTTGACCCGCATGAAGAGCTTGCCGGCGGTCCGCGAGACCAGCCCCTGCCCGCCGGGCCAGGGCGCGCTGAGGTTGTCCCAGCCGGTCTGCGCTGCGAAGGCGTCCGTTCCGTCGTCGTTCAGCCCGGCCGCCGCCATGGTGGCCAGCGTCCAGTAGTTCACCTCGGCCTGGAGGTCCTGCTGGTAGTTCGGGCCGGCCGCGACCAGCGGCGGCAGTTCGACCGCACTGGTGTCGGCCTGGGCCGGGGCTGCGGCGCCGAGCAGGCCGGCCGTCAGGCCGAGCGCACCGAGCACGGCGGCCGCCGCTCGGGCGGTGAAGCGGTTCATCAGGCCGCCGCGCGGCGCTGCTGCGGTCGGGTCGTGGTCGTGGTCGTGGCGCATGCTCTCCCCTTGGTGTGACGGCTGCGGGCGGTCCCCCGCGGCCTCTGGTACACACCTGGGCAGGCGGCGCCGTATGACACGGCGGCCCGGGTTTCTCGCGCTCTGACCGTGAGTCCTACGGCGATGCGGGATCGGTTGCGCAGAGCGGGACTTCGGTGCTGTTGCGGGTGCGCACCCCGGGCAGCCAGCCGGTGCCGCCGTCGGGGAGGGTGACGTGGTACCAGCGGGCGGAGGAGACCCCGGCCTCGTCGATCACCACGGTGCCGTCGGTGATCACGCAGTCGCTGGTGACCCGCTCGCCGTGCCAGACCCGGCCCACCGTGTTCCGCTCGGCGTAGGCGGCGTGCGGGTTGTCCACCACGGAGAGCGAGCACTCGATGGTGTGCAGGGACTGGCAGGCGGCTTCGGCGTTGTAGACGGTGAGGGACACGCCCTTGGCGCCGGGGGCGAGCGGGGGCAACTCCCAGCGGTGCGGGCGCAGCATGCCGGTGCCGAGCAGTACGGCGGCGGCGACGGCGAGGGTGGCGACGGAGGCCACCAGAGGGGACAGCCAGCTGCGGTTGCGGGAGCGCGGGCGCGGCGTGGGGGCCGGGCGGCCGTCGCGGATCCGGTCCCAGAGGTCGGCTGGGACCTCGACGGACTCGGTGCCCGCCCGCAGCAGGGCGCCCAGCACCGCCTCGGGGTCGGCGACGGGTTCCCTGTCCGGGCCGGGCTCGCTGCTGTGCGGGTGTTCGCGCCTCATCGGTCGGCGTCCTTGAGCAGGGTGCGGAGGTGGGAGAGCGCCCGGGAGCGGGCCCGAGCGACGGTGCCGCGGTGGACGCCCAGCACGGCGGCGGCCTCGTCGATGGTATGCGCGTCGAGGTCGACCAGCAGCACGGCAGCCGCCTGTTTGACGGTGAGTTGGCTCAGCAGCCAGCGCACCTGCCACTCGGCCTCGCGCAGCACCACCGGGCCGACCGGGTCCGGGGTGTCGGGCACCTGGTCGGTGAGGATGTGCCAGGCGCGCCGCCGGCGGTTGTTGTGCACCACGCTGACCAGGGCCCGGAAGGCGTAGGCGTACGGAACCGGGTGAGTGGTGAACTGCCGGGGGTAGCGGCGGAGTTTGAGGTAGGTGTCGTGCACCGCGTCCTGAGCGCTGTCGCCGGCCAGGACGACGGCCCGGCGGTAGAGGCGCGGCAGCAGGGTGCTGAAGACGGCGTCGAAGTCGGCGGGCGCGGCGGGCGGACCGGCGGCGGGCGGACCGGCGTCAGGCGGACCGGCGTCAGGCGGACCGGCGACGGGCGGATCGGCCACTGGCGACGCGGACATGTCATCTGCTTCGAACTGCCTGTCGACCGTCACTGCGACCACCCCCGGGGTCCTTCTTACCACCCGGTAGCTTCGCGGCGCCGGTGATCTCGGCAGCCCTTCGGAAAAATCACGGGCCCGGTGTCATACGGCGTCGGCCCGCCAGGTGTGTTCATCCCGGCAGTGCCCACCCCTGCCCACCCGTACCCACCCAGCTCCGAGGAGTTCACCCGATGAAGTCGTTCCTGCCCGCCTGGCGCCGACGGACCAGGGCGGCGGCCGCCACGGTCGCCGCCGTCCTGGCGGCCGCGACCCTGCTGGTCATGCCCGCCGCGCACGCCGCCGACCCGGTCCCGCCCGCCCTGACCGACGGCTTCGGCCTGACCCAGGTCGCCCCCGCGACCGGCACCGCCGACAACTTCGTCCTCACCGTGACCACCGCCCAGGTGGCCGGCCCGCACCACATCCGGGTCATCCTGCCGGTCGGGTACGCGGACAACCCGACCAAGCGGTACCCCGTTTTCTACCTGCTGCACGGCACCTCCGACGACCCCGGCAACCCGGGCCTGGCCTTCCCGGCGCTGACCGCCTCCAGCGCGATGATCACCGTCATCCCCGACGGCGGCCTGCGCGGCTGGTACGCCGACTGGCTCGACCAGTCCACCGCCGCCGGCGCCCAGCACTGGGAGACCTTCCACCTCACCCAGGTGATCCCCTTCATCGACGCCAACCTGCGCACCATTGCCACCAAGCAGGGCCGCGGCATCGGCGGCATCTCGATGGGCGGCCTGGGCGCGCTGCGCTACTCGCAGGACCGCCCCGACCTGTTCAGCCAGGTCGCCACCTTCTCCGGCGCCGACGACATCTCCGGCGACGAGGCCGTGGTCCGCGCCGCGGTGGTCGGCACCCTGACCAACGTGGGCGGCCTGTGCGGCAACGCCTCCGACCCGAACTGCCCGTTCAACTTCGGTCCCACCGTGTCGAGCGACGCCGTCTTCGGCTCGCCCTACCCCGTCTTCAACGCCGACTGGCGCTGGAACGAGGCCGACCCCTCCACCCACATGGACAAGCTGGCCGGCATGGGCATCTCCCTCTACGTCGGCAACGGCCAGGGCAACGGCCCCAACACGGCCGAGGAGTTCCTCGCCGAGTCCGCCACCCTCCACGTGCGGGATCACCTGGACGCCCTGGGCATGCCGTACTACCTCGTGGACTACGGCAACGGCGCCACCTGGGGCACCAACTGCGGCGGCGGGCACAACGGCTACTGCTGGGCACAGGACCTGGTGGACTACGTGCCGCGCCTGGAGCAGGCGTTCGCGAGTAGCTGACGTACCGTCAGGCAGGCCATCCGGGAGATCCAACTGTCCCTTGACAGTTGAGGACGGCGAATCGCCACGACCCGTCGGCCGACCGGCGGGCGACGGCCGTCGTCGTTCCGGTCGGCGAGATCAGGGTGCCGTCCGGCAACGTCGCCTCCAGGGTCCAGTCGACGATGCTCAGGGCCGTGTCGCCCCCGATCTGGGTGAACCTGGGCTTGTTGGTCAGGCGCGCCTGAGCCGCGATCGTCTGGAGCGTCTCAGCGCGCAGCGCCTCCCGGTCGGTGAGGACTTCGCCGGTGAAGGTGCGCATCGACGCGTCCTGGTGGAACAGCGCCAGGACAGCGTCGGCGTCCCCGGCGTTGAGCGCGTCCTGGTACGCGAACGGGAGGCGGGCCGGGTCGACGATCCCGGTGTTGACGGGTTCCTGGCCGTCCATGGCTGACTCACTCCTCGCGTGGGTCCGATCCGGAGCGGACAGTATCGCGCGCTCCGGATCCAACTATCGCCGAACCGCGATCAGGTCCTGCCGGTTCGCCGACCGTGGCGTGGAGGATGACGTACCCGTCCTCCACGGTGACCCGGTGGGTCCGCAGCGGCTGCTTGGCCGGCGGGCAGGTCGGTCGGCCGGTGCGCAGGTCGAACGAGGCTGCGTGCAGGGGGCATTCGATGAGGCAGCCGTCCAGCCAGCCGTCGGCGAGGGAGGCGTCCTGGTGGGTGCAGGTGTCGTCGACGGCGTAGATGACGCCGTCGGCGTTGAAGAGGGCGACCGGTGCGGCCACGCCGTCGGTCACCCGGAGTGCCTCGCCCGGGGGTAGGTCTTCGATCCGGCACACCGTGATCATGGGAGCCTCCCGTGTATCGTATGACGCAACAGAGTTCGTCATTCGCAACATGGTTTCGACCCTCCCGGGCCTTGTCAAGAGGGCATACTGTTGCGTTATGAGCAACAGTCAGACGGAATCCCCGGTTCAGTCCGTTGACCGGGCGGTGACCATCCTGGAGATCCTGGCTCGCCGGGGGGAGACGGGCGTCACCGAGATCGCAGCGGAGCTGGGGGTGCACAAGTCGACGGCGTTCCGCCTCGCCGCCGCCCTGGAGATGCGCGGACTCGTCGAGCAGTCGGGCGAGCGCGGGAAGTACCGCCTGGGCCTGGGCCTGATCCGGCTCGCCGGCGCCGCGACGGTCCGGATGGACCTGTCCCAGCAGAGCCGGCCGATCTGCGAGCGGCTGGCCGTCGAGGTCGCGGAGACGATCAACCTGGCGATCCTGGACGGTGACGCGGCCGTCAACATCGACCAGGTCTTCGGCCCGTCCGCTCTCACCACGCACAACTGGATCGGTCAGCGGACGGCCCTGCACGCCACCTCCAGCGGGAAGGTGCTGCTGGCCCACCTGCCCGGCGATCTGCTGACGAGCAGGCTGGCCGCGCCGCTGGAGCGGTTCACGCCGCGCACGCTGACCGACTGCGATGCCCTGGTGCAGCAGTTGGAGCAGGTCCGTACGCAGGGCTTCGCCTTCTGCGTCGAGGAGTTGGAGCCGGGGCTGAACGCGGTCGCGGCCCCGGTCCTCGCGCAGAACGGTCAGGTGGTGGCCGCCATCAGCGCCTCGGGCCCCTCCTTCCGGCTGACCGAGGACCGGATCCCGCAGGTGGCCGCCGCGGTGCGCTCCGCGGCCGAGCAGGTATCGGCCCGGCTCGGCTACCTCCGCCCGGATGCTCAGGAGTCGGTGACTCGGCGGTAGCGCAGGTAGAGCAGGCCGCCGATCGCCGCGATCGCCGCGGTGAACACCAGGGCGCCCCACTGGTAGTACCAGTGGTCGTTGCCGTAGACGGCGGCTCGCGGCCACGCCAGGTTGACGGTCATGGCCGCGCCGTAGAGCACGGCCACGATGTTCACCGCGAGCCCCCAGCGGCCCATGCCGAAGTACGGGCCGTGGTCCGCCCGCGGCCACCGGCCTCGCAGGCGCTGTATCAGCATCGGGGCGGTGACCAGCAGGTAGGGGATGTAGAAGAGCAGGATGGCGACCGAGGTGAGGATGTAGAAGACCCGCTGGTTGCCGATGTTGACGAGCAGCAGGGCGATGGTCAGCACACCGGTGATGACGGCGGGCAGCACCGGGGTGCCGGACCTGGGGGAGACCCTGGCGATCGAGGCGCCGAAGGGAAGGCGTCCGTCGCGGGCCATCGAGAAGAGCAGCCGGATGGCGGCCGTCTGCACGGCGAGGCAGCAGACCGTGATGGCGATCGCCGAGCAGACCAGGAAGACGTCGCCGAGGCCGGTGCCGAGCGTGCTCTTGATCAGGTAGGGCATGCCGAGCGTGCCGAGTTCCTGCGCCTTGATGTTCCCGACCGCCATCATGCCGACGAGCATGAGCAGTCCGCCCGCGAGGAAGGCGGCGGTGAGCGCGCGCAGGATGGCTCGGGGAGCGTGCCGGCGCGGTTCCCTGGTCTCCTCGGCCAGCGACCCGGCGGTGTCGAAGCCGTAGAAGACGTACGCGCTCATGATCGAGGCCACCAGGAAGGCTCCGAGGTAGCCCCAGGAGTGGCCGGCCCCGGTGCCCTGGGTCTGTAGGACGACCTGCGGGCCGCGCTTGATGTGCACGGCCAGCATGATGATGAGCAGCGTGACGCCGATCAGTTCGACCGCGACGCCGAAGTTGTTGATCTTCGCCATCAGCCGGACGCCGATGATGTTGACGATCGTGGTGAAGACGATCAGGCCCAGGGCGAGCAGGATCGCGTTCTTGGCACCGTTGGGCGTCGTGGTCTGCCCGGCGTCGCCGGAGCCGCCGACGATCTCGAAGGCCAGTGAGACCTGCGGCAGGATGATCTGGTAGGCGACCGCCACGGCGGCCGCGGTGACGACCGCCCCCACGGTCATGATCCAGCCGGACATCCAGGAGACCGCCGGCCGCGCTATCTGCTTGGACCACTGGTAGACCGAGCCGGCCAGCGGGAACTGGCCCGCCATCTCGGCGAAGCAGAGGGCCACCGCCCCCTGGCCGATGAAGACCAGCGGCCAGGTCCAGATGAAGGCCGGGCCGCCGGAGGCGAATCCGAAGCCGAAGAGCTGGAAGACACCGGTCATGATCGAGATGTAGCTGAAGCCGGCGGCGAAGCTGGAGAAGGAGCCGAGCGAACGCTCCAGCTCCTGTCGGTAGCCGAAGCGGGCGAGGTCGGCGGTGTCGTCGCCGGGCGGGGGAGCGGTACTGGTTCTGCTGGACATTCCCGGATTGCTCAAGGTCGCTCCAGAGGCGGGGGAGTGGGGGAGGTCAGCCGGCGAACCAGTGCTGGGCGGCGGGGCTGACGGTGCGCCAGATGTGCTTGGTCTCCTGGTACTCGCGCAGCCCGGACGGGCCGAGTTCGCGGCCGGTTCCGGACTGCTTGAACCCGCCCCATTCGGCCTGCGGCACGTACGGGTGGTAGTCGTTGATCCAGACGGTGCCGAGGCGCAGCCGGGTCGCCACTCGCTCGCCGCGTTCGGCGTCCTGTGTCCACACCGCGCCGGCCAGACCGTACGGGGTGTCGTTGGCCAGGGCCACCACCTCGTCCTCCTGGTCGAAGAGTTCGACGGTGAGGACGGGTCCGAACACCTCCTCGCGCACCACCGTCATGCCGGCGTGGCAGCCGTCGAGCACGGTGGGTCGCAGGAAGAAGCCCGCCTGCAACTCGGGCTCGGAGGGCCGGCCGCCGCCGGCGCGGAGCACCGCGCCCTCGGCGAGAGCGCCCGCGAGCAGGCGCTCGACCTTCTCCCGGTGTTCCGCGGAGACCAGCGGACCGGTCTCGACGCCCTTCTCCAGCCCGCTGCCGAGCCGGATGAGCTCGGCGCGGCGGGCCAACTCGGCGGTGAACTCGGCATGCAGGCTTCGGTGCAGCAGCAGTCGTGAGCCGGCGGAGCAGACCTGGCCGGAGTGCAGGAAGGCGGCGGTGAGTGCGAAGTCGACCGCGGCGTCCAGGTCGGCGTCGGCGAAGATGATGTTGGGGTTCTTGCCGCCGAGTTCCAGCGCGACCTTCTTGACGGTGTCGGCCGCCGCCCGCATCACCGAGCGGCCGGTGGCGAGACCGCCGGTGAAGGAGACCAGGTCGACCTCGGGGTGCTCGGCCAGCGCGGCACCGATGGCACCGCCGCCCAGGACCAGGTTTGCTGTGCCGCTGGGCGCGCCGGCCTGCTCCAACTTCCGCTGGAGCAGTCGGAAGAGGCGGATCGTGGTGAGCGGGGTGACCTCACTGGGCTTGGCCACCACGGTGTTTCCGGCCGCCAGGGCCGGGGCGATCTTCCAACAGATCTGCAGCAGCGGGTAGTTCCACGGCGTGATCAGCGCGCAGACGCCCACCGGTTCGTGCACCACGCGGCTGACCGCGTCGGGCCGTCCGGTGTCGACCGTGCGGCTCGGGTCGGCCGCCGACAGCGCCGCGTAGTAGCGGAGAACGGCCGTGGCGTCGTCGACGTCGGCGCGGCTCTCCGACAGGGTCTTGCCCGTGTCGAGCGTTTCCAGCACGGCCAGTTCCTCGCGCTGCTCCTGGAGCGCGTCGGCGGTGGCCGTCAGGACGCCCGCGCGGCGGGCGGCCGGGGCGTGCGCCCAGGAGCCCTCGTCGAAGGCAGCCCGGGCGGCGCGAACGGCCCGGCCCACGTCGGCGGCTGACGCTTCGGCGACCAACGCCAGCGTGGACGCGTCGAAGGGATTGACGACGGCTCGCTGCCGGCCGTCCTCGGCCGCCGTCCAGGTGCCGTCGATCAGCAGACAGGCAGGGTCACTCGTCAGGGGCACAGGCTGCCGCCTCTCGATGAGTTGCGCGATACGAGACGTCTGTCTTCATGCGCAACTTGTGCGGCGAGTATGAAAGGGCCTCAAATCCATGTCAAGGGGGCGGTTCCAGCAGGGCTGGGGGCGGGCTCTTGACAGCGTGCAGGGCGAGGTCGAGTCTGTTTCTCATCGCGCAGTTGGATGCGCCATATGCAACTCCCCGACTCCCCGAGGGGATGGATGCTTTGACAGCCCAACCGAAGGTCGTGATCGTCGGTGCCGGGATCGTCGGCTGCGCGCTGAGCGACGAACTCACCGCACGCGGCTGGACCGACGTCACCGTGCTGGAGCAGGGCCCCCTCTTCGCCACCGGCGGGTCGAGTTCGCACGCACCGGGTCTGGTGTTCCAGACCAACTCCTCCAAGACCATGACCGAGTTCGCCTCCTACACCGTCCGCAAGTACGCGGAGCTGACCCTCGACGGCCAGTGGTGCTTCCGCCAGGTCGGCGGGCTGGAGGTGGCCACCACCGCGCAGCGGCTCGCCGAGCTGAGCCGCAAGCACGGGCTGGCCGCCTCCTGGGGGGTGGCGGGCACGCTGCTCGACCCCGAGCAGTGCGCGGCCCTGCACCCGCTGCTCGACCCGGACCGGATCCTCGGCGGCTTCCACGTGCCCACCGACGGCCTGGCCAGGGCCGTCCGCGCGGGCGAGGCGCAGGCCCGGCGGGCGATCGAGCGCGGTGCCCGCTTCCTGCCCCACCACACCGTCACCGGGATCGAGTCGGCGGGCGGCAGGGTCACCGCCGTCGCCACCGACCGGGGCAGCTTCCCGGCCGACGTGGTCGTCTCCTGCGCCGGGTTCTGGGGGCCGAGGATCGGCCGGATGGCCGGGCTCACCGTCCCGTTGGTCCCGCTGGCCCACCAGTACGCCAGGACCACCCCGGTCCCCGCGCTGGCCGGCCACAACTCCGAGGCGCTGGAGGCCTCCAAGCCGATCCTGCGCCACCAGGACCGCGACCTCTACTACCGCGAGCACGGCGACCGGATCGGCATCGGCTCCTACGCCCACGGCCCGATGCCCGTCGACCTGGACGACCTCCCGGGCGGGCCCGGGATGCCGTCGATGCTGCCGTTCACCGCAGCGGACTTCGAGCAGGCCTGGGCCGACTCGCAGCAGCTCCTGCCCGCGCTCGCCCGGACCGAGGTGGAGGAGGGCTTCAACGGCATCTTCTCCTTCACCACCGACGGCTTCCCGCTGATGGGGCAGTCGCCGCAGCTGCGCGGCTTCTGGGTCGCCGAGGCCGTCTGGGTGACCCACTCGGCGGGCGTGGCCAGGGCGATGGCCGAGTGGCTGGTCGAGGGCACGCCGCGCACCGACGTGCACGAGTGCGACCTGAACCGCTTCGAGGCGGTGCAGCTCGCCCCCTCCTACGTGCACCGGCGCGGCTGCCAGAACTTCGTCGAGGTCTACGACATCATCCACCCCCTGCAACCCATGGCTGAGCCGCGCCCGCTGCGGGTCAGCCCCTTCCACGCCCGCCAGCGCGAACTCGGCGCCTACTTCCTGGAGGCGGCCGGCTGGGAGCGGCCGCACTGGTACGAGGCCAACGCCGCTCTGGCCGAGGTGGCTTCGATCCCCGGACGGGGTGCGTGGGCCTCGCGCTACTGGTCGCCGATCGCGGGCGCCGAGGCGCTGGCCACCCGCGAGCGCGTGGCGATGTACGACATGACCCCGCTCAAGCGGCTGGAGGTCACCGGTCCCGGTTCGCTCGCGTTCCTCCAGTACCTGACCACCAACCAGCTCGACAAGCCGGTCGGGTCCGTCACCTACACCCTGCTGCTGGACGAGACCGGTGGCGTCCGCAGCGACCTGACGGCGGCCCGGCTCGGCGAAGAGCGCTTCCAGCTCGGCGCCAACGGCAATCTCGACCTCGACTGGCTCACCCGCCACCTGCCCGACGACGGTTCGGTCCAGGTCCGCGACACGACCGCCGGCACCTGCTGCATCGGCCTCTGGGGCCCACGCGCCCGCGACCTTCTCCAACCGCTCACCGACGCGGACGTCTCGCACAGGGGCTTCGGCTACTTCAAGGCGAAGCCGGCCTACGTCGGCAACGTGCCGGTCACCGCGATGCGGCTGTCCTACGTCGGCGAACTCGGCTGGGAGCTGTACACCACCGCCGACTGCGGCCCCAAGCTGTGGGACACCCTCTGGACCGCCGGGCAGCCGCTCGGCGTCCTCGCCGCCGGCCGCAGCGCCTTCAACAGCCTGCGCCTGGAGAAGGGTTACCGCTCCTGGGGCACCGACCTGACCGCGGAACACAACCCCTTCGAGGCGGGACTCGGCTTCGCCGTCCGGATGGACAAGGGTGACTTCCTGGGCCGGCAGGCGCTGCTCGGCGTCGACGAGCAGACGGTGTCGCGCCGACTGGTCTGCCTGCTTCTCGACGATCCGCAGGCCGTGGTCATGGGCAGGGAGCCGGTGTACGTCGACGGTGTCCCCGCCGGGTACGTCACCAGCGCCGCCTACGGGTACAGCATCGGCGCCTCCCTCGCCTACGCCTGGCTGCCCCGGGCCGCCGCCGGCCCCGGCACCCGGGTGAGCGTGGAGTACTTCGGCGAGCGGCTGCCCGCGACCGTCACCGAGGAGCCGCTGTTCGACCCGAAGATGGCCCGCATCCGCCGCTGACGAAAGGCGCAGCATCATGACGAGCGAACTCCCGCCGAGCCTGCTCCCCACCCTCCCCGGCTCCTCCTACACCGACCCGCAGATCTTCGCGCGGGAACAGGAGCGGATCTTCGAGCAGATGTGGTTCTGCGCCGTGCGGGCGGACGACCTCGAGCGGCCGGGCAGCTTCCGGACCGTGCAGGTCGGCCGGGAGAGCGTGCTGGTGACCCGGTCCCGGGACGACAGCGTCAAGGCGTTCCTCAACATCTGCCGCCACCGCGGCGCGCGACTGTGCACCCAGGAGGCCGGCGAGGTCAAGCGGGCCTTCCAATGCCCGTACCACGCCTGGACCTACGGCCTGGACGGCAAGCTGGTCGCCGCGCCGCACCTGACCGGCATGCCGGACGTGGACCGCACCACCTACGGCCTGCTGCCGGTGCACGTGCGCGAGTGGCTCGGCTACGTGTGGGTCTGCCTGGCCGAGGAACCGCCCTCCTTCGAGACGGACATCATCGGCGCGGCGACCGAGCGGCTCGGTGATCCGTCCGCCATCGACCGCTACCAGGTCGACGGACTCTCGGTCGGCCGCCGGATTCGCTACGAGGTGCGCGCCAACTGGAAGTTGATCGTCGAGAACTTCATGGAGTGCTACCACTGCGCGACCATCCACCCCGAACTGACCGAGGTGCTACCGGAGTTCGCCGGCGGCTACGCCGCGCAGTCCTACGTCGGACACGGCGCGGAGTTCGCCGGCGAGGTCCAGGGATTCACCGTCGACGGCAGCGCGGGCGCGGACCGGATCCCGACCGTCTCCGACGAGCAGGACCGCAGGTACTTCGCGATCACGATGAAGCCGCAGGTCTTCGTCAACCTGGTGCCCGACCACGTCATCGTGCACCGGATGTACCCGCTGGCCGCCGACCACACCGTGGTGGAGTGCGACTGGCTCTTCCTCAAGGACGTGGTGGAAGCAGGCCGCGACGTCTCCCGCTCGGTGGAGCTCTTCCACCGCGTCAACGTGCAGGACTTCGACGCCTGCGAGCGCTGCCAGCCCGCCATGGACTCGCGCGCCTACCGGACCGGCGGCGTGCTGGTGCCGAGCGAGCACCACATCGGGGCGTTCCACCAGTGGGTCACCGATCGGCTGCGCTAGAGCAGGACCATCGCGTCGAGCAGCCAGTCCGCCAGGTACTGCGCGAAGGAGCCGCGGACCAGCAGCCGGTAGGTCGGCTCCGCGTCGACCTGGTGGAGGATCACGCCGACCTTCGACAGCAGGGTCTGCGCGCAGCGGCCCGGCCCGAAGGAGCGCGGGTGCAGGTCCAGGGCGCAGCCCTTCTCCAGGACCTGGCGGGCTGCGGGGCCGGCCAGTTCGAGCGTGGTGCGGTTGGCGGAGACGTCCACCAGCGACCCGGGTTCGTCCCCCAGCGCCGCGCGCAGCAGGTCCGCCGTGGCGGGCGCGGAGCCGTCCGGGCCGATCAGCAGCCACTCCTGCGGGCCCAGCCAGAGCACCCGCAGGTCGCCCGCCTCAACGGCGGTGTTCGGGGTGGTCGGCAGCGGCTCGCCCAGGGCCGAGGCGATCCGATCAAATGCGGCCGAGCCGTGCTGGTGCAGCTGGAGGTCGAGCTGCGCCAGGAACGGCACTTCGCGCAGCCGCACACTGCGCCTACCGGCGGCCGAGTGCTCGGCGAGGACATCGGTGAGGTGCCCGATCGGGCTGCGCCGCAAGGCGTGCAAGGTGGGCAGGTTCTCAGCCGTCACGGCGGGTTCCCTTCGGGTCGTACAGCACGGTGTCGGTGATGGTGGCGGCGATCATGCCGCCGTCGGCCAGCGGCGCGTACACCGTCTCGCCCAGCCGCTCCCGCCCGCCGGCCACCAGCGCCAGGGCGAAGGTGCGGCCGAGCGCCGCGCTGCGGTAGCTGGAGGTGACGTGTCCCAGAGCCTTTGTGGGAACGGCGACTTCGGCATCCGCCACGAGTTGCGCGCCTTCCGGCAGCAGCACGGCGGGGTCCACCGGCAGCAGGCCGACCAGCTGCCTGCGGTCGGTGCGCGCGGTGTCCGCGCGGGCGAAGGAGCGCTTGCCGATGAAGTCCTTGTGTCGGGAGACGACCCACTCCATGCCCAGATCGTGCGGGGTGACCGTGCCGTCGGTGTCCTGGCCGACGATGGGGTAGCCCTTCTCGGCGCGCAGGACGTGCATGGTCTCGGTGCCGTACGGGGTGATGCCCAGGTGCTCGCCGGCCCGGATCACCGACTCCCAGGTGGCCAGGCCGTACCAGCTCGCGACGTTGATCTCGAAGGCCAGTTCACCGGAGAAGGAGATCCGGCAGATCCGTGCCGACACGCCGTTGGCCAGCAAGATCTGACGGGCCGTCATAAACGGGAAGGCGTCGTTCGACACGTCCAGCTCCGGGGCGAGGGCGGTGAGCACCTCGCGTGATCGGGGGCCGACCACCGCGACCGTGGCCCACTGCTCGGTCACCGAGGTGAAACGCACGCGCAGTTCGGGCCATTCGGTCTGCAGCCACTCCTCCAGCCAGTCGAGGACGCCTGCGGCGTTCCCGGTCGTGGTGGTCATGACGTAGTGGTCCTGGGCCAGGCGCAGGGTCACGCCGTCGTCGAAGACCATGCCGTCGGCGCGGCACATCACGCCGTACCGCGCGGAGTTGACGGCCAACTTGGCGAAGGCGTTGGTGTAGACCCGGTTCAGGAACTCGCCGGCGTCGGGGCCGATCACGTCGATCTTGCCGAGGGTGGTCGCGTCCATCACGCCGACGCCCTCGCGGGCCGCGCCGCACTCGCGCAGGACGGCCGCCTCCATCGACTCCCCGGGCCGCGGGTAGTACCGGGGCCGCTTCCACTGGCCGACGTTCTCGAAGACGGCGCCGTGCCGGACGTGCCACGGGTGGATCGCGGTGGTGCGCACCGGGTCGAAGAGGGCGCCGCGTTCGCGTCCGGCGAGCAGCGCGAAGGTCAGCGGAACGTACGGGCCGCGGAAGGTGGTGGTGCCGACCTCGCCCGGCGAGCGGGCGCCGAGCAGCCGGGCGATGACCCCGGTGGCGCTCACCCCGGAGGCCTTGCCCTGGTCGTGCGCGGTCCCGATGGTCGTGTACCGCTTGATGTGCTCGACCGAGCGCATCCCGGCCCGGATCGCGCGCTGCACGTCGGCGACCGTCGCGTCACGCTGGAGGTCGACGAAGTGCTCGCTCCAGTCGGACGGTTCGCCGCTCTCGCCGGGCACCACCCACACCGGTCGCGGCCGGGCGGGCCGGCCGTCACCGGAGGTGGGCGGCGTGGGGGGCACGGCGACCGGGAAGCCGGCCAGTGCGGCCGCCCGGGCCCCGGCGGCGAACCCGTCGTCCAGGCACCCGGCCAGGTCGAGGACGCCGCGCGAGGCGCCGACGCTGTCGACGTTCTGCGCCGCCTCGTCGGGGACGAACGCGGCCAGTGCCTCGTCGTAGCGCAGGCTGCCCTGGGACTGGCTCCACAGCTGAACGGCCGGGCTCCAGCCCCCCGAGACGGCGAGCAGGTCGCACGCCACCTCGCGGACCGGGCCGCTGATCGTATCGGCGGCATCGAGCGCGGCGATCCGCACCGCCTGCACGCGCGCCCCGCCCCGGGCGGCGACCACGGCCGATCCGGCGATGACCTCGATCCCGGCGCGGCGCGCGGAGTCCACCAGCTCGGCCGGCGGCCGGGGCCGGGTGTCGACCAGCGCCGCCACCTGCGCGCCGGCCGAGACCAGGTCGAGCGCGACGGCGTAGGCGTGGTCGTTGGTGGTCAGCAGGACGCAGCGGCGGCCGGGGAGCACGGCGTACCGGTTCAGGTACGCGCGCACGGCGGCGGCGGACATCACGCCCGGCAGGTCGTTTCCGGCGAAGACCATCGGCCGCTCGTGCGAGCCGGTTGCCAGCACCACCCGCCGGGCCCGGATGTGCCACAGCGTCTGTCGGACAGGCCCTGGGCGGCCGGTGCGGTCCTCGGCGACGAGCAGGTAGTTGTGGTCGTAGTAGCCGGTCGCCGTCGACCTGGTGAGGATCCGGGTGTCGGCCTGCGCGGTCAGCTCCGCACGGACGTCCGCCACCCAGTCGAGCGCCGGACGGCCGTCGATCTCCTCCCGCCCGGCGAGCAGGGACCCGCCGAGCTCCGGCTGGTCGTCGACCAGGACGACCCGGGCGCCGGAGCGTGCGGCGGCGAGGGCGGCGGCCAGGCCGGCCGGGCCACCGCCGACGATCAGGACCTCGGTGTGGACGTGCATCTTGTCGTAGACGCCTTCGTCCAGGGCCGGGTCGAGGCGGCCGCGGCCGCGCAGGCTGGTCGCCGAGAGGCCCTCGTACAGCTCGACCGTCGTCGCGAGCCGCATCGGCTCCGCACCGGGCCCCTCGATCTGGACCAGGGCGTTGGGCTCCTCGACCCCGGCCGTGGCGATGCCGCGCGGCCGTCCGCGATAGAGGCTCGGGGCGGTGTGCAGCACGTCGTTGGCGAGCAGGGCGGAGGCGAGGGTGTCGCCGCGCAGTCCGGTGTACTGCACGCCGTCGAAGGTGAAGCGCAGCGGAGCGGAGCGGTCGACGCGCCCGCCGTCGGAAAGGCGGTTCAAGGGATCACCGGCTTCGGCTGGCCGGCCGCCACCGGGCGATTGCTCTGCACGGCCAGGATCTGGTGGGTGACGGTGTGTCGGATCAGGTTGAACCAGCGCCGGCATCCGGCGGCGTGCGACCAGCGTTCCGCGAAGAGGCCCTTCGGGTTGTCGCGGACGAAGAGGTACTCGGCCCACTCGCTGTCGGTCAGCCCCTCGGGGTTCGCCGGGTAGCCGACATGGGCCTGG
Organism: Kitasatospora sp. MAA4; assembly: GCF_029893355.1. GTDB lineage: Bacteria > Actinomycetota > Actinomycetes > Streptomycetales > Streptomycetaceae > Kitasatospora. The sequence continues at coordinate 182,523 of NZ_JARZAI010000008.1, forward strand.
CCGCCGTAGTGGAACTCGAGCTCCTCTCGTTCGCCGCACCACGGACAGGCGATCAGCAGCATTCCGAACTCCTAGTGGTTCCTGGCGACTTCTAGTGCGCGACGGCGGCGGCGCCGTGCTCGTCGATGAGCGCGCCGGTGGTGAACCGCTCCAGCCCGAAGGGCGCGGCCAGCGGGTGCGGCTCGCCGGTGGCGATGGTGTGCGCGTACACCCACCCGGAGGCGGGCGTCGCCTTGAAGCCGCCGGTGCCCCACCCGCAGTTGAGGTAGAGGTTCCCGATCGGCGTCGGGCCGATGATCGGTGAGGCGTCGGGGGTGACGTCGACGATGCCGCCCCAGGTCCGCAGCACGTGCGCCCGGGCGAAGATCGGGAACAGTTCGAGGGCGGCGGCCATCTGGTGCTCGATCATGTGGAACGATCCGCGCTGCCCGTAGCCGTTGTAGGAGTCCACGCCCGCGCCCATCACCAGCTCGCCCTTGTGTGCCTGACTCACGTACACGTGCACGTGGTTGGACATCACGACGGTCGGGTGCACGGGTTCCAGCAGCTCGGAGACGAGGGCCTGCAAGGGGTGGCTCTGCACGGGGAGCCGCAGTCCGGCCAGGTCGGCGAGGACGCTGCTGTGCCCGGCGGCGGCCAGCGCGACCCTCCCCGCGCTGATCGGCCCCCGGTTGGTCCGCACGCCGGTCACGCGGTCGCCGTCGCGCAGGAATCCGGTGACCTCGCAGCCCTGGATCAGGTCGACGCCGTACTCGTCCGCCCGGCGCGCCAGTGCCCAGGCGACGTGGTCGTGCTTGGCGATGCCGGCCCGCGGTTGCAGGGTCGCGCCGAGCACCGGATAGCGCAGGTCGGGAGAGGTGTTGACGATCGGGCAGAACGCACGGACCTGGTCGGTGTCCAGCCACTCGGCGTCGACCCCGCCGAGCCGGTTGGCGTTCACCCGGCGGGTGCCCTCGCGGACGTCCTGAAGGGTGTGGGCCAGGTTGAGCACGCCGCGCTGGCTGAACAGGAAGTCGTACTCCAACTCCTGGGGCAGCACCTCCCAGAGCTTCAGCGCGTGCTCGTAGAGCGCCGCGCTCTCCTCGCACAGGTAGTTCGACCGGATGATGGTGGTGTTCCGGGCCATGTTGCCGCCGGCCAGCCAACCGCGTTCGAGGACGGCGACGTTGGTGATGCCGTGGTTGCGGGCCAAGTAGTAGGCGGTGGCCAGCCCGTGGCCTCCTGCGCCGACGATGATCACATCGTAGGAGCGCTTGGGGTCGGGGGTGCGCCACAACCAGTCGGGGTGTTCGGGCAACTGGTGGGCCGGCAACTGGTGGGACATCGCGGACTACCTCCTCAATGCTGTTTCAGACTACGCACGGTGTTGCGTAAAGCACAACAGTGCGACAAGCTGAACTCGCCACCCCGCCAGACTCGCAGAATCGGCGTCACCTCCCGACAGCGATCCCCCATGGCAGGACAGGACACCCATGACCTTGCAGCAGTACGACTTCATCATCGTCGGCGGAGGTTCGGCCGGCTGTGCGCTCGCGGCCCGGCTCAGCGCCGACCCCGCCCACCGCGTGCTGGTGCTGGAGGCGGGCCGGCCCGACTACCCGTGGGACGTCTTCATCCACATGCCGGCCGCCCTGACCTTCCCGATCGGCAGCCGCTTCTACGACTGGAAGTACGAGTCCGAGCCGGAACCGTTCATGAACGGGCGGAAGATCTACCACGCCCGGGGCAAGGTGCTCGGCGGCTCCAGCAGCATCAACGGGATGATCTTCCAGCGCGGCAACCCGCTCGACTACGAGCGCTGGGCCGCCGACCCGGGCATGAAGGACTGGGACTACGCCCACTGCCTGCCCTACTTCAAGCGGATGGAGAACTGCCTCGCCGATCGTGAGGGCACCTTCCGCGGAGATCAGGGCCCCCTCGTTCTGGAGCGCGGACCGGTCACCAATCCGCTGTTCGCGGCGTTCTTCGAGGCGGTCCAGCAGGCCGGCTACCCGCTGACCGACGACGTCAACGGCTACCGCCAGGAGGGCTTCGCCGCCTTCGACCGCAACCTGCACCGCGGTCGCCGCCTCAGCGCCGCCCGCGCCTACCTGCACCCGGTCAAGGACCGCCCCAACCTCGCGGTGCGGACCCGGGCGCTGGTCAGCCGCGTGCTGTTCGAGGGCAGGCGCGCGGTCGGCGTGGAGTACAGTCAGGGCGGCACGACGCATCGGGTGAGCGGTGGCAGGGTGATCCTGTCCGGCGGTGCGATCAACTCCCCGCAGCTGCTCCAGCTTTCGGGGGTGGGCAACGCCGCGGAGCTGGGCGCGCTGGGCATCCGGACCGTCCAGCACCTGCCCGGCGTCGGCGAGAACCTCCAGGACCACCTGGAGGTGTACGTGCAGCACGCGTGCAGGCAGCCGGTGTCGATGCAGCCGGCCATGAAGATGTGGCGGCGGCCCCTCATCGGTGCCCAGTGGCTCTTCCTGCGCAAGGGCCCCGGAGCGACCAACCACTTCGAGGGCGGCGGCTTCGTCCGCAGCAACGAGGAGGTCGCCTATCCCAACCTCATGTTCCACTTCCTGCCCCTCGCGGTGCGCTACGACGGCTCCGCGCCGGCGGGCGGGCACGGGTACCAGGTGCACATCGGACCCATGTACTCCGACGCCCGCGGCTCGGTGAAGATCAGGTCGAGGGATCCGCGCGAGCACCCCGCACTGAGGTTCAACTACCTCTCGACCGACCAGGATCGGCGGGAGTGGGTGGAGGCGATCCGGGTCACTCGGAAGATCCTCGGCCAGGACGCCTTCGCTGGGTTCAGCGACGGCGAGATCTCGCCCGGACCGGGCGTGGAGACCGACGAGCAGATCCTGGAGTGGGTGGCCAAGGACGGCGAGACCGCGCTGCACCCGTCCTGCACCGCCCGGATGGGCACCGACGAGATGTCGGTGCTCGACCCGACCACCATGGCGGTGCACGGACTTGAGGGCCTGCACGTGGTCGACGCGTCCGCGATGCCGTACGTGACCAACGGCAACATCTACGCCCCCGTGATGATGCTCGCCGAGAAGGCCGCCGACCTCCTGCTGGGCAACACTCCTCCGGAGCCCGACACTGCCGAGTTCTACCGCCACCACCAGGTCTGACGAAACGTCAGACCGCCTGTGCCTCACTGGCGGTGGCGACGGCGAGCAGTTCTTCGGCGCTCCAGGCGAGCGCGCCCGAGCGGAGGTCGGCGATGACCGACTCCAGCCAGCCGGCCTCGGCCCTGGCGACGGCGAGGCTGTACTCGGTCTCCAGCAGGGCGACCCGGGGGACGCCGAACTCGGCGGTCGCGGCCAGCCCGCGCTCCAGGGCGGTCAGGGTGTCGCGGACCGAGGCGAGGCGGGCGGCGAGGGCCTCCTCGATCTCGGCCGGGGCGAGCAGCATCAGGTTGGAGAGGGCCACCGGAAACTCCGGGAACTCCTGCTTGGGCGTGCGGAGCATGTCCAGCAGCCAGCTGCGGGTGGTCTCCCGGCCCGCCTCGGTGAGCTCGTAGACGGTCCGCTCCGGGTACTGCTGGTCGCGCTCGGTCTCGCGGACGGTGATCAGGCCCGCCGTGAGCAGCCGGTCGATGGCGCGGTACAGGCCGGTGCGCTGGCCGACGTTCACCACCTGATCCTTTCCCCACTGCTTGAGCAGCCGCTGCATGCCGTACGGGTGCAGCGGCTTGAAGTGCAGCAACGACAGGACGGTCAGGCCCAGGGGGGAGCTCTTCACGGCGGTACTCATGCGCTGATGCTACCCGCGACGGAACTAGTTGCACTGAAACTAGATTCAGTGCAACTATGGAGCGGTCGGCAGAGAGTCTGCTGCGATCGAGATCAGGAGGCAGACCGCCATGGCAACGAGGATCAAGAACGCGCTGGTCATCGGCGGCGGAGTCGCCGGACCCGTCACCGCGATGGCCCTCCAGCAGGCGGGCATCGAGGCCACCGTCCACGAGGCGTACACGCACACCGCCACCGGCGTCGGCGCCGGGCTCGGGCTCGCGCCGAACGGGCTGGCCGCGCTGGACGTGATCGGCGCCGGCGACCTGGTGCGCCGGCTCGGCGACCCGATGGACGCCATCGTGCTGCAGAGCTGGAACGGCCGGCGGCTCGCCGAGTTCGGCAGCCCCGGCCGGCTGGAGCCGACCAGGCTGGTGATGCGCAGCGACCTGTACCAGGCGCTGTACGGCGAAGCCGTCCGGCGGGGCATCCGGATCGAGCACGGCAAGCGGCTGACCGGCGTGACGAGGACCGCGGACGGCGTGACGGCGCAGTTCGCCGACGGCTCCACCGCCACCGGCGAGCTGCTGATCGGCGCCGACGGGATCCGCTCCACCGTGCGCGGCCTGATCGACCCGGCCGCCCCGCAGCCGCGGTACGCCGGCCTTCAGGGCTTCGGCTCGATGACCGCGCAGGCCGGCCTGGTGCCGGACACCGGCGGCAAGATGTACATGACCTTCGGCAAGCGGGCCTTCTTCGGCCTCCAGGTGATCAACGGCAACGCCGTCTGGTTCGTCAACCTGCCGTGGGCCGAGCCGCTCACCCAGGCCGAGGCCTCGGCACGCGGTGCCGAGGGGTGGTTGAAGGAGCTGGAGGTCGCGTGCGCGGGCGACCGAACCCCGGCCGCCGAACTGATCCGCCGCACCGACCCCGCCCAGCTGATGATCACCGGTCCGATGGAGAGCATGCCGGTGATGCCGCACTGGAGCAGGGACCGGATGGTGCTGGTCGGGGACTCCGTGCACGCGCCCTCGTCCAGCTCCGGCCAGGGGGCGTCGCTGGCCATCGAGAGCGCGGTCGAACTGGCGCGCTGCCTACGCGATCTGCCGCTGCGTCAGGCGCTGGCGCAGTACGAGGCGCTGCGCCGCCCGCGGGTCGAGCGGATCATCAGGGCGGCCGAGCGGACCAACGGCAACAAGGCCGCCGGCCCGGTCGCGCGGGTGCTCCGGGACGCGCTGATGCCCCTCGGGATGAAGCTGATCAGCCCGGAGAAGATGGCCTGGCAGTTCGAGCACCGGATCGACTGGTCGGCCCCGGCAGCAGCCTGAAGATCCGTTGTCGGGCTACCAGTTGGAGTCCGGAGTGACCGGGAGCGGCTCGGCGCAGGAGCTCGGCGCGGGCCGGCCGGCCACCCGGTCGGCCAGCCAGGCGATCGCGGCCGGACCGGACTGGACCGAGCCGTCGTGGGACACCCCGGGCATCCAGTCGGTGGTGACCGCCGTCCCCGCCGCGCAGTAGCGCCGGACCAGCCCGGCGGTGTACTTGGGCAGGATCAGCGGGTCACTCAGCCCCTGCGCGAGGAAGACCGGGACGCCGGGAGTCATCGACGAGACCCGGTTCTCCGCGAACGCCTGCTGCCAGGCGGGATCCGACAGCGGCGGGTGCGCGAAGAACGTGCCCAGCATGTTCAGTTCGACCAGTCGGGGCAGCAGCAGCCACGGCTCGCTGTCGCAGACGGCCTGCGAGGTCTCCGGCAGGCGCAGTCGTGCGGCGTCGGTCAGCACCGCGCTCGGCGCGGTGGCCGGGTACGCCTGGGCGTAGCTGCGAACCACCATCGAGCCGACCCACCAGGAGCCCAACGAGTCCGCCGGCTGGTCCTGGAGCAGCCGGCCCACGTTGGCCGCGGGGGCGGAGGCGGCGACCCCGGCCAGGTGCAGTTCGGGTGTGTAGGCGGCGGCGAGCTGGGCCGCTGCGAGGGCGACGCCTCCGCCCTGGGACGCGCCGAAGACCGTCAGCTGGTCGCCGGCGCCGGTGCCGGGCATGGACCGGGCGGCGCGGGCGATGTTCAGCGCGTCGCGGGCCTGGTCGGCGAGGACGAAGTAGGCCTCGCTGCCGTCGGGGCCCGCGGTACCGCCCGCTCCGGCGTAGTCCGAGGCGGCGACCACCCAGCCCCGGTCGAGGGCGTGGTTGATCCAGGTCATGCTCTGCAACGGGAGGTCGCGGCGCGAGGGTGCGCACTGCGGGTCGAGGCCGACGGTGCCGTGCGTCCAGTCCAGGATCGGCCGCCCCTGCGCGCTGCCCTGGACGGGTGTCCACACCATGCCGGAGGAGACGGTGGGCCGGCCGTTCCTGTCCTGCGACCAGTAGAGCACTCGCCGTCCGCTGCCGTGGGCGGATGCCGCCTCGACGGGTTCGGTGCGGATCACCGCGCCCGGGGCGGCCGGCGCCGACCCGGCCGGTGGCCGGTAGAAGTCGGCGACGCTCTGCTGGCCCTGCCGGAAGTCGGAGGCGACCGTGACGGTGGCCGCGTACCCGCCGACCGCGACGATTAGCACCGCGACCTGCGCGGCCACCGCGGTCCGCCGGACCCAGCGCCGCGACGGCTTCCCGGCCCGCCCCACTCGCCCGAGCCGCACCCCGCGCACCACCAGCGAGAGGCCGGCGACCAGCAGGAACACCACCGAGCAGAGCGCGAGGTCGGTGCCCAGCCGGTACGGCAGCGTCAGCGTCACCACACCCGCGAACGCGAACCACAACGCCACCGGCAGCGACATCGCGACCGGATCGTCCCGGTCCGGACCCGCGAGGAGCTCGCAGAACGCGACCACGAGCCAGAACGCGCCCATCCACCACCACGAAACCGCGACGGGCATCGCCAGTCCCGCCAGCCCCAGCAGGCCCAGAGCACCGACTGCTCCGGCCTCCCACCTCCTCGGCGCGGACGCACCTGCACGCGCCTGCGCCCCGGCCGCCACCACCAGCATCGCCACCGCCATGACCGCGTGGTCGACCAGCAGCCACACCCCCAGCGGGCTGTACAGCAGTCCGGCCGCGCCCACCAGCAGCACACCCTGCACCCACCACAGCACCGGTGACAGCTCTTCCGGTTCGCGTCTCGTCACGAGACGAAGGCTAGGGTCGCGCGACCTCCAGCGCCCGGACGCGCGTAGAGGCAGCGCGCCAGGTTCGGCCGAACGGACGGCCGCGCAGTCCACCCCAAGGTGCTCGTCCCGGCCCTATTCTTCAGCCGATGACAGAAAACCAGCCCGCCACGCACAGCCCAGCGTGGGCCAGGCTCACCCCAGCAGGCGAAGTCGACCGACGAGTGGGGCTTTCGTGGCTTTCCGGACTCGGCTTCAACCGCGCGGCACCAGTTGAACTGCTCCACCAGCTCCTGGACGTCGGTGTGACCGACTTTCTACAGCGCGAAGACCTGCCGGACGGCGTCATGGACACCGCGGCCGGCCACCGCAGCCGCAGCGTCCGCGCCCGTACCGCGGAAATCGGCCGCCTCTCCCCAGCGCAATGGGAACGGCTTGTCGCCGCCTCGCCCGAGCCGGACCTGCGCCGGCAGCTGACGGAGCTCGCCGCGGAGCAACTGACAGCCCGGCGGCTGCGGCGCGGCGGCCGAGGCGTCGGGCGTGCACCCCACCCCGACGCCGCGCCGCCCGCGACGCCGGCCGAGATCGCGGCGATGGCCTGCGAGGTCCCCGACATCGATCCGCACGGCTCGACGACGGCCCTGTGGTGGATCGGCGCACTGCACGCGAACGCCGAGGCCATGCGCCAACTCGCGAGTTCCCCCAAGCTGCTGGTGCGCCGCAGCGTCGCCAGGGCACCGCGCCTGCCTGCGGACGTCGTGGAACTCCTCGCCCGCGACGAGGACCGCGTCGTGCGCCTCTTCCTGGCCGAGTCCTGCGAGGACGCCCCGCCCGGGCTGCTCCTCGAGGTCGCAGGATGGTGGGATGCGAGCTACTCGTTCCCCGGCCGACCGCGCAACCATCCCAACTTCCCCCGACAGGGCCTGCTGCGCTTCGCGGCGGACCCGAACCCGCGCCTGCGGGCCCTGGCGCTGGACGACCCGGCCTCCACCGCGGCCCTCGTCGAGCAGGCCGCCGACGATCCCCACGAGATCGTCCGCAGGTCCGCGGCCGAGGACCCTCGGCTCGCGCCCGGGGCCGCGGTCCGCTTGGCCACCGACCCTGACCGCGGGGTGCGTTGGCGTGCGGCGTCGAACCCGGCCATTCCCCCGGACGACTTGGTGGCGCTGCTGCTCGACCCGCGCAGCGCGGAGATCGCGGTCCGCAACCCTGTTGTCCCCGTCCCCGTCATGCACCGCATGGTCGAGGTCGCCGCGCCGTGGCTCGATGCTCCGCGCCGCCCGCCAGGGAGGTAGAGCTCGGCGGTCTCAGGCCTTGCGGCCGACGCCCGCGTACATCCAGCGGGTGCTCTGCTCGGTGGGGCCCTCGGGGCGCCAGAGCGGGACGAAGGTGACGCCCGGCTCCAGCAGCTCCCAGCCGTCGAAGAACGTCTGGACGTGCGCGCGGTCGCGCAGCCGGATGCCGGAGGTCGTCTTGTCCCAGGTCTTGGCGGCGGCCGCGGCGCGCTCGGGGTTGCCCTCGTGGGTGCTGTTCGAGAGGATCAGGTAACTCCCCGGTGCGACCCGGCTCCTGACCTTCTCCACCGCCTCGCGGGCCTCCTCGTCGCTGACGAAGTGCAGGACCGCGACGAGCAGCACGGCGACCGGCTGCGAGAGGTCGACCAGGGCGCGCAGTTCGGGCCGGTCGAGCAGCTCGTCCAGCTCGCGGACGTCCCCGGTCAGCACGGTGGTCGAGCGGTTGTCGGCGAGCAGCGCGCGGCCGTGGGTGAGCACGATCGGGTCGTTGTCGACGTAGACCACCCGGGAGTCCGGCGCGACCGACTGGGCCGCCTCGTGGACATTGCCCGGCGAGGGCAGGCCGGCGCCGATGTCGATGAACTGGCGGATGCCCTGCTGCGCGCACATCCGCACCGCGCGCTGGAGGAAGGCGCGGTTCTCGCGGGCAGCAGCCGGGATGTCCGCCGACACGCTGATCGCGTGCTCCGCGGCCGCACGGTCGGGCGGGAAGTTGTCCTTGCCGCCCAGCCAGTAGTCGTAGATGCGGGCGGGGTGCGGACGATCGGCCTGAAGGCCCGTCATGTCCCGTTCGTTCCCTGACTGCTGCACGTGCTTCCCCTTGTCGCCCGGCCACCGCACGGCGGTGGGGGGAAGCATAGCGGGAGCCTCGGACGACTGTGCGGACGGGTGGGCTCCGCAACCGACCCCCTCCGCCGCCCGGCGCCCGCAGGATGCACCCGCCCTGGTCGCCGTCGGGATCCAGCGATACCGTGCGCCCGGTGGGCGGCGTCGGACCGTCCGGGGTGTGTTGGGGAGGGGACCGAAATGCAGGCTGTGGTCAAGGGCAGCACGATGCCGGTGCTGGAGATCGAACTCGCGCCGGGGGAGGCGGTGATCTCCGCTCACGGTGAGCTCTCGTGGATGTCGGCGAACATGCAGATGTCGCAGACCACGAACGCCGGCGGCCCCGGTGGCGGCGGGTTCATGGGCGCGATCAAGCGCGCGGTCGGCGGCGGCGGGATCTTCCTGACGCAGTACCAGGCGCAGGGCGGGAACGGTCTGGTGGCCTTCGCGGCCAAGGTGCCCGGGCACATCGTCCCGGTGGACATCGCGCCGGGCCGCGGCGTCCTGGTGCACCGGCACGGCTGGGTCTGCGGCACCCCCGGGGTCAGCCCGACGGTCGCCCTGCAGCAGTCCTTCCGCGGCGGACTGTGGGGTGGCGAGGGCTTCGTGCTCCAGCGCCTCCAGGGGCAGGGCCGGGCCTGGATCGAACTGTCCGGCGAACTCACCCAGTACACCCTCGCGCCCGGCCAGACGATGCTGGTCCACCCCGGGCACGTGGGGATGTTCGACGAGCAGGTGCAGTTCACCATCACCCGGGTGCCGGGCATCGCCAACAAGATCTTCGGCGGCGACGGCTACCACCTGGTGGCGCTGACCGGCCCCGGCCAGATCTGGCTGCAGAGCATGCCGCTGTCGGGCCTGGCCCACGCGCTGGAGCCCTACCTGGCCCGCGACGCGGCCACGGCCGGCGCGGAGGGTGCGGGGCTCGGCTCGATCGTCGGCGGCATCCTGCGCAGCTGAGACCGTGTGGCGGGGGCCACTGGCGAATGGGGTGGCCGCTCGCACTGGGTTTCCCGACCGTTGACGGAGCGTGTCCGCGGGTCGGGATTTCGGTGTGGGCTGGGCCACTTCGGGCCAGGGACGGCGGACGCGGCGCCAAGGGGCGACCGGGCCGTGCGGGCGGGATCGGTGATCATTACGGGCGGTAACCCGCCGCTGAGCTGCGGGTTTGCCAAAATGCTTGTCACCGGCCCGGGGGTTGCCTAAGTTCGTTCCCAGTGCAGCGAGCACTGCTCGGGTTCACCTCGCCCCACGCACCGGTCATCCGGTGCTTCTCATGCGGCGGGTGACCAGGGGCGGCACGGAGCGTCCAAGGCGTGGCCGGTCGTCTGCTGGAGCGACATGCGGGATTTCGAGGCCCTTTTCCGGGGTCTGGTTCCGTGTGTCCGCCCGGGGATGTCGAGAGGATTTTGCATGACCTTCCGTACCGAGAACACCGCTGCCGCTGTCGCCGACAACTCCGTGAAGGCCGGGCGCAGCCGTGGTCGTCTGCGGATGGCGCTGATGGGTGGCGTCATTGTCGCCCTGCCGGTTGCGGGTCTCGTGACGGCGACTGCGGCCTCGGCCGCGTCGACTTCCACGTGGGAGAAGGTCGCGCAGTGTGAGAGCACGGGGAACTGGAGCATCGACTCGGGCAACGGGTTCTCCGGGGGCCTGCAGTTCACCCAGTCGACGTGGGCGGCGTTCGGTGGCACCGCGTTCGCGGACAAGGCCTCGCACGCCACCGAGGCGCAGCAGATCTCGGTCGCGGAGAAGGTGCTCGCCGCTCAGGGCCCCGGTGCCTGGCCGGTCTGCTCGGTCAAGGCCGGCCTGTCCTGACCCGCACCACCGTCATAGCCTGACCACGGCCCGGCCGTCCCCCACCATCACAGGGGACGGCCGGGCCGTCGGCATGTCCGGTCCGTGTCGCGGAGCAGCGCCGGCTCTACCGGCTGCGGTCCGAGCCGCTGCGCGAACTCGACGCCTGGCTCGCGCCGTACCGCGCCGGGTGGGGCGCCAGCCTCGACCGGCTCGAACGCCACCTCGACACCATGGACGACCCGACTTCCCCCCTGCACTCGGGAGGCCCGCATGACCGGCAGCAGTAAGAACGGGATCGGAGCGCTGGAACGGTCCGGCGACTGCTGGCGCCTGCGCTTCACCCGCGAACTCGACCACCCGCCCGAGAAGGTCTGGCAGGCGATCACCGAACACGAGCACCTGGCCGCCTGGTTCCCGCACCTGATCACCGGCGAGTGGACGCTCGGCGGAACCCTCGTCTTCGCCGACGCGGAGGGCCGCGGGCCCGACTTCCAGGGCGAGGTACTCGCCTACGTGCCGCCCTCGCTCCTGGAGTTCAGCTGGGGGCCGGACGTGATCCGGCTGGAGGTGTCCGCACGGGCGGGCGGCTGCACGCTCGTCCTGCTGGACACCCTCGACGAGCTGGGCAAGGCCGCCCGCGACGGCGCCGGCTGGCACGAGTGCCTCGACCTGCTCGCCGTCCACCTGGACGGCACCGGCCCGTCGTGGAGCCCGGGCCAGCGGTGGAGCGCGATCCACCCCGGCTACGTCGCCTCCTTCGGCCCCGAGGCCTCCACCATCGGGCCGCCGCCCGGCTGGGAGCCGAAGCCCTGACCCGCGTTGGCGTGTGGCGGGGACCACTGGTGGGTGGGGTTGCCCCTCGCACTGAGGTCCCCGACCGCGGACGGAGCGTGTCGGCGGGCCGGGATTTCGGTGTGGGGTGGGCCACTTTCGGGGGGTTCGGGGTGGTGCGGGGGTGTTGGGGTTGAGCGGGTGTGGGGGTGGTCGGGGAGATCTTTACCGGTGGTAACGGGGTGCTGAGCTGGGGGTTCGTCGAAATGGTTGTCACCGGGGTGGGTGCCGCCTAAGTTCGTTCCCAGTGCAGCGAGCACTGCTCGGGTTCACCCCCTCTCGTACGGCCCCCTGTCCGGGGCGTGCGGGTGTGGACGGGTGGCCGGGGCGGCGGGGCGCGTCGAGGACGCGCCGGCCGTCCGTTTGGAGAGGCAAGCGGGATTTCGAGGCCCTTTTCCGGGGTCTGGTTCCGTGTGTCCGCCCGGGGATGTCGAGAGGATTTTGCATGACCTTCCGTACCGAGAACACCGCCGCCGCTGTCGCCGAGAACTCTGTGAAGGCCGGGCGTAGCCGTGGTCGTCTGCGGATGGCGCTGATGGGTGGCGTCATTGTCGCCCTGCCGGTTGCGGGTCTCGTGACGGCGACGGCGGCTTCGGCCGCGTCGACCTCCACGTGGGAGAAGGTCGCGCAGTGTGAGAGCACGGGGAACTGGAGCATCGACTCGGGTAACGGGTTCTCCGGTGGTCTGCAGTTCACCCAGTCGACGTGGGCGGCGTTCGGTGGCACCGCGTTCGCGGACAAGGCCTCGCACGCCACCGAGGCGCAGCAGATCTCGGTCGCGGAGAAGGTGCTGGCCGCTCAGGGTCCGGGTGCCTGGCCGGTCTGCTCGGTCAAGGCCGGCCTGTCCTGATCTGAAGCACACGTACGGCGGGCGCCCCCAGGTCAACTGACCTGGGGGCGCCCGCCGTACGTGTGGATGCAGGTGCTCCACGACTACTACTCGATGACGAGCACGGCCGGGATGTTGCCGCGGATGGCCTTGGAGTACGGGCAGTAGGCGTGCGCCTGCTCGACCAGGGCGCGGCCGGCGTCGGTCTGCAGGGCGTCCGGGAGCTCGACGCGCAGGGTGACGGTGAGGCCGAAGCCGTCGTCGCCGTCCTTGCCGATGCCCACCTCGGCGGTGACCGAGGCGTCCTTGGTGTCCACCTTCGCCGCGCGGCCGATCGCTCCCAGGGCGCTGGCGAAGCAGGCCGCGTACCCGGCGGCGAACAGCTGCTCGGGGTTGGTGCCCTCGCCGTTGCCGCCCAGCGCCTGGGGGAACGCGAGCTGCAGGTCAAGCCGGCCGTCCGAGCTGACCGTGCGGCCCTCGCGGCCGTTGGCGGTGGCAACAGCGGTGTAGAGCGCGTCCATCGGAACCATCCCATTTCGCAGAGTGTCGTGCGCTTGTCGTCGCTGCGGCCCGGTCGACCGCATGACTAGATGGTTGCACACAACTGAATTGCGCGCAACCAAGTTGTACTCTGGAGTTATGGCCTCCACGACTCCGCAGTCCGCATCGCAGCTCCCCCCGTCGGCCGGCCCGGACCTCCTCCAGCTCGACATCCAGGTCTGCTTCGCGCTGCACGCCACCGCCCGCGCCTTCGACCGCGTCTACCGCCGCCTGCTGCGCGACACCGGCCTCACCTACCCCCAGTACCTGGCGATGATGGCGCTCTGGGAGCACGGCGCCATGCCGGTGAAGCAGCTCGGCGAACTGCTCCGACTCGACTCCGGCACCCTCTCCCCGCTGCTCAAGCGCCTGGACGCCGCCGGCCTGGTCCAACGCGAACGCAGCCCCCACGACGAGCGTTCGGTGATCGTCCGCCCCACCGGCGAGGGCACCGCCCTGCGCGCCCGGGCCGAGCGGGTTCCCATGGAGATCATCGCCGCCAGCGGCCTGGGCCCCGCCGAAGCCGTCGAACTGCGCACCAAACTCGAACAGCTCACCCTCGCGCTGGACGCCGCAGCGGACGGCCCTGCCGACGACCCCGCCGACGACCGCTGAGAGCCGCAAACTCGCGCGCAGGCCGGGTCAGTTGCCCGGGTGGGAGGCTGCCCAGCCGTGTTCGAGCAGCGCGAAGGCCTCGGCGGCGGCTCGGCGCGGTTCGGCGTGTCGCAGGATGAGGCTGCGGGCCTCAAGGGCGAAACGAGCCAGGGCGGCGCAGCTGACGTCGTCCTCGGGGGCGCCGACAGCCTCGGTGATGGCTCGCGTCAGGGCTGCTTCGTGGCGCGTCCACATGCGGTGGGCGTAGTCGTGCAGGGCGGGGGTCTCCTGCACCAGGCGGGTGAAGTCGGCGAACCGCGGGTCCGTGGCATGGACGGCGAGCTGGGTCTGCTTCAGCAGGAGGTGCTCACGCAGCGCCTGCGGGATCGACTGGCCGGGGGTGCGGTCGCGCACGGCGGCCACGAGTGCTGCTTCAAGGTCGTCGTCCTGATCGAAGACCAGGGCTTCCTTGCCGGAGAAGTGCTTGAAGAGGGTGGTCACCGAGACATCGGCGGCGTCGGCGACGTCCTTGACGCCGACCTGGTCGTAGCCGCGCTCGAGGAAGAGTTCGAGTGCGGCGTCCGCCAGGGACTGGCGGGTCTGGGCCTTCTTGCGCTCGCGGCGCCCGGTCGGTTCGGTCACTCGCTCACCATACTCCAGTGTGGAGCGACTGCAAAAGTTGAGTCATTGCACTTATTTCGTGAGTGTGCTTTCTTGGTGATGCCGGACCTCCCGGCAGCTCACCCACCCCCCGAGGGGCACTCCCATGAACTCTGCTCGTGATCCGCGCATCGCGATTGTCGGCGCCGGCCTCGGCGGCCTCACCTGCGCCCGAGTCCTGCAGCAACACGGCCGCTCCGTCACCGTCTTCGAGCGCGAGGCGTCCGCCGACGCCCGCCCGCAGGGCGGCACCCTCGACATGCATCCCGACACCGGCCAGGCCGCCCTGCGTGCGGCGGGGCTCCTCGACCGATTCCACGCCCTCGCCCGCCCCGAAGGAGACGAGTGGCGCGTGCTCGACTTCGCCACCGCCGCCCCCCTGGCGCACCAGGGGCCTTCCGCCGACGGGCCTTCCGCCGACGGGCCTTCCGCCGACGGCGGCCGGCCGGAGATCGACCGAGGCCAACTGCGCGCTCTGCTCCTGGACTCGCTCACCGAGGGCACAGTGCGGTGGGACCGCGCCGTCGGCGGGGTCACCCCGCTGGCGGACGGCACCTTCCGGCTGCTCTTCGATGACGGCACCGCCGAGGACTTCGACCTGGTGGTCGGCGCCGACGGCGCCTGGTCGCGCGTCCGCCCGGCCCTGTCGCACGCCGCACCCCGCTACACCGGTGTCACCTTCGTCGAGACCGGATTCGACCACTGCGACACCCGTCATCCCGACCTCGCGCGGCTGGTCGGCAACGGATCGATGCTGGCGAAGGGCGCCGGCATGTCCCTGGTCGCCCAGCGCAACAGCAACGACCACATCCGCGCCTACGTCGCGCTCCGCACGCCGGAGGACTGGCACGTGGCCGCCGGTATCGACCTCGGCGACCGGCGGGCCGTGCGGACACACCTGCTGAGGATGTTCGACGGCTGGGACGAGAGCCTGCGCTACCTCCTGAGCAACAGCGACAGCGGATTCGTCAACCGCTCCCTGTTCGTCCTGCCCGCCCCGCACACCTGGGAGCACGTTCCCGGCGTCACGCTGCTCGGCGATGCCGCGCACCTGATGCCCCCGGTCGGGCTGGGCGCCAATCTCGCCATGCTCGACGGATCCGACCTCGCCCACGCCCTCGTCGCCGAAACCGGCGTCGGCGATGCCGTCCGCGCCTACGAGAGCGTCATGCTGCCGCGCTCGATCGAGGCCGCGACGGGCAGTGCGCAGGGGCTCGACCACCTCGTTCCCGCGACGGCCCCCTGAGCCGACTCCACCTCGAGCTGCGTTGCCTGGCACTGACAGGGGCAGGCACGCGCCGCCGCCCGTGTCCATACTCAAGTCCATGAAGAGCAAGTCGCAGTTGGGGCGGTTCCTGAGGACGCGTCGGGCGCAACTACAGCCGGCGGACGTCGGGTTGCCGGAGTTCGGTGAGCGGCGGCGGGTGCCGGGTCTGCGCCGGGACGAGCTCGCGCAGTTGGCCGGGGTGAGCGAGTCGTACTACACGCGGCTGGAGCAGGGGGTGTCGCGGGGCGCGTCGACGGAGGTGCTGGATGCGCTCGCCGGGGCGCTTGGCCTGGACGAGACCGAGCAGCGTCACCTGTACGACCTCGCTGCTGTCGGGCGGAAGGGCGGCAACGACCGAACCCGCAAGCCGCCGGCACCCGAGCGCATCAGCGAGACGACCCGGCAGCTCGTCGACGCCTTCGGGGACACCCCGGTCGTCGTGCTCGGCCGCCGCAGCGACGTGCTGGCGTGGAACCGCGCCGGGCATGCGCTCTTCGCCGGGCACCTCGATCCGAGGAGCCCGCAGGACCCGGCCCGGCGTCCGAACACCGCGCGGCTGGTCTTCCGGGACGCCCACACCCGCGAGCTCTACGAGGACTGGCCGAAGAAGGCCAGAGACGCGGTGGGCCGACTGCGCCTCGCCGTCGGCCGCTACCCCGACGATCCGCTGCTCGCCGCGTTGATCGGTGAACTGGTCATGCACAGCCCGGAGTTCACCGACCTGTGGTCCGAGCACCGGGTCCGCGCCTGGGACACCGCGGCCTACCGGATGCGCCATCCGCTCGTCGGACCGATGGACATCACCCAGCAGGCCATGCCGGTCCCGAACGAGCCGGGACAGCGACTCGTCGCGGTCACCGCCGCGGCGGGTTCGGCCTCGCAGGCCGCGCTGACCCTGCTCACCCAAGCCACTACCCCCGACGGACACACCCGTCCGGCAACCAGCAACCCGTCCACCCTTTCTGAACACCTGTGAATGGAGACACCATGTCCACGCTCTACACCACCGAAGCACTCTCGACCGGCGACGGCCGCAACGGAGAGGTCCGCACCTCCGACGGGGTGCTCGACGAACTCCTCGCGGTCCCCAAGGAGATGGGCGGCCCCGGCGGCGACAGGACCAACCCCGAGCAGCTCTTCGCCGCCGGCTACGCCGCCTGCTTCCACAACGGGATGCGCCTGATAGCAGGTCAGCAGAAGGTGAAGCTCGGTGAGTCGACCGTCAGGTCCACGGTGAGCCTGATCACCCTGGACAACGGAGGCTTCTCGCTGAAGGTCGCACTGTCCGCGCACCTGCCCGGCCTGGACCAGGCCACCGCCGACCAGCTCGTGGAGACCACCCACCAGGTCTGCCCGTACTCCAACGCCACCCGAGGCAACATCGAGGTCACCCTCGAAGCCACCGTCTGAGCCCGCAGGCGGAAGCTCTACGCAACCGCCGTGGGTGGGGGAGCGTCTTCTGGATCATGTGGCGGGGGCGGATCTGCCCTGACAGAAGGGTGGGGAATCGATGGTCAACCGAGAGCGCCGGCCACGTCGCGTCGGGATCGGGTGCGGGGTCCTGGTGGGTGGGTTCGCGGTGTTCATGGGGGCGCTCTTCTGGGCCGACGAGCGGATGTTGCAGGCGGGCTGCGGGTCGGTCGACGCCACCGACCCGATGAACTACAGCGCCGTGGCCATCCGCAACGACTCGACCGCACCGGTCGTGGTGGACCAGTGCGTGGGTGGGTACTGCGACCCGGTGACGACCTCGGTGACCCTGCAACCGGGTGACCAGGTCCCGGTGCACGCCGGTTGCGGGGTCTCCGGCGCCGCCATGACGTCGTGGCGGGTCACCACCGGCACGGGTGGACCGCTGGGGTACATCGCGGTGGACACGCCCCGCAGCACCAACGGCCTGGTCTTCCCCGTCTCGGCGGCCCAGCCCTCCCGGAGCTCGCCGGCCACCCCCGTGGGAGTTCCAGGGCCGTGACGGGGGATCAGTGCGGCTGGGCGCGGTAGAGGTCGCGGAGGAGGGCTATTTCGGCTGCGTGGTGCAGGACTTCCTGGTTGACCCACCAGATGAGGTCGAGGAAGAGGCTCTCCGGGTCGCTGCCGTGCGGGTAGCTGCTGTGGCCGACCGTGTCGAGGACGGTGTCGTCGGCCAGGAGCAGCGCTGCGCGCCAGGCTGCCGCTCCGGAGCTGAAGGCGGTGATGGCGGAGGCGGCGTCGGGGCTGACGGGGTAGTCGTCGCGGGTCAGGGAGCGGCTGCCGGCGGTGTGGTCCGCGCGGAGGGTCAGCATTTCGTTGAGGTGGTTCAGGCGCCAGGCGATGGTGGTGAAGGGGGCCGGTTCGGGGTGCGGGGCCGGGGCGGTGTCGCGTCCCCAGTCGCCGGCGCCGACCAGGAGGGTGGCCCGCGCGCCCGGTCCGTCCTTGTGCCGCCGGACCGACCAGCAGTCGGGGACGGGCTCCCAGAAGTACTCGTCGTCGGTCATCGGGCCGACCTCGACGTCGGTGCCGTTGCCGCTGTCCATGACCGGGCCCGTCATGCGGTCGGTGAGGCGTTTGGATGCGAAGTCGAACTGCTCCAGCAGCTGGATCAGGCGTGGTGGTGTCGTCATCGGGAGGGAGCTCCTGGGTGAGAGGGTGGGAGGGCGGGGCTCGTCAAAGCTTGAGTGCGGCGGCTGACTTGGACCAGTTGGCGTGCAACTGGTCGAGGTAGGAGCGGGCCGCCGAACCCGGCGCCGTGCCGCGGGCGAAGGCCAGCATGTTGCCGGGGCCGGTGTTGTAGCCGAGGGCGAGCAGCTCGTCCTCGGTGTACGGGGCCGAGCGGTGGGCGGGGAGTTGGGCGGCCAGGTCGTGCAGGTACCAGGCGGCGGCCTCGACGGCGAGGGCGCGGTCGTCGGGTAGCTCCTCCCATGTTCGGGCGGCGAAGTCGTGGCCCTGCTTGGTCTCGTCGAACGCGGCCCGGTGCATGTTGGCGACGCCGAACGCGGCGTCCGGCTTGAGCTGTTGCCAGGCGCGCTCCAACGCGGGGTCGTGCGGCTTGTACGACTCGTTGTAGAGGATGGCCATCAGCAACTGCGCGTCGATCCCGGCCTGTTCGGCGTACCTGCGCACCTGCGGGGCGAGCTGCGCCGGATCGTAGGCGGCGGGGGAGGGGGAGGAGGACACCGACGGAGAGGACGGAGAGGCGGAGGTGGCGGCGGACGGAGCGGACGCCCCCGACCCCGGGCTGTGCCCGCGGCTCAGCAGCCAGAGGACCAGGACGGCGGCCAGCACGGCCAGCGCCTTCCGGTACTTCCCTGCTCCACCCACCGCGCGCCTCCTCCTCGTCGTCCGTCAGCTGCCATCCTGCCTGATGCGCACGCCGTGGGTGGCTCGGTTGTTCGCGCTCAGCCGGTCGGCGCCGGGCCGTGCTGGCAGGTCGGGCACCAGTAGGTGACCCGCTGCTGCGGCGGTGTGCCGCGCTGGGCGGTGCGGATGATCGTGCCGCAGCGCAGGCAGGGGCGGCCGCCGCGGGCGTAGACCCAGTTGCGCTCGCGGGCGCGGACGGGCGGCGCGCTGCGTTCGGTGCGGAGAGGGCCGGTGCGGAGAGGGCCGGTGGTGAGGGGGCCGGCGGTGAGAGGACCGGTGCTGAGGGGGCCGGTGGTGGGGTGGCCGGGGCGCAGCCGGTTGAGGACCAGCAGTTGGCGCGCCCAGCCGAGCAGCAGCTGCGGCGCGGCCACCTCGCCGACCGGCGTCCAGGGGGTGACCGTGCCCAGGAAGCAGAGCTCGTTGGCGTAGATGTTGCCGATGCCCGCCAGGTTGCGCTGGTCGAGCAGGGCCGCGGCGATCGGCCGGGCGGGGTCGGCGGTGAGTCGGCGCAGTGCCTCGTCGAGGTCCCAGTCCGGTCCGATGAGGTCGGGGCCGAGGTGGCCGACGACCGTGGATTCGTCGCTGGTGCGCAGGAGTTGGACGACCGGGAGGCGGTAGCCGACGGCGGTGTGCTGCTGGTGGCCGAGGACGGCCCGGATCTGGTGGCCCGGACCGCCCGTCCAGCGTTCGCCGGTGCGGTAGACCTGCCAGCGGCCGTCCATCCGCAGGTGGGTGTGGAGCGTCAGGCCGCCCTCCAGCCGGGTGAGCAGGTGCTTGCCGCGCGGCGTCACGTCCAGGACCTGGCGCCCGGTCAGGTCGGCCGTGGCGTGGGCCGGGACGCGCAGGTCGGCCACGGTCAGCGTCCGGCCGGCCAGCGCCTCGTGCAGCTGGGCGGCGGTGCGGAAGACGGAGTCACCTTCGGGCATGCACCCAGCATGCACCCGCGCGGCGGGTGGGGATGGTGCTGGCCCCCGGTCGGTTTCGGGAGGCAGCACCATGGTGACGCTCTGTTCGCACACGGCAGACTTGCGGGCATCATCGGAGCACACGGGGATCGGGAGCGGACATGAGGAAACTGGCGGCCACCGCGGTGGGGATGTGCGTGGTTGCGGCGGTGGCGGCATCGTGCGCCGTACCGGCGTCGGCGGCGCCGAACGTCAGGGCGGCCGGCCTGCAAGCGGCGGTGGACCAGGCCGTCGCATCCGGCTTCCCCGCCGCCATCGCGTACGGCCGCGACGGTGACACCGTCACCCGGGTGGCCTCGGGGGTCGCGGACCTCGCGACCGGCGAGCCGGCGCGGGTCGGCGACCGGTTCCGGATCGCGAGCAACACCAAGGCCTTCGTGGCGACCGTACTGCTGCAACTGGTGGGCGAGCACCGGCTCGCCCTGGACGACAGCGTGGAGAAGTGGCTGCCGGGCGTCATCGACGGCGCGGGGAACGACGGCGGCGCGATCACCGTGCGCCAGCTGCTGAACCAGACCAGCGGCCTCTACGACCCCACCACCGACCCCGCCTTCTTCGCGCCCTACCTTCAGGGCGGCGACCGCGGTTTCGTCCACACGCCGCGCCAGGTCGTCGCGCTGGCCGTCGCCCACCCGCCCCTGGCGGCACCGGGCGCGGCGTGGAACTACTCCAACACCAACTACCTGGTCGCCGGGCTGGTCATCGAGGCCGTCACCGGTCGCAGCGCCGGGCAGGAGATCCACGACCGCCTGCTGGTCCCGCTCGCCCTGACCCACACCACCCTGCCCCTCACCGACCCGCAGATCCACGGCCCCCACCTGCACGGGTACGACCTCGACCGGAACGACATGACCACGTTCAGCCCCTCCTACGACTGGACAGCCGGCGCGATGATCTCCACCCTGGACGACCTCGCCCGCTTCGACCGGGCGCTGTTCACCGGCCGGCTGCTGCCGCCGGCCGAGCAGCGCGAGCTGGAGACCGTGGTCCAGCTCCCGGACTCACCCGGCTACGCGCTCGGCGTTCAGCAGTCGACGCTCGACTGCCAGGGCCGGTCCGTCCCCGTCTGGGAGACGGACGGCGGCGGCCCCGGCTTCACCAGCATCTCCCTGACCACCGCCGACGGCAGCCGCCAACTGATCCTGGTGGGAACCGTCTTCGACCTCGGCAAGGACCTGCTGCACCAGCGGCCCTTCCCGCAGACGGACGCCATCTCCACCGCGCAGACGGCCGCGATCTGCACCTGACCTGGACCCGAAGCCGGACGAAGCCGGAACCGAAGCGTCGGTTGGCACCGGTTCGTGTTCAGGCGCGGCGCGCGCGGATGGCGAGGAACGGTGGCAGCCCGGCCCGCTGTGGTTGCGCGGCCGCCACTTGGGCACTGGGGACCGGCTCGGTAACGGCTTCCAGGACGAATCCGTGCCGGACCAGCGCGGTCAGGTACGTGGACACCGTCCGGTGCTGGTTGCCGGCCCGGCGAGCGCCGTCGGGGTTGTCGGAGCGCCAGAAGCCTTCGGTGAGGTAGTTGCCGACGACCCGGCGGACGGCCCCATCGGCCGCCTGCGTCCAGCTGGCGTACGGCGCTTCGAAGCAGGGGTGGGGGATGGTGAAGACGAGTGAGCCCTGCGCCACCAGCACTCGCCGCACGGCCGCGAGCGCGGCATCCAGGTCGGGCACGTTGTTCAGGGACAGCCCGGCGGTCACCCAGTCGACCGAGTCGGCGACGACTGTGCTCAGCACACATCCGTCGTCGACCGAGTAGATCACCGTGCCGGGATGGCTTGCCTCGACGGCCCGCGCGTGTTCGATCATGCGCGGCGACGGGTCGATGCCCACGACGGAGGCTCCGCGGGCGGCCAGTGCTCGGGCGATGATCCCCTCACCGCACCCGAGATCGAGGGCGCGATGGCCGCCGAGCTCCTCCGGGAGGTGCTGGAGCAGGACATCGCGGTTGAAGTCGTGCATGGCGGAACCGGCCTGGAGCAGGTCCGCGTACCAGTCGGCGATGGTGTCCCAGGAGTCAGTCATCAAAACCCGGACGGTACTCGCTCGGTGTCGGACGCCGCCACCGCTTTCAGCTCGCTTCACCCCTTGGACGACATCATCCGGGCGAGCCGCGCGAGTTGGGAGGCTGCGCTGTCCAGCAGCATCTCCAGGGCGTCGGGGTAGGCGCTCTCCTTCATCCGGGCGATCAGCAGGTCGGCGGTGGCCGAGATGTGCGGGTGGGACTCCGCGGGGAGCATGGCGTAGGTCGACTCCCACTTGTCCTCGTCGGCCTGGCGGGCCGCCTGGGGGAGGGCGAGGGAGGCGGCGTCCAGGGCGGCGAACGCCAGGCTCTGGTCGATGAACACGTGGTAGATCCGGGCTGCGGCAGGATCGGGGAAACCCGCGGTGCGCAGGACTCCGAGGATCGTCTCGTCCGCCGCGATCTCCCGCTCGCGGCCGCTGACCCGGCTGGCGGTGAGTACGGCGGCCTGCGGGTGGTTGAGGTAGGCGCCGTGGATGCGCAGGCCCAGCTCGCGCAGGTCCGCGCGCCAGTCGCCGGTCGCCCGCCAGCTCGCCAGGGCGCGGCCGATGAGTTCGTCGCCGATGGCGAGGGTGAGCTGGTCCATCCCGCTGAAGTACCGGTAGAGCGTGCTGGGATCGGCTCCCAGCGCGAGGCCGAGCCGGCGGGCGGTCAGCCCGTTGCTGCCGTGCTCGTGCAGCATCCGCAGCGCCGTGTCGATGTACGCCTGCTCCGACAGCACCTCGCCCTGCTTGGTCGGACGCCGTCGCCGGCGGTCGCCCTCCGGGATCACCTGCTTGGCCACGGCGTGACTCGCTTCCTTCGTACGGCCGCGGCTCTACTGCTCGCGGATGCCCCACGGCGAACCGTAGGCGGTGAGCAGGTCAAGGAACGGCCCGGGCGCGAACGCCTCCGGCCCGAGCAGGCCGCTGCCCTGCCAGACGCCGGTCGCCAGCAGCTCGAGCGCGATGACGGGGTTGATCGCGGTCTGCCAGACCACGGCCTGGGAGCCGTACTCGCGCATCGACCACTGGTTGTCGACCACGTGGTAGAGGTACACCTCGCGCGGCTTGCCGTCCTTGGCGCCCTTGACCCACGTGCCGGCGCAGGTCTTGCCGTGCATCAGCGCGCCGAGGCCGGCCGGGTCGGGCAGGCAGGCCGCGACGACGTCGCGCGGCGAGACCAGCGCCGGGCCCAGGTCGGTCCGCACGCTCACCGGGACGGTGCTGTCCAGGCCCAGCGCGTGGAGGGTCTTGAGCTTGGCGATGAAGTCGTCGCCGAGCCCGTACTTGAAGGTGACCCGCCCGGCGTCGATCCAGCGCGGGATCAGCAGGACCTCCTCGTGCTCGACGTTGACGCACTCCACCGGGCCGATGCCCTCGGGGAAGTCGAAGACCTCGGGCTCGCTGAACGGCTCGGTGGTGAACCAGCCGCGCTCGGCCTCGTAGACGACGGGTGGGTTGAGGCACTCCTCGATGGTGGTCCAGATGCTGAACGAGGGGGCGAAGTCGTAGCCCTCGACCGTGAGGTTGCCGCCGTCGCGGACGCCGATCTCCTCGATCTCGTCGAAGAGTTCGTCCGCCGCGTAGCGGGCGAAGACGTCGGACAGGCCCGGCTCCACGCCGATGCCGGCCAGGGCGAGCAGCCCGGCCTGTTCCCAGAGGTGGGCGGCGGCGAACTGCTCGTCGCCGAGCTTGACCCCGCACTCCTCGTGCGGGCGCTCGGGGTGGGGGTGGGACAGCGACATCGCCATGTCCAGGTAGTGCGCGCCGCCCGCCAGAGCGGCGTTGAACAGCGGCATCACGAAACGCGGGTCGGTGGCGTTGAGCAGCACGTCGCAGCGCTGTTCGAGCAGGGCGGCGGTGACGCCCGCCGAGTCCGAGGCGTCGAGCCGGCAGGCGCTGAACCTGCCCTGCGGGTCGGCCAGTTCCGCGACGGCGGACTCGGCCCGCGACAGGTCGTAGTCGGCGACGACCATGTGCTCGAAGTACGAGCGACGCGCGGCGATCTTGGTGACGGCGGTGCCGACCCCGCCGGCTCCGACAAGCATGATCCGCATCAGAGATCTCTCCAGTCCGCACTCAGTTCTTGCTGGTGGGGCCGATGTAACTCCGGCCCCACCAGTAGCGTCAATGCCGTTGGCATAAGACCCCGGGCCCGGGAAAGCTCTTGCCTTTCCTAGGGGCCCTAGGTTTATCCTAGGATCCCTAGGAACGAAGGAGGGCGGATGGCACGGGCCGGACTGACGGCGGAGCAGGTGACGATCGCGGGCGCCGAGTTGGCGGACCAGGTCGGGCTCGACCGGGTGACCATGTCGCAGGTGGCACGGCAGCTCGGGGTGAAGGACGCGAGCCTCTACTCGCACGTGCGCGGCCTGGAGGATCTGCGCGGGCGGATCGCGCTGCTGGCGGCGGACGAGAAGACCATCCGTATCGCCGAGGCGACCGCCGGGCTGGCGGGCAAGGACGCGCTGGTCGCGTTCGCGAACGCCTGGCGCGAGTACGCCCACCGGCATCCGGGCCGCTACACGGCGACGCAGACCCCGATCGAGATCGACCCCGAGCTGGCCGCGAAGGCGCTCGGACCGCGGCGCGCGGTGGAGCTGACCTACGGCATGCTGCGCGGCTACGGACTCGCCGAGCCCGACCTGACCGACGCGGTCCGGCTGCTGCGCAGCACGTTCCACGGGTTCGTCGCCCTGGAGGCCGCAGGCGGGTTCGCGCACCGGCGCTCGCCGCAGCAGTCCTGGGTCCGCGCCCTCGACGCCCTGCACACCCTCCTGGAGCACTGGCCCCCATCGGTAGGAGACTCGTGATGACCACCCCGACCACCGGCAGCCTGCGCGTGAACGGCGCGAGCCTGCACTACGAAGTACGCGGCCAGGGCCCGCTCCTGCTGCTGATCCCCGGGGGGACGGGCGGCGCGGCCTCCTTCGACGCCGTCGCCGACGACCTTGCGGCGCAGTACACGGTCGCGACCTACGACCCGCGCGGCATGTCCCGAAGCACCCTGGACGATCCCGAGGCCGAGCAGCGCGTGGCCGAGCACGCCGACGACGCGTTCCGGCTGCTGGAGTTGCTGTCGCCGGGTGAGCCTGCCCGAGTGTTCGGCGCCAGCTCGGGCGCGATCGCCGCGCTCCACCTGCTCTGCGCCCATCCGGACCGGGTCGAACGGCTGGTGGCGCACGAGCCGCCGGTGGTGGAGGTCCTGCCGGACGTCGCCGACCATCGCGCGCTCCTCGCGCGTGTGCGGGAGACCTTCCGCACGCAGGGGCTCATGCCGGCGATGGCCGTGTTCGCGGCAGGTCTGAAGAAGGACGATGACGACACCGCCGAGCCGAGGGCCGAGATCGAGCTCCCGCCGCAGGCGGCGGCGAGGGCCGAGCAGACGATGGCCGACCTGCCCTACTTCGTCGGACGCATCGTGCCGAGCTTCATGTCCTACGCCCCGGACGTCCACCGGCTGCGGGCGCTCTCGGACCGCCTCGTGCTCGCCTGCGGCCAGGACTCGCGCGGCGAACTGGCCTACCGTCCGGCCGCTCTGCTGGCTGAGCGCTTCGGCACGGAACTCCTGCACTTCCCCGGCGGGCACACCGGTCTGACCACGCACCCGGCCGAGTTCGGTGAGCTGCTCCGGAAGGCCTTGCGGCCGTAGCCCTTCGGCGCGAGTGGGGAGGCCGGCGCTGTCCAGCAGCATCTCCGGAGCGCCGGCCACCCCAGCTCAGGGCCGAGCGGCGTCCAGCACCTGGGTCACCAGGGCGCGGGCCTCGTCCTGGACGCGGGTGAGGTGCTCGGGGCCGTGGAAGCTCTCCGCGTAGATCTTGTAGACGTCCTCGGTGCCGGACGGGCGGGCGGCGAACCAGGCGTTCTCCGTGCAGACCTTGAGACCGCCGATGGCGGCGCCGTTGCCGGGGGCCTTGGTGAGCACGGCGGTGATCGGCTCGCCGGCCAGCTCGTCGGCCCGGACCTGGTCGGCACTGAGTGCGGCCAGCACGGCCTTCTGCGCGCGGTCGGCGGGGGCGTCCACCCGGGCGTAGGCGGGGGTGCCGAAGCGGCCGGTGAGGTCGGCGTAGTGCTCGGAGGGGGTGCGGCCGGTGACCGCGGTGATCTCCGCGGCGAGCAGCGCCAGCAGGATGCCGTCCTTGTCCGTCGTCCACACCCCGCCGTCACGCCGCAGGAAGGACGCACCGGCGGACTCCTCGCCGCCGAAGGCGATGTCCCCGCCGAGCAGCCCGTCGACGAACCACTTGAACCCGACCGGGACTTCGACCAGTTCGCGCCCGAGGTCGGCGGCCACCCGGTCGATCATCGAGGAGGAGACCAGCGTCTTGCCGACGGCCGCGCCGCCCGGCCAGTCGCCGCGATGCCGGTAGAGGTAGTCGATCGCCACCGCCAGGTAGTGGTTGGGGTTCATCAGCCCGGCGTCGGGGGTGACGATGCCGTGCCGGTCGGCGTCGGCGTCGTTTCCGGTGGCGATGGTGTACTGGTCCCGACGGGCGATCAGCGAGGCCATCGCGTAGGGGGAGGAGCAGTCCATCCGGATCTTTCCGTCCCAGTCCAGCGTCATGAAGCGCCAGGTGGGATCGGTGAGCGGGTTGACCACCGTCAGGTCGAGCCGGTGGGTCTCGGCGATCCGGCCCCAGTAGGCGACCGAGGCACCGCCCAGCGGGTCGGCGCCGATCCGCACCCCGGCCGCGCGCACGGCGTCCAGGTCCAGGACGGAGGGCAGGTCGTCGGTGTAGCGGCCCAGGAAGTCGTAGCGGCCGGTGGTGCCGGCGGCCAGCGCCCGGGTGTACGGCACCCGGCGGACGTCCGCCAGGCCGGCGGCGATCAGCGCGTTGGCGCGGTCCTGGATCCACCCGGTGGCCTCGGAGCCGGCCGGACCGCCGTGCGGCGGGTTGTACTTGAAGCCGCCGTCGGCCGGCGGGTTGTGCGACGGGGTGACCACGATGCCGTCCGCCCTGCCGCGCGGCTGGGCGCGGTTGTGGGTGAGGATCGCGTGCGAGA
Source organism: Kitasatospora sp. MAA4 (assembly GCF_029893355.1). GTDB lineage: Bacteria > Actinomycetota > Actinomycetes > Streptomycetales > Streptomycetaceae > Kitasatospora. The sequence continues at coordinate 209,305 of NZ_JARZAI010000008.1, forward strand.
CGGCCGGGGTCGGGGTGTAGCCGTCCGCGCTGTCGAGCAGGACGGTGACGCCGTTGGCGGCGAGCACCTCCAGGGCGGTGGCCCGGGCGGGCTCCGACAGGGCGTGCGTGTCCACGCCGAGGAAGAGCGGACCGTCGGTGCCCTGGGCCGAGCGGTAGTCGCAGATCGCCTGGGTCGTCGCGGCGATGTGGTCCTCGTTGAAGGCGTGGTCCAGGGCGCTGCCGCGGTGCCCGGAGGTGCCGAAGGCGACCCGCTGGGCGGGCTCGGCCGGGTCGGGGTGCAGCGTGTAATAGGCCGTCACCAGCCTGGCCACGTCCACCAGATCGTCTGCTCGGGCGAGTTCACCGGCTCGTGCGTGCACCATCGTCGCGTCCTTTGCTCGTCGTTCCCGGGACCGCTGAGCAGGCTACCGCCGGACGGGCGGCTCCCCGGTCACCTCGCGGACGGGGCGTTTCGCTGCCGAGCCTCCCCGTCCGTACGACGTCTCAATCCCGGGCCCCCGCAGACGAGTTGCGGGGACGCGGGGAGACGGGACCGAGCAGTGGATCAGCCGGCCCGGTACGGCTGCGCCGGCGCGGCATCCTGCGGCTGGGGGGTCTGGTACGGGTTCGGCTGCTGGGCCTGGTAGGGCTGCGTCTGGTACGGGTTGGGCTGTGCGGGCTGGAACGGCTGGCCGGGCTGGCCGGGCTGCGCGGGCTGGAACTGCACCGGTGCGTTGGCCTTGCTGCGCGCACTCAGCGACTTGACGAAGTTGACGATCAGCAGCACCGGGACGAGGAGCACCTTGAAGAAGATGTAGTAGGTGCCGCCTTGGAAGATGAATCCGAGGTAGAAGCCGTAGCCGAGGAAGGCCGCACCGACTATCGCGTTGAAGACGCGCATACCGGTGCTCTGGCCGCCCTTTGCGGCGGCGAGCCCGATCAGGACGAGGCCGCTGAGTCCCAGCAGAAGGACATACCAGGAAAAGAGGGGCTCGTTGCTGAAGTCGAGATTCACAGGGGTCTCCGCTGAAGGAATGGGGACGGGAACGAGTCGCGACCCTAGCGGGTAACTGACGCCGTGTCTCTTTTGATTTCCGGCGGATAACCGGCGGATAACAGCGCGGCCGCCGGGGACCCCCCGACGGCCGCGCCACCGAACCGAGCAGCCGTCAGCGCTGGTGCGCCAGGGCCCGGACGAGCTTGGTGGCGTCCACCGTGCCGACGCCCGTCGTCTGGTCGTAGCCGGGGCCGGCGGTGTATCCGCTGGTACCGGTCGAGCCCGTGGTCACGTCCACCAGTCCGGCGGAGTGCTGCGCGTACAGCCGGTAGAGGTCGTCGTCGATCACGCCGAGCCGGTGCCCGGCGGCCTGGTCGGCCAGTGCGACCACGGCGGCGAACAGCGGCGACGACTCGCTGGTGCCCGCGCCGTCGGCGGTCCAGCCGGTGTTGGCCGGGTCGAAGCTGGAGTACAGCCACAGCGCGCCGTTGGGCGAGCCCGCCATGCTGACGTCCGGGGTGCCGCGGTGCTCACCGACCACCGAGCGGACGGCGTCCTGGTAGTCGGGTCGGGCGAAGACCTGGGACTGCTCGCCGCCGCTGCCCGACCACGCGCTGTCCGGCGCGGTGCGCACGCCCTGGTCGTTCAGCTGGAGTTCGGTGCCGCCCACCGCGGTGACCAGCGGGTCGCCGGCCGGCCAGGCGGCGTCCAGCTTGGTGGAGTCGCCGCCGCCGTCGCCCGAGCTGGCGGTCAGGGTCACGCCGTGCTGGGCCGCGTTGGTGAAGGCGTAGCGCAGCGTGGTGAGGCTGGTGTAGTCGCCCAGGTCGAAGCCCGGGAACTGCCCCTCGCTGGTGGCCCAGCTCATCGAGACGACGTCGGCCTGACCCGCGTTCACCAGGTGGTTGATGCCGCTCATCATCTCCGGGATGCCGACCGGTCCCTCGGTCTCCGAGACGCCGGTCTCCAGCAGCACGATGTTCGCGCCGGGCGCGACCGCGTGGGCGGCCTCCACGTCGAGGGTGGTCTCGCCGGCCCAGCCGTCCATGTCCGCGTTGGTGGGGTCGAAGGCCGGGACCTGACCCCACTTCACCACCTGGACCTGGCTGCTGGGCAGACCCCACTGCGCGGAGTAGACGTCCAGGTCGTGCTGGATGGTCGGCGAGCCGAAGGAGTCGACGATGACGATGGTCCGGCCCTTGCCGGTGATGCCGGCGGCGTAGAGCGGGTTGAGGTTGTAGGCGGTGCGGTACTGCAGCGGCGAGTAGCAGGCGCGCTTGAGCTGCGTGAGGCAGGCGCTGGTGGTGATCGGCGCGGCCAGGACGGGGTCGCCCGGGTCGGCCGCGTGCCGCAGGCGGGCCGACGTCCGGATGGAGAGCGAGGACGACGCGGGGGCGGCGGCGCTCGGCGCCGCTGAGGTGCGGGTCGCCGAGGCGGTGGGGGCGGCGGCCAGGGTGAGGGCGGATCCGAGCAGGGCCGCGGCGGCGGGCAGGGCTAGCAGGCGGCGCAGTGGCATGGGAGTCCTTGGGTAGGCCCGATATCAGCTGGTGTGATCATGACAGTGCACAGCGTGACGCAGCAATGCTTCCGTCATGTCCACCGGCGCCTTCCGGCCACCCGTACGGACTACCTGGGTTTCATTTGAAAACGCGTTACCCCAGCGCCAGTTCGGCCGCGATCAGCGTGCCGCTGCCGGTCAGTCTGGCCGCCACGCGGCTCGCGTACGCCTCCACCAGGCGCAGGCCCCGGCCGCAGACCGCGTCCGCGTCCAGGGCCGCCCGGCGCGGGGTGCTGCGCGGACGCCACCGGCCGGAGTCCCTGACCTCGACCGTGAGGGCCTCGGCCTGCAGGGTGACCAGCAGGACCACGTCATGGCTGCCGCTGTGCAGCACCACGTTGGCGACCAGTTCCGTGACGATCACACTCACCGCGTCGACCGCGTCCTGCGACAGCTGCCATCGCAGCGCCAGGTCGCGGGCGAAGTGCCGCAGCGCGGGCACCGCCTCGGGCACGGCCGTCATCGCGCAGAGCGCCGACCCGCGCGCGGCGGAGGCTGGGCGGTCGGCGGGCAGCGGAAGCGCGAGGGGGTGGGGGAGTACCGCGCTGATCGAGGCGGTGGCGGGGGCGGAGGCGGTCAAGAGGAACTCCTGCGCGCCGGTCCGAACGGTCCGGCTTCATCGTGGGGGGATGGCGGGGTCGCGGTGCGGCGGGCGTCGCCGCAGTCACGCAGGGCCACTGGGGCCGGTCCCCCTCGCAGTCTCGGAGGCCAGGCGGCCTCTCACCCGCTACCGTCGCTGCCCACCCCTCTACCGCACAATCAGGGGACACTGAAGTACGGATACGCAAAGAACTCGAAGTCCCCGCGCGGTGCCGGGGCGGTGACGGTCAGTGTCGATCGAGGCGAGCGGGCGGCCATGGTGGGTGAGCGCGAGGGGACCTGGGAGCAGCGGCTGGGACGCAGCCTGGCCCCGGCCGGGGACGAGTCGGGGGGCGGCGGGCCGGTCCTGTTCCTGGTCGAGGGGACGGCCGGGACGGGCAAGAGCCGACTGGTCGCCCGCCTGCTGGGCCGGCCGACGGCGCGCACCGCGGCGCGGCTGATCGTCTCCTTCGGCGCGGACGGCGCCCCGGTCGTCGCCCACGAACAGCCGGACGCGGCGCCGCGCGGCCTGGACGAGGAGCTGGCGCACTGGCGCGCCACCGCCGGTCCCGGCCTGCTGGTCGCCGAGGACGTCCACCGGGCCGACCAGCCGTCGCTCACGGCACTGCGGCAGCTGCTGGAGACCCGTCCCGCGCCGGCCGCCTGCGTGCTGACCTACCGGCCCGAGGAGCTGGCCGAACCCGGCCTGCCGCTGGGCCGCACGCTCGCCTACCCGCCCGAGCTCGCCGTGCTGCGGATCCGGCTGGCCGCGCTCGGACCGCAGGAGGTGCGCCGGATCGCGGTGAGCGCCCTGGGCGAGGCCCGCTGCCCTGCCGACTTCACCGCCCGCCTGCACGAACGCTCCGGCGGCACGCCCAGGGTGGTCGCCGACCTGGTGGAGCTGCTGGCCGAGGCCGGCGGCGCCCGCGAGCGGTTCAGCGTCCGGGACGTGGACGCGGTGGGCGTGCCGGTCCGGCTCGCCGAGACCGTACTCGGCCGGACGGCGGCGCTGCCCGAGCTGCCGCGCCGCGTGGTGGCCGCGGCGGCGGTCCTGGACGAGCACGTGAGCGCGGCCGAGCTGGTGGCGGTCGCCGGGCTCGGCGCCGCGGAGGGCCGCGAAGCCCTGCTGGCCGCGCTGCGCGGCGCGGTCCTGAGCGAGGACGGCGACGGCCGGTACGGCTTCCGCGAGCCGCTGGCGGGCGCCGCGGTGCACCGCGAGCTGCCGGGTCCGGTCCGCCAGGAGCTGCACCGGCGCGCGGCGGACGTGCTGACCCGCCGCCAGCCGGTGCCCTGGGCCCAGGTGGCCGTGCACCGGCGCAGCGGCGGGCCGCGCGGCGCCTGGCTGCGCGCGGTGGAACGCGCGGCGCGCCGGGCCGACCTGGTCGGCGAGCACCAGGCGGCGACCGCCCTGCTGTCGCAGACCCTGGCCGCGCCCGGCCTGCCGCAGGAGGCCCGGGCCCGGCTGGCTCCGCTGCTGGCCCGCAGCGCGGTGCTGGGGCTGGGCTCGGAGCAGACGGTGACGGTGCTGCGCCAGATCGTCGACGACCAGGAGCTGCCGCCGGCCGTCCGTGGCGAGGTCCGGCTCGATCTGGGCCTGCTGCTCTGCAACCAGGTGGGCCGCCGCGCGCAGGGCACGGTCGAGCTGCTGCGGGCGGTCGAGGAGCTGAGCGAGCGGCCGGTGCTGCTGGCCCGGGCCATGTCGGCGCTGGCCATGCCGTACTGGCCGGCGGCGCCCTGGGAGGAGAACCTGAGCTGGATCGAGCGGGCCGAGGCCACCGCCGAGCGCAGCGGGGACCCGGCGGTGAAGATGGCGGTCGCGGTCAACCGGGTGGCCGTGCTGATGAACATCGGCGACCCGTCCTGCTGGCAGCTGCTGGACGCGCTGCCGCGCGACAGCGACGAGCTGGCCTGCCGCCAGCACGTGGCGCGCGGGCTCTGCAACGCGGCGGACGCGGCGGTCTGGCTGGGCTACTACCGGCGCTCCGAGCAGCTGCTGGCCGAGGGCGTCGAGCTGGCCGTGCGCTCCGGCGCGGCCTACACCGAGCAGACCGGGCGCAGCACCGTCCTCCTGCTGGACTGGGCGGCCGGACGCTGGGGCGGCCTGGCCGCGCGGGCCAGGGAGCTGGTCGCCGACGCCGGTGAGATGCCGGTGATCGCGGCGGACGCGCACGTGGTGCTCGGCCTGCTCGCGCTGGCCCGCGGCGAGTGGGCGCAGGTGGAGGAGTGGCTGGCCGCGGCCGGCAGCCCGGCGGGCGAGGACGGCGCGGTGCCGCTGACGGCCACCGCCTCGGGAGCCCGGATCCGCCTCGCGCTGGCCCGCCAGGAGGTGGCGGCCGCCGCGCAGGAGGCCGAGCGTGCCTGGGCGGGGCTGCGGCGCAAGGGCGTCTGGGTGTGGGGCGCCGAGCTGGCGCCCTGGGCCGCGCAGGCCCTGGCCGCCGCCGGGCGGCCCGCGGCGGCCGAAGAGCTGGTGGCGGAGTTCGCCGCCGGGCTGGCGGGCCGCGACGCGCCGTCGGCGGCCGCCGCCCTGCTCTGGTGCCGCGCGGTGCTCGCGGAGGCGGCCGACGAGCCGGCCGCCGCGGCCGCGTACTTCCGCCGGGCCGGCGCCGCGTACGGGGAGCTGGACCGGCCCTATGCGCAGGCCCTGACGGCGGAGGGCGCCGGCCGCTGCGCGCTGGGGCCGGTGGCGGACGGGACGGCGACGGCGGAGCTGACCGGCGCGGCCCAGCGCCTGGAGGCGCTGGGCGCGGTCTGGGACGCCGCCCGCGCCCGCGCCACCCTGCGCGCCCACCAGCCCTCCGAGGACCGCCGCGCCCCCGGCCGTCCGGGCTACGGCGACCAGCTCTCGCCGCGCGAGCAGGAGGTCGCCGAGCTGGCCGCGACCGGCCTGACCAACCGCGAGATCGCGAGCACCCTGCACCTCTCGCCGCGCACCGTCGAGCAGCACGTGGCCCGCGCGATGCGCAAACTGGGCCGGCACTCCCGCCAGGACCTGGGCCGTCCCTGAAGGCCGGATGGCATCCGGGTGCGGGATGCCGGGTCCGCGATGGTTCGGCGGCTGCGGGGGAACAAGGGGAGGATGCCTGGTCTCCCTTTCCCGGAAACGACCGAGACGCTGCGCCGCCGGCTCAAGGAGCCGGTCGTCGAGCAGACCGTGCGCGCGACGGTGGCCGCGACGCTGTCCTACGCCGTCGCGGTGCACCTGAGCAGCGAACCGGCGCCGCTGACGGCGCCGCTCACCGCGCTGCTGGTGGTCCAGGTGACCCTGTACTCCACGCTGACCACCAGCATCCGACGGGTGAACTCCGTGGTGGTCGGGGTGCTGATCGCGGTGGGGTTCAGCTCGGTGGTGGGCCTGTCCTGGTGGAGCCTGGCGCTGATCATCCTGGCCTCGCTGACGATCGGCCGGTTCGTGCGGGTGGACGAGTTCGTCAACGAGGTCGCGATCAGCGCGATGCTGGTGCTCGGGGTCACCAGGCTGGCGTCGCAGGCCTGGGACCGGGTGCTGGAGACGCTGATCGGGGCTGGGGTGGGCCTGCTCTTCAATTTCCTGTTCGCGCCGCCGGTCTGGGTGGACACGGCCGGCGAGTCCATCGAGGACCTGGCCCGCCGGGCCCGTCACCTGCTGGTGCGGATCGGCGAGGAGCTCGGCGGCCACACCCCGGTGGCGCAGGCCGCCGCCAGGCTGCACGAGGCGCGCCGCCTTGACCAGGCCATCGCCGACGTCGACGGCGCCCTGCGGCAGGCCGAGGACAGCCTGCGGCTGAACCCGAGGATCACCGAGGGCGTGGTCTCCCGGGTGATGCTGCGCACCGGGCTGGACACGCTGGAGATCTGCGTGGTCGTCATCCGGGTGCTGGCCCGCTCGCTCACCGACCTGGCCAAGCGCCGCGACGAGGGCGAGGAGCTCTTCCCGGCGGAGGTGGCGGTGGCGCTGGAGGAGCTGCTGGGACACCTGGGTGGTGCGCTGGTCAGCTTCGCCGTCCTGGTGACCACGCAGGTCAGCCGCAACGCCGAGGAGGCCGAGGACCGGCTGGCGGCCGAGCTCGCCGCCGCCTGGGCCAGCCGGGAGAACGTCGCCCAGCTGCTGCTGCGCCGGGTTCAGGAGCATCCCAAGGCCTGGCAGCTGCACGGCTCACTGCTGGCCGAGATCGACCGGATCCTGGACGAACTGGACCTGGACCACCGCTCCCGGCGCCTGATGGAGGAGCTGGACCGGGCCTCGGTGGCCAACCGCGAGCGGTTCACCCGGCTCGGCAGGCTGCGCGGCTTCTTCCGCGGCGAGCGGCTGCGACCGGCCGCGCTGAAGCGGCGGCCTCAGGCCGCCGGCAGGTCCAACGCGTAGACGGGCGCCTCCCAGCCGAGCATGATCTCCCGCTCCAGGACGGGATACCCGGCCCGGGCGAAGGCCGCCGCCATGGGGGTGTTGCCGACGTCCGTGGACGCCCCGATGCACTCCGGCCCGGTGGCCGCCAGCACCCGGGTGCCCTCGGCGAGGATCTCGTCCGCATAGCCCTGGCCACGGTGCGCGGGCAGCACCCCGAGGTACGCGATGATCGGGCGGTAGCTGTTGCGCGCGGCGACCACCAGGCCCACCGGCTCGCCGCTCAGCGGCAGGCTGGCCACCCGCCACCAGTCGCGCGGACTGGTGTACTGCGCGAACTCGTCGTCGTAGTGGAACTGCGCGGCCTGCCGCGGGGTCATCCGGCTCAGGTCGTCCAGGCTGTGCGCGTCCAGCGTGCCCGGCAGGATCCGCGTCAGCAGGTCGATCAGCTCCACCTCCCCGGCCACCGCCCGGAAGGCCAGCCGCCCGGTGGGCGCCGGGACCGGAGTGCCGGCCGTCCACCGCAGGCGCAGCCGCTCCACGAACGGCCGCGCACCCAGCTCCTGCACCACGGCGAGCCGGCCCTCGACGGCGGCGCACAGCTCGGCGTCCGCGCGCCAGTCGGCCGGCAGGAACCGGGTGTACCGGGGCGGCACGACGTCCGCCGGGACGACCGCGGCCAGCGCCGCCCGCAACAGCGCGGCGCCGGCGGCCCGGTGGCCGGGCAGGTAGTCGAAGACGTCCAGCAGGAGGGGCTCGACGTCGGAGGGGCGGCACCACCAGGAGACACGGGCCAGCAGCCGTCCGTCCTCGTCCAGCGCGACCCAGGTCCAGGCCGGGCGGCGGTGTCCGGACTCCAGGTCCGCGGCCACTTCGTGGTTGAAGACGTAGGGGATCCGGTTGAACAGGTCGACCTCCTCCGGTCCGGTGATCGGACGAAGGGTGGGACGACCGGGTTCTGCGGGTGTGTCAGTCAAGTACGTGCTCCCAGCTGATGGCTCGGCCCGTAGTTCTACCGGCCCGTGCGCACCGGGGACAAACCGATAAGAACGAAGATCGACTCCAGTGGTGCACGAAGCACCCGAACCGTGACCCGCGGACCCGCAACCCCGAGGCGTCGAGGACGCGTCGATGGCAGCGGCACGTACTACTGTGCGCTCGGCAATTCCGCGACAGAAGGAACGATCGGCGATGAACGGCAACGACGCGTCCCACAGACCCGAGGCCTGGGAGCTGCCCGGGTACGTCCACGATCGGGTGCTCGGTGCGGGGGCCAGCGGCCGGGTCGTGCTCGCCCGGCACGAGGCCACCGGCACCCCCGTCGCCATCAAGTACCTGAGCCGGGCGGCCGAGGGCCGCGAGGCCTTCCGCGCCGAGGCCACCCTGCTCGGCGACCTGCGCTCGCCGCACGTCGCGCAGTTGTACGAGTACGTGGAGAGCGGGCTCGGCGCCGCCATCGTGATGGAGCTGGTGGACGGCATCGCGCTGCGCACGCTGCTCCAGCAGGAGGGGGCCACCGGGCCGGAGGCCGCGCTGGTGGTCCTCAAGGGCTCGTTGCTCGGCCTGGCCGCCGCCCACGCCGCCGGGGTCGTGCACCGCGACTACAAGCCGGCCAACGTGCTGGTCGCCGCGGACGGTTCGTCCAAGCTGGTCGACTTCGGCGTCGCGGTGCGCAGCGGCGACAGCGGTACGATCTCGGGCACGCCCGCCTACATGGCGCCCGAGCAGTGGGCCGGCCGACCGGCCTCGCCGGCCGCCGACGTGTACGCGGCCACCGTGACCTTCTTCGAGTGCCTGACCGGCGCGAAGCCGTACGGCGGCACCACGCTGGTCGAACTCGCGCTCCAGCACACCGAGGCGCCGATCCCCGACGAGCTGGCGCCCGACCAGGTGCGGCCGCTGATCCGCAAGGGCCTGGCCAAGACCCCGCAGGGCCGCCCGTCCAGCGCGGCCGAGCTGGTGGTCGAACTGGAGGCGGTCGCGGCGGCCGGGTACGGCGAGGACTGGGAGGAGTGCGGGCAGCGCAAGCTCGCCGCCCTGGTGGCGCTGCTCCCGCTGCTGCTGCCCTCGGCGGGCGGCGCGGCGGGCGGGGGCACCACGGCGCTGGCCACCACCACGCTCGGCGGCGTCGCGACGGAGGCGGCCGCGCCCGTGCGGTCGCTCTGGGCGCGGACCGGTCGCCGGACCCGGCTGACCGGCGGCGTCGCGGCGGCGGTGCTGCTCACCGCGGGGGTCGGCGGGATCGCGATAGCGGGGGAGAACGCCGCCGACGTCCGCAGCACGGTGGGCGCTCCGGCCCCGGAGCTGACGACGAGTCTGGGCCCGGGGGCCTCCGCGCCCGCGCCGTCCGCCTCTTCCGCCTCTTCCGCCTCCTCTTCCGCCTCCGGCCAGGTCCCGCCTTCGGCATCAGCGTCCGTCTCGGCCACCCCCACGCCGTCAGCGTCCGCCTCGGCGCGCCTCGGCGGCGCCGTCACCGAGGCCCCCGCGACGTCCTCGGCCACCGGCGGGGCTCCCTCGGTGCCCGGAGCTCCGACGATGGCCGCGCCGCCCACCATCGCGGCGCCGCCCACGGTGGCAGGCCCCACGACGGCGTCGCCGACCTCCGCCTCGCCGTCCCCCAAGCCGAGCCCCTCGCCCGCGCCCGCGCTGCGGATCCTGCGGGTCGGGCTGGGCACGCCGAGCTGCACCAACTACGGCATCAGCGTTCCCGTGACGGTCGCCACCAGCGGCACGGGGACCGGTCAGCTGACCATCGACTGGACGGACACCGACAGCAACGGCCGGGTCATCGTGGTCGGCAGCACGACCGTCCCGCTGCCGCAGCGCGGCACCGTCTCGGTCACCCGTACGTTCGGCAACGGCGACCGCTCGGCGTACTGGGGAGCCCAGAGCGCCGCACCCGCGCCCTTCGCCACGACGCGGACGCCCTCGGTGCTCTGCAACCCCCCTGGCTGAGCGCATCCGCTCGCCCACCACCCCGTACTCGCCCAGCCTTTGCTCCAGGGAAACCTCATGACCAGTCCTCAGCAGCCCCCGACCCCCGCCGACGACAGCGCCACCCTGCTCGACAGCTCGGCCTGGCCGACCCCCGCCGCCGGCACCCCGGTGGCTCCCACCGGCGTCAGCCTGGTCAAGCGCACCGCCGCCGCCGATGCCACAGTCGCGCTCGATGCCACGGTTGCGCTCGACGCCACAGTCGCGCTCGACGCGGCCACGGTGGAGTTCGCCGAGGAGGAACCGACTGCGGCGCTCCCGGCACCCCTGGCGCCCGGCGAACTGCGCCGCTTCGGCCCCGGTGTCCCCGCCGCCGCGCCGGCCGTCCCGGCGCTCGCCGCCGCCGTCTGGCACGGCGACACCGCCTCCGACGCCTCAGACGTCCCCGCCGTACGCCGTCGCCGCCGGGCGCTGGGCGGCTGGCTGCTGCCGATCGCCGTCCTGCTCGCGGTGCTGGCTTTCCTGGCCTGGCAGCGCTACACCCCGGCGGTCCGGGTGACCGGCGTGGCCGTGCGCAGCGACGCCGCCGGTCCCGGCTGCGACGGCACCGCGGTGGTGACCGGCACCCTGCAGACCGACGGCGGCGCCGGAACCGTCCGCTACCGCTGGCAGCGCAGCGACGGCACCGTCTCCGACGAGCTGTCCCAGCCGATCGCCCGCGGCAGCCACCGGACCGACGTCGTGCTGCGCTGGACCTTCGACGGCCACGGCACGATGCAGGCCACCGCGACGCTGAACGTCCTGTCGCCGCAGGCCCGTTCGGCGTCCACCACCTTCACCTACACCTGCCGCTGACACAACGTGAGGTTACTATCGGGTAGATTCCAGGGGTCATTCGCGGGGGACTCGCAGACCCTATGGAGGAATTGCCCTTGCTTCGCCACCAGATCCCCCTGTTCGCCGCCGTCCTCGTCGCGATATCCGCGACTCCGGCGCTGGCGGACACCCCAGTGCCGGCGCCCGCCGCAGCGCCCGCCTCGGCCACGCCGCACCTGGACGCCGTCGAGCAGACGCTGCGTCAGGTCTCGCCGGGCCTCGAAGGATCCGTCTGGCAGCGGACCAGCGGCAACAGCCTGGACGCCCCGGCCGACGACCCGGCCGGCTGGCTGCTGCAGACCCCCGGGTGCTGGGGGGACCCGAGCTGCGCCCAGCGGCCCGGCACGGACCGGCTGCTCGCGAAGATGACCGGGAACATCGCGCAGGCGACCCGTACCGTGGACATCTCCTCGCTCGCGCCGTTCCCGAACGGGGAGTTCGAGGACGCCATCGTCGCCGGCCTGAAGGCCTCGACGGCCGCCGGCCACCACCTGACGGTCCGGATCCTGGTCGGGGCCGCGCCGCTCTACAACATCAGCGCCCTGCCGTCCTCCTACCGCGACGAGCTGGTCAAGAAGCTCGGCCCGGCGGCGGACGGCGTCACGCTGAACGTCGCGTCGATGACCACCGCCAAGACCTCGTTCTCCTGGAACCACTCCAAGCTCCTGGTGGTCGACGGCCAGAGCGTGATCACCGGCGGCATCAACAACTGGAAGGACGACTACATCGACACCACCCACCCGGTGTCGGACGTCGACCTCGCGTTGACCGGCCCGGCCGCCTCCGCCGCCGGCGCCTACCTCGACACCCTGTGGACCTGGACCTGCCGCAACACCGGTCCGCTGTCGGCCGCCTGGTTCGCCTCCACCGGCGGGTCGCCCTGCCTGCCGACCCTGGAGCAGGACGCGAACCCGGCCCCCGCCGCCGCGACCGGCACCGTCCCGGTGATCGCCGTCGGCGGCCTGGGCGTCGGCATCCGCAGCAGCGACCCGGCCTCGACGTACCAGCCCGTCCCGGCCACCGCGCCCGACACCGCCTGCGGCCTGATCCACCTGCCCGACCACACCAACGCCGACCGCGACTACGAGACGGTCAACCCGGAGGAGAACGCCCTGCGGGCGCTGGTGGCCAGTGCCACCAGCCATGTCGAGATCTCCCAGCAGGACCTGAACGGCACCTGCCCCCCGCTTCCCCGCTACGACGTCCGGCTCTACGACACCCTCGCGGCCAAGCTCGCCGCCGGGGTCAAGGTCCGCATCACGGTCAGCGACCCGGCCAACCGCGGCGCGGTCGGCAGCGGCGGCTACTCGCAGATCAAGTCGCTCTCGGAGGTCAGCGACGCGCTTCGCAGCCGCCTCACCGCGCTCACCGGCAACCCGGTGTCTGCTCAGGCCGCGATGTGCCAGAACCTCCAGCTCGCCTCCTTCCGCGCCGCCGACGGCAGCAGCTGGGCGGACGGACACCCGTTCGCGCTGCACCACAAGCTGGTCTCGGTCGACGGCTCGGCGTTCTACATCGGCTCCAAGAACCTGTACCCGGCCTGGCTGCAGGACTTCGGCTACATCGTCGAAGACCCGCAGGCCGCCGCGCAGTTGGACGCCAACCTGCTCGCCCCCGAGTGGCAGTACTCCCAGGCGGCCGCCACCTTCGACTACGCGCGAGGCATCTGCGCCGCGCCGTGACGTGACCTGCTTCCCGGCGCCTCTCGCCTGGCATGTCCGTGTCCGGAAAAACCGCTGGTCATAGCCCTGTTCAGGCTGCCCGCGCGGGTCTAGAGTTCCCGGTCACGGCAGCCCTCCACCCCCCAAGAGCGGGGCTGCCCGGCGGGGCCCGGCCTCCGCACCGGCCCCGCCGCGGCCGGGACCGCACGCTGACCCGCCCTGGTCCCGGCCGCCCGATTACCCGGCTGTGCGGCTATCCGGCCGCGCGGTCGAACTCGTCGGGGTCGTGGGCGCAGATCAGCCGGACCTCGGCGCCGTGCTCGCGGCGCAGCGCGCGCAGCCGCTCCTGGTTGTGCAGGCGGGCGCGGTCGTCCACGGCCACCATCCGCTGGAAGGCGCGCAGGCCGGGCGGGCGGCGACCCGCGCCGGGGTCGATGTCCGTGTGCGAGAAGTAGGCGTCCCCGCAGTGCAGCAGCCAGCCCTCGCCGTCGCGGACCGCGACGCCGCTGTGGCCGCGGGTGTGGCCCGGCAGCGGCACCAGCAGGAGGTCGGAGCTCGCTTCGGCCAGCGGCCGGACCGCCTGGAAGCCGTACCAGGACTCCCCACCGCTCCCGTGCTCCACCCAGCGCGGCCCGTGTGCCCACTGGACCGGCCGGTACCGGTCCCGTTCGCCGCGGGTCGCGCGGGCCCGGGCGGCCCGCAGCTCGTCGGCCAGCACGTGCACCCGGGCATCCGGGAAGTCGGCGAGGCCGCCGGCGTGGTCGACGTCGAGGTGGGTCAGCACGATGTGGCGGACGTCCTGCGGTCGGTGGCCCAGCGCGCGCAGCTGGTGCAGGGCGGTGGAGGCGAGCGAGAGCTGCGGGCGCACCATCGTCAGGAACCCGCGGCCCAGCCGGCCCGGGTCGGCGATGTCGCCGGTCCCCAGCCCGGTGTCCACCAGGATCAGGCCGTCGGCGGACTCCACCACCAGGCAGTGGGCCACCATGCGTCCGGTCAGCCGTCCGCCGCTGCCCAGCAGCAGCCGTCCGCCGAGTGGGCACATGCTGGCGCAGTCCAGGTGATGGATGGTCATGCGGCCACTGTAGCCGGGCCCGGACTACGGCTCCGGGCTACTCCGGGCTACGGCTTGAGGTGCACCAGGATCCGGCCGGTGTTGCTCTGGTCCGCCTCGACGCGGTCGTACAACTTCCTGATGTGGCGCTGGCCGAGGAAGGCGAGCACCCGCTTCCTCAGCTGGCCGGTCCCTTTCCCCGGGATGATCTCGATCACCGTCTCGCCGGTCCGGACCGCCTTGAAGAGGATCTCCCGCAGGGCGAGCTCGATGTCGCGGTTGTTCCGGAAGATCGGATGCAGGTCCAGGGTGAGCAAGGCCGGGACTCCCAGGGGTGCGGCGGGCGGAGGCAGTGGGCAGCGTACGTCGCTGTCGGTGCCCCGTGCCATCCTGGAACGCGTGACAGCAGATCTGGTCAGGTTGCGCCGGGCGCGGGATGCGATGGACCGCGACTACGCCCAGCCGCTCGACGTCCCGGCGCTGGCGCGGGTCGCCCTGATGTCGCCGGGCCACTTCTCGCGCAGCTTCCGCGCCGCGTTCGGCGAGACGCCGTACGGGTACCTGATGACGCGCCGCATCGAGCGGGCGAAGGCGCTGCTGCGCCGCGGCGACCTGAGCGTGACGGAGGTCTGCTTCGCGGTCGGCTGCTCCTCGCTGGGGTCGTTCAGCTCGCGGTTCACCGAGCTGGTCGGCGAGACCCCGAGCGCGTACCGGGCTCGCGACCACGAGCTGGGCGCCGCGATCCCGGCCTGCTTCGCCAAGATGCACACCAGACCGGTCAGGGGTACCCGCCCCAAGCTCTAGCCTTGAAACATGGACCTCAGAATCTCCCACTGCTTCATCGGCGTTGACGACCACGAGCGCGCGCTCGCCTTCTACCGCGACGTGCTCGGCTTCCAGGTGCGGACCGACGTCGCGTTCGAGGGGATGCGCTGGGTGACGCTCAGCCCCCCGTTGCAGCCGGACCTGGAGATCGTCCTGGAGGCGCCCGGCGCGAACCCGTGCGCCTCGCCGGACGACCAGAAGATCCTCTCGGAGCTGCTGGCCAAGGGGGTGCTGCGCGGGGTGGCGTTCAGGACCGACGACTGCGACGCCACCTTCGAGCACATCCAGGCGTCCGGCGCCGAGGTGGTCCAGGAGCCGATCGACCAGCCGTACGGCGTGCGCGACTGCGCCTTCCGCGACCCCGCGGGCAACATGCTGCGCTTCTCGCAGACCACTGCCCGGTAGCCGCCCGGTAGCCGCCCTTTTCGCAGGCTCGCCGATTCGTTGTCTGTGCGTCATGTGCCGTACAGCG
Source organism: Kitasatospora sp. MAA4 (assembly GCF_029893355.1). Taxonomy (GTDB): domain Bacteria; phylum Actinomycetota; class Actinomycetes; order Streptomycetales; family Streptomycetaceae; genus Kitasatospora. The sequence continues at coordinate 224,557 of NZ_JARZAI010000008.1, forward strand.
AACTTGTCCAGACAAGTTGCTGAGGGTTCCCGCACCCTTCTCGGTAGTCGTGACCCACGAGTGCCGCGCGGTCTCCCGCCCCCGCGCGGCCCTGACGAAAGGGCCCTGCATGTCCCCGATCTCCCGCCGTACGCTGCTCGGTTCGGCCGCCGCCCTCGGTGCCGGCAGCGCGCTCGGTGTGCTGCCCGGTTCGGTCCGTCGCGCGATGGCGGCGAGCACCGGCAGCGGCTCGCTCTCCTCGGTCAAGCACGTCGTGATCCTGATGCAGGAGAACCGTTCCTTCGACCACTACTACGGCACCCTGCAGGGCGTGCGCGGCTTCGGCGACACCTCGCTGCTGCGCTTCCCCAAGGGCTCGACCGTGTGGAACCAGTCCACCAAGGGCAGCGCCGGCGGCGGCACGATCCTCCAGCCCTGGCACCTGAACACCGCCACCACCGACGCCCAGCAGGTCGGCGACCTGGACCACAGCTGGTCCGGCACGCACGGCGCGTGGAACGGCGGCCTCAACAACAACTGGATCCCGGAGAAGACCGGGTTCACCATGGGCTACTACAACCGCGCCGACATCCCGTTCCACTTCGGCCTCGCCGACGCGTTCACCATCTGCGACCAGTACTTCTGCTCGGTCCAGGGCCCGACCAACCCGAACCGGCTGTACCAGTGGACCGGCATGATCGACCCGAACGGCACCGGCGGCGGCCCGGTCACCGACAACAGCGAGAACGGCTACTCCTGGGCCACCTACCCGGAGATGCTCCAGGACGCCGGCGTCTCCTGGCGGGTCTACCAGCAGGCCGACAACTTCGACGACAACCCGCTGGCCTGGTTCACCCAGTTCACCAGCGCCTCGCCGTCCTCCCCGCTCTACACCAACGGCATGGCCCGGGTCGGCTCCATCAACTCCGCGATCGCCGCGGACATCGCGGCCGGCACCTTCCCCACCGTCTCCTGGGTGGTCGCCCCGACGGCCCTGAGCGAGCACCCCGCCTCCCGGCCCGCCGACGGCGCCGACTTCGTCAGCGGCGTGCTGGCCGCGATCGCGAGCGACCAGGCCACCTGGGACTCCACCGTCGTCTTCTACAACTTCGACGAGAACGACGGCTTCTTCGACCACGTCCCGCCGCCCACCGCGCCCTCCGGCACGGCGGACGAGTACATCAACGGCGCGCCGATCGGCATGGGCCCGCGCGTGCCGATGACCGTCATCTCGCCCTGGAGCACCGGCGGCCGGGTCTGCTCGCAGACCTTCGACCACACCTCGCCGCTGCGGTTCGCCGAGCTCGTCACCGGCGTGCAGTGCACCAACATCTCGGCCTGGCGGCGCGAGGTCGCCGGCGACCTCACCAGCGCGTTCAACTTCGGCGTGAGCCCGGTCGCCTTCCCCACCGGTCTGCCGAACACCGCCGCCCTGGTCGCCGCCGCGAACAAGCAGGAGTCGCTGCCCGCACCCAAGGTCCCCGCCGCCGGCGCGCTGCCGGCCCAGGAGTCCGGCGACCGCCCCGCGCAGCCGGTCGGCTACGTCTTCAACACCACGTCCTGGACGGACACCTCGACCGGCCGGCTCTGGTTCAAGACGGTCTCCGCGGGCGCGCTGGGCGCCGGGTTCACCGCCTACACCGTCAACGACCGGACGTACGCCGCGTGGCCCTACACCTGCGCGGCCGGCGGCTCGATCTCCGACTACTTCTCCGCCAAGACCTACGGCGGCGGCCTCTACGACATCGACCTGCACGGCCCCGACGGCTACCTGCGCGGCTTCCAGGGCAACGTGCTCACCTGGACCAGCACCAGCAAGGCACACCCCGAGGCGTACGCGGTGGACCAGCTGGACGGCGCGACCCTCGCCCTCACGCTGACCAACGCCGGCAGCGTGGCCGCTGTCTTCACCATCAACCCGAACGCCGCCTACCTCGCCACTGGCGGCACCGCCACCCAGGTGACCGTGGCCGCCGGCGGCTCCGCCAACGCCACCCTGCACGCCACCGCGGCGGGCCGCTACGACTTCACCGTCACGGCCAACACCGGCGACGGCTTCGCCCGCCGCTTCGCCGGGCGCCTGTACGGCCAGTAGCAACTCGTCTCCACGGCCCGCGCGTTCGGCGCGCGGGCCGTGCGGCACAATCGGTCCATGGTGACATTGAGCAGGGTCGAACCCGCGGACTGGCAGGCCGTTCACACCTGGGCCGCCCTCCCCGAGGCCTGCCGCTTCCAGCCCTGGGGACCCAACACCGAGGCAGAGACCCGCGCCTACGTGGCGGCAGCCGTCCAGGCCTGGTCCGAGGTGCCCCAGCGACGCTTCACCTACGCGGCGCGCATCGACGACGACGTGGTCGGCGTGGGCGAGTTGCACGTCCGCAACCGGAACCATCGGCAGGGCGAGATCAGCTACATCGTCCACCCCCGCCTCTGGGGCCGGGGCGTGGCGACGGCGATCGGCCGCGAACTGCTCGCCCGCGGCTTCGGGGAGCTCGGACTCCACCGGATCCACGCCACCTGCGACCCGCGCAACGCCGGGTCGGCCCGGGTGCTCGGCAAGCTCGGCATGACGTGGGAGGGCCGCCACCGCCACGACATGCTGCTCCGCGACGGCTGGCGGGACTCGGAGGTGTTCAGCATCCTCGACGACGAGTGGCGAAATGCGATTTCGCGCTGAGGGGCCGGTGCCGTACAGTCGTGTTTACCGACGCGGGGTGGAGCAGCTCGGTAGCTCGCTGGGCTCATAACCCAGAGGTCGCAGGTTCAAATCCTGTCCCCGCTACTCAGTAGCCCAGTAGGCCCGGTGCACTCGTGCACCGGGCCTACTGCTGTTTCCTCAGCAGGAGATCCCGCACGCGCTCCCAGGCGTCGGCGGCCGCGGCCGGGTCGGTGCGCAGGAAGCCGTGCCCGGCGCCCGGGTAGGCGACGAACCGGTGCTGCGAGCCGGCGGCGTGCAGCGCTGCGGCGATCTCGCGCTGCTGCTCCGGCAGGACGACGTGGTCGTCCTCGCCCACCAGGTACAGCAGCCGGCCGGCGATGTTCGGCGTCAGCGCCAGGGTCGGTTCGGGGCGGCTGAAGGGCATCTCGGTGGACGTCAGCCAGCCGCCGTAGAAGACGGCGACCGCGTCGAGGTCGAGCGCGGTGGCCGCCAGGTACGCGAGGTGGCCGCCGAGGCTCAGCCCGACCATGCTCACGCGCTCGCTGCCGAGCGCGCGCAGGTGGCCGATCGCCGCGCCGGCGTCGGCCAGCACCTGCGGACGGGTCATCAGGTGCAGCAGCTCGAAGCCGCGTTCGCGTCCTGCCGCGTCGCGGGGCAGTTCGGCGCCGGGGGCGGTGCGGTGGTGGAAGTCCGGGGCGAGCGCCAGCAGTCCGAGCGCGGCCAGGCGGTCGCAGACCTCGCGGACGTCGGCGTCGACGCCGAACAGCTCCATGGCCACCACGACACCGGGGAACGGCCCCGGCCCGGCCGGCCGGGCCAGGTACCCGCCCATCGGCGGACCGTCGCCCACCGCGATCTCGACGCGCTCGCTCGTGCTCTTGCTCAGGCTCATGCTTCGACCGTAGCCGCGTTCGTACACTGGTATCCACAGGTCGTTTTTCCTAGTAACGGAAGTACCAGGATGTCTGAAATCCGGGATGCCGCGATCCGGGCCCGCGAGTTCGGGGAGCTGCTGCGCTCCCGCCGCGAGCGCTTGCAGCCCGCCGACGTCGGCCTGCCGCCGGGCACCCGGCGCCGCACCCGGGGCCTGCGCCGGGAGGAGGTCGCGCAGCTCGCGGCGATCTCCGCGACGTACTACACGTTCCTGGAGCAGGGGCGGGAGCTGCGGCCCTCGCGCCAGGTCCTCGACGCGCTCTGTACGGCGCTCCAACTCAACGCGGCGGAGCGTGCGCATGCCTACGCCCTGGTCCACGGCGACCCGCTCGTCCCGGCTGCCGTTGCTGCCGTCGAGTCGCTCGCTCCTGCCGTGGCGGCGCTGGTCGACCGGCTCGACCCGTGCCCGACCTATGTCACCGGCCGCTGCTGGGACGTCCTGGCCGCCAACCGGGCGGCCCGGGCGCTGTGGACCGACTGGCCGTCGCTACCGCCCGAGGACCGCAACATGCTGTGCTGGATGTTCACGGACCCCGGTGCCCGGCAGGCGCTGGTGGACTGGGAGAGCGAGGCGGCCGCCCTGCTCGGCCGCTTCCGCGCAGCAGCGGCGCGCCACCCCGGCGACCCCGCGTTCGCCGCCCTGATCGACCGCCTGCACGCGGCGAGCCCAGAGGTCAGAGCCTGGTGGCCGCAACACCAGGTCGCCCCGCTTGCCTCCGGCACCAAGCGGATGCGCCATCCCGTCCTCGGCGAACTCCTGCTCCAGCACGTCGTCCTGCAACTCGTCGACGACCCCGAGCAGCGACTGGTCACCTTCTCCGCCCCCGACGACGACCTCGCCCGAATCGCCGCCCTGCCGGGCGTCTGACGGTCACCCAGTTCTACTGTTGATCGCGGAAGTCCACCGGTCGGCCTGGAGGCGCCATGTCCCTGCAGATGAAGTTGGCTGCGATAACGCTCGACTGCCCTGATCCGCCGGCATTGGCGGCCTTCTATCAGCAGGCCACCGGTTTCGAACCCCACCCGAAGTCGGACTCCGACTTCGCGGGTCTCAACCGCGAGGACGGGCTCTTCATCGGTTTCCAACGCGTCGATGACTACCGGGCTCCGCGCTGGCCTGACCAGACCGTTCCCCAGCAGCTGCACCTCTGCTTCGACGTCGTGGATCTGGACGAGGCCGAGGCCCGGCTGTTGGAGCTGGGCGCCGGCAAGCCGGATCACCAGCCTCATGACGCCGCCAGGGCACGGGTTCTCACCGATCCGGCTGGTCATCCCTTCTGCATCTGCCGAGGCTGAGTCTCGAACCGATTTTCATGAGGCAGGCTTGAGCAGCTTCCAGCGGCCCTCGGAGACGACCTCGATGCCGCCGTCGGTCACCTTGATGGCGGTCTGAGCGTCGATGGCGTATGCCGGACCGTTTATCCCGGCGGCCCACCGTTCCGCCTCGGCCATGGTGTTCTCCGGACAGTCCGGGCTGTCGAGGTGCGGGAAGATGGAGAAATCGACGACTCCCAGCGTGCTGTCGTCACCGGTGGGCGGCTTCCAGCCGACGAAGTCCTCCCCGATGCGGGGAGTCAGGACCATGCTCCCGGCGCTGAGCCCTACGTAGACTGTGTCGCGCAGCGAGGGCAGGAGGTCGGCCAGTCCCGACTCCCGCATCCAGTGGCACAGGTACAGCGCGTCGCCGCCGTTCACCAGCAGGGCGTCTGCCTCTCGGACCCAGGAGACCCACCGTTCCTTGTCGATGCCGGGCAGTGCGGTGAGCTCCAGCACGCCCACCGACCTCCACCCCAACTCGGTCATGGGACTGGGGGACTGTCCGCTGACGAAACGCCATGGCCCGCCCGGATCCCCGTACGGGCCCCCGTACCCCGCAGTGGGGATGCAGAGGGCGCTGGCCTCGGAGATCGGTTTGCCCAGGAGGTCGACCAGCGCCGCCAGCACGCTCGGGTTCCTGACACCGGAGTCGGTAAGGAGAAGCTTCATTCCGCAACCGTAGTGCTGTGGCCCCGTAGGTTCGCCGTGTTTGGCGGTGACGGGGCATCGATGCGGTCTCGCACGGGTAGCTGTAGGTTCTCCGTGGTGACCTTAATGGAGACCGAGGGCCTCGCGCCGATGGCGGACGGGGCGCAGATTCGCTGGACAGCCTGGACAGCACTGGGTGACACGACGCGGACGCCACCCGTGGTCATGCTCCACGGCGGCCCGGGCCTACCGGACTACCTGGGCGACGTCGCCCCCATGATCGCGGATCTCGCGCCCGTGTACCGCTACGACCAGCGCGGCACAGGTGGATCACCGTGGCAGGGCCGCCATACCTTCGCTCGGCATGTGGACGATCTCGCCGATCTGCTCGATCAGTGGGGCGCCGACAAGGCCGTACTGATCGGGCATTCCTACGGCACGGACCTGGCCGCCCGGTTCTGCCTGGCACACCCTGACCGGGTGGCCGCCATGCTGCTGATGTGCGGCCCGTTCGTCGGCGACTGGCGCACGGGGGACCAGGCGGAACGCAGTCGCCGCATGTCCGCGGCGCAGCAGGAGCGTCTGCGCATCTTGGAGCAGCTGTCCGACCGCACGGAGGAGCAGGAAGTCGAGCTGCTCGTGCTGGCGTGGTTCACCGACCACGCCGACCCGCAGCGGGGTTGGGACTGGGCGGCGCAGGGCGCTCGGCAGCGCCGCCCAGTCAACTGGGCCATGAACAGCGAACTCGGCAAGGAAGGACGCGCGGACCCGCTCGACGAGCACCTGGACGAGCTGCGCACGTGCCTGCCGGCGCGAGTGGAACTCCTCGGCGGAGTCCACGATCCCCGCCCCCTGTCGGCACTGGAGTCGCTCGCGCTCCGGCTGGAGGTGCCGCTGAGGCGGATCGACGACGCCGGCCACGAACCATGGCTCGAGCAGCCCGACACCGTGCGCGAGCACCTCAGGAGCTTCGTGCAAGGCACGGTGGGCCCTTAGTGGCTGTTGTCGTTCCGATCTTGAGGCGTGGCGGCAGAGCGACGACTCAACAATGTCACCACTCCCCGAGACCACCGACCCTATGCCTGAACAGCGAAAACGCCGCCCTCAAGGCCGGAAAGACAACAGTCACTTAGGCAAGTTCTGGCTGCGGAGGGTGTCGGCGGACGTATCCGCTAGTGTCGAGGACAGGCGGACACTGTGATCCAGGAGGAGCGGTGTACTACAGCGGGTTGGGGCTCGACCGTGTCGTTGATCGGCGGGGAGACTCGGACTGGATCGAGGCACTGCTGACCAGGGCCAGTACCCAGGTCATTCCCCTGTGGCAGGACCAGTGCCTGGTGCGAAACGAAACGCCGTTGCGGCTGCCCTTGGCCCAGGCGAGGGACATCCTCGTCGCGGCCGGCGACCGGGTGCTGCTCGGCCTCGAAGGCGAGAGGGCGGTGTTCGCGGCTGATGTGTCCGGGCTCGAACGGGAGAGCGCCGTCGAGCTGGCCGGCGCGGACAGGATGCTGGATGTGCGGGCGATGGTTCCCACCATCACGCCGGACGAAGCGGGTCTGCTGGCGTACGCGCGGGGAATTCTGCACTGGAACCGCAATCAGCGGTTTTGTGGCGCCTGCGGGGGCCCGGCCCGGTCCTGCAATGGTGGCCACCTGCGGACCTGCCAGAACTGTGGGAAGCTGCTGTTCCCGCGGATCGAACCGGCCGTGATCGTGCTAGTCGAGCTTCCGGGCACGCCCCGGCGCTGCCTGCTCGGCCGCCATGCGGCATCCGGCCCGAACCGCTTCAGCACCCTGGCCGGGTTCGTCGAGATTGGCGAGAGCTTCGAGGACACGGTGCGCCGCGAGGTGCGGGAGGAAGCCGGCGTCACCGTAGGTGCGGTGACCTACCAGGGTTCCCAGGGGTGGCCGTTCCCGGCCGGGGTGATGATCGGGTTTCGCGCCGAGGCCGTTTCCGATGCGATCGATGTGGACAACGTGGAAGTGGTGGAGGCACGCTGGTTCACGGCCGCGGAACTGCGCGCGCGGCTGGCGGACGCTGCTCTCGGCGGCCCGTACCGGGTCGATTCGATTGGCAAGGCGCTCATCGACCAGTGGCTGGCCGACACAGACTAAACCGATGCGGTGCGAAGACAGATTTTACGCTGCTTCGCTCATCTTCTGCTTCAATTCGGCCACCGCCTGCGTCCGTCGGCTGGCCGACGGCCACCCGGCCGCATACCAAGCCCAGTCGGACCAGTCGCTTCGGCTCCTTGCTTCACTCGAACGGGTATCCGAGTGGTGATGAAAGGCTGGCTGGCGTGCCGCCTCGCGGGACTGGGCCGAGTATCGCGGCGTGAGACCCAGGTGACGAGCTCCCCGCACGACACGCCTGGGTCTTCCACAGCGCATCGGCTGCAAGGCGGGCGGACCGGAACCCTTGGCCCGCAACTGAACACGCCTCTGAGACACCTGAGTGGCTGTTGTCGTTCAATCTTGAGGCGTGGCGGTCGAACCGGAGTCTCGATCGGGTGACCGTGGCGGCTGCCGTGCATGGAAGCAGGGCCTCTTGGTAGCTCAGTGGGTGTCTACGCCAACGAGCTGCCCAGGAGACCCTGTTGTCGCATTTCTACGGCATCTCCGAGGCGGGGTCCACTTCGGCCACCCTTGCGTGTGACTGCCTGGCCCACAGGTTCGGGAACGCCGGCGACCACGGCGTGCGCGAGCGCCGCTATCCGACGGACATGTCGAACGCCGAGTGGGCAGTGGTCCGGCCGTTGCTGCCGGTGCCGGGCTGGCTGCGGGGCCGGGGCGGGCAGCCGGAGGCGTACTGCCACCGAGCGATACTGGACGCGATCCACTACCTCGTCGACAACGGCACGAAGTGGCGGGCCATCCCGGTCGACTTCCCGCCGTGGGACCGGGTCTACGCGTTTTTCCGACGCTGGCGCGACCACGGCCTGGTCAAGGAGTTCCACGACCGGCTCCGCCGTCGGGTCCGCGAGCAGGCGGGCCGGGATCCGGAGCCGAGCGCCGGTGTGATCGACTCCCAGTCGGTCAAGGCGGACGCTGTCGTCGGCTCCGACAGTCGCGGTTTCGACGGCGGCAAGCTGATCAACGGCCGCAAACGACACGCGGTCGTCGACACGCTCGGCCTGCTGCTCGCGGTGATGGTCACCTCCGCCGATGTCGGCGACCGTGCGGCAGCCCTGGTCCTGCTCGCCCAAGTCGCCGCCGCGCATCACCGGCTGGCCCTGGTCTGGGCCGACGGCGGCTACACCGGCAGCCTTGTCGAGTACTGCCTCGCCGCCCTCGCGCTGGTCCTGGCCATCGTCAAGCGCAGTGACGACATGCGGGGCTTCGTCGTGCTGCCCAAGCGCTGGATTGTGGAGCGGTTTTTCGCCCACCTGATGCGAAGCCGCCGCCTCGTGCGCGACTTCGAACGGTCCGCCAGCAGCGCGGAGGCGATGGTCTACTGGTCGATGACGACGCTCATGACCCGCCGGCTTGCCCGGCCACGTCCTTCGCGAGCGTGAACCGGCCCGGCGACGACTCGACCAGCCAACCCCTCGCCACCAGCCGCTTTGCCTTCGAGCGCAGTGCCTCGATCTTCGCCGGCACCGGGTCCAGGCCGAAGCAGGCGGCCATCTCCTGGCACGCCAGCGGCCCTTGACCCAATCGGTTCCGGTCCGCGAGAGCCTGCAGGATCCGCTGGTAGTCCACCGACAGTGCCGACCAGGCCAGCCCCGCACGCCACATCGGAACCATCGATTTCGGCTTCGCCGACCCCGAAGACCCGGGCGTTGTCGGCGGCTGACTGCGATCCGTCAGATCCTCGCGGGCATCGGGGTCGGCAACGTCGTCGCCCGGGGCCAGGACCTCGCCGACGCGCGAGCGGGCGATGACCCACTCGTTCCAGTCCCGCTCGACCACGGCCAGTTCGGCCTGGATTCGGTCGGCCTCCTCTCGCAGTTCGTCCATGCGACGGCGAGTGGTCAGCTCACGCTGTTCCAGCAGCCCCACGACCGACGGCATCCCCGACCTCCAGCAGAGCGACGACTCAACAATGTCACCACTCCCCGAGACCACCGACCCTATGCCTGAACAGCGAAAACGCCGCCCTCAAGGCCGGAAAGACAACAGTCACTTAGCTGGACTCTTGGTTGGACTCTCGCGGCTCAGTGGTGCGTCGATGTCGGGGACACTCGCAGCGGGGCCAGTTCCCGGAGAACGGCGTGCTGGCGCCGGTCCGGCGGGGCGAGGCCACCCGAGAGCAGGCGGACGAGCGGCTGAGTCTCCTCGCCGTGCGGCAGCGCCTGTTGGAGCGGATGCCGGCCGTGCATGCCGTCCTGGACGAAGGGGTGCTGCGCCGCCCGATCGGCGGGAAAGTCACCCTGGCCATGATCCGTGCGGTACGGAAGGAACTGGAACGCCATGAACGTTGACCTGACCGGCGCCCCCTGGCGCAAGAGCACCTACAGCAACGGGCAGGGCGGCTGCGTTGAGGTTGCTGACGGCTACCTTGACGTCATGCCCGTCCGTGACTCGAAGGACCCTTCCGGTCCCGCCCTGCTCTTCTCCGCCGACGCCTTCCCGGCGTTCGTGGCGGGGGTCGAGGCGGGCGAGTTCGGTACCGTCTGAGACCCACCACCCGGCCCCGGCGCGAGCTGAGGACCCAACCCGCCGAGCCGCATGGGCAGTTCCTGCCAGGTGGTTCGGCGGGTTGCCGGGGTGGGACGTGAGAGGCTGCTGTCTGCGACTCCCGTTTCGACGGCCGCCGCTCTGGATCGAAGACAACGGCCCACTGCGATCACGGATCTGCGTGGATCCGGTCGAGGACCTGGTCCTGGGTGGGTAGCGGGCAGAACGCGAAGCTGTCGCGGCACATGGCGAGTTCGGCGTCGGTGGCGGGGACGCGTTGGGTGTAGAAGGTGACCAGGATCGGTGCGCCCGGGCGCGCGACCCGGGTCAGTTCGCGCAGGCCCTGCACGGGGTTGTTGAGGTGGGGGAAGCTGTCGTCGGCGATGAACTTGCGGGTCCGGCGGTGTTACCAGGTGACGGTCAGGTGGGTGGGGCGGCGCAGCATGAGGTTGGCGGGTCGTGGGGCCGGGTTGTGGGTGATGAGGGTCAGGTCGGGGAGGGCCTGGGTGAGGGCGCGGATGGTGTGGTGGGCGACGAGGCGGCTGTACTGCGTTCCTGGGCAGTAGTGGATGCCGGCACCGAAGTTGAGGGTGGGTGGGGTGTCGTCGCGTCGGTGGTCGAAGGTGTGGGGTTCGCGGACTTTGTGGGTCTCGTCCTGGGCGGCGGAGTGCATGAGCAGCAGAAGGCGGGCACCTGCGGGGATCGGGGTGCTGCCGACGGTGACCGGTTTGACGGTGCTGCGGAGCCAGCCGATCAGGGGCGGGTCGTGGCGCAGGGTCTCCTCGACGGCTGCGGGGATCTCCTGCGGGTGGTGGACGAGTTGCTGGTAGTCGCCGCTGGTCAGGAGGTGTTGGAGGGTCGCGGTGATGAACAGGGGGAGTACCTCGGCGTTGGTGGTGAGGATCTCCATGAGGGTGGAGGCGGTTTCCGCGTCCGTGAGGGGTGTGCCGTGGGGGTCGCGGTGGTCGAGCCAGGCGGTGGTGAGGTCGTCGCGGGGCTCGCTGCGTCGCTGGGCGACGAGGTCGACGCAGTATGCCCAGAGGTCGGCGAGGGCGTGGGCGCTGGGTTGCTGGTCGGCGGGTTGTTGGAAGGCCCAGAGCAGGTCGGCCATGGCGGCGGAGCCGGCGGTGACGATCTGCTCGTCCTCGGGGTCGACGCCGATGAGGTCGGCCATGATGCGGGAGGTGAGGGGGTGTACGAAGTCGCGGTGCAGCTCGGCGCGGCGGGAGGGCTGTTCGGCGAGGGCGGTCGCGGCTTCGGTGGCGCGCTTTTCGATGTGTGCGTGCCAGGGGGCCAGTTGGCTCGCGCTGGTCGGCCACACGGCGGTGAGGGCGTCGCGGTAGCGGCTGTGGAGCGGGGGGTCGGTGGAGGCGGTGACGGGGACGTCCTGCACCTGGGTCAGGATGCGTGTTGCTGCCGGGCTGATGTGCTGGACGGGGTCGTAGCTGTGGGCGGGGGTGAAGGCGTGGTCACGGTCGCGCAGGACCGTGTCGATGTCGTGGTGGCGGGCCACGATCCACAGGTCGAGTTCGGGGTCGTGGTAGACGGGGTGGTCCTTGCGCAGGTGCGCGTAGCGCTGGGTGAAGTCCTCGGCGGCGTGCCGGGCGATGGCGCCGGGTGCGTGGGCCGGGCAGTCGGGGTGCGGGGCGGTCATCGGTTTCCTTGGGTGTGTGCTGTGTGGATCGGGCGTCAGCGGTGTGCGGGCCGACGCAGCAGGCAGGCGAGGTAGCCGGTCTTGTCGGAGAGGAAGGCGAGGGTGTCGGCCAGGGTGGTGTCCATCGCGTCGGTGAACTGGTTGCCGAACCGTTCGGCGATCAGGGCGCGGTTGTCGCGGTAGATCCGGCTGTACGCCTGGCTGGTGGGGGTGATGTGCTCGGTCAGGTCGCGGAGCTGTTCCAGGGGGAGCCCGGCTGCGTGGATCTGGTCGAGGACCTGGTCCTGGGTGGGCAGCGGGCAGAACGCGAAGCTGTCGCGGCACATGGCGAGTTCGGCGTCGGTGGCGGGGACGCGCTGGGTGTAGAAGGTGACCAGGATCGGTGCGCCCGGGCGCGCGACCCGGGTCAGTTCGCGCAGGCCCTGCACGGGGTTGTTGAGGTGGGGGAAGCTGTCGAGTGCCCACACGGCGTCGAAGCCCTGGTCGGCGTAGGGCAGGTCCATGGCGTCGCCGAAGGCGAAGCGGACCTTGTCGCTCAGGCCCGCGACGGTGGCGCGGTGGGTCGCCTCCTGGACCTGGGCGTGGCTGATGCTGCAGCCGGTGACCTCGCAGTGCCGTTGCTGGGCGGCGTGGATGGCGGGGCTGCCGTGGCCGCAGCCCACGTCCAGCAGGTGTTGGCCGGCTTCGAGTTGGAGCAGCTCGCAGAAGTGCTCGGTCATCCGGTTCTGGGCCTGGGTGGCCAGTTGGGCAGCGGGCAGTGGGCCGTCGAGGTCTGCGGGCCGCCACATGCCGTAGTGGAAGCTGTCGCCGCTGATCAGCTTGCAGAGGTCGTCGGCGGCGTCGTACCAGGCGCCGACCTCGGCGGACGTAGGCAGCGACGGGTCGACGGGGGCGAGGGACGGCGGGGTCATGGCGTCTGCTTCCGAGGGGAGTGGTGGTGGTCAGAGGCTGCGGCGGGGGCGGGCGACGAGCATGACGCCGTTGTCGCTGATGCTGTCGGCGCCGGTGGCGAAGTGTTCGGCCAGCGGCGCGAGGAGAGCTGCGCGTAGCTGGTCGCGCTGGGCGTGGCCGGTATGCCAGAAGTCGGCGAGGGCGTCGGCGGCGGCCTCGGCCTTGGCGTGGGGGCCGGGCTCGGGGAAGGCGACGCGGACGGCGACCGGGTGCAGGGCGATGTCCTGGAAGCCGTGCTCGGCCAGGGTCCGGGCGGCCAGAGTCAGCAACTGGCCCTGGTGGTCGGGCTGTTCACCGGTGAGCGGGGCGCAGACGCGGTTCCACAGGTCGATGAGCTCGTTGTCGGGCGAGCCCTGGACGAGGACGACCTTGGCCTCGGGGTGGGCGGGATCCACGACGCGGGCCAGTTCGGCGACGGCCGCTTGCGGATCGTCGGCGTAGTGGAGCATCCAGGTGGCCACGGCCGCGTCCACCGAGGCGTCGGCCAGCGGGAGTTGTTCGGCGCATCCGGGCAGGACGGTGACGCCGTCGGTGCACAGCGCCTGCATGCTCTCGACGCGGGCGGCGTGCGGCTCGATGGTCGTGCAGGCCCCCAGGCGGCGGGTGATGGCGCGCACGACCGCGCCGCTGCCGCCGCCGACGTCGACCACGCGCTCGTTGCGGGCCAGGGCTTCGACCACCGGGTCGATGTCCTCGCGTTCGAAGCGGGCCTCGACGGCGAGCCAGCCGTGCTGGGTGAGCTCGTGCGGGCCGCGGTACTCCTCGGGGTGCGGATAAGGGGCGGCCAGGGCGTGGGCGGGGACGGTGGGTCCGCCGGGCTTTCGGGCGTGGACGAAGAAGTGCTCCTCGGCGCCCATGCCGGGGAAGTCGGGGTGGAAGACGCTCAGTTGGTGGTGCAGGATCTCGAGTCCGGCCGCGCGCAGGCGTTCCAGGTAGACCTCGACCGGGTAGCTGGTGGCGGTGAGCCGGTGGCCCATCCAGGTCATGGGGTGGTTCTCGGCGTCGAACGGGACGGTGGCGAAGACGAAGTAGCCGCCGGGGGCCAGCCAGTCGGCGATCCGTTCCAGCGTGCGGTCGAGGTCGGCGCGGGACATCTGCAGGAGCGGGAAGAACGCGCAGACCGCGTCCCAACTCCCCTTCGGGTAGCCAGCGGTGCGTACGTCGGCCTGCTCGAAGCGGGCGGCGGGCACCTGGCTGCGGGCGAGGTCCACCATGGTCGCGGAGACGTCGATGCCCGTCACCAGGTGGCCGGCGCGGGCGAGCAGGTCGGCGGTGGGGCGGCCGGTGCCCGAGCCGATGTCCAGCACCTTCGCCCGGGCGGGCAGCCGGGCGATCAGCCAGTCGATGGCGGCGCGCTGTGCGGGCAGGTGGACGTAGGTCTGTTCGTACGTCAGGCCGAGGGCGTCGAACGGGCGGGCGGCGAGTTCGGCGGAATCCGGGCACGCCGAGGGAGCGAGGGTCGCTTCAGGGGTCATCGCGAGCGGTCCATTTCCATGGTCAACAACACGTCGCCACGGACACTACACTGCGGAGTCGACTTCTCACGCACCGTGCATATCGGTGTGATTTTCCATGCCCAGACCCAGGAGCCCGCACCCGTGACCAGCACTGTCGAGCCAGCCGCCAGCACCGTCGAGAGCAGCCATGCCGCGTACTTCCGCTTCCGCGACGAGCTCCTCGGTCCCTCCCGCAACCGGGTCCTGACCGGCGCCGAACTCTGCGAGGCGGGCCGGCTCATCTACGGCCGACCCGAGGGCCTGTCCCTCTACGGCATCCCCGCCCCCGACATGGAAGCCAAGGGCCTGCGCCTGCTGGGCCGCACCACCATCGAGTGTTCCATCGACGCATATTCGGCCGCCGTCGCCGACGCCCTCGCCGACCTGCGCAGCGGGCCGCTGCCGACTCAGGGCGGCATGATCGTCGACCTGTTCTGCGGCTCCGGCAACTTCGGCTTCCACCTCGGGCAGCGCCTCGGGCTGCCGGTCCTCGCCTCCGAACTCGACCCGGACGTGTACCAGGCCACCCGCCACAACCTGGACAGAATCGGTTCTGCCATCGACCTGCGGTTGACCGACTACCGCATGCTCCTCGCGTCCCTCACCCCGCGCGGGCCTCACGACACCTACGTGGTCGAACCCCCGTGGGGCTCGGCGTTCACCGCCGCCGGCCTCGACCTCGAGGCCACCTCACCCCCGGTGCCCGCCATCCTCGACGACATCCGCCGCCACCGCGCGGGCCTGCCCTGCCTCGTCGCCATCAAGACCAACGACCAGATCGCCGGCGACTCGCTCACCACCTCCTTCCGCGATGCGATCCACCTGCGGACCATCACCCCCGAACCGACCCTCCCCTACGGCGCCAACATGGACTTCCACCTCTACCGGCTCCCTGGAAACTGACCGGCCCACAGCACGTACCGCCCAAAAAGCGCCGTCACTCGACGAAGCCCCTGTACGGCTCTCCATGGCTCTGCAGGGGCTTCGTGCATCGGCGACTCCCTCTCCCCGGACGTCAACCGCACCGCGAGCCGCCTCTCGCTGCTCTCCACTACCGCTTCCGTCTGACGGCGCGTCGGGACATGATGGACCCTCATGGGGGTTGAGGGGCAGATGGGGTGGGGCACCCGTGGCCCCGAGGGCATCAAGAACAGGAAGGCCCGGATATGCACATCCAAGGCGGTGCAGTGTCTCAGATTCTGCGATCGCGAGCCGCGTTGAGGACGGTGTCCATACTCACCGGGTGCATCGCCGGCTTAGCAGTGTTCACCGTTGCCCAGACGCACGGATGTGTCCTGTACGGCATTGCGGGCGGAGTCGCCGGAATGGCCGCCGTCCTGGCGTACGAGTTCTATGTTCGCGCGGGCCGGCTGACCGAGGTGAAGATCACCGTTCCCCAGCTCAGCGAACTGACCTTCGTGGTCAACAACGATGCCCGGCAGGTCGCCTGGCAGCTTTTCATCGAAACGGTGACGCGGACGTCCACCCAGTCACTGCGTGACGGTGAAGGAATAATTCGCGAGGCGCTCACCTCGCTCTATGGACTCTTCAGCACGACTCGCGAGGTACTGAAGTCCAGTCGGCCCTCCGTTCCGGCCGCCGGCGGTCTGACGGTGGAGAACCTCGCGATCAACATGCTCAACAAGGAACTCCGCCCGTTCCTTTCGAGGTGGCATCCGCTCCTCAAGGAGTTTGAGGATCTGCACCCCGGCAGGCCTGATGCGGAGTGGTCGAGCAGCGGGGTCTGCCGTGAGGAACTCCGGGCACTGCAAGCCCGCATGCACAGTTATGCACTGGGCTTCGCCAAGCTGGCAGGAGTGCCGGACGCTGCCGCAATGATCGCGCAGCAGTAGGGTGCGAAAAGGACGCAGCGCAGAACGCGGAAGCAACCGGATCGACGTATTCGTCTCCTACAGCAGGGCGGTCGACTCCCGGCTCGCTCCGGCAATTCAGCGTGGTCTTTCGCGGCTCGCCAAGAAGTGGTACAAGAGACCCGTGCTGCACATATTCCGGGATCAGACGGACCTGTCCGCGTCCGGTTCCCTCGGCAGTTCGATCGAGCAGGCGTTGGCCGACGCACGGTTCTTCGTGCTGCTGGCGTCACCGGCCGCCGCGGAGTCGAAATGGGTGCGCAAGGAGATCGAATTCTGGCAGCGCACCAAGGGAAACGACACGTTCGTCATCGCGCTGACCGACGGGACGATCCGCTGGGATGACGAGCAGGGCGACTTCGACTGGGAGTTAACCGACGCGTTACCCAGAAGCCTGTCCGGATACTTCGACGCGGAACCGCTCTGGCAGGACTTCACCTGGTCCCGCGACGTTCCCCATCTGTCGCTGCGGCACAGCGAGTTCCGCAGCGCGATCGCGACGATGGCGGCTCCGGTGCACGGCCGCTCGAAACGCGAACTCGACAACGAGGACGTCAAAGCACATCGGATGCTGGTGGCCACCGGCGCGTTGGTCATGTCGGCGATCTTCCTCTTGACGATCAGCTTTGGAGGCGAGTACCTGCTGGCCAACGCCGAGAAGAACAGGGCGATCAGCAACGCCAGCGATGCCACCGCGTTGAGCTTGATCGCGCGGGCACAGACCCAACTGGCCGACCTCGAGACCGGTGACGACGTTCGCGCCTATCAATGGCTGATGGCCGCGCAGTCGCTGGCCGTGTCATCCGATGTGAAGGGCGCCGCATACAACGCCGCGCTCGGCGCCGTTTACGCCCGTCCGAATCTCCTGAGCGTCGTCGAACCCGCCCCGCACGTTGAGGCCGGCCTCACCGTCCTGACCACTGACGGTCTGCGCGCCGTATCTGCGAACAAGGGGGGACTTCAGCTGTGGAACACCCAGACCGGGCAGTTTTCCGGACCCGCGCTGGAGCACCCGGCGACCAGCGACTCCTCCGTTGCCGCCATCGCGTTCACTCCTGACGGAAGTCGCGTCGCCGCCGCGTACGCTACGCACATCGTGGAATGGGATACCGCCTCCGGGAAGAAGACCGCCGAGTTCGCCACGGACAGCATCATCACCCAATCCATGGCGCTCAGTCCGGACGGGAACACCGTCGCACTGGTCGGCGGGGGAGGACTGCGTCTCTGGGACGTCCGTACCGGAAAATCGATCGGTGCACCCGTCATTTCCGCAGCAGGGCATGTCGCCTTCAGTCCTGACGGCCGAAGGGTGGCCTTTGACAGCGCCGATGACGGCGGATCGGCTGTCCGTGTTCGCAGCCTCGGCGCTGACGGCATCGACGAGATCCGCATTCCCTATCCGACCGCCAACATCGCCAGCATCGCTTTCAGTCCGAATGGACGCAGCCTCGCCGTCGGCACCGACGACGGCAGCCTGCAGCTGTGGGATCCGGCCTCCGGGAAATCCGAGGGCCCGGTGATGTCCGGTCATCGAGGCCGCATCGAGGACATCGCCTTCAGCCCCGACAGCACTCGCCTGGCCACCGCCGGTCAGGACAAGACCATCCGCGAGTGGGACGCGGCGAGCGGGACGGCGATCGGCTACCCGTTGACCGGCCACGCCGACGTCGTCAACTACGTCCGGTTCACCTCGGACGGAAAGAACCTGATCTCACTCAGCACGGACGCCACCGAGCGCCGGTGGGACGCCATGACCGGCTTCGCCGCGGCCGGGCCTGTGATGGCGGTCGACCCGCGTGGCACTGACGTGGTTGTGAGCAGCCCCTCCGGTGTGCACCTGTGGAACGACGAGACCGGCACCGAAGCCGCGACCCTGCTAGTCCCCGCGGGTGCCGAGGTCATCAGCTATGTGCCGGGCGGCACATCGATGCTGCTCACGGACGGTGCCGGTGGACTTCTCCGGTGGGACGGAACCACCGCCCGCCCACTGAAACTCGATCCATCCATCAGCTCGGTCACGAGCGCGGCCTTCATGCCCTCCGGCAAGGAGATCGTGATCGGATCCGAGTCCGGGAAGCTGGTTTTCGAGGATCTCGATGCGAGCCTCACGGGCAAACCCGGGGCGTCGATCGACATCGGCTGCGCCGCCCAGGACATCGTCGTCAGCCGCGACGGCAAGCGCGTCGTGTACAGCTGCGGCAACAAAGTCGGCATCGCCGAGGCGAACGCCAGATCACTTCCCGTCTACACCGCGCCGAGCAACGTCACTGCCATGGCCCTGAGTCCGGACGGCCACACCTTGATCCACGGGACCGACGACGGCGTGGTCTGGCGGCTGGAGGATGGCAGCAAATCCTTCGACTCGGTCGGCGTACACCGCGGCAGAGTGACGGCCGTCGCCTACAGTCCCGACAACTGGTGGTACGCCTCCGCCGGTTCGGACGGCGCCGTCGTCATCTACCCGGCCGGCGCCACACTGATCTCCGCCCGGATCCCCGCCTACACCGATCCCGTCGTGGCCCTGGCCTTCACCCCCGACGGCGGCCACCTCATCTCCCTTGGCAGCACCGACAGTTCCGCGCATATCTGGCACGTCTTTCCGAACCCCGTGCAGGAACTCTGCGACCGGGTGTCCTTCAACATGTCCACCGACGACTGGAAGAAGTGGGTCTCGGACGTGATCGGCTACCGGGACCAGTGCAAGGGCAAGCCGCGCGCATAGAACACCGCTGGGAGCGGCCCCGCACTGGTCGTCCAGGTGTTAATCGGTTGATGGCGCAGGGGAGTTGGGCGGACACTGGCGCGATGTTCTCTGATGTTGACGCTGCCGCGCTGTACGACGTCCTCAACCCCTGGGATCCGGACGGCTGGGACGGGGACCGCTTCTACGACGAACTGGTGCGGGGCGCGGACTCGGTGCTGGACGTCGGGTGCGGGACGGGCGCCATGCTGCACTGGGCGCGTGAGCACGGGCACGGCGGCCGGCTCGTCGGGCTGGACCCGGATGTCGCCTCGCTGGACCGGGCTCGGCGGCGGGGGGACATCGAGTGGGTCGAGGGCAGGGCGGTGGACGCGCCGGGCGGCGCCGGGTTCGCGCTGGCGACGATGACCGGGCACGCGTTCCAGTGCCTGGTCACCGATGAGGAGTTGCGCGCCTCGCTGCCGGCGGTCCGGGCCGCGCTGCGTCCGGGCGGCCGGTTCGCGTTCGAGACGCGCCACCCCCAGGCGCGGGCCTGGGAGCAGTGGAACCCCTCGAACGCGGGGGACGTCGACGCGGGCGGCCGCGCCCTGCGCGTCTGGCACGAGGTCGAGTCCGTCCTGGACGGCGTGGTCACCTTCCGCGAGACCACGGCCGAGCCCGACGGGACGGTGCTCCGCGTCGACCGCGACAGCCTGCGGTTCCTGGACGTCGCGGCGCTCGACGGGTTCCTCGCCGAGGCGGGTTTCGAGGTCGAGGCGCGGTACGGCGACTGGAATCGGGGGCCGATCACCGCTACGAGTCGCGAGATCGTCACGATCGCCCGCCGGAGGTAGCGAGCCCGGGGGCCGATCGGGTGATCCGCAGCCGCCGGGCGGGGGCGGGCGCGGTGTGGCGAGGCGGGTTCGGCGGGTCGGCGTCCAGACTCGGGGTCGGGGCGGCAAGAGGAACTGACCACCAGGAAGGCCGAGATCACCGATGCATGACTCACCACCTGACAGCGGCTCGGCCACCCGGCGCCGCTTCCTCGTCGGCGGCGCCGGCGCACTGGCCGCAGCCCCGCTCCTCGGTACCGCCCGGGCGTTCGCCCAGCCCCGCAGCATCGCTGATCCGTCGCAGCCGCTGGTGCCGGACGCGAACACGCCGGGGCCGGACGAGGCGCTGCGGTGGCTGGTCGAGGGCAACGAGCGCTGGGTGGCCGGCGAACTCCTGCATCCGCACCAGACCGTGGCCCGCCGCCTGGCCGTGGCCGCGGGACAGCACCCGCTGGCGACCGTCTTCTCGTGCATCGACTCCCGGGTGCCACCCGAGATCGTCTTCGACCGCGGGGTCGGGGACCTGTTCGTCGTGCGAACCGCGGCCCAGACCAACGACGACCTGATCCAGGGCGCGGTCGAGTACGGCGCCGAGGAGGCCGTGACCCCGCTGGTCGTGGTGATGGGCCACCAGCGCTGCGGCGCCGTCACGTTCGCGGTGGACGCCCTCAACAACGGCACCGAAGTGCCGGCTCACCTGGTCGCGGTCGTCGAAGCCCTCAGGCCCGCCTACGAGGCGGCCAAGCCCCTCCCCGGCGACCAGGTCGACAACACCGTCCGCGCCCAGACCCGCCTCACCGCCGACCAGCTCCGCGAGGACCCGCTGCTCGCCCCCCTCGTCGCCGAGCACCGCATCCAAGTGCTGGGCGCCTACTACTCCCTGGACACCGGCTGCGTGGAGTTCATGTAGGGCCTTTCTATCGGTGTCGGTTGCTCTGGCAGGTCGTTTGACGTGCGGCTTTGCCGGTTCTCCGGTGTGTGACAAGTGTCGCGCAAGGGCTGGTGCGCGACAGTTCAGAGCAGTTTTCGGCGGGGTGAAGCTTCACCCCGCCAGAACCTGACGCGCCGTAAGGACCGTGGAAGGACATGCCCCGAGCCTGCCAAGGACGTGAGCATTCGCGACATCGTCCCCAGGCGGCTGCCGTTCCCCCAACGGTGATGCAAGTCGGGTATCAGGACGTAGTGTTGGTTATGCACCCGGCCGGGTGCACCCTGGCGAGGGGGAGGGGTCAGCGTGTCGCGAGGCTGGAAGACTGCGATCGTGGTGGTTGCATCGGCGGGGATCGTCTCCACACCGTTGTTCTGGTTGCTGGACAAGCCGGACGATGCCACCGCGACCGGTCCTGGAAGCACTGCCAGTACCGGCGTCGACTACAGCTGACCCGGCCCCAGGCAAATTCGCGAACAAGGGAGCTCGTTTGCCATGCGCTGGTGGAAGCGCCGCCCCGGTGCCGCCGATGGGGCCGGCCGCCGGGACGGACCAGGCATCCCCGTGGGCGTCACGGACACTGGAGACGCCCACGCCACGGACGGCTCGACTGCGGTAACCGGCTTCCGCTCATCGGCCCCCGAATCTGCCGCCCTCGGACCAGTCAGCGACACAGGGCACGCATACGCAACCGCAGGCAGCATCGCCAACACCGGATACCTGCAAATCGACGCCGACTTCTCGGGCACCGCGCACACCGTCGTACAGGCCGGAGTCATAAGCCACCTCACAATCGGCGAGGCAGCCGCAGCTCCTACGCCGATGCCGCATCAGCTGCCGCCCCGAGTTGCCGGTTTCCGGGACCGGGCAGACGCCCTGAGTACCCTGAATGCGAAGTTGGAGCGGCGTCAGCTGGCCGACGAGCCTGCGATCGTGATCGTGAGCGGCATGGGTGGCGTGGGCAAGACCTCGCTCGCCGTCCACTGGATCCACGCGATCGCCGACCAGTTCCCCGACGGCCAGCTGTATGCCAACCTGCGCGGCTTCTCGGACGGGCCCACCGCCACCGCGAGCCAGGTGCTCGAACAGTTCCTGCGTGCGCTGGACGTGCCCGCGGACAAGATCCCCGACGACGAGGACAGCCGTGCCACCCTCTTCCGGTCGATCACCCATGGCCGGTCTTTTCTGCTGCTCCTCGACAATGCCCTGGATGCTCGCCAGGTCCGGCCGTTGATCCCCTCAGTCAGCACCTCGCTTACCGTGATCACGAGCCGGAACAGGCTCACCGGACTCGCGGTCCAGCTCGGGGCACTGCGGATTGGCCTGGAACCCTTCGACGACCACGTGGCAGTTCAGATGCTCATCGATGACCGGGAAGGTTTGCCGGAGACCGAACTGCTGCTGGCCGACAACATCGCCCGCAAGTGCGGTTACCTTCCATTGACACTGCGGATTACTCTCGAACGGCTGGCGACCCGAGGCCTCGACTCGTTCGGTGACTGCGCCGCGCAGATCATCGAAGAGCTGCAGGACGCTCGTGCCGCTCTGGACACGTTCTCCCCACTGGACGGCGACTCATCTACGGAGCTTCGTGTGGTGCTCTCCTGGTCCTATGCCGACCTCCCCCATGACCTAGCCCGGACGTTCCGGCTGCTCGGACTTCATCCCGGAGCCGACTTCAGCGCGGCCGACGCCGCCGCGCTGGCGGCCGTCGAACAGGCCGAGGCCGTGCGCCGCATGGACCGGCTGGTCCAGCTCAGCCTGCTGGAGCCATCGGATCGGTCACGCTTCCGATTTCACGACCTCCTGCGGGCGTTCGCAGCAGAGCGCGCTCAGGAGGACGAGCCCGGTACGGAAATCGGACTGGCGCGGCGCCGACTGCTGACGCGGTATCTCTCCCGCATCGACGCGGCCGATCGCGTCCTCGCTCCAGGGCGCCGTCACGTGCTGTCGGCCGAAGAGGCCGGTGAACCGTTCACCTCGTACGAGGAGGCCCTCGCTTGGTGCGACTCGGAGCGGCTGAACTCCATGGCGATGGTCCGGGCGGCAGCGGCGAACGGCGAGGACGACCTGTGCTGGCGCATCGCCATGGCGCTGATCACCCCCCTTGTCCTGCGCTCCTATCACGCGGACCGCCACGAGGTCTGCGAGATCGGGCTGGACGCCGCCCGCCGGGCCGGGGACAGCTGGGGTGAGGCATGGAGTCTGATGAGCCTCGGCGGCGCGCTGCACGAACTGGGCCTGAACGCTGAAGCCGCCGAGAGGGATCGGGAAGCGGCGGCGCTGTGGCGTGCGCTGGGAGATGCCGAGGGCGAGGGCAAAAGCCTGCACAACCTGAGCACGGCGCTGATCGCCCAGGGGCGGCTGGCGCAGGCGGCCCAGGTGATGGAGGACGCGCTGCGCATTCGCCGCTCGCTCGGAAATCAGCGTGAGATTTCCATCTCGCTGTGCCAGCTCGGCGACCTGCACTTGGCGCAGGGCAACCCGGAGGCGGCTCAGCAGAACTACCGGGAGAGCCTGGAGCTGCGAGCCTCGGCCGACCGACAGACCATCGGGTTCGCCCTCACCGGCCTGGCCAAGGTCGCACTGCTGCGGGGCGACCTGAATTCCGCACAGGCGGCCTTCGGCGAAGCCGCCAACGCCCATGGGGACTCCGGCTACCCGCACGGTCAGGCCATCGCGCTGCGCTCTCGTGCGCGCTGCCTCCGTGATCTGGGGCGCGCGGACGACGCGCACGCCACGATGGCAAGCGCCTTGGCTCTGCTGCAGGCCGCCGGCGATCCGGCGGCCGACGAGGTGCAGCGCGAGCTCGAGGAGTTCAGGCGCAGCTCCGGGTGAGGGGAGCGTCGCGGTTGTGCTCGGTCATGAGGCGGCGGTATGCCTCGCGGATCGCGCCGAGTTCTTCCTCACCGACGGCACCGAACCCACCATGGACGGCTAGCGGCCCGAGAC
This sequence comes from Kitasatospora sp. MAA4, assembly GCF_029893355.1. Classification (GTDB taxonomy): domain Bacteria; phylum Actinomycetota; class Actinomycetes; order Streptomycetales; family Streptomycetaceae; genus Kitasatospora. The sequence goes on from NZ_JARZAI010000008.1 coordinate 248,077, forward strand.
GCGGTCGGCGATGCGGGCCGCCCAGTCGGTGCTCGCGCCTCGACCCGTCAGCTCGCGGCGGTCCGCACCGCGGTAGACGGCGTACAGGCCGTGCACGCCGATCCAGCGCAGCGGCTCCGGCTCCCAGCGGCGGACCGGGTGGCTGACCCAGGGCAGGCCGGTCAGCTCGGTGGCGGTGCCCTCCCCGGAGTCCAGTTGCACCAGGTCGCGCAGGGTGCGCGCGGCCAGGTTCGCGGTCGCGACGCCGCTGCCGACGTAGCCGCCGGCCCAGCCGATGCCGGTGGAGCGGTCCAACTCCACGGCGGCGCACCAGTCCCGCGGCACGCCCAGCACCCCGGACCAGGCGTGCTCGATCGCCGCGCCCGCGGTGGCCGGGAAGAAGCGGACCAGGATCTCGCGCAGCGCCTCGATGGTGGCGTCCTGGGTGCGCCCGTCGTTGTCGGTGCGCGAGCCGAAGCGGTACGGGACGCCGCGCCCGCCGAGCGCGATCCGGTCGTCGGCGGTGCGCTGCGCGTACATGTAGGCGTGCGCCATGTCGCCGAGCGTCTCGCGGCCCTCCCAGCCGATGCTGTCCCAGACGTGCTGCGGCAGCGGCTCGGTCGCGATCATGGAGGAGTTCATCGGCAGCCAGGTCCGCTTCTGGCCCTTGAGCGAGGCGGTGAAGCCCTCCGTGCAGCGCAGCACGTACGTGGCGCTGACGGTGCCGTGCGCGGTGACCGCGCGGTGCGGCGCGATCTCGGTCACGGTGGTCGACTCGTGCACGACGACGCCCAGGCGCTCGACGGCCCGGGCCAGGCCGTCGAGCAGTTTGACGGGGTGGATCCGCGCGCCGTGCGGGGTCCAGGTGCCGCCGAGGGTGCCGGCCACCCGGATCCGCCGGGCCGACTCCTCGGCGTCCAGCAGCAGCCGGTCCGTCTCGCCGAAGCCGACCTCCGCCTCGTGGAAGGCTTTCAGGCGGGCGAGTTGGGCGGGGGTGTAGGCGACCTCCAGCACGCCGCCCTGGTGGATGTCGGCGTCGATGCCCTCGGCGGCGGCGACCTCGACCACCTCCTCCACCGTGCGGTTCATCGCCTCCTGGAGTGCCATGGCGGCCCGGTGGCCGTGCCGGCGGGCGTAGCGGTCGCGTCCGGCGATGCCGTTGTAGAGCCAGCCGCCGTTGCGCCCGGAGGCGCCGTAGCCGCAGAACTTCTGCTCCAGCACGGTGATCCGCAGCGAGGGCAGTGCCTTCTTCAGGTAGTACGCGGTCCAGAGGCCGGTGTAGCCGCCGCCGACGATGCACACGTCGGCGCTCGCGTCCCCGGGCAGCGGCGGACGCGGCGCCGGGAGGCCGGTCTGCGCGTACCAGAACGAGATGCCGCCGTTGACGGTGCTCATGGTGCCCTCTGTCCTTCGTGAGGCTGTGGATGTCAGTTGGAGCATTTATTCACGGATTGCCGCTGGTGGGGCGGTCGGGACTGTATCGAATCGGCCCGACCGCCTGTCAGTGTGACCGCTCAGATCTGCGCGGTGATCTCGCCGGCCACCCGGACGCCGGAGGCCACCGCCGCGTTCAGCGTGGCGTTGTCCACGTCGGTGTGCTCGCCGGCGAAGTGGATCCGCCCCTCCTGGACCGCCTCGTAGCCGGCGAAGGAGGTGTACTGGCCGGGCTTGTAGTAGTGGTACGCGCCCAGGTGCCAGGGGTCCAGCGACCAGTGGTCCTCGTACGCCAGGCCGTTCCAGGCGGCGGTGGTGCCAGGGTAGAGCTGTTCGATCTGGCTGAGGAAGGCGTTGGTGTCGGCGGTCGGCGCCGGACCGTGTGCCGCGCCGGTGAGCGAGTTGCGGGCGCCGTCGCCGCCGAGGAAGTTGACCAGCAGCGCCGGTGCGCCCTTCGCGCCGAGGTTGACCGAGCCGTCCCAGGCGGTCTGGTAGCCGGTCGGGCCGGTGTTGGTGATGCCGTTGTAGCCGAGCGCGGGCCAGGTCTTCCTGGTCAACTGGGTGACCAGTTTGGCGTTCTGGCCCATGCCCTGCTGGGTGATCGCGGTCGTCTTGAGGGCGGAGAGGTTGGCCCGCGAGAGGTCGACGTTGCGCAGCGTGCTGAACGGCAGGGCCAGCACCACGTGGTCGGCGGGGACCGAGACGGTGCTGCCGCCGTGCTGGAAGGTGCAGGTGTAGCTGCCGTCGCCGTTCTGGCAGAGCGCGATCAGCTGGTAGCCCTGCTGGACGGTCCCGGCCGGGAGTTGGCCGATCATCCCGCTGACCAGCTGGTCGTTGCCGCCGGCCAGGTGGTACTTCTCGTCGAAGCCGCTCGCGCCGTCGAAGGTGGTGGAGGCGCCGAGGAAGCTGATCATGTTCAGCGCGGAGGACTGCCCGGGCTCGCCGCCCGACTGGAGTTGGATGGACTGGATCAGCTGGCCGAGCGAGGAGCTCGCGGGCAGGCCGATCTCGGCGAGGTAGTCCAGGCAGGAGAGCTGGTCCAGGCGGTGGGCCTCGGCGGTGTAACTGTCGTAGCGGGGCGTGCCGATGGCCTGGTAGGAGGCGTTGAAGGCGGTGTACGCCTCGGCGGTCCAGTCGCTCTGCTGCTGGGCGCCGCCGTACAGCGCGCCGTTGATCCAGGAGGTGTAGGCGCCGGAGGCGAGCGCGCCGCCGTTGGCGTACTCGCGTTGCAGGCCCAGGCTGTTCGCCAGGCTGAGCACCGCGGTGTCGGTGGAGCTGATGAACGAGCCGCCGTGCTCGCTGACCTGGCCGCCGGCGAAGAAGCCGCGCAGCGACCAGCAGCGGCCGCCGAGGTGGCTGGTGTCGGCCTCGTAGACCGTCGCGGCGAGCGGCTTGCTCCGATTCCACAGCTGGTGGGCGCAGCGCAGCCCGGCCAGGCCCGCTCCGACGATCACCACCCGGGGGGCGGTGGCGGGGGTCGCGGCGGCGGCCCTGGTCGGGGTGAGCAGGGCGCCGGGCACGGTGGCCGCGGCGGCCAGGGCGCCTGCGCTGCCCAGCAGTTGGCGGCGGCTGAGCGCGCGCTCGGCTCGCTCGGCCCGTTCGCCGGCGACCTCGGCGACGGGCATCGCCCGGCGGCGGGCCTCGCCGATGGTGGCCAGGACGGCGCGCAGCGGGTCGGGCAGACCGGCCCGATGCCCGCCGGCGGCAGGGGGGTTGGTGGGTTCACGGTGCATGGGGTGCCTCGTCTCGTGGGGGAGGGCTACCGAGTTGCTGGGGAGTGAACCGCTGGCGCAGTGCTGTTGTCAACACTGTTGCGCAAACCGTACGGAAGCCTCACGGTCCGTACGGCGCCGCTTCAGGCCCCGCGCACGGCCTGCGCCCGCCGCTCGATCGCGGTGATCAGCGCCTCGACCCGGGCGTGGTAGATCTGGTCGTGCGTCACCTCGGCCAGCTCCTGCCCCAGCCGGGTGATGTGCGGGAACCCGTGGGCGTCGACCAGCCGGTACTCGCGGGTCCAGGACGACTCGTCGGCGGCCCGCACCTCCGGGTCGAAGAGCAGGTAGGCGGCCCGCTGGCCGACGTAGGCCAGCAGCGAGTCGCCGACCATGCGGTAGTGCACGGCCGCGTCCACGCCGTCGAGGCCGGCCTCCGTGACGGCGCCGAGGATGAGTTCGACGATCCGGAACTCATTGGCGCGCCGGGTGGTGCGGCTGGCCATCGCGGAGCTGACGGCCGGGTACTTGAGCGCGACCGCCAGTGAGGCGTGGGCCAGCGCTCGCAGCCGGTCCTGCCAGTCCAGGCCCGGCGGGATGCTGTCCAGCACCTCGCCGAGCGTGCGGTCGGCGACGGAGAGCAGCAGCTCGTCCTTGTCGCGGAAGTGCCGGTAGATCGCGGTCGGATCGGTGCCCAGCTCCTCGCCGAGGCGCCGGACGGTGAAGGCGTCCGCACTGCCTCGGGCGGCGATCCGCAGGCTGGCTTCGATGATCGCCTCGGGCGTCAGCTGCGAGCCGACGCGCTTGGACCGGGCGGGGGTGAGAGATGGCTTCGACATGGTGCCGCCAGTGTATCGAGCTGAAAGGGACCCAGCGCAACAGTTCTGACAACAACGTTGACAACAGTGTTGCGCTGCCGTTCACTCCTCCTCAACACCCACGCAGAGCCGGAGGAACCGTCGATGGCACACAGCAGGCAGCGCGCCGACACCGTCTTCACCGGAGGCCGGGTCTTCACCGGCCTCTCCGAGGCGCCGATCGACGCGGCGGTGGCCGTCGGCGGCGGCCGGATCCTGGCGGTCGCCGACGAGGCGGCGGTGCGGCGGTTGGCGGACGAGTCCACCGAGTTCGTCGACCTGAACGGCGGCCTGCTGGTCGCGGGCTTCCAGGACGCCCACGTCCACCCGGCGGTGGCCGGCGTCCAGATGCTGCGCTGCGACCTGTCCGCCGAGCGCTCGGTGGACGGCTACCTGGCGGTCGTCGCCGCGTACGCGAAGTCCCACCCGGACGCCGACTGGATCTGCGGCGGCGGCTGGTCGATGGACGTCTTCCCCGGCGGCATCCCCACCCGCGCGATGCTCGACGCGGTGGTGGGGGACCGGCCCGTCATGCTCACCAACCGGGACGGGCACGGCGCCTGGGTCAACTCGGCGGCCCTGCGCCGGGCCGGCCTCGACCGCGACACCCCCGACCCGGCGGACGGCCGGATCGAGCGCGAGGCGGACGGCAGCCCGATCGGCACCCTCCAGGAGGGCGCGATGGACCTGGTCGCCGCGCACGTCCCACCCGCCACCCCCGAGGAGGCGCACGCCGGCCTGCTCGCTGCCCAGCAGCACCTGTTCTCACTCGGCGTCACCAGCTGGCAGGACGCCATGATCGGCGCCTTCCCCGGCAACCCCGACAACTACGGCGTCTACCTGCGCGCCGCCGCCGACGGGTCGCTACAGGCCCGGGTGGTCGGCGCGCTCTGGTGGGACCGCGAACGCGGGCTCGACCAGCTCCCCGAGCTGGAGGAGCGCCGCCGCGGCGGGCAGCTGGGCCGGTTCAACGCCACCACCGTGAAGATCATGCAGGACGGCATCGCGGAGAACTTCACCGCGAGCATGCTGGAGCCCTACCTCGACCGCTGCGGCTGCCCCACCGCGAACTCCGGCCTCACCTTCGTCGGCCCCGAGGTGCTGACCGAGGCGGTCTGCGCGCTGGACCGCTCCGGCTTCCAGGTCCACTTCCACGCGCTGGGGGACCGCGCCGTCCGCCAGGCCCTCGACGCGCTCGCCGCCGCCCGGGCGGCCAACGGCGTGAGCGACAACCGCCACCACCTCGCGCACCTCCAGGTGATCCACCCCGACGACCTGCCGCGCTTCGCCGAACTGGGCGCCGCCGCCAACATCCAGGCCCTGTGGGCCGCGCACGAGCCGCAGATGGACGAGCTGACGATCCCCTTCCTCGGCCCCGAACGCTCCGCCCTGCAGTACCCGTTCGGCGACCTCCAGCGGGCCGGCGCCCGGTTGGTGGCCGGCAGCGACTGGTCGGTGAGCAGCCCCAACCCGCTCTGGGGCATCCACGTCGCCGTCAACCGGGCGGTGCCCGTCCAGGCACCCAACGCCGCGGCCGACCGCAAGCCGCGCGAACCGTTCTACCCCGAGCAGGCCCTGACGCTGGCCCAGGCCCTGACCGCCTACACCGCCGGCAGCGCGTGGGTGAACCACCTGGACGACGTCACCGGGACGGTCGAGGCGGGCAAGTACGCGGACCTCGTGGTGCTGGACCGCGACCCCTTCGCGCACCCGGTCCAGGAGATCGGCCGGACCCGGGTGCTGCGCACGTACATCGAGGGCCGCGCGGTCTTCGTCGCCCCCCTCTCCCGCGTTGCCCCCCACTCCTGAGTCGCTTTCCCACTCCTGAGGAGACCCCCATGCCCGACCTTCGTTCCAGCCTGGTGTTCGGCGTGATCGCCGCCACCGCGCTCGCCACCAGCGCGTGCAGCGGCACCGCCCACCCCGACGGCGGCGCCGTGGCGGCCGCGTACCAGCTGAGCAGCACGACGCCGGCCGCCGCCGGGCCGATCGACTCGTTCACCTGGTCGCTCTTCGCCGAGCCGGCCTCGATCGACTACGCCTACTCCTTCGACTTCCCGCCCAACCAGATCCTCGCCAACGTCTGCGAGAGCCTGCTGCGCTGGAACCCCGACCTGACCACCTCGCCCGGCCTGGCCACCTCCTACACCAACCCGACGCCCACCAGCTGGGTCTACCAGATCCGCCCGGGCGTGCACTTCCACGACGGCACCGTGCTCACCGCCGACGACGTGGTCGCCTCGCTGCGCCGCAACCTCGACCCCGCGGTGGCCGGCGACTGGTCCTACCCCTTCCGCAACGTCCAGTCGATCGACCGGACCGGGCCGATGGAGGTCACCGTCACCCTCAAGGCGCCGGACTCCACCTTCAACAAGTACATGGCGGCCAGCCCCGGCACCGTCGAGTCGGCCGCCACCCTGGCCAAGGACGGCAAGGACTACGGCAACCCCGCCGACGGCGTGAACTGCACCGGTCCGTTCGCCTTCTCCTCCTGGACCTCGGGCCAGTCGCTGGTGCTCAAGCGCTTCGACGACTACTGGGACCCGCAGCTCAGGGCCAAGGCCGGCCAGGTGAAGTTCGTCTTCCTGTCCGACCCGACCACCCGTGTGAACGCGTTCCGCACCGGCGAGGTCGACGGCGGCTGGATGGTGCCGGCCGACGCGTACGACCAGTTGAAGTCCACCCCGGCCGGCTCGCTCTACTTCGGCCAGAACACCACGGTCGCCGACGAGGTGGTCAACAACCTCAAGGGCCCGCTGGGCGACGCCCGGGTCCGCCAGGCGCTGCTGATGGCCATCGACCGCAAGGGCATCGTCAAGGCCGGCGCCGGCGGGGTCGGGGAGGTGGCCGACTCGCTGGTGACGGCCAACAACTGGAACGGCGCGCCGGGTTCGGCCGCCGCCGACGCGCTGAAGGCGCTGCCCGCCTACCCCTACGACCCGGCCAAGGCCAAGGCGCTCGCCCAGCAGGCCGGGGTGTCCGGGCAGAAGGTGGTGATCGCGACCAGCCCGCTGGACTCGCAGACCACGATCATCACCCAGGCCGTCGCGCAGGCCGCCACCGCGATCGGCCTCAAGCCGGAGATCGACACCATCTCGGCCGACAAGTACACCGCGCTCTTCACCGACCCGGCCGCCCGCCAGAACGTCGACCTCTTCCTGACCTTCTGGTACACCTCCATCACCGACCCGCTGGACATGTACGGCTCGCTGCGGACCGGGGCGTTCAGCAACTACGGCAGCTGGTCGAACCCGCAGTTCGACGCGGCGGTCGACCAGGCCGTCGCCGCCTACGACCCCGCCGCGCACGCCGCCGCGACCGCCGCCGCCCAGCAGGTCGCCATGCAGCAGCTGCCCTGGCTGCCGCTCTACACCGAGCCGGTCAGCGTCTTCCTCGGCAAGCGGATCAGCGGCGTCCAGCCGTCCATCGCCTACCTCTACTACCCGTGGGCCGCCCAGATCGGGGCGAGCAGATGACGTCGGTCATGACCGCAGCGCTGCGCAGGCTGCTGGGGATGGCGGCGACGCTGCTGGTCACCTCGTTCCTGGTGTTCTCCTCGCTCTACCTGGCGCCGGGCGACCCGGCCGCCTTCCTGGTGCGCGGGCGCAGTCCCAGCCCCGACGAGCTGGCCGCGATCCGGCAGCAGTACGGCTTCAACGACCCGTTCCCGGTGCGCTACTGGCACTGGCTGGACGGCGTGCTGCACGGCGACTTCGGGCGCTCGTACCTGTTCCACCAGAGCGTCGGCGAGGTGCTGTGGTCCCGGCTGCCGGCCACCCTGCTGCTGGTCGGGGTGTCGACGCTGATGATCGCGGTGGTCGGGATCGGCGCCGGCATCGTCGGCGCGCTGCGCCGCGGGACCCGCACCGGCTCGGCGGTGCTGCTCCTGGTGACGGTCGGCGCCGCCGTCCCGTCCTTCGTCGCGGCGATCGTGCTGCGCTCGGTGCTGGGCGTGAAGCTGGGCTGGTTCCCGACCATCGGCAACGGCACCGGGGTGCTGGACCGGCTGCACCACGTGGTGCTGCCCGCGATCGCCCTCTCGGTGACCTTCATGGCCCTGGTGACCCGGGTGACCCGCTCGGCGATGCTGGACGAGCTGCGCCGCGAGCACGTCGAGGTCGCGCTCAGCCGCGGGCTGCCGCGGGGCACGGTGATCCGGCGCCATGTGCTGCGCAACGCGCTCGGACCGATCACCACCGTCTGCGGGCTGCTGGTCTCCGGGATGCTGGTGAGCACCGCGATCGTGGAGACCGCGTTCGGCATGTCCGGGGTGGGATCGCTGCTGGTGCAGTGCGTGGACGAGCTGGACTTCCAGGTCGTCCAGGCGATCGTGCTGCTGGTGGTCGCCGCCTTCGTCGTCGTCAACACCGCGGTGGACCTGGTCTATCCGCTGATCGACCCGCGCGTGCGCGCGGCGGGAGGAGCCCGATGAGCGCCCTGAGTTGGGCTCGGCGGATCGGCGGCGGACCGCTGCTGCGGGCCTGTGTGCTGGTACTGGCCCTGTTCGTGCTGGTCTCGCTGCTCGCGCCGTGGCTCGCGCCACAGGATCCGACCTTCGGCGACCTGGGCAACACCCTGGTCGGCCCCGGCGCCGGCCACTGGCTGGGCACCGACAAGGGCGGGCACGACACCTTCTCGGCGCTGATCGAGGGCACCCGCACCAGCCTGGTCGGACCGCTGGCCGTGGTGCTGTTCAGCACGCTGCTCGGCATCGCGGTCGGCCTGTTCAGCGCCTGGCGCGGCGGTTGGATCGACACCGTGCTCGGCCGGGTGCTCGACATCCTGTTCGCCTTCCCGGCGCTGCTGCTGGCGATCCTGGCGGTCGCCCTGTTCGGCAAGGGCCTGACCGCTCCGGTGCTGGCCATGGCCGTCGCGTACACGCCGTACACCGCGCGCCTGGTGCGCGGGCTGGCAGCCCAGGAGAAGGTGCGGCCGTACATCGCCGCCTATCAAGTACAGGGCCACTCCTCGGTGTTCGTCGCGCTGCGTCGGCTGCTGCCCACCATCATGCCCACCGTGCTGGCCCAGTCGACGGTGAACTTCGGCTACGCGCTGCTCGACCTGGCGGCGCTGTCCTTCCTGGGCCTGGGCGTGCAGCCGCCGACCCCCGACTGGGGCGCGATGATCAACCAGGGGCAGGCGGCCGTCCTGGAGGGGCAGCCGCTGTCCGCGATCGTCCCGGCCGTCGCGGTGGTCCTGGTGGTCGTCGCCTTCAACGTCGTCGGGGAGCACCTCGGCGACCGCCTCGCGGGGAGGGAGTCCTGATGCCGCTGCTGAGTTACGAGGACCTGAGCGTCCTGCTGCCCGGGATGGCCCGGCCGGTCCTGGACGGCGTGTTCTTGCAGGTCGAGGCCGGTGAGGCCGTCGCCCTGGTCGGCGAGTCCGGCTCGGGCAAGTCGGTGACCGCCCGGGCGGCGCTCGGCCTGCTGCCGCCCGGCGCGAGCACCGGCGGCCGGGTCACCGTCGACGGCTGCGAGCTGATCGGCGCGGACGCCGCGACCCTGCGCGCGGTGCGCACCGGCAAGGCGTCGATGATCTTCCAGGACCCGCGGGCGGCGATCAACCCGGTGCGCCGGGTCGGCGACTTCCTGACCGAGGCGCTGCGCCTGGTCGGCGGCCGGAGCAAGGCCGAGGCCGAGGCCCGCGCGCTGGAGCTGCTCGCCGCCGTCGGCCTGCCCGACCCGCCCCGGCACCTGCGCCAGTACCCGCACCAGATGTCCGGCGGCATGCTCCAGCGCGTCATGATCGCTGGCGCGCTCACCGCCGATCCCCGGCTGCTGCTGTGCGACGAGCCCACCACGGCCCTGGACGTCACCACCCAGGCCGAGATCATGGCGGTCCTGCGCGCGCTCCAGCAGGACCGCGGCCTGGGCCTGCTGCTGATCACCCACGACCTGGACCTCGCCGCCGCCAGCTGCGACCGGATCTACGTGATGTACGCGGGCCGGATCGTGGAGACGGCGACCGCCGCCGAGCTGCTCGCCGCACCCCGACACCCCTACACCGCGGGCCTGCTCGGCTCCTCCCCGCCGCTGCACGGCGCGCCGCAGCGGCTGACGCCGATCCCCGGCGTGCCGATGGGTCTGCTGGAGAGCGCCCCCGGCTGCGCCTTCGCCGCGCGCTGCCGCTTCGCCCGCCCCGGGCTCTGCGACCAGTCGGCGCCCGAACTGGAGCCTGCGGGCGGGCGGTTGGTCGCCTGCCACCTGGCCGACACCGTACTGAGTGAGGTGGACCGTTGAGCACCACCCCGTTGCTCCAGGCCGCGGGCCTGCGCAAGACCTACCCGACCGGCGGGAGCAGGCTGGTCGCCGTCGAGGACCTCTCCTTCTCGCTGTACGCCGGCGGCGCCCTCGGCCTGGTCGGCGAGTCCGGCTCCGGCAAGACCACCACCGTCCGGATGCTGGTCGGCCTGGAACGCCCCGACCAGGGGGAGATCCTGGTCCAGGGCGCGCCGCTGGCCGCCCGCACCCGTGGCCGGGCCGCGCGGCTGGCCCGGGCCAAGGCTGTCCAGATCGTCTTCCAGGACCCCTACCTCTCGCTGGACGGCCGGATCAGCATCGGGGCGACCCTGGACGGCGTGCTGCGGCTGCACGGCTGCGCCGACCGCCCGGCCCGGGCCGCGCGGGTGCGCGAGCTGCTGGCGCAGGTCGGGCTCGGCGCGCGCGAGGCCGCCGCGCTGCCCCGCGGACTCTCCGGCGGTCAGCGCCAACGTGCGGCGATAGCGCGGGCGTTGGCGGTCGAGCCGGCCGTCCTGGTGCTGGACGAGGCGGTGTCGGCGCTGGACGTCTCGGTGCAGGCGCAGGTGCTCAACCTGCTCTCCGACATCCGCCGCGACACCGGCATCGGCCTGGTCTTCGTCAGCCACGACCTGGCGGTGGTGCGCTACGTCTGCGACGAGGCCCTGGTGATGTACCGGGGACGGACCGTGGAGCACCAGCCGGTCGCGGAGCTGCTCGCCGCGCCCCAGCACCCGTACACCAGGCTGCTGTTGGCGTCGGTGCCGCATCCCGGCTGGGACCCCGAGGGGATCGGGCGCCGGCGCCGCGAGCTGGCTTCTTCCCAGGAGGCAGCCAGCTGACACACCGCCGGGCGGCCGCCCGTCAGAAGGCGCTGATCCGGTCCGGCGCACGCTCGGCGCGGCTGAGCGCGCGCAGGACGGCGCTCTGGCCGTGCCGACGGGTGGCCAGCCGGGAGAGCAGGTCGATCACCGCGGTGGCGGCGCCCGGCGCGAGCTCCGGCGTCGGGATCCCCACGCTGACCGCCAAGTCGTCCGAGTGGACCGCGAGTTCCATCAGCCGGGTGATCAGCAGGTCGTCCAGCAGCAGCGTCCACGGTCCCCACACCGGCATCCGCACCGGGCGGTTCGCCGTCGTCGCCAGCTTGTCCGTCAGCTCCGCGAGGGCGCTGTCGAAGCGGGCCGCCAGTGCCTGCGCCCCCTCGGTGGCGGCGGCCTCGCCCCCTCGCCGGATGCCGACGTTGACCTCGGAGTCGACGCCCGTGCCGAGCCACTGCGCCCGCGCGTAGTGGTCGAGCAGCGAGATGACCGGCTCCGGTGCCTGCTCGCCGGAGAGCGCCGGAACGACGGAGAGCACCTGGTAGGCCAGGTGCCCGGCGAGGCCGGCGACGCCGAACTCCGCCAGCGCGCTCGGCTTGTCCCAGGCGGAGGCCACCGCCGGATCGTGCAGCAGGAGGCCGGCGGATCGGGCGGTGGACAGGAAGTCGGCCCTGAGATCGGTCATGTCGCGGTTCTCCTCGTCGACTTGGTCAGCTGCGCCAGGATTTGAGGATATCGGCGATCTCGGTGGCGGTGCCGGTGGGCCGTTCGAGGGCGCAGGCGAGGGTGGCCGCGCGGTCCTGGTCGAGGGTCACCGGGACGCCGCTGTCGCGCAGGTAGCCGTGCGCGACGGCGACGGCCACCCGGAGGTTGGAGCGCTCCAACCAGGGCAGCCGGCCCAGCGTGTGGGTGAGCGCCGCCGCCCGGGCGAAGGCGCCGCCGTAGACGTCCTGACCGGCCAGGACGGCCCGGTGGCGCTCCACCGCGGCGACGGCCACGCCGTAGTCGAGCGGGGCCGGATCGCTCAGCCCGGCCCGCTCGGTCACCGTGAGGACCCAGGGGAGGTCCACATGCAGAACGATCGCCATGGCCGTAAGCTATCACCTGATAGCACCCTGCGGCTGACGATCCCTCAACGGCGTTCGGGGAAGAGCCGACCGAGGTGGTAGCGCAGGACGGCGGCCGCGTCCTGCGCCGTCCGCTGCCCGAGCAGGACGCTCAGGCCGAGGCCGGCGGACACGGCCAGCAGGACGACGGCCTCCTGGCGGGCGTCCAGGCGCGGATCGCTCTGCCCGGTCCGCTGGGCGGCGGCGAGTTGGCCGACCAGGAAGTCCTCCATCTCGTTGGGTGCCGCGAGGAACGGCTGGCCGGCGAGGGCGGGGTCGGTGACGGCGAGCACCGCGTACGCGGTGTAGACGAGGTGGAAGGTCCGGCTCTCCTCGTCGGTGGGGACGGCTTCGAGCAGGACCGCCTCGACGATGTCCCGTGGAGCCGGCGAGGGGCCGACCGTCCTCACCCGGTCGCGGACCCGCTCACCCATGCGCGCGGCCAGCCGGGTCAGGGCGGCCAGCAGCAACTGCTCCTTGGTGTCGAAGTAGTACTGCACGAGCCGCACCGAGACGCCTGCCTCGGTTGCCACCGACCGCATGGTGACGGCGTGCAGCCCGGTCTCCGCGGCCGTGCGCAGCAGGGCGTCGATGATGTGGGCCCGCCGCTCCTCGTGATCCACCAGCTTCGGCATCGGGTTCCCTTCGAACGTTTTTATGGTACAAACATACCATCAAACGCTGCTGTACGTGCATGAGGAGGGATTCATGACCAGGACAAGCGTCGGACGCTTCGTCAGCGAGGAAGCCCGGACGAAGTTCCTTGCGGCCTACGACCGAGCGATGGGCCTGTGGCCGGGCCCGCGCGAGGAACTGGACGTCGAGACCGCCTACGGCACCGTCCACGTCCATCGCTACGGCTCCCGGACCGGCGAGCCGATCGTGCTGCTGCACGGCCATGCCGGGCACCCGTCCAACTGGTACCCGCAGGTCGCCGCCCTGGGCGAGAACCACCCGGTCTACGCCATCGACACGCTGGACGACCCCGGCCGCAGCGTCCAACGCGCCGTCGCCACGGGATCCGCGCAGAACGCGGCCTGGCTCGGAGAGGTCCTCGCCGGTCTCGGGCTGGAACGGGTCCACCTGGTCGGCCTCTCCTACGGCGGGTGGCTGGCCCTCAACCAGGCCATCCACGCGCCCGAGCGCCTCGCGTCGATCGCGCCGCTGGACCCGGGCGGGATCGAGAAGGTCCCCGCGCGGTTCTACGCACACATGATCGGCGGCCTGTCCGGCATGCTCGCCCCGCGGCGGCTGCGTCCCGCGCTGGGACGCCTGCTCGCCAACCCCGCGCTCGGCTCACCGCCCGAGATGATCGCTCCGCTGATGCTGGGCATGCGGACCTACAAGCCGAACACCCGGCCCGCAGCCCGGCCGTTCACCGACGAGGAGCTGGGCTCCATCGAGCTGCCCGTCCTCGTCCTGCTGGGAAGCCGCAGTGCCCTGCTGCGGCCGCGCCAGGTCCTGCGCAGGGTCACCGCGCTGATCCCGGGAGTCCGGGCCGAGATCGTGCAACGGGCCGGCCACGGACTCAACCTGGAGCGTCCCGAGCTGGTCAACGAACACCTGCTGCGGTTCGTCGCCGATGCGGATAAATCAGGAGACGTCGCTCAAGCCACCGGCTAGCCTTGCGAGTTGCTTTCGCGCCCGCCAGGAGGAGACCGCCATGTACCAGTCGTTCCCACGGACCCCGCCGTACGACCACGGCCTGCTCGACGTCGGCGACGGCAACCGGATCTACTGGGATGTCAGCGGCAACCCCCAGGGCAAGCCCGTCCTGTGCGTGCACGGTGGCCCCGGCGCCGGAGGGCGCCGCGGCGGCCCGAACACCAGCTTCGACTTCGACGTCTACCGGGTCATCCGGTACGACCAGCGCAACACCGGCGAGAGCCTTCCGCACGCCTCCGACCCGGCCGTGAGCCTCGAACACAACACCACCGAGCACCTCATCGCCGACATGGAGCGCCTGCGCGAGCACCTCGGCATCGAGCGCTGGATGCTGTTCGGCGGCTCCTGGGGCTCGACGCTGATCCTCGCCTACGCCGAGCGGTATCCCGAGCGGGTGTCCGAGATCGTCATCGTCAGCGTCTTCACGGGCCGGCAGGAGGACATCGACTGGCTCTACCGCGGTGTGGGCCGGCTGCTGCCCGGCCCCTGGGAGGCGTTCCGCGACGCCCTGCCGGCCGCGGACCGGGACGGCGACCTATTGGCGGCCTACGACCGGCTGCTGAACGGCCCGGACGAGGCGGCCCGGATGAAGGCGGCACGCGACTGGTGCACCTGGGAGGACGCGGTGGTCGCCCACGAGGCACTCGGCAACCCGCATGTCTACAGCGACCGGCCGGACGATGCGCTGCTGGCCTTCGTCCGGATCTGCGCGCACTACTTCGCCCGTGGCGCGTGGCTGGAGGACGGTCAACTGCTGCGTGACGCCCACCGGTTGGCCGGCATCCCGGGTGTGATCGTCCAGGGGCGGCTCGACCTGGGCTGCCCGCTGAAGGGCCCGTGGGAGCTGGCCAAGGCCTGGCCGGACGCCGAGCTGAAGGTGATCGACGACTCGGGACACACGGGCAGCCCCGCCATGGGGCAGGCGGTCCTGGAGGCCATCGCACGGTTCGCCAAGAACGAGCGGTGACGCACGACGGGTGCTGACCCGCCCCGGTGCCGGGTACCCGGCACCGGGGCGTCGGTCCCGACCCCTACGATGACCGTCATGAACACTGGCGGGCCGGAAACACGGCTCATCGACGGCCGCTTCGAACTGCTGAACCAGCTCGGCGGCGGAGGCATGGGCCTGGTCTGGCGGGCCCGCGACTGCGCCCTCGAGCGCGAGGTCGCGCTCAAGGAGGTCCGCACCGGCGACCCGGCGATGGCCGCGGCCGACCCGGCGGGCCAGCTGGAGATGCGCGAGCGGGTGCTGCGCGAGGCGCGGTCGCTGGCCCGTCTCCAGAACCCCAACGTCGTGATCATCCACCACATCGTCGACACCGCCGAGCACGCCCACCCGTGGCTGGTGATGGAGCTGGTGGGCGGTGGCAGCCTCGCCGACCGGCTGGCCCAGGGCCCGCTGAGCGTGCCGGAGGCGGCCAGGATCGGCCGCGGCGTGCTGTCCGCCCTGCGGGCCGCGCACGCCGCCGGCATCCAGCACCGGGACGTCAAGCCCGGCAACGTGCTGCTGCGCACCGACGGCACCCCGGTGCTCACCGACTTCGGCATCGCCGCCGTGCACGGCTCCGCCACCCTCACCGCGACCGGTGCGCTGATCGGCTCGCCCGAGTACATCGCTCCCGAACGGATCCGCGGCGAGGAGGGCAATCCGTCCTCCGACCTGTGGTCGCTCGGCATGATGCTGTACGTCGCCGTCGAGGGCCACCACCCGCTGCGCCGGGGCACCACGCTCGCCACGCTGGCCGCCGTCCTCGACGAGCCGCTGCCGCCGCCGGTCCGCTCGGGACCGCTCGGCCCGATGCTGGCGGCGCTGCTGGCCCGCGACCCGGCCGCCCGCCCGGACGCCGAGCAACTCGACCGCCTGCTCGCCGCGGCCGAGCAGGACGTTACCCACGACGCTGCCCACGACGCCGTCCCGACCACGTGGGCACCGACCGACCGCGTGCCGTCAGCTGCCTTCGCCGCCCCGGCTCCCACGGTGAACTACCCGGGCCCGGTCGGCTCCTTCGGCCCGGTGGTGAACCTGGACAAGGGCGGCCCCGCCCACCCGGCACCCTCCGCGCGCCGCGCACGCAGGGTCGTGGGCGCGAGCTCCGTCGCGGTGATCGCGGCGGTCGCGCTGGCGAGCGTCCTCGTCTGGTCCCTGAGCCCCAGCGGCGGCAGCACCCCGCGCGCGTCCAGCAGCACCACCCCCGGCGCCGCCGCCGTCCCACCCGCCACCGGCAGCGGGTCCGCACCCGCCGCCGCGTCCACGCCCGCCGCTGACGTCAAGGACCTGCTCACCCCCGACGGCATGCGCAGCACCGTCGCGGCGATCAGCCCGCTGATGACCAACGGCCGGGTCGTCCAGCTCGTCGTCTACCCCGGCTACGCGAGCGCCGAGGTGCCCACCGCCGCCGACCCCCTGCACTACGACGAGGTCGACTACCGCGACGGCGCCGTCACCCACTCGCCCGGCGGCTCGGTGGACAGCGGCGACAACGCGACGGTGGACCTGCGCACCTTCGACTGGAGCATCCTGCCGGCCCTGCTCCAGAAGGCCCAGGACACCCTCAACGTCGCCCACCCGACCAGCCGCTACGTCATCGTCGGCCCCGACCTCATGGACGGCAGCCCGAGCATCAGCGTCTACCTCTCCGACGCCTACGACGGCAGCGGCTACCTGGAGGCCGACCCCAAGGGCACCATCAAGCGCAGCTACCCCCGGGGCTCGTAGAGCTTCATCGGATCAGCACTAGAGTCCTTCCCGTGGCGGATCATCAGGACGAAACCAGGGCGGCCTACGACGGGGTCGTCGAGCTCTACGCGTCGCTGTTCGCAGACGGGCTGGAGAGGCAGCCGTTCGCCCGGGCCATGATCGGCACCTTCGCCGAACTGGTGCGCGCGACGGGCAACCCGCGGGCAGCGGACGTCGGCTGCGGGCCCGGACACCTGACGGCCATGCTGCACGAACTGGGCCTGGACGCCTTCGGACTCGACGTCTCCCCGGGCATGGTCGACCACGCCCGGCGGGCCCATCCGGCGCTGCGCTTCCAGGAGGCGCGGATGGAGTCCCTGCCGGTCGAGGACGGCGCGCTCGGCGGAGTACTGGCCCACTACTCGATGATCCACACCCCGTCGGAGGAACTGCCGGAGCTGCTCGCCGAGCAGGTACGCGTCCTGGCCCCGGGCGGCCTGCTCCTGGTCTCGTTCTTCGGGACCCACGGACCGGAGCCGGTCCGATTCGACCACAAGGTGACACCTGCCTACAGCTGGCCGGTGGACCGCCTCGCCGAACTCCTGGCCGACGCCGGGCTCGTCCCCTTCGCCCGGCTGCTCCACGACCCGGCCTCCGAACGGGGCTTCCTCGACGCCCACCTGCTGGCCCGCCGTCCGTAGCCGAGTAGATCCGAAGTTCTGCTGGTCGCCGCGCTCTACTGAGCCCGACTCCGGCTGGTCCGGATCCTGGCTGCCAGGGCGCGGGCCAGCTGTGGCGGGTCCCAGAGCGGGCGGCCGCGGGTGAAGCGGTAGAAGAGCATGCCGATCACCAGTGCCGCGAGGTGGCCGACGTCGGTGAAGGTCTGCCCGATGCCGACCTTGGCCGCCAGGTAGGCCAGCGCCACCGCGAAGTAGACCCAGCGCCAGGGCCTGGTGAGGCGGTACCCCAGCAGCCCGGCGGCCCCGGCCAGGCTGTAGCTGACGCCGACGTCCAGGGTGTGCGCCATGTGGGCGGGTGCGGCGCCCCAGCGGATCGCCAGCCAGACCGTGCCCTGGCTGATCAGCGTCGCACCGACGTGCGCGGAGACGACCGTGATCAGCCAGCGGGCCGTGCCCACCCACCGTTCCAGGGGGATGTGGAAGACGTGGAACAGCGCGATGTAGCTCAGCAGCGACGGCGTCTGGGTCCACAGCGCGCTGAGGATGAACACGGCGACCGGGTGGTGGAAGAGCTCCGACAGGTTGGTGCTGTCCACCCGCAGCACGACGTTGGCCGTCCGGGCCGGGAGCTGGGCGAACTGCAGGGCCGTGACGGTCAGGATGAGCAGCCAGATGTAGCTGCCGGGCGCGGTCGCCACCCACGCCCCCACCCACTGCCAGGCCGCCCGCAGCCGCGCCCGCCCCCGCCGACCCGGGACCACCTCGGGCCCCGCTACCGGCGCCTCCTCGACCTGCTGCCGCCGGTTCTGGTGCCGGCTCAACGAATGCGACATAGGCCCATCATCCCGGACCACCCGGGCCGTCGGCGCCACATCCGGGACGGACGGCGCGGGCGACACACGCCATCCGGGGGACGGTCCACGAGGCTTGGACCTGGGAACCTTACTCTCCGTGTTAGGAAGTTAACCAGGAAACGGAAGGATCCGACATGGGACGCCCGGTCAGAATCGCGGTAGTCGTGCTCGCCGCTCTCGGCGCTGTCTGCCTGCCCACCGCCGCCTTCGCGAACGACGCGGTGCCCGCCTCGAACAACACGCTGGTGATCGGCAACGACAACCAGCTCGCCGGAGACGACATCTTCAACGCCGGCCACGACAACACGGTCGGCTCCTACAACGGCGCCCAGTCGGGCGTCGGTGTCGGCACCGGCACCGGCACTGGCACCGGGACGGCGAGCGACGATGACGCGGACGCGGTCTCGAACAACACGTTCGTGATGGGCAACGACAACCAGCTCGCCGCGAACGACATCTTCGACGCGGCCAACGACAACACCGTCGGCTCGCACAACGGCGGTTCGAGCGGCGTCGCGGTCGCCGACGGCATGGTGGACGCTGCCGGTTCGACGATGGTCGAGTAGGCGGGAGTAGGCGAGTAGGACGGCTGCGCCGCCCCTGACCGGCCACCGGCCCGATCAGGGGCGGCGACCGATGTGGACGACCACGACCGCCTTCCGCTCCTCGTCGACCGTGTACAGGACCTGGTGCCCACTCGCGGCCTTCCGCTGGTAGCGCAGGCCGGTGGAGCTCGGCCCGGAGCTCAGTGGAGCCGACGGCGGGGCGCACGGGGAGTGCCTCAGCACCTCCAGGTCCTCCAGGACGGCCAGCGCGGTGTGCTCGGGGAGCCGCAGCGCCTGGGAGCAGGCCGAAGCGATGAGCCGGACCGTGTAGCTCACCGGTCCTCTCGCTCTTGCAGATGCTCGTTGAGCTCGCGTTCGTGGCGGCGGTTGCGCCGTCGATCGTGGATGGCGAGCTTCACTTCGCTCAGGCTGTGGGTGGACTCGTGCCGGCCCTCCCTGAGCAGCCAGTCGATCTTCTCGACCTGCAACTGCTGGTGTTCGATCGGCAGTTCCGTCGGCACCACGGCCGCGACCGGGCGGTTGTGGCGGGTGATGACGGTGGTGCGGCCCTGGGTGGCGCGGGCGATGACGTCCGCCAACCGGGCGCGCGCTTCCCGGACGGGGACGAACTCCTTGGTCATGGCAGGAGTGTAGGGAGGCAGCGAGGGGCCCCGGAGCCGAAAGCCCGGAGTGTGTACACCTTGCCCAGGTGGTCTGCATGGCGCGGCTGTGGCGTGACTATGGCGGACCGGTCGGCTGGGCCATCTTTCCGGCTGGGCCGGGTTTTTGTGTACAGGACGCCGTGCGGGCGGACAGCAGGGACGCGTGAGGTCCTAGAGTCCTGATGCTGTGACAGGCGGTGCTGAGTCGTGCGAGGGAGGGCCGTCCATGAGTGGCTGGAGCGGACGACGGCGGCGGGCAACTCGCCGTGCGGGACGGGCCGTTCGCCGGTGGACGCCGAGCGTTGCGGCGTTGGCGACGGTGGCTTCGACCGGCGTCCAGGTCTGGGACCGCCTGAGGCGCTGAGTGCGCGATCGGCAGTTCCCGTCGGGCGTGCGACCCCATCGCACCCGACCCCGCGGGCTGGCCCGACGGGAACTGTCGACGATCGGGCCGGTGCACACCCACTCCGGGCGCCCGAACGGACCGCCGCCGGCGCACGGACGCCGTTGCGGTGGACCGATCCTGACTCACCGTCGGCCCGGCGGCCAGTCCCGCACCGCTCTGAGAATCCTCTGAATACCCGAGGTCGAATGCGCAGGCCCGCGCGAATCCCGCCGGAATGCGGGACGGGACGTTCCGCGCGGCCGAGGCGGGGAGCCAACTTCTCAGTTCTCTCTGAATATCGGCGGTAGCCGGATCGGGCTGTGCAAGCCCGTTGACCCCCCTTCGTCAACTCTGCTTTGCTTCACGGCAGCGAACGGCGCACTACCTGTCATACGGCCAAACACCGTGCGAGCCCGCATGGTTGGTTCCACCGGTTCAGGTTCCACGCTCCACCGGGTTCCACGTCACGCCGTGCCCAGATGTGCAGCTGCCAGGCGTTCGTCACTGCGCAGGAGGCCATGCACGCCTCTGGTGCGTCTCGCTGCCCTGACCCCCATAGCCGACCGCCCGTTCTGCCGAACCGGCAGCGGGCGATCAGCAGCAGAGAGGATCCCCCACAGAATGGGTACCCCCCACATCCGCGGCGCGGCCCGACTTGCCTTGACCGGCGTCGCGTCGCTGTCCCTGGTAACCGGTGCCATGCTGGCCGTTGCCGCACCCCAGGCAGTGGCCGCGCCGGTTGCGCACCCGACGCAGGTCAGCAGCAGCGTCACCGACCCCTACAGCCCCGAGTACCAGCACGCGTACCGGCACGGGGCGATGCCGACCATCCAGCAGAACGCCAAGATGAAGTCGTGGGCCGCCGGCCAGGCTTCGCCGAACGCGGCGACCGGGCCGGAGACGCTGTCCTACGGCGGCGGCGTCAACGGGGTCGGCGTCAACGACGGCAAGTCCCAGGTCTACCTGGTGTTCTACGGCTCCCAGTGGGGCAGCCAGAGCACCGACAGCAACGGGAACGCGAAGTTCTCGGGCGACGCGGACGGCGCCGCCGGCGCAGCCCAGCAGATGTTCAAGGGCATCGGCACCGGCAACGAGCTGTGGTCGGCCGACCTGACCCAGTGGTGCGACGGCCCGAACGTGGCCACCGGCGCGACCAGTTGCCCCTCGAACGCCAGCTTCGTGCCGTACCAGGCCGGCGGCATCCTCTCGGGCGTGTACTACGACAACTCGGCCGCCTCGCCGAGTGCCACGACCGGGAACCAGCTCGGCGCGGAGGCCGTCAAGGCCGCCGCCCACTTCGGCAACACCACGGCCGCGTCCAACCGGCACGCGTACTACGTGATCATGTCGCCGACCGGGACCAACCCGGACAGCTACCAGGGCCAGTACTGCGCCTGGCACGACTACACCGGTGACTCCTCGCTGACCGGTGGCGCGGTGAACTCGCCCTACGGCGACCTCGCGTTCAGCAACCAGCCGTACAACATGGACTCGGGCCAGGGCTGTGGCGTCGGCTTCGTCACCTCGCCCGGCACCCTGGACGGTTGGACGATGACCCTCGGCCACGAGTGGCACGAGATGATGTCCGACCAGTTCCCGGCCGGCGGCTGGACCAACCAGGTCAGCGGCAGCTCGTTCAACGGCCAGGAGAACTCCGACGAGTGCGCGTGGCTGGCGCCCGGCACCGCCGGTGGCGCGGCCATGGTCACCATGGGCACCGCCGGTACCTTCGCCGAGCAGGCCAGCTGGTCCAACGACACCAACGCGTGCTCCATCTCGCACCCGATCGTGGGCGGCGGCGGCCAGGGCAACACCGTCACGGTGACCAACCCGGGCAGCCAGAGCGGCACCGTCGGTACCGCGGCCTCGCTGCAGATCAGTGCCTCCGACTCGGGTAGCGCTTCGCTGACCTACTCGGCCACCGGTCTCCCCGCGGGCCTGAGCATCAACGCCTCCAGCGGCCTGATCTCCGGCACCCCGACCGCTGCCGGCACCAGCTCGGTGACCGTCAAGGCCACGGACAGCACCGGCGCCTCGGGCAGCACCTCCTTCAGCTGGACCGAGACCGGCTCCACCGGTGGCAACACCGTCACGGTGTCCAGCCCCGGCAACCAGACCACCACCACCGGCGGTTCGGTCAGCCTCCAGGTCAACGGCAGTGACTCGGCCTCCGGCCAGACCCTGACCTACTCCGCCACCGGCCTGCCGACCGGCCTGTCGATCAGCTCCTCGGGCCTGATCTCCGGCACCGCCTCCACCGCCGGCACCTACAGCGTGAGCGTCAAGGCCACCGACACCACCGGCGCCAACGGCTCGGCCAGCTTCAGCTGGACCGTCAGCGGCGGCGGCAGCGGCTGCGGTTCCCAGCTCCTCGGCAACGCCGGCTTCGAGACCGGCAGCGCCGCCCCCTGGACCGCCACCGCCGGCGTCATCGACAACAGCAGCAGCGAGCCCGC
>NZ_JARZAI010000009.1 GCF_029893355.1 Kitasatospora sp. MAA4
GGTCGGCAGGCCGGTGGCGGAGTAGGTCAGGGTCTGGCCGGAGGCCGAGTCACTGCCGCTGACCTGGAGGCTGACCGAACTGCCGCTGGTGGTGGTCTGGTTGCCGGGGCTGGTCACCGTGACGGTGTTGCCACCGGTGGAGCCGCTGACGGTCCAGGTGAAGGAGGCGGAGCCGTTGGCGCCGGTGGTGTCGGTGGCCTTGACGCTCACGTTGTAGGTGCCGGCGGCGGTGGCGGTGCCGGTGATCAGGCCCGAGGAGCTGATCGACAGGCCGGTCGGCAGGCCGGTGGCGGAGTAGGTCAGGGTCTGGCCGGAGGCCGAGTCACTGCCGCTGACCTGGAGGCTGACCGAACTGCCGCTGGTGGTGGACTGGTTGCCCGGGCTGGTCACCGTGACGGTGTTGCCCGTGCTGGTGCCGGCGGCGAAGGCGGCGGTGCCGTTCGGGGTGCCGAGACCGGTCGGGCCGTCGTAGCCGGTGCCCGCGGTGCAGAGGTAACTCGGCGAGCAGGTGCCGTTGTTGCCGCTGGTGACGTCGTTCAGCGCGGTGGTGTGCTGGTACGGGTACTTGGCGGGGTAGTCGCCCGAGCCGGGGGTGCCGGCGTCGGCGTAGACCGAGGCGATGATCGGCGACGAGGCGCTGGTGCCGCCGTAGACCGCCCAGCCGGAGCCGCCGTAGGTCTGGTAGACCGCGACACCGGTGGCCGGGTCGGCGACCGCCGAGACGTCGGAGACGGTGCGGTTGGAGCAGCCGGTGTCGGTCTGCCAGCTCGGCTTCGGGTCGTAGGCCGAGCAGCCGGAGCCGGTGCCCTCGGTGCTGCTGGTCGACCAGACGGTCTCGCCCCAGCCGCGGGCGCTGGAGTTGCGGGTCAGCGCGGTGCCGCCGACCGAGGTGACGTACTGCGAGGAGGCCGGGTACTCGGCGCCGTAGGCGGAGTCACCCGCGGAGACGGTGATCGCCACGCCCGGGTGGTTGAAGTAGCTGCTGTCCGAGCTGGTGTCGGTGGAGTCCTCGGAGCCGCCGTAGCTGTTGGAGACGTACTTGGCGCCCAGCGAGACCGCGGTGTTGACCGAGGTGCCCAGGTCGCTCATGTTGGCCGAGGTGGCCTCGACCAGCAGGATGTGGGCGTTCGGCGCGGCGGCGCTGACCATGTCGAGGTCCAGCGAGATCTCGCCGGCCCAGCCGGTGTCACCGGTGGGGTAGCTGGTGCCGCCGTTCTCGTCGACCTTCTTGAAGCAGCCGTTGGCGGTGGTGCAGGCGGGCAGGCCGTACTGGCTGCGGTAGGCGGCCAGGTCGGACTCCGCGTTCGGGTCGTCCTGCGCGTCGACGATGCCGATGGTCGCGCCGGCGCCGCCGTTGGCGGGCAGCTTGTACGCGCTCTGCAGGTCCGAGGGGCCGTAGCCGGACGGTGTCGCGTTCGGCGACAGCACCTTCGGCTCCATGATGTCCGTACGGGCCAGGGCCAGGCAGGCCATCTCGCCCGGGTGCGTCGGAGCGGCGCAGACGTGCTTGACGCTGACCGGGTTGGCGCTGGTGGCGCCGGTGGCCTGTGCCGCGGGAGCGGTGAAGGCCAGCAGGCCCATCGCGGTCAGCGCGAAGGCCGGTACGGCCGCGGTCAGCGCGCGCAGCTTGCGCTGACGCGGACCGCTGGGTGTTTGGGTGCGCAAGAGAGAACCCTCCGTGGGGGTCGGGGTCGCTTCCACCCGGCTGGGGTGACGCCGGTGCGTGGGGAGCGCCCGGTGCTGGTGGATCTCGGCACGTGCGGATGGCCGACGCCTGGTAGTCGTCGGCCGGAGCGTGTCCGCGCATGGGTGCATGCCGCGCGGACGCAGATCAGGTGCAGGGGGTGGCGCTGTGCAGAAGCGCGGCCGACCG
Source organism: Kitasatospora sp. MAA4 (assembly GCF_029893355.1). Taxonomy (GTDB): domain Bacteria; phylum Actinomycetota; class Actinomycetes; order Streptomycetales; family Streptomycetaceae; genus Kitasatospora. Next base: position 1,874 of record NZ_JARZAI010000009.1, read on the forward strand.
CTCGTTCGCGGCCCGGTCGCGGGTGGGGGAACTAGCGCCTAACCGGTGGTGTCAGGGGCATGACATGAGTCGGCCCGCACCACCCCGGCGATACCGGGCTGGTGCGGGCCTGACGTTAGTGCGCGTTCACGGCGGGCTGCAAGGTGCGCGTCAATCTTTTGCCGAGTCGAAATCATCAACTCCGGCGGTGGAAAACGGATTTCACCGACCCTCAGGGGCGGCTGCGGCACGCTTGCCCGACGGTGCGCCACCCTTTCCTGAACCTTCGTCGGAGCTCCCCCAGCGCCCGGTGAGACCGGCCCTGAGCAGCGCCCAGAGCGCCTCGAAGTCCGCGGTGGCCTGCTCGCCGGCCCAGTCCGCGGCGTGCGCCGGGTCGTGGAAGCGCGCGGTGGCCTGGAACACCGCGCGGGCCGTGGTCGGCACGTGGGCGGGAGTGAACTCGCCCTGCCAGATGCCGTCCTGGACGATCACGGCGATCTGGCCGGTGAGCACCTCGACGTGCTCGGCGACCGTGTTGCTGTGCTCGCCGACCAGCGACAGGTAGGTGGCGAACAGCTCGGGGTCGTCCAGGGCCTTGCGGCGCTTGGCGGCGAACAGCGTGGCGAGCCAGCGGTGCAGCCGTTCGCCGGCCGGGCCGGTCTCGGCGGTGACGGCCTGCAGGCTGTCGTGCGCCTGGTCCAGCCAGCGCTGGGTGACGGCCTCGCGCAGGGCGGCCTTGCTGGGGAAGTGGCGGTAGACGCTGCCGTGGCTGACCCCGAGGGCGCGCGCGATGTCCACCACGGTGGCCTTGGCCGGGCCGAACCGCCGCAGGACGTCCTCCGCCGCGCTCAGGATCTGCTCGGGGGTGAGTGCGCTGTCGGTGGTCACGGGGTGGTACGTCCTTACTGGTTCCGGCACCGGGTCACGGGTACCCGGTGCCGGGTGCGTCTGTGCTCGCGGTGTCAGTGCTCGCTGTCGAGGTGGGCCATCTGTGCCGCAGCGTACCTGTCCCCGGCGGCGGCGCCCGCCGGGACGGCGGTCTCGATGGCCGCCAGGTCGGCCGCGCTGAGCACGACGTCCAGCGAGCCCAGTGCCTCCGCCAGCCGCTCGCGGCGGCGCGCGCCGACCAGCGGCACGATGTCCTCGCCGCGCGAGGCCACCCAGGCGATGGCCACCTGCGCGACGCTGACGCCCTTGGCCTCGGCGATCGTGCGCAGGGCGTCCACCAGGGCCAGGTTGTGGCTCAGGTTGTCGCCCTGGAAGCGCGGGCTGTGGCCGCGGAAGTCGGTTCCGGCCATCTCGCGGTCCTTGGCCCAGTGGCCGCTCAGCAGGCCGCGCGAGAGCACGCCGTACGCGGTGATGCCGATGCCGAGCTCACGGGCGGTCGGCAGGACGGCGGCCTCCAGGGAGCGGGAGAGCAGCGAGTACTCGATCTGCAGGTCGCTGATCGGGTGGACGGCGGACGCGCGGCGCAGCGTGTCGGCGCCGACCTCGGAGAGGCCGATGTGCCGCACGAAGCCGGCCTGCACCAGGTCGGCGATCGCGCCGACGGTCTCCTCGATCGGGACGTTCGGGTCGAGCCGGGCGGGGCGGTAGATGTCGACGTAGTCGGTGCGCAGGCGGCGCAGCGTGTAGGCGAGGGCGGTCTTGGTGGCGGCGGGGCTCGCGTCGACGCCGAGCCAGCTGCCGTCCGGGCCGCGCTGGGCGCCGAACTTGACGCTGATCTGGACGGACGAGCGGTCGCGTCCGCGCAGTGCCTCGTGGATCAGCAGCTCGTTGTGGCCCATGCCGTAGAAGTCGCCGGTGTCGATCAGCGTGATGCCGGCGTCCATCGCGGCGTGCAGGGTCGCGATGCTCTCGGCTTCGTCGGCCGGGCCGTAGAGGTCGGACATGCCCATGGCGCCGAGGCCGAGCGCGGAGGTGGTCGGGCCGTTGGTGCCGAGCTTGCGGGTGGGGGCGGAGGTCATCGGGGGGCTCCTGTCGGGAGTGGTGGTCGCTATGCGGACAACTATGGCATGACGGATGACAGATTTCAATATCTGTCAGTCCATACTCCATCCCCCTGGAGGAGCGCGCGCCAAGGCCGCCGCGCGAACGCTGCGCCATCCGAGCGGCAACGTTCCTGGCATGCACGCATCTTGACGGTGTGTTGACTGCTCCCTACCGTTTGATTTTGGTTGTCTGAGTGTGATTTTGAGTGGACAGTCCGCACAATCCACCACCCAATCCACTGCCCACGGGAGGGCTGCACCACGATGCGAACCGCTTCCCCCACCGGCCGCCTGCGAAGTACCGCAGCGCTCGCCGTCCTCGCGCTCTGCCTCGCCCTGGCCACCGGCCGGGCCCCCACCCCCGCCTCGGCCACCCCCGCCTCGGCCACCCCCGCCTCGGCCCCCGCTGCCGCCACCACCGCCACCGCCATCACCGTCGACGGCAACTCCACCGGCCGCACCTTCGACGGCGTCGGCGCCATCAGCGGCGGCGGCGGCAACTCCCGCCTGCTGCTCGACTACCCCGAGCCGCAGCGCAGCCAGATCCTGGACGACCTCTTCAAGCCCGGCGCCGGCGCCGCCCTGCAGATCCTCAAGGTCGAGATCGGCGGCGACACCAACTCCACCGACGGCGCCGAGTCCTCCATCGAGCACACCCGCGGCACCGTCGACTGCAACAACGGCTACGAGTGGTGGCTGATGGAGCAGGCCAAGGCCCGCAACCCCGGCATCAAGCTCTACGCCCTCGCCTGGGGCGCCCCCGGCTGGGTCGGCAACGGCAACTTCTGGTCCCAGGACACGATCGACTACCTGATGTCCTGGCTCGGCTGCGCCCAGCAGCACGGCCTCGCCATCGACTACCTCGGCGGCTGGAACGAGCGCGGCTACAACGCCGCCTGGTACGAGAACCTGCACGCCACCCTCGCCGCCAAGGGCTACACCCGCACCCAGGTGGTCGGCGCCGACGACACCTGGTCGATCGCCACCTCGATGCGCGGCGACAGCGCGCTCGACGGCGCCGTGGACATCGTCGGTGCGCACTACCCGTGCGGCTACATGTCCGCCATGCAGACCTGTTCCACCACCCCGGACGCGCTGGCCACCGGCAAGCAGCTCTGGGCCAGCGAGAACGGTTCGGAGGACGCCGACACCGGAGCCGCGCCGATCGCCCGCGCCATCAACCGCGGCTACCTCGACGCCAAGCTCACCGCCTACATCAACTGGCCGGTGGTGGCCTCGCTCTACCAGAACCTCGGCTTCGACTCGATGGGCCTGGTCACGGCGAACCAGCCCTGGTCGGGCGCCTACGCGGTCGGCCGCAGCACCTGGGCGATCGCGCAGACCAGCCAGTTCACCGCCCCCGGCTGGCAGTACCTGGACTCCGCCTCCGGCTACCTGGGCGGCAACCGCTCGAACGGCAGCTACGTCAGCTACGCGGCCCCCGGCAAGGCCGCCTGGAGCACCGTCTTCGAGACCATGGACGCGACGGCCGCGCAGACCGTCACCCTGAACGTGGCGGGCGGGCTCCCGGCCGGAGCACTGCACGTGTGGTCCACCGACTTCTCCAGCAGCGCCGCCACCGCCCACCTGGTCCCCGGCCCCGACCTCACCGCCGCACCCGGCGGCTACCAGCTCACCCTCCAGCCGGGCCACCTCTACACCGTCACCACCACTACCGGCCAGGGCGCGGCCCCCGCCGCCTCCCCGCAGCGCGGCGTCCTCGCGCTGCCCTACAGCGACTCGCTGGCCGGCACCGCCACCGGCCAGGAGGCCCGCTACTTCGCGGCGATGAACGGCGCCTTCGAGACCGAGCCGTGCGACGGCGGCCGGGCCGGACGCTGCCTCCAGCAGCAGGCCCCGACCACCCCGATCCGCTGGACCGACGAGGCCGCCGACCAGCCGTACACCCTGATGGGCGACCTGAGCTGGAGCGACTACACGGTCAGTTCCGACGTGCTGCTCCAGCACGCGGGGACCGCCGAGCTGCTCGGCCGGGTCGGCACCCAGGGCCGGAACAACAACGGGCTGAACGCCTACAACCTGAAGATCAGCGACACCGGCAGCTGGACCCTGCTGAAGAGCAACGGCACCTGGGCCTTCACCACCCTGGCGAGCGGCTCGGTGGCCGCGCCGGGCCTGGGCAGCTGGCACAACCTGGCGCTGTCCTTCCAGGGCAGCACGATCACCGCGCGGATCGACGGCGCGACGGTCGCCACGGTGAGCGACTCCAGCTACGGCGCCGGCCAGATCGCGCTCGGCACCGGCGGCTACTACGGCGCGCAGTTCAGCAACCTGACCATCACTCCCGGCGCTCCCACTGCGCTGGACGGCACCTACCGGCTGGTCAGCGCGAACAGCGGCCAGCTGCTCGACGCCTACGCCCAGGGCACCGCCGACGGCACCCCGGTCATCCAGTGGCCCGCCGACGGCGGCGCCAACCAGCAGTGGCGGCTCACCTCCACCGGCGACGGCTACTACACGGTCACCGGCGTGGCCAGCGGCAAGGTGCTGGACGTGCCGAACCTGAGCACCGTCCCGGAGACCCAGCTGGACCTCTGGTCGGCGAACGGCGGCACCAACCAGCAGTGGCTGGTGGTCCCGACCGGCGGCGGCAGCTACACGCTGGAGTCCCGCTCGGACGGCGAGCTGCTGGACGTCGACGGCGCGTCGCTGCTGATGGGCGCCAAGGCGATCCAGTGGCCGGCCGACGGCGGCGCCAACCAGCGCTGGCAGCTGGTCAAGATCGGCTGAGGCGCCGGTAGGCACAGCAGGATCGGGCACAGCGGGCTCAGGCCCGGCAGGCGCCGACCAGCAGGAACAGCAGCAGTAGCAGCAGCCGTCCGTCCGCCGTCCGGGTCACCTCGGTCGGCCGGGCGGGCGGCTCGCGCTCGGTCACGGGCGGGGCCTCGAAGCCCTGCTCCGGCGGGTTGTCACGCACCGTCACGCTCATCCGCCACCACGCTCCTCGGCTGCTGACCCCGCGTCATCCTGCGCATCATCGCGGCGGCGCCCGGTCGCCCGGAGGGGGCGCGCGGCGGCGGCCGACCCGCCGTCACCCGTCCGGCGCGGTTCGGGCGCGCCGGGGCGGGTTCGGCCTGCCGAAGGCGTCGGGCGGGTCCATCGTGGGGGTACGGAAGCGATCCACCGACCGCGTCCGCACCGGACGACCCCGGTCCGACCCGCCGCGACACACCCCGCGACACACCCCCCCACGCGACACGCGACACACGGCGACACCCCGCGCCCCCGCCCAGCGCCCCGGGCACGCACCGCCCCCCGCGCCCGGCCCGCGCCGCGCCTGCGCCGGGCCCGCGACACACCCGTGCGGAGCGCGTGCGCATCCCCCGGACCAGGGCCACCTCGCAGGAAACCGAACGGTTCTTCTAGGCTCACCTCTCGGCTTCCTCATCACGCGGCGCGATCGCGCGCCACGAGCGGGAGGCCGGTGTCCACGGCGGTCCCGGGTGAGCCGGGGCCACCGGATCGAGCGAGGAGGACGCATGACGACCAGCGGTTCCATCGCACTACGCGACCCCAGGCCACCGGCGGGTGTGCAGCGCAGCCGTACCGCGCGCCCGCACGGCACGGCTGCGCCGCGCGGGCTCTCGGGTGCGCCGCTGAATACGGGCAGCCGCCTCGGAGGTGTCCGGTGAGCCCGCACGGCACCGGCACCGCGGCCCGCTCCGCGGAGCCGTCCGCCCGTCCGCCGGCCCCCGCGACGGGCTCCGGCGACGCGCCGGCCGCGCCAGGTACCGGTGGCGGTGAGGACCCGGCCCCCAGGGCCGAGGCGCTGCCCGGCCTGCCGAGCACCCTCGCCGCCCGCGCCCGCACCCTCTCCGCCGCCGTCCGCAGCCGCTGCGCCGACCTGGCCAGAATGGAGTCCCCGAGCGGCGACGCCGAGCGGCTGAACACGCTCGCCGAGGAGCTGGCGGCCGGCTACCGGGCGACCGGCGCCCAGGTGAGCCGCGAGCCCGGCCCGGCCGGCGACCACCTGCTGCTGAACTGGGCCGGCCAGGACGAGAGCCTCCCGCACCTGCTCTTCGTCGGCCACCACGACACCGTCTGGCCGGCCGGCACGCTGGCCGACTGGCCGGTGGAGGAGCACGACGGCGTGCTCAGCGGTCCCGGCGTGCTGGACATGAAGGGGGGCCTCGCCCTCCTCGAAGGCGCCTTCGCGCTCCTCGCCGACCTCGGCCTGCGCCCGCACCGCTCGGTGCGGGTGGTGGTGACCGCGGACGAGGAGATCGGTAGCCCGGACGGCCGCCGCGTGGTGGAGCGCCAGCTCCCCGGCGCCGCCGCCGTCCTGGGCCTGGAACCGCCGCACGAGGACGGCCGGCTGAAGACCGCCCGCCGCGGGGTCAGCCGGGTCCGGCTGACCGTCACCGGCCACGAGGCGCACGCGGGCAACCACCCGGAGGACGGCACCTCGGCGGTGGACGAGCTGGTGGACCAGCTGGTCGCCGTCCGCGGGCTGGCCACCGGCCTGCCGGGCACCGAGCTGAACACCGGCCGGATCAACGGCGGGACCAGAGCGAACGTGGTGGCCGGCCAGGCGGAGGCCGAGCTGGGCCTGCGCTTCTCGACGCCGGAGGCCCAGCGCAGCACGCTGGACACGCTCGCCCACCTGACCGCGCTGCGCCCCGGCGCACTGGTGCGCACCGAGGTGCTCTCCAGCCGTCCGGCCTGGCCGGAGCGCGACGGCAACCAGCTGCTGCGGCACGTCCGCTCGCTGGCGGCCGCGCTCGGCCAGCAGCTGGACGGCGCGCCGGCCGGCGGCGCCGGGGACACCAACCTCGCCGGCGCCCGCGGCCTGCCGACGCTGGACGGCCTCGGGGCGGTCGGCGCCGGCCCGCACGCCCGCGACGAGCACATCGAGCTGGCGCTGCTGGGCCCGCGGATCGCCCTGCTGGCCGGCCTCCTCGCGGTGCCGCTGCCGCGCCTGGGCAGCCGCTCCTGAGCCACCGCGGGGGGCGGGTCCACTCGGGCCCGCCCCCCGCTCATTTCCGATGGTCCTTGTCACGGGTGGGGAAACGGCTACACAATGGACCCGACCGAACGGTCAGTCGGGAGGCAGCGATGGTGCAGCAGGAACAGTCCGCTCTGGAGGAGCGTTTCGATGCGGTGGTCGCCGCCGAGCAGCGGATCGAGCCGCGGGACTGGATGCCGGACGCCTACCGGGCCACCCTGATCCGGCAGATCGCCCAGCACGCCCACTCCGAGATCATCGGCATGCAGCCGGAGGGCAACTGGCTCACCCGGGCGCCCTCGCTGCGCCGCAAGGCGATCCTGTTGGCCAAGGCCCAGGACGAGGCCGGCCACGGGCTCTACCTCTACGCCGCCGCCGAGACGCTGGGCGTGGACCGCGCCGAGCTGACCGAGAAGCTGATCAGCGGCCGGCAGAAGTACTCCTCGATCTTCAACTACCCGACGCTCAGCTTCGCCGACGTCGGCGTGATCGGCTGGCTGGTGGACGGCGCGGCGATCTGCAACCAGGTCCCGCTCTGCCGCTGCTCCTACGGGCCGTACGCGCGAGCGATGGTCCGCGTCTGCAAGGAGGAGTCCTTCCACCAGCGGCAGGGCTACGAGCTGCTGATGACGCTGATGCGCGGCACCGAGGGCCAGCGCCGGATGGTGCAGGACGCGGTGGACCGCTGGTGGTGGCCGTCGCTGATGATGTTCGGCCCGCCGGACGGCGACTCGCCGAACACCGCGCAGTCGATGGTCTGGCGGATCAAGCGGCACACCAACGACGAGCTGCGCCAGCGCTTCGTGGACATGACCCTCCCGCAGGCCGAGCACCTCGGCGTCACCCTCCCCGACCCGGCGCTGCGCTGGAACGAGGAGCGCGGCAGCTGGGACTTCGGCGAGCCGGACTGGTCCGAGCTGCAGCAGGTGATCAAGGGCAACGGCCCGTGCAACACCCAGCGGATCGACCGCCGCCGGGCCGCGCACGAGGACGGCGCCTGGGTACGGGAAGCCGCCGTGGCGTACGCGGCGAAGCAGGAGGAGCGCAATGTCTGACATGTCCTGGCCGCTCTACGAGGTCTTCGTGCGCCCCCGGCGCGGCCTGAACCACGTGCACGTCGGTTCGCTGCATGCCGCCGACGACCGGATGGCCCTGCTGGCCGCGCGGGACCTCTACACCCGCCGCAACGAGGGCGTCAGCCTCTGGGTGGTGCGCTCCAGCGACATCACCGCCTCGACGCCGGACGAGAAGGACCCGTTCTTCGAGCCCGCCGGCGACAAGGTCTACCGCCACCCGACCTTCTACGACATCCCCGAGGATGTCCCGCACATCTGACCTGGGGGTCACCATGACGGACGATCACGTCTACCTGACGCTCGCCGAGTCGGACCACGAGGCCGAGGCCCGCTGGGCCTACGGGACGGGCTTCGCCGATCCGCTGCTGGGCGTGGACACCGCCCTGGCACCGGACGTCGACGGGGCCGACCTCTCGCTCTACTGCCAGATGCTCGGCGACGACGCGCTGATCCTGGCGCAGCGGCTGATCGAGTGGTGCACCCGCGCCCCCGAGCTGGAGGAGGAGGTCGCCCTCGCCAACCTCGGCCTGGACCTGCTCGGCCAGGCCCGGCTGCTGCTCAGCCGGGCCGGCCAGGCCGACGGAACCGGGCGCAGCGAGGACGACTTCGCCTACTGGCGCGCCGAGCACGAGTTCCGCAACGTGCGGATGGTGGAGGCCGAGAACGGCGACTTCGCCTTCTCGGTGGCCCGGCTGCTGCTCTTCGCCACCGCTCGCGGGGCGCTCTTCGAGCTGCTCGCCGACGCGCCCGACCCGGTGCTGCGCGCGGTCGCCGTCCGCGGCGCCAAGGAGCTGGCCTACCACCGGGAGTACGCGACCGCCTGGACGCTGCGGCTGGGCGACGGCACGGCGTACTCGGCGACGCGGATGCAGGCCGGCCTGGACGCGGTCTGGCCGCTGCTGGAGGAGCTGTTCACCCCGCACGCGGTGGAGCTGCGGCTCGGCCTCGACCCGGCCGTGCTGCGCGAGCCGGTGCTCGCCGCGCTGGCCGAGGTGGTCACCGCGGCCCGTCTCACGGTCCCCACCGCCCTGCCGCTGGCCCGGGTCGGGGGCAGGGCCGGGCGCGACGGCGTGCACACCGAGGCGCTGGGTCTGCTGCTGGCCGAGTTCCAGTCGGTGGCCCGCGAGCACCCGGGGGCGACATGGTGATCACTCGTCCCGCCCCCGCCGAGGTGGCCGCCACCGTCGTGGACCCCGAGCTGCCGATGCTCACGCTGGCCGAACTCGGCGTGCTGGCCGGCGTCGAGCAGCAGGGCGAGGCCGTCACGGTCTGGCTCACCCCCACGTACTCCGGCTGCCCGGCGGTGGCCGAGATGGCCGCCGACGTCGACGCCCGGTTGCGGAAAGCCGGCTATGTCGACGTCTCGGTCCGGCTGCGCCTGGACCCGCCGTGGAGCACCGACCTGATCACCGCCGAGGGCCGCCGCAAGCTGGCCGAGGCCGGGATCGCGCCGCCCGCCGCCGAGCACGGTCTTCTGCGGCTGGGTCCCACCCGGCTTTCCGTCGCCTGCCCGCAGTGCGGCTCGACCGACACCGAGGAGCTGTCCCGGTTCGGCTCCACCGCCTGCAAGGCGCTCTGGCGCTGCCGCGCCTGCCGCGAGCCGTTCGAACGTATGAAGGAGATCTGATGGCGCTCCGCCGACCGCAGTTCCAGCCCCTGCGGATCTCCGCGGTCGACCGCCTGTGCGAGGACGCCGTCGCGGTCACCTTCGAGGTCCCGGCCGAGCTGGCCGAGGACTACGCCTTCCGGGCCGGCCAGACGCTGACCCTGCGCCGGCTCACCGGCGAGTCCGACGAGCGCCGCTCGTACTCGATCTGCTCGCCGGTCGGCGGGCCGCTGCGGATCGCGGTGCGCGAGGTGCCGGGCGGGCTCTTCTCCGGGCAGTTGGTGCGGCGCGCCGCGGTCGGCGACACGGTCGAGGTGCTGCCGCCCGGCGGGACCTTCACCGCCGACCTGAGCCTGCCGGCCCACCACGTGCTGATCGCCGCCGGCTCCGGCATCACCCCGATGCTCTCGATCGCCGGGTCGGTGCTGGCCGCCCACCCCGAGTCCACGGTCACCCTGCTCTACGGCAACCGGCGCAGCGACACCGTGATGTTCGCCGACGAGCTGGCCGACCTGAAGGACCGCTACCTCAGCCGGTTCGAGCTGGTCCACGTGCTCTCCCGGGAGGCCCGCGACGCCGAGCTGCTCAGCGGCCGACTGGACGCCGAGCGGGTCGGCGCGCTGCTCAAGGCCCTGGTGGACGTCGAGTCGGTGGACCACTGGTGGCTCTGCGGCCCGTACGGCATGGTGGTCGGCGCCCGCGACCTGCTCGCCGGGCTCGGCGTCGCGCCGGCCGCGGTGCACCAGGAGCTCTTCCACGCCGAGGACGAGCCGATCGCCGACCGCCCCGAGGAGGCGGCCTTCGACGGCGAGGCCAGCACGGTCACCCTGGTGCTGGACGGGCGGCGCAGCGAACTGCGGCTGCCGCGCGACCGCAGCGTGCTGGACGGCGCGCAGCAGGCCCGTCCGGACCTGCCGTTCGCCTGCAAGGGCGGCGTCTGCGGCACCTGCCGGGCGCTGGTGACGGAGGGCGAGGTGACGATGCGTCGCAACTTCGCCCTGGAGGAGAAGGAGCTGGCGGCCGGCTACGTGCTGACCTGCCAGGCCCGGCCGGTCTCCGACCGGGTGACGGTCGACTACGACCGCTGAGCCAACGCGGGTTCGGGCGCGCCCAGCAGCGCGACGATGCCGTTCACCGCGGCGCGCCCGGCCCGGTTGGCCCCGATGGTGCTGGCCGAGGGCCCGTACCCGACCAGGTGCACCCGCGGGTCGGCCGCCGCCTGCGTCCCCTCCAGCCGGATGCCTCCCCCCGGCTCGCGCAGCCCGAGCGGCGCCAGGTGGCCGACCTCCGGCCGGAACCCGGTGGCCCAGACGATCGCGTCCACCGCCTCCTCCCGCTCGCCCCAGGCCACCCCGTGCTCGGTCAGCCGGTCGAACATGGGCAGCCGGTCCAGCGCGTCCAACTCCCGCGCGCGGCGCAGCGCCACCGACGGGCCGAGCCCGGTGACGCTCACCACGCTGCGCACCGGCAACCCCAGGCGCACGCGCTCCTCCACCAGCGCGACCGCCGCCCGCCCGGCCTCCTGGCTGAAGGGCCCGTCCCGAAAGACCGGCTGACGCCGCGTCACCCAGAGCGTGTCGGCGACGGCCGCGACCTCCGACAGCACCTGGATCGCCGAGGCCCCGCCGCCGACCACGGCCACCCTCAGGCCCGCGAACTCCTCCGGCCCGCGGTAGTCCGCGTAGTGCAGCTGCCGCCCGGCGAAGCGGCCGGGGTAGTGCGGGACGAACGGCCTGGTCCAGGTCCCGGTGGCGTTGATCAGCGCCCGGGCCGACCAGCTGCCCGCGTCGCTCTCCACCAGCAGCCGGCCCCCGAGCTGCGGGCGCACCGCCGTCACCCGCACCGGCCGCACCACCGGCAGCGCGTGCCGGGCCTCGTAGGCGGCGAAGTACCCGGGCACCACCTCGCGGGCCGGGGCGGCCGGGTCCGGCGCGGGCAGCTCGAAGTCGGGCAGGTCGTGGAAGCCGTGCACGGTGGCCATCCGCAGCGACGGCGAGCGGTGCGCCCAGGCGCCGCCCGGCGCCGGGTCGGCGTCCAGCACCACGAAGCCGTCGTACGGGGCGAAGCCGCGTCGCCGCAGGTGGTAGGCGGCGGAGAGGCCCGCCTGCCCGGCACCGATGACGACCACGTCGACGTTTGTTGCACCGTAAACAGTCACGCCCCTGAAACATCAGGGGCGTGACCTGGATTCCCGGCCGGTCAGCCGGCCGGGCTGACCACCACCGCCGTGCCGTAGGCGCAGATCTCCGTCCCGAGGTCGGCGGCCTCGGTCACGTCGAAGCGCATGGCCAGCACCGCGTTGCCGCCGCGTGCCCTGGTCTGCTCGACCAGCCGCTCCATCGCCTGGTTGCGGCTCTCCACCAGGGTCTTGGTGAGTCCCTTCAGCTCGCCGCCCATCATCGACTTCAGCGAGGCGCCGATCTGGGTCCCGATGTGCCGACTGCGCACCGTCAGACCGAAGACCTCACCGATCACCCGGTCCACCCGGTGGCCGGGAACGTCGTTGGTGGTGACCACCAGGATGTCCGCGTTCGGGCTCTGCCCGCCGCCGTACTCGTCAAGGTTGCTCATGCCACCATCCTGCGCGCACACCGCCTTTCCGTGTGGCAGCCACGGCCGAAAGCGAAAAGCTGCCGCCGACCGGTGAGCGGCGGCGGGAAAGGCCGTACCGTAGGCGCATGGGAGAGCGAAGCGGTCATCCGCAGGGGTCGGGAGCGACGGACAATCCGGGCGCGCTGGAGATCGAGGCGACCGTGGTGCTGGGCATCCGGATCACCGACTGGCCCGCGCTGCGCGCCGCGGCCCTGGCAGCCGTCGAGGAGCTGGACTTCGCCGGCATCGACCCGGCCGCCCAGCGCCGCGAGCTGCTCCGCGAGGTCGCCGAGGATCCGCACGCCGCACTGGGCGCGCTGCTCCACCCGGACCGGCTGGTCGGCGCGCTGCCCGGCATCGAGCCGCTCGGCGGCACGCTGGAGATCAGCACCACCGACGACTTCGCCCCCGACTTCGCCGAGCTCTTCCCGCTCGACGCCGAGGACGGCGAGCCGGGGGACTGGTCGCTCACCCCGCGCACCGCCTGCCTGCTGCACACCCAGCTGCTCGCCCTGGCCGACGCCGCCTACGACGACCTGGAGGAGCACGGCGACGACCCGGTGACCGACGGGGACGAGCACGACTGGGCCGTCTTCGCCCGCCTGCCGCGCCGCAGCTGGGTGATGCACCGCTCCTGGCGCCGCGCGATGGCCCGCGCCTACGACGACCTCGCCGAGGACCTGGGCCTGGGTGAATGGCCGCTGCCGCGCTGCCCCGGCGAGGAGCTCGCACTGCGCCTGGCGCTGCTCGACGCACGTTCGCTGCTGGGCTCCCAGCCCCAGGCCGTGGCCGACCTGATGGGCGATCTGCCCGCCGACCTCTACGACTACGACTGGGACGGCTGCGCCGACGAACTGCTCGGCGTCTACGACCTGGCGGGCCAGGACCCGGACGAGGACAGCGCCGTCCGCCTGGACAACGTCCTGGCCGCCACCCACCCCGAGGGCTGGTTCCTGCCCTACGAGGAGGCCGAGGAGCGCGACCCCGCCCGCGGCTACCGCCGGTAGCCTGTCCGGGTGAGTACTCCCTTCGACGCCCCCAGTCCCGCAGGCGACCCCGCAGAGCGCGACGCCAACCCGCAGTACGTACTGCCGCTGGTGCTGCACCTGGAGAAGGCCGACCCGCCGGCCCGCACCGACGCGCTGGAGACCTCCGCGCGCGCCGTGCTGACCCTGCTCGCCGACCCGCGCGCCACCGGTGACGGCGAGTGGGCCGAGCTGGTGCACGCCTGGGAGGACGCCCGGATCCGCAAGGTGGTCCGCCGGGCCCGCGGCGGTGAGTGGCGCAAGGCGGCCGAGCTGCCGGGGATCACGGTCATGGGCGGCGAGGCCGAGGTGCGGGTCTACCCGCCCGTCCCGCTGGACGGCTGGCCCAAGGAGCTGGCCAAGCTCCAGGTCTCCGGCACCGACCTGGACGACCCCACCCCGCCCGCCGCCCCCGAGCCCGGCCTGCCGGTGCTCTGGCTCAACCCGGAGCTGGAGATGACCGCCGGCAAGACCATGGCCCAGACCGGCCACGCCGCCCAGCTCGCCTGGTGGCGGCTGGACGACGCCGAGCGCAAGGAGTGGGCCGAGAGCGGCTTCGCCCTCGCGGTCCGCACCGCCACCCCCGCCCACTGGGCGGTTCTGACGACCGGTGACCTCCCGCTGGTCCGCGACGCCGGCTTCACCGAGATCGCCCCCGGCTCCTGCACCGTCGTCGCCGACCACCCAGCGCTGTCCCACCCCGCGCCTACGACGCCCGTGAACGCACCACGCTGAACCCAACCCCGACACCACCGGAGCGGACGTGGCGCAGCCGGCGCTGAGCCTCTGGGCAGGCGCTGTCAGAGCGCGTGCCGGCGGAGCCAGACGGGCGGCTCCTCGCGGGACAGGCCGAAGCGGGCGTAGTCGTTTTGGACGGTGATCCAGTCCTCGCCGAAGCGCAGGCCGAGCGCCGTGCGTCCGGCGTTCTCGTCCTCCAGTTGGTACCACTCGACAACCACGACCTCGGTCACCGTTCTGCCGTGGAGGGCACTGAGCTCTGCCGCGGGCGGGGGCCGCCAGACGACGTTCCGGTACCTGGACCCGGCCGGTGGAGAGATCACGGCGGACGGGTCAATGCTGTTGAACGTGAGACACGACTCGTTCGCGTTGTTCCTCTGGTACTCGACCCGTGTGCCGCCGATGTCCAGGATCACCGGGTAGTCGTAGCACCAGCCGTCACCGTCGAGGTCCCAGGGCGCCCAGATGCGTTCGAGACGCCGCCCCACGAGCTCGCGCAGCACGTGGCCGTGGGCGTCGATCACAGCTTCGGCACCGCTCAGCGGCTGCGGCTGGTAACCGGGCAGCCCGCAGTCGGGGAAGTCCGTGTGCCGCCAGCGGACCGTCGTGCCCGCGGGCACGACGGGGATCACGGCGGCGGTGACCGGATAGTCGAACGCCATGGCCACGTCACCAGCTCCCGGCCGCTCCTCGAAGAGGTCGACCGTGAGCGTGGAACCGTGCAGCGTGACGCGGTCGACATCCACGGCGTAACCGCCACTGGGCCGCATGCCGAGCCTGGCGACGAGCAGCGATTCCCTGCTCCAGTCGAGCTTTGGCTCCCCCTCGGGGAAGAAACGGACAGTGGACGTCTCCTGGAACAGCTCCAACTCCTGCCGTGACCGCAGAAGATCCACACCGGGCACTGCGATCAGCGGGTAGGACGGGTAGTAGAAGCCGGCCGCACGCACCGGCCTGAACGCCAGCTCCACCGTGCCCGGGGCGTCCGGCCCTGGAGATTCCCTGCGCGACGAGGCCCATCTCATGCGGCAGGACGCTAGCGGCTGATGGCTCGTCATGTCCAGGCCTCTCCCGTCCTGCTTCACTCCCGCAGCCGCCGCACCGAACCCAGCACCGGCGGCGGCTTCCTGACGGTCCCTGCCTCCAGGACCACACGCCCACCGGCTTCCCGCAGGTCCGCGCCGTCGTCCTGTCCGAGATCGGCGGCTGGCGCGACGGCGAACCCGGACTCGCGGCACCCCTTGCCCGCTCGGTGGAGCCCGACAGAGCGAAGGTGCCGCCCGGGCTCACCCTTGCCGGGAGGGCGCAGCGGCCAGCCTGCCGAGCAGCGCGATCACGTTGATGCGTGCCGTCTTGTCGTTCGTCGCCGCCTGGTGGGCGTCGACGATCCGCGTGTCCACGTCCTCGCCCGGCGTGGCAAGGCCCACCCCCAACAGGTCGACGGTGTACGCGACGTACCGGGCGTGGTCGGCCGCGGCACTGGCGGCCGCGACGTGGTCGATGCGGGCTGGGTCCGCACTACGGATCAGCGCGGGGGTGAGCGGCGGCCCCAGCACATCCGCGATCCACCGCGAGACGGCCTCCCGGGAACAGCCCCGTTCCAACTCGCAGGCCGCCGAGGCGGCAAGCGCCAGGTGGATCAGGAGCAAGCCGAACCACCTGGCGGCCTCGTCGGGAGGCGTTCTCACGCCAGCCGGTGGCATCACGGCCTCGTACAGAGCGGCGGTGTCACCGGCCCGTACTGCGGAGACGACGGCGGCCACGGCCGTGTTGATGGCATCCTGCTCGCTGGTCACGCCGCCGGTTCTCCTCAAAAGGTCTGTGACGGGACACCAACGTAGCGCTCCCATGGACGGATTCGTGCCGCTCCTGCGCGGTTCACTCCCCAGAGGGACACCAGCGGTGCTTGCTCTGGCACGGACGTGTGGGACGGCTGGTATGAATCGGGGGCGCTCAAGAACCCCAGCCACCGATTTCTGCCAGAACCCTTGCGTACCTGCGGGAGCAGCTTCACTTCGCTGTGACCTCGCTACCTTTGAGGCACGGCTGCGTGCTCGCCCGACGGTGTCCAGGGGGCAGGCCCGCCAGTACCGGGCGCGTGCTGCGGTTCGGGTGCAGGACCCGGGCACAGGGAGATCGCCCCCGGGCTAACTGTTGCAGTAGAAGGAGGCGAACGCTACTGCCGCCTCCCGCGCCTACGACGCCCGTGAACGCACCACGCTGACCCCAACACGGCAGGGTAGCGGGTGAGGAGCGCGCGTTCCCGGCAGTCGCGTGCCTCCGGCGGGTCGTCTTGGAGGGGGTGGGGGACGGCGCTCCCTCTACCGGGCAAGACCGGTAGCTGTCCCCGTGGCGCAGGCGCGGAGTCCAACCTGAGTAAGTACGGTTGAGAGTGAGGCCGAGGCTGCCGCAGCAGACCCGACATCCAGCTCCGTCAACCGGAGGAAGGACCTCACCCGTGAGCCGCGAACTCTGGAGTTACCGCCCGGACTCGAACTACGAACCTGGCCTCAGCTTGACCGGCTACCGGGTCGAGGCCGTCGACGGCCACCTCGGCAGGATCGACCAGCAGACCGACGAGGTCGGCTCCGCGTACCTCGTGGTCGACACCGGGCCGCGGACCTTCGGTACCCACGTCCTGCTCCCGGCCGGCACCATCACCCGCATCGACCGCGACGAACGGACCGTCCACGTCGACCGAACCAAGGACGAGATCAGGCAGTCGCCCCAGTACGACCCGAGCAGGACACCTGGCGATATCGCCTTCCGCGAGCAGGTTCAGGAGCACTACCGGCGCCAGTAGCCGCAGACGCATCCGACGGGTGGCTTCGTCGGTGTCAACCGGAACTCCGCTGGGTGGGCGACGCGCCCCCGAAGCCCCGACATCGGCCAGGCCCGTGCCGCCGCTGAGGTGCGCCTCGGCCGTGACTGCAGGGCGGCCCTGGCCGCCGTCTGAACGGTGCGGGCCCGGGCGGCGTCCTATGCGGCGAGGGCGACGCGCTTGGGTGCTGCGCTGCGGGAGCCGGCGGTGGTCTGCGGGGTGCGGCTGGCGTGGGCGGGCCGGCTGCGGCGGTTGCGGCTTGCGGAGGTGCTGCGGCGCGGGCGCTCGACGACGGGGTCGGCGATCACGGTGGGGATGCCGGTGGGCACGCGTGCGCCGGTGATGCGTGCCAGGTCCTCGCCGCCTGCGCTGACCCTGGTGGTGACGGGGGTGATGGCGGCGGTGGTCATCATGCGGGCCATCTCACGGCGCTGGTTGGGCAGGACCAGGGTGACGACGGTGCCGGACTCGCCGGCCCGGGCGGTGCGCCCGCCGCGGTGCAGGTAGTCCTTGTGGTCGGCCGGCGGGTCCAGGTTGACGACCAGGTCGAGCCCGTCGACGTGGATGCCGCGGGCGGCGACGTTGGTGGCGATCAGCGCGGTGACCTGGCCGTTGCGGAACTGCTCCAGGGTGCGGGTGCGCTGCGGCTGGGACTTGCCGCCGTGCAGCGCGGCCGCCTTCACTCCGTTGGCGAGCAGGTCGAGCACGAGGCGGTCCGCGCCGTGCTTGGTGTCGATGAACATGATCACCCCGCCGTCACGGGAGGCGATATGGGCGATCGTGGCGTTCTTGTCGAAGTTCTGCACGTGCAGCACGTGGTGCTCCATGGTGCTGACCGCTCCCGCGGACGGGTCCACCGAGTGGGTGACCGGGTCCTTCAGGAAGCGCCGCACCAGCCGGTCGACGTTGCGGTCCAGGGTGGCGGAGAACAGCATCGTCTGGCAGCCTTCGGCGACCTGTTCGAGGAGCTCGGTGACCTGCGGCAGGAAGCCCATGTCGGCCATCTGGTCGGCCTCGTCCAGCACCGTGATGCCGACCCCGTCGAGCTGGCAGTCGCCGCGCTGGATCAGGTCCTTGAGACGGCCGGGGGTGGCCACCACGACCTCCGCCCCGCGGTTCAGGGCCTGGGCCTGGCGCCCGATCGACATGCCGCCCACCACGGTCGCCATCCGCAGGCGCACCGCGTGGGCGTAGGGGGTGAGCGCCTCGGTGACCTGCTGGGCCAGCTCACGGGTGGGGACCAGCACCAGCGCGAGCGGCCGACGCGGCTCGGCCTGCTGCCCGGCGGTGCGGGCCAGCACGGCGAGGCCGAACGCGATGGTCTTGCCGGAGCCGGTGCGGCCTCGTCCGAGGACGTCACGTCCGGCCAGCGAGTTCGGCAGGGTGGCGGCCTGGATCGGGAACGGTGAGGTGACGCCCTGTCGGGTCAGCACCGACAGCAGCGCCTTGGGCATGTCCAGTTCGTCGAAGGACTCGACGGCCGGCAGCGCCGGGGTGGTGCTGACCGGCATGGCGAACTCGCCCTGCGGGGAAGAGTTCTGACGGGCAGTGCGACCGGAGGCGTTCCGGCCGCCGGTGGGCCGGTCGCCGTAGAAGGAGCTGCTGCCGGAGCGGGAGCCGTAGGCGGAGCCGCCGGAGCGGGAGTTGGAGCTCTGGTACGAGGAGCGACTGGAGCGGTTCATGGGGGAGACCTTCCTCAGGGCGGCACGTCACGAGGAAGGCTCCGCAGCGCTGGGCGCCGGCGGAGACCGCAAGGGAACGGGCCAGAAAGTGTGATGGGCGGGGCGTGGACGGTGGAACCGTGCGGCACGTCACCTGCGGTCGGCGCTCACCGCGAAGGGCGGGTGCGCGAACCTCGAACCGTGAGATGTCACGGCAGGGCGCCGATCCGGACGCGGCGCTGGGCGTCTCGCGAGGGGATGGCTGCAGTGGCGAAGCCAGGGGGCCTGAACGGCCGGGGAAGAGAAGTGTGGCGAAATGCCGAGGGGCCCGCACCGGGCATGTACGCGGTGCGGGCCCCTCGCTGCTAGGCGGGTGCCATGGCAGTAGAACTACAGCGGACGAATGTTCTCGGCCTGCGGGCCCTTCTGGCCCTGCGTGACGTCGAACTCGACCTTCTGGCCCTCGAGCAGCTCACGGAAGCCGTTGGCGTTGATGTTCGAGTAGTGGGCGAAGACGTCGGGGCCGCCACCGTCCTGCTCGATGAAGCCGAAGCCCTTTTCCGCGTTGAACCACTTCACAGTGCCATTAGCCATAAAGAAATCTCCTTCAAGGGGCTGTCCGAAGTCCGCACTGTGCGGGCTTCGAGTGCCGCGATGATGACCCACCCGGGGAAGAGCCGGGAAACAAAAATGCGCCTGCGATACATCAGCAGGCGCACACAAAGTTCATGGGAACCACTACTGCAACTAAGGAGACTCTAGCAGGCTCCGGCCTTCCGGGGTGGATTATTTCTTCCCCCGTTTCGCCGGCGCCTCCCCGCGGGCCCACCGCTCCCAAGCCGCCAGGAGCGTCAACACGCGCTGTGAACAGGCTGGTTGACAGCACGGCGCGCTGCCCGGGGCGGCGGCTCCACCGGCAGTGCGACGCGGACGAGCCCGATGTGCGCCGGGCGGACTCCCGCCACCCCGGCCCCGGGTCAGCCCGATCAGCGGCACTGGCGGTGACGGTGGACGGCACGATTCGAATTCCGACCCGTCCACATTCGAGTGCCGCCAAAAGGGCCCGCTCCCGCGATTTCCGGCGCATACTCGAAGGAATGACGAAATCAGCAGCAGTTCGCCGGCCCCTGCCCACCAGTCCCTTCAAGGCCCGGGTCCAGGCGCCGCTCAAGCGGTTCGCCGTGGGCGACCGTGTGACCCACGACAGGTACGGCCTCGGCCGGGCCATCGGCGTCGAAGGCGACAGTGACATCGCCGTACTCGTCGACTTCGGATCACGGCAGGAGCGCATCACCCAGCCGTACGCCGCGATGTTCAAACTCTGACGTGTCGAACGGGCCCCGCCGGCGCGGTCGAAGCCCGGCCGCGTAGACCGGCTACACGCCCGTACGCGTCGCGGTCACTGCCCCGGGGCGGACTTCCGGACCCCGACCGCCGTGTCCTAATCTGGGGATCATGTCGAACCCTGACGGGCTGCTCGTCGACATCGCCGCGATGGTCGAGTCCGAGCACAGCAACCAGATGTCGTTGACCGTGGTGGTCCCCGGTGCGGTGATCACCGGCAGGCTCGCGCCGGTGTCCCTGTGGTGGGAGCGGGTGGCGGAGGTCCTCCAGGCCTCGGAGCACCTGAAGCCGTTCGCCGCCCTCTTCGCCCCACCCGCCGACGGCCCGCCCGGACGGCCGACCCACCTCCACCTCCATCGCGCGAAAATCCTGCAGGGCAACTTCGCGTTGCCGCACACCGGCGGGATGTACCGCATCGCCATCGAGGACATCAGCAGCTGGACCATCGGGGACCTCAGTTACTCCGACACCTGAGACGGTGAGTAGGAGGCCGGTTGTCCGCTGCGGGGTTGGAGCCGGGTGGGCGGGGCAGCCGAGCGCACCGTTACGACCTGGGGCCGTGCTGGTGGTAGTGCCACGGTTGTGCCGACGCCCCCGCCGCGTGTCGACTACGGGGGGCCTGGCCGTCGGCTGCGGCGAGGGTCGAGCGCGTCGCGCAGCGCGTGCAGGTCGGTGATGGTGACCTGTTCGGGCGTGCGCGCCGGCCGCGTCGTCGGTAGCCCTTCCACCGTCGCCTCCCGTCCGTGGTTCCGCTCGTTGTCCTGGGCCGCGGGTGCGGACCGTCCGTTCTGCGGGCCGAAGACTACCTTCCCTTCGAACACCGGAAAATCTGTGCTGGCTGGAGTAGACATTGGCCAGGGCTGTGGTTAGTGTTTCTCTCGTAGACGCAGTCAAGCGGTACCCGCCAGACACGAACTGGCGGGCGGCATTGCAGAAGTTCGCAGTTTGGCGCGGCCGTGGAGTTCCGAAGCCAGCGTAGGTGCAGGACGGCAACGGGACTGGCGGCCGGGCCTTGTGGCCCGCAGTGATCAGGGGTCACCGACCAGCGCTACCGCGGTAGTTGCAGGTGCAGTACCAGCAGTCGCAGGACGCGGTATCCCAGTGAAGGCGCCAGGCTGCGGGCGCGCGTGCTGGGAGTTCGGCAGCGGGGTTCCAAGCCAGGGAAAGTGCAGGACGGGCGGCGGGGCTGGCTGTCGAACACGAGGTGGCCCGGGAGGGCCACCGCCACAGCGGTACAGGCTAGTTGGCAGTTCAGCAGTACCAGGCAGTTCGCAGTATCTGAAGTTCGCAGTACAACCAGTCCATACAGAGGATGAACGGAGGGACAGAGCGCCATCAGGATCGCCCGGCCCGTGAGCTCTTCACCCGGGCGGACACCGCAGACCCCCTTTGAGTACGAGGACGGTGGTTTCCGGTCACGCATACGCGATCCCCGCACATCCCCACCCCTGGGGAGTTGCGGAACAAGGAAGCCGGCCCAGGCCGGTAGATGGTGTTGTTCCCCTTCGGGGCCCCGGAGCCGCTACGGCGCCGGGGCCCCTCGACGCGTTCCCCAGGAACCAAGAGAGGTGCAGTGACTACGACGACCGACAGGCCCCACACCCCCGACACCCTCGACGACGACGACTACCCCGCCTACACCATGGGCCGCGCCGCCGAGATGACCGGCACCACCGCCGGCTTCCTACGCTCCCTCGGCGAACAGGGCCTCATCACCCCCCTGCGCTCCGACGGCGGCCATCGCCGCTACTCCCGCTACCAACTGCGCATCGCCATGCGCGCCCGCGACCTCGTCGACCAGGGCACCGCCATCGACGCCGCCTGCCGCATCGTCATCCTCGAAGACCAACTCGAAGAAGCCCTGCGCATCAACGAACAACTCCGACGCTCCCGGCACGGCCAGGAACCCGCCGCCGACACCTGACCCGACAACCCGCCCGGCCAACGACTCGGCCTGCGGTGACTGACAGACCCTCACCGCAGGCCACCCGAGGAACCCATCGCCAGTCCATGCCCCGGGGTCTGCGGATACCAGCCGCGATGAGCGGAACTCCCATCGCGGTAACCGCGGACAGGGTGCGTTCAGGCGGGCAGCAGGAGTGCGGGTGCCACCCCCCCAGGTGTGGCGGCCAGGGGCAGCGGCCGGGGGCAGCCGAGGGCCCGGTCGACTGGAAGGCCCGGGCCGGCGGCGCTATGGCCGGGGTACTCGGCGAGCCGTTCACCCCGGGCTGGGACGTCTCCGGCGTCGTGGCGGAGGTCGGCTTCGGCGTGACCACCCTCAAGGTCGGTGATCAGGATTCCGCCGCTCAGGTTTGCTGGTTGAGGAAGTTCGCGAGTTCGCTCTCGTACCGGGCGGGGTCGGCGTTCCAGGCGCCGGTGTGGCCGGCTCCGGGGACGGTGACGAGGTGGATCGTGTCCGGCCAGTCGCGGGCGAACCGGGCGCTGGTGGCGTAGGGGACGATCGTGTCGGCGGTGCCGTGGAAGAGCAGCACGGGCTGCTTGGGGCCGCCGCTTCGCCGGTTCGCGGCCAGGGTGTCGACCTGGTCGAGGTCAACTCCGGCGCGCAGCCGGATGAAGGGGGTCGCGAAGTCGGCGACGGGGAACGGGATCCCGAGGTTGGTCGCGATGGTGTTGATGGCCGCCCCGTAGTCGAGCGCGGGTGCGTCGAGGACGACCGAGCGGACCGCGCTGGTGTCGGTGGCGCGCTGCAGGTAGTTCTCGACGATGCCACCTCCCATGGAGAAGCCGTAGAGCACCACGCCGGCAGCACCGTGGGCGCGGGCGTAGCGGACGGCGGTGTCGAGGTCGTGCCATTCGGTGTTGCCGAGCTGCCGGTTGCCGTTGCTGTCGTGGGGCGCTCCGGGGTCGTTGCGGTAGGTGATGTCGAGGACCGGGTAGCCGAGGTCGTGGAGTTCGGGCACGGTCCGCAGTCCCGCGCTGCGGCCGGCGCCGAGTCCGTGGACCTGGATGACCCAGGTGCTGCGCGTGCCGGGGAGGTACCAGGCGGGCATCGGGCCCAGGTCGCTGGGGTAGGTGACGTCCTGGTAGTCCAGTCCCAGGGCCTGCTTCGGGTCCGTGTCCCACACGGTGACGGTGATCTTCGCCTTGTCGCCGACGGCGGGCGGGGTGGTGGCCTGGAGTTCGCGGGTGACTGTCGTGGCGTCCGAGGCGGTGATGCGGCTGAGGACTCCCGAGTGCTGCGCGGATCCGCTGTCCTGCCAGACCAGGCCGTAGGTGCCGGTGTACCGGCTCTCCGCGGTGGCGGGCAGGGTCACCGTCTCGGTTCCCACGGCGAGGATGCGGGTGTTCAGCGGGGTGTCGTCGATGGGGTGCAGGAGTTTGACGGTCAGCAGCCACAGGGCGCCGGCCGCCGCGCCGAGCGTGAGAACGAGCAGGCCGGCGACGATGATGACGATGCGTCGGCGCAGGCGGGTGCGGCGGTTGGACGGTGGGGTCGGGGGGTGGGTCATCTCCGGGCCGGCTCCTGGTTCATGGGTGCTTCAGTGTGGTGGGGCCGGAAGCCAGGGTGAGGGCGAGTCCGGTCGGTGTGACGGTGAGTGCGAGGGGTTTGAGGGACAGCGGGTAGTCGGCCTGCTGGTTGCGCGCCATCAGTCGGGTGTTGATCTGGTCGAGCGGGGGGCCGGTGATCGTCCGGCCGAGGAGCTGCAGGCTGGTGGCCGTGATGGTGACCCGGCCGTCGGCCAGGGCGGGTTTGAGCGTCAACTGGCCCATGCCGCCGGGGCCGACGGTGAGCAGGAGGCTTCCGGTGGCGGGGTCGGTTCGGGCACCGCTGACGGGAATGCCCTGGCCCGAGTCGCGGACGGCTTGCGCCAGGGAGTCGGCGGGGATCGTGACGTCGGCCCGGACCTGGGACGCCGTCGCGGGTTCGGCCAGGTGGACGTCGTCGAGCGTGACACGGACCGAGGCGTCGGTGAGCGGGCCGAGGCGGGCGTTGTCAGCGCTGAGCGTGACGCGGCCCAGGTGTCGGTCGAAGAGCGTGAGCAGGGCCGGGCCGTCGCCGGTGTCGACCGTCACACGGGTGTCGAGGGACTTCCCCATGCCCGAGGCGATCCGGTTCTCCAGGACGTGCCGGGCTACCGCCTCGCCGACCCCGACGACGGCCAGCAGGGCGGCCACGGACAGGACGACGGCGCGTGTGATCCGACCACGCCGGGTGGCTGGGCGACGCAGGCGGCCCGGCCGTCCGGTGCTGGTTCGGGTCGGTGCGGCACGGGTGGTCATCGTTGTCCTGCCCTCGGGGTCGGGGTGTCGGACGGTGTGTGCGGTCCTGTGCGGTCCCGGCGCCCTCCCGCGTCCCTCAGGTCTTCCGGGGACGGGCCCCGCCCGGTGCGTGCAAGCAGCACCCCGACCGCGGTGAGCAGGAGCACCGCGACGCAGAGGCCGGCCAGCGCGAGCAACCTGGAACTGGTGAGCACGACTGCCCTCCTTCGTCCTGACCGCCGGTCGTCCGGGCCTCGCCGGTCGGCGAGGCCGCAAACATCCTGTCCCCGCTGTGCAAGGCGAAGGTTCGGCCTGTGTTCGAGCCATGTAAGGATCACCGCCGGTCAGCGGGACGAGGGCGGGGCGCGGGTTAGCATCGGTGCAGTTCGAAGCCGTTGCGCCCGCGGCCGGCCGAGCAGCCGCGAGAGGGGTGCAGCGGCGCCGGGAGACTGCGGTGACACCCAACAGATGACACAGAGCAAGGGGCTCGTCCTGGTGGTGGAGGACGAGCGACACATCGCCGACCTCCAGCGCCTCTACCTCACCCGCGAGGGCTTCGGCGTCCACACCGAGAGTGACGGCATGGCCGGGCTGGCCGCCGTCGCACGGCTGCGGCCGGTGGCGATCGTTCTCGACATCGGACTGCCCGGACTGGACGGCACCGACTTCTGCCGCCGGCTGCGCGCGGCCGACGACTGGACACCCGTCATCCTGGTCACCGCCCGGGACGAGGAGGCCGACCGGATCCTCGGCCTGGAGATCGGCGCCGACGACTACCTCACCAAGCCGTTCTCGCCCCGCGAGCTGGTCGCCCGCCTCAAGGCGGTGCTGCGCCGCACCGCCGGCCCACCGGGCTCGGCCATCCTGGGAACCGGCCGGCTGCGCCTGGACCCGGGTCGCCGCACGGCCCTGCGCGACGGCGAACCGCTGGAGCTGACCACCACCGAGTTCAACCTGCTCGCCCATCTGCTCGCCCGGCCCGGCCAGGTCTTCAGCCGCGAGCAGCTGCGTGCCCAGGTCTGGGGGCACGCCGACTACGGCGACAGCAGGGTCGTCGACGTGTACGTCTCGCAGCTGCGCGCCAAGCTCGGCGACGCCAGCCCGATCCGCACCGTGCGGGGGATCGGCTACAGCGCCCAGGAGCCCGGCCGGTGAAGCGTCTGCGCGCGGGCTCGCTCACCAGCAGCCTGGTCCTGCTCGCCACCGTGGTGGCAGCTACCGCCGTGCTGCTGGCGGGCATCGCGGCCTGGCAGACCGCCCGCTCCAATGCGGAGTCCCAGTACCGGGAGCGCCTGTCCCGCCAGGCCACCGTGCTGAGCCTGGCCCCCAACCTGTCCGTGCTGCTCCTCGACCAGGCCCAGCGCCTCACCGGGGCCACTGGGGTCCAGGTCGCCGTCATCGCCCCCGACGGACAGGTGGACGGCCCGGCGGCCAGGGCCGTCAACCCGGCCGACCGGGACGCACTGCTCGCCGGACGGACACTCTCCACCACGGGCTCACTCGGCGACCAGCGCGTGCTCGTCCAGGGACACCCGGCGGGCAACGGCGGCGCCGTCGTACTGACCCAGCCCTTCACCGAGGTCGACGCGGCCGCCAACCGGATGCGCGGCAGTCTGACGCTCCCCCTGGTCACGGGCCTGGTCGGAGCCGCCTTGGCGGGCGCCCTGCTGGCCCGCCGGATCGCCCGCCCCCTGGTGGCGGCGGCCGGCGTCGCCCACCGACTCGCCGCGGGCGAACGCGGCCTGCACTGCGAAGCAGACGGCCCCACCGAAGCCCGCGACGTCGCCCAAGCCCTGAACACCCTGGGTGCCGCCCTGGAGCGCAGCGAACAACGCCAACGCGACTTCCTGACCTCGATCTCCCACGAGATCCGCACCCCCCTCACCGCACTCCAGGGCTACGCCGAGGCCCTCACCGACGGCGTCATCGAACCCGCGCAGCAGGCCCAGGTCGGCCAGATCCTCCTGACCGAGACCAAGCGCCTGGACCGCTTCGTCTCCGACCTGCTCGAACTCGCCCGCCTGGACGCCGACGACTTCCCGGTCACCCGCGAACCCACCGACCTGGCCGCCCTCGTCCGTGAGACCGCCGAAGCCTGGGACCAGCGGGCCCGGCAGGGCGGGCTGCACCTGCGAGTGGAACAGACCGGCGAACCCGTGATCACGCTCACCGACGGATTCCGGGTCCGCCAGCTGCTCGACGGCCTGATCGGCAACGCCGTGCGCGTCTCCCCACCCGGCACCCCCGTCGTACTGGCCATGCGCAGAACGGACACCGGCGACACCGAGCTGCAGGTCCGCGACGGCGGCCCGGGCCTGAGCGACGACGACATCCAGGTCGCCTTCCAACCCGGTGCCCTGCACGCCCGTTACGCGGGCACCCGCCCCGCCGGCACCGGCCTCGGCCTGGCCATCACCCACCGCCTCGCCGACCGGCTCGGCGCCACCATCACTGTCCGCGGCCACGGCCCCGAAGGCGGCGCCTGCTTCACCGTCGCCCTCGGCCCCGGCCCGGACTGACTGACGCATTCGCCAAACCGAGCGGACCGTCACGCGCTGTGTCAGCGCTGCCCACCCCCCGAGCGCACCTCGAAGCTGCCCTGGTAGCGGCCTGCTCGGCGAACAAGCTGCACACCGAGTCCGAATCACGTCCTCGGAGCCGGTCGGGTGGCTTCGGTGGCGTTCCAGCTGGCGAGGAGATTGAGGGCGTCGGCGTCGCGACTGCCGGGTGCGACGCCACACACGATGAGGGACAGGCCCTCGTCGGCGGCGAGTTCCATCGTTTCGTAATTGATCGTCAGCTGTCCGACCAGTGGGTGATTGAGGCGTTTGGCGCCTGCGCGGTGGCGGCGGACTTCGTGGCGGGCCCAGCGTTGGCGGAAGGTGTCGCCGCGGGTGGAGAGTTCACCGATCAGGTCGGACAGGGCCTTGTCGTACGGGTTACGGCCGACTTCGGCGCGCAGGGTGGCGACGTTCTGGTCGGCGACGGCGTCCCAGTCGGGGTAGAACTCGGCGGCGGCCGGGTCCAGGAAGGTGAAGCGGGCGGAGTTGAGCGGCCGGGCAGGGCTGTCGAAGACCGGCGCGAACAGGGCGCGGGCGAAGGCGTTGCCCGCCAGCAGGTCCAGGCGGCCGTTGCGGATGTAGGCGGGGACGCCGCTCATCGCCTCCAGCATGTTCCACAGCTCCGGGCGCAGGGTGCGGCGCGAGGGGTGGCGTGGGGTGCGGGCGTCGGCGGCGGTGGCGTTGGCGGCGCGCACGAGGTCGAAGAGGTGAGCGCGTTCGGCGTCGTCGAGTTGTAGTGCGCGGGCGATGGCGTCCAGGACGGCGTTGGTGGCGCCGCGGGCGTCGCCGCGCTCCAGGCGGGTGTAGTAGGGGACGCTGACGCCGGCCAGGAGGGCGACTTCCTCGCGGCGCAGCCCGGGGACGCGGCGTGTTCCTTCCAGCGGGGAGAGCTTGAGGCCGGCCTGCTCGGGGGTGACGCGGGCCCGGCGGGTGGTGAGGAAGTCGCGGATCTCGGTGCGTCGGTCCATGCCCCGACCCTACGGCCGGGCGCTGTGCCGTATGCGGGTGTGGGGGACCTTGTCAGGGTCTGCTTGGCGGCCCCGGAGGCGTGCTGGGCGGTGTTGTCTGGAGGAGAGCTTCGCCCCCGGCCCACCGCAGGAGGTTCCCCCGGAACCGAGCAGTCCCTGCGACACGCCCCCTTGGCCGCGACGCTCAGCTGACAGGCCACCTGCGCCGCGCCCTCGACAACGGCCTCACCCCCGAGCAACGCGCCGAGCTCACCGACTGACCCCCACCTGCTCGACCACCAGTCCTTTCAAGGAGCACCCGTGCAGCACGTCACTCTGAACAACGGCGTCCAGATGCCGATCCTCGGCTTCGGCGTCTACCAGATCCCGGCGGACAAGACCGAGCAGGCCGTCTCGGACGCCCTGGCTGCCGGCTACCGGCTGCTGGATACCGCCGCCGCCTACGGCAACGAGGAGGCCGTCGGCCACGCGATCAAGAACAGCGGCATCCCGCGCCAAGACCTGTTCGTCACCACCAAGCTCTGGGTCCAGGACGCACCCGCGCAGGACAACACCCGCCGCGCCATCGAGACTTCCCTGACCAAGCTCGGCCTGGACCACGTCGACCTGTACCTGATGCACCAGCCCTTCGGCGACGTCTACGGACAGTGGCGCGCCATGGAGGCCGCCAACCGCGAGGGCCTGGCCAAGGCGATCGGTGTCGCCAACTTCTACCCTGACCGCCTCCTGGACCTGATCTTCAACAACGAGATCACCCCGCAGGTCAACCAGATCGAGACCCACCCGTTCTTCCAACGCACCGCCGACCACGACCTCATGCGCGAGCACGGCGTCCAGCACCAGGCGTGGGGCGGCTTCGCCGAAGGCAAGAACGACCTGTTCACCCACCCTGTCCTCAGCGAGATCGGTGACGCCCACGGCAAGTCCGTGGCCCAGGTCGTGCTCCGCTGGATGATCCAGCGCGACATCGTCACCATCCCCAAGTCGGTCAACCCCGACCGGATGGCGCAGAACATCGACGTCTTCGAATTCGAGCTCACCGACGCCCAGATGGCCCGCATCGCAGCCCTCGACACCGGCACCACGCTGTTCTTCGACCACCACGACCCCGAGATGGTCGCCTGGCTCAGCAAGCGCCGCCTGGACAGCTGAGCCACAGCACCAGGAACAGCCCTGGAGACCGCGACCGGTGCGGTTCGGGTGCAGGACCCGGGCACGGGGAGATCGCCCCCGGCTCCTGCACGGTCGTCGCCGACCACCCGGCGCTGTCCCGGTAGTTGTCAGGCGCCCACGTAGGCCGCGAGGTGTTCGCCGGTGAGGGTGGAGCGGGCGGCGACGAGGTCGGCGGGCGTGCCCTCGAAGACGACCCGGCCGCCGTCGTGGCCGGCGCCGGGGCCGAGGTCGATGATCCAGTCGGCGTGCGCCATGACCGCCTGGTGGTGCTCGACCACGATGACCGACTTGCCGGAGTCGACCAGCTTGTCGAGCAGGCCGAGCAGCTGCTCGACGTCGGCGAGGTGCAGGCCGGTGGTCGGCTCGTCCAGGACGTAGACGCCGTCCTTCTCGGCCATGTGGGTGGCCAGCTTGAGCCGCTGCCGCTCGCCGCCGGAGAGCGTGGTGAGCGGCTGGCCGAGGCTGAGGTAGCCGAGCCCGACGTCGGCGAGCCGGCCCAGGATGGCGTGCGCGGCCGGGGTGCGCGCCTCGCCGGCACCGAAGAACTCCGCTGCCTCGGCCACCGACATCGCCAGCACCTCGCTGATGTCGCGGCCGCCGAGGTGGTGGTCGAGCACCGAGGCCTCGAACCGCTTCCCCTCGCACTCCTCGCAGGTGGTGGCGACGCCGGCCATCATCGCCAGGTCCGTGTAGACGACGCCGGCGCCGTTGCAATTGGGGCAGGCACCCTCGGAGTTGGCGCTGAACAGGGCCGGCTTCACGCCGTTGGCCTTCGCGAACGCCTTGCGGATCGGGTCGAGCAGCCCGGTGTACGTCGCCGGGTTGCTCCGGCGCGAGCCGCGGATCGCGCCCTGGCCGACCGATACGACGCCCTCGCCCGCAGGGATCGACCCGTGCACGAGTGAGCTCTTGCCGGAGCCGGCGACCCCGGTGACGACGACCAGCACCCCGAGCGGGATGTCGACGTCCACCTTGCGCAGGTTGTGCGAGGTCGCGCCGCGGATCTCCAGCGCGCCGGTGGGCTTGCGCACCACCTCCTTGACGGCGGCCCGGTCGTCGAAGTGCCGGCCGGTGAGGGTGCCGCTGGTCCGCAGCCCCTTGACGGTGCCCTCGAAGCAGACGGTCCCGCCCGCCGTACCGGCGCCGGGGCCGAGGTCCACGACGTGGTCGGCGATCGCGATCGTCAACGGCTTGTGCTCCACGACCAGCACCGTGTTGCCCTTGTCCCGCAGCCGCAGCAGCAGGGCGTTCATCCGGTGGATGTCGTGCGGGTGCAGGCCGGTGGTGGGCTCGTCGAAGACGTACGTGGTGTCGGTGAGCGAGGAGCCGAGGTGGCGGATCATCTTGACGCGCTGGGCCTCGCCGCCCGACAGCGTGCCCGAGGGCCGGTCGAGCGAGAGGTAGCCGAGACCGATCTCCACGAACGAGTCGAGGGTCTGCCGCAGCGTGTCGAGCAGCGGTGCGACCGAGGGCTCGTCGAGGCCGCGGACCCAGTCGGCCAGGTCGCTGATCTGCATCGCGCAGGCGTCGGCGATGCTGATCTTCTTGATCTTCGACGACCGGGCCGCCTCGGCCAGCCGGGTGCCGTCGCAGTCGGGGCAGGTGGTGAAGGTGACCGCGCGGTCCACGAAGGCCCGGATGTGCGGCTGCATCCCCTCCCGGTCCTTGGCGAGGTAGGACTTCTGGATCCGCGGGATCAGGCCCTCGTAGGTCATGTTGATGCCCGCGATCTTCATCCTGACCGGCTCGTGGTGGAGGAAGTCGTGCAGCTCCTTCTTGGTGTACTTGCGGATCGGCTTCTCGGGATCGTAGAAGCCCGACTCGCTGTAGAGCCGGTAGTTCCAGCCGCCCGGTGTGTAGCCGGGGATGGTGAGCGCGCCGTCGGCCAGCGACCTGGAGTCGTCGAAGAGCTGGGTGAGGTCGATGTCGGAGACCGCGCCCCGGCCCTCGCAGCGCGGGCACATGCCGCCGGTGATGCTGAAGCTGCGCCGCTCCTTCACGGTCTTCCCGCCGCGTTCGAGGGTGACCGCGCCGGCTCCGCTGATGGAGGGGACGTTGAAGGAGAACGCCTTGGGCGAGCCGATGTGCGGCTTCCCGAGCCGGCTGAAGAGGATCCGCAGCATCGCGTTGGCGTCGGTGGCGGTGCCGACCGTGGAGCGCGGGTCAGCGCCCATCCGCTGCTGGTCGACGATGATCGCGGTCGTCAGCCCCTCGAGGACGTCGACCTCGGGCCGCGCCAGCGTCGGCATGAAGCCCTGCACGAAGGCGCTGTAGGTCTCGTTGATCAGCCGCTGTGACTCCGCGGCGATCGTGTCGAACACCAGCGAGCTCTTGCCCGAGCCGGAGACGCCGGTGAACACCGTCAGCCGGCGCTTGGGGATCTCGACGCTGACGTCCTTGAGGTTGTTCACCCGCGCGCCGTGCACGCGGATCAGGTCGTGGATGTCGGCGGCGTGCGGTGCGGCCATGCTCTTCGTCTCTCCATCTGTCTGCGGGCTGGGCCTGTTGGAGCGGGCGCGACCCCATCGAGGGTCGCGCCCGCTCCCACGGCGGTCATCGGTCCTGGAGTAGCCCGAGGACGTTGCCGTCGGGGTCGGTGAAGGTGGCCACCAGGCGGCCGCCGCCGACGTCGTGTGCGGACTCCTTCACGACGGCGCCCGCGGCGGTCACCTCGGCGAGCTTGGCCTCGATGTCCTTCACGTGCCAGTAGGCCACCGGTGAGGTCATGCCCTGCAGTGCGCCGTTGGGTACCAGCCCGATCTGCTGGCCCTCGGCCTCGAAGCCGACGTAGTACTCCGAGTCGGCCACCGGCGCCACGCCGAGCAGCGCGGTGTACACCGCCTTGGCTGCCGCCAGGTCGGACACGGGGTGCAGGACGGTCTTGATTCCCTGGGTGGAAGAGCCGGTCATGGGTCGCTCCTTGGGGTGGTCGGTGACTTCAACCGACCCTAGTCGCGGCCCCTGGACCCCGCTTCTCCATTCCTGACCAGCTTTGCGGCACGCGACGGGGCGAAGGTTGCCTGACGCGGCACTAGCTTTGCGGCGCCGAGGCGAGGCCGGGCGGGGCGGCGGCCAGGGCGGCCCGGATGGCGTCGATCAGGGCCAGCGCGGACTCCTCGGTCAGCTCCACCGCGACGCGGGCGGAGGGGCCCATGGCGGGGTTGAGGAAGTCGATGTTGACGGTGTGCTCGAAGGGGGCGTGCTGCGGGTGGTCGACGCAGACCATGGCGGTGGTGAGCGGGAGGTAGCCTGCGGCGCCCTTGCCGCTGCCCTGGATCTCGGCCAGCTCGGTCAGATAGGTGCACATGGTGGTTGCTCTCCTCAGGCGCTCAGGTGGCGGCGGTAGAAGTCGAGGATCTTCGCCCAGCCGTCGGTGGCGGCCTGCGGGCGGTAGCCGGGGCGGTCGACGGCGAAGAAGCCGTGGCCGGCGCCCTCGTAGCTGTGGAACTCGTACTCCTTGCCGGCGGCCTTCATCAGCTCCTCCAGCTCGGCGACCGCCTCGGGGGAGGGGTACTGGTCGTCCGCGCCGAAGATGCCGAGCAGCGGGCAGGAGAGGTCCTTGGCGAGGTGGCCGATCGGCTGGACCTGGAGCGGGAAGCCCTCGGGGACGGTGCCGGTGACGAAGGCGCCGTAGCAGTCCACGGCGGCCTGGAGCTCCAGGTGGGCGGCGGCCAGGAAGGCCTGCCGACCGCCGGAGCAGTGGCCGATGGTGCCCACCCGGCCGTTCGAGGAGGTCAGCCCGCGCAGGTACGCGGCGGCGCCGGCCACGTCGCCGACCAGCCGCTCGTCCGGTACCCCGCCGAGCGCGCGGGCGGTGGCGGAGGCGTCGTCGGGCGAGGCGCCGGGGGCCTCGCGGGTGTAGAGGTTGGGGCAGACCGCGTTGAAGCCCTCGGCGGCGAAGCGGCGCACCATCTCCTTGGTGCCGGCGTCGTAGCCGGGCATGTGGTGGATCACCACGACGCTGCCCAGCGGGCCCGCGGTGAGCGGCCGGGCGGAGTACGCCTCGATGGCGTCGCCGCCGTGGCCGGTGATGGTGACGGTCTCTGCGAGCAGTGCGTCGTACATGGTTGGTAGCCGGACCTTCCGTGGGGAGGACAGAGTCTCGGCGGCAGCGTATCCGGTGTCTCCCAGCGGCGGTTCAGGCCGGGTAGGCGTGCGTCTGGGCGGCCTTGACGGTGGCCCAGACGGTGGCGCCGGTGGTCAGGTCGAGCTCGGCCGCAGCTGCGGGGGTGAGGTCGGCGGCCAGTGGCAGCGGGCCGGTCAGGTCGGCGCGGACCTGGTCGCCGTGCAGGTCCAGGCCGGCCACCGTGAGCTCCCAGACGTTGCGGGCGCTGGAGTCCGGGCGGCTGCGGTGCAGGGTGACGGCGGCGGGCGGGAACGCGACGAAGGCGGGCCCGGTGAGCTCCTCCGCGATGGTCACCGCTGTTCCGCCCTCCAGCTTCACCCGGCGTCCGTCGGCCACGCCCTGGTAGAGGTTCAGGCCCACCAGCCGGGCGATGTAGTCGGTGCGCGGGCGGCGCGCGATCTCGGCGGGCGTGCCGGCCTGGACCACCCGGCCCTCCTCGATCACCACCAGCCGGTCGGCGAGCACCATGGCGTCCAGCGGGTCGTGCGTGACGAGGACCGCGACGGCGTCGAACTCGGCCAGGTGGCGGCGCAGTTGCGAGCGGACGTCGAGCCGGGTGCGGGCGTCCAGGGCGGCCAGCGGCTCGTCCAGCAGCAGCAGGCGCGGCCCGATGGCCAGCGCCCTGGCCAGCGCCACCCGCTGGGCCTGGCCGCCGGAGAGCTTGCCGGGGCGTTTGGCGGCGTGCTCCTCCAGGTCCATCCGGGTCAGCCAGGGCAGTGCCTCGGCGCGCGACTCCTTCTTCGAGCGGCCCCGGCAGCGCAGCCCGAAGCCGATGTTGTCCAGGGCGCTGAGGTGCGGGAAGAGCAGGTAGTCCTGGAAGACCACGCCGACCGGTCGCCGTTCGGCCGCCGTGTGCAGGCCGGCGGCCGGGTTCTCCAGGGTCTGGCCGTCCAGGCGCAGATGGCCGGCGGTGAGCGGCAGCAGCCCGGCCAGGGCGCGCAGCGCGGTGGTCTTGCCGGCGCCGTTCGGCCCGAGCAGCGCGATCACCTCGCCGGCGCCGGCGGTCAGCGCGAGGTCGAGCGAGAAGCCGGTCCGCTCCACCCGAAGGTGGGCGTCGAGCGAGGGCGTCGTCATCGGGTTCCTCAGGCTTTCCGGCGGGCTACGGCGTGCTCATCCAGCGGTCGCGCAGTCCGACCAGCACCGCGACCGAGACCGCGAGCAGGACCAGGCTCAGCGCGATCGCAGCGTCCGGATCGGTCTCCATCGCGAGGTAGACCGCCAGCGGCATGGTCTGGGTCTTGCCGGGGAAGTTCCCGGCGAAGGTGATCGTCGCACCGAACTCGCCCAGCGCGCGGGCCCAGGCCAGCACCGCGCCGGCCCCCACGCCCGGTGCGATCATCGGCAGGGTCACCCGCCGGAAGGCCGTCAGCCGCGAGGCGCCCAGCGTCGCGGCCGCCTCCTCGTAGCGGGGGTCGGCGGCGCGCAGCGCGCCCTCCACGCTGATCACCAGGAACGGCATCGCGACGAACGCCTCGGCGATCACCACGCCGGTGGTGGTGAACGGCAGGGTGATGCCGAAGGCCGAGTCCAGCCAGCGCCCGACGATCCCGTTGCGTCCCAGTGCCAGCAGCAGTGCCACGCCGCCGACCACCGGCGGCAGCACCAGCGGCAGGGTGACCAGCGCGCGGATGACGCGCCGTCCGGGGAACTCGGTGCGGGCCAGCAGCCAGGCCAGCGGCACCCCGAGCACCAGCGAGACGCCGGTCGCGCTGGTCGCGCAGATCAGCGACAGCTTCAGCGCGTCCCAGACCGCCGCGCTGGACAGCTCGCTGGGCATCGCGCTCCACGGCGCCCTGATCAGCAGGCCGGCCAGCGGCAGGACGAGGAAGACCAGGCCCAGCAGCGCGGGCAGCAGCAGGGCGAGCGGGATCCGGGAACCCCGCTTCGCCCGTGCCGCCACCGCGGTGTCGATCGCTGTCACGGGGCCTGGAAGCCCGCGGTGGTCAGCACCTGCATGCCCGTGGTCGACTCGACGAAGGCGATGAACGCCTCGGCGCCGGCCGCGTTCGGGGCCTTGGCCACCTCGGCGATCGGGTAGTCGTTGATCGCCTTGGCTGCCTCGGGGAAGTTGACCCCGTCGACCTTGCCGCCGGCGGCCTGCACGTCGGTCTGGTACACCACCGACGCGTCCACCTCGCCGAGTTCGACCTTGGTGAGGGCGCTCTTGACGTCCTGCTCCAGGGTGACCGGGGTCAGCTTCACGTTGGCCGCGGTGAGCGCGGTCTGCGCGGCGGAGCCGCACGGCACCTGGGTCGCGCAGAGGGCGACCTTGACGCCCGGCGCGGCGAGCGCCTGCAGGCTGGTGAGGTTCTTCGGGTTGCCCTTGGGGACGGCGATCTCCAGGGTGTTGCGCACGAAGACCTTCGGGTCCGTGGCGGTGTCCTTGGCGTCGCTGACGGTCTTCATGGTCGCCGGGCTGGCCGCGGCGAAGACGTCGGCGGGGGCGCCGGCCACGATGCTCTGCGCCAGGGCGGAGCTGCCGCCGTAGTTGAACTTCACCGTGGTGCCCGGGTTGGCGGCCTCGAACTTCTTGCCCAGGTCGTTGAAGGTCCCGGTGAGCGAGGAGGCGGCGAAGACGGTGATGGTGCCGGTGGCCTTCGGCGCGGACGCGGAGGCCGCGGCGGAGCCCGAGGCGCCGGAGGCGGCGGGGGTGGCGCTCTTGGAGGAGCTGCACGCGGTGAGGCCAACGGCCAGGGCGAGCACGGCGAACGTGGCGGCGGCGGTGCGGGACCGGGTGGTGGTCATCTGGAGATTCCCCTCTGCCGCGCCGTCAGGGCGCGGGTCTGCGGTCGGTGCGGGCCGGTCCGCCGCGTCGTGCGGCGAAAGGGGGCGACCCAGGCGCCGCACAGGTCTCGATACTCCCGTATCTGCGGTCGCCGTGCCGATCATAGTGCCGCAAATGCAAGCCTTAAATCCCTTGTGCCTTCGCACAGGCCAGCCTGCCCCGGTGGCCGGTGAGGCCTGTGTGAACCGTGGGAAAACCGCTGGCCGCAGGCCCGATGCTTCGTCACAGTGGGGTCATACCCACGGGGAGGAGTCACCATCATGTCCACGCTGCGTGTCACAGCCGAACGGCTCACCGTTCTCGACCACCCGAACGCCGACGCCCTGGAGCTCGCCCAGGTCGGGCTCTACCGGGCGGTGGTCGCCAAGGGCGCCTACCGCACCGGCGAGTACGCCCTCTACATCCCCGAGCAGGCGGTGCTGCCGGCCGCGCTGATCGAGGAGCTCGGCCTGACCGGGCGGCTGGCCGGCAGCCGCGCCGACCGGGTGCGCGCGGTGCGGCTGCGCGGCGAGCTCTCGCAGGGCATCGTCTGCCGTCCGCGTGCGCTGGCCGGCGTGGACCTGGCCG
This sequence comes from Kitasatospora sp. MAA4, assembly GCF_029893355.1. Lineage (GTDB taxonomy): Bacteria > Actinomycetota > Actinomycetes > Streptomycetales > Streptomycetaceae > Kitasatospora. Next base: position 38,074 of record NZ_JARZAI010000009.1, read on the forward strand.
GGGCCGCCGCCGAGGGCCGCGACTTCGCCGCCGAGCTGGGCGTCACCAAGTGGGTGCCGCCGATCCCCACCACCATGAACGGCGAGGTCGAGGCCGCCCCGGAGCTGCTGCCCTGGGTCGACATCGAGAACCTCCAGCGCTTCCCGGACGTCTTCGAGCCGGGCGAGCAGGTGGTGCTGACCGAGAAGCTGCACGGCACCTGCTGTCTGCTCACCCTGCACGCCGACACCGGCGCGGTGCAGGTCTCCTCCAAGGGGATCGGCGCCCAGCGCCTGGCGCTCAAGGAGGACGGCTCCAACCTCTACTGGCGTGCCGTCAGGGCGCACGGTGTGCCCGAGGCGGCCGCCGAGCTGGCCGAGCGGCTGGGCGCCGAGCGCGTCGGCATCTTCGGCGAGGTCTTCGGCACGGGCGTGCAGGACCTCGGCTACGGCGCCTCGGGCCGCGCCGAACTGCCCGGCTACGCGGTCTTCGACGTGTCGGCGGTGATCGACGGGCAGCTGCACTGGCTGGACGCCGCCGAGCTGCTGACGGATCGGCTGCCGCTGGTGCCCCGGCTGTGGAGCGGGCCGTACGACGCCGCCACCGTGCTGGCGCTGGCCGACGGCCGCGAGACGGTCTCCGGGCGCGAGCTCCACCTGCGCGAGGGCGTCGTGGTGCGCCCGGCCGTGGAGCGCTACAGCTTCACACTGGGCGGGCGGGCGATCGCCAAGGTGGTCAGCGGCGCGTACCTGACCCGCAAGGGCGGCACCGAGTACGAGTAGAGGCCCTGGCGGCCCGGCGACGCACCGAGCTGACGTGGTGTCAGGGCGTGTCCCCGGGTGGGACGTACGCTGCAAATATGATCACCCACGAGGACCGCAGGCTGCGCGCCCTGGCCGCCCAGGGCAGCTGGACGGAGCTGCTCGGGATCTACCGGCAGACCCGGGCCGCCGCCGCCGCGCTGAGCGGCGAGCGGGCCGCGGCGCGCGAGACGGCGGCCTTCGGCCACGAACTGGCCTACGCGGCCCCGGCCGATGTGGCGGCCGGGCTCTTCGACCCGTCGGCGGGGCCCGGCGCGGTGGCCGGCGAGTACGACGGCCGGGTCGGGCCGCTCTGGGAGGTGCTGGCGACCCGGCACGTCTGGGAGGTGCTGGACCCGCTGCTGCCCCGCGAGCCGATCCGGACGCTGGCGGCCCACACCAGGGTGCTGCTCGGTGAGGACCTGACGGGCGTGGCGCTGCCGCGCGCCACGCCCCCGCCGGTGCTGCGGACCTGGGAGCTGGCGGGCTGGGAGCCGGGCAGCCGGGTGACCCACTACCGGCGCGGCGGCGCGGCCGCGACCCCGCTCTTCTCACTCCCGGACAGCCGCGAGGGCCTGGGCCCGATCCGGCTGCCGGCACCGGGCAGCGCGCTGCCCGGCCCCGACCAGCCCGCCACCGCGGCGCTGCGCGGGCTGTCCAGCTGGCTCAGCACCCGCTGCCTGCGCGGCTCCGCACCGGACGCGGCGGCCCTGCTGGCGCCCAGCGGCACCCCCGCGACCGGCGGCTACATCCCCTTCGCACTCGCCTATCCGGCCCTGGTGCGGGCCGCCTCCGGCGCCGGCGCGTACGGCGAGCCCGGCGGCGCGGCCCGCGGCCGGATCGCCGTCTGGGACGCGCTGAGCGCGATGGCGGACCCTTCCGGCGGCTGCCCGCCCGAGGAGGTGGACGCGCTGGTGGCCCGGATGCGCTGCTTCACCTGGTGCGACCCGGCCGACGAGATCTGGCACCTGCACCTGGCCCTGGAGGACCCGGCCACCGGCCTGGCCTGGGCGGTCAGCGGCTCGGACTACGACTGAGACGCCCGGGAGCAGGACGGGTCAGGTGCGCTCGGCGAGGGCCAGGAAGCGGTCGTCCAGGTCGGCGTAGTGGGTCAGTCGCCAGCCGGAACCGGCCAGCAGCGGGCGCAGGTTGGGCTCGGCGCGCAGGTCGTCGGGGGTGAGCGCGCGGCCGTGCCGGGCGGCCAGGGCGGCGCGGCCGACGGGGTGGAACAGGGCGAGCCGGCCGCCGGGGCGGGTGGCCCGGGCGAGGTCGGCCAGGGCGCCCTGGGGCTGCGGCAGGTGGGAGATCAGGCCGGCGGCGAAGACCGCGTCCAGCACGCCGTCGCGCAGCGGGAGCCGGCCGCAGTCGGCCGCCGCCAGGCCGGCCACCGCGCCGCGTCCCAGGGCGGCGGCCTGCCGGACCATCTCGGGCGTCAGGTCCAGGCCGAGCACGGTGCCCCGGGCGCCGACCGCATCGCGCAGGGCCGGCAGCGCGCGTCCGGTGCCGCAGCCCGCGTCGAGCACGATCTGTCCGGGGCGCAGGGCGAGTTCGGCGACGGCGGCGGCGTAGCGCGGGCCGTCGTCGGGGAAGCGGGTCTCCCAGTCGGCGGCCCGCGGGGCGAAGAACTCCCGGGTGCGGGCCAGTTCCCGGGCGTGGTCGGGGCGGTCGGTCGGCATGCGGGCTCACTCCCTCGGTTGCCGGCAGCGTACCCGTGACCCGCTGCCGGATGGCTCGTTGAAACACACAGAGCGGCAGCTGACAGGCCATAAACTAAAGTTAGGCTTACCTAACTTTGGAGTTGCCTTGACTCTCTCCGCCGCGCCCGCAGTCGCGCCTCCCGGTCCTGCCGACCCCGCCGTGCCGGGCGAGGCGATCCTGCGCCGCCAACGGGTCCGTGAGTCCGCCGCCCGGACGTACGCGCGCTCGTTCCCGATCGTGCCGGTCCGCGCGCACGGGATGACGGTCGAAGGTGCCGACGGCCGCCGCTACCTGGACTGCCTCTCCGGCGCCGGCACCCTGGCGCTCGGCCACAACCACCCGGTGGTCCTGGACGCGATCCGCCGCACGCTGGACAGCGGCGCGCCGCTGCACCTGCTCGACCTCGCCACCGCCGAGAAGGACGACTTCACCACCGCGCTCCTGGAGAGCCTGCCGGCCGAGTTCGCGGCCGGGGCCCGGGTGCAGTTCTGCGGCCCGGCCGGGACGGACGCGGTCGAGGCGGCGCTCAAGCTGATGCAGACCGCGACCGGGCGCCGGGGCACGCTGGCCTTCACCGGCGCCTACCACGGGATGACCGCGGGCGCCCTCGCGGTCACCGGCAACGTCGCCGTCAAGGAGCCGCTGCCCAGCGGCGGTGAGGTCACCCGGCTGCCCTACCCCTACTCCTACCGCTGCCCGTTCGGCCTGGGCGGCGAGCCGGGCGAGCGGATGTCGGAGGTCTACACCCAGCGGCTGCTCGACGACCCGTCGGGCGGCGTGGTGCGCCCGGCCGCGATGATCCTGGAGGCCGTGCAGGGCGAGGGCGGCGCGGTCCCGGCGCCGGACGGCTGGCTGCGCGCGATGCGCCGGATCACCGCCGAGCGCGGCATCCCGCTGATCGTGGACGAGGTGCAGACCGGCGTCGGCCGCACCGGTGCGATGTGGGCGATCGAGCACAGCGGGATCGTCCCGGACGCCATGGTGCTCTCCAAGGCGATCGGCGGCAGCCTGCCGCTGGCGGTGGTGGTCTACCGCGAGGAGTACGACGGTTGGCGGCCCGGCGCGCACGCCGGGACGTTCCGCGGCAACACCCTCGCGATGGCGGCCGGCGCGGCCACCCTGCGCTATGTCGCCGCTAACGGGCTGGCCGAACGGGCCGGGCGGCTGGGCGAGTTGCTGATCGCAGAGCTCAGCGCGCTGCGGGCGGCCCTGCCGGTGATCGGCGAGGTGCGCGGCCGCGGCCTGATGATCGGCGTCGAACTGGTCGACCCCGCAGGTGAGATGGATGCCTGCGGCGCGCTGCCGGCGGATCCCCGACTGGCCGTCCGGGTCCGCGAAGCCTGCCTGGCCCGCGGCCTGATCGTCGAACTCGGCGGCCGGCACGACGCGGTGCTGCGCCTGCTGCCGCCGCTGACCGTCACCGACGAGCAGCTGCGGGCGGTGATCGACCGGCTGGCCGAGGCCATCGCGGCCGCCGCTGCCCCCAAGGACGGCGGCGCACGATGAGCGAGGCCCTGCCCGAGTCCGAACTCCCGCCGCTGGCCGGGGGAGTGGGTGGACCGGCCGCCCTGCGGCCGCTGCTGGAGACGGTGTTGACGGCGCTCGAAGCCGGCGCCGTGCGACGCGGCGGTCCGCTGCCGGCCGGTGATCCGACGGCGCTGGCCGCCCTGGTCCGCGACGAGTTCCGGTACGCCGAGGCCGACGCGCTGGCCCGGCTGACCGAGCTCCTCGCGCACGGCGCCGCCGACCCCGCCGACCCCGCCTGCGCCGGGCACCTGCACTGCCCGCCGCTCGCGCTGGCGGTCGCCGCCGACCTCGCGGCCGACGCGCTCAACCCCTCGCTGGACTCCTGGGACCAGGCGCCGGCCGCCACCGTCCTGGAGACCGACCTGCTGGCCGAACTGGCCGTCCTGGTCGGCTACCGGCCGGAACTCGCCGCCGGGGTGCTGACCTCGGGCGGCACCGAGTCCAATCTGCTCGGGCTGATGCTGGCCCGCGACCAGATCCTGCCCGGACACCCGGAACTGGACGGTCTCGACCCGGGCCTGCGGCCGCGGATCTTCGCCTCCCGCGCCGCGCACTTCTCCGTCCAGCGCGCCGCCGCGCTGCTCGGCCTGGGCGAGCGCGCGGTCGTCCCCGTCGAGGTCGACCGCGAACTGCGGATGGACGGCTCCGCGTTGGAGGCGGCGCTGGCCGCGGCGGTCCGGGACGGCGGGACGCCGCTGGCGGTGGTCGCCACCGCCGGGACCACCGACACCGGGGCGATCGACCCGCTGCACCGCTGCGCCGATCTGGCCGCCGAGTACGGCGCCTGGCTGCACGTGGACGCCGCGTACGGCGGCGGGGCGCTGCTCTCCGACCGGCTGGCCCCGCTGCTCGACGGCGTGGCGCGCGCCGACTCCGTCTCGCTGGACTGGCACAAGCTGGGCTGGCAGCCGGCCGCCGCCGGGGTGTTCCTGGCCCGTCGGGCCGAGACCTACGCCTCGCTGGCCCGGCGGGCGGTCTACCTCAACCCGGCGGACGACGAGGAGGCCGGCTACCCGAGCCTGCTCGGCCTCTCGCTGCGGACCACCCGGCGGGCCGACGCCTTCAAGATCGCGGTGACGCTGCGGACGCTGGGCCGCCAGGGCCTGGGACGGCTGGTCGACCGCTGTCACGAGTTGGCCCTGGAGGCCGCGGAACTCGTGCGTACCCGGCCTGAGTTGGAGCTGCACTGCGAGCCGCTGCTGACCACGGTGGTGTTCCGCTACCGACCGGCGCACCAGCAGGCGGGCGCGGACCCGGCCGCCGTCGACCGGCTCAACGGTGAGCTGCGCCGCCGGCTGCTGGCGGGCGGCCGCGCGGTGCTCGGCCGCACCGAACTCCCGGGCCGCGGGCCGGGGCTGGTGCGGCTGAAACTCACGCTGCTCAATCCGCACACGAGCGAGGCGGACCTGGCCCGGCTGCTGGACGAGACCGTTCGGACGGGCCGTACGCTGGAGTCCGGTCCGGGGGCCGCGGAACAGTGGTGATCCACACAATTCGGTGAGAATATCGGCGGCCCGAACTGGAGGAATATCCATGGGAGTGCGATAGCCTGCGGCGCATTCCGCCGGACGCGGTTGGCGGACCGGCGGTAATGGCCCGAAGAGGCTCGTCGACGTCTTTTTTCAGCCGCGCCTGGATGACATTTCGCCAACCCGTCGGCAAGACTTGCGAATCTCCGGAACAACGGAGGTAACGTCACTTCCCGTAGTCGCCGCCACACCAGGAGCACACGGCTCCTCGGGACTCGCGGCGCGAGGGGGACCCGCCATGCGCAACCGCGAATCCGCGGTGGCTGCGGCATGTCGTAGCGATCGGGCGCGGCCGGCGACGGCCCCGGCGTCCGTGGTGTCCACCCCCGACGGCGCGCCGGATGTCCAGGCGCCGCCGGCATTAGACCCAGCAGGCAGTACCACCCTCTGAGCGCCCTCCTGACATTTCTCCGTCGGTGCGGATCCGGAACGGCCCGAGAGCCGTGGTGACCGCCGGACGTGAATTCAGCGTCACATTTGGATGAACGGGCGTCAATAGCCTGTGCGTTTCTGCGCGCTCGCGTCCGGATGTGCGTTCCCCGCGCTCCCGTGAACGGCAGCGCGCGCCACGGCACCGAGGTGCCGGCCATTCTCCTTCCCCCGTTATGCCGTTATCCGTACTTCCCTTTCCCCTGACTTCTGCTGTGAACTCAGCCATGCGACGCGGAGGCCGCGGTATGAGCGACTCGCTCATCAGCACCAAGCCCAGCACGTTCGAGGCACGTCCCTTTTCCGACCGCTGCCGCCAGGTGTGGGAGCGCGGTGACCACCTGCTGATCGGGGTGAGCCCCGGCAACAGTTACTTCAGCCCCCAGCGGATATCCGAACTCATCCTGTGGGCCCGGGAGTTCTTCGATTCGGTGGACATCGTCTACGCGGATCTGCACGTCGACACCCAGTTCGCGGCCTTCGGCTACACCCCGGAGCACGCCCAGCGCCGGGCCGCCAAGGAGATCAAGACCACCGCCCGGCGGATCCAGCGCGGGGTGGAGGAGGCCGGCTGGGAGGCGGTCCGGGTCCGGGCGGTCTCCGACTTCCTGGCCGACGCCCGCTACGACCAGCTGCGGTTCGCCATCGAGGAGGGCCTGCGCGGCGATCCGGTCTTCCGGCAGGCCGCCGAGGGGATGGCCCGCTCCTTCCTCGCGGGCCGCACGCCCGACGGCGCCGAGCCGACCGCGGAGCAGCTCGCCGCCGGCCTGCGCTACATCTGCGCCGAGCTGCCGTTCTTCCTGGACACCCCGGGGCTGCTCGGAGTGCCCACCTCGGTCTCCTGCTACCACGTCGAACTCCCGCTCACCCCCGTGCTGTTCGGGCGCAGCGAGGGACTGCGCGCGGTTCCCCAGCAGGCCTACGCGGTGGTCCGCCCGGGGGTGGCGTCCGCCCCGCGCGCGGCCGCCGCCTGAGGCACCCCCGCCTTTTCTGACTGATCGTCATGTCACCACCCCAAGGAGAAGCACAATGACCACAACTGCGCAGCGCGACCCCGTCCTGCCCGGTACCCCGAAGCGCCCGCCGCTGCCCGAGTTCCCGCTCTCCCGGCGCGGCGACATCCTGCCGGCCGAGGCCGAGCGGCTGCGCGAGGAGCAGCCGGTGGCCCGGGTCCGCACCATGACCGGCGACGAGGCCTGGCTGGTCAGCAGCTACGAACTGGCCAAGCAGGTGCTGGAGGACGACCGGTTCAGCCTCAAGGACACCGCCAACCCCGGCGTCCCGCGCCAGTACGCGCTGACCATCCCGCCGGAGGTGGTCAACAACATGGGCAACATCAACAGCGCGGGGCTGCGCAACGCCGTGATGAAGACCCTCTCGCCGCGTGCGGACAAGGAGTTGGGCAGCTGGCTGGAGGCCCAGGCGCACGAGCTGCTGGACCGGTTGATCGCGCAGGGCCCGCCGGCCGACCTGCGCGACGGCTTCACCGAGCCGTACTCGGCCGCGTTGCACTGCCGCCTGCTGGGCATCCCCACCGACGACTGGCGCCGGCTGATGTCCGGCATCGACGTCGCGTTCATCACCAGCCCGACGACCTTCGAGGGGTCCACGCCCAACTGGTACAAGGACCTCGGCTACATGGTGGAGCGGCTGAACGCCGATCCGGAGCCGACCGAGGGCCTGCTCGGCCGGTTCGTCGAGCTGCGCCGCTCGCCGGACGTCTCCGACCAGGTGAGCGACGAGCTGCTGGCCACCGTCGCCCTCTCGCTCTTCGGCGCGGGCGCGGTCAGCACCTCGGCGTTCCTGCAGCACGCGATCATCGCGCTGGCCCAGCAGCCGGAGCTGGCCGACCGCCTGCGGGCCGAGCCGGCCGTGATCGGCCGGGCGGTGGACGAGCTGCTGCGCTACAACCTGTCGATCGGCGACGCGCTGCCGCGGATCGCGCTGGCCGACGTCCAGGTGGGGTCGGTGGAGATCAAGGCGGGCGAGCTGGTGCTGGTCCTGATCGAGGGCGCCAACTACGACCCGGCGGTCTTCCCGCACCCCGAGCGGATCGACTTCGACCGGGAGTCCAACCCGCACCTGGCCTTCGGCGGTGGCCAGCACTTCTGCCCCGCCTCGGCGCTCGGCCGCACCCACGCCGAGATCGCGCTGACGGCGCTGGTGGAGAAGCTGCCGGCGCTGCGGCTGGCCCTGCCGGTCGAGCAACTGGCCTGGCGTCCGGGCTTCATCAAGCGCCTGCCCGAGCGCCTGCCGGTGCTCTGGTAGCCGATCCTTCCGGGGTGATCCTGCTCAGATCCTGCTCAGTCGGGCAGGCCGAGCAGGATCGCCCTGGTCTGCTCCCAGGTCTGCGGGTCGCTGGCGACCAGCAGACCGTCCACGCCGCCGGGCGGGTCGGCCCGGTAGGGCGTACCGTCCAGCCGGGCCGAGACCCCGCCGGCCTCCCGGACCAGCAGTGAGCCCGGTGCGTGGTCCCACGGGAGGGTCCGCCAGTAGACCAGGAAGTCCATGTCGCCGTCCGCGACTTGCGGATACTCCACGCCCGCCGAGCGCCGTCCCCCGGTCACCTGGCCGAAGGCGTGCACCCGGTCGCGCAGCCCGGGGAAGACGTCCCTGGCCAGGAACCACGGCTTCATCGAGCCGCGCCACTTCTCGGGCGTGTCGGCCGCCGCGGCCCGGGTGAGCCGCCGCCCGTCGCGCCAGGCGCCCGCGCCCAGTTCGGCGGCGTAGGCGGTGCGGGTCATCGGCTGCCAGATCCAGGCGGCCACCGCCTCGCCGTCGCGGATCAGCGAGACCATCACGGCGAAGTCCGGGCGTCCGGCGACGAAGTTGGCGGTCCCGTCCACCGGGTCGACCAGCCAGCAGGCGGGCTCGGTGTGCAGCGCGCGGGCCAGCGACGGATCGGCGGCCACCGCCTCCTCGCCGACCACCGGCACGGGCAGCAGCTCGCGCAGCCGCCGGGTGATGATCACCTCGGCCTCCCGGTCGGCGACGGTGACCAGGTCGCCCGGGGACTTCTCCATCACCTCGCCGGCCGCCAGGGCCCGGAAGCGCGGTTCGACGACCTCTGCGGACGCCTCGGTGAGGATCTCCGCCACCTTCTCCATGAGCACGCGTCCGCTCCCTTCGCTGGTACCACTCTCGCACGCCCGGGTACCCGCGACCTGCGGCGACCACCCAGCTGCGCCGCGGGGCACCGGCTCTCAGGCGGCGACCCGGTCCACGGCGGGGGAGTGGGACGGCCGGCGGTAGCGCTCACCGGTGGCCGTGCAGACGGCGAGCAGCAGGGCGGTCGCCGCGGCGCCGCAGGTGAGCGCGAACGGCGCGTGCGGCCCGTAGCCGTCCACCAGCCAGCCGCTCGCCGCGGTCCCCGCCGCCTGCGCGAGCGTGATGCTGCTGACCAGCCCCGCCATCGCCTCGCCGAGCCGTCCGCCCGGGACGGTCCGCTCGACCAGGCCGAACATCGTGATCATCTGCGGTGCGACCGCCAGCCCCAGGCACCCGGCCGCCACCGCGAGACCGCCCAGGCTGCCGCCGACCAGCGGCGCCAGCACCGAGGCGGCGAAGAGCAGCCCGGTCCCGGCCCGCAGGCGTCCGGGCAGGTCCCAGCGGGCCGGCAGGGCCGCCATCGCGACGCCCGCGCAGGAGCTGGTCAGGCCGACCAGCGCGTAGAGCAGCCCGGCCGCGCCGGGGTGGCCCAGCTGCGTGGTGGTCGCCGTGATGCCGACCTGGAGGGAGCCGAAGACCAGCCCGAGCAGGGCCATTCCGGCCAGCAGCAGCCCGTACGGGAGGGACATCAGCGGCCCGACGCGGACCGGCGTGCGCCCGCCCGCGTCGCTGCCGGGCGGGGCGGAGGGGTGCAGCGCGAAGAGCGTCCCGCAGACGCCGACCAGGGCCGCCGCCAGCAGCATCCCGGCGCCCGGCCCGGCCAGCGTGGCGAGCACGCCGACCACCGCCGGGCCGCTGGTGAAGCTGATCTCGTCCACCAGGCCGTCCAGCCAGAGCGCCGACGCCCGCTGCTCGAGCGGCCGCCCGCGGGCCAGCCAGAGCCAGCGGCTGCGCGAGAGCGGCCCCACCAGCGGCACCGAGAGCCCGACCAGCACGGCCGGCACCAGCTGCCAGCCGAGCGGCGCACCGCTCTGCGAGGCGGCCACTAGCGCCAGGATCGCCAGCGCGTTGACGGCGGCGGCGACCAGCCCGACCGGCCGCTGCCCGCGCCGGTCGGCCAGCCGGCCCACCAGCGGCCCGCCGCCGGCCTGCCCCAGCGCCAGCGCACCGGCCACCGCCGCGCCCTGCCAGACGCTGTGGGAGTTCTGACCGACCAGCAGCAGCGTCCCGATCGGGCACATCGCCGCCGGCAGCCGCCCGAGCAGCGACCAGGCCAGTACCCGCCCGCCCGTCAACTCCCAGGTGTCCCGAAGCTTCCCCACCGCACTCATACCCGGCCGCCCCCCAGGGGCCGCGCCGGGTCGCCCGCCTCCCCCACACCGACCCCGACAGACCGTCAACCAGCGGGTGAGGCCGACCCTATGATCCAACCGGTCGTCCCAGCCATGGTCGGATCATCCAATCACTCTCCGCAATTAATGCCTGCGATCAAGGAATCACCGAGCGTATCGTCGTGAACCCGCCGAGCGAGAAAGGAGGTTCACCAAAGATGGGACTCTTCAAGGACGCACCGCCTCGTGTGCACCCGGAGTACACGCAGATGCGCTTCATGACGGCCGGATCCCCGTCCTGGTGGAAGCAGAACCGGCACAAGGTCCTCGCCGTCGCGGGCCTCCTCGCGGGGTTCTGGCTCGCCGGCCACCACCCGGCCCCCACCCCCACCGCGTGCACTCCCGCCACCACCTCCACTGTTGCCCGTTGACCCTAGGCCCTGTCGTCAAACCCCCTTCTGCTTGGCGACGCCATGCACGCACTCTCGCCGCACCGGGCACAGACCCAAGTACGTCCAGTACGAGGGCCCGCGCCCGGCACGCCGAGAGCACGCACCTGACGCCGCCAAGCCGCCCTACGGGCGACGAAGGGGGTTTGACGACAGGGCCTAGGAGGGCCCGCCACTCGCGGGCCCTCCTACGAGCGCAGTGTGTGCGGCAACCCCGCCGCGGACAGGGCGACGGCGAGGGCGAGCAGGGCGGTCAGCAGGACGGTCGCCGCGACGAAGCGCAGCGCTCGGCGCCGCGGGCGCACGGCGGCGGGGCGGGTGCCCACCGCCCAGACGGCGGCCGTCACGGCGATCAGCGGCAGGCCGGCCGGTGGGTCGATCTTCAGGACGCCCGCGCTGACGGCCGCGAAGGTGACGCAGGTCCGCTGCCAGGCCAGGTCGGTGCGCCCCTGCGGGCTGGGATCCCCGTCCTCGGGTGGGCCGTTCATCCGCTGGACCGCATGGAGACGATCACCAGGGCCGCGGCGAAGAGGCACTCGGCGGTCACCACGGCCGCCAGGATCCGCGGCAGGCGGGGCCGCGGGAGCGGCTCGCCGCGTCGCAGGGCGCGCTGCTGGCGCTCCCAGTCCAGGTAGCCGACCACGGCGACCACCGCGCCGAGCACGATCAGCGGCACCCCCAGCGCCCGCCGCCCCCAGGCGATTCCGGGGAAGGGCGGCAGCAGCTGGGTGAACCCCAGCCCCGCCGCCACCAGCGCCAGCGCGGTCCGGCTCCAGGCTAGGTACGTCCGCTCGTTGGCGAGGGTGAAGCGCGGGTCGGGCTCGCTCTCCTCGCTGGTCATGGCCTCAGTCAAGCAGACCTAGGCGTTGAGGTAGGCCAGGACGGCGCGGACGCGGCGGTTGTCGTCGTCCGAGGGCGGCAGGTCGAGCTTCTGGAATATCGAGGCGGTGTGTTTGGCGATGGCCCGCTCGGTGACGACCAGTTGCTGGGCGATGGCCGCGTTCGAGCGGCCCTCGGCCATCAGGGCGAGGACCTCGTGCTCGCGGGGGGTGAGGGCGGCGACGGCGCTGTTGGCGGAGTTGTGGGTCAGCAGGCGGGAGATCACCTCGGGGTCCATCGCGGTGCCGCCGAGGGCGACCCGGCGGACCGCGTCGACGAACTGGGCGCTGTCCAGCACCCGGTCCTTGAGCAGGTAGCCGATGCCGCCGGTGCCGCCGACCAGCAACTCGCGGGCGTACAGCTGCTCGACGTACTGCGACAGCACCAGCACCGGAAGCCCGGGGGTCTCCCGGCGCGCCGCCAGGGCGGCGCGCAGTCCCTCGTCGGTGAAGCTCGGGGGGAGGCGGATGTCCACGATCGCGATGTCCGGCCGGTGTTCCGCCACGGCGGCCAGCAGGCCGGGACCGGTGTCGACGCCGGCGGCGACCTGTAGGCCGTGCGCCTCCAGCAGCCGTGTCAGGCCGTCCCTCAGGAGGAAGAGGTCTTCGGCGATGACAACGCGCACGGGATCTCCAGGTTCACCAGGGTGGGCCCGCCGGGCGGGCTGCTCACGGCGAGGACGCCGTCGAAGGCGGCGAGGCGCCGTTCGAGGCCGCTCAGACCGGTCCCGTTCTCGGGGTCGGCACCGCCCCGGCCGTCGTCGGCGACGCCGATCCGGAGCGTGCCGCCAGTATGGCTGATGTCGATCCAGGCCTGGTCGGCACCGGCGTGCTTGGCGACGTTGGCCAGCAGCTCGTTGACGGCGAAGTAGGCCGCCGACTCGACGGGCGCGGGCGGACGGCCCGTCAGCTCGCCGGCGCAGTGCACCCGCAGCGGCAGGTCCAGTGCCAGCGCCTGGACCGCGTCGGTCAGGCCGCGGTCGGCCAGCACCGGCGGGTGGATGCCGCGGACCAGGTCGCGCAGCTCGGCCAGCGCCTTGACGGAGGCGGTCATCGCCTCGGCCAGCAGGGCTCGCGCGGCCGCCGGGTTGACGTCGACCAGCTGGTCGGCGGCGCTGATGGTCATGCCCATCGCCACCAGCCGGGCCTGCGCGCCGTCGTGCAGGTCCCGCTCGATCCGGCGCAGTTCGGCCGCCCCGGTGTCCAGCGTGTCGGAGCGGGTCTCGGCCAGGTGGCGGACCCGCAGCGTCAGTTCGGCCTGCTGGGTCGGTCCAAGGAGCCGGTCGGCGACGGAGGCGTAGCCCGTCAGCAGCCGCGGCCCGGCCAGCAGGCCCAGGGCTGCCACCGCGATCGGGACGGCGACGGCCTCGGCGAGGCTGGCCAGGGCCATCGGACGGGATGCAAAGGCGTAGAAGGTGTTGGCGAGGACGTCCGGCGTCGTCACGGGAGCCGACAGGCCGGGAGCGGGCAGGCGTTTGGTGAACACGCCCAGCACGAACAGCACCGGCGGTGCCAGCAGCGCGCTCAGCACGACGAGCCAGGTGGCGTTCGCAGCCGTCCACAGCAGGTCCCGCCAGGTCGCGGGGTCGGTCAGCACCCAGGCGGCCCAGCGCTGCAACCGACTGCCGTCGCCGTCGGGGGCGGGCCGGTAGGGGGCGGTGATGGGCACGCCGCACCACCGCCCGGCCAGCCCCCTGGTCAGCTGTGCGAGCCACCGGGTGCCCAGCAGGGTGAGCGGGAGCAGCAGGAGTTCCAGCCACAGCCAGTTGTGGACGCGGTCGGTGCCGACCGAGGGCGTCAGGCTGAAGAACCAGACGGCGGGCGGCAGGAGCATCGGCGCCAGCAGGACGCCCGCCCCCATCAGGGCCGGCACGCAGAACACCGGTGCGCGGGCGGCGGTGCGCAGGCGTCCACCGATCCAGGCCAGTGGCCCGCGTCGGGTCATCGTCGTGCCGCTCACGGGGGATCCTCCTCGGACGTCGGGGTGTTGGCGCTCAGTCTGCCGGGCAGCGGACCGGGCCCGCAGGTGGGCTGAACCCCGAACCGGGGGTGTATCCAGATACACCTGCAAGACGCCGTCTGGGCGGTTGTCGGGGCCCACCGGCCCGCTCCTAGCGTCTGGTTCGGATCAGTACCGATCCGCTTCCGACCCTGTGGAGGACCCCGTGTCCACGCCGATCATCACCGTCCGCGACGTGAGCAAGACGTACGACGAAGGGCCGCCCGCACTGGCCGGGTTGGACCTGGAGGTGCGCGCCGGCGAGGCGCTGGCCGTGCTCGGCCCCTCGGGCAGCGGCAAGTCGACCCTGCTCAACCTGGTTGCGGGGCTGGACAAGCCGAGCGAGGGCAGCGTCACCGTGGACGGTCTGCGGGTGGACGAGATGTCCGAGGCGGGCCTGGCGAGGTACCGGCGGGACAGGATCGGCATGGTCTTCCAGTTCTTCAACCTGCTGGACGATCTGACGGTCGAGGACAACGTGCTGCTGCCCGCCCAACTGGCCGGTATGTCACGCCCGGTGGCCCGCCGCCGGGCGGCCGAGCTGCTGGAGCGGCTCGGCATCGACCGCCATGTCCGTGCCTTCCCCGGCCGGTTGTCCGGCGGTGAGCGCCAACGCGTCGCGGTGGCAAGGGCTCTGATGAACCGTCCGGCACTGCTGCTGGCCGACGAGCCGACCGGCGCGCTGGACAGCGCCTCGGCGGCCGACGTGCGCGAGCTGCTGACCGGGCTCAACGCGGACGGGCAGACGATCGTTCTGGTCACCCACGACACCGCACTCGCCCAGGCCTGCGCGAGTCGGACGATCGAACTGGTCGACGGCCGGATCGCCCGCGACGTGCTCCGGACGGCGGCGGCCCGATGAGCGTCCTGGGCAAGGTGGTTCGCGCCGGGGTCGGCCGGCGGCGGGTGCAGACACTGGTGATGGGGCTGACCACGATGATGGCGGTCACCGCCGCAGTGCTCGGCGGCGGGCTGCTGGCGGCCGCCGACGCCTCGTTCGACCAGGGCTTCGCGCGGCAGCACGGCGCGCACCTGACCGTGCAGTTCGACCCGGCCGGGACCACCGACGCGGACCTCGCGCGTACCGTGCACCTGCCGGGGGTGACGGCCGCCGCCGGGCCGTACCCGGTGCTCTCGCTCGCCTCGGACGTCGGCGCCAACACCTCGCGTCTGCCGGTGGGCCTGCACAACCCGCCGATGGCCTTCGTCGCCCGCGACGGCACCGGCGGACCGGTCGACGATCTGGTGCTCACCTCCGGCCGCTGGGTCGACGGACCGGGCCAGGTGGTGCTGAGCGACCACAACACGCCGCTCGGCGTCGGCGACCGGCTCACCCTCCCCGCGCTGCCGGGCGCACCCGCGCTGACCGTCGTCGGACTGGCCAGGTCGGTCGGGCAGAGCGCCGACGCCTGGGTCACGCCCGCCGAGCTGGCGGCGCTGACCGCGCCGGGCGCTGCGCCCGGCCGCGAGATGCTCTACCGCTTCGCCGAGGCGGCCACCAACGCCCAGGTCGGCGCCGACCGCGCCGCGCTCGCCGCGGCCGTCCCGCCCGGCTCGATGACATCGGCGGCGTCCTACCTGCCGATCAAGGTGACCGCGGACAAGAACACCGCGACCTTCGTGCCGTTCGTGGTCGCCTTCGCGGTGATCGGGCTGGCCATGTCGGTGCTGATCATCGGCATCGTGGTCAGCGGCGCGGTCGGGGCCTCGACCCGGCGGATCGGCATCCTGAAGGCGCTGGGATTCACCCCGGAGCAGGTGGTGCGCGCCTACGTCGGCCAGGCGCTGATTCCCGCGACGGCCGGTACCGTGCTGGGCCTGGTGCTCGGCAACCTGGCGGCGCTCCCGGTGCTGGCGAGGGCCGGGGAGGCCTTCGGCGCCGGGGTGCGGCCGGTCGCGCCGTGGATCGACCTGGCGGTGGCGGCCGGTGCCCTCGCCGCGACCGCCGGCACCGCGCTGGTGCCGGCGCTGCGGGCCGGGCGGCTGCGCACCGTCGAGGCGCTGTCCGTCGGCCGCACCCCGAGCGCCGGGCGCGGCCGGGCGGTTCGGCAGCTGCTCGGGCGGCTGCCGCTGCCGCGGGCGGTCAGCCTGGGCCTGGCCCAGCCGTTCGCCAGGCCCGGGCGCTCGGCGACGATGGTGGCGGCCGTGGTGCTCGGCTCGGTCGGGGTCACCTTCGGGGTCGGCCTGGCCGTCTCGCTCAACGTCGTCGAGGACGGCATGATGCGCCGCTATCCCGGCCTGGTGGTGGCCCAGCCGCTCCCGCCGATCGACGGCCCCGCCGCGACCCACCTGCCGGACGCCGCCGATCTGCGGGCGGTGGCGGCGAAGGTCGCCGCGCAGCCGGGCACCGGGCGGTCCTTCACCATCGGCCGGAGCACGGTCGGGGTGGCGGGACTGGCGGGCCCGACCACGGTCGTCCGCTACGACGGCGACTCCTCCTGGGGCGCCTACCGGATGGTCTCCGGACACTGGTTCGACGGACCCGGCCAGGCGGTGGTCGCCTCCGGGTTCCTGCAGGCCACCGGGACGCACGTCGGGGAGACCATCACGCTCACGGCCAACGGCCGCGGCGCGCCGCTGCGGATCGTCGGCGAGGACTTCGACATGGACGAGTCGGGCATGCTGATCCGGACCGAGAGCGCCTCGCTGGCCGCACTGGATGCCGAAGTCGACCCGATGAGCGCCGAGTTCCAGATCGACCTCAAGCCGGGCACCGACCTGAACGGCTACCTGGACGCCCTCGGCGCGTCCCTGAAGCCGAACGGCTTCGGCCCCGGGAGCTACCGGCCGCCGTTCAACCCCACCATCCTGTCGATGGACGCCCTGGCCGCGATGCTGACGGCGATGCTGGTCGCGGTGGCGGGCCTGGGCGTGCTCAACACCGTGCTGCTGGACACCCGCGAGCGCGTCCACGACCTGGGCGTGTACAAGGCGCTGGGGATGTCGCCGCGGCAGACCGTGGCGATGGTGCTCACCTCGGTCGCCGGGATCGGCCTGCTCGCAGGCGCGGTCGGCGTGCCGCTCGGCGTCGCCCTGCAACGCTACGTGGTGCCCGCGATGGCCCAGGCCGCCAACACCCGGCTGCCGGCGGACGCCCTCGCGGTCTACCACCTGCCGACGCTGGTCGCGCTGGTCCTGGGCGGACTGGTGATCGCGACGGCGGGCGCCCTGCTCCCGGCCGGCTGGGCCGCCCGGACCCGCACGGCGACCGCGCTGCGTACCGAGTAGTGGCCCGCTCAGTGCCGGCGCTGGCGCATCACGTCGTCGTACTCGGCGTGCACGCGGCGGTCCATGGCCAGCGCGAACTGGGCGTCGGCGACGGTGCGGGCCAGCGGGCGGACGCGGGTCAGCTGCTCGGTCAGGTGGGCCGCCTGCCCAGGGGGGAGCGGCTGCTGACCGGCCAGCGCGCCGAGCAGCTGGTCGCGGATCAGCGCGACGAAGACGTCGGCCACGGCGTCGGCGTACTCCTGGGCCTTGCGGCTGGCGTCCAGGACGGCGCTCAGCGGCACGCCCTCGGCGACCAGCGCGACGGTGGCGTCCATCAGGCGGCGGCTGACGTGGGTGACCCCGTCCTCGTGGACCGTGATGTAGCCCTGGGCGAGCGACTCGGCGGTGACGGCCTCGGTGAGCTGGTCGCCGAAGGTGGCCGCCAGCTCGTCCCAGCTCAGCGAGACGGGCGTCTCGTCCGACCAGGGCGCCACGATCGCGTCCTGCAGCCCGATCAGCTCGGCGACGTCCCGGCCGCTCTCGCCCGCGCCGATCAACTCGGTGATGCCGCCCAGGGTGTGGCCGCGCTCCAGCAGCTCGCCGATCATCTGCAGCCGGGCCAGGTGGGCCTCGCCGTACCAGGCGATCCGGCCCTCCTTGCGCGGCGGCGGCAGGAGTTTGCGCTCGCGGTAGAAGCGCAGGGTGCGGGTGGTGATGCCGGCGGCCGCGGCGAGTTCCTCGACGCGGAACTCGCGCGGACCTGCTGCTTCGCTCTCGATCTCCGCCACGCGGCCAGCATAGGGCGGGGCTGCGCCGAATCGGAGCCGTCGGACTTCTTCCATCGGCTGTCAGCACGGGCTACTCTGCGAATCTCCGACAATCGCGCCAGTGAATACTGGCGCGATTGGCCTGGGGGACAATCGTCAGCTATCGCAGTGCCCAGAGAGGACCCGCCGCATGGCAGCCAGCCCCAAACCGCGCGCTCGCACCAGCCCGACAGCGTCCCCCGCGAAGGTGCCGCACGTCCGCGTGGCCGTGATCGGCTCCGGTTTCGGCGGGATCGGCGCGGGCGTCCGGCTGCGCCGGGCCGGGATCACCGACTTCGTGATCCTGGAGCGTGCCGGTTCGGTCGGCGGCACCTGGCGGGACAACGACTACCCGGGCTGCGCCTGCGACGTCCCCTCGCACCTCTACTCCTTCTCGTTCGCCCCCAACCCCGACTGGCCGCGCAGCTTCTCCGGCCAGGGCGACATCCGCGCCTACCTGGAGCGGGTCACCGACACCTACGGCCTGCGCCCGCACCTGCGCTTCAACGCCGAGGTCAGCGAGGCCCGTTGGGAGCCCGCGCAGACCCGCTGGCGGGTCACCAGCGCGGCGGGGGAGTGGACGGCCGACGCGCTGGTCTCCGCCTGCGGGCCGCTCTCCGACCCGCAGATCCCCGACCTGCCCGGTCTCGCCGACTTCCCCGGCAAGGTCTTCCACACCTCCCGCTGGGACCACGACTACGACCTCGCGGGCAAGCGGGTCGCCGTCGTCGGCACCGGCGCCTCGGCGGCCCAGGTGGTGCCCGCGATCCAGCCGAAGGTCGGCCGGCTGACGCTGTTCCAGCGCACGCCCGCCTGGGTGCTGCCGAAGGCGGACCGCGAGATCAGCGCCGTCGAACGCTGGGTGCACCGCAAGGTCCCGGCCACCACGGCGCTGCGCCGGGCGGCGCTCTTCGCCATCCGCGAGCTCCAGGTGGACGCCTTCGTCCGGCGTCCCGGCGCGCTGCGCTTGGTGCAGCAGCTGGCCGAGCGCCACCTGGCCCGTTCGGTCGCCGACCCGGCGCTGCGCGCGCGGCTGACCCCGGACTACCGGATCGGCTGCAAGCGCATCGTGATCAGCAACGGCTACTACCCCGCGCTGGCCGCCCCCAACGCCGAGGTGGTCGCCGCCGGGCTGAGCGAGGTGCGCGGCTCCACGCTGGTCGCCGCCGACGGCAGCGAGCACGAGGTGGACGCGATCGTCTTCGGCACCGGCTTCCACGTCACCGACATGCCGATCGGCGCCAAGGTCTTCGGCGCCTCCGGGCGCAGCCTGGCCGAGGAGTGGAAGGGGGGCATGGAGGCGCTGCGCGGCTCCACCGTGCACGGGTTCCCCAACCTCTTCTTCGTCATCGGGCCCAACACCGGGCTCGGCAACAGCTCGATGATCCTCATGATCGAGTCCCAACTGAACTATCTGATAGACGCGTTGACCACGCTTGAGTCGGTCGGCGCGACCGCCCTGCAGCCCACCGCGCAGGCCCAGCGGCACTGGAACCAGCGACTCCAGCACAAGATGGAGCGCACCGTCTGGAACACCGGCGGCTGCCGCAGCTGGTACCTGGACGGCGCGGGCAAGAACACCGTGCTCTGGCCCGGTTCCACCAGCTCCTTCCGCCGGGCCACCCGGCGGCTCGACCTCGCCGAGTACGACCTGATCAAGCGCAGTGCCGTCGCGTCCGTCAGTGCTGCTCAGGAGGTCTCCGCGTGAACCCCGCCATCCCCGCCGACTGCGTGCTGCCCGCCCCCGCGCGCCAGCACTCCGTCCGCTCCGCCGACGGCAGCCGGCTGCACGCCGCCGAGTACGGCCCCGAGGGCGCGCCGCTCGTCGTGCTCGCGCACGGGTGGACCTGCTCCACCGCGTTCTGGGCGCCGGTCGTCCACCGGCTCTCCGACACCCACCGGGTGGTCGCCTACGACCAGCGCGGGCACGGCCGCAGCGACATCCCGCCCACCCCGCGCGGCCACTCCACCACCGCGCTGGCCGACGACCTGGAAGCCGTCCTCGCCGTGGTCGTGCCGGAGGGCCGCAAGGCCGTGCTGGCCGGGCACAGCATGGGCGGTATGACCATCATGGCGGCCGGCGACCGGCCCGGAGTGGCTGACCGGACGGCGGCCGCGCTGCTGGTCAGCACCGGTCCCAGCGACCTGGTCGAGGAGCTGCTGGTGATCCCGGCCGGCTGGCGCCCCCAGTGGCTGCGCCGCGCGCTGCACCGCCAGATCCTGCGCTCCCGGCTGCCGCTCGGACCGGTCAGCGGCCCGTCGAAGGCGGCCCTGAAGTACGCCACGATGGGGCCGGCCACGCCCGCCGACCGGGTCGAGGCCACCGCCCGGATCGTGCACGCGTGCCCGACCGGCGTCCGGGCCCGCTGGGCGGCGGTGCTCGGCGAGCTGGACGTCAACGCCGGGCTGGCGCGGCTGGCCGCGCCCACCGCGATCATCGTCGGCAGCGACGACAAGCTCACCCCGCCGGTGTTCGCGCACCGGATGGTGGCCGCGCTGTCCTCGCCGGCCGGGCTGCTGGAGCTGCCCGGGGCCGGGCACATGGCGCCCGTCGAGCGGCCGGCCGAGGTCGCCGCCGAGATCCGCCGGCTCGTCGCCGCCCACCTGACCGCCGTCCCTGCCGAGAGGATCGAGGCGTCATGAGCGCACCGCTGAACAACCAGGTCGTCGTCGTCACCGGCGCCGCCCGCGGCCTGGGCGCGCTGATGGCCCGTCGGCTCGCCGAGCGTGGGGCCCGGGTCGCGCTGGTCGGCCTGGAGCCGGCCGAGTTGAAGGCCGCCGCCGAGCTGTGCGGACCGGAGGCCTCCAGCTGGGAGGCCGACGTGACGGACCTCGCGGCGCTGACCGCCACCGCCGAGGCCATCGTGGCGAAGTACGGCCGGATCGACACCGTGGTCGCCAACGCGGGCATCGCCATCGGCGGCCCGCTGCTGGACAGCGACCACACCGCCTTCACCCGAGTGATCGAGGTCAACCTGCTGGGCAGCGTCGCCACCGCCCGGGCGTTCCTGCCGGCCCTGACCCAGAGCCGCGGCTACCTGCTGCAGATCGCCTCGCTCGCCGCGATCACCCCGGCGCCGCTGATGAGCGCGTACTGCGCCAGCAAGGCCGGCGTCGAGTCGTTCGCGCACGCGCTGCGCGCCGAGGTCGCCCACCAGGGCGTCAAGGTCGGTGTCGGCTACCTGAGTTGGACCGACACCGACATGGTGCGCGGGGCCGACCAGGACGACGTGCTGCGCGAGATGCGGGCCAGGCTGCCCTGGCCGGCCAACCGCACCTACCCGATCGGCCCGGCGGTGGAGCGGCTGGTGGACGGGATCGCCCGCCGCTCGCCGCACGTCTACGCGCAGGCCTGGCTGCGCGGCATGCAGCCGATGCGCTGGATGCTGCCCGGCCTGATCGCCTCGGTGGGGGCGCGCGAGGTGGCCCGGCTGGCGCCGCGGCTGAGGGCGACCGCCAGTAGCCGGCTCCGGCCGGTGGGCGCGGGCGGCGCCGCCGACGACGCGGCACATGCGGCGTACACGTCGCGTGGCGGGGACGCTAGCGTCGCACCATGACAACTGCCCTCATCACCGGCGCCACCGCCGGAATCGGCGCCGCCTTCGCCCGTCGCCTGGCGAAGGACGGCCACGACCTCGTGCTGGTCGCCCGGGACACCGGCCGGCTGGAGGCATCCGCCGCCGACCTGCACAAGGAGTACGGGGTCCAGACCGAGGTGCTCACCGCCGACCTCGCCACCGAGGCCGGGATCGCCGCGGTCGAGGAGCGCCTGCTGGACGGTTCCCGGCCGGTCGGCATCCTGATCAACAACGCCGGGTTCGGCAACCGGGGCGCCTTCCTGACGGTCCCGTTGCAGGAGGAGCTCGACATGCTCAAGGTGCATGTCGAGGCGGTGCTGCGGCTCACCACGGCCGCCCTGCCCGGGATGCGCGAGCGCGGCTTCGGCGGCGTGGTCAACGTCGCCTCGGTGGCGGCCTTCCTGCCGCGCGGCACGTACGGGGCGACCAAGTCGTGGGTGGTCAACTTCACCCAGGGCGTGATGCGCGACCTCACCGGCACCGGCGTGCGGATGATGGCGCTCTGCCCGGGCTTCACCCGCACCGAGTTCCACGAGCGGGCCGGCATGGGGACGTCGAACATCCCGGCCTGGGGCTGGCTCTCGGCCGAACGGGTGGTGGACGAGGCGCTGCGCGACCTGGCGCACGGCCGGACCCTCTCGGTGCCGGGCAAGCGCTACAAGCTGGTGGTGGCGGTGGCCCGGCTGCTGCCGGCGGGCAAGCTGGGCGGGATGTCCTCGAAGGCGGCGCGCACCTACCGAACGAACTGACCCTCCCGGGCTTCGGGGAATACCGAGCGGGCATAGCTCATTATTAGCACAGCTAACAATGAGCTATGCTCCTCATGTTTCCTACCCCTGGAGGTTCTATGAGGCCCGACCGCGTCGACTGGACGCCGCCCGAACGCTCGGCCGACTCCCCGCAGCCCCCCGCCCAACTGCGCCGCATCCTGGCGCTCTTCCGCCCCTACCGGGGGCGCCTCGCCGTGGTCGGGATGCTCGTCGGAGCCTCGGCCGTGGTCTCGGTGGTGTCGCCGTTCCTGCTGCGCGCGGTGCTCGACACGGCCATCCCGCAGGGCCGCACCGGGCTGCTCGCGCTGCTGGTCCTCGGCATGGTGGCGACCGGCGTGGTCAACAGCGTCTTCAACGTGCTGCAGACGCTGATCTCCACCACCGTCGGCCAGCGCGTCATGCACGACCTGCGCACCGCGGTCTACGCCCACCTCCAGCGGATGTCGCTGGCCTTCTTCACCCGCACCCGCACCGGCGAGGTGCAGTCCAGGATCGCCAACGACATCGGCGGCATGCAGTCCACCGTCACCTCCACCGCGACCTCCCTGGTCTCCAACCTCACCAGCGTGGTCGCCACCGTCGTCGCGATGGTCGCGCTGGACTGGCGGCTGACGATCGTCTCGCTGCTGCTGCTCCCGTTCTTCGCCTGGATCAGCCGCCGGGTCGGCAGCGAGCGCAAGAAGATCACCTCGCAGCGGCAGAAGCAGCTGGCGCTGATGTCATCCGCCGTCCAGGAGTCGCTGTCCGTCAGCGGGATCCTGCTGGGCCGCACGATGGGCCGATCGGACTCGCTGGCCCGCGAGTTCACCGAGCAGTCGGACGAGCTGGCGGGGCTTGAGGTGCGCTCCAGCATGGCCGGGCGCTGGCGGATGAACGTCATCCAGATCGTGCTGGCCGCGATGCCCGCCGTGATCTACCTGGCCGCCGGCCTGACCTCCGCGCACGGCGCGCCGCTGGTCTCGATCGGCACCCTGGTCGCCTTCGTCAGCCTCCAGCAGGCGCTGTTCCGCCCGGCGGTCAGCCTGCTGGCCACCGGCGTGGACGTGCAGACCTCGCTCGCGCTCTTCCAGCGGATCTTCGAGTACCTCGACCTGCCGGTGGAGATCTCCGAGCCCGCCGAGCCCGTCCACCTGCCGCAGGTCCGCGGCGAGGTCCGGTTCGAGCAGGTGGACTTCGGCTACGACCCCCAGCACCCCACCGGCACGCTGGCCGGGATCGACCTCACCGTCCCGCCCGGCGGCTCACTCGCGGTGGTCGGCGAGACCGGCTCCGGCAAGACCACGCTCAGCTACCTGGTGCCCCGGCTCTACGACGTGACCGGCGGACGGGTGGCCATCGACGGCACCGACGTCCGCGACCTCGCCTTCGAGACGCTCTCCCGCGCGGTCGGCGTGGTCTCCCAGGAGACCTACCTCTTCCACGCCTCGGTCGCCGACAACCTGCGCTTCGCCAAGCCCGACGCCACCGACGCCGAACTCGTCGAGGCGGCCCGGGCAGCCCAGATCCACGACCACATCGCCGGCCTCCCGGACGGTTACCAGACCCTGGTCGGCGAACGCGGCTACCGCTTCTCCGGCGGCGAGAAGCAGCGCCTGGCGATCGCCCGCACCATCCTGCGCAACCCGCCGGTCCTGATCCTGGACGAGGCCACCAGCGCCCTGGACAACCGCACCGAACGCGCCGTCCAACAGGCCATCGACGCCCTCGCCGTCGGCCGCACCACGATCACCATCGCCCACCGCCTCTCCACCGTCCGCCACGCCGACCGCATCGTCGTCCTCGACCACGGCCGCATCGCCGAACAGGGCACCCACGAGGACCTCCTCGCCCAGGACGGCCGCTACGCCGCCCTGCTGCGCCGCGAAGCCCCGCAGGACGAGGCTGCCGTCGCATAGAAATGTAGATATTCACTATTCTCAAGGCATGTAGAAATAGACACTTCGCTGACTTTTGAAAATGATCGAGAGTGTCTATTCTAGAGATAGATGATGATTAAATTGAGATGAGCTCTCCTCTGCCTGAGTGGCCAGGTTCGTTGCTAGGCTCAGATGATCCCTTGGGTCTGTTTGGGAATGGATCGAACTGAATGGTGCGCGCAATGAAACGGGAAACCCAGATTTTGCCTCGCCGGAACCCAGTTGCTCCCAAGCGACTAACCTCCCTGCGGCTTGCCGAAATGCCCCGTGACGACCTGGAGGATGACGCGGTCATCAGGGGAGTCCGGTACGACCGCACCGACCTGGCCGACCGGGAGGCCGAGGCCGTCGAGGCCGAACAGTGCCAGTTCGACGGCACGCGGCTCACCGGCGCGATCCTGCGGCGCTCTCAGCTCTCGGACGCCGTGTTCACGTCCTGCGACTTCGCCAGCGTGCGCGCGCAGGACGTCTCGCTGCTGCGGAGCGCCGTGACCTCCAGCCGTTTCACGGGTTCCTCCTGGGACAGCGGGAATTTCCGCGACGTGGTCTTCGAGTCGTGTCGGATGGATTTCGTGTTCTTCCGTCACTCGAAGTTCAGGACCGTGGTGTTCCGGGACTGCAACGTCCAGCAGGCCGACTTCCAGCGCGCCGAGCTGCGCGACGTCCGCTTCGAGAACTGCGACCTGACCGGAGCCCAGTTCGCTCACCTGGACTCGCAGAACCTCCGTTTCGAGGGCTGCACCATGATCGATGTGGGAGGCTCGATGAGCCTCAAAGGCGCAACCGTGCAAGGCGGAGGGTCTGTCGAACTGGCGTTCAGCCTTGCTTGGGAGGTCGGGATCAGGTTCGGGCCGGATTATTAGGGTGTGTCGGATCGGGGCGGGGGTGTTCGTTGTCATGGTGAGCGGGCGCCCGCCAGGGGCGTCCCCGAAGCGCAGGAGATGATCCGCGATGCAGTACCTGTTTTCCGTGATCACCGACAAGTCCACCCTCGCCGACCCGGAGGAGATGGCTGCGATCGACGTGTTCAACAGCCGCCTCCAGGCTGAGGGTTACTGGGTCTTCGCCGGTGGCCTCGGAGGGCCCGACACAGCCACCACGATCGACAACCGGGGTGCGGAGGCGATGGTCACCGATGGGCCGTTCCTGGAGTCGAAGGAGTACCTCATCGGCTTCTGGATCATCGAGGCTCCCGACCTCGACGTGGCGCTCAAGCTCGCAACCGAGGGGTCGAAGGCCTGCAACCGCAAGCTCGAGGTGCGGCCGTTCCTGTGAGCGTGAGCGCGTGATCGACGTCCGGGAGGCGATCACCCGGGCCCACCGCGAGGAGTGGGCGCGGGTGGTCGCCGCCCTGACCAGGCGGTTCGGGGACCTCGACATCGCCGAGGAGGCGGCGGCCGACGCGTTCACGACCGCCGTCGAGCGGTGGCCGGCCGACGGCGTACCGCCCAACCCCGGTGCCTGGCTGACGATGACCGCCCACCGCAAGGCCATCGACCGGATCCGGCGGGAGAACAAGCGCGACGACAAGCAGAGGGAGGCTCAGATGTCGTACGACGACCCGGGCGACCCGCCTGAGCCTCCCGGGCCCATCGACGACGACCGGCTCCGGTTGATCTTCACCTGCTGCCACCCGGCGCTCGCGATGGAGACCCGAGTGGCGCTGACGCTGCGCATGGTCGGCGGTCTGACCATGGCCGAGATCGCCCGGGCCTTCCTGGTGGGGGAGAGTGCCATGGGGCAGCGGATCACCCGCGCGAAGGCCAAGATCAAGAAGGCTCGCATCCCCTATCGAGTGCCGTCCGCGGAGGATCTGCCGGCACGCGTCTGCGGCGTACTCGCGGTCCTCTTCCTCGTCTTCAACGAGGGCTACCTGGCGACCGGCCCCGACACCGATCCCGTCCGTCACGAGCTGACCGCCGAGGCGATCCGGCTCACCCGCCTGGTCCGTGCCCTCATGCCGCAGGACGGCGAGGTGGCCGGGTTGCTGGCGCTGATGCTGCTCACCGAGGCCCGCCGCAGCGCCCGGGTCTCGCCGAGCGGCGAACTGGTCGCCCTCGACGAGCAGGACCGCGGGGCGTGGGACGCGGCGCTGATCGCCGAGGGCCATCGGCTGGTGCGCGAGCGCCTGGCCACCGGTGCGGCTCCGGGGCGCTACCAGATCCTCGCGGCGATCAACGCCGTGCACACCTCGGCCCGCGACGTCCACGACACCGACTGGTCGCAGGTCCTCGCCCTCTACGACCAGCTCGCCCGCCTCGACCCCTCGCCGATCGTCGCCCTCAACCGAGCCGTCGCCGTCGCCGAGCTCGACGGCCCGCGGGTGGCGCTGGCGCTCGTCGACCGTCTCGCGGACGACTTGGCCGGCTATCACGCCTACCACGCGACCCGCGCCGACCTGCTGCGTCGGCTGGGCAGCAACCGGGAGGCACGCGCGGCCTACGACAGAGCGGCCGAGCTGGCAGGCAACACCGCCGAGACCGCCTACCTCACCCGCCGCCGCGACCAGCTGCGGCAGTCCCGCGGATGATCTAGAGTGCCAGCGCCCGCAGCGCGTAGTCGAGGTCAGGGCCGTAGTTGGCCCAGCACTGGATGTCGCCGACGTCGGACACGAGGTCGCCGCCGTACCAGTTGCCGTCCTCGGCCTGCACCGCGCAGGTCCCGTCGAGGCTGATCGCACGGTCGGCCCGGAGGGGCTCGCCGTGCAGGGTGACGGTGCCGAGGGTGGTGAGAAGCCGAGCCTCCGGGCAGTCGGTGACGCGCTGGACGTCGGCCATGGTCCACGGCTCGGGCAGCTGCTCGTCGCCGATCTCGCCAGCGGGGAGCAGTTCCACCACGGCGTTGCCGAGGCGCGGCCGGACCCACTCACCGTCGCGTTCGATGCCGAGCACACCGCCGAGGAAGGCCATCTCGACGGTGCCGGCGGGTGTCTCCCAGCGGTAGGGGACGCGGGAGACGTGCGAGGGGAAGTCCGCCTCGTCGGTGGTTCCCGGGCCGAACGACTCCTTGGGCGACGGTCCGTCGTCGGTGTACTGGTGGGCGAAGAACGCGGTGATCCAGCCCGTGACCCATTCGCCGCCGGACCCTGACTTCCACTTGTAGAACGAACGCCAGAACTCCTGGTCGACACCCTGCCCCGAGGCCGTCGCGCTGATCGCCTCCAGCACCGGGTGCAGGGCGGCGAACCAGGGCCGCAGGCCGTCGAATCGCTCTTCCAGCCCTCGCACCCTCGTCGCGAGCAGCTGCCAGTCCTCGTCCGTGCCCTCCAGGCGGATCCTGGGAATGCCGCAGAGCGAGACCCACCGGAACCGGTAGTACGGGCTGGCCGCGTCCATCAACGCCACCAGCACGGCCGTGGCGTCGGCGGGGGTGGTGGTCGAGAAGGCGGGCTGGAACAGGTCGGCCATCGCATCGCCGATGCGGTCACGCAGGGGCTGCTGCACCAGGTTGATCGAGCGCTGCCAGTCCAGCGCGGCCAGGTCGTCGTGGACGGTGATGGTCTGCTGGTACCCGGGCGTGTCGGTGAAGAGTTCCGCGTAGGTGCCGGAGTTCAGGCGGATGTGGACGGCCACCTCGTGCACGACGGCGTACCAGAGCAGTTCGGGTGACAGGCTCAGCGGCAGGTGGGCCGTGAAGCACAGGTGGGCGGCGCGCAGCAGCAGGCTGGAGTCGGGCTCGGCGCTCTCCGGGGCGTCGGTGGGCCGGCCGAGGAGGCGATCGGCGCTGCGATGGTGGAACCGCACCCGGTCGCGGAGGACGGCCCGCAGGAAGCGCTCGTTGCCGAGTTCGGTGAGTTCGGACGCGAGCCGAGCGGCGTCGGCGTCCTCGGCGAGCGGCAGGTCGATCTCGAAAGCCATCCGTGTCCCCCGGAAACTGTGGCGAGTGGCTCAGGCGGCCTTGGGGAGTTCGTTGTAGACCTCGGCGAGTTCCTGGCCGGAGAGGGCGTGGACGGCGCGCATGACCTCGTCGGTGACTTCGCGGCGGGCCTTGGCGGAGCGCTGCTGGCCGTGGTACTCGGAGAAGTCGAGGGGCTCGCCGAAGCGGACGGTGACGCGGCGCACGCGGGGGATGCGGGTGCCGACGGGCTGGAGGTTCTCGGTGCCCTCCAGGGCGACCGGGACGACGGGGACGCCGGCGGTCATCGCCAGCCAGGCGACGCCGGTCTTGCCGCGGTAGAGGCGGCCGTCGCGCGATCGGGTGCCCTCGGGGTAGATGCCGAAGGCCTCGCCGGCTTCCAGGACCTCCAGGGCGGCGTCCAGGGCGGCCTGGGCGAGGTGGATGGTGCCGCGCTCGACGGGGATGGCGTTGATCGCGTCGAAGAACGCCCGGGAGAGCCGGCCGCGCAGCCCCTCGCCCTGCCAGTACTCGGCCTTGGCCAGGAAGCGGACCGGACGCGGTGCGGTCAGCGGGATCACCACGCTGTCGATGAAGGACAGGTGATTGCTCGCCAGGATCACCCCGCCCTTGCGCGGCACGTTCTCCAGGCCCTCGATGACAGGCCGGTAGACGGCCTTCGCGAGCGGCTTGAACGCGAGCTTGGTGATGAGGTTGATCATGGTCCCTCCCCGGGCACCGGCCTGCGTGGATCGGCTCGTCGCGGGCGCCGTGCCGGGGCATTTCCCGACCGCACAGTACGACATTCGTTGAGTCTTCGGCGGGTCGGCCCCACCTGGCCGGCACCTGGTGACCAGGCAAAAGCCCGAAGTGACGCGCCGACGGTTCATACAATAAGCGGGCCGAGCCGCCCGAGGGGCTCGATCCCGGGGGGAGGCGTTGTCAGCGTGAGCGGTGTCACAACGGTGCTGCTGCTGGTCGTCCTGGCCACCGCGGTGGCCACCGGCGCCCGGCACTGGAGCATTCCCGCGCCGTCCCTGCTGGTGGTCGCCGGGGTGCTGGCCGGGCTGCTGCCGTTCGTCCCGCGGATCACCGTGCCGCCGGAGGTGATCAGCGTGGCGGTGCTGCCGCCGCTGCTCTACGCCTCCGCGGAGGAGATCTCCTGGCGCGAGCTGAAGGCGGTCTGGCGCCCTGTCACGGTGCTGGCCCTGGGCCTGGTGCTGGCCTCGGCGTTCACCGTGGGCGCGCTCGCCGCGGCGCTCACCCCGCTCTCCCCGGCGATGGCCTTCGTGCTCGGCGCGGTGCTGGCCAGCACCGACCCGGTGGCCGTCACCGCGCTGGGCCGCAAACTGGCGCTGCCGCCGCGGGTGCAGACCCTGGTGCAGTCCGAGAGCCTCTTCAACGACGCCACCAGCCTGGTGCTGTTCAAGGTCGCGGTCAGCCTGGCCGTGACGGCGGGTTCGGTCTCGCTGGTCTCGGCGGCCGGGGAGTTCGTGCTGCTGGCGGGCGGCGGGGCGGTGGTCGGCCTGCTGGTGGCGGCGGTGGTCGGGTTCATCCGGGCGCGTACCGAGGACCCGGTGCTGGAGACCGTCACGGCGCTGGTCACCCCGTACGCGGCCTACGTGCTGGCCGAGGATCTGCACACCTCGGGCGTGACGGCCGTGGTGGTGGCCGGGGTGGCGCTCGGCGCGCGCGGGCACCGGCTGACCAACGCCCGGATCCGGCTCCAGGTGCACGCCGTCTACCGCACGGTGGTCTTCATGCTGGAGAGCGTGGTCTTCGCGCTGATCGGCCTCGAACTGCCCGGGTTGATCGACGACCTGTCCCGGGACGGCGGCGGCGACTGGCTCTGGCAGGCGCTGCTGATCGGCCTGGCGCTGATCGTGGTCCGGCTGCTCTGGATCTTCCCGACCGCCTGGATCGCGCACCGCCAGCGCACCCCCAAGGGCCGCACCCGGCTCAACTGGCGGGTGCCGGCCGTGCTGACCTGGGCCGGCACCCGGGGGGTGATGCCACTGGCAGCCGCGTTGACGATCCCGCTGCTGACGAGGGCCGGGACGCCGCTGCACGACCGCGAACTGGCGCTGGTGCTCACCACGGCCGTCGTCGCGTTCACCCTGGTCGTCCAGGGCTTCACGCTCGCACCCGTGGTGCGCGCCTCGGGCATCGCGCTGGAGCCGGAGGCCACCGCCCGGGAGGAGGCGCAGGCGGCCAAGGCGGTGCTGCGGGCGGCGTCGGAGCGGCTGGACGAGATGATCGACGCCGAGGGCGTGTCCGACGTGGTGGCCGAGCGGATGCGCCGCGACCTCGCGGCCCGGCTGGACCACGCCCGGATGCGGCTCTGCGGCGAAGAGCCGTCCGAGGACGAGGACGAGGTCACCCTGACCGCCTACCGCCGCCTGCGCCGCGACCTGATAGCGGTCGAGACCGCCGAGCTGCGCCGGCTCTACGAGGACCACCGGATCAGCGACGCGACCCGGGGCGCCCTGCAGCACACCCTGGACCTGGAGGAGGCCGGGCTCGGCGAGCCGTGACAGAGGCGCTACGCGCTGCGGCGCAGGGTGCGGGTGAGGGAGGTCTTCAGGGTGCGCGGCAGCCGGCCGGTGCGGCGCAGCTCGTCGTAGGCGAAGCGGGCGTCGCGGGCGGCCAGCCGGTAGCGGAGGCCGGTGACGCCGCCGGGGAAGCGGTAGCCGTCCGGGCGGTGCCGGGCGAAGTGCGCGGCGATCCGGTGGAAGAAGTCCCTGCGCAGCTCGGCGGGGACCAGGCCGGGGGAGTCGTAGACGGTCAGCGCCTGCTTGACGGTGCGCTCGAAGACCAGCGGGCGCAGCTCGCTGGGCCGCCGGTCCAGGAAGGCGAAGATCGCGTCGTACTGGGCGAAGGCGTCGGCGTGCTTGGCGGAGGAGGTCGCGGTGATCGCGCCCGGGCGGCCGCGGCGGTAGTTGTAGCAGGCGCGGTCGAGGTAGCGCAGGCGCGCGGCGGCGAGCAGTGCCGGATAGGTGAGTGAGATGTCCTCGTAGTAGCCGCGTCCGAAGGAGACGTCCAGGCTGTCCAGGTAGTCCTTGCGGAAGATCTTGTTCCAGACCGACATCACGCTCTGCAGCAGCGCCGGGTGCTCGGCGAGGGTGCAGCCGGCCTCCAGCGGCGAGCCGGCCAGCACGCGGCGCCAGGGGTTGGGCTCGGTGCTCCCGTCCGGGTAGACGTGGGTGAAGCCGGTGAGCAGGACGTCGACGGGCTGCTCGGTGGCGCGCTCGGCGCGCAGCTCGGCGAGGACGGCGTCGAGCGCGCCGTCGGGGAGCCAGTCGTCGCTGTCGACGAACCAGACGTACTCGCCGTGCACGTCGGGCAGGGCGGCCGTCCGTGCGCCGCCCAGGCCCTGGTTCTCGGTCAGGTGCAGGACGCGCAGGCGCGGGTCGCGGGCCGCGTACTCGTCCAGGATCCGGCCGCAGTCGTCGGGGGTGCGGTCGTCGACCGCGATCACCTCGAACTCCTGGCTCGGCTGGTCGCCCAGGACGGAGTCCAGGCAGCGGGGCAAGAACTTCTCCACGCCGTGGACGGGCAACACGATGCTGAGGAGGGGGCGCACGCTGTTCCTGTCTCCACGGTGGGGCCGGGTGGCGGTGGAGGGCCCACTCTAGTGCCGCGTCAGGCAACCTTTGCCCGGCGAGGAGCGGCGTCCGGTGCGTGCTCTCGGCGTGCCGGGCGGAAGTCCTCGTACTGGACGTACTTGGGCTTTCGTCCGGTGCGGCGAGAGTGCGTGCCGGGCGTCGCGACGGGGCGAAGGTTGCCTGACGCGGCACTAGCGACCGCCGGTGCCACCGCCCGTGCGGCGGGGGCACCGGCAGCCTGTTGGCGGCCCGGCCGACCCTCGGCGGCCGACCGCCGGTCCGTCCACCTTGGTCGAGCCGGGTCACCGCAGCATTGAGGTGGCCGGACAGTGGCTCAGGGGTGGCGGAAGGAGAAACAGGAGACACCATCATGCGTTCATCAGTCGAACGACTGTAAGGACCGCAGAGCCGTGATTCCTGCTAAGTCAGATACTGCTTGGACGTAACAGCCACGTCAATCCCCTGTGTGCGTTCGGTTTCCGAATATTTCTCTTCAGCCGGTCGAGAGTCGGTCGAGAGTTCGGTCGAGGTCATTGCCGGGGGTCCGCGCAGCTCCTATATTGACGCGCAGTCTCATAGTGGCCGCCCACCACCGTACGGAGCGCCGATGCCCTCCACCCCACCGGAACGCCCGGTCAGCCGGGTCCTCAAGGCCGCCGTGCTGGTCCCGCTGGCGCTGGCGGCCGGCTACGTCTTCCTCTCCCTGACCCTGCTCAGCTCGCACACCGACGGGTTCTTCGCCTGGCGGATGTCCCCGGTCACCGCCACCCTGCTGGGCGGCGCTTACGGCGGCAGCTGCGCGATGCTCGCGGTGGCGGCCCGCGAGGACCGCTGGGTGAAGGTGCGGGTGGCGGTCCTCGCCAGCTCGCTGTTCATGCTGCTGATGCTGGGCGCGCTGCTGCTCGGACGCGGCGAGACGCACCTGCGCGGCGGCGCCCTGCCGGCCTTCCTGACCGCCTGGATCTGGCTGGGCGTCCACCTGCTGGCCCCCGTCGTCGGGCTGCTGGCGCTGGGCGCCCAGGCGCGGGTCCGCGGCGCGCTGCCGCCGCGCCCGCCGAGGCTGCCCTGGTGGGTCTCCGCGCCGATGGTCGCCGACGGGACAGTGCTCGCCGTGGCCGGGACGGTGCTCTATGCCGACCCGGGCCCGGCGGCCCGCCACTGGCCGTGGCGGGCCGGACAGCTCGACGTGCGGGTGATCGGGGCCTGGTGCCTGGTCTTCGGGGTCGCCCTGCTGCTCAGCCGGCAGGAGGCCGAGCTGCGCCGGGTGCGCGGCGGCATGGCGGCTCTGGTCTGCACCGGCGGGTTCGGGCTGCTCGGGCTGGTGCGCTACGCGGACCGGGTGCACTGGGCCTCGCCGGGGGCCTGGCTGGTGGTGCTGGTGCTCTGCTCGCTGCTGGGGCTCGGACTGTCCGGCGTCGGCGTCTCGGCGCTTCTCGATCCGCCGGAGATCACCTCGGCGCCTCCGTCCGCCCCCGTGGTGCGCCCGGCCTGAATCCCTGTCAGCTGTGCGCCGGTCGGGGTCCGATGCCTGGTCAGAGGCCGGGGCAGGGACGGGAGTCGGCCGCTGTCCCGGTTTCGGCTCCATCGATGCGCAGTCGTGACCGACGCCATGCGTCCCTGGTGACACGTGAGTTGTCATCACACGATACGGTGGCAGAACACCAGGACGGTTGCGCGAAGGCCGTCCCTCACGGATAGTCTTCGCCTCACGGCCCTGGCGCCTCGTAGGGGTGGGAATCTCATGGAACACATGCAAGTGCGGAACAGGCCCCGCGTGCCGGCGATCCAGTGCGGCGTCGGTGCGACCGGTCGGCGGATCGACCGGCACCTGGCCGTGCTCGGCGCGCCCGCGCTCTCGGTGGTCGACACCGCCGAGGCGCTCGGCCTGATAAGGGAGCTGACGCCGCGTGGCGTGAGCACTCCGGCGGCTCCGCGTCGTACGGCGCGGGTGCTGCTGCTGGCCCCGCTGCGGCGGTTGAAGCGCAGTCTCTTCGGCAGTCGCGGATAGCGTCGGCCGCGGACCCGGTGGGCAGGAAACCGCCCACCGGGACTTTTGCGTTCCCGGACGCGCCGCAGATGTGCGCGGATTCTTCACCGCCGCTTCGCCGCGATGGGTCAGGATGGGTTCCATGGCCGAGACCTTCCACTCACAGACGTTCGAGATCATCACCGGCGACCAGGAGGTCGCCCTGGACATCACCGACCGCTGCACGGCCTTCCTGGACGACATAGCGTCCGGCCGGGACGGCCTGCTCAATGT
Source organism: Kitasatospora sp. MAA4 (assembly GCF_029893355.1). Lineage (GTDB taxonomy): Bacteria > Actinomycetota > Actinomycetes > Streptomycetales > Streptomycetaceae > Kitasatospora. Next base: position 71,777 of record NZ_JARZAI010000009.1, read on the forward strand.
CTTCGTGCCGCACGCCACCGCCGGCGTGGCGATCCTGGAGACCGGTGCGGGCAGCGACGACGACCTGCTCGCGGTGCTGCGCGAACTGCTCCCCGCCGACGACCGCTGGCGCCACCGGCACGGCAGCCCCGGCCACGGCCGTGACCACGTGCTGCCCGGCCTGGTCGCCCCGCACGCGACGCTGCCGGTGATCGGCGGGCGGCCGGCGCTCGGCGTCTGGCAGTCGGTGGTGCTGATCGACACGAACCGGGACAACCCGCTCCGGACCGTGCGGCTGTCGTTCCTGGGCTGAGACGGGCTTGCTCCCGCCTGCCGGGAGCCGGTAGGAAGGCGGCATGACGGACGAGACGAGGACGTACTGCGCCGTGCCCGCGTCGGACGGGCCGGACGCGCTGGCAGCGCTCACTCCCGCTCCGGACCAGGCCGGCCCGCGCGCCGACTGCGTGCTGTGCGGCGAGCCGACCGAGTTCCCGGCCGACCGCGCGGGCAGCACGCTCTGCCCGGTCTGCGCCTGGCAGCAGGCCCAGCGCATCGCCTGCGCGGGCTGACACGGTACTGCCCGTCCGGGGGCCGGGCCGGCGCCCGGCCCCCGGACGGAGTCGTCAGCTGACGGCGAGCCAGCCCTGGGTGCCGCTGGTGCTGCTCGGGTTCACCACGACGGTGGAGCCCGCCGAGCCGGTGGCCGAGTCCAGCACGTAGCCGGTCGCCCGGTTGGTGAGGGTCAGCGCGCCGCTGCCGGTGTTCTGGGTGACCACCCACTTCTGGTAGGCGCTGCTCGGGTCGAAGGCGTTCTGCACGGTGACCGCCTGGCCGGCGCTGCCGGGCGCGGTGAGCGTGCCGGTGGTCTGGGTGCCGGTGGCGCAGCGGTCGGAGATCCGGGCGGTGCCGTCACCGTTGGCGGTGAAGGTCCACTGCTCGGAGGTGTGGGTCGGGTCCCAGGTGTTGATGTCGGCGATGCCGCCCGCGGGGGCGCTGCAGGTGCCGGCCACCTCCAGGACGTTGCCGGCCGGGCCGCCGTTGGACAGGCTGTGGTACTTGCCGTCGCCGACGACGGCCGGGGCGGTGTTCACGGTGGAGCCGCTGATCCGGTACATCGCCACGCCGTGCGGCGCGACGGTGGCGCTGATGCTGCCGCCTCCGCCGAACGTGCCGGTGGCCTTGGACCAGAGGTCCTGGTAGGCGTAGCCGCCGCCGTTCAGGCCGAGCGCGGTGAGGCTGGTGCTGATGGTCTGGCTGTTGTTCGGGTCCTGGTTGATCAGCAGCACCGCGGTGTCACCGTTGGAGAGTTGGCGCTTGAGGACCACGGGTGCGGTGCTGCTCGCGGGGGCGGCGCCCACCAGGGTGGCGGGCTTGGCCAGCGCGTCCTGGTCGACGGCGATCACGCCGGTGTTCTTGTAGATCGCCAGCGAGTTGGCGCTGAGGCCGGTCGACCAGGTGGTGCCGTTGGAGGTGTGCTGGGAGGCGGCGGCGGTGCGCAGGTCGGCGCCGGAGATCAACGGCGAGGCCATCATCGCGAGGATCGACAGCTCGGTGGCCGACTCGGTGTCGGTGAACGGCTTGTGGCAGGTGCAGGTGTCGGTGACGCCGTACTCCCCGTAGGGGTCGTTCCAGCCGGCGAACATCATGTCCATGTCGTTCCAGCTGCCGGGCTTGATGTTCGACGCGTACTGCAGGGAGGTGCTCAGCGCTCCGCCGTACAGCACTCCGCTGAGGTCGCTCTGCCGGTCGCCGCCGATCCGGCAGAGGTTGGCGACCTGGCCGCACCAGACGCCGGTGGGGGCGTAGCCGGGCGCGTCGTACTGCGGGGTGCCGGCGGCCAGGATCAGCGAGTCCGAGCGGGCCGGGTCGTTGGCCGCCTCCAGGTACGGGATTCCGCTGTGCACGGGCTGCGCCGAGACGCTCATCACCACCTTGGGGCGGCCCTGCGCGGCGGAGGCGGTGTCCAGGGCCTTCTGGAAGGTCTGCACCCGGGCGTACATGGACTCGGTGAGTTCCTTGCCCTCGCCCTGGGTCCCGTAGTTGTGGCCGTTCGAGTCGGAGATGGGCGGGCCGTACGGGCAGTCGTCGTACTTGACGTAGTCGACGCCCCAGGACACGAAGTCGGTGGCGTCGGTGCTCTCGTGGCCCAGGCTGCCGGGGTGGCCCTGGCAGGTGGTGTAGGTGTCGGTGCCGTACAGGCCGAACTTCATGCCCTTGCTGTGCGCGTACCAGGCCAGGTACTGGATGCCGTTCACGGTCTGCCCGTTGACGACCTGGCTCGGGAAGCGGTCCGCGCTGGGGATCAGGTGGCCGGTGGTGGGGTCGTTGCCGGTGCCGTCGGTCCCGCTGACGGGGTTGCCGTTGGCGTCGTAGAGCTGCATCGAGCCGTAGGAGGTCTTCACCAGGTCGGTGGTCTGGCCGCTGCGGTGCGAGAGCGACCAGCCGTCGTCGATCGTCACGGTGTTGTAGCCCGCTGCCACCAGGCCGTTGGCCGACATGTAGTCGATGGTGTCGGAGACCTGCTGCTCGGTGACGCCCGTCCCCAGGCTGTTCCAGGAGTTCCAACCCATCGGCGGCGTGAGGGCGACGCCGTTGCCCAGCTGCGGCGTCGCGGTGGCGGCGGCGGCCACCGCGCTCGGGACCGCGCCGCTCAGCGTGGCGAGCGCCAGCATCGCCGACGACAGCGAGACCGCGCCGATGCGTCGCAGTCGCTGGTGCGAAGCGGCTGATCTGGATTCGAACATTCCAAACACCTTCCGTCGGGCGGGTGCGGGCATGGCGGAAAATGTTCGGCCAGCAAGCCCCATGTCGAGAAGTATTTGGTTTTGTTGGAATCTGTCAACAGGTGTGGCAGGAACTGACAGAATTGAACTCCCCGATCGCTCTCAGCCCGCCTCCGGCCCGGTGAGCTGGAGGGTCGAGCCGTGCCGCCCCTTGCGCACCAGCAGCTGGGCCGGGATCCGCTGGCGCAGATCCGCGACGTGGCTGACGATGCCGACGGCGCGATCGCGCTCGCGCAGCCCGTCCAGCACGTCCATCACCTCCTCCAGGGCCTGTTCGTCCAGGGTGCCGAAGCCCTCGTCGATGAAGAGGGTGTCCAGCGGCATGCCGCCGGCCTCGTCGGTGACCACGTCGGCCAGGCCGAGCGCCAGAGCCAGCGAGGCGAAGAAGCTCTCGCCGCCGGAGAGCGTGGCGGTGTCCCGCTCGGTGCCCGTCCAGGCGTCCACCACCAGCAGGGACAGGCCCGAGCGGCGGCCGCCGGCGGCCCGCTGGTCGCTGTGCGCCAGGGTGTAGCGGCCGCCCGACATCCGCACCAGCCGGGCGCTGGCCGCCGCCGCCACCTGCTCCAGCCGGGCCGCCAGCACGTACGACTCCAGGCCCATCTTGAGGCGGTTGTCGCCGCCGGTGCCGCCGGCCAGCTGGGCGAGCCGGCTGATCCGGCCGAACTCGGCCAGCAGCGGGGCCAGCTCCCGGGCCAGGCCGGTCAGCCGCTCACCCAGTCGGCCCAGCTCGGCCCGCCGTTCGCGCGCCGTGTGCTCGGCGGACGAGGCCGCCCGCAACCCGTCGACGGCCGCGCGCACGGCCTCCCGGGCGGCCGTCGGATCGGCCGGCGGCTGGGCCGAGGCCGCGACCAGCTCGGCGTCCGCCAGCAGATCGGTGACCGCCGACCGCTCGGCGGCCCGCCGATCGAGCCGGTCGCGCAGCTGCGCCTGCCGCTCGGCCGGCAGCCGGACGGCCTCGGCCTCCTGCGGTGTGCCGAAGCCCGCCGCGTGCGCGGCCCGGAGCAGCTCCGCCTCCGCCTCCGCGAGCCGGGCCGCGGCCTCCTCGGCGGCCCGGACGGCGCCCGCCGCGGCGCCGAGCCGGGCGGCCCACTCGCCGAGCCGGGCCGCCCGCTCGGCCACCGACGGGGCGTCGCCGCGGGCCTCGGCGACCCGCTGGGCCAGCTCGTGGTGCTCGGCGGCCAGCGTCTCCAGCCGCGCGGTGCGGGCCGCCATGTGCTCGCGGCCCTCGTGCAGCTGGGTGCTGTAGTGCTGGTGGCCGCGCTCCAGCCGCTCCCGGCGCTGGAGCAGGACGGTCAGCTGCTCGGCCGCGTGCAGGGCGGAGCGGTGCTCGCGGGTCAACCGGTCGAGCTGCTCGGCCAGCGCGGCGGCCGGCTCCTCGCCGGCGGTGCCGGCCGCGGTGGCCGCGCCCAGCTGGAGCTGCGTCAGCGCGTCCCGGGCGGTGGCCAGGGCGAGCTCGGCGGACTGCTGGACGGCGGCGGCGGCCTCCTCGTCCTGCGGGCGGACCGGCTCACCGGACGGCGCTGCCGGGGCCGGATGCGCGGCGGATCCGCAGACCCGGCAGGCCTCCCCGTCGCGCAGCCGGCCCGCCAGCTCGGCGGCCATCCCGTCCAGGCGGCGGCGGCGCAGGTCGAGGGTGTGCTCGCGGGCGTCCAGCGCCGTCCGCTGAAGGTCGAGCAGCCCGGCCTCGGCCTCGGCGGCCCGGGCGCGCAGCTCGTCGCGGCGGCGGGCGGCGTCCAGGCGCTGCGCGGTCTCGCTGCGGCGGGCCTCCAACTGCTCGGTGCGGGCGGCGGCCTCGCGGGCCTCGGCCTCCTGCTCGCGCAGGGCGTCCGACTCGGCCTGATGGCCTGCCAGCCAGCGCTCGGCCTCCTCGGCCAGCTCCTCGGCCTGGCGGCGGTCGGCCGCCTCGGTGGACTGCTCGGCGAGGAGTTCGGCGCAGCGGCGCTCGTCCGCGGCGGCCGACTTCAGCCGCCCGATCGCCTCACGTGCGTCCGCCTCGGCGGCGGTCAGCTCGGCGACACCAGCCGCTGACGCGGGGTCCGCGCCCAGCCGGCGGCGCTGCTCGTCCTGCGCCGCGGCGGCTCGGCGCAGGCCGTCGGCCGCGTTCGCCCGCAGGCGCAGCGCGGACTCCACACCGACCGCGGCCTGGGCCAGCGTCAGCCGCTGCCGCTCGGCGGCCTCCTGCTCCTCCGTGGCGGCCAGCGCGCCCGCCCGCTCCAGCGCCTCGCGGTGCCGGCGCTGGCGGCCCGCCAGCTCCTCGGCCGCCGACAGCTCCTGCTGCGCGGCGCGCTGGCGCAGCTCGGCGCCGGTCAGCGCGGACTCGGCGACCGCCAGCTGCTCGGCCGCGCCGCTGCGCAGCACGGCGGCCCAGCCGAGCGCGGCGCCGGCCAGGTCGTCCGCCGCCGCGGGCTCGCCCTCGGCCGGGACCCAGTCGGCGGCCGGTTCGGCGCCCGGTCCGGCCGCCTGCTCGCTGCGGCTGACCAGCTCGCGCAGCCGCCGCCGACCGTCCTGCACGGCGGCCTCCTGCTGCCGGCGCCGCTCGGCCAGCCAGCCCTCGACCCGGCCGAACCGCGCGGTGTCGAACAGCTTGCCGAGCAGCTCGGCGCGGTGCGTGGCGTCCGCCTTCAGGAACCGCGCGAAGTCGCCCTGCGGCAACAGCACGACCTGGCAGAACTGCTCGCGGCTCATCCCGATCAGGCGCAGGATCTCCTCGCCGGTCTCCTGGTGCGACCGGCTGCCCGCCCGCCAGCCCGGCACCCCCTCGCCGGCGTCGGCGGCCCACTCGCGCAGCAGGGTCTGGGCCTTCTCCGGGGTCCAGCCGGTGCCGCGCTTCTTGGGGCGCAGCTGCTCGGGGATCCGGGCGATCTCCAGCCGCCGCCCGCCGAGCGTCAGCTCCAGGCGGACCTCGGTCAGCCGGTCCGGGGCGGCGTGGTCGCTGCGCATCCTGTTCGCCTTGCGGCTGCCGGGCAGCTCGCCGTAGAGGGCGTAGCAGACCGCGTCGAGCACGCTGCTCTTGCCCGCGCCGGTCGCCCCGCGCAGCAGGAAGAGGCCGCCGGTGGAGAGTGCGTCGAAGTCGACCTGCTCGCGGCCGGCGAACGGGCCGAAGGCGGTGACGGTCAGCCGGTGCAGTCTCATCGGGGCAGCTCCCGGGTACGGTCGTCGGACTCGCGGACGTGTTCGAAGCCCTCGCGCAGCCAGTCGCGCTCGGTGGCGTCCAGCTCGATGCCGGGCCGGACATGCCGTACGAAGCTCTCGGCGACCTCCAGATCGCCGCGGCCGCGCACCCGGGCCGCGTAGGAGGGCAGCCCGTCGCCGCTCTCCTCGGCCGGCTCGAAGAGCAGCTGGAGGGTGTGCGGGAAGCGCCGGCGCAGCCGTTCCATCGGATCGGCGGGGCGGCCCGGGTCGGTCAGCGTGGCCTGCACCCAGGACTGCTCGTGCACCTCGTGCGCCGGGTCCTCCAGCAGCTCCGCCAGGCGTCCGCGCAGCCGGACCAGCGGGCGCGGGACCGGGCAGTCGATCCGCTCGGCTGCCACCGAGCCGTCGGCGGCCAGGTCCACCAGCCACATGGTCTTGCGCTGGTGCTCCTCGGAGAAGGAGTAGGCCAGCGGGGAGCCGCTGTAGCGCAGGTGCGGCGCGAGGGTCTGGGCGCCGTGCAGGTGGCCGAGGGCCGCGTAGTGCACGCCGTCGAAGACCGCGGCCGGGACGCTCGCCACGCCGCCCACCGCGATGTCGCGCTCGCTGTCGCTGGCCGCGCCGCCGGTGACGAAGGCATGGGCCAGGACGACCGCCCGGGTGCCTGCGGGGCGCGTCGCCAGATCGGCCCTGACCTGCTCCATCGCGGCGCCGAGCACCGCCGCGTGGCCGCCGCGCTCCAGGCCGAACCGCTCGCGGACCAGCAGCGGCTCCAGGTACGGCAGGCCGTAGACGGCGACCGGGCCGTGCGCGTCGGCCAGCAGCACCGGGGTCGCGCAGCCCTGCGGGTCGGTGCGCAGGTGGATGCCGGCGCGGCCGATCAATCCGGCGCCGACGCCCAGGCGGCGGGCCGAGTCGTGGTTGCCGCTGATGAAGACGGCCGGCACGTCGAGGTCGGCCAGCCGGTGCAGCACCTCGTCGAAGAGCCCGACGGCCTCCAGGCCGGGCAGCGCGCGGTCGTAGACGTCCCCGGCGACGAGCACGGCGTCGACACCGTGCTCGCGCACCACCGCCACCAGGTGGTCGAGGAAGGCGCGCTGGGCGTCGAGCAGGCTCTCCCGGTGGAAGGAGCGGCCCAGGTGCCAGTCCGAGGTGTGCAGCAGTCGCATGGGGTGCTCCGGGAGGGCGGCTGGGGCGGGAGGGTCCGAAGGGGGCGGGGTCGAGGGGTGGGACGGGCTACTGCGGCGACCCTAGCAACGTGCACTGACAGTCCGGGGCGGTCCGAGAATGCTCACGCTCGGTGACAGAGGGTGGATTGTCAGTCGCTCTGTGTATGGTCGGCGGCGTCGGCCCAGCGGGTCACCGGGGGCCGGCGGTGGTCCGTCCGTGCGATCCAGGGAGGCTGTCATGTCCGAGAACCCGCAGCAGCACCGTCGTCCCGCCGGGCGTCCGGCGGACCGGCGGCCGACCGACCGGCGCCCGGCCGGGTTCCGCGGCCGGGCCGGTGCGCCGCCGGTGCCGCTGGTGCAGCCGGTGGCGCTCGCCGTGGCGGCCGACCCCGTCGACTTCCGCCGCCTCAGCCGTGACGGGATCCTCGGCGGGATCGACTACCCGCAGTACCTGGAGCGGACGCAGGGCCAGCTGCGGGCCGCGCTCGGCCAGGGGATCGAGGTCCACCTGCGGGTGCTGGAGCCGTTCGACTTCGCGGACTTCTGCGCGGCGTACGGCCTCGCCCCGCAGGACCCGGCGGCCCGGGTCGCGTACGCGGCGGATCCCGAGCTGGCCGGCGAGCCGTTCGTCTACGACGGCGCGGCGCTCGCCGAGCTGCTGCCCGCGCTGGTGGCGGACCACCTGGCCAGGGTGCGGATCTCGCTGGCGTACCAGGAGCTGCTGGACGCGGCGGGGCCGCCGGGCGGGTCGGCCGGGCCGGCGGCGCGGTCCGCCGCCGGGTTGCGGGTGGCGGCGGAGCTGCTGGAGTACGTCGGCGCGGTGTACCTGGCGCTGCTGGCCGGGCTGGGGGAGGGCTGCCACCGGCTGGTGCTGCGGTTCGACGGGCCGGGCGGCGGGGGCGCTGCCGCCGGGGGCGCGGCTGAGCCGGTGGTGACGGCGGAGCTCTGCGCCGAGCACGGGCGGCGCTACCTGCCGGCGCGCGAGGCGGAGGCCTTCTGCGTCACGCTGGCGGCCGGCTTCGCGGCCGGGCGGGTGGGCGGGCTGCTGGTGTACAGCGCCCGTCCGGGCGCGGGGGCCGCGCGGGTGGGCCGGTCCGGGCGGGGCGGCCGTTCCGGGCGTTCGGGGCAGCCCGGGCGTTCCGGCGGTCCTGGGAGTCGCGCGCGGGAGCGGCCGCAGGCGGTGCGCGGCTGGGCGCTCGCTGCCGGGCGGCTGCTCGCGCTGGACGCGGACGGCGTGCGGGCGGCGCTGGCCCGGCCGCCGTCCGCCGGGGTCGACGGGGTGGGCGAACCCAGTGGTGTCGGCGGCCTCGGCGGTCCGGTCCGGGTGCGGGCGGGCTTCGCCCTGCCGGATCCGCCCGACCGGGGTGGCATGCCGGGGGCGGGAGGTGGGCCGAGGGGCTGACGGGTCGGCGGGCGGGCGAGCGGCGCGGCCCGGGCGTGTGGGCCGCGCCGCGGGGTGGCCTTGCCCCGTGCGGCTGCGAGGACTGTTCATCGACCGCCTGTTCGGGGAAGATCAACAGGTCGGAGCCTGCGGTGGCGTGCACCCGCGCGCCGCCGCCCGACCACCGGCACCTGCGCCCGCCCCGACTCCCGCGCAGGCACCGGCGACCGCATCCAGGCCGACCCGGCCCGACCAGTCCGACACCGGAGGGGGACGCATGCAGCGGATCGAGTACAGCGCGGAGATCGCCGACCTGCTCGGCCGGGTCCGGCGCCGTCCGGCCGCCGGCTGGCCGTGGCGTCCCGAGGAGCCGGTGCCGCAGTGGCTGCCGGTCAAGCAGTCCTGGGGCTGGCTCTTCGCGCGCGACGGCCGGGTGCTGACCCTGGTCAACCCGAAGGACGGCATCGTCAGCCTGCCCGGCGGCTCGCTGGAGCCGGAGGACGGCGGCGACCCGGGAGCGGCGCTGGCCCGCGAGGCGGCGGAGGAGGCGCAGGCGGTGATCGGCCCCGCGCACTACCTGGGATACCTCTACGACCGGGTCGGCTCGGCGAACGGCGGCCACGAGTGCGCGCGGGTGCGGATGGCGGCACGCCTGTGCGCGGTGGGCCCGAGCGCGCCCGATCCGGCCTCCGGCCGCCACTACCGGCGGCTGCTGGTCGCGCCCGGTCTGGCCGTCGAACTGCTCGGCTGGGGTGAGCCCGGCCTGCGCCAGGCCCGGGCCGCGGTGGGCGCGGCGGTACGGCAGCTGGGCGTCCCCGCGGCGGCCAACGAGGCGATCGAGGAGCTGCCGATGGCCGGCTGCGAGGTCTTCCCGATATCCGGCTGACGGATTCTCACTGAGCGTGACGGGTAGGGCGGTTGCGCCGTGCCGCACGCCGGGCCGGCGGCCGATGCGCCGCTGTCCGCTTCCTCCCGCCCTGCCCCACTGCGTCCCGCATCGGCGCAGCGGCGCGCGATGTCCGTTCTGCGGCCACCGCGGCTGCGTTGCGCCGACAGGCCCGACGGCCAGGCGATATCAGCCGACATCGCACGACATGGTGCGACGCCGCGCTGACATTCGGGCCAACTCCACGTCTCCGTACGAGAATTCCCGTCAACAACTTTGGCATGGGCACTTCCCCCGACGCAGCGTCACTGGTACCACATAGTGACCCGTGTCACAGTCCCGTGGAGGTCCGATGCGTCCCGTCCGTGCTGTCTCCGTTGCCGCCATGGCGTTCCTGCTGGCGGTGGCAACCTTCTTCCTGGCCTCTCCCGCCAATGCCGCTACGGTCAGATACGTAGCGTTGGGAGATTCCTACTCGTCCGGCGTGGGGGCCGGCAACTACGACAGCTCCAGCGGCAGCTGCGAGCGCAGCCCCAACGCCTACGCCAGCCTGTGGGCGGCGGCGAACGGCCCCTCGTCCTTCACCTCCGTCGCCTGTTCCGGCGCCACCACCGGTGACGTGCTGAACAGCCAGCTGTCCGCGCTGAGTTCCTCCACCACGCTGATCAGCATCACCATCGGCGGCAACGACGCGGGCTTCTCCAACACCATGGAGACCTGCGTGCTCGACGGCACCAGCTCCTGCCTCAGCGCGGTGAGCACCGCGGAGGCGTACGCCACCAACACCCTGCCCGGCCTGCTCGACAACCTCTATGCCGCGATCCACGCCAAGTCGCCGAGCGCGCACGTCGTGGTGATGGGCTACCCGGAGCTCTACCAGATCAACGGCGACTGCTGGTTCGGCATCAGTGACACCTCGCGCAGCGCGATCAACGGCGCCGCCGACACGCTGGACTCGGTGATCTCCCAGCACGCCGCCAGCGCCGGCTTCACCTTCGCCGACGTCCGCGGCGACTTCTCGGGCCACGAGATCTGCAACAGCGACCCGTGGCTGCACAGCACCACCTTCCCGATCGACGAGAGCTACCACCCCACCGCCGACGGCCAGCAGTACGGCTACCTGCCGGCCTTCACCGCCGCGGCCTGATCCCCTCTTCGCTGTGCCTGTCGCGGTCTCACCGCCGCGACAGGAGGAGCGCAGTGAAGGCACAGCGCGTTGAACGCACCGCCGCCCCGAGCAGCGTCTGCTCGGGGCGGCGGGCGTTCTGGGGCGAGCGGGATCAGCAGGGGCCGTCGTCACCCCAGACGCCCCACTGGCCGCTCGCGGTCGGAATCTCGTTCAGCGTCCACCACTTGGCGTGGTAGTTGTGCCCGCTGTAGGAGACCTTGCTGCCCGTGGTGTACGTGGCCGTCGCGCTCCACGGCGCGGCCGTGCAGGTCCCGGGAGAGCTCGGCGGCGTCACCGGCGGCGTCACGGGCGGCGTGGCGGGCGGGGTGGTCGGCGGGGTGACGGGCGGCGTCGCCCCGGCGAACTTCACCGTGTACTTGGTGAAGTCCCAGTCGTTCTGCGCCACGCTGGAGCAGGCGCCCGACAGGCCCGGGTCGACCGCCCCGGCGCACTGCCGGTCGCGGTTGACGGACCAGAAGGTGTAGCGGGCCAGTCCGTGCGCGGTGGCGAAGTCCAGCACGGTCTGGAAGTCGGCCTGGGTGAAGTACTCGGCCGCGTCGGTGCGCCCGTTCATCATCGAGACGCCCTCGTGGGCGTAGGCGGTGGCCGCGTCCCAGCCGAAGGTGTTCTGCAGGATGGTGTTGAAGCTCACCAGCGCGGCGGTCTGCGCGGCGCCGCCGTTGAAGCCGCCGTCGAACGGCATGATTGAGAAGTTGTTGGGCGTGAAGCCCTGCGACTTGGCCTCGTTCAGCATCTGGGTGCCGAACCAGCCGGTCCCGGCGGTGGTCCCGGCGGTGGTGATCGAGATGTAGAGGCCGGGGTTGTTCTGCTGGAGGAGCTTGGCCGCGCCGATCTCGTTGTGGATCGCCGCGGTGTTCTCGTACTCCGGCTCCTCCAGGTCGAAGTCGATCGCGTGCAGGCCGTACTTGGTGACCACCTTCTGGTACGCGGCGGCGGTGGCCTCGGGCGTGCCGCAGCCCTGGCCGAGCTTGTTGCCGCCGTAGCCGCCGAAGGAGACCGAGACGTCGCCGCCCTTGCTGCGGATCGTCTGGATCACGGCCGGCATCACGGTGTCGGTGTCGATGGACGAGGTGCCGCCCCAGGCCGGCGTGCAGCCGCCGGAGTCCAGCACGAAGGCGAGTTGGAAGGCCTTCTGGCCGGTGGCGTCCATCACCGCGGCGGCGTCCGGCGGGGTGTTGTCCTCGGGCATCAGGTACGGCGCCGAGGCGTACCAGTTGCTGCTGAGCGCGCCACCGGCGCTGGTGGTGGTCGAGGCGAGGGCGGAGCCGCCGGTCGCGACGGCGGCCACGCCGCCGGCCAGCAGGCTGAAGGCGGCGACGGCCACCGCGGTGGCGGTGCGCCGGCTGCGTCTGGCGGCGGGCACGGCGGGAGCGGCGGGCTGGGGGAGTGGCGTGGCGCGATCCATCGGAGGTCTCCAGAGGGCGTCAGTGGGGGAGCCGTCCCGCGCGATGTGGGGGCGCGCCGGGCGGCTGGCGCACGAGCTTCCCTAAAAATGGACTAGACCAACTCTGAGGTCAAGAGTTCGAACGCACGCTTACCTCGCTCTTAAGGTTCAGCGCTGCCTCAGGAGGTGTAGAGCTCCTCGATGTCCGCGGCGTACCAGTCCGCGATGGCCTTGCGGCGCAGCTTCAGCGAGGGGGTCAGCAGTCCCTGCTCGACCGTGAAGTCCCTGGGCAGCAGCCGAAAGGCGCGGATCGACTCGGCGCGCGAGACCGCGGTGTTGGCGGCGGCCACGGCGCGCTGGATCTCGGCGTGCAGCTCCTCGTCGGCCAGCGAACTCCACTCGTCCTGCGCGGGCCGGCGGCGGCTCCGCTGCCAGTGCTCCAGGGCCCGCGGGTCCAGCGTGATCAGCGCCGCCACGTACGGCCGGTTGTCGCCGACCACCAGGCACTGCGAGACCAGCGGATGGAGCCGGACCCGCTCCTCCAGCGCGGCGGGCGCCAGGTTCTTGCCGCTGCTGGTGACGATCAGCTCCTTCTTGCGGCCGATGATGGTCAGATAGCCGTCGCCGTCCAGCGAGCCGAGGTCGCCGGTGGCGAACCAGCCCTCACGCAGTGTCTCGGCCGTGCACCGCGGGTGGTTGAGGTAGCCGGTGAAGACGCTGCCGCCGCGCACCCACACCTCGCCGTCCTCGGCGATCACCAGCGAGGCGCCGGGGATGGGCTTGCCGACCGTGCCGAACTTGGGCCGGCCCGGCGGGTTCGCGGTGATCGCCGCGGAGGTTTCGGTGAGGCCGTACCCCTCGTAGACCGTCATCCCGGCGCCGGCGAAGAAGAGCCCGAGGTCGCGGTTGAGGGTGGAGCCGCCGCACATCACATTGCGCACTCGGCCGCCGAGCGCGGCCCGGATCCGCTGGTAGACCATCCGGTCGAAGGCCAGATGACGTGCCTTCAGGCTCGGTCCCGGCCCGGTCCCGTGCCCCAGCGCCTTGCGCTCGTTGGCCCGCGCCCAGCGGACGGCCACCTCGGCGGCCCGTTCGAAGAGCTCGCCGCGACCGGAGGTCTCGGCGGCGTGCCGGGCCTGTGCGTACAGCTTCTCGAAGACATAGGGGACGGCGTGCAGGAAGGTCGGCCGGAACGAGGCCAGCGCGGGCAGCAGCGCGTCGGCGCCGAGTTCGCCGACGTGCCCGAGCCGGATCCCGCCGCGCAGCGCGGCGATCTGCACCATCCGCCCGTACACGTGGGCGAGCGGGAGGAAGAGGAGGGTGGAGGCCTGGTCGCTGCTGTGCTCGTTGAAGAGTTCTCCCCAGCCGGCCAGCATGTTGTCCGCCTCGGCCGAGAAGTTCCCGTGCGTCAGCAGGCAGCCCTTGGGGCGGCCGGTGGTCCCGGAGGTGTAGATGACGGTGGCGATCGACTCGGCGGTGACCGCCAGGCGCTGGCGGTGCACCAGGGCGTCGGGTACGTCGCGGCCGTCCTCGGTCAGCCGTTCCACGCAGCGCTGGTCCAGCTGCCAGATGTCGGCCAGGTGCGGCAGGGCGTCGCAGACCGCCCCGACGGTCATCGCGTGGTCCTCGTTCTCGACCACGCAGGCCACCGCGTGGGTCTCGGCCAGGATCCAGCGCACCTGCTCGGCGGCGGCGGTGGGGTAGACCGGGACGGGGATCGCGCCGATCGACCAGAGCGCGTAGTCGAAGAGCGTCCACTCGTACCGGGTCCGCGCCATCAGTGCGACCCGGTCGCCGAACCGTACGCCGCGGGTCAGTAAGCCCTTGGCCAGGCCGAGGACTTCGTCGCGGAACCGGCGCGCGCTCAGGTCGCTCCAGTCCTCCTGCGCGCTGGTGCGGCGGGAGAACAGCAGGACGTCGGGGCTGCGCTCGGCGGTGTCGTACACCGAGTCGGCGAGCCCGCCCGGCGCGGGCGGGGCCAGCGGCGGGGTGCTCAGCTCGTGCACGATCCTCCTGGCCGTCTTCCGCCCCTCCCGGGGCCCGGGGTCGAAGCTATCGGATCGCGGCGGCGCTGCCCAGGGCTGCGGTGGGCCCGGAGTGGGATCGGCACCGGTCGGGCCCAGTGGTGCCAGTGGTCATGCGCCTGCCAACAACGGCTTTATTCGCGGCCTTGTCGGATGTCCGGACCCCTTCGAACAAGGATGGAAGGAGTAGTAAGCTCGCGCAGATCCAACGGCTTGACGCTCCTGTCGGGCCTGCTCGGCCTGCCGTATGCCCCGCTCGCCCGGGCCGGACCGACCGTCCACTCCGGGCACATCCGACCGAGGACTTCATGCGTCTGCGCAGCAGCTCGATCCGCGCGAAGATCATCGCGCTGCTCCTGGTGCCCATCGTCGCGCTCGTGGGCCTGTGGGCCTACGCCACGCTGGCCACCACCAGCGACCTCTGGAACCAGCTGAACATCGCGTCGACCTACCAGAGCTTCGGCGCCCCCGTGGACCAGCTGACCCGCGACCTCCAGGACGAGCGCCGGGCCGCCGTCCTGCGGCTGGCCAGGCCCCAGGCCGAGGGCGTCCAGGACGACTATCAGAAGGCCCAGACCGTCACCGACCAGGACCTCCAGGCCCTGCGCAACCGGCTGGACGGATCGAACGCGGGCAAACTGAACGCCACCGAGCGGGCCAGGCTCCAGGACGTCCTGACGGAGGCCGCCGCCCTCGCGGTGCTGCGCGGGCAGGTCGGTCGCGACGGGGTGAGCTGGGAGTTCGCGCTCAGCCAGTACAGCGACCTGATCAAGCCCGGCTTCACCTTCCGGTCCGCCTTCATCAGCGCCCAGAGCGGCCAACTGGCCCGCCAGGGAACGATCCTGATCGAGCTGGTCCGGGCCCGCGAGTACCTCTCCCAGGAGGACGCGGCGATGGAGGGCCTCCAGGCGAGCGACCAACCCAGCGCGAGCGAGTACCAGTTGGTGCTCGACCCGATGCACGACCAGGAAGCGCTCTTCACCGTCTACATCGACGAACTGGATCCGACCGACCAGGCGGACTACCAGGCCGTCCGCTCCGACCCCGCATTCGCCCAGCAGGACGTCTTCGAGCGGGAGTTCCAGAGCGCCACCGACCCGGTCTTCGCGGCCAGCGCCCTCGGCACCGAGGCCTGGCGGTACACCGCCGACCAGACCCTGGACGAGCTCGCCGGGGTCAACACCAGGCTCGCCGACGCCATCGGCACCCGCGCCACCGCGTACGCGATGGGCCTGGTCTGGCGCGGCGCGATAGCCGGCCTGGTCGGCCTGCTGGCGATCGCGCTCTCCATCCTGATCTCGCTGCGGATCGGTCGCGGCCTGGTCCGCGAACTGATCGGCCTGCGCAACGCCGCCAACGAACTGGCCGACACCCGGCTGCCGTTGGTGATGCGACGGCTGCGGCACGGCGAACAGGTGGACCTCGCCGCCGAGACGCCGGACCTGGAGTTCGGCCAGGCCGAGATAGGCCAGGTCGGCCGGGCCTTCAACTCCGTGCAGCGGGCCGCGATCCAGGCCGCGGTGGAACAGGCCGACCTGCGGCGCGGCGTCTCGGCCGTCTTCGTCAACCTGGCCCGCCGCAGCCAGGTGCTGCTGCACCGCCAGTTGACCCTGCTGGACACCATGGAGCGGCGCACCGAGGACCCGGCCGAGCTGGACGACCTCTTCAAGCTCGACCACCTGACCACCCGCATGCGCCGGCACGCCGAGGGTCTGATCATCCTGTCCGGCGGCTCGCCGGGCCGCGCCTGGCGCAAGCCGGTGCGGATGGTCGACGTGGTCCGCGCGGCCGTCGGCGAGGTCGAGGACTACGCCCGGGTGATCGTCCGGCCTTTCCCCGGGACCGGGCTGCTCGGCAGCGCGGTCGCCGACGTCACCCACCTGATCGCCGAACTGGTCGAGAACGCCGCGGTCTTCTCGCCGCCGCAGACCCAGGTCACCGTCCAGGGCGAGGTGGTCGCGCACGGGTTCGCGCTGGAGATCGACGACCGCGGGCTCGGGCTGAGCGAGCAGTTGCTCGCCGAGATCAACCAACGCCTTGAAGTGGAGCAGGAGTTCGACCTCGCCGACACCGACCGGCTGGGCCTCTTCGTGGTCAGCCGGCTGGCCCGGCGGCACGGCATCCGGGTCCACCTGCGGCCCTCGCCGTACGGCGGGACGAGCGCGGTCGTGCTGATCCCGCGGGAGCTGCTGGCCGAGGTACCCGGCGGGATCGCGGAGCCCGCGGCAGCGGCCGCCCCCGCCGCCGCTGCTCCGGCCCGGCAGCGCGAGCTGGTGGCGGTGACCGGCGGAGCGGCCGAGGCCCAGCAGCGGCGTCCGGAGGCGAAGCCGCGCGGGCATCAGCGCCCGGTCACCGGCCCGCAGCCCGTCGGCGCCGAGCCCGCGCGCACGCCGGGCGGGCTGCCCCGGCGGCGGGCGAACGGCGGGCCGGTGCTGGTGCCGTCACCCGGCGGAACCGGTCGGCACCGGCGGGCCGGCCAGGGGGAGCCGGGAGCGGAGCCGGAGGACTCCGCTGCGGCGCCGACTGCTGCCGGGTTGCTGCCGCGCCGGGTCCGACAGGCCAACCTGGCACCGCAGTTGAAGGATGCGGCGACGGCCTCGGGCGCGCCGCAGGCGGCTCGTGAGCGGTCGCCGGAGGAGGCGCGGGCCACCTTCACCTCGTTCCAGCGGGGCTTCAGCCGCGGCCGGGCCGCGGCTCCCCCGGTCGCGCCCGCGCCCGCGCCGGCCGTCCCCGCACCGGCTGCGCCGGCGCCGTCCGTTCGGGACGGGCGTCGGGCGCTGACCTCCGCCCCCGTACCTCCGGCTCTGCCGGCAGCTCCACGACCAGCACAACCCGCACCACTGGAAGGACATGATCGATGACCGCAATGACCCAGGCGTCCGGCGACCTGAACTGGCTCCTGGACGAACTGGTGGGGCGGGTCGCGTCGTTGAGGCACGCGGTCATCCTCTCCAGTGACGGACTGGCCACCGGCGCCTCGCAGGCGCTCGGCCGCGAGGACGCCGAGCACCTGGCCGCGGTGGCGGCCGGATTCCACAGCCTGGCCAAGGGGGCCGGCCGGCACTTCGGTGTCGGTGGCGTGAGACAGACCATGATCGAGCTGGACGAGGCGTTCCTCTTCATCACGGCTGCGGGGGACGGCAGTTGCCTGGCCGTCCTGTGCGACGCGGAGGCCGACATCGGACAGATCGCGTACGAGATGGCGCTGCTGGTCAAGCGGGTCGGCGAGCACCTGGCCGCGGATCCGCGGACGCCGGCCGGATGATCGGGCGGGGGGCGGCCGAACCGCCGGAGCCGGTCGAGTTGGAGTCGGTCGAGTTGGAGTCGCCAGCGCCGGAGCCGGTCGACTTGGAGCCGGTCGAGCGCCGACTGCCCGAGGAGGCGCAGTGGTTCGACGACGAGGCGGGCCCGATGGTCCGGCTCTTCGCGATGACGCGCGGTCGGACCCGCCCGGCCGCCGACGGCTTCTTCGACCTGATCTCGCTGATCGCGCTGCGGGACCCGGCCGAGCGGGACGCTCAACTGCCCATGCCCGTCCTGGATCCCGAGCACCATGCGATCCTCGACCTGTGCCGGCGCGGACCGCTCGCCGTCGCCGAGCTCGGCTCGTACACCGACCTGCCGGTCAGTGTGGTGCGGGTGCTGCTCGGTGACCTGCACGACGCCGACCTGATCGACGTGACCCGACCCGTCCCGCTCGCCGAACTCCCCGACGAGCGCCTGCTCCGGGAAGTGATCAATGGACTCCGCGCACTCTGACGATCCGTCAGCCGGTGGACGGCGAAGCGGCATTCCCGGCGTGCCGGCGATCACGCTCAAGATCCTGGTGGCCGGCGGGTTCGGCGCGGGCAAGACCACGCTGGTCGGCGCGGTCAGCGAGATCCGCCCGCTGCGCACCGAGGAGCGGCTCAGCGAGCTGGGCCGGCCGTTCGACGACACCGCCGGGGTGGAGGCCAAGCGCACCACCACGGTGGCGATGGACTTCGGGCGGATCGACCTGCGCCCCGGGCTCGCGCTCTACCTCTTCGGCACCCCCGGGCAGGACCGCTTCTGGTTCGTCTGGGACGAGTTGGCGCTCGGCGCACTCGGTGCGGTGGTGCTGGCCGACACCCGGCGGCTCGCCGACTGCTTCCCGTCGGTGGACTTCTTCGAGCAGCGCGGCATCCCGTTCGTGGTCGCGGTCAACTGCTTCGAGGGCACCGAGGTGTTCGCGGTCGAGGACGTCCGCAGTGCGCTCGACCTCGACCCCGGTGTCCCGGTGCTGCTCTGTGACGCACGGCGGCGCGAGGACGGCAAGGAGCTGCTGGCCCGGTTGGTGGAGCACGCTGCCGCGCGTCGGACGCCGGGGCGCGGCTGAGCCGTCGGCCGTCAGCCCCCGGCCCGCGGCCGTCCGCTGAGCGGTTTCCGGGACTCCGGTTTCCACGAAGTGGACAGAGTTGCCGTGCGGGCGGTCGGCATGGAACCCTCGGATCATCACACCGAGGCGCGAGACCCGCGCCGGGCGGATCACCGGGGGAGGGCAGAGTCATGAGTGCGCATCGTTCGCATCCGATGCCGTGCTGCGCCGCCGTCATCTGCTTCAATGGGGACATGCACACCACCGTGGACAGCAGCCGAGGTCGCCACGACCTCGAGCCGTTCTGGCCGTCCCGGCAGCCGCACCTCTTCGACCAGACCTGTCCGGGCTCGCCTCGCGCGTCCCGGATCTCCCCCAGCTGACCTCTCGGGTCACCGACCCCGGTCAGCTGCGGACAGCAGAGCCCGGCCGACGCGCAGACGAATCCCCACCCACCGTCTCGCGCGAAAGAGCTGCCTCATGTCCTCCTCCTCTGCCACCCTCACTGCTCCCGCCGCCACCCCGCACCTGCGGGCGGTCCGTTCGGTCTCCACGCCGCCCTCCGGCGCCGAGCGATGGCACACCGCCGCGGCGCCGCACACACCTGCGCAGGCTGCTCCCGCGCAGGCCGCTCCGGCCACGGTCCCGGTCTCGCCCGAGCTGCTCAGCGCCCTGCCGGCGGGCGCCGCCGTGGTCGCCGCGCTCCCGCACTCGGCTCTCCCGCAGGGTCTTCTCGCCCAGTACGGCGCCCAGTTGGGCGTGCAGGTCGGCGCGCATCCGCTGGTCGGCTACCTGGTGCTGGTGCCGGCCGAGGCGGCTCCGGTGGCCGAGGCGCCGGCCGCCGTCCGGTCGGTGTCGCAGCCCGCGTTCGTCCCGGCCGCTGCCGCTGTTGCCGCCACCGCCGACTCCGCTGCCGCGCCGGGCCGCCCGGCGCGCGCGGCCCGTCCGTCCGCTCGCGGCATCAGCGTCGATCCGGACCGCCGGGCCGCCTACGTCGACGGGGAGCTGCTCGACCTCACCTACCTGGAGTTCGAGCTGCTGGCGCACCTGACCCAGCACCCGCAGCGGGTGCACACCCGCGACTACCTGGTCTCCGCGGTGTGGGGCTACGGGCACATCGGCGACGGCCGCACGGTCGACGTCCATGTCGCCCGCCTGCGGCGCAAGTTGGGTGCGGCGCACCGCGACAGCATCGTCACGGTGCGCCGGGTCGGCTACAAGTACGTGCCGACCGCCGGGATCTGAGCACCGATCGGCCGGTTGTCCAGTGGGGGCTCAGCCGGACAGCCGGTCGATCTCGGCCAGCTCCTCGGCGCTCAGCGGTGCCGCCGCCAACGCGTCGATGTTCTGGTCGAGTTGCTCCACGCTGCTGGCGCCGATGATCACCGAGACCACCCGCGGGTCCCGCAGTACCCAGCACAGCGCGAGCTGCGCCAGGCTCTGCCCGCGCTGCTCGGCGACCCGGTTCAGGGCCCGCAGCTGCTCCAGCTTGGCGCCGGTGAGCGCCTCCTCCTTGAGGAAGTGGCCCACCGACATCCGCGACCCCGCCGGGACCTCGCCGCTGAGGTAACGGTCCGTCAGGAGCCCCTGGGCAAGCGGAGAGTAGGCGATCAGACTGGTCTGGGTGTCGCCGACGGCATCCAGCACGTCGTCCTCGACGGCGCGGTCCAGGATGGAGTAGCGGGCTTGGTTCAACAGGACCGGGGTGCCCAGTTCGCGCAGGATCGCCACCGCCTCGCGGTGCTGCTCGGCCGGGTAGTTGGAGATGGCGGCGTAGAGCGCCTTGCCCTGGCGGACGGCCGACGCGAGCGCGCCCATGGTCTCCTCCAGCGGCGTGTCCGGGTCGTGGCGGTGCGAGTAGAAGACGTCCACGTAGTCCAGGCCCATCCGGCCCAGCGACTGGTCCAGGCTGGCCAGCAGGTACTTGCGCGAGCCGCCGTCGCCGTACGGGCCGGGCCACATGTCGTAGCCCGCCTTGGAGGCGATGAACAGCTCGTCGCGGTAGGGGCGGAAGTCCTGGGCGAAGAGCGTGCCGAAGTTCCGCTCGGCCGAGCCGTACGGCGGACCGTAGTTGTTGGCGAGGTCGAAGTGGGTGACACCCCGGTCGAAGGCGCGTCGCAGCACGGCGCGCTGCACCTCCAGCGGCTGGGTGTCGCCGAAGTTGTGCCACAGACCGAGCGAGACGGCGGGCAGCTGCACACCGCTGCGCCCGGCGCGGCGGTAGGTCATCGAGGCGTAGCGGGAGTCGGCTGCGAGATAGCTCATGACGGCATCCTGCCAGGTCGGTCGAGGTGCCACGATCACCGCCACAGCCCCCGTCCCGGGCCGTCGTGCCCACCCTTCCCTCTCGTGAGGAGTCACCGCGATGCGGTTCATCGTCTCGTCCCTGCTCTCCAACGGACCCGACCCGGTCACCGGGCGGCAGTACAGCGCCGCCGAGAAGTACCGCAACGTCGTCGACCAGGCCGTCACGGCCGAGGAGTTCGGCTACGACGGCTACGGCGTGGGGGAGCGCCACGGCGAGCCGTTCCTCTCGCCCTCGCCCGCGGTGCTGCTGGCCGCCATCGCGGCCCGGACCTCCGCCATCCGGCTGTTCACCACCGTGACGGTACTCAGCATCCTGGACCCGGTCCGGGTGGCCGAGGACTACGCGATGCTGGACCAGCTCTCCGGCGGCCGACTGGAGCTGATCATCGGCAAGGGCAACGACCCGCGCCACTTCGCGCTGTTCGGTCTGGAGGAGGAGCAGCAGTGGTCGCACCTGGCGGAGAACTACGGTCTGCTGCACCGGCTCTGGCGTGAGGAGAAGGTGACCTGGGCCGGTACCACCCGTCCGCCGCTGACCGGGGTGACGACCCATCCGCGCCCTCTCCAGCAGCCCGTTCCGGTCTGGCACGGCAGCGCCACCAGTGAGCAGTCCACCGACCTGGCGGCCCGCTACGGCGACCCGCTCTTCTCCGCGAACAGCTTCCATCCGCTGGAGAAGTACCGGGCGCTGGTGGACCACTACCGCGAGCGCTGGGCGCACTACGGCCGCGCCCCCGAGGACGCCAGGGTCGGCACCGGGTTCGGCGGACTCTTCGTGGCCAAGCGCTCGCAGGACGCGGTGGAGGGCTTCCGCCCCTACTGGAACGCGCTCTTCGCCTCCGCCGCCGGCCGGCACAACAACTCGCCGTTCAGCTCCCTGGAGGACGCGCTGGAGCGCGGTTCCGCACTGGTCGGCAGCCCGCAGCAGGTGATCGACAAGATCCACCGCTACCACGAGGCGTTCGGCAACGAGGTGGTCGGGATCGGCGTGGACTCGCTGACCGAGGAGCTGCAGCGCGAGCAACTGGCGCTGTTCGCAGCGGAGGTGGCGCCAGTGATCCGGCGCGAACTGTGAGCCGGGCCTAGCCGAGGGTGGGCAGGACGGCGGCCCGCACCGCTGCGGGGTCGAGCCCGTGGTCGCGCATCACCTGGACGGCCATCCCCTCGTTCTCGCCGATCAGTCCGAGCACGAGATGGCCGGGCCGGATCGCGCGCTGCCCCATGGCGACGGTCTCGCGCACCGCGAGCTCCAGCACCTTCTTGGTCTGCCGGGTCCACGGCTTGCGTCCGCCGATCCGGCTCGCGCGCGATCCGCGGCGCGACTCGACCGGGTCGCCGCCCGGTCCGTCCAGGGCGCCGGGACCGAAGGCGGCCTCCACCGCCTCGCGTACGGCGGTCAGGTCGATGCCGATGGTGCCCAGCGCCTGGGCGTCCACCCCGGACGGGTTGCCGGCGAGCAGGCGCAGCACGGCTGCCCGGGCGGTCTCCAGGTCGAGCCCGGAGCGGATCAGCACGTCCACGGCCGGATCGTCGGTGAGGTGCAGCAGGCCGAGGAGGAGGTGCTCGGTGCCCACGTGGGTGTGGTGCAGCTCGCCGGCCTCGGTCAGCGCCAGCGGGATCGTTCGGCGGGCGTCATCGGTGAATCGCTCCAGCATGGTCGGGTCACTCTCCTGGTCGAGTTGTCGAGTGCTCGCGGTGTCACGAGGTACGGCGGGCGTGCTTCTTGTGGACCGCCTGCCGGCTGACGCCGAGGCAGGCGGCGATCTCCTGCCAGGACCAGCCGTGCGCCCGGGCGTTGCCGACCTGGAGGTCCTCCAGCCGGTCGGCAAGGTCGCGCAGGGCACGGACGGCACGGAGGCCGACGGCGGGGTCGCGGCTGCTCGCATCTGCTGCGAGCTGGTTGGTCTCGCTCATAGTGTCAACATAGGTTGACGCCGATCGCTTGTCAACCTTGGTTGACACGGTGGGCTGGGGTGGCGGTCCGGTCTACGGTGGGGGCGAGAGCAGAGGAGCCCAGCGCCATGCGCACCGACATCGCCCGCACCGACATCGCCACCCGCGCCGACCTGGAACGCCTGCTGCGCCGCTTCTACGGCGCGGCCTTCGCCGACCCGCTGATCGGGCCGTTCTTCACCGAGATCGCCGGGATGGACCTGGAGGCCCACCTCCCGCACATCACCGACTTCTGGGAGAGCACCCTGCTGCGGTCCGCGACCTACCGCCGCAACGCCTTCGCCCCGCACGCCGCCCTGCACGAGCGGGAGCCGATGACCGCCGCGCACTTCGGGCGCTGGGTCCAGCTCTGGTCCGCCGCCGTGGAC
Organism: Kitasatospora sp. MAA4; assembly: GCF_029893355.1. GTDB lineage: Bacteria > Actinomycetota > Actinomycetes > Streptomycetales > Streptomycetaceae > Kitasatospora. The sequence goes on from NZ_JARZAI010000009.1 coordinate 94,665, forward strand.
GGGCTGTACCGGGGACCAGTGGCCGACCGGGCCAAGGCCCAGGGCGAGCGGATCGCGCTGGCCCTGCTGCGCCGAACCTCGGGTGAGGGCACCGACGGCGGCGAGGGCGGCTTCGTCCCACTCTCGGCCGTTCTGCTGCGCAGCTGAACGCTCACACGGCCACCCGCAGCGGGGCCAGCCGGGTGGCGACCAGATTGGTCGCGCCCTGGTTGCGCTCGATGTGCCCGTGGATGAGCAGCCCGGCCCGGTCCAGCGCGGTCCGGCGGTGCGCCTCCCAGACCGGACGGCTGCACACCACGTTGATCAGGCCGGTCTCGTCCTCCAGGCTGATGAAGAGCACCCCGCCTGCGGTGGGCGGGCGTTGGCGATGCGTCACCAGCCCGCCGACCAGGACGGGAGTGCCGTGCGCGATGCCGGGCAGCGCGGACGCGGGGAGCGCCCCGCAGCCGTCCAGGATCGGCCGGACGTGTTCGACGGGGTGGCTGGTGGCGGAGGAGCCGGTGGCCCACAGGTCCGCGATGGTCTCCTCGACGGGCGTCATCGCGGGCAGCGCCGGTGCGGTGGTTCCGGGGGTCGTCCCGGGCAGCACTCCGGGCCCGCTGCTCGCCAGGGCGCCTGCCGACCACAGGGCCTGACGACGCGTCAGGCCGAAGCAGCGGAACGCCCCGGCGGTGGCCAGCGCCTCCAGGGTCGGGGCCGGCAGGCCGGTGCGGCGGGCGAAGTCCTCCAGGTCGCGGTACGGCTGCCCGTCCACGACCCGCCTCGCCTGCTCGTCGCCCAGCCCCCGGACGGTCGCCAGCCCCAGGCGGATCTCCGGGGCGTCCCGGGGCCCTTGCAGGATCGGCCGGGCCCGGCTCGCGTTGACGTCCACCGGGTGCACGGTCACCCCGTGCCGGCGGACGTCCGAGATCAGGCTGAGCGGCGAGTAGAACCCCATCGGCTGGTTGGCCAGCAACGCGCAGGTGAAGGCCGCCGGATGGTGGTACTTGAGCCAGGCGCTGGCGTACACCAGATAGCCGAAGCTGATCGAATGGCTCTCCGGGAAGCCGTAGTTGGAGAAGGCCTCGATCTTGGCGTAGATGTCCTCGGCGACCGGCTCCGGGATGTCCCGCGCGGCCATCCCGTCCAGCAGCCTGCGGCGCAGCTCGGCCACCCGCTGGTGGGAGCGCTTGGACCCCATCGCCTGGCGCAGCTGGTCGGCCTCGGCGCCGGTGAACCCCGCGCAGTCGATGGCCAGTTGCATCATCTGCTCCTGGAAGAGCGGCACCCCCAGGGTCTTGCCGAGGGCCCGTTCCATCAGCGGGTGCGGACAGTGGGCCGGCTCCAGCCCGGCGCGCCGGCGCAGGTACGGGTGGACCGAGCCGCCCTGGATCGGCCCGGGCCGGATCAGCGCGACCTCCACCACCAGGTCGTAGAACGTGCGCGGCTTCAGCCGGGGAAGGGTGGACATCTGGGCGCGCGACTCGACCTGGAACACCCCGACGCTGTCCGCCCGGCAGAGCATTTCGTAGACCGCCTCGTCGTCGTCCGGGATGCTCGCCAGGTCGTAGCGCGTGCCGTGGTGCTCGGCGATCAGGTCGCAGGCGTCGTGCAGGGCGGAGAGCATGCCCAGGCCCAGCAGGTCGATCTTGACCAGGCCGGCCCCGGCCGTCGACTCCTTGTCCCACTGCAGGACGGAACGCCCCGGCATCCGGGCCCACTCGGTCGGGCAGATCTCGCCGATCGGGTCCTCGGTCAGCACCATGCCGCCCGAGTGGATGCCCAAGTGGCGTGGTATGCCGTGCAGTTGACTGCCGAGCGCGAGGACGTCGCCGGGGATGACGGCGTCCGGTCCGGGGGCCGAGTGGAAGTCGGCCTGCCGGGAGAAGGCGGTGACCTGGTCCATCGGATAGCCGAGCACGCGGGCCGCGTCGCGCAGCGCGAGCCGCGGCCGGTAGGTGATCACGTTGGCGACCTGGGCCGCGTGGTCGCGGCCGTAGCGCCGGTAGACGTACTGGATGACCTCCTCGCGGCGGCGGTGCTCGATGTCCAGGTCGATGTCCGGCGGCCCGTCCCGGTCCATGCTGAGGAAGCGCTCGAAGAGCAGCCGGTAGTGGATCGGGTCGACCGCGGTGATGCCCAGGGCGTAGCAGACCGCCGAGTTGGCGGCCGAGCCGCGGCCCTGGCACCAGATGTCCGCGCGTCGGCAGAACTCCACCAGGTCGTGGACGATCAGGAAGTAGCCTGCCAGATCCAGCCGTTCGATGATGTCCAGCTCGTGGGCGAGCTGCTCCCGGGCCTCGCGGTGGTCCGGGTGCGCGGGGCCGAAGCGCTGTGCCGCACCGCGGGCGGTCAGTTCGCGCAGCAGGCTGATCGGGGTGTGCCCGGGCGGCACCGGGAAGCCAGGCAACTTCGGTGCGAGAGAGCCGAATTCGAAGGAGCAGGCGCGGCCGAGTTCGACGGTGGCCTGCTGGACGCCGGGGAACCGGGCGAGCCTGCCGGCCATCTCGGCCCCCGAGCGCAGGTGCGCGGTGCCCGCCGCCCTGGTCCAGCCGGCCGCCTCCTGGAGCGTCCGCCTGGCCTGCAACGCGGCCAGCCCCTGGGCGAGTCGGCCCTGAGCGGGTGAGGCGTGGTGGACGTTGTTGGAGGCGACCACCGCCAGTCCGGCCCGGGCGGCCAGCGCGGCCAGCGCGTCGCCCCGCGCGTCGTCGCCGGGCAACCGGTGGTCGATCAGCTCGACGAAGACGTTCTCCGGCCCGAACGCGTCGGCGAGCGAGCGGAGTTCACCCAATGCGGCGGCCTCCCCGCGCTCGCTGAGCGCCCGCTGCACCCGGCCGCTGCGGCAGCCGGTGAGGACGGCCCACTGTCCGCCGTGCGCGTCGGCGAGCCGTTCGAAGTCGTACGCGGGACGGCCCTTGCCCTCGCCCGCCAGCTGGGCGGCGCTGATCGCGGCGGAGAGCCGGCGGTAGCCCTCCGGGCCGCGGGCCAGCACGAGCAGGTGCTCGCCCGGGCGCTCGCTCCGGCCGGCGCGGAGGTTCAACTCGGCGCCGAAGACGGTACGCAGGCCCGCCGCCCCCGGGGTGCGGCGGGCGGCCTGGGCGAGCCGTACGGCTCCGTACAGGCCGTCGTGGTCGGTGATCGCGAGGGTCTCGACGCCGAGCCGGACCGCCTCCTCGACCAGGTCCTCCGGCTCGCTGGCACCGTCCAGGAAGCTGAAGGCGGAGTGCACGTGCAGCTCGGCCCAGCGCTCGGAGGGCGGGGGCGGCACCGGGAGCGGCAGCGGCAGCACGGTCGCCTCCGCCTTCGCCGGGGGAGTGCGGCCCTGGCCCGCCATCCGTCGTTGGAGCTCGTTCCAGGGAAGCCTGGACAGGCTGTCGAATCCCATATCTCCTCTTCCCCTTCCGCTCCTTGTCCCTTCCTCTCCCTCCCTCCGATCCCTCCCTCCGGTCGCTCAGGCATAGGCCGCCTCCACCGCCCAGCCGCCGTCCTCCACCACGAGCAGCAGGGCCCGGCCGTCCGCGAGGGCGACCTGGAAGCGGGCCCGGCGGCGCGCCGACCCGGGGTCCCACCACCGCTCGACGGCGGGCCACGGCCCGGCCCAGCCGGTGACGGCGAAGGTCCGCCCGGACAGCGTCAGCCGGGCGGGCGGCGCCGAGACCTCGGCCCGTCCGGTCACCCGTACCGGTACGCCGTCCGCGTCGAGCACGGCCACCGGCGTCGGCACCGGCAGGACGACCGGCGGCGCCAGCCGGCCGAGCTGCCCGGGCCACGGGGCGTCCCGGTCGGCGGCGGGCGGCGGGTGATCGCCCCAGGGCACCCGGACCAGCACCTCACCGGGCCCGCGCCCGCCCGCCGGTTCGATCCGGCTGAGCCCGTCGTACCCCAGCAGCGCCTGCACCCGGGCGGCCGCCCGTTCCACCCGGTCCTCGACCAACGCCTGTCCCCAGAGCGCCAGTTGCCGCCCGTGGTTGGCCACCAGCTCGTCCGGCACCAGGCGCAGCGCGGTGAAGCCGCCCGACTCCGGAGCGAAGAACCCGGTGCCCTGCCAGGCCTGCAACTGCCAGCGGACCCGTTCGGCGAGCGCCGGAGCGGGCAGCCGCCCCTCGTGCTGCCACAGCCGCCGGGCCGTTCGCCCGTCCGCGCAGGTGACCTCGACGCCCACCCGGCGGCAGGCCAGTCCGGCCCCGGCGAGCGCGCTGTGCAGGCGCTCGGCGAGGGTGCGGGCGACGAAGACCAGCGGTTCGGCGAGCAGTTCTGGCGGGTCGAAGAGCTGCTCCACGGTCAGGTCGAGCCCCGGCGGCCGGGTGGCGGGCGGCCGGGCCTCCAGCCCCTGGGCCAGCCGGTACGCGGCCAGGCCCGCAGGCCCGAACCGGTCGGCGACGGTGGCGGAGGGCAGAGCCGCGAAGTCGCCCAGCGTCGACACCCCGAGCCGCACCAGCAGCCCGGCCAACGGCTCGTCGTCGAGAACGCCGACGGGGTACGGCGCCAGGAAGGCGGCGGTCCGCCCGGCAGGGACGACCTCCCCGGCCCGGGCGGCGAGCACACCGGCGAACACCCCGTCCGCCACCCCGACCCGCGGCCCGTCCGCCGGCCCCTGCCCCTGCCCCGCGCTGACCTCCTCCACCGACCGGGCCACCGCCGCGACCAGCGCCTCCTCCCCGCCGAAGTACCGCGCCGGCCCCTTCACCTGGATCGCGCAGAGCCCCGGCCGCACCACCTCGACCCGTGGCGTGAACGCCTCGACGGCGGCCACCACGGGTTCGAACCGCCGGGTCTCGGCCTCCGGATCCCGCTCGCGCAGCCGCAGCTCGGGGCAGAGCCGGTGGGCGAACCGCAGCCGCTGCCCGCGCCGCACCCCCGCCTCCCGGGCCGCGTTCGAACACGCCAGCACCCGCCCGCCCTCCACCACCGCCACCGGTCCGGCGGCCTCCGCCGCACTGCAGGTGGCGGCGATCGGCCAGTCGGGGCACCAGACCACCAGCACCCGGAGCGCGCTCACCCGGCGCGCCGTGTCGTTCTCAACAGCAGTCATCTCACACCGCCGTCAACCCACCCCGCCCCACGACGTCCCTCGGCTCCCCACCGAGTCCTGCCCGCTCTGCTTCTTCCAGCTCTTCCGCCTCGGTCAGCGCCCGGACCACCCCGTGCCCGTCCGGCAGCCACAGCCGCGCCGTGCGCCCGCGCGCCGCCGCCCCGCGACCCTCCACCACGACCTCCGCCTGCCGCCCGGCCAGCAACCCATGGCCGTCCCCGAGCCCGACCCACCGGCTGCTCCGGACCCCCAGCCGCAGCTCGGCCCCGGGCCAGTCCCCGGCCACCAGCAGCACACAGCCGCTACGCCGCAGCACCGCCCCGAGCCGGGCCGCCGACCGCGCCGCGACCGGACCGGACGGGCGCAGCAGCACCACCTCCACCGCCCCGGCCAGCGCGGACACCACCTCGGGCCAGTGCGGCCCAGGAGCGTCCACGAGCAGCAACCGCTGCGGGTCGATCCCGTACCCCGTCGCCGCGAGCAGCCCGAGCTCCGGCATCCCCACCGCCGCACACCACCCCTGCGCCGCCCCGACCCCCGCCGCGAGCGCGAGCAGCAGCCCGACATCGCCCACCACCGACACCACGGTCCCCCGCCGCACCCCGCCCCCGGGCAGCACCCCCACCAGCGCACCCCCCGCCCCCGGAGTCGCACCGCCCTCGGACGGCACCGACACCGGCACCGCCTGCTGGACGAGTACGGGAGTGGCCACCCCTCCAGCATCGAACATCTGTTCGCAAAGATTCAAGTCGAATCCCGCCCGATGACGCTGCGTACATGTGACTGTTCCTTCCTGTTGGCGGCTGTTCACGGGAGTCAGGAGTCGCCTCGGGCCGTTGCTTCGCGTTCGGCTCCTGCTGCCGTGAGTGAGGTGCTTGACCCTCACGCGGCGTCAGGCTGCATAGTCGGAGCCGTGGAGGATCACTGGACCGTGGGACGCGTGGCCGAGCTGGCCGGCGTGAGCGTCCGCACGCTGCATCACTATGACGAGATCGGGCTCGTTCGGCCGTCGGCGCGGACCCTGGCCGGGTATCGGGCCTATTCGGCGGGCGACGTGGAGCGGCTGCGGGAGGTGCTGGCCTATCGGCGCCTCGGCTTCGGGCTGCGGGAGGTTGCGGAACTGGTCGGCGACCCGTCCACCGACGCGGTCGCGCACCTGCGCCGACTGCGTGGCCTGCTGCTGGAGCGGCGTGATCGCGCTGACGCCATGGCCGCGGCCATCGACAGGGAACTTGAGGCACGGGCGAAGGGACTGAAGGTGACACCGGAAGAGCAACTGGAGATGCTCGGTGCACGGCTGTACGACGCGATCGGCGGTGCCTACACCGCGACACGGCGTACCGACCCGCGGATCGCCGCGCAGATCTGGGACGCACTCGGGGACGCGCAGACGGTGCTGAACGTCGGCGCCGGCACCGGCTCCTACGAGCCTGCCGATCGCGACGTGATCGCAGTCGAGCCATCGGCGGTCATGCGGGGGCAGCGGCCTGCCGGCGCGGCGCCGTGCGTGGCCGCCGCCGCGGAGAGCCTGCCGTTCGAGGACCACTCCTTCGACGTCGCGATGGCCGTCTCCACCGTTCACCACTGGGGAGACCCGATAGCGGGGCTGCGCGAGATGCGGCGCGTGGCCCGCCGCGTGGTGGTGCTCACGTTCGACACCGACGAGCCCGGATGGCAGGACCGGTTCTGGCTCACCCGCGACTACCTGCCCGAGTTCGCCGCCGTCCTCGCGGAGTTTCCCTCGCTTGCCGGGATGGCCGACGCGATCGGCGCCCGCGCTGAGCCGGTGCCCATCCCGTGGGACTGCGCTGACGGCCTGTTCGAGGCGTTCTGGCGCCGGCCGGGGGCGTATCTGGAGGATCACGTGCGCCGTGCGATGTCGGTGTGGACGAGGGTCGGGCCGGAGGCCGAGCAGCGGGCGGTACGAAGCCTCAGCGCTGACCTCGAATCCGGCCGGTGGGCTGAGCGCAACAGCGACCTCGCCGAGCTCTCCGCGGCAGATCTCGGCCTCCGCCTGCTTGTGGCTTGAACGGCGTGGCAGGGGCGGATGCCGAACGGGTGGGGCTGATTCCTGCCCCACCCGCCGGCGGTCCGCCACTGTCCGCGGTGCCTAGTGGGACGCCTCCTGCTGGAGCAGGACGGAAATCTGGCTGAGGTCGTTGATCACGTCGATGAACGAGTCGAGGCTCGGTGTCGAGGCGCCGTTGACCACGAGGAAGAAGGTGCGCAGGCACCCCTGGTCGCCCACCAGGTAGCCGCCGAGGGTCTGGCCGGCCACCGCGAACTGCTGGTTCAGGAAGTCCTGGCCCACGGCGGAGCCGGTCTTCGCGAAGACCTTGCCCTTGGCCGGGCAGTCGGTGGTGCAGTACCTGGCGAGGCTGCCGTCGACTCCGAGGATCGGCTGAGCGAGCCGGAAGGCGTCCGCGTCCGGGGTGTGCAGCCAGTACTGCAGGATCTCGTTGATGGCGCGCGGGGTGGCCCGGTCGACCGGGTCGCCGCCGCGGCGAGGGCGGGGAGACGTAGGCGGCCACCCTGTCGCTGCCGTTGTAGCTCGCGGGAAGTTCGGCCACCGGGTCGGGTCCGGTCGGCGAGGCGGTGACGGTGACTCCGGCGCGGGCGAGCGCCTCGATCAGCGCGGTGCGGCCGAAGGCGTCGGGGTCCTGGATCGGCGAGACCTTGAGCGCGGGCTGCGCGTCGGCGGCGATGGTCCCGGAGAGGCTGATCTGCGTGCCGTCGGGTGAGGCGGTGACCTGGATGTCGGTCGGGCCGCCGGCCGCCAGCGTCTGGACCGTGGAGGTGACCTGGTAGGGCGCCACCTGCGGTCGCCAGGTGAGCTGGGCGGGCCGGCCCGGGGTGGTCGGGGTGGAGAGCAGGTCGATCAGGTTGTCGTTGATGATCAGCGGGTGGGTTTCGGGTCGAGGGCCGGCGGCGTGAACTTGCGGGCGTCGACCACCACATCGCCGTTGACCTGGGTGATCCCCGCGTCGTGGACCTGCTGGGCGAGCTGGTCGATCCCGGCCAGCGGGTCCTCGGGAGTGAGGATGGCACCGGGTGCCGAGTCGGCGTACGTGTGGTCGAACGAGGTGTAGTCGACCGAGCCGTCCGCCCTGGTCCGCCCGCCCATGGTGAGGTCGCCCTGGGCGACCAGCGACAGGTTCCCGTTGAAGGTCGAGCCGACGCGCTCGCCGACCGCCTGAACCGGGGTGGTGAAAGTGTAGTCGGGGCCGAGGGTGTGCCAGGCCGCGGACTCGGTGAGCAGGGTCGGCGGAGTCCTCCGGCACTCCAGCGCCCGCCGAATGGCGGTGGTGCCACACCGTGTTCCGCGACGTCGATGCCGCCACCGCATTCGGCCGGCTCCTCGACGGGGACGACTGTCCACGCGTCAGATTCGTGAAGGGTCGCGAGATCCCGCGCTGACCCCTGAAATCGGGCTGCGCGGGGGCCGACTGCCAGGCAGCATGGCGGGGTGCCGGATCTGCTGTGGGATGACGTCAAGTACTTCTTCGATCTTGAGGAGATGGGATCGCTGCCGGACGTGCGCGTGCCCGGCACCTCGGTGGCGGACTGGCAGGCGGTCCTCGACCTCGTTGGTGCGAGCGGCTGGAAGTGCCGGTATTCCCAGGGTGACGTCGTGATGCCGGTGCCACGGGCGGAGGCGGTGTTGTCCCGTCCTGCCGGTGCCGAGTGCCCAGAACTGCGGGTCTGGCCGACGGCCGATGTGCTGGCGATTTTCCGCTTCCTTGCGGTGGACGAGATCGACTTCGATGTCGATCTGCGGGAGTTGCAGGGCCAGGAGCGACTCGACGTGTTCTGCGGCTTCCTGCGGGCGTTGGGGCGGCGGTTGGGCAAGCCCGTGCTGATGGACCCAGAGGGCGACTACGGGCATCCGGTGCTGGGGTTCGACGTGCTGGCCGATCGGGTCGTTCTCCTGGCTGAGCCGCCGGTCGTGTCCGGGGTTCCGCTGGTGTCGATGTCTGAGGGTGGTCATGGACGGCTGCCAGGGGGCTGAGCGTGGCGGGTGCGGGATCGGCGGGGTGCTCGGCTAGGCTCTGGTGGGTCCTGCGGGGGTGGCGAGTCTCCGAATGCAGCGATTGATGCCAGAATGACCGTATGACGATCAAGGTTTACTTCGACATCACCATCGACGACCAGCCGGCCGGGCGGATCAGCTTCGATCTGTTCGACGACGTGGTCCCCACCACCGCGGAGAACTTCCGCGCGCTGGCCACCGGCGAGAAGGGCTTCGGCTACGCCGGGTCCAGCTTCCACCGGGTCATCCCGGCCTTCATGCTGCAGGGTGGCGACTTCACCCGGGGCGACGGCACCGGTGGCAAGAGCATCTACGGCGAGAAGTTCGCCGACGAGAACTTCAAGCTCAAGCACGACCGTCCGTACCTGCTGTCGATGGCCAACGCCGGCAAGAACACCAACGGCTCGCAGTTCTTCATCACCACGGTGGAGACGCCGTGGCTGGACGGCAAGCACGTCGTCTTCGGTGAGGTCACCGAGGGCCAGGAGCTCGTCAAGAAGATCGAGTCGCTCGGCTCGCAGAGCGGCCGCACCAAGTCCAAGATCACCATCTCCGAGTCCGGAGTCATCTGACGCTCCCGGGTCTCACACCCGGTCCCCGACGGGGGCCACACTCTGCGCGCGTCCGCCGGCGAAACACGCCGACGGGCGCGCGCCGTGCGTTATGCATGGTGTGGCCGAAACCAGGCCGAGCCAGGCCGGACCCGAGCGGAAGCGGAGCAGCACATGGATCAGCAGGAACTTCGGCGGCGGTTCGCGACGCTGACCACGGCCCATCTGGCGGACGCCTGCCTGCGGACGCAGGTCCCGGTGCGCTGTGCGCCGGCGCCGATGCGTGCCGTCGTGCCGGGTGGTCGGCTGGCGGGGCGGGTGTCTCCGGTGCGGCATGTCGGGAGTGTCGACATCTTCCTGGAGGCCTTCGAGACGGCCGAGCCCGGCGACGTGCTGGTGGTCGACAACGCGGGACGGCTCGACGAGAGCTGCGTCGGCGATCTCGTGGCGCTGGAGGCGCAGGCGGCGGGGCTGGCCGGGATCGTGATCTGGGGGCTGCACCGCGACACGGTCGACATTCTGGCGATCGGGCTGCCGGTCTTCAGCCTGGGGACGATTCCGACCGGTCCGCAGCGCCTGGACGACCGTCCGGCGGACGCGCTGGAGTCCGCCACGGTGGGGGAGTGGACGGTGGGTCGCGCGGACGTCGTCCTGGGCGACGAGGACGGCGTGCTCTTCGTCCCGGCCGACCGCCTCGCGGATGTGCTGACGCAGGCGGAGGCGATCCGCGACACCGAGCGGCGCCAGGCCGACCAGATCCGCGGGGGCGTCTCACTGCGCAGCCAGGTGCAGTTCGACGGCTACCTCGCCCGGCGCCGGCAGGCGCCGTCGTTCACCTTCCGCGACCATCTGCGGGAAGTGGGCGGTGCGATCGAGGAGTGACACGCGGGGCGCGGCGGGGGCTGCGTCCGTCGGAGGGGGTTCTCGGTAGCGTGGGTGCCCGCCCGAAACGGCCGTGACAGTACGGAGAAGCGCGCATGAGCAGCATCGAGAAGCCCACGATCGACAAGCCCACCGGTGAGCCGCCGGCCGACCTGGAGATCAAGGATCTCTGGGAGGGCGACGGCGCCGAGGCGAAGGCGGGCGACACCGTCACGGTCCACTACGTCGGCGTCGCGTTCTCCAACGGCGAGGAGTTCGACGCCAGTTGGGATCGGGGCGCGCCGCTGGAGTTCCAACTCGGCGTCGGCCAGGTCATTGCGGGCTGGGACCGGGGTGTCGAGGGGATGAAGGTCGGCGGCCGTCGCCAACTGACCATCCCGGCGCACCTGGCGTACGGGGAGCGGGGTGCGGGCCGCACGATCGCGCCGGGCGAGACCCTGATCTTCGTCTGCGACCTGATCGCGGTCTGACCGTTCTCACTCCGCCCCGGGCCCACCGCTGACGGCGGTGGGCCCTTCTTCTTGGCCGCCTTGCTAATGACCGTCAGTCACTATGGAGATGTCAGAGCAGCTGGCGTACCCAAGCGGTGCCAGGGTCAGGGGAGTTGGAGCATGGTGCGGACGCGTGATCCGGAGGGCAAACGGGCAGCTCTGCTCGAAGCAGGGCTGCGCCTCGCGGGCAACGGCCTGCAGTCGTTGAGCGTCAACGACATCACTGCCGAGGCGAAGGTCGCCAAGGGCACCTTCTACGTCCACTTCATCAATCGCGCGGACTTCGTGCTCGCGATGCACCGCTCCTTCTTCGAGGGGACGGTCGAGCGCATCCGCACCGCGGTCGCCGCGCATCCGCCCGGTCGTGAGGCCATCCTGGCCGGCGCGTACGCCTATCTCGACGCCTGCCTGGACCAGCCCGCGCTGAAGGCGCTGCTCCTGGAGGCGCGGTTCGAACCGCTCGTCCAGGAGGAGGTCGCCGCCCGCAACGAGAACCACGCGCGCTTCGCCGCGCCGCTGTTCGCCGCCATGGGCCGAAGTGAACCGGAGATCTGCGCGCGGCTGTTCGTCGCTCTGACCTCCGAGGCGGCGCTGCTCGAACTGACCGCCGGCGGACCCGACCCGGCCGTGCGCCGGGCGCTCGCCGGGTTTCTCGAAGCCACACCGTCCTGAGCGCGAGGGCCACACCGGCCCGTGCGACAGGAGTCCCAGGGGAGGAATCACGATGAAGGCGTTCGTCACGGGCGGCACCGGGCTGCTGGGAGGCAACCTGGTGCGGCTGCTACGGGACCAGGGGCACCCGACCACCGTGCTCGTGCGCGACCGGAGCAGGGCCGAGCAGGTGCTCGGCGGCACGGGCGCGGAACTGGTCGAGGGCGACCTGCTCGACGTCGGGCGCTATGCGTCCGCGTTGGAGGGTTGCGACGTGCTGTTCCACACCGCTGCCTACTTCCGCGAGACGTTCCAGCCCGGTGCGCACCACGAGCAGCTGCAGGCGGTCAACGTCGACGGCACCGTCGCGCTGCTGGAGGCGGCCGACCAGGCCGGCGTGCGGCGGGCGGTGCACGTCAGTTCGGCCGGGGTCATCGGGCACCGGCCCGGCGGCGGCCCGGCCGACGAGAGCGTGCCACCCGGCGCCGCCGTGCTGCGCGACCCGTACCTGCACAGCAAGGTCCGTGCGGAGCAGGCCGTCGACCGTTTCCGGCGGGACCACCGCCTTCCGGTGGTCGTGGTGCAGCCGAGCTGGATGTTCGGCCCGTACGACACCGCGCCCTCCAGTAGCGGGCGCCTGGTGCGCAACTTCCTGCGGCGCGGCATCCCGGCGGTGCTGCCCGGCGGGGGCAAGGTGGCCGACGCGCGGGATGTCGCGCAGGCGATGCTCGCGGCCGCCGAGCGCGGACGCAGCGGTGAGCGGTACATCGTCGGCGGGCCCTACGTCCCACTCGCGAAGCTCCTCGCCACCCTGCAGGAGGTCAGCGGGGTGCCCGCGCCTACCCGCAGGGCGCCGTACCCGGCGGCGCTCGCGGTGGCCTGGCTCTCGCAGAGCGTCGCCCGCGCGCGACGGGTCCCGGCGCTGGTGACCGTGCAGAGCGTACGGATCCTGCGCCACAACAACCCGACCAGCTCGGACAAGGCTGTCCGCGAACTCGGCGCCTCCTTCCGCCCGTTGGAGGAGACACTGCGCGACACCGTCGCCTGGTACCGGGACACCGAGGTGGTCACCGCGGTCTGAGGGCCTGCCCCGTGGCAGCCGGGATCCTCGCTGCTGCCACGGGAGCAAGCGCGGCGGCCAGGCGATCACGCGCCTCTGTCTGAGCTGCGATGCGTTCGTCCAGGACGGCGAGGCGGTCCAGCGCGACCCGGATCCCCCGCTCGGACGGCGCTGCAGCGGCGATGTCGCCGTCCAGGCAGGGAAGGAAGGCGCGGACGTCCTCCAGAGTCAGGCCGGTGGACAGCAGATGGCGCAGGTTGCGGACGCGCACCACCGCGCCCTCGCCGTAGCTCCGGTAGCCGTTGTGCGCTCGTGCGGACGTGAGCAGGCCGGCTTGCTCATAGTGCCGCAGGGCGCGTGCCGTCACCCCGGTCAGCTTCGCCAACTCGCCGATCCGCATGGACTCCGCCTCCGAACTTCCAACACCAACCTGCCGGTTACGCGACCACCGCCCCGCCGTCGACCGGCAAGACTACCCCTGTGACGAACGAGGCCTGTGGCGAGGCGAGTTGGACGATCGCCCAGGCCACTTCAGCGGGGCTGCCGATCCGGCGCAGCGGTGTGTGCGCCACCTGCCAGTCCCGGACAGCCGCCAGCCGCTCGGGAGACAGGCCCTGATGCTCGCCGATCGGGGTGTCGACGGCGCCCGGTGCGACCGCCAGCACGCGGATTCCCCGCGGGGCCAGTTCCACCGCCCAACTGCGGGTCAGCAGCTCCAGCGCGGTCTTCGATGCCGCATAGACGGAGTTGCCCGGCCAGGCGCGCTGCCCGACCGACGTGCTGACGTTCACGATGACGCCACCCCCGCCGGCCTCCAGGGCGGGGAGCGCGGCCTGCGTCAACAACACGGGCGCGACCAGGTTCGTCGCCAACTGGGACTCGATCAGCTCCCGGGTGAACGTGCCCAGTGACGCGCTCTGGACGATCCCGGCATTGTGGACCAGCACGTCCAGCCGGCCGTGTGACTCCACGACGCCGGCGACGATCCTCTCCGCGGCCCCCGCCGCAGTGATGTCCGCAACCAGCGGGCTGATGGCCTCGGTGCCGGCGGCAGTCTCCCGCAGGAGCCGCTCCCGCCTCCCGACGGCCACCACCCGGTCGCCGTTCGCGGCGAACATGCGCGCCGTCGCCCGCCCGATCCCGGTGCCCGCCCCGGTGATGACGACCACGCGTGCTGCTGACACTGCCTGCGGTTCCTGCGACGAGATGTCCATACCCGTAGCCTCCGACCCTGCCGCCTACGTCAAGGTCAAGTCGCGGGCCGTGTCGGGCCGGACGAAGTCGCCGCCCGCCCGCGTGGTGGCGCGAGCGACTTGGATGCGGAGCCTTCGCACTGGCGGTGTTACGGCGTGAAGCGGGGGTCGCCAGCCTCGATGGCAGCCACCACCGTGGCCCACTCGTCGCGGCGGAAGGCGAGGTACGGCCTGGTCAGATCCTTGTCGTCGCCGAGCCAGATGTCCCCGTTCGGGAAGCGAGCGCTGAGGACACAACTGCCCTTGCCCTCAACGGAGAACGGGGACTTGCCCGCGCCTCAACCTGGTCGTCACCGAGCACGCCGCCGACGAGGAGGCCGCGATGGTCGCCATGGCCGAGGAGTGGGCTCTGTAGCACAACTCCTACGTCAACATGTCCCCGACGACGATCTACGGCGGTGCCGAGTCACTGCCCGCCCAGTCCGCCAGCGTGGTCGAGATCGAGATGGTCGACGACCTCAGTCCTTGTCGACGCGATCGCGCACGGTCCCGACCTCACGGTGATCCCGACGCTCACCCGACGCGGTCGGGGCACGGTCAGGCTGCACTACTACGGCACCGACGCCCCAGACCTTGCGGATTGGCAGGGCCAGGCGGCCAAGCTCCAGGCAGAGCACGGTGCCGGGACTTCCAGGGTTGTGTGGTTCCAGCCTGCGGGCACGACTCCGCCGACCGGGGTGGCGTGTACACGGGTCCAGCTCAAGATGTTCGGACCACGGGAGCCACTGCAGGCGGATGTACGAGACCTGCGATCTTTTCCGCAGTCCGTGGTAGCTACGTTTGCCGACTTCGCCCGCCCTATGGCCGCCGACGGCTTCGCATTCCTGTGGGAGCGGTTCGAGGCCGAGGCCCTGGACGGCCCGATTCTCGCTGTCGTCAACGGCGGCAGGGTGGTCGGCGCGATCGGCCCGATGGAGATCATGAAGGACCCGACTGGAGCTGCCCGGCTCCTCCCGCAGTATTTCGGTGTCCTGCCCGAGCAGCGCGGCCTCGGTCTTGGCCGACGGCTCTGGCGCGGAGCCATGCACTGGGGACAGGCAACCGGCGCCGCCTACCAGCTCCTGCAGACCGAACTCGACGGGGCGTCAGATCGCCTCTGCCGGTCGGAAGGACTCATTGGCCTGGGCTACGTCCTGGTCTCCTCCTAGCTGCTCCGCTTCGCCTGCTGAGCCGTGACAAGGGTGGCCGCCCGCCCGTGTGGCGGCGCGGGCGGCAGGTGGGGTCAGGCGTCCGTGGCCTCGCCGGTCATTGCGGCGGCGAGGCGGAGGTGGGGGCGGGCCTCGTCGGGGCGGCCCTGGCGCTGGAGGGTGCGGCCGAGCATCAGGTGGGCGTAGCTCTCGGCCGGGTCCTGCTCCAGGATGCGGTGCAGTTCGGTGGCGGCGCGGCCGAGTTGGGCGGAGTGGTAGTAGCTGCGGGCGAGCAGCAGCCGGGCGGAGAGGTTGCCGGGCTCCTCGTCGACCAGGGCGCGCAGGATGAGTGCGGCGCCCGAGTAGGCCCGGGAGTCGAAGAAGAGCTGGGCGCGGGCGTAGTCGGCGGCGGGGTCGAGGGGACTGGCGGGGGTGGAGGTTCGCACCGTGGTCATGCCGGGTTCAACGCTGGGTGAAGATTCAACTATTCCCTTCTGTACCTACTGGTATGTACAGTGAGGTCATGGCTACTCCGGAACGGCTCATCGAGAGCACCCAGGAGCTCCTCTGGGAGCGCGGTTACGTCGGCACCAGCCCCAAGGCGATCCAGCAGCGGGCGGGGGTGGGCCAGGGCAGCATGTACCACCACTTCAGCGGCAAGCCCGACCTCGCCGCCGCCGCGATGCGCCGCAGCGCGGAGCGGCTGCTGAATCTGGCGCAGGACCAGCTCGCCGGTCCCGGCACCGCCTACGAGCGGATCGCCGGGTACCTGCTGCGCCAGCGCGAGGTGCTGCGCGGCTGCCCGGTCGGGCGGATGGCGCAGGACCCGGACGTGATCGCGGATCCGGCGCTCCGGGCGCCCGTCCAGGAGACCTTCGAGCGGCTGGGCCGCCGGATCACCGAGGTGATCGAGGAGGGGCGCCAGCTCGGCGAGCTCCGGCCGGGGCCGGACGCGCAGGAGCTGGCCGCCATGGTGGTGGCCGTGGTGCAGGGCGGTTACGTGCTCGCCCGCGCCGCGGACTCGGAGGAGCCGTTCCACCGCGCGGTCGGCGGCGCACTCGCGCTGCTGGCCACCCAGGTGAACGACAAGTAGCGAGAAGCAGCGAGAAACAGGGGGAGAACCAGTGCAGGCGATGCAGTACGAGATCACCCTTCCCGCCGACTACGACATGCGGATCATCCGACGCCGGGTCGCCGAGCGGGGCCATCTGCTCGACGGGTTCGCGGGCCTCGGGTTGAAGGCGTACCTGATCCGCGAGCGCGGGGCGGCCGGCTCGCCGGTCAACCAGTACGGGTCGTTCTACCTCTGGAACTCGCCCGAGGGGATGAACGACTTCCTCTGGGGCCCGGGCTTTCAGGGGCTCAGCGACGACTTCGGCCGCCCGGCCGTGCGGCAGTGGCTGGGCCTGGCGTTCCAGGACGGCCCGTCCCGCGCCGCCGTCCCGCGCAGCGCCACCCGCAGCGTCGAGTCCGTCCCGCCGGGCGGCGCCCCGTCCGACGCCGTCGCCCGGGCGCTGGCGCGGCTGCCCCAGCAGACGGGCGTGCACAGCACGGCGCTGGCGGTGGACACCGAGCGCTGGGAGTTGGTGACCTTCACCCTCTGGGTGGACGACCCGGATGACCCGGACGACCCGGACGACCCCGACGGCGCCGACCGGTACGAGGTCCTGCACCTCAGCGCCCCGGAGGCGGACCGGCTGCCGCAGGGGCGGCACTGGTGACGCAGCACCCGACGAATCGACAGATCGACACCGTGGAGGGGACCATGACCACCGCACTCAGCACGGCCACGCTGGACCGCGAGGCCGGCTACCGACTACTCGACCTCCTGCAGGACCGGGAGACCCAGGACGCGGCGCTCCCCGGCCTGGAGGCGATCGCGCCGGGGTTCGCCGACTGGATGGTCACCAGCCTCTTCGGCGGCACCTACCAGCGCGAGGGCCTCGAGCTTCGCGACCGCCAGCTCGTCAACCTCGCCGTCCTCGCCACCCTCGGCGGCGTGGACCCGCAGCTCACCGGCCACATCCGCAGCAGCCTGCGGGTCGGCCTGACGGAGCAGCAGATCGTCGAGGTGTTCGTCCACCTCGCGCCGTACATCGGTACGCCGAAGGCACTGGCCGCGCTGCGCGTGGCGGCCGCCACCTTCGCCGGGCTGCACGCGTGACCGGCGTGACCCGCGCGGTCCGGACCGTTCTCGGCGACCTCGACCCCGCGGAGCTGGGCGTCTGCGACGCGCACGACCACCTCTTCCTCCGCAGCCCGCTGCTGCCCGGCCAGGAGCTGGACGATCCGCAGGCTGCCGCGGCCGAGCTGGCGGCGTACCGCGCGGCCGGCGGGCAGGCCGTGGTCCAGTGGACCCCGTACGGGATGGGGCGCCGCGCCGCCGAGCTGGTGGAGCTCTCGCGCCGCTCCGGCGTCCACCTGGTCGCCGCCACCGGCCTGCACCAGGCGGTGCACTACGACCGATCGGCGCTCGCCGAGCTCTACGACGGGCTGGCCGCGCTCTTCGTGGCGGAACTGACGACGGGCATCGGCGGCGGCAGCGGGCCCCGGGCCGGGATGATCAAGGTGGCCGGCGGCTACCACGGCCTGGACGACCACGCCCGCCGGGTGATGGCGGCCGCGGCCGAGGCGCACCACGCGACCGGCGCGCCGATCGGCGTCCACCACGAGCTGGGCACCGGCGCGCTCGACGTCCTGGAGCTGCTCTGCGGACGGCTCGGGGTGCCGCCGCAGCGCGTCGTGCTGGGGCATCTGAACCGCTTCCCGGACCTGCGGGTGCACCGGGAGGCCGCCGAGGCGGGGGCCTACCTGGCGTTCGACGGGCCGTCGCGGGCCAACCACGCCACCGACTGGCGGCTGCTGGACGGGATCGTCGCGCTCGTCGAGTCGGGCCACGGCGACCGGTTGCTGCTGGGCGGGGACACCACGACGGCCGCGGCGCGCTCCGCGACCGGCGGAGGTCCCGGGATGCCGTACCTGCTCGACGGGCTGCGCCCCAGGCTCGTCCGCGAGCTGGGCGCGGACCAGGCGGACCTGATCTTCCGGACCAACCCGGCCCGCGCCTTCGCGACGCAGTGGCGAGCCTGCGCCTGACGTCAGGACGTCCTGACGTCCCGACGTCAGGACGTCACATGTGGGTGCCGCCGTCGATCCGGATCTCGGTGCCGGTGATGAAGGCGCCGTCGTCGCTGGCCAGCATTGCGATCACGCCGGCCACCGTGTCGGGGCCGGCGAAGCCCTGACCGAGGGCCGGCGCGAGCTTGGCGAGCAGGCTGAAGTCGGTGTCGGCGGGCAGGCCCGGGTTGTTGGTCATCCCGCTGTCGATGCTGCCCGGGGCGACGCAGACCGCGCGCAGCCCCTGCTTGGAGTACTCCTGGGCGATCGCGTGGGTGAAGGACTGGATGCCGCCCTTGGTCGCGGCGTAGGCGGCCATGTAGGGGTGGGCGAAACTCGCCGACGTGGAGCTGAAGTTGACGACCACGCCCCGGCCGGTGGCCAGCAGGGCGGGCAGTGCCTCACGGGTCATCAGGAAGGTGCCGGTCAGGTTGACCTTCAGCAGGGTGTTCCAGAAGTCCAGGCTGGTCTCGTGGGTGTGCGAGGAGCGCAGGATGCCGGCCGCGTTGACCAGCGCGTCCAGGCCGCCGAGGCCGGCCACCGCGGCGGCCACGCCCGCGCGGACCGATTCCTCGTCGGAGATGTCCAGGCGGGCGGTGGTCAGCCGGTCGGCGGTGCCGTCGGCGGCGGCGCGTTCGGCGGTGGCCAGCAGGCCGGCCTCGTTGACGTCCACCGTGACGACTCGCCCGCCCTCGGCGAGGATCCGGTGGACGGTGGCCTGGCCGATGCCCGAGCCGCCGCCGGTGATGAGGACTCGACGACCGGTGAAGCGCTGCATGGGTGGTGCTCCGTTCTGGGGGAAGGGGGTGCTGTCACCGTACGCCTGAATGGCACAACGTGCCACTGCGGCGCTTCATGTCATCCGGGCCTCGAATGTCACCGTGGCAGCTTGGGGCGTAGCGTGGGGGTCATGAGCGAACTGCCGTCCCCAGCCACCGCCCGGCCCTCACTGACCGAGCGCCGCCGCAGCGAGACCCAGCTGGAGATCGCCGCGGCCGCCGCCGCGCTCTTCGCCGAGCACGGCGCGGAGGCCACCACGGCCGAGGACGTCGCCCGCAGCTCGGGCGTCGCGCTGCGCACCTTCTACCGCTACTTCCGCACCAAGGAGGAGGCCGTCGCCCCGCTGCTCGCGGCCGGTGGCCGGCGCTGGGTGGCACTGATCGCGGGGAGTCCGGACGACCTGCCGGTGCCGCAGGTGCTGGAGCGGGCCGCCGTCGAGGCGCTGACCCCGGCCGACGAGGAGATGACGCGGGGTCTGCTGGTCACCCGCGCTCTGCTGACCGATCCGGGGCTGCGGACCGTCTGGCAGGGCGTCCACCAGGACTCCGAGGACGAGCTGGTCCCGGTGCTGGCCGCCCGCTGCGGTCCGACCGCCGACCCGCTGGAGGTCCGGCTGGCCGCGGCCGCCGCCACCGCCGCGATCCGGGTGGCGCTGGAGAGTTGGGCGGCGACGGACGCGGGCACCACGGGGACCGGCTCGCCCGGGGAGCTGGCGGCGCGCTGCGTAAGGGAGTTGACGGCGGGACTGCGGCTCTGGTCCTGACGCTCCCTCCAGGAGGTGTCAGGCCACCTGCTCCAGCGTGCCGGTGTGCAGCTCGCCGACCCGGCCGCCCTCGCCCTCGTACGTCCAGAACACCCGGACCGTCAGCGCCGCCAGGTCCATCACATGGCTGACCGTCAGGCCGCTTTTCGGCTCCGTCCAGCTGACGAAGTAGATCTCCGGTGCGACCCGCGCGACGTGCAGCGCGACGTCCTCCCACTGACCGGCCGACTCGCCCAGGCCCTCCCAGCGCAGCCGCGTGCCGTCGGCCGAGTAGGCATTGCGGAAGGCCGCGCCGTTGTCGACCTGGAACAGGTACGTCCGGCCGGCGAAGCCCGGCAGGGGAGCGGTCTCGGTCATGCTGGGGGAGTCCTCGTTTCCGGGGCCGGGGACGGGAGGCGATCGCCCCCCGAGGCGTGCGTGCCCAAGCTATCGGACCGGGCCGACAGAGGGATAATGGTCGGGCGACACGCCCGTGCGTCGCATGCCGGTCGTCCGGCCAGCCGTTGGCCCGCCGGTCAGCGCGCCGCCGCGGGGCGTCGGGAGGTTGATCATGCGCAAGGTTGCAGACTGCCGTGAGTTCCCGAGCGAGACGAACTGCTCGCTGGCCATCTCCGGTGAGGAGGAGGAGGTCGTGCGGGCCGCCTCAGAGCACGCCGTCTCGGTGCACGGGCACACGGACTCCCCCGAGCTGCGGAGCCAGATCAGGTCCGGCCTCAAGGACGAGCTGATCCTCCAGCACACCTGAGGCACACACCGGCCGGGCGCCCCGCGCCGTACGGGATTCTCCGTATGGCGCGGGGCACCCGCCGCCTGCTGCACTGGGGTGAGACGGCAGGAGGAGGCGGTCGGGATGGCCATGGACGAGAAGACCGGGAGCACCGGGAGCGCCATGGGCACGGTGGATCAGGACAAGGTGATGGAGTTCCTGATGCGCGTGGTGACGGACGGCGGCGCGGCTGCCGCCGGACTCTGCACCTCGCTCGGTGACCGGTTGGGGCTGTACACCGCGATGGCCGGCTCGGGGACGATGACCTCGGCGCAGCTCGCGGAGCGGACGGGCCTGCACGAGCGCTACGTGCGCGAGTGGCTGGCGGCGCAGGTGGCCGGCGAGTACGTGATGTACGACGCCGATGCGGATGGCTACCTGCTGCCCGACGAGCACGCCGCCGTGCTGGCCGACCCGACCGCGCCGACCTACGCGGCCGGCTTCTTCACCATGATGCAGGCGCTCTACGGCACCGAGGACGTCCTGATGGAGGCGTTCCGCACGGGCAGCGGGGTCGGCTGGGAGGAGCACAGCAGCGCGCTCTTCGCCGGGACGGCCAAGTTCTTCCGCCCCGGCTACACCGGCGCGCTGGTTCCGGAGTGGATCCCCGCGATGAACGGCACCGAGGCCAAACTGCGCGCGGGCGCGGAGGTCGCCGACATCGGCTGCGGCTACGGCTGGTCGACGCTGCTGATGGCCGAGGCCTACCCGGCCTCGAAGTTCCACGGCTTCGACTTCCACCGGCCCTCGGTCGAGGCGGCTCGCCGCAACGCCGAGGAGAAGGGGATGGCCGACCGGGTCAGCTTCGAGGTCGCCACCGCGCAGGACTTCCCGGGCCAGGACTACGACCTGATCACCTTCTTCGACTGCCTGCACGACATGGGCGACCCGGGCAGCGCCCTGCAGCACGCCCGTGCGGCGCTCTCCGAGGACGGCAGCTGCATGATCGTGGAGCCCAACGTCTCGGCGGACGTCCGGGAGAACGCCAACCCGATCGGCCGCGCGGTGGTCTCCGCGTCGGTCGCCGTCTGCCTGCCCTCCGCGCTGGCCCAGCACGGGCCGCTCGCGATGGGCAACCACGCCGGCGAGGATGCCATGCGCATGATCGCCGACGACGCCGGACTGCA
This sequence comes from Kitasatospora sp. MAA4, assembly GCF_029893355.1. Taxonomy (GTDB): domain Bacteria; phylum Actinomycetota; class Actinomycetes; order Streptomycetales; family Streptomycetaceae; genus Kitasatospora. The sequence continues at coordinate 116,274 of NZ_JARZAI010000009.1, forward strand.
CCACTGGAAGCTGGCCGCCGAGACCCCGGTGAACCGGGTGTACGCCGCCAGCAGGTAGAGCCGGAATGTCGGGTCCGGCTTGACCGGCCTCCCCGGACGGAGCACGCTTCTGGAGTGACTCCGTCCGGGGAGGCCGGTCTACGGCGGATCTTCGCCGTGATCGACCTGCTGCTCGACGCCGTCGACGAGGAGACGCTCCTCCCGGCGCTGTTCCCGGCACTGCTCCGGGCCGTCCCGGGGGACAGCCTCACCTGGTCGGTGCGTACGCCCGCCGGCCGGCACCCGATCACCACGCCGTCCGGGTTGTTCGGCCCCGAGGCGCTGGCCGGCTTCTTCCGCAACGCGCCCGCCGACGCGCTCTTCCGGCACACCAACACCGGCAGCGGCGTGCCGATGCGCCGCTCCGACCTGATGTCCCGCACCGAGTACCACCGGCTGGGCACCTACGCCGAGGCGCTGCGCGCGGCGGGCGCCGAACACCAGCTGGCCACCGCCTTCCCGGCGGGCTGGGCGCGCAGCGGGCGGCGCACCGTCTGCCTGGTGGTGAACCGGGAGGGCAGCGACTTCGCCGACGCCGACCTGGAGGCCGCGACGCTGCTGCGGGCCCGGCTGGGCCACGCGCTCGACCGGCTCGCCCCGCCGGTACGGCTGCCGGCGGGCCTCACGCCGCGCGAGAGCGCCGTGCTCGACCTGCTCGCGTGCGGCTTGACCGACCGCCAGATCGCCCGCCGGCTGGACGTCTCCGAGCGCACCGTGGACAAGCACCTGGAGCACGTCTACGCCAAGTTGCGGGTGCACAACCGGGTGGCGGCCGCCGGCCTCTGGCGCACGGCCGGTACCCGCCTCGTCTGAGGCCCACCGGCCGGTGTGAGCTTGGCGACAGCGCCTTGTCCGCGCGCGAACGGTCTGCCTACCCTTCCTGCGTCCGCCTCTGGCGGGCCCTGCCGCCGGGACGCCGAGTCCTGCCCACCCGCCGGCCGGCACCACGGCACCGTACGGGCAGGAGCGGGGGAACCAGGTCAGTCGCCGCGCACCCCTTGCGCTTGCAGAGGGCGCGGCTCGGGGTGAAGCCGTCCGTCCCACCGGCGGCAGGGCCGAGACCTCAGGCCCCAACCCGACAGCTCACCTCGCAGGCGTCGCAGAGGACCCCCATGAACTTTTCCGGTACTCCCGCACGCCTGGGCACGATAGCCGGGGTGGTCGGCCTGCTGGCCGTGCCCGTGGTCTCCCAGGCCCAGGCCTACGGTGCGCCCAGCGTCACCCAGGACCGCCTGACCCCCACCTCGGCCGTCGCCGGGGCCCCGACCACCGCGTCCCTGACGCTGCACTCCTCCTCCTGCTTCACCGCCCGCACGGTGGGCGTGGGAGTGCGCGACGCGGCCGGGAACAACCTCGACTTCCCCGGCTCGCGCTCCAACGCGCAGATCTGCCCCGGCGGCCTCTCGCTGACCACCGCCGCGCGCACGCTGCCGGCCGGGACGTACAACGAGTTCGGCTTCTGGCAGGACCTCGGTGGCGCCTGGCACAACCTGACCACGCAGACCCTCACCGTCGGCACGACGGCCCACGCCCCGGCGCCCCAGCCGGCCCCGACGCCGACCCCGGCCCCGGCGCCCACCCCCACCCCGGCGCCCGCGCCGACCCCCGTGGCGCCGACCTCGCCGGTCGCGGGCAAGAACCTGACCTGGTCGGACGAGTTCAACACCCCGCTGGCCCAGGACCCGCACTGGCAGTCCTCGACCACCACCGCGTACAAGTACGGCACCCACAACCCGGACGACAACAAGCTCGACTGGCTCACCCCGTCCGACGTCCAGGTGGCAGGCGGCGTGGCGACCTTCACGGCGCAGCCCGGCAGCCACACCCTGGAGAACGGCAAGCAGGCCTGGAACACCGGGCTGCTCACCACCGAGGGCACCGCCGAGGGCTTCAAGGTCAAGACCGGCGACTACGCCGAGGCCCGGGTCCAGCTGCCCACCGGCTCCGGCGCCTGGCCGGCCCTGTGGACCTGGCAGAACGGCGGCAACGAGGTCGATTCGTTCGAGTACCACCCGGACAACCCGAACCTGCTGGAGCTGACCAACCACGTCAACCCCGGGCAGGACTACTGGACCAACGCCTCGGCGGTGGCCCCCGGCCAGTGGGTGACCATCGGCACGTACTACGGCGCCAACTCGGTGGACTGGTACGTCAACGGGACCAAGGTCTACTCCGACAACACCGGCGTGGGCGCCAACTGGTCCGCCTACCTGATCCTCAACCTCTCGGTCGGCGCCGGCGAGTACCACCCGGGCCCGCAGGGCACCACCCCGATCACCTTCGCCGCGGACTACGTCCGCGTCTACCGCTAAACGCACTCCACGACGCCCCGGACCGCTCAGCGAGCGGGCCGGGGCGTCAGTGCGTTCACGGCGCCAGGACGTGGCCCAGGCGTTCGGCGATCTGGCGCATCACGGGGACGAGGGAGGCGCTGCCGGCCTGCTCCTCCAGGGCGCGGATGCGGGCCTCGGGGCCGGAGACGGAGAGGGCGGTGGGGGTCGGCGCGCCGGGGACGGCGACGGCGATGCAGCGCACGCCGATCTCCTGCTCCTGGTCGTCCACCACGTAGCCGGCCTCGCGGGCCGCCGCCAGCTGGGCGAAGAGCGCGGTGGGGTCGGTGACGGTGAAGGCGGTGTGGGCGGGCAGCGGCTGGGTACCGAGCACGGCCCGGGCCTCGTCCTCGGGGAGCTGGGCGAGCAGCGCCTTGCCGACGCCGGTGCAGTGCGGCTGCACCCGGCGGCCGACCTCGGTGAACATCCGCATCGAGCGCCGCGACTGGACCTGGCCGACGTAGACCACGTCGCCGCCCTCCAGGACGGCCAGGTTGGCGGTCTCGCCGGTGGCCTCCATCAGCTCGGCCAGGTAGGGGCGGGCCCAGCTGCCGAGCAGTCGGCCGGCCGTCTCGCCGAGCCGGATCAGCCGCGGGCCCAGGGTGTAGCGGCGAGCGGTGTCCTGGCGTACATAACCCTGCTGCGCCAGGGTACGAACAAGCCGGTGGATGGTGGGCATCGGCAGGCCCGAGGTGGTCGACAGCTCGCTGAGGGTGGCGATGCCGCCGGAGTCGGCCAGCGCCTCCAGGAGCTGGAAGGCGCGCTCGACGGACTGCACGCTTCCGGCACTGCGGTCGGAGCCTGTCGATGCTGCGGCAGGGGTGCTGGCCACCGGCGTTCCCTTTGCTCTCGGGGGAGGAGTAGGCTCCCAGCGATCTACCTCAACAAACCGTTGAAATTCTGTATCGCGGAAACTAGTCTCCACCTTACAGAATCGAACCCGCCAGTAGGCGGGTTCAGATCGAGGAAGTTCCCACCGGAGCTTCCTTAGGCTCAACCGTCCAAGGAGTGTCCTGCCCATGGCTGCAGACAATGGACCTGTCGGCGTCTCACCCGCCGCTCCGGTCGTCACTGTCGCCGGACCGCGCGTCCCCCGTGCGGAGGAGGTGCTCACTCCGGAGGCGGTCGCCTTCGTCGTGGGCCTGCACCGTACCTTCGAAGGCCGCCGGCAGGAACTCCTGACCCGACGAAAGTCCCGCCGAGCCGAGATCGCCGAAGCGGGCACGCTCGACTTCCTCCCCGAGACCGCGGCGATCCGCGCCGGGGACTGGAAGGTCGCCCCCGCGCCGCGCGCGCTGCAGGACCGCCGGGTCGAGATCACCGGCCCGACCGACCGCAAGATGGTCGTCAACGCCCTCAACTCGGGCGCCAAGATCTGGCTGGCCGACTTCGAGGACGCCACCTCGCCGACCTGGCAGGCCGTGGTCTCCGGTCAGATCAACCTGATCGACGCCTACGAGGGCCGGATCGACTTCACCTCCGAGCAGGGCAAGACCTACACCCTCAAGCCCGCCGCCGAACTGGCCACCGTGGTGGTCCGCCCGCGCGGCTGGCACCTGGACGAGAACCACCTGCTGGTGGACGGCGTGCCGGTGGCCGGCGCGTTCTTCGACTTCGGCCTCTACTTCTTCCACAACGCGAAGCGGCTGATCGCCAAGGGCGCCGAGGACCCCAACTCCGGGCCGTACTTCTACCTTCCGAAGACCGAGAGCCACCTCGAGGCGCGTCTCTGGAACGACGTCTTCACCTACGCCCAGGAGAAGCTCGGCATCGCGCACGGCACCATCCGGGCGACCGTGCTGATCGAGACGATCACCGCCTCCTTCGAGATGGACGAGATCCTCTTCGAGCTGCGCGACCACGCCGCGGGCCTCAACGCCGGCCGCTGGGACTACCTCTTCTCGATCGTCAAGAACTTCCGCGACGCCGGCGACCACTACATCCTGCCGGACCGCAACAGCGTGGGCATGACCTCGCCCTTCATGGCCGCCTACGCCCGCCTGCTGGTGCAGACCTGCCACAAGCGCGGCGCGCACGCGATCGGCGGCATGGCCGCCTTCATCCCCTCGCGCAAGGACCCCGAGGTCAACGCCGCCGCGCTGGAGAAGGTCAAGGCGGACAAGGACCGCGAGGCCGCGGGCGGCTTCGACGGCTCCTGGGTGGCCCACCCGGACCTGGTGCCGGTGGCCCGCGCCTCGTTCGACGCGGTGCTCGGCGAGCGGCCCAACCAGAAGGACAACCCGGGCTCCGCCGAGACGGTGAAGGGCAGTCAGTTGCTCGACATCGCCGGCTCCGGCGGCCAGTGCACCGAAGCCGGTCTGCAGAACGCGGTCGCTGTCGGCCTGCGCTACAGCGAGGCCTGGCTGCGCGGCCTGGGTGCGGTCGGCATCTTCAACATGATGGAGGACGCCGCCACCGCGGAGATCTCCCGCTCGCAGATCTGGCAGTGGATCCACAACAACGTGGTGCTCGCCGACAGCGGCGAGAAGGCCACCGCGGAGCTGGTCCGCCGTCTGGTCTCCGAGGAACTGGTCTCGCTCCGCGCGGAGTTGGGCGAGGACGCGTACGCGGCCGGCCGGTGGGCCGAGGCGCGCGAACTCTTCGAGCAGGTCTCGCTCGCCGAGGACTTCGTCGACTTCCTGACGCTGCCAGGCTACGCACTGCTCGGCTGAGCCGCTTACTGCCGTTTCGTACGGTCCGCCGGGACAACCTGTCCCCGGTGGACCGTGCGTTTTTCCCCCGAAGGGTTCCACCCATGGTCCGCATGTTCCTCAACGGCCAGGCGATGCGCGGCGGCGAGTTCCACGCGCTGCTCGGCGACGCCCCGCTGCTCGGCGTGGTCCGCACCGCCCCCGGACACCGCTTCTTCTCCATCCGAGACGTCTGCCCCGGCCTGCTGCCCGACCCGGCGGTCGACACCGCGATCGAGGGCGAGCTGTACGAGGTGAGCCTGGAGTTCCTGCGCGACGTCCTGCTGCCCGGCGAGCCGCCCGAGTTGGAGTTCGGCGTCATCGAGCTGGCCGACGGCAGCGCCTGCTTCTCCATGGTGCTCGCCCGCGGTGAGCTGGAGCGCGGCGTGCACAAGGAGATCACCGAGTTCGGTGGCTGGCGCGCCTACCTGGCGACGCTGGGCCGCACCTTCTAAGCCCTTCCGCTCCACCCCCTCAGAGAGCCACCGGCGATTTCGCCGGTGGCTCTCTGTCGTCTCTCCGTCGTCCAAGGCGGGCGACCAAATCGGGCATTTCTCCTGGTGGGATCACCAATGGCCAGAGCTTCAACGAGTTGTTGAAGATGGGTCAGCTGAACCCTTGACGCCTCACGGGGCTGAGTCGTACTTTTATTTCGCATACCAAAACCCAGATTCCGTATCGTGGAACCCAGGAGTAGCCCGATGCCTCGAATGACAGCCGCCCGCGCGGCAGTGGAGATCCTCAAGCGCGAGGGCGTTGACGTCGCATTCGGCGTGCCCGGTGCCGCGATCAACCCGTTCTACGCCGCGCTCAAGGCCTCCGGCGACATCCGCCACACGCTCGCCCGCCACGTCGAGGGCGCCTCCCACATGGCCGAGGGGTACACCCGGGCCAAGGCCGGCAACATCGGCGTCTGCATCGGCACCTCGGGCCCGGCCGGCACGGACATGATCACCGGCCTCTACTCGGCGATCGCCGACTCGATTCCGATCCTGTGCATCACGGGCCAGGCGCCGGTTGCGAGGCTGCACACCGAGGACTTCCAGGCCGTCGACATCGCCTCGATCGCCAAGCCGGTGACCAAGGCCGCCACGACCGTCCTGGAGGCCGCACAGGTCCCCGGCGTGTTCCAGCAGGCCTTCCACCTGATGCGCTCCGGCCGTCCGGGCCCGGTCCTGATCGACCTGCCGATCGACGTCCAGCTGACCGAGATCGAGTTCGACCCGGAGACGTACGAGCCGCTGGTGCCCTACAAGCCGGCTGCGACCCGCGCCCAGATCGAGAAGGCGATCGGCTTCCTGCTGGAGTCCGAGCGGCCGCTGATCGTCGCCGGTGGCGGCATCATCAACGCCGACGCCGCCGAGCTGCTGGTCGAGTTCGCCGAGCTGACCAACACGCCGGTCATCCCCACCCTGATGGGCTGGGGCATCATCGCGGACGACCACGAGCTGAGCGCCGGCATGGTCGGCGTGCAGACCTCGCACCGCTACGGGAACGCGAACTTCCTGGAGTCGGACTTCGTCCTGGGCATCGGCAACCGCTGGGCCAACCGCCACACCGGCTACAAGCTGGACGTCTACCGCGGCGAGCGCAAGTTCGTCCACGTCGACATCGAGCCCACCCAGATCGGCCGGATCTTCGCCCCCGACTTCGGCATCGCCTCCGACGCCAAGGTCGCGCTGGAGCTCTTCATCGAGGTGGCCAAGGAGCTCAAGGCCGCCGGCAAGCTGCCCGACCGCAGCGCGTGGGTCGCCTCCACCCAGGAGCGCAAGGCCACGCTGCAGCGCCGCACGCACTTCGACAACGTGCCGATGAAGCCGCAGCGCGTGTACGAGGAGATGAACAAGGCCTTCGGCCCGGAGACCCGCTACGTCACCACCATCGGCCTCTCCCAGATCGCCGGCGCGCAGATGCTGCACGTCTACAAGCCGCGGCACTGGATCAACTGCGGTCAGGCCGGCCCGCTCGGCTGGACCACCCCGGCCGCTCTCGGTGTCGCCACCGCCGACCGCGAGACCCCGGTGGTCGCGCTCTCCGGCGACTACGACTTCCAGTTCATGCTGGAGGAGCTGGCCGTCGGTGCGCAGCACAAGATCCCGTACGTCCACGTGCTGGTGAACAACGCCTACCTCGGCCTGATCCGTCAGGCGCAGATCGGCCTGGACATCAACTTCCAGGTCAACCTGGAGTTCGAGAACATCAACTCCCCGGAGCTGGGCGTCTACGGCGTGGACCACGTCAAGGTCGTCGAGGGCCTGGGCTGCAAGGCGATCCGGGTCACCGACCCGAACGAGCTCGGCGCCGCCTTCGAGCAGGCCAAGAAGCTCGCTGCCGAGTACCAGGTGCCGGTCGTCGTCGAGGCGATCCTGGAGCGGATCACCAACATCGCGATGAGCCGGACGGCTGACATCAGCGACGTCAGCGAGTTCGAGGAGCTGGCCACCGAGCCCGGCCACGCCCCCACCGCGATCAAGCCGCTGAAGGTCTGATCCGACCGACCGAAGGGCCCCGCAGACGCTCGCGTCTGCGGGGCCCTTCGCGTTGTTGGAGAGGGGAGGAGAACCACGGGCGGGCACGCCGCAGCCCCGGACCCTCGCCGTGGGTCCGGGGCTGCGGTCCGTCCGCCCCGGCTGGGGCGGACGGAGTCCGGGTCACGCACCGTCCCTGGGCGGCCCGGAGTTCAGGGGATGGGTCAGCCGCGGGCGGCCAGGTCGCGGGCCGCCTTGGCGCAGGCCAGAGCGATCTTGTCCTCGTTGACCGTGGTCAGGTTGCCCTTCTCCACCACGGCGTTGCCGTTGACGAAGAGCACCGACAGCGGCGGCAGGGCGCCCAGCGTGAGCGCGGCCACCGGGTCGGCGATCGAGGAGTGCATGATGCCGTCGATCTTCCACAGCGCCAGGTCGGCGAGCTTGCCGACCTCGATCGAGCCGATCTCGTTGTGCCGGCCGAGCACCCGGGCGCCGCCCATGGTGCCCAGGCGCAGCGAGCTGCGGGCGGTGAGCGCCTTCGGGCTGCCGTGCAGGCGGTTGATCAGCAGCGCGTTGCGCAGCTCGGTGCCGAGCTCACCCGACTCGTTGGAGGCGGTGCCGTCCACGCCCAGGCCCACCGGCACGCCGGCCTTGAGCATGTCCGGGACGCGGGCGATGCCGGCCGCGAGGCGGGCGTTGGAGGACGGGCAGTGCGCGACACCGGTGCCGGTCTCGGCGAACTTGGCGATGTCCGAGTCGTTCATGTGGACGCAGTGCGCCATCCAGACGTCCTCGCCCAGCCAGCCGGTGGACTCGAAGTAGTCCGTCGGGCCCATCCCGAACAGCTCCTTGCAGAACTGCTCCTCCTCGGCCGTCTCCGAGCCGTGGGTGTGCAGCCGGACGCCCTTGCGGCGGGCCAGCACGGCGGCCTCGCGCATGAGTTCGGTGGAGACCGAGAACGGCGAGCAGGGCGCGATGGCGATCTGCAACATCGAGTCGAAGGAGGCGTCGTGGTAGCGGTCCACGGCGGCCTCGGAGGCGATCAGGATGTCCTCGGTCTTCTCGACCGCGTGGTCCGGCGGCAGGCCGCCGTCCTTCTTGCTGCGGTCCATCGAGCCGCGCAGCGCGGTGAAGCGCATGCCCAGTTCCTGGACGGCCTCGATCTCCGCGCCCAGGATGTCGCCGCCGTCCTTGGGGAAGACGTAGTGGTGGTCGCTCGCGGTGGTGCAGCCGGACTTGAGCAGCGCGGCGGCCGAACCCTGCGCGGCGGCGTGCACGAGCTTGTCGTCGATCCGCGACCAGGTCGGGTAGAGCGCGACCAGCCAGTCGAAGAGGATGTTGTCCTGGGCCAGGCCCCGGGTGATCCACTGGTAGAAGTGGTGATGGGTGTTGACCAGGCCCGGCGTGATCAGGTGGCCCTCGCCGTTGATCCGGCGCACCACGTTGTCCAGCCACTGCGGGGCGGGGCCGTCGCCGACCGACTCGATCTTGTTGCCGAGGATCACGACGTGGCCCCGGGCGTACTCGGTGTCGTTGGCGTCGACGGTGGCGATGGCGACGTTCTCGATCACGATCCGCTGGTCGGCGGGCGGAGGCTGGACGGCCATGGTGTCTCTCCTAGGGAGCGGTGGGGGAGGAGCGACCGCCGTCGGAGCTATCGGGGTCCCGAGGGCGGGACGGCGGTACGAGAATCCCTCGGGATGCGACGACGCTCCGTACCGTCCGGGCCGCGGGGAGGCGGTTGCGGGGGCGGTACGGAGCGAACCGCGTCGGTCAGGCGACCGGTCAGGCGACCGGGATGACCGGGACGACGCCCTCGCGGTGCACGGTGCCCTCGATCAGGCCGTACATCCGGTCGGCGGCGTAGTACACCTCGTTGTCGTTCTTGAGGCCGAAGGGCTCCAGGTCGACGAGGAAGTGGTGCTTGTTGGGCAGCTCCAGGCGGACCTCGTCCACCTCGGCGCGGTTGTTCAGCACCCGGGTGCCCATCGCGTGCAGCGTCTGCTGCAGCGAGTAGGAGTAGGTCTCCGCGAACGCCTCCAGCATGTGGCGGCGCACGTGCGCGTAGGAGCGGTTCCAGTTCGGCTGGGCCTCGTCGTCCACGCCCGTGAAGGAGTACTTCCAGCGGGCCGTCACCTGGGTGGCCAGGATGCGGTCGTACGCCTCCTTCAGGGTGGTGTACTTGTCCTTGATGTAGCCCCAGAACTCGGAGTTCGTGGTGTTCATCACGACCAGGTCCTTCAGCCCGGAGATGACCTGGACGGTGGTGCCGTCGTAGGTGATCTCGCAGGTGCGGACCTCAGCGCCGTTGCGCGAGAAGGAGTGGCCGACCTCCTCCGAGCCGATGAAGCGCGAGGAGTTGTCCGGGGTCTTGATCCGGTCCCAGGTGTACTCCTCGATCCGGATCCGGGCGCGGTGGATCGGCTCGTTGTTGTCCACGAAGTGCTTCGCCAGCGTGATGCCGAAAGCCTCCGCCGACTCGATGCCGTACTCCTTCGCGAACGCGAAGACGGTGTTCTTGGTGGTGTCGGTGGGCAGGCAGTTGGCGTTCGACCCGGTGAGGTGGACGTCGTCGAGGTCGCCGGAGAGGGCGACCGAGACGTTCAGGTCCTTGATCTCGTGACGGGTGCTGTCACGGTAGACCCGGACGATCCGGTTCTCTGCCTTGCCGTACTGGTTCTGACCGAGCACGTGGGCCATGGCGTGGCTCCTAGGTTCTAGCTTCCGCGGTAGACGGAGTATCCGAAGGGGTTCAGCAGCAGCGGCACGTGGTAGTGCTGCTGCGCGGGCGCGACCGTGAAGACGATCGAGACCTCGGGGAAGAACGGCGCCTGCTCGGAACGGCCGGCGTAGTAGGCGGCGGTGTCGAACAGGAGCCGGACGACCGAGCCCGCCTCCACGGCCGGCAGGTCCTTGGCCCGGCCGTCGGAGTCCGTGGCGGAGGTGCCGAGCACCTTCCAGCCACCCTCGGTGTTCAGTGCGAGCTCGACCGGGACACCCTCGGCCGGGCGGCCGAGGCTGGTGTCGAGCACGTGCGTGGAGATGCCAGTCATGGCTTAAGTGACCTTACTGGTAGCAGGACTGACAATGTGTCAGATCAGCTGGTGGTCTCGTCCAACAGGCGGTTGAGACGGATGTCGTTGATCTTGCGGAGCTCGCCGCGGACGATCTCGGCCTCGGTGGCCGCGTCGTTGGGGAACCGCTCGCGCAGCGCGTCCAGCATGGTGGCCGCGGTGCGCCCGGTGGCGCAGATCAGGAAGACGTGGCCGAACTTCGCCTCGTAGGCGGCGTTGGCCTCGTGCAGTTCATCGAGGAGCGCGGAGTCCACTCCGTGGATGCCGGCCTGCTCGCGCTCGGAGGTGGCGTCGCCCGGCTTGGGCTTGCCGATCCGGGCGTGGCCGGCCATGGCGTCGCCGAGGTCGGTGACCGAGAGTCCCGCCATGGCCGTCAGGTTGGCCGTGAGCAGGGCGTGGCGGTCGGACCAGGGCCGGGCGGCCGCGACGGCGGCGGCCCAGGCGGGGCTGGAGCAGACCTCCAAGAGGTGCTTCTCCAGCTCGGCGGCCGGAGCCGCCGCCAGCGCCTGGAGGGCGTTGGCTGCGTCGGACGACGCGTGGGGGTGGTTGGTCACGGGTGGACCTCCTGAAGAGTGGTGCCACCCGCAAAAGCTAGATCCACCACCCCCGGCCGTCAACACTTTGTTGAAGCCTTGGTGGTTACGTTTCGAACCACCGGGTGTCACCGGGCGGTTTCGTGTGTGATCCGCCAAGTGTGCCGGGGTGCGGCCGTCGGTGAGACTGGCCTGGTCAGTCGGCCTTCGGGCCGTCGACCTGTCGGTTCAGGTAGTTGTACACCGTGAACCGGCTGACGCCCAGCGCGGACGCCACGGTCTCAACCCCGTGTCGGACGGTGAAGGCGCCGCGTTCCTCCAACAGGGCGACGACGCGCTGCTTCTCGAGCCGATCGAGCTCGGTGAGCGGGCGGCCGTCGAACTGGCGGGTCATCTCGGCGAGCAGTCGGTCGAGGGCGTTGCTGAGGTGCGGGAGGCGGACGGCCACGGCCGGAACGCCCTCCCACTCCAGGATGACGTCGTCGGGCTTGGCCTCGTCCATTGCGAGGGCCGTCGCACCGACGGCGTCGAGCAGCGGCTTTATCGCCGCGGTGAGCGGGTGTTCCAAGGCGTCGGTCATCAGGTACCCACTCCTTCCGGGGCATCGGGGACCACGCTGACCTGGAAGGAGATCCGGCTCGCGCCGGCTTCCAGGCTCTCGCGCAGCAGTCGGTCCACTGCGGTCAGGACCTGGTCGGCGGCGCCCTCGGCGCTGGTGCCGAACGGGCCGACCGAGACGGCCAGGCCCGCTTCGTCCACCGCTCGGCGGGCCGCGACCGCATGGTCCGGGAAGTTGACCAGTTCGAACGGTTCTGTCGTGAACTCCACCATCAATCGCACCCGCTCACTGTAGCGAGCGGCTGGTGGGACGGGAGTGGCTGGTCGATCAAACAGTCGACCGGCCACCCGGGGCAATGGTTTCGGCCTCTTCAACAAATTGTTGCGGCGGTCTTGACACCTCATCGAGTCCCCGGCCATGCTTCCACCAAGCAGAATCCCTCTTCCGCATCATGGAAGTTGAGGATGTCGGAAGAGTGAAAGGTGATTGACGTGACTGCCGCTTCCCAGCACGCGTCCTTGAACGGCCGCGTCACGGTCAACCTGTCGATCCTGTTCAGTGAGCTTCCGCTCCTGGAGCGTCCCGCCGCCGCCGCGGCCGCCGGCTTCACCGCCGCCGAGCTGTGGTGGCCCTTCGGCGCGGACCACACCCCCTCCGAGGCCGAGCTGGACGCGCTCCGCAAGGCCTTCACCGACGCCGGAGTGCAGCTCACCGGCCTCAACTTCCTGGACGACCTGACCAAGGGCGCCAAGGGCGTCCTGTCGGTGCCCGCCGAGACCGAGCGCTTCCGGGAGAACATCCCGGTGGCCGTCGCGCTCGCCGGGTCGCTCGGCACCAAGGCGCTCAACGCGCTCTACGGCAACCGCGTCGAGGGCGTCGACCCGGCCGAGCAGGACGCGCTCGCGCTGGAGAACCTCGTGCTGGCCGCCCGGGCCGCGCACGAGATCGGCGCGGTCCTGCTGATCGAGGCGCTCAACAAGGTCGACGCGCCGGACTACCCGCTGCACACCGCGAAGGCCGCCGTCGAGATCGTCGACAAGGTCAACGCCGCCACCGGGCTCGGCAACGCCACCTTCCTCTGCGACCTCTACCACCTGGCGGTGAACGGCGAGGACCTGACCGCCGTGATCGCCGACCAGGTCGCCAAGACCGGTCACGTGCAGATCGCCGACTTCCCCGGCCGCAACGAGCCCGGCACCGGCGAGCTGGACTACGACGACCTCTTCGCCCGGCTCGACGCGGCCGGTTACGCAGGCCGCATCGGCCTGGAGTACCGCCCGTCGACCGGCGTCAGCGCCGACAGCTTCGAGTGGCTCCCGCGCGAGAACCGCGCCGGCTGACCCTCAGCTCTTCGTCACCCCTCCTCCCCGCCCCGCTACGAAGGGAACAGCGCTGTGAGCGCCACCCCCCGCACCATCGCATTCATCGGCCTCGGCATCATGGGCAGCCCGATGGCCGCCAACCTGGTCAAGGCCGGCCACACCGTCACCGGCTTCAACCTGGAGCAGTCCGCCATCGACGCCCTGGTGGCGGCCGGCGGCAAGGGTGCGACCAGCATCGCCGACGCGGTCGCCGGCGCCGACGTGATCATCACCATGGTCCCGGCCGACCCGCACGTCGAGCAGGTCATCCTCGGCGAGGGCGGTGTCCTGGAGAACGCCAAGGCCGGCTCGCTCGTGATCGACATGAGCAGCATCACCCCGCAGACCTCGATCAAGGTCGCCGCCGCCGCCGCAGAGAAGGGCATCCGCACCCTGGACGCCCCGGTCTCCGGTGGCGAGGCCGGCGCGATCGAGGCCGTCCTGTCCATCATGGTCGGTGGCGAGGCGGCGGACTTCGCCGAGGCCAAGCCGCTCTTCGACGCGCTGGGCACCACGGTCATCCACGTCGGCCCGGCCGGCGCCGGCCAGACCGTGAAGGCCGCCAACCAGCTCATCGTGGCCGTGAACATCCAGGTCGTGGCCGAGGCCGTGGTCTTCCTGGAGAACGCGGGCGTCGACCTGGGTGCTGCGCTGGACGTCCTCGCGGGCGGCCTGGCCGGCTCCACCGTGCTGAACCGCAAGAAGGCCAACATGGTCAACCGCGAGTTCGCCCCGGGCTTCCGGATCGACCTGCACCACAAGGACATGGGCATCGTCACGGCCGCCGCGCGCGCCGTCGAGGCCCCGCTGCCGGTCGGCTCGCTCGTCGCCCAGCTGGTCGCCTCGGCCCGCGCCAACGGTGACGGCTCGCTGGACCACTCGGCCCTGCTGCGCGGCGTCGAGCGCCTCGCGGGCCGCACGGTCAAGTAACCCGCTAAGGGTTTACCTCTCTGAACTCCTCCTGGTGGCGTGTACCTGTCCGGTCGTGCCCGCGTCACCAGGAGGGCCTTATCGGTCAGCGGGGCGGTGGTGCTCATCCTTGCCCCGCTGACCGTGCCAACCGGCGGCGTCGCGCACTTCGGTCGTGCAGGCGCCGCCCGGCCCCCTCCCTCGCCGAGGGGAGCCTCCCGTACGTCGGAAGCGGGACGGGAGGAACGGCGGGGAGGGGGTCGCACCCCGATCATTGAGAGCACGTCACCCAGCGCCACTCGGAAGTGAGGCCCCACCATGCCCGCCACCCCCACCCAGGGCCACGTGGTCGTAGCTCCCGACAAGTTCAAGGGCACCCTGGAGGGCGCCGAGGTCGCCGCCCGCCTGGCGGCCGGCATCCGCAGGGTCGCGCCGCATCTGGAGATCCGCGAACTCCCGGTCGCCGACGGCGGCGAGGGCACCCTGGCCGCCGCACTGGCGGCCGGCTTCACCCGGATCCCCGCCAAGGTGGCCGGTCCCACCGGCCTGCCGGTGGACGCCGCGATCGCCGTCAAGGGCGACACCGCCGTGGTCGAACTCGCGCTGGCCTCCGGCCTGGCCCGACTCCCCGGCGGCCGCACCGCGCCGCTGGCGGCCGGCTCCTACGGGGTCGGCCAGCTGATCGGCCGGGCGGTGAGCCTGGGGGCCAAGCGCATCGTGCTGGGCCTGGGCGGCAGCGCCTGCACCGACGGCGGCGCCGGCATGGTCCAGGCGCTGGGCGCCAGTCTGCTGGACTCGGAGGGCGTCGAACTGCCCCCCGGCGGTGCGGCCCTGCGCCGGCTGCACCGCATCGACCCGGTCCTGGTGGCCAAGACGCTCAAGGGCGTCGAGGTCGTGGTGGCCTGCGACGTGGACAACCCGTTGCTCGGCCCGCGCGGTGCCACCGCCGTCTACGGTCCGCAGAAGGGCGCGGACGGCGAGGACCTGCTGGTTCTGGAGGCCGGTCTGACCCGCTGGGCGGACGTGGTCGCGGCCAGTACGGGTGAGGACTTCCGAGACGCCCCCGGCGCCGGGGCCGCAGGAGGGGTCGGCTTCGCCGCCCTGGCCCTGCTCGGCGCCACCATGCGGCCCGGCATCGAGCTCCTGCTCGAACTGCTGGGCTTCGACGAGGCCGTGCGTGGGGCACGCCTGGTCGTGACCGGCGAGGGTTGCCTGGATGCCCAGACGCTCCATGGCAAAGCTCCCGCCGGCGTTGCCGCGGCGGCCACTGGGGCGGGGGTTCCGGTGGCCGCTGTGGCCGGACGGCTCGAACTGTCGGAGAGCGAGTGGCGCGGGGCCGGTTTCGTCGCCGCGTACGCGCTCACCGACCTGGCCGAGCAGCCCGGCGACAGCCTGACCAGGGCCGCGGAACTGGCCGAGGTCGCGGGGGAGCGACTGGCGGCTGACCTGCTGGCGTAGCGGGTCCGCTAGTTTTCGGACAGTAGTACTTTCCTACATTGACGTTTTGTTGAAGGCGGGCCTAGGCTCCGAGCCACCCCCACCTGATACCCCCACTCCGGAGGTCTAGATGCCGCTCAGCGAGCTGCCCGTGGCGACCGCGGTGATCCGCTCCCGCCGGGTGGTCCTCCCCGACGGCGAGCGCCCCGCCGACGTGCTGGTCCGGGACGGGAAGATCGAGCAGATCGCCGCCCACGGCTCGCTGCTGGTCGGCGACGCGCACCTCACCGACCTCGGCGAGGTGGCCCTGCTGCCCGGCCTGGTCGACACCCACGTGCACGTCAACGAGCCCGGCCGCACCGAGTGGGAGGGCTTCGCCACCGCCACCCGGGCCGCCGCCGCCGGCGGCGTCACCACCGTCATCGACATGCCGCTGAACTCCATCCCGCCCACCACCACGGTGGCCGGCCTGGACGCCAAGCGGAAGATCGCCGAGGGCCAGGCCTGGGTCGACCTCGGCTTCTGGGGCGGCGCGATCCCCGGCAACACCGGCGACCTGGAGCCGCTGCACGAGGCCGGCGTCTTCGGCTTCAAGAGCTTCCTGGCCCCCTCCGGCGTGGACGAGTTCCCGCACGTGGAGGCCGCCGACCTGGAGGCCGCGCTCACCGAGCAGGCCCGGATCGGCGCCCTGGCGATCATCCACGCCGAGGACCCCGCCGTGCTGGAGGCCGCCCCGCAGCAGCCCGGCACGCACTACCGCGACTTCCTCGCCTCCCGCCCCGACGACGCCGAAGCCGCCGCCGTGGCACGGCTGTTGGACACCGCGCGGCGCACCGGCGCCCGGGTGCACATCCTGCACGTCTCCTCGGCCGCCGTCCTGCCGCTGCTCGCGCAGGCCCGCGCCGACGGCGTCCAGGTCACCGCGGAGACCTGCCCGCACTACCTGACGCTGGCGGCCGAGGAGGTCCCGGACGGCGACACGGCCTTCAAGTGCTGTCCGCCGATCCGCGACGAGTCCAACCGCGACCTGCTCTGGGCGGCCCTGGCGGCCGGCGAGTTCGTCGCGATCGTCTCCGACCACTCGCCGTCCACGCCGGATCTGAAGCTCCTTCAGAAGTACGGCGGCAGCGGCGACTTCGCCAAGGCCTGGGGCGGCATCGCCTCCCTCCAGCTGGGCCTGCCGGCCATCTGGACCGAGGCCCGCAAGCGCGGCCACGACCTGTCCGACGTGGTCCGCTGGATGTCCGCCGGCCCGGCCTCGCTGGTCGGCCTGACCGGCACCAAGGGCGCCATCGCGGTCGGCCACGACGCCGACCTGGTCGCGTTCGACCCGGACGGCGAGTTCGCCGTCGACCCGGACGCCCTGCACCACCGCAACCCCGTCACCCCGTACGCCGGCAAGACCCTGACCGGCACCGTGCAGACCACCTGGCTGCGCGGCCGCGTGGTGGACGTGGACGCCGAACCGTTCGGCCGGCAGATCCTTCGTACCCGCTGAGGAGCGAGATGAGTACCAGTCAGACCCCGGCCGCTCCCTTCACCGAGCTGGTCAACCTCGCCTCCCGGCTGCTCGGCGCGGGCGTGGTGGCCACCAACGAGGACACCTTCGCCGACGCGGAGAACCTCCTGGTCGCCAAGGCCGCCGAGTTCCGTGCGCACACCTTCGGCCACAAGGGCCAGATCATGGACGGCTGGGAGAGCAAGCGCCGGCGCGGAGTCAGCGCCGAGCAGCCGCACCCCACCGACCAGGACCACGACTGGGCGATCGTCCGCCTCGGCGTGGCCGGCCGGATCCACGGCGTGATCGTGGACACCGCGCACTTCACCGGCAACTACCCGGAGACCGGCTCGGTGCAGGCGGCCTCCATACCCGGCCACCCGTCCGTCGAGGAGCTCGACGCAGCCGAGTGGACCGACCTGGTCCCGCGCACCGCGTTGCAGGGCGACACCGCCCACGCGTTCGAGGTCCAGGACCCGACCCGCTACACCCACGTCCGGCTGAACATCTGGCCCGACGGCGGCGTGGCCCGCCTGCGGGTGCACGGCGAGGTGCTGCCCGACCCGCGCGACCTGGACGGCCTCAGCTTCGACCTGGCCGCCCAGGAGTACGGCGGCGTCGCCGAGGCCGCCTCGGACCGCTACTTCTCCTCCCCGCACAACCTGAACTCTCCGGGCCGCGCCTCCGTCATGGGCGAGGGCTGGGAGACCCGGCGTCGGCGCAACAAGGCCAACGACTGGGTACAGATCGCCCTGGCCGGGGGCGGCGAGGTCCTGGCCGCCGAGGTGGACACCACCCACTTCGTCGCCAACGCCCCCGGCTGGGCCGACCTGGTGGGCTACGACGCCTCCACCGGCGGCGACCCGTCCACTGACGCCGACGGCTGGTTCGAGATCCTGCCGCGCACCCGGCTGCAGCCCGACACCCGTCACCGGCTGCGCCTGGACGTCGGGCGCCCGGTCACCCACGTCCGGATCAACGTCTACCCGGACGGCGGCCTGGCCCGCCTGCGCCTGACCGGCAGGCTCACCGAGGCCGGCCGCGCCGCCCTCGCGCTGCGCTGGTTCAACGCGCTGCCCGCCGCCGAAGCCGTCCAGGCACTCACCGAGGCCGGCCTGGCCGGCGCCGAGGCGACCACCCTCGCCGCGGCCCGCCCGCTCGCCGCCCCGGCCGACGTCACCGCCGCCGTGACGGCCCTGCAGCCCGCCGACGGCCCCGACGGCACCGAGACCTCCCGCCGGGCCGCCGCGATCTGGCGCCTGCTGGGCGTCTGACGCTTCCGAAGCGTCCTCAATCGTCTCTCCACGCACCGCCTCTCTTTCCGAAGGACCGCGCTATGTCCAAGATCCTGACCACCGAGTCCGGCGCGCCGATCGCCGACAACCAGAACTCGGCCTCCGCCGGCGAGTACGGCCCGCTGCTCATCCAGGACCAGCAGCTGCTGGAGAAGCTCGCGCGCTTCAACCGCGAGCGCATCCCGGAGCGCGTGGTGCACGCCCGCGGCTCGGGCGCGTACGGCTACTTCGAGGTCACCGACGAGGTCTCGCAGTTCACCCGCGCCAACTTCCTTGCCTCGGTGGGCAAGCGCACCGAGGTCTTCCTGCGCTTCTCCACCGTCGCGGGCAACCTCGGCTCCAGCGACGCGGTGCGTGACCCCCGCGGCTTCGCGCTGAAGTTCTACACCGAAGAGGGCAACTACGACCTCGTCGGCAACAACACCCCGGTGTTCTTCATCAAGGACCCGATCAAGTTCCCCGACTTCATCCACTCGCAGAAGCGTGACCCCTTCACCGGGGTCCAGGAAGCCGACAACGTCTGGGACTTCTGGGCGCACTCGCCGGCCTCCACCCACCAGATCACCTGGCTCTTCGGCGACCGCGGCATCCCGGCCTCGTACCGCCACATGAACGGCTACGGCTCGCACACCTACCAGTGGGTCAACGAGGCGGGCGAGGCCTTCTGGGTCAAGTACCACTTCAAGACCAACCAGGGCATCCGCTCGCTGGACGGCGACCAGTCCGCCGAGGTGCTGGGCGCGGACGCCGACAGCCACCAGCGTGACCTGCACCAGGCCATCGAGCGCGGTGTGTTCCCGTCCTGGACCCTCTACGTCCAGCTGATGCCGGTGGCCGAGGCGGCCGACTACCGCTTCAACCCGTTCGACCTCACCAAGGTCTGGCCGCACAGCGACTACCCGCTGCAGAAGGTCGGCCGCCTGGTTCTCAACAAGAACCCGGAGAACGTGTTCGCCGACGTCGAGCAGTCCGCCTTCTCGCCGAACAACTTCGTGCCCGGCATCGGCGCGTCGCCCGACAAGATGCTCCAGGGCCGGCTCTTCGCCTACGCGGACGCCCAGCGCTACCGCCTCGGCGTCAACCACACCCTGCTCGCCGTCAACGCCCCCAAGGCGACCGAGGCGAACAACTACGGCCGCGACGGCCTCTCGGCCGTCAACAAGTCCGGCCGCGGCAAGAACTACGAGCCCAACTCGTACGACGGCCCCGCCCAGACCGACAACGCGCTGTCCGCGCCGGTGGCCCTGAACGGCCACACCGGCACGTACACCACCCCCGCGCACACCAAGGACGACGACTTCTTCCAGGCGGGCGAGCTGTTCCGCCTGATGTCGGCCGGTGAGCAGGAGCGCCTGATCAACAACATCGCGGGCTTCCTCGCCCAGGTGACGCGCGACGACATCGTCGAGAAGAACCTCGCACACTTCCACGCGGCCGACGAGAACTACGGTCGCCGCCTGGAGGCCGCCGTCGCCAAGCTCCGCGCCGGCGACGAGGGCTGACCCCCTCTCCAGTCTCTCTGACGAACCCTCAGACGTGCTCCTCCCCCGCTGCTTTGGGGGAGGGGCACGTCGTCATGTTTCCGGCTCGCTCCCTCTGGTAATGCTCCTGGCATATGCCATTCGCTCAATACCCGTCACCTGCGGGAATCTCTCCCGACCAGGGGGTGCAGAGGGCGCGCGATGGATAGTCTGAGGGTGGTACCAGGAGCGGAAAGGGGAGGCCATGCCGGCACGCGGCCAAGGTCGTCAGATCATGCTCGACCAGGGTGAGTCCGGACCGCACGCCGCTCTGCGGCGCGCCCTGCGCCTGCTGGAGGTCGCGGACCGCCACTCCGGAGGTGCCGCCTTCGGGGACTTCGTCCGGGAGACCGGCCTGCCCGCCACCACCGTCAGGGAGTTGATCGCGATCCTCGCAGCCGAGGGCTACCTCCAGGCGCTCGACGGCGGCTGGGTGCTCGGCGGTACGTTCGCGATGCTCGGGCAGTCCAACCGGGAGCAGCTGATCCGGATCAGGCTCAACCACAAGCTCGCCGAACTGCGCGACGAGCTCGGCGCAGCCGTCTACTTCAGCCGCTACTACGACGGCGAGCTGACGGTCGAGGCAGTCGCCTTCGACGAGACCGCGCCCGCCGTGCACGAGTGGGTGGACTTCAAGGCGACGGCGCACGCCAGCGCGATCGGCAAGTGCCTGCTGAGCCAGCTCGACCACGACGGCCGCCTCGACCACCTCTCCCGCCACCCGATTGCCCGGCTCACCTCACGCACCATCACCGACACCGAGCAGCTGATGCACCGCCTGGAGCGCCAGCCCGCCACCATGCCGGTCCTCGACCTCCAGGAGTACGCCCTCGGCACCGTCTGCGCCGCCGTCCCCGTCACAGCGGGCGACACCGTCGGCTGCCTCGCCATGTCCCTCCCCGCCGACAACGCCCACCGCCTGCGCGCCGCAGCCGAGTTGCTCGCGGAGCGGGCCGCGCCGCTGATGCTGGCGATGGCCGTCTGAGCGCAGCTTCCGGGACCGACACCGCGCAGGTCGACACCGGCCGCCGACAGAGCACCGGGTTGCGGGCGGTCGGCTCAGCTGCCTAGCGTGGTTGCGTGGGGAGGAGAAAACCGCCGGGCAGGTCGGTGTCGTGGGGCATCCCGCCGAACTCACTCCTGCCCGCCGGAGAAAGGGCCATAACGATGGAGGCGAGGGTTGCCCGGGCTCTGCTGGACCGGCACTGGGCCGCATCGAACAGCGGTGACGCGGACGCGGAACACGACATCTACGCCGACGACGTCATCGTCGAGTACCCGCAGTCCGGCGAGGTCATCCGCGGCAGGAGCAACATCCAGGCACTGCGTACCCAACATCCCGCGGTCCGGACCTTCACCGTGCGCAGGATCCTCGGAGCCGGCGATCTCTGGGTGACCGAATTCGTGCTCACCTATGACGGCAAGCCCACGCAGACGGTGAGCATCATGGAGTTCTCGGCAGGACGCGTGGTGAGGGAGACGCAGTACTTCGCGGACCCGTTCGACCCGCCGGCCTGGCGGTCGCAGTGGGTCGAACCTGGGGAGTGATCCGCCAGTGGGGCTGATGTCTCACGGAGCCCGCGCGGTCCGCGTCCGCGAAGGCCCCCCTGTATCGCCGCAGCTTCGCGCGCAGGCGTGTCCTTCAGAAACGGCTGCGGAGGGCCGCATCCAGATCGCGGAGCAGTTCCCCGACGCGGCCTCCACCAGAAGGTGCTGCGGGGTAGCGCCTGAGCACGTCAACGAGGACTGGTGCCGCCCGCCGGCGAGCTTGCTCAATGTGATCAGCACCGACATCTCGATCATTGCCCGCCGTAAGTTCAGCCGCTCTCGCCGCGTGGGCGGTTGCCCCCAGGATGTGCTTCACCTGGTGAGCGTCGGCCAGTGGATGCAGGTACGCAGCGGATGCCGCGCACATCGCTGCTCGCGCTGCATCGCCTGCGGCTGCGGTGCCTGCGTCGCGTGCAGCCTTGTGCGCCGCCCACCCGGTATCGCGCAGTAACCTCCCCCGTTCGCCACCTCGAGCGAACGTCCACGCGGCGTTGATCGCGTCGCGAGGCCGCGAGTCGGCCGGGTGTGCTCTCTCAAAGATCTCCAGGACCTCCTGCGCGCTCTCGGCGGCATAACTGGTGACCTCACGAAGGTCCTGCCTGCTCAGAATGATCTCGCCGGTTTCGTTGACCACGGGCTGCATCCTGGTCCACCGCACTGGCACACCGCCACTCAGCTACATGTGTTCTGCGTCAGCGTCCGGCATCCCGGTCGCCGAGCTGTCGTCATGACCGGACGGCGACCCCGACTTCCTACCTCAGGTAGGTCTGCTGCCACTCGATCGAGGTCATGGTCAGCGCCGCCTCGGCGAGGGCCTGCGCGGAAGCGGTCTTCAACTTGCTGATGCTGGAGTCGATCCAGGGCTGCACGTTCTGGTAGCCCTGCTCGCGGTACTCGACGGCCTGGACCAGGCATTCGAGCTTGTCCGCGTCATGCGCGCAGACCACCTCAAGGCTGCTGCCGTGCTCGTACTCCTCAACGATCCGCTGGACACCCGAGACCACGGACGGGTGCGAGGACGACACCTGGTCGGCGGTCACGCTCTCGTTGGACGCCGCTTCGAGGTACCGCCGGCCGATGTGCGGGATGTCGCTGACACGGGTCTCCTGCGTGTCGTGGAAGAGGCAGAGCAGCGCCACCTTCGCTGGATCCGCTCCCTCCATCATCGCCAGCACGGCCCCGACGATCCCGGTCCTGAAGGAGTGCTCGGCAATCGTCTCCGGATCCTTCACCCCGGCGATCCACCAGCCAGACCGCTTGGCCCGCTTGAGCATCCCCATCTCCAGCAGGAACCCTGCGGTGCCCTTCGCCTGCTCCGTCTCGTCCGACATCTGGTGCCTCCAGTCAATCCCTTGGCCGGGCAGGTCGTTCACCAACCGGCGTACCCGTCGCGAAGGTAGCGCGGACGCCCATCCGTGAGCGCCTGCATCGCCGCGTCGAACCGGGGTTGAAGCCTCGACCGCAGCTGCGCGCGGACCTCGGCGGCTGGCGTGAAGACGGCTTCGGACAGCTCGTGGTCGTGCGGCCGGACCGCAGCCGCCTGGGCCTCAGTGAGCGTGCCGCCGTCGAAGACGAAGGCCAGCTGATCGTCCCAAGGGCCGTGCGGAGAAACCCAGTCCACGACCAGCAGCCCTCGCAGTTCCACGCGAAGCCCGAGCTCCTCGCGCAGCTCGCGCGCTGCCGCCTCGTCCGGCGGCTCGTTGGCCTCCGCCATCCCGCCGGGGAGGTCCCAACCCTCCTTGTAGGTCGGGTTGACGATCAGCACCCGCCCCTGGGGATCGCGGAGGATCACATCAGCCGCCACGCGCTTCCGGGCCTGGCGCGCGTTGCCCTCGGCCAGGTAGGCGTTCCAGGCCGCGGGGTCAGCGGGTGTCGGCCTCATGATGAACCTCCCCGAGAGGGCGGGACGATGTCGGCGAGCAGAAGCATCCTCGTCCTGCGCGCGTCGTCGAATAGTGCCAGGTATTCCCGCACGGGTGTATACCCGAGGTGCTGCTCAAGCAGCCGACGAAGGTCGTCGAGCTGACGGACGACACGAATCGAACCGAGCGAGGCGCAGGTGGCCAGGAGCTGGTGGCCGACACCTACGGCGGAGCCCAGGTCCTTCCGCTTGGCATGAATGCGCGCGAGAGTGATTCTGGACAGAGCCAGCGAGCGTGCTCGACTCTCTTCGCGCAAGGCTACTGCGTGCTCGGCACGGCCAAATGCGGTGTCGAGTCGGCCCAGGTCCTGATAGGCGAGTGCCGACTCGCTTGCGAGAGTGGCTTCGTCGAACGGGCTCAGCCATGGGTGAGCGTCCTGCGCCCGCTCGGTGAGCGCGTGCTCGGCTTTCCCCAAAGCACGCTCTGCGGCTGTAATTTGCCCTGTGGCAGCCAGTGCCCTTGCCTGCATCGTGTGGAGGCGGGCTGACAGGCTGGGCAGATGCGGTCCACCACGGGAGAAATCGAGCCCTGCCAGGGCCCAGTGCGCTGCCTCTGCCGCATCATCGGTCTGCAACGCCAAATGGCTCGTGCTTGCAGCGATATGAGCAGCCAACGGGAAATCCCCCGAGGCCCGAGCGAGTGGCAGTGCGCGAGCGAAATGCTGGTGAGCAAGGTCGTCGATGCCGCTATCGTGCGCCATCCAACCAGCCATCTCTGTAAGAGCTGCTGCCGCTGCGAACACCTGCGGTCCACTTGCGATATTTACCAGGCGAGGTGCCACCTGACTGGAGAGGTGATGCACGACCGCGCCGTACAGGCGACCGCCCCCGCTCTGACGGTCGGCGTGTCGGAAGGCATCCATAGCCGTGAGGTCGTCGGCGTCCGCCGTGGCTCCTGAAGCGGGGAACTGGCGTGGGGACGTGGCTGGCTGCTCCCAAGGCCGTCGGGCGAGCCCCAGCAGTTGGCCCGGGATGTGGAAGGCATCGGCGATCTGTTCGAACATCGTCAGTTTCTCGACCCGTGTCCGGCCGTTCATGTAGTCGTAGAGCCGACCCTGAGTGATCTCGACTGCGCCAGCGATCCGCCTGGTGCTGGCACCTCGAAGTTGGAGCAGTCGGAAGATCCTTCCCATGTCGCGATCCCTACACGCGGACAACAGGCGTTCGTCATCAAGAAGACCGGCGATGATCTCTCGTAGATCAGGCTGACGCTCCGACAAGTCAGCTCCTCTGAAAGCGTTTTCTCGATGATAGGTCCCGTGGCTCTCTGGCGACTCCAAGTTGAGGTCACTGCTGTGGAGTCCCCGAGCCTCCACCGGACCTCGTTGACTGACTAAGCCCCCGGAAGGTGGCCGATCTGATCCCCAACTGCAATTGGACCTGTGGTAGCTGCGGCAAGTAGTAGGCCTGCGTACATCAGTTCAACCCTGAGGAGTCCACCGTGTCCCCCCAACACCCCGCTCTCCTGGACGAATTCCATGTCGTCCTCGGCGACGACGCCGTCCGCCGTGCTCGGGAGCGCATCGCCGACGCGGCCGTCGGCGCAGGGCTTCCGCTGTCGCGAAGCGCGTTGGCGGACGCGAAGCTCTGTGCGAGTGAGACGATCACCAACGCCCTGCTTCACGCGGGTGGTGAGTGCCGGGTGCGCGTTGAGTGGACCGGGTGGCAGCTGCGGGTGGCGATCGCGGACCGCTCGGTGCGACTGCCGTCGGTATTGCCCGCAACGGTGGGGCAGACCACGGGACGTGGGCTCGCGCTCGTGGATGCGTTTGCGTGTTCGTGGGGCTGGGAGTCGACTCAGCTCGGGAAGGTGGTCCACTTCCTCATCACGGCGGACGAGGCCGAACCGCCCGCTATAGCAGCGCAGTTGGCAGCTGCATGATGCCCAGTGAACGGTTGCCGAAACTGCCTCATGCAGACGATCGGCAGCAGAAGGTCGTGGACAAGGCGGTCAGGGACAGCCGTGAGGCCCTCGCCGACGGCGGCGGTGCGGAGTACGCACCCCGATACGAGTCCTGGCCCACTTGCTCGTGTCCTCAGCATTGCGATCAGGATGTCGCGCCGGCTCGGTAGCTGCCAGCCGGCGCCTGACCAAGAACTTCCTCCCTGCCCACTGAGGGCTGGGGAGGGATCGGCGCCGCCGGCCCTTTCGACGCTGGTCGGCGGGGCCGGAACCCTGCAGCAGGGCCCGCACCGGTCTTCGTTTGGCGCGGGCATGTGCAGGCGTGGTGCGAGCGCCCGACACCCTCGGAGTGACTCGTGCCGAACCAGCAGTGGGGCCAGGCAACCGGCCTGCCCTCGTACCCCGAAGGAGTGCTTCATGCCCGACAACCTCACCACCAGTACCGAGCCGGAGGGCGACGGCCTGCTCGTCTCCCGTACCAAGGTCGCCGCGGCCCGCTCGCGTGGCGAGCAGCCCTCGGACGGCGGCTCCACCGGCCGTTCCGACGGCAACGACTGACGGCTTTCCCATGACCGCCGAGCAGTTCTCGGTGGTTGAGCGTCTGGGTGGGGATGACTTCCTCGCCCGGACGCTCGGCCGCAGCTTCAAGGTCGTACGCGGCGATGTCGCGTCACTCGCCGGACTGCTGAGCTGGGATGACCTCAACTCCATCCTGACCCACCACCGGTTCGAAGCCCCCCGCCTGCGTCTCGCAGCCGATGGCGAGCAGCGTCCCATCCATCTGTACTCCCGGCCGCTGGTCACCCGGCGGAGCACCGTGTGGCACCAGCTCCAACCGTCGGAGCTGCACAAGCAACTGGCCGACGGCGCCACGCTGGTCCTGGACGCCGTCGACGAACTCCACGCCGGCATCGGTGCTCTCGCCGCCCAGCTGGAGCGCTGGCTGCGGACGGGCGTCCAGGTCAACCTGTACGCCTCGTGGACCGGCATCGAGGGCTTCGGCGTCCATTGGGACGATCACGACGTCGTGGTGGTCCAGCTCGACGGCGCCAAGCGCTGGCGCCTGTACGGGCCGACCCGCATCGCACCGATGCACCGCGACGTCGATGTGCCGGAACCCCCTCCCGAGGAGCCGGTGGCCGACCTGGTGCTGAACGCTGGTGACGTGCTCTACCTGCCTCGCGGCTGGTGGCACGCCGTCGCGGCTTCCGAGGGCCAGCACTCCCTGCACGTCACCTGCGGACTGCAGAGCACGACCGGAGCGGACCTGATTACCTGGCTGTCGGAGACTCTGCGTGCACAGGAAGTCGTCAGGTCCGACGTTCCGCGCTTCGGCGCCGCCGCCGAGCAGCGGGCGTTCCTCGACGCGCTCGGCAGGCTCGTCGTCGCCGAACTGGAGAGCGCTGACCTGGTCACGCGCTTCGCCGCTACGCGCGACGCGACCGAGCGGGTTCGGCTCATTCCGTCGCTGCCGTACATCACAGTGGCTCCGCCGGACCCGGACCTTCGCGTACGCCTGGTCACCGCCCGCGCCTCACTCGTAGCCGGTTCCGACAACACCGTGCGGCTGGTGGCGGGCGGCGAGGAGTGGACCTTCGCCGCGAAGGCCGGTCCAATGCTCGCCCGCCTCGTGGGCGGGGTGCCCCAGCGGTTGGCCGACCTGGCCCAAGCCGCCGGCATCACTCTGCCGCAGGCGGCCGGTATGGTGACGGAACTCGTCGCGGGCCAGGTCGCCGCGATCGGAGGAGCATGATGAGCACTCGGCTGGGTCTGGGCACCTACCGCTGCGCCGACGTGTGCCAGGCCGCCGCGATGGCCGCGTCGCAGGGTGCCGACTGGGTGGACACCGCGCCCAACTACGAGAGCGGCCAGGCGGAGAGGTCGCTCGCCACCGTCCTTGCCCTGTATCCGGACCTCCACGTCTCGACCAAGGTCGGCTTCGTACCGGACAGCGCCAAGCGCCTCGGCGTGCAGGCCGGTGCGCTGTCCGGCGAGGGCGCCGAGCGAGGTCACTGCCTGGCCCCCGCCTACGTCGCCTGGCAGGTCGCGCGCAGCAAGCGGCGGCTGGGCCGCGCGCCAGACCTGGTGTTCCTGCACAACCCGGAACACCACTGCGCCGACAAGGACATTGCGGACCGGATCTGGGCGGCGTTCCTCGCTCTGGAGGACGCGTGCAGTAACGGGACTGTCAGCGCCTACGGCGTCGCGACATGGCGCGGCTTCAGCAGCGGCCTTTTCGACGTGGCGACTCTGCCCGAACTCGCCTCCAAGGCCAGCGCCCGCAGCACCACCTTCGGGCCATTCAACTCCCCATCTCACTGGTCCATCTGGCACCCGTCGCGCACGCACTCGACGGCCACGGTGTCCTGGTCGACGCGGTCGCGGCGGAGCTGGAGGTCTTCGCCTCTGCCCCGCTGCACTGCGGCGAGGTTCCCGGCATGGTTACTCGGGAGCTGTCCGAACTGATCAGTCCGGGTAGAACACCAGTCCAGTCAGCCTTGCGACGCAGTTGGTCAACCGCCGCTGTCCCCGGAGACGTTGAGAAGGATCACGGATGTACTCGGAACCTGAGCCCGGCACCGCCAAACGCATGCGCGAGACGCACGCGGCGGCAGCCGCCGCTCTCCGCTCAGCGCCGGTCGGGTCTGACGAGGCATGGGGCTGGCGAGGACGCACCCTGAGTCGTGCGGTCTCCACGCCGCTCGGCGCAGGGTGGCTCCGACTGGTGTGCGCTCCGGCCGACAAAGCTGGCGGAAAGCTCTGGGAAGGGCCGCAGGAGGCTGAGCGCTCCATGCCTTCCGCGGTTCCCCGCCCTCGCCTACGCGATCGGCGTGCCTGGACCGAAGGCGACTACGGCTACTTGGCTGAGCTGTACGACAGAGTCACCGACCGGACCGTCACCGCCGAGGGACCCATCCTCCGGACCGTCCCCGATCTGGACGAGGCCTGGTGGTCCGGGCTGAGCACCGCGGTCGACCTCATTGCCGAGGTCCCCACCGAGCGGGTGGCGGTCCGCCAGGAGTACCTGGACCGGGCCATGCCGCACTACCTGGGCGTCTCCCTCGACACCACCGTCCCCGCCTGGTCGACGGCTCACGGCGACCTGCACTGGGCCAACCTCACCGGACCGCAGCTCACGCTTCTCGACTGGGAGGGCTGGGGAATCGCCCCCGCCGGCTACGACGCCGCACTTCTGCACGCCTACAGCCTCCTCGTGCCCGAGACCGCAGCCGAGGTGCGACACCGCCTCGGACACGTACTCGACACCCCCGTAGGCCGATTCGCCGAGCTCGTTGTCATCACCGAACTGCTGCAGGCCACCACCCGAGGCGACCACCTCGCACTGGAAGATCCACTGCGTGCGCGCCTCATTTGCCTGCTGGGCCGGGTCCACTGAGTGAGCCGACGTACGGCGGGGCCGGTTGAGAGGTGATCTCCCAACCGGCCCCGCCCGTCTGTCACTCAGCCTCAGTGGCTGGTGTAGACGCTGTCCATGAAGGCGAGGATCTGCTCGTCGGTGAGGCGGTGGCCTTCGCGGTGGCCGTGGGCGAGGTCGGCTTCGCTGATCATGCCGACGAGCATGTCGTTGTCGATCACCGGCATGCGGCGGATCTGGTGCTTCTCCATCTTCTTCAGGACCATGTCCATCGAGTCGTCGGCGCGGACGCAGTGCAGGTGGCCACTGAGCTCCATCGCCTTCATCGTCTTGGGGTCCTTACCCTCGGCGATACATCGGGTGATGATGTCGCGGTCGGTGATCATGCCCTTGAGCTTCTTGTCCTCGCCGCAGATGGGGAGGGCACCGACGCCCATGTCCCGCATCATCCGTGCGGCGTCCATGAGGGTCTGGTTGGCGTCGATGCACTGGGCTCCGCTGTGCATGATGTCGCGCGCCATGATCATGGGATTGCTCCTTCGCTTGCCGAAAGTATCGGTTCCATCACCGTAGGTGCCTGGCGGGATGGTCGCGAGTGGAGAGCGGCGATAAGGGAAGCGTTATTAGACTGTGCGTTGATAAGAATGGTCGAAACCCTTGTGGCCCGCCGTACCCGCCAGTAGTTTGAGGTGCTGCCACCACCCCCGCAGGTCAGGAGGGTCCCCCCATGCCCGGTACCGGAAGCGCCCCAGAGGTGCACGACAACCTCGTCCTGGAGCCGCGCGACGTGCGGTTCGACTGGTCGCGGCTGCCGCTGCACTGGATCCCGGACGAGCCGTTCGCCACCCACACCATCAACGTGCTGCACCTGTTGCTCCCGGAGGGTGAGCGCTGGTTCGTCCGGGTCTTCAAGGAGGCGCTGCCGCTGATCACGGACGAGCAGCTGCGTGAGGAGGTGCTCGGCTTCATCGGGCAGGAGGCGATCCACGCCCAGGCGCACGAGGAGGTGCTGGAGCACCTGCTCGCGCAGGGGCTCGACCCGCGCCCGTACGTCCGGCAGCTCGAATGGCTCTTCCAGCGGGTGCTGGGCGAGAGGCCGGGGCTCAGCGCCCGGGCCCGGCGCGAGAACGTGATCGAGCGGGTGGCCTTCGTGGCGGCGATCGAGCACTTCACCGCGTTCCTCGGCAACTGGGCGCTCAACTCGCCCGGCCTGGACCGCGCGCAGGCCGACCCGACGATGCTGGACCTGCTGCGCTGGCACGGCGCCGAGGAGGTCGAGCATCGCAGTGTGGCGTACGACCTGATGGTCCACCTGGACCCGGGCTACCTGCGGCGGATCCGCGGGATGGTGGTCTCCGGGCCGCTGCTGGTGCGCCTGTGGGTGCGCGGCGTGCGCTTCCTGCTGGCGGCTGACCCGACGCTGCGCGGGCGGGTCAGGCCCAGCTGGCGGGCGGCGCGGGCGGCCGCCCTGCGCGGGATGCTGCCGGACCCGGTGCAGTCGCTGCGGTCCGGCCTGCGCTACCTCAAGCCCGGCTACCACCCGACCCAGGAGGGCTCCAGCGCACAGGCGTTGAGCTACCTCGCGACCTCTCCGGCCGCCCGCGCCGCCGTCACTCGCTGAGCCCGCTGAGCCCGCTGAGCCCGCTGAGCCCGCTGAGCCCGCTGAGCCCGAGCCCCGGAGTACCCGTCCCATGGACCGCACCAACCCGCAAGCGCCGCCCGACCTCTACGGTCGCCCGCAGGCGGACCCCTTCATGCGCCGCCTGACCGCCTTCGGCGACCGCTACACCCCCGCGCTGGGCAGCCGAGGCCTGCGCCGCAACCCGCGGCTGCCCGCGCCGAGGGCGCTGCCCGCGCTGGTCCTGGTGGTCACCGGCCACCGGCCGGTCGCCGAGGACGTGGTCGAGCTGCGGCTGGCCGACCCGTCCGGCGGCGTGCTGCCCGGCTGGCAGCCCGGCGCGCACCTGCGGCTGACGCTGCCCTCTGGCCGTGAGCGGCACTACTCGCTCTGCGGCGACCCGGCCGACCGCACGTCCTACCGGATCGCGGTGCGCCGACTGGCGGACGGCGGCGGCGGTTCGCGGGAGATCCACGACGAGTTGCACCTGGGCGTCCGGCTCACCGTCCGGCGCCCGCGCAACGGGTTCCCGTTCTGCGGTGAGCAGCGGCTGCTGCTGCTGGCCGGCGGGATCGGCGTGACGCCGCTGCTGCCGATCGCTCGGGAGGCCCAACGGCGCGGCCTGGACTGGCACTTGGTGTACGCCGGACGAACCCTCGCAACCATGCCGTTCGTCGAGGAGTTGCGCGCGCTGGCCCCCGAGCGGGTCACCCTCCTGGTCGGCCGGATACCCAGCGGGGCGGAACTCCTGGAGTCGGCCCGCCCCGGCAGCGCGGTGTACTGCTGCGGCCCGGCCCCGATGCTCGCCGCCGTGCAGCGGGCGCTGGACGAATCGCCCGCCGGCACGCTGCACTTCGAGCGCTTCGCCGCCGCGCCGATCACCGACGGCAAGCCGTTCACCGTCCAACTCGGCGCGGACGGACCGACCTTGGACGTCCCGGCGGACCGCTCCGCGCTGGACGTGCTGCGCGAGGCGCGGCCCGACCTGCCGTACTCCTGCCACCAGGGCTTCTGCGGCACCTGCCGGCTCCACGTCCTGTCCGGCACTCCCGAACACCGCGACCGCCGGCTGACCTCCGAGGAACGGGCGGACGGCGCCCTGCTGCCCTGCGTCTCCCGGGCCGCCGAGGGCGACCGCCTCGTCCTGGACATCTGAGGAGCACTCCATGCAGACCTTCCCGTTCAGTGCCCGGGACCTCGACCGCTTCCGCGAGGTCCAGCAACTCGCCTACCGCTGCGCCGAGCAGGTCGCCGCCTGGATCGAACCCGGGGTGACCGAGCGGCAGGCCACCGCCAAGCTGCGGCGCTGCCTGGTGGCCGAGGGTGTACAGGACTTCTTCCACATCCCGTTCGCCTGGTTCGGCGACCGGACCGCCTTCCGGCACTTCC
Source organism: Kitasatospora sp. MAA4 (assembly GCF_029893355.1). GTDB lineage: Bacteria > Actinomycetota > Actinomycetes > Streptomycetales > Streptomycetaceae > Kitasatospora. Next base: position 147,742 of record NZ_JARZAI010000009.1, read on the forward strand.
ACACCCCGCTGCAGTTCTTCGCCGGCGGCCGGGTGCTGCGCGAGGGCATGCCGTACGTGCTCGACTGCGCGCCGGTGGTGGACGGTTACACCGCCGACATCGGCTACGGCGGCAAGGTCGGCGCCAACCCGATCTGGGACCGGCTGGCGCTGGACCTCCAGATCTACCGGGAGTTGATCCTTCGCGAGGTGCGCGCCCGCAAGCCGTTGAACGAGGTCTACGCGGCCGTGGACGCGCAGATCGCCGCGCACGGCTACGACAACCGCCACCAGGTCTACCCTGGACGGGTGATCGGCCACCAGGTGACCCGGACCGTCAGCCGGGGACCGGCCGGGGTGAACGTCCTCGGCTTCGGGGTGCGCACCCTGCAGACCCTCGGGCGCGAGCTCATCAGCGAACGCCTGCACGGACGTTCGCCGCTCTGGGCGGACGGCCGGTCCTCTGCTCACGCGCCCACTCCGGGCCTGTGGGCGGTGGAGCCGCACATCGGCTTCCGCGAGGTCGGCATCAAGTTCGAGGAACTGCTGGTGGTCACCGAGGACGACGCCTACTGGCTCGACGACGACCTGCCGCACGTGCGGCGCTGGACCCTGGAGGCAGCCGCATGACGACCGACGCAACCGACGCGACAGGCTCGACCGACGCCCACGCCACCCGCCGCCGCACCGTGCACTCGGCCGGCGTCGCCCTGGCGGTGTTCGAGCAGGGCGACCCGCAGGCCCCCACCCTGCTGCTGGTGCACGGCTACCCGGACACCCACCGGGTCTGGGACGACGTCGCCGCCGACCTGGCCGCCGACCACCACGTGGTGCGCTACGACGTGCGCGGCGCAGGGGAGTCGGGGGTGCCGGCCCGGCGCGAGGAGTACCGCCTGGAACTGCTGGCGGCCGACCTCCTCGCGGTGGCCGACACGGTCAGCCCGGACCGTCCGGTGCACGTGGTCGCCCACGACTGGGGCTCGCTGCAGTCCTGGGAGGCCGTCACCGAGCCCGGCGCCGAGCGCCGGATCGCCTCGTACACCACGATGTCCGGACCGTGCCTGGACCACATGGGCTTCTGGATCCGCCACCGGCTGCGCCGGCCCACCCCGCGGCACCTGCGCCAACTGCTGGTCCAGGGCGCGCACTCCTGGTACATCACCGCCTTTCACCTGCCCTTCCTGGCGCCGGCGACCTGGCGCTTCGGACTGGCGCGGGCCTGGCCGCGGGTGCTGAACGACCTGGAGGCGGTCACTCCGCGCCCGGACCACCCGCAGCTGACGCTTCGTCAGGATGCGATCCGGGGAATCGAGTTGTACCGCGCCAACATGCGGCCGCGGCTGCGCCACCCGCGCGAGCGGCCGACCGAGATCCCGGTGCAGCTGGTCACGCTGACCCGCGACCGCTACGTCAGCGGTTTCCTGTCCGAGGGCCTGGAGCGCTGGGTCCCGCGGCTCACCCGGCGCGAGCTGAACGCCACGCACTGGTCCGCGCTACTGGAGAAGGGGGCCGTGGTGGCCGGGATGGTACGGGAGTTCACGGGCCGGATCGAGTCCGGCGAGTCCGGCGAGTCCGGCGAAGCGGGCGAAGAGGGTGAAGAGGGTGAACACCTGCGCAACGGTGGCTCGTTGGTGGTCGTCACCGGTGGCGGCAGCGGGATCGGCCGGGCCACCGCACTGGCATTCGCCGAGCAGGGCTCCCGCGTGGTGGTCTGCGACCTCGACCTCGCCGCCGCCCAGCGCACCGCCGAACTCGCCTCCCTGCTGGGCCCGGTGGCCACCGCCTACCAGGTGGACGTGAGCGACGGGCCGGCCGTGGACGCCTTCGCGCTGACCGTCGCCGCCGCGCACGGGGTGCCGGACGTGCTGGTCAACAACGCGGGCATCGGCCACTCGGGGACCTTCCTGCAGACCACCGAGAAGGAGTGGCAGCGGGTCCTGGACGTCAACCTCTGGGGCGTGATCCACGGGTGCCGGGCGTTCGGCACGCTGATGGCCGAGCGCGGGGAGGGCGGCCACATCGTCAACCTGGCCTCGGCGGCGGCCTACCTGCCGTCCAAGATGCTGGCCGCCTACGCCACCAGCAAGGCAGCCGTCCTGATGCTCTCCGACTGCCTGCGCGCCGAACTCGCCCCGACCGGCATCGGGGTGAGCGCGATCTGCCCCGGCATCGTCAACACCAACATCACCCGGACCTCGACCTTCTCCGGCCTGTCGGCCGCGGAGCAGGCCGCCAAGCAGGCCCGCGCCTCGAAGCTCTACGCCCGCCGGGGGTTCCCGCCGGAGAAGGTCGCCGCCGAGATCGTCCGCGCGGTCCGGACCCGCAAGCCGGTCGTCCCGGTCACCTTCGAGGCGAAGGCGGCCCGGCTGATCGGCCGGATCTCCCCCGGCCTGCTCCGACTGGCCGCTCGGCTCGACCTGGGCTGAGCGCGGGGCCGCGGGGCAGCCGCGACGCCTGGCGCGGTTCCTCGCGGAACCCCTCTCAGTAGCCCTTGGTGAAGTTGACCACGTACCACTTAGCGGTCGTGGCGTTGTAGATCGCGGTGAGGAAGTCCCGCTTGTTGGGCGTGGTGGTGAGCGTGGTGGAGGAGATGGTGGTGCCCAGGCCGAACGCGGAACTGAGGATGAGGGCGCGGCTTCCGGTGCCGTCCTGGATGAGTTCCCAGGTGATGCGCTGCCCGTCGATGGAGTTGGTGGGTGTGCCCAGGGTTCTGTTGCCCTTGAGGGTGACGCGGAAGAGGTTTCCCAGCGCGGCGTTGGTGGCGATGGTGGCGGCGTCGGTGAGTGTGACGGGGGCCGGGTTGACCTTGGAGTCGACGTAGTCCTTGCGCGTCAGGTGCTCGGCCGACGTCGGTGAGGCGGTGGTGGAGACGTTGCCCTCGTAGTAGGCGGAGTTCGAGCCGTAGACGAACCCGCTGGCCACCGTGCCGCCGGCGGTGTCGTTGACGACATTGGTGTAGCCCGCCAGTGACAGGGGTTTGACGTTGCTGCAGTCGCCGAGGGTGGCCGAGCAGCCGGCGTCGACCGTGATGGAGTTGACCGCCGAGACGGCGGGGGTGTTCTCGGCGAATCCGAGGATGCTGACCGCCCGGGCGGCACCGGTGACCCAGATGCTGATGTTGGGGCTGTTGTAGGTGAAGGAGTTGTACAGGCCGACACCGATCGCGGCGTTGATCTTCCAGCTGTAGCCGTTGTATCCGGTGCCGCGGTTGACCGCGGATTCGGCGCCGCATCCGGTGAAGCTGATGCCCTGGGTGCCGATGCCGGTCACCTCGTAGCCGATGCCGCAGTAGTCGGCCGCGCAGCCGACGAAGGAGCAGTAGGCCATGGTGTCGATGTGGAAGCCGGCGTTGGTGATGGTGTCGGCGTAGCAGGAGACGAACGAGCAGCTGGTCCCCGCGGCACCTCCGGAGACGCCGTGGATGTTCCAGCCGTGGTTGCCGTTGTTGGCCGAGGTCACGCCCTCGAATGTGGAGACGATCGGGTTGGACAGGTCGATTCCGCTGTCGCCGAAGAACTTCACGGTCATCCGTGCGAATGCCAGCGAGACGGTCGCCGGGTTGGCGGATCGCGTGAGGGCGATCCCTATGCCGCTACCGCTACCCGGCCCTTGGAAGGTGAGATCCCGGATGGTCAACCGGGTGATGTCCGAGCCGCCCAGCCCGTTGGCAGTGGTGCTGCTCTGGGCGATCACCGAGGAGCCGTCACTGACGCCCTCCAGGATCAGGTTGGAGCGGGCCACCAGCACGGAGGAGATCTTGTAGGTGCCCGCGGGGAAGACGACTGTTCCGCCGGAGGAAGGAACAGCGTTGACGGCGGTCTGGATGGCGGTGGTGTCGTCGGTGACGCCGTTGCCGGTCGCGCCGTAGTCCAGGACGTTGAACCAGTAACTTGTGGCCATGACGGTCTCCGTTCACGCTCGTATCGGCGGTGGAAGGCGCGGCAGCTGGGACCAGCGGGTTTCACCCGGCCCTGTACAGGACGTCAGGAACGCGCACGGACACGTTTGTTCAACGCCCCTCGATGCGGGTGCGAGTTCGTATCCATACTCAAGGTAGGGAATAGGGAACTCACCGTAAAGGGTTTTTGCTGAATCAGTCCTGATTCGTCCGAATGTGCGAATGATAGGCGTACTAACCGCTTTCGCTTCCGCTCTCCGACGCATCCTCTCGCTCGTCTTTCGGCGTGCCACCAGCCGGGTTCGCCAGGTGCGCGGCATCCTGGGCCGGTGAGGGCGGATCGATGACGCGAGCACTCGCCCAGGCGAGCCCTGGGCGCTTCAAGGATGCGGCCGGCACAACAGGGCGACGAACATGAGGGCCTGGACGTGGCTGACTCTGCTGGCCCTGGTCCTGGCCGGCACGGGTATGGGTGAAGCCTCGCGGGAGACGAGTTCCTTCACGGCTCGCAAGGTCACCACTGGAGCCTATATCCCCGACCCCGTTGGGGATCCGGCCGGATGGCACGGCCAACTGGACTCCTACGACGCCTTGGTGGAGCACCGGCCGAGCGTGGTGCAGTGGTACGTCCAGTGGCAGGGGCGCCAGCCGTTCCCCACCTCGGACGCCGCCTACGTCCGCTCACGCCACCAGGCGCCCCTCATCACGTGGGAGTCCTGGGACTGGACCGGCGGCGCGAACCAGCCCGCCTACGCTCTGTCGAACATCCTCGCCGGTAACTTCGACGACTACATCACGCAGTGGGCGACCGACGCGAAAGCCTTCGGCAGCACCGTCTACCTGCGCTGGGGCGCGGAGATGAACGGGAACTGGAACCCGTGGGACCCGGGAATCAACGGGAACACCACCGCGCAGTACGTGGCGACCTGGAAACACATCCGCGCCCTCTTCACCTCGGTCGGCGCCACCAACGTGAAGTGGCTGTGGACGCCGGTCAACCAGTACACCAACTCGACGGCCCTGTCCGACGTCTACCCGGGCGACGAGTCCGTGGACCTGGTGGGCGTCGACGGCTACAACTGGGGCACCTCCCAAAGCTGGAGCACCTGGCAGACCTTCACCGAGGTCTTCGACCCCACCATCGCCACGATCCGCACCCTCACCACCAAGCCACTGTGGCTCACGGAGGTCGGCTGCACCGAGCTGGGCGGCGACAAGGCCGCCTGGATCACGGCGATGTTCGCCGCCATCGCCGGCGACACCCGGATCAGCGCACTGCTGTGGTTCAACGCCGAGAAGGAGACCGACTGGCGCATCTGGTCCTCCCTCCCAGCGCTGAGCGCCTTCCGGACCGGCATCGCGTCCCCGCTCTACACCTCCGCGCCCAGCAGCGCCGGCCGCAGCACCGCACCGACCCCACCCCAACCGATGCCGAGGAGACATCAGTGAGCCGAATCGGACCGACGCGGAGGCAGACGCGCAAGGAGGCGCGCGGGCCCGCGTTCGTACGTAGACCCAGAAACCTGACCCGCGAGGGCCACACGAAGCCGGGACACGTTCCCGACCTGCGGCACGCGGGGCCGGGCCGGATCGTCGTGCTGGTGCCCGCCCACAACGAGGAAGCGCTCATCGGCGAAACCCTGGAATCGCTCGCGGCCCAGACCAGACCCCCGGACGAGATCATCGTGGTCGCCGACCGCTGCACCGACCTCACCTCTGACATCAGCACCGCGCACGGCGCGAAAGCCGTCAAGACGGTCGGCAACACCCAGGACAAGGCGGGCGCGCTCAACCAGGTCCTGGCCGGGCTGCTGCCCCAACTGTCCGACGAAGACGCCGTCATGGTGATGGACTCCGACACCTCACTCTCCCCCCAGTTCATCGCCGAGGCGGCCCGGCGCCTGTACCACCAGGAGCCCGACCAGGCGCCCATCGGCGGCGTCGGCGCCATCTTCTTCGGCCACCCCCTGCGCGGCCTGGTCTGCCACCTGCAGAACAACGAGTACGTGCGGTACGCGCGCGAGCTCCACCGCCGCCACGGCCGCGCCGACGTCCTGACCGGCACCGCCTCCCTCTACCCCGTCCACTCCCTGCGCCAGGTGCACCGGGCGCGCATCGGCGGCCTCCTGCCCCGGGGTGCGGACGTCTACGACGTGCAGTCGCTGACCGAGGACAACGAACTGACCCTGGCGCTCAAGCACCTGGGCTACCGCTGCGTGTCACCGTGCGCCTGCATCGTGGGCACCGAACTCATGCCCACCTGGTCGCGGCTGTACTACCAGCGGCTGCGCTGGCAACGCGGCGCCCTGGACAACCTCAAGGCCTACGGCCTCACCCGCGTCACCCTGCCCTACATCTGCCGGCAACTGCTCACCTACCTGAGCGTGGCCTTCGTCCCCTTCTTCCTCACCGTCCTGCTCTACCAAACCGTCACCAAGGGCTTCCCCGGGTGGCCGTGGTTCTGGCTCGCGATCACCGCCGTCGCCGCCTTCGAACGCGTCTGGGCCACCAAGCGCGGCGGATGGAAGGCCCTGCTCCTCGCCGTCCTGATCGTGCCGGAAGTCCTCTTCGACCAGTTCCTCAACGTGGTCTACACCAAAGCGCTCATCGACATACTGACCGGCGCCGGCGCCAGCTGGGAACGCGCTCACAGCCGCGGCCGCCGCCTACGCGAAGCGATCACCGCAACGGTGGGCTTCGCACTCCTGCTGGCCGCCGTCGTGGGCCTGGCCCTCGCCTGCATCGCCCTCGGCATCGCCTGGACCCTGATCGCGGCCTTCGTGCTGTGCGGCGTCGCAGCGGCCACCGTGCGTCTCAGCCGCCTCCATCCCCTTGGACTGCTGCTGTCTCTGCCCAGTGGTGAGCAGATGCACGGCGAGATCCCACCTTGGCACCAGTGAGCTGGTCCCGTCGGCTTCCCGCCGCCCCGAGCAGTGCGATCGCGCGGTGGTCAGACCGGCCCGGGGGAGCGTCGCGGTGGTGCCACGCTGCCGTCGAGCAGGCCGGTGGTGATGTCCAACGCCTCGGGGGTGGTGTTGAGTTCGTAGTGCAGCCGGTCGGCGGGCAGGCCGTCGCGCTGGAACCGCTCGACCATGCTGACCACCATGTCGTCCGGTCCGCTGACGAAGACCTCGTGATCCCTCCAGTGCCCCTGGGCGGGTACGGTCTCCGGCAGCCGGCCCTGGACGCCGGAGTACCCGATCTCCTCGGAGACCACCGGGACCAGTATCAACCGCGGGAAGACGGCGGCGAGTTGGCGCAGACTGGCCAGGTCGTAGAGGTCGCTCTCGCGCCGGACGCCGGCGAACAGGTGCAGCGTGAGCGGGCGGTGGCGCGAGATCATGTCCTCGACCAGCGCCTTGATCGGCGCCAGGCCGGTCCCGCCGGCCACGCAGAGCACCCGCCGGGCCGGCTGCTCCGGCAGCACCAGCGACCCGCGCCCCGGGCCGAGTCGGACCACGTCGCCGACCTGGGTGTGGTGGACCAGCGCGTTGCTCACCCAGCCGGCCGGCACCGCCCGCACGTGCAGGGTCAGCAGGCCGTCGCGGCGCGGGGCGTTGGCGATCGAGTACGGCCGCCAGACCTTCGGCCAGCGCGCGGTCTCCACCGTGGTGTACTGCCCGGCGCGGTAGGGGAAGGGCGCGTCGGGGCGCAGGGTCAGCACGGCGAGGTCGGGGGTGCGCAGTTCGTGTCCGACGACCTCGGCCAGCCAGGAGGCGGGGGTGCGGTCGGCCTCCTCCTCGGCCGCGCCGCTCATCGTCGCGGCTATCTGCCCGTACGCCTGCGTCCAGGCGCTCTCGTGCGCCTCGGTCCAGGCCTCGCCCGCGAACCTGCGCAGCGTGCTCAGCAGGGCGGAGCCGACCGCGTCGTAATGGGCGGGCTCGACACCGTACTTGCGGTGGTCGCGGCCCAGCTGGCGCAGGAAGGAGGTGAGTTCGTCGGGCCGGTCGAGCATCCGGACCGCGCCCGCCAGGGCCTGGAAGAGCCGGTCGCGCTGGATGTCCATCGCGGGTGGGAAGAAGGCGCGGACTTCGGGGTTGTGCAGAAAGAGTGTCGCGTAGAAGTGGGCGGTCAGCTTGTCCCCGGAATCCCGAACCAGGGTGAAGCTCTCACGGATCAAGGTCAGATTGTCAGTCATGTGGTGGCGATTCGTCAGAGCGGGCATCGGGCATCACGGGAATAACTGTCAAGAGCATGACAAGATCTCTCCCAAGTTTGCACAACTTCCGTCTCGGGAGAGGCGGTTAGAACTCTCTGGCACCCTACACGTAGAGCAATCAGGACGTCACGCGACCCCGGTGGCCGGAAATCGCCGAGAAGCAGGTGCGCAGCGGCCTGGGCCCGGTCCGGTCGACCCCAACCGGACCGGGTCCAGGCGCTGCGCCGCGGGGCTGGTGGACCCGGGGGAGTCCACCAGTCCCGCGGCGGCGGCCGCCGACTCATGCACAGTCGGCGCCGCCAGGTTTCCGGACGGACGGCGTGTCCGGGGAGACCGCCATCCGTCCGGAAGTTCGTGGGTCAGCGCGTCGGCCGACCGTCGTCGGTCGCGGCCGACGGGGACTGCGGGCGGTGCCCGGGGTCCGGTTTCTCCCGGGTCGGCCCGGGGCTGCCGGGTCCGTTCGGGTCGGGTCTGGCAGCGCTGGGCGCGGCCGTGCCGGGAGCCTGGGTGGTGCCGGCGTCGGAGCCGGGCCCGTGGTGCTCGGGATCCGCGGTGCGGCTGTCCTTCGTACGGTCGGCGTCGGGCCCGTGCGAGGCGTCGCCGTCGGGCGAAGCCGACCCCGGGACGCCCGGTGCCGGGGTGACGCCGGCGGCCGCCGACAGCTTGGCGCAGAACGCCTGGACCCGGTCCGCACCGCCCGCCGCGCGCACCAGCGGCGCGAACCGCGCTTCCGGGGTGGCAGGCGTTGTACCGCCGCCCGCACCCGACCAGGCCCGGCAGAGCGCCGCCAGCCCGTTGTCCGGCCGCTGAGAGCCGCGTACGAGGCCCTCCGGATGCCCGGAGGCGCTGGTCGTCGCCAGCGGAGCGCCGGGCACGGTGTGCGCGCCGGTCGAACCGCCGGTCGAACCGCCCAGCGCGGCGGGCAGGTTCCCGGTGCCGGCCGCGACGGCGACACCGCCGAGAGCCGTCGCGGTGAGCGCGGCTGCGGCGATCTTCGTGCTCAGGAAGCGCGCGGGTGCGCAACCGGCCATCGATCGTCTCCGGAACTTGGAAGCGGTGGACTGAGGGGCAGAGGCAGTGGACTGGGCGGGCATGAGCTGGGCAGCCTCCCGGAACGCGGCCACGGCGGCCTCCTCGCCGGCCAGTTCGCGCGCGGTGCCGGGGGAGGCAGCGGCGGCGAGCAGGTCGTAGAGGGCGCCGGGACCGCCCTGTCTGCCGTCCGCGGCACCGCTGAGCAGCTGCTCGGCGAGGTCTCGGTCGATCCGACGGGATCGGTTGGTGCTCATCTCATGTCCTTCAGCGTCGTCGCTCTGGTTTGTGTCACACCTTCGGGAGAACTTTTTTTCGGAAGTCCCACGGACGTTCGTGGCGCGGGTGCCACCGGCGGCGAACCGGTGGATTCCAGCAGCGCGGCGAGCTTGCGCAGGCCGCGGTGAGCAGCCATCCGGACGCTGCCGGCCCGCTTGCCCAGCACCCGCGCCGCGCTCTCGGCGTCCAGCTGCATGACGACCCGCAGCAGGACGGCCTCGGCCTGGTCCCGGGGCAGGCCGGCGATCAGCGCCAGCGCCTGCCGGGTGCCGTCGGCGGCCAGCACGGCACCCTCGGTGTCGTCGGGTGCCGGGAGCTCGGTGAGGTACTCGACCGGCAGGTCGGCGACGGGTCTGCGCCGTCGCGCCCGCAGGTGGTCCATCGCCCGGTTGCGCGCGATGGTGGCGGCCCAGCCGCGGAACCCGTCGGCGTCGCCGTGGAAGGTGTGCAGGTCCCTGGCGATCTGCAGCCAGGCCTCGGAGGCGATGTCCTCGGCGTCCGCGCCGTCGCCGCCGACCAGGACCCGCAGGTAGCGCAGCAGCGCGGGTTGGACGGTGCGGAAGAGCAGCCGGAAGCCGTCCTCGTCGCCTCTCTGCGCGGCGCGGACGGCCTCCGACAGGTCGGGTATCAGGGGCGGTGAGGGGTGGTCGGCGTCGTCGTCGTCGCCGAACTGGTCTGCGTTAAGCACCGAGCCATCATCCGACATCGGCCGGTGACGGTTCGACCGCAGGTCGGCCCTTGAAACGTGAACACCTGAAATGTGGACACGGCGAAGCACCCGAGCCCGCCGGTCGATGCCGGCGGGCTCAGGTGCGTCGAGGTGTTGACTCAGGCCGCGTGCCGCGGGGCCTTCTGCTCGTCCGCGCGCTCCAGGTCGTGGTGGATCGGGCCCTGGCCGGCCGACAGCGGCAGGCAGCCGCCGCCGCGCCGGCTGGCGACGATCTCGGCCGCCACCGCGACGGCGGTCTCCTCGGGTGTCCTGGCCCCCAGGTCGAGGCCGATCGGGGAGCGCAGCCGGGCGATCTCGGCGTCCGTCAGGCCGACCTCGCGCAGCCGGGCGTTGCGCTCCAGGTGGGTCCGGCGCGAGCCCATCGCGCCGACGAAGCCGACCGGCAGCCGCAGCGCGCGCTCCAGCAGTGGGATGTCGAACTTGGCGTCGTGGGTGAGCACGCAGAGCACGGTCCGGCCGTCGAGCGCGGACCTGGCGTCGGCCGAGGCGAGTTGGGCGTCCAGGTAGCGGTGCGGCCAGTCCACCACGACCTCGTCGGCGTCCGGGAAGCGGCGCTCGGTGGCGAAGACCGGACGGGCGTCGCAGACCGTCACGCGGTAGCCGAGGAACTTGCCGATCCGCACCACGGCCGCGGCGAAGTCGATGGCGCCGAAGACCAGCATCCGCGGCGCGGGCACGTAGGACTCGACGAAGAAGGTCAGGGTGCCCTGGTCGGAAGGGTCGCAGGGGCGACCGTCCAGCGCCAGAGTGATCTTGCCGGTCCGGCCGGCGTCCAGCATGGCCCGCGCCTCGGCGACGGCCGAGCGCTCCAGCGCACCGGTCGTGGAGGGCGCGGGGGAGAGCGAGCCGTGGTGGGCGTCGGCGGTCACGGCCACCGTGGCGCCGAGCAGCCCGGCCGGGCCCTCGATCACCCGGGCCAGTGCCACCGGGGTGCCCGAGGCGATGTAGGTGATGCCGGCGTCGAGCGCGGCGTCCGCGCCCGGCACGATCGGCTGGACGAACACGTCCAGGATGCCGCCGCAGGTCAGACCCACCGCGAAGGCGTCCTCGTCGCTGTAGCCGAAGTGCTCCAGGACCGGTTCGCCGGAGGCGATCGCCTCCCGGCACAGCTCGTACACGGCCCCCTCGACGCAGCCGCCGGAGACGCTGCCGATCGCCTCGCCCTCGGCGTCGACGGCCAGTGCCGCGCCCGGGTCGCGCGGCGCGCTGCCCGAGACACCCACCACCGTGGCCACCGCGAAGGAGCGCCCGGAGGCGTGCCAGGCCTGCAACTGATCGGCGATGTCCTGCATGTCCGGGCTCCTGTCAGGGTGTGGAGGGTGAACCGGGGAACGGGCTGTGCCGCTGTGCGGGGCGACGGCCCCGCACAGCGGCGGTCCTACTACTAGTGGACTCCCAGCCACTCCTTGACCGGAGTGAGCGCGAAGTACACGACGAACACGGCGGTCAGGGCCCACATCAGCGGACCCGGCTCGCGCCACTTGCCCTTGCCGGCCTTGATCACAACGTAGGTGATCACGCCGCCCGCCACGCCCGCGGTGATGCTGTAGGTGAACGGCATCAGCACGGCGGTGAGGAAGGCCGGGATGGCGACCTCGCGGTCACTCCAGTCGATGTGCCGCGCCTGGCTCATCATCATCGAGCCGATGACGACGAGGGCGGCGGAGGCGACCTCGACCGGCACGATGCCGGCCAGCGGGGTGAAGAAGAGCATCAGCGAGAACAGACCGCCGGTGACCACCGAGGCGAGACCGGTGCGCGCACCGTCACCCACACCGGTGGCGGACTCGACGAAGACCGTCTGGCCGGACGCCCCGGAGAGGCCGCCGATCACACCGCCGGCGCCGTCGATCAGCAGTGCCTTGCTGAGTCCGGGCATCCGGCCCTGCTTGTCGGCCAGGCCGGCCTCGGTGCCGACGCCGATGATGGTGGCCATCGCGTCGAAGAAGCCGGCCAGCACCAGGGTGAAGACGGCGACCGAGGCGCTGATCGCGCCCATGCCCTTGCCGCTGAAGGCACCGAGGATGTCGACGTGGCCGAAGAGGCCGAAGTTCGGAGTGGCGACGGGGTTGCCCGGCCACTTCGGGACGGAGCTGCTCCAGGTGTGCGCGGGGAGGTTGGCCGCGGCCTGGACGATGAAGGCGAGGACGGTGCCGCCGACGATCCCGATCAGGATCGCGCCGCGGGTGTTGCGGGCGAGCAGCACGAAGATGGCCAGCAGGGTCACGCAGAAGATCAGGACCGGCCAGCCGGTCAGCGCTCCGGCGGGTCCCAGGTCGACCGGCGGCCCGTACGGGTCCGGGCCGTGGTGCACGAAACCGGCCTTCACCAGGCCGATCATCGCGATGAAGAGGCCGATGCCGATGGTGATCGCGTGCTTGATCGGCAGCGGGATGCCGTTCATGATCTTCTCGCGTAGACCGGAGACGACCAGCAGCACGATCAGCAGACCGTAGATCACACAGAGACCGAAGGCCTGCGCCCAGGTGGTGTGCGGGACCACGATCGCCGAGACCGCGCCCGAGACGCTGAGACCGGCGGCCGCGGCCAGCGGCACGTTGCCCACGACGCCGAGCAGGATGGTGGTGACCCCGGCGGCCAGTGCGGTGGCCGTGGTCAGTTGACCGGCGTTCAGGTGGAAGCCGGTCTTGTCGGCGCCGCCGAGCAGGATCGGGTTGAGCAGCAGGATGTAGGCCATCGCCATGAAGGTGGTGAGGCCGCCACGTATTTCGTTGCCGAAGGTCGAACCTCTGGCGGAAATCTTGAAGTACGCATCGAGGGCGTTCTTCGGAGGAGCTGCCGTGGGCGACGTGGGGGTGTCGGCCTCGGCGGGGATCTCTTCAGTGGTGCCTGGCTCCGTGGGGATCCGGGACATGTCCACTCCCAAGGTTCAAAGGGGATTGGGGTGGGCGAGCCGACCATGTCGTCAAGGCAGACGGCGTGGGGGACTTGCTCGGCTCACGAGGTGCACTCTGTAGTGCCTGCGGTGCGGGGTGGAGCGCACCGCTGCAGAGCCCCGGCGTGGGAGAGGCAGCGGGATGGTGCACAGAGAGCTTGCGTGTGTTGGGTGGTGCACCCCCGGGGCGGTGGGGAAGACGGTCACCGCCCCGGGGAGGTGTGTGCGGGACTAGAGCGTCCCGGTGAGGTGCTCCGGCCGGACCGGGATCCGGTTGAGAGCGATGCCGGTGGCCTGGCGGATGGCGGCCACGATGGACGGGGTGGCCGAGACGGTCGGTGCCTCGCCGACGCCGCGCAGCCCGTAGGGGGCGTTCGGGTCGGGAAGCTCCAGGATGTCCACGGGGATCGGCGGGACGTCCAGGATGGTCGGGATCAGGTAGTCGGTGAAGGAGGCGTTGCGGACCTTGCCGTCCTTGACGATGATCTCCTCCATCACCGCCAGCCCGAGCGCCTGGGTGCAGCCGCCCTGGATCTGTCCGACCACCGACAGCGGGTTGAGCGCCTTGCCGACGTCCTGAGCGGCCGTCAGCTCGACGACCTTCACCAGGCCGAGCTCCACGTCCACGTCGACCACCGCGCGGTTGGCGCAGAAGGTGTACTGGACGTGGCCGAAGCCCTGCCCGGTCTCCTTGTCGAACGGGACGGTGGGGCGGTGGTGGTGCTCACGGGTCAGGTCGATCGCGTCGTCGCCCAGCAGGTCGACCATCGAGACCAGCGCGCCGGCGGACTCCGAGACCACCTTGCCGCCGATCAGCGACAGGTCGTTGTGGGTCCAGCCGTAGCGCTTGCGGCCCTTCTCGATCAGCGCCTGCGCGACGGCCTCCGCGGCGTACTTGACCGCGCCGCCCGTCATGTAGGTCTGCCGCGAGGCGGAGGTCGAACCCGCCGAGCCGACCTCGGTGTTGGCCGGGTGGATGGTGACCTGCTCGACGCCCAGCTCGGTGCGGGCGATCTGGGCGTGCACGGTGATGCCGCCCTGGCCGACCTCGGCCATCGCGGTGTGCACCATGGCGACCGGCTCGCCGCCGATGACCTCCAGGCGGACCCGGGCGGTGGAGTAGTCGTCGAAGCCCTCGGAGAAGCCGACGTTCTTGATGCCGACCGAGTAGCCGATGCCACGCACGACACCCTCGCCGTGCGTGGTGTTGGACAGCGCGCCGGGCAGCGTGCGGACGTCCAGGTTGGTGAGGTCCAGCGGCGGCGGGAGCGGCATGTCCTTGACGCGCTGCAGGAGTTCGGCGACCGGGGCCGGCGAGTCGATCATCTGGCCGGTGGGCATGTAGTCGCCCTCCGACATCGCGTTCAGCTGACGCAGCTCCACCGGGTCCATGTCGAGCGCGACGGCGAGCTTGTCCATCTGCGTCTCGTAGCCGAAGCAGGCCTGGACGGCGCCGAAGCCGCGCATCGCGCCGCAGGACGGGTTGTTGCTGTACAGCGCGATCGCGTCCATCCGCACGTTCGGGATGACGTACGGGCCGTGGCCCAGCGAGGCGGCGTTGCCGACCACCGCGGGGGAGGCGGAGGCGTAGGCGCCGCCGTCCAGCACGATCCGGGCGTCCGCGTAGACGAGCTTGCCGTCGCGGGTGGCGCCGTGCTCGTAGTACATCTTGGCCGGGTGGCGGTGCACGTGGCCGAAGAAGGACTCGTCACGGGCGTAGACGATCTTGACCGGCTTGCCGGTGCGCTGCGCCAGCAGGCAGGCGTGGATCTGCATCGACAGGTCCTCGCGGCCGCCGAAGGCGCCGCCGACACCCGCGAGGGTCAGCCGGAGCTTCTCCTCCGGGATGCCGAGCACGGGGGCGATCTGCTGGCGGTCCACGTGCAGCCACTGGGTGGCGACGTAGAGGTCCATGCCGCCGTCCTCGGACGGCACGGCCAGGCCGGACTCCGGGCCGAGGAAGGCCTGGTCCTGCATGCCGACCTCGTACTCGCCCTTGACGATGACGTCGGCCATCGCGCGGACCTCGTCGGTCACGCCCAGGCCCGAGACCAGCTTCTGGCTGTGGCAGATGTTGCCGTGGCCGTGCGACTTGAACTCGTGCGGCTCGTGGACGTAGCCGTACACCTCGGGGTTGAGGCACTGCTCCTCGGTGACGATCGGGGTGAGCACCTCGTACTCGACCTTGATCTTCTTCACCGCGCGGCGGGCCGTCTCCGGGTGGTCGGCGGCCACGATGGCGATCGCCTCACCGTGGTAGCGGACCTTGTCCTTGGCCAGCGCCGGCTGGTCCTGGATCTCCAGGCCGTAGAACTTGGCGCCCGGGATGTCGTCGTGGGTCAGTACCGCGTAGACACCGGGGGTCTTGACGGCCTCGGAGATGTCGACGCTGAGGATGTTGGCCCGCGGGTGCGGCGAGCGCAGCGCCATGCCCCAGAGCATGTCCTCGTGCCACAGGTCGGAGGAGTACGCGAACTCGCCCTTGACCTTCAGCGTGCCGTCCGGACGCAGCGGCGAGCCGCCGATGCCGTCCGGGCTGCCGGTGCGGATGTCCTGCAGGTTCTTCTGACCCTGGATGGTACGAGTGCTCATTCGGAGGTCCCCACCTTCTGGCACTTGCGGGCGGAGGCGAGCCGCACCGCGTCCATGATCTTCTCGTAGCCGGTGCAGCGGCACAGGTTGCCGCTGAGCGCCTCACGGATGTCCGTGTCGCTCGGCTGCGGCTCGCGCTCCAGCAGGTCGTGGGTCTGCACCAGCAGGCCCGGGGTGCAGAAGCCGCACTGGACGGCGCCGGCGTCGATGAAGGCCTGCTGGACGGGGTCCAGGCCGGTCTCCTCGTTGGCCAGGCCCTCGACGGTGCGGACCTCGCGGTCCTGCACCTGGCCGGCCGCGACCAGACAGGAGCAGACCGGCACACCGTCCAGGTAGACCGTGCAGGAGCCGCACTCGCCCTGCTCGCAGGCGTTCTTGGAGCCCGGCAGGCCCACCCGCTCGCGCAGGACGTAGAGCAGGCTCTCGCCCTCCCACACGTCGTCCGCCTCGACGGGCTTGCCGTTGGCGGTGAAAGTGACCCTCATGCCGCGCTCCTGATCTGCTTGCTGTAGTCGTTCCACGTCCAGGTCAGGGTGCGCCGCGCCATCACGGCCAGCGAGTGCCGGCGGTAGTCGGCGGTGCCACGGACGTCGTCGATGGGGGAGGCCGCGGCCTTCACCAGCTCACCGAACTGCTGGATCACCTCGGCGCCCAGCAGGTCGCCGGACTCCCACAGACCGCGCTCGGCGAGCACACCCTGCAGGAACTCCTCGGCGGCCACGGCCCGGCGCGGCGTCGGGGCGGCGGAGCCGATCCCGGTGCCGACGGTGCCGTTCTTGGGGTGCAGCGCGAAGCCGAAGGCGCAGACCGCGATGACCATCGCGTTGCGGGTGCCGATCTTCGAGAACTGCTGGGGGCCGTCGGCCACCGGGATGTGGACGCGCAGGATCAGCTCATCCTTCTCCATGGAGTTGCGCTTCACGCCGACGTAGAAGTCGTCGATGGCGATCATCCGGGTGCCGCGCGCCGCCGAGGCGACCTCGACGAAGACGTCCCGGCCGGCCGCCAGCAGCGCGGGGTGCGCGTCGCCGGCGGGGGAGGCCCCGCCCAGGTTGCCGCCGACGCCGCCGCGGTTGCGGATCTGCGGGGATCCGACGGTGTGGGCCGCGAGGGCCAGACCCGGCAGGGGCTCGGACAGCTCGTTGATGATCCGGGCGTACGGCACCGAGGCGCCGAGTCTCACCACGCCGTCAGTGATCTCCCACTGACGCAGCTCGGTGATGCGGTTCAGGTCGAGAATCGCGGATGGCCGGTGCACGTCGAAGTTCATCTCGACCATCACGTCCGTACCACCGGAGATCGGCAGCGCGGTCGGGAACTCAGCCTTCGCCGCGAGCGCCTCGTCCCACGTAGCGGGCCGCAGGAACTCCATGCGGGTGTCTCCTCAAGTCGTCGTTGTCGCCGGAACCCTGCGGGGCGTCGCCCAGTCGGGGGCATCTGCGCGAGATTCCAAACCTTCGGTGTTCGGACTCTGCACCCAAGCGTTGCTCCGGCGTTGTGTCCTGGTCACCGGGGTGTGTCCGGCGGCGTAGTGGCCAGTGAACCGCTGCGGGCCCACCCGAAGGCAGTCACCGATGGCATGAAGCCCTTGCCTCGCTGTCGCCCGGCATCCTGTACGTTCCTCTAAGGGAGACGAAACCCCTGTTGAGCGGTTTTCCAGCCGCCCCATACGACCGTAATCCGGCCGTGACGACGAAGCTACGGCGCTGTGACCCGGCGGAGTGCTGATACGTAACACCTACTGCTCGAACTCGGGCACACTGTGAGCCCCCTCACCTGCCCTTCCTTCCCCAACCGCCCCCTGTTCAGACAAGGAGTCTGCGGATGCGCGTCCGTGACCTGCTCGCCCCCGGAGCCCCGAGACTGCGGCTGCTCGCCGCCGAGGACGAGCTCGACCGACAGGTCAGCGGTGTCATGACCACGGACCTCCACGACCCGGGCCGCTACCTGCACGGGGGCGAGCTGGTGCTGACCGGGATGCTCTGGCGGACGGTGCCGGAGGACTCCGAGCGCTTCGTGCGGACCCTGGCGGCCGGTGGGGCGGTCGCGCTGGCGGCCGGCGAGGCCGAGGTCGGCCCGATCCCCGAGGATCTCGTCGACGCCTGTCGACGCCACCGGATGCCCCTGCTCGCGGTGCCCGACGACGTCGCCTTCAGCTCGCTCACCGAGTTCATCGGCCGGCAGGTCTCCGCCGACCGGGCCGCCGACCTGGCGGCCCTGGTGGACCGCCACCGGCTGCTGGTCTCGGCGGCCGGCGGCGGCGGACTGGACGCCGTCCTGGACCTGCTCGGCGGCGACCTCGACCTCGACTGCTGGGTGCTCACGCCGACCGCCCGGGTGGTCGCCGGACCCGCCGACCACCTCTCCGCCGAGTCCCGCGACCAGCTGGTCCGCGCCCACCTCGCCGCCCAGCGCCAGCGCCGCCGCCCGCCGCACCGCGCCCGGCTGGCCGACGGCGCGTACTCGCTGCTGCCCGCCGCCGCCGACCCCGAGCACGAGGCCCCGCTGGCCGACTGGGTGCTGGTGGTGGCCGGCGACGTCACCGAGTGGACCGGCAAGCGCCAGCAGCTGGCCGAGAACCTGGCCCGGCTGGTCGCCGCCGAGCGCACCCGCCGCGACGAGGGCCGCCGGCTGCGCCGCCGACTCGCCGACGAGGTGCTGACCCTGCTTCAGCGCGACGCCGACCCGGCCGAGATCAGCCGCACGCTCTACGCCTCGTCAGCGATGGCGGCCCGGTACGAGGGCGCGGAGCCCAGGCCCCAGGAGCCGGAGGGCTCCTGGCTGGTTCTCAGCGCCGAGGGCACGGGTCTGCCGGACGGCGCCGTCCGCACGATCCTGGAGGAAGCTCTGACCGACACCTCGGACCGCGCGCTGGTCGCCGGCGCGGGCACCGGAGCGGTGATCGTGCTGCCCGCGCCGGACGCCGCCGTCCCCGCCGACGCGCTGCGCGAGCTGCTGGCGCCGCTGGAGGCCGGGCTCGGTTCGGAGGGCCGGATCACCCTGGGCGTCTCGGCTCCGGCGCTGGAGGCCGGCGGTCTGCGCGGCGCGCTGGAGGAGGCCCGGCACGCCCGCCGGATCGCCGCCGCCCGGGTCGGCCGGGTCTGCGTCGCCGGTCCCGAGGAGCTCGCCTCGCACGTGCTGCTGCTGGCGGCCGTGCCGGACGAGGTGCGCCGGGCCTTCCGCAGCCGGCTGCTGGACCGGGTGATCGCGTACGACATCGAGCACCAGGCCGACCTGGTCCGCACCCTGGAGGCGTTCCTGCGCTCGGACGGCTCCTGGACGCGCTGCGCGGCCCAGCTGCACGTGCACGTCAACACGCTGCGGTACCGGATCGGGCGGATCGAGGAGTTGACCGGGCGCGACCTCTCCCGCCTGGAGGACCGGGTGGACTTCTACCTGGCACTCGAACTGGCCTGACAGACCGAAGCCCCGGATGGCGGCCTGCCATCCGGGGCTTCTGGACGTGTACGGGTCAGTGCTGGACCGGGATGATCCCCGTCAGCCACTTGAAGATCACGGGCACCTGCGGCCCCCAGACATCGCGGTCGTGCCCGGCGGTGGTCTCCACCACCGTCACCGTGGTCGGCGCCTTGGCGGCCTTGGCCAGCGCCTGCCCCGCCTCGTAGCCGTCGCCCTTGGCGCCGCTCTGGTAGAGCGCGACCTTCGGCGGCTGCGGCGCGTGGGTGAGGACGTACAGCGGGTTGGAGACCTCCTCCAGGTGCGGGTCCTTCGCGGTGAGCGACTTCGACTCGGCGCCCGGGTCGTTGTAGCCGGACATGCTGATCGCCGCGCGGTAGCGGTTCGGGTGCTCCAGGGCCAGCCGGTCGGCGCAGTGGGCGCCCGCCGAGTAGCCGGCCACCGCCCAGCGGTCGGAGGACGGGTCGGCCCGGAAGTTGTCCAGGATCATCTGCGGGACGTCCCGCGACAGCCAGGTGTCGGCGTTGACCCTGCCGGGCACGTCCGCGCAGCCGGTGTCGTGGTTGTCGTCCATCAGCAGGGTGCGCGGCGAGATGAGGATGAACGGCGCCACCTCACCGGACTGCATCAGCGGCTTGAGCTGGTCGGAGACGTGCAGTGTGCCGAACCAGGTCTTGGACGAGCCGGGGAAGCCCGGCAGCAGCTCGACGACCGGGAAGGTCTTGTCCTTGTACGCGGGGTCGTTGTACTGCGGCGGCAGCCAGACCAGCACCTCGCCGTCCACCCCGGACAGCCGGCCCTTCAGGTCGGTGGTCTGCACGTCGCTCGGCACCACCGGGTCGCCGACGCTCTTGAACTGCTGGATCACCTTCGCCTGCTTGGCGTCGCCGCTGGTGCCGCCCTGCCCCAGCGTGGCGTCCGACGGCGGGACCGGCACCGCGCGGATGTGGTTGCTGGTGCCCAGCAGGTCGTCCCAGCTGCCGTAGATCAGGTTCGCGTTGTTCACCATCACGAACACCATGACGATGGCGGTGGCCTGGCAGAACATCAGCATGATCAGCCGGGTCAGGACCTGCACCGGCTTGGGTCCGCCGACTCGTCCCCAGAACAGCAGGGCCACCAGGATGGACGCCGGCACCAGGATGATCGTGAGGATCAGGAAGGGCGTACCTGTCAGTTGCATCAAGTTCTCGTATCCGGGTTGCTGGCCGCCCGGACCCCGCTTGCCCGGCGCGCTGTACAAAGTGATGACGGTCAGGACACGTGAACGGTTCTCGAAGCTGGGAAAAAGCTGGGAGTCCGTCCGCGCGACCGGGGAAGTCCGCCGGGTCACCGCCCTAGTCTGTCATCTGCCTGGGTGTCCCCTGTGCAGGGCCCAGCCGATATTCACGAACGCGCCGTGTGCCCGTTGCCCGGGGAGAATGGCAGCCGTCCGTCCTTCACTTCGCCCTACGAGGAGCCCTCGCCGTCGTGACCAGCCCCAACGGCCGGCCCGGCCAACCCGTCCTGCCCGCCCTGCTCGGCCTCGGCCGGCGCAGCCCCGACCGGCGGCGCACGCTGCCCGCCAGCGTGCTGCGGTTGCCCACGATCGGGGTCGACATCGGCGGCACCAAGGTGATCGCCGGTGTGGTGGACGGCGAAGGGAAGATCACCGAGCAGCTGCGGGCGGAGACCCCGCACAAGAGCAAGAGCCCGCAGGTCGTCGAGGACGTCATCGTCGAGCTGGTGCTGGAGCTCGCCGACCGCCACGACGTGCACGCCGTCGGCATCGGCGCGGCCGGCTGGGTGGACGCCGACCGCTCCCGGGTGCTCTTCGCACCCCACCTGAACTGGCGCAACGAGCCGCTGCGCGAGGCGCTCAGCGAGCGGCTGCGGTTCCCGGTGGTGGTCGAGAACGACGCCAACGCCGCGGCCTGGGCCGAATGGCGGTTCGGCGCGGGCCGCGGCGAGGACCTGCTGGTGATGATCACCCTGGGCACCGGTATCGGCGGCGCGGTGGTCCGGCACGGCTACGTCGACCGCGGCCGCTACGGGCTGGCGGGCGAGTTCGGGCACATGCAGGTGGTGCCGGCCGGCCACCGCTGCCCGTGCGGCAACCGCGGCTGCTGGGAGCAGTACTCCTCCGGCAACGCGCTGGTGCGCGAGGCCCGCGAGCTGGCCGCGGCGGAGTCCCCGGTGGCCCAGCCGCTGCTGGCGATGGCCGGCGGCGACGTCGCGGCGATCACCGGCCCGCTGGTCACCGAGGCCGCGCAGCGCGGCGACCCGATGGCCGTCGAGCTGCTGCACGACATCGGCACCTGGCTGGGCGTCGGGCTGGCCAACCTGGCCGCGGCGCTGGACCCGGGGCGGTTCGTGATCGGCGGCGGCGTCTCGGCGGCCGGGGACCTGCTGCTCGCCCCCGCCCAGGACGCCTTCCGGCGCACCCTGACCGGCCGCGGCTTCCGCCCGGAGGCCCAGCTCACCCGGGCGGCGCTCGGCAACGAGGCGGGCCTGATCGGCGCCGCCGACCTGGCCCGCTCGGTCGCCCGCCGCTTCCGCACGGTCAAGCGCAGCCGGATCGAGCGCTGAGCCCTCTTGTCGGTGGTGCGCGGTAGATTTTCGGACGACGGGTGCCGGTCCGGTGCCCTGTCGTGACCGCGCACCCCGGGAAGGCCCCAGCCGTGACCGTCCGCATCGCCACCTGGAACATCAACTCCGTCACCGCGCGGCTGCCTAAACTCCTGGAGTGGCTGGAGAGCGCCAAGCCCGACGTGCTCTGCCTCCAGGAGCTGAAGTGCGCCACGGACGCCTTCCCCTACGAGGCCGTCCGCGAGCTCGGCTACGAGACCGAGGCGTACGGCACCGGGCGCTGGAACGGCGTGGCGATCCTCTCCAAGCTCGGCTTCGAGGACGTCGTGCGCGATGTCCCCGGCCAGCCCGGCTTCCTGGCCGACGACGCCATGCTGCCCGTGACCGAGCCGCGCGCGATCGCCGCCACCTGCGGCCCGGTCCGGGTCTGGTCGGTCTACGTGCCCAACGGGCGCGAGGTGGGCCACGCGCACTACCGCTACAAGCTGGAGTGGCTGGAGGCGCTGCGGCTGAGCGTGCTGGAGGACGCTGCGGGCAGCCGTCCGTTCGCCGTCCTCGGTGACTTCAACGTCGCGCCGACCGACGAGGACGTCTACGACGTGGCCGTCTTCGAGGGCGCCACCCACGTCACTCCCGCCGAGCGCGCCGAGCTGGCCGCCCTGCGCGAGGCGGGCCTGGCGGACGTCATGCCGCGGGCCCTCAAGTACGACCGCCCCTACACCTTCTGGGACTACCGCGCGCTGGCCTTCCCGAAGAACCGCGGCATGCGGATCGACCTCACCTACGGCAACGCCGCCTTCACGGCGGCCGTCACCGACAGCTACGTGGACCGCGAGGCCCGCAAGGGCAAGGGCACCTCCGACCACGCGCCCGTCGTGGTGGACCTCGCCCTCTGAAGCTACCGGCCTGTTGTCAGCGCTGCGACGGGCACGGGGGTTGGTACGGGATCCCCGGGGCGTACTGGTTCCAGTCGTTCGTGCTGAGGTCGGCGCCGGTGTAGGCGCAGAGCTGGTGGGCCAGTTCGGCTGGGTCGGTGTCGAAGAAACGGACCGAGTCAGGGCCGGCGACGGCGAGTTGGTCGCCGGTGGACGAGAACCGGATGTCCGGCTCGAATCCGCCGGGGGAGATGCTCGCCGTCACGGCGGGGATGGACGGGTTGCGGATGTCCCACAGTTGGACAGTGGCGCTGCCGTCACCCTTGGACGATACGGCCATGACCTTGCCGGTCGGGCTGAAGGCGACGCCGCTGGTGCCGGGCTGGGTGTTGATGGCCGCGACGGACCGTGGTCGTGCTGGGTTGCTGGTGTCCCAGAGAGTCACGGTGTTCTCGGCTTGACCGGTGGCGGCCAGGAGCTTGTTGTCGTCCTCGAAGGTGAGGGTGGATCCGGCTCGGTCGGAGAGTTTGACGGTGCTGGTCGGCCGGCCGGCGGTGAGGCCGTACAGGTAGAGGCTGGTGCCGAAGCCGGTGGTCTCGGTGGTGGCGGCGGCGAGGCCGTTGACACCGGTGAGACTGCCTTTGTTCGCGTCTTTCAGTGGCGAGTCCGCAGTGTGCTGCGGGTGCTGCGGGTCGGAGATGTCCCACCAGGTGACGCCGTCCTGGGTGATGACGCAGGCGGTGCGAGTGTCCACGAGGCCGGCCAGGTCCTGGTCGGGGTCGGGGATGGGGAGCTGGCCCTCTTCGGTGATGGTGTGACCGTCGGTCACGCGCCAGAGCTGGAGGTGGCCGCCGCCTTGTACGGAGACCAGGCTTCCGTCGGAGGAGGAGGTGACTCCCGAGGAGACGATGAGGTTTCCCAGGCCGGTGGGCGCGGTGGGGAAGTCGACCTTGCCGAGGGAGAGGGCGGCCGGGTGCGTCGGGTCGTGGATGTCCCAGAGTTGTACCGCGCCGTCGTGGTCGACGGTCAGCAGGGCGGTTGCGCTGAGGAAGTTGATCATGTTCGGGAAGGTCGCGAGGGTGATGGTGGCGACGGGCTGCTGCGCGCCGGATACGGATCCGGGTACCTTCCACAGTCCCAGCAGTTTTGAGTTGTCGCCCATGGTGCCCGGTGCGGTCGTGTCGACCGGTGCCGCGAGCAGTTTCCCGTCGGGGCTGATCGCCCAGTTGTCCTGGCTTGTCACCTGCAGGCCACCGACCCGTGCCACCGGGTCCCGCCACTGGCGCACCTTCCCGTCGCCTCCGCCGGTCAGGAGCGCGCCGTTCGGTTCGGCGGCCAGGGCCCTGGTGTCGAAGGCGGTGTCGGTACAGGACGGCGAAGGTGAGCTGTCCTGAGTCAGGTTGGAGACGTCCACCTTGCACAGCGCGCTCTTGGAGTCGGTCGTGTCCGAGCCGCCGTAGGAGAGTTGGCGGCCGTCGGGGCTGTACGCCACGCTCATCACGTCGGCCGGGGTCGTGCCGGTGAAGACCTCCACCGGTTTCGAGGTGTCACCGGTCTTCCACAGGTCCACCTTTGCGTCGCCGGCGGCGGCCAGCCAGCTGCCGTCCGGGCTGAAGGCGAGCGACTGGTAGCCGGTGGAGATGGTGGCGGTCGAAACGGGTTTGGCGGGGTCGGTGAGGTCCCAGAGCTGGGTGGCGCCGGCCTGGTTGGTCGTGGCGAGCAGTTTGCTGTTCGGGGCGAAGGCCACCCCTCCGGGCACGGTGTCGTCGCCCGTGCCGGGTAGCACCGGCAGGGCACGTGGGTTCGCTGGATCCTGGATCGACCAGAGCATGCTGAAACCCTGCGCGGTGGCAGCAGCGAGCAGGTTCCCGTCCGGGCTGAAGGCGAACGAGGTGACGGCGACCGTGTCGCTGGGCATGGGGTCCGGCCTGGGCAGCCTGGCCAGGGTGCTGGGGTGCTGCGGATCGGCCAGGGACAGCAGGCAGAAACCGCCCTGGTCCGGGCAGGCCGCGGCGAGTTGCGGCCGTTCGGGTGCCAGGGCGATTGCCTCCGACGCACGCAGGCGCGACGTCGACTGGAGGACCGGATCGGACGGGTCGGCCGTGTTCCAGATCCGCAGGGAGCCGTCCTCGGCGGCGGCCCCGACCAGGGGGCCGCGCGCCTGTGCGACCACGCTGATCACTGGACTTCCGGTCGCGGCGAGGACGCGGTCGAGCTGGGTGCCGAGGACGGTGTAGAGCTGGCTGGCGGCGGCCTGGGTCGGGGAGGTGAGGTAGGCGGCCATCGCGAGTTGGGCGCCCAGCCCCGGATCGCTGGGAGTCACGGAGGCCGAGTCCGCGGCGAGGGTGTTCGCACTGGTGATCGCGCCGTTGCGCGCGGCGTCCCGGTGCTCGCGCTGGGCGTTCGCACCGGCGGCTGTGGCGATGAGCGCGAGGACGCACACGGTGGCGGCCCCCGACCACCAGCCACCCCGGCGACGTCGAAGGCGCCACTTGCCGGCTTTGAGGAAGTCCTGCAGCGCCTCGCTCAGTTCGGCCGTGCGAGCGGGCAGCCACTGTCGGGAGAGCGCGATGGCGGTGCGGGTCGGCAGCAGGTCCGCCGGCTTGCCCCGGTCCTTCCAGCGGTCCCGGTCGTTCTGCATGCTCTCCCGCCACGCCAGGAAGGAGCGGTCCGCAGCCACCAGCTCCCTGGTGGTCTCCCACGCCGTGATCACCGCCTCGTGGGCGAACTCGACGCGCTGGCCCTCGCCCTTGCGCTGGTCCTCGCCCTTGCGCTGGCCCTTGCCCTTGCCCTCGGGTTGGTCCTTGCCCCCGGGTTGGTCCTCGCGCTTGCGCTGGTCCTTGCCCTCGGGTTGGTGCTGGCCCCGGATCACCAGGAGCCTGGCCCGGGCCAGGCTCCTGGTGATGTCCCATTCCTGGGGATCGATCTCGGTGCGGTAGGCGGCGCGGCGCACCGGCGCGGACGTGCCGGCCGGTATCCGCACCAGGCGGGTCAGCAGCCGCTTGGCGGCCTCCCGGTCCGCGTCCGGTACGAGGGCACCCCACTGCTCCTTCGCACAGTGGTTGAGGGCGCCGGCGACACCGCCGAGCAGGGTGTACTCCTGGTAGGTGATCAGTCCGCCCCTGCACCGCCGCCAAACTGGTCGAGGGTGAAGCCGAGCAGCGGCAGGATGCCGGGCTCGGATCCGGCGTCGGCCAGAATGCGCTCGACCAGCCTGTCTTCGTAGAAGGCGCCGGGGACCGCGTCGACCGGCTTGGAGATGACCTCGCGCAGCTGGTCGGGGCGCATCGGTTGGAGCGCCTGGATCTTCTTGCCGACCAGCTTGCCCAGGCGCGAGTGCTTGAGGGCGTGCTCCAGGAGGTCGGCGCGAAGGGTGGCCAGCACAGCGACGTTGTCGGGGGTGTTCGGGCCGTCCAGCACCTCGGCCAGCTCGGCGATGGCGCTGTCGCTCTGGTCGAGGAGCTCCTCGAACTGGTCGAGCACGATCAGCAGTCGTTTGCGCGACTGCAGTTCCAGGATCCGGAACGCGGTCTCGCGCAGCCCTCGGGTCGCGAGCTCCTCGGTCAGGGCGGTGATCCTGGCCGGGCGATCGGCTTCGGACAACTCCGGGCTCTGCAAGGGCAGCAGGGCCGCGGCCAGGGCGCGCAGTGCGGTGTTGTAGGCGGCGAAGTGGACCACCACGGCGCAGTCACCGGCCTTGCGTCGCCTGGGGATGACGCCCGCCAGGGCCAGTGACGACTTGCCGCAGCCGGACGGGCCGACCAGCGTGGTCCAGGGCTCGGCCGCGGTGATCTTGGCGACCTTGTCGGCATCGTCGTCCCGCCCGAAGTAGACCTCGGTGTCGGACTCCTGGAAGGCCTTCAGTCCGCGAAACGGCGAGGGCGGCTCGGCGAGCGGTTCCAATGAGGGCGGCTCGGTGAGTGGTTCCAGTTCGGGCCAGGCCGAGATCAGCACCTTGGTCGGGATCAGATAGCTGACCGGCGGGTTGCCCGCCTCCGCGACTGCCATCAGGCCCACCACGCCGCCGAGTTCCTTGTCCCAGACCGCGGTGCCGCTGAAACCCGCCGACACCCGGTGGCCCTGCCCGGACAGATCCAGCTGCACCCACTGGTCGGCCTGCTGTGCCCGAAGGACTCCGCGGTGCCACACCCCTCCGGGACGCCCCTGCGGGAACCCGAAGACCCGTGCCTGGTGGTCCCAAGTCTCTTGCGGGCCCGTCTTGATCAGCCTTATCGGGCGAGTGCCGGGAAGTGGGGCATCCAGCGCGAGCACAGCCAGATCGACGCTGGCCGGCTGCGCCGGACCCCAGACCCGCACACTCGCCCTCCCGGGCACCGGTTCCTGCCCTGGCACGGCCAACAGGGCAGCGTCGAGCGTGAGTTGTGCGCCTTCGGGTGGCGTCTCGCCACCGGGCAGCCCGAGTGCCGTGCTCACCACGTGGGCACAGGTGAGCACCAGGTCCTCGGTCACCAGGAAGCCGACGCCGACCGACCCGCCCTGCGAGCCGTGGACACGCAGCAGCGCTGCGTGCAGCACCGCCGGATCCCCGGCGGGCGACGACTCGGGATCGGTCACAGCGCCGTACCCGCCTCCGCGGCCTGAGGTCGCCAGGTGAGCGAGACCTTGAAGTTGGCCTGCGCCGTGGTGGTCGAGATGACCAGATCGGCTTCGGCGGACATCGACAGGCCGAACTCCAGCGAGATCTCCTCCGGCGCCTGCGCCATCCCTCCCAGCCCCTCGACGAAGCTCTCCGCGACCGGCCTGATGCCCGCCAGCATCTCACCGAGCGAGCGTGCCGCACGCGCCGCGACCTGACCGGGGCGGGAGACCTGCACCAGCCCGTCGCCGGCCGACTCGACCTCGACCCTCACCAGCTGCGGCGGCCCGGCCTCCCCCTCGACCGGAAGTTCCACCAAGTACCTCACGTCTGCCCCTTTTCACGTAGCCGCGGCTCATGGGCACCGCCATGAACACCGTCAACTTAGACAAGGGGTTGGCGCCGCGTCAGCCGAACGCGCACACGATCAAGGACCCGGGGGCGGTCACCTACGCCTGCGCTGCCTCCGCCTCCTCCTCGGCCCTGAGGGCGGCGGTGGCCAGCAGGTACTGGGCGGCGACGTAGGTCGACATGATCCAGAACTCGTGGCCCGGCAGCTCGCGCCAGCCGGCGATCCGGGTGGCGATCAGGGTGTCCGAGAGCAGGAAGAGCCCGCCGCCGAGCCCGGCCCGCAGGCCCAGGCCCGCCGAGGTCACGGCGGTGGAGGCGAGCAGCAGGCTGTAGCCGGCCACCGGGATCTTCAGGTCGCCGAGGCCCGGCCAGAGCTGGCTGATCATCACCGCCCAGGCCGCCGCGTACGCCGCGGAGACCAGCGCGGTGCGCCGCCGGTCGGTCAGCGCGCCCTGCTTGGCGAACATCGCGACGTAGCAGACGTGCGCCGCCGCGAACGAGCCCATGCCGGCCAGGAAGGCGCCCTCGCTGTCGAACTGCAGCAGGGTGTCGCCGACCGCGCTGGCCAGCAGCGCCGGGGCCAGCAGCTGGGCCGGCCGCCGGGCGGGTGCGGGGGCGGGGGCTGCCGCTGAGTTCAGCCCGGTGCGCCTCGGCACGCGGGTGCTCAGCACATGGGCGGCGAGCAGCGGCATCAGGGCCGGCTTGGTGGCCAGCTCGAGCGCCTTGGTGTCCGTCAGGAGTGAGCCCAGGTGCGCGGCGGAGGTGGCCGCGAAGGCGCCCAGCAGGCCGCGGGCCCGTCCGGCCAACCTCCCGGCAGTCGTTGCGGTCGCTGCCGTTGCGGCGGTGGCGGTTCGGGTGGACAGGCTGTTCAGCAGCAGGTTGGGCATGAGCGGCACCCTAGGCGACGGCGAAGGGCCAGCGAAAGGGTTGTTACCCACGCGTAGCTCCTTTCTGCCCAGGAGGTCCCGAGCCCGCGAAGGTCGTCAACTAGGCTGTTCCCCGACATGGTGGAGCGGGACGGACATGCCGGGCGTGAGCGGGTCGCCCGGCGGCACGGCGGAGGGGCACGTGAACGGGGGCGGAGGGCTGGGCGGAACCGACCTGTCCGCTCGCGCGGGCGCGCCTGCCGGGCCGTGGAGCATCGCGCTGACCGAAGTCGACGCTGTGGGGGATGTCCTGACGTTGCTCCAGCCTGATCCGGGCCCTGAACCTGTCCCGGATCCGCTGCCGTCGACCCTCGCCGAGCCAGGCTCCACCGGACCGCTCGGCCGGCGGGCAGCCGAGTCGAACCATGGCGCGGCGCGCGAGTCCGCCCGCGACCTCGTGCAGCTCGCCCGGCGGTTCGCCCGGGCGGACGAGCAGCAGGCCCACGACCTCTTCGCGGCCGTCTTCGGTCTCTACGGCGCCCGGCACTTCGGCATCGCCCCCGCGCCGGACGCCGCCGACCTCGGCCGGGTCAGCTGGTGGCACGGTCCCACCGTGCACCGGCCGGTCGACCTGGCCTGCCTCCTGCCGGTGCAGGCCCGTCGGGCCCGCCGCCGTCCGGCCGCGCCCGCTGCGGACCTGCCGGGCGCCGACCGGCTGAACCCGGGCCGCCACCGCAAGCCGGAGCTGCGGCTCGCCGCGCTCGCCTCCCTCGCCGCCGAGCGGCCGGGCGCGGCCGAGGAGCCGCCGGACCCGGCCCTCGGCGTCGAACGCCGGGTCGCCGCCCGGATGCTGCTCGCCCACCCGCTGGTCACCGCCACCGGCCCGCACGCGGAGGCCTTCGCGCTGATCCGGCGCCACGCCGACTGGCTGGCCGAGCGCTTCGAGCGGCTGCTCGGCTATCCGCTGGTGGTCACCGCGGGCTTCGCCCGGCTGCACAAGGCGGGCATCGGCCCGGGAGCGCTGCGCCGGCTCGACCTGGACGGCGTCCCCTGCCGGCCCGAGACGTACGCGGCGCTGGCGCTGGCCCTCTCCGTCCTGCCGACCGGACCGGACAGCCGGCCGGCCGGGCAGCTCGCCGAGGTGATCGCGGTCGCCGCCGGTGCGGCCGGCATCGGCCCGGTGGTGGGTCCGGCGGGCATCGGCCCGGCGGCGGTGTCGGCGGCGCTCGCGCTGCTGACCAGGTGGCAGGTTCTGACCCCGACCGGGCAGGGACCGGACGGCGTGCTGGCGGTCGACCGGGAGCTCGCGGCGGTGCTGGGCGCGGTCCCGGCCGAGCCGGTCGGCGCGGCGGCGGGCGAGCCGGCCGTCGACGTCCCGGTGGCCGTGCGCCGCCGGCTGGCCGAGACGCCCGTGGTGCTGCTCTGCGAGCTGACCGCGCTGGAGCGGGAGTGGCTCTGGGAGTCGCGCCGGTGCGAGGCGGAGACCTTCGCGGAGTTCCTGGGCCTGACGGCGGAGATCCGGAGCGAGGGCGTCGCCCTGCTCGACCCGGCCGGCGAGCTGACGGATCTTCGGCTGCCCTCCGCCGCCGCGCCGGCCCACGCCGCGCTGCTGCTGGTGGAGCACCTGGTCGACCAGCTGCGCCCGCTGCCCGACCCCGCGGCCGACGGCGCCGGGGTGCCGGCCGTCACCGGGGTGCCGATCCCCGAGGCGCTGATAGACGGCACCCTGGGCGACGTCGCCGACGAGTACGGCGCGGCGGCCGGCTGGGGCCGGGACCACCTCGCGGACCGTGCCGCGTTCCGCCGCGAGGTGCTGGACCTGCTGCACCGGATGCGGCTGATCGCGCCGCTCGAACAGCGGGTGCACGGCGACGGGTCCGAGGAGGCAGCAGGCCCGCGCGGGCGGTCGGCGGGGGGCTGGATGCTGCTGGCCCCGGCCGCCCGGTACGCCGCTCAGGCCGAGCTGCGGCCGGTGCCCGGCACCGGTCGGCACTCCCGCCGCGAAGAGCTGTCCTGACGGGAGTTCAGTGCGAGCCGATGGCGGCCGCGACGGTCCCCTGCTGCACGGTCTCGACGGTCGCACCCACGCCGAGCGTGCCGAGCGCGACGGAGGCCGCCACCGCCGCGCAGGCGAGGAAGCGGCGGTGGCGCTGCGGAAGCGGGAAGCGCGGGGAGCCGTCGGGGCCGTCCGGACGGGGAGCGTCCGGAGCGCCGGGAGCGGCGGCGGGCCCCAGCGGCCCGTAGGAGGGTGACAGTCGGTCGTCCATGGTGGCGAGCATTCCAGTCGGGTGTTAAACGATGACTACACAGGGGTGAACGCCGCACCCGTCTCACAAGGCGAAACGGGACATCGCCGCTGCTTGGAAGATGCGCAGGTCAGCGGCGTGGGCGCGGGCGGAGAACGGCGGGGACGGCCGCGGCGAGCAGCTGCTGCGCCAGGCCGTAGAAGAAGATCGGCAGCAGTACGGCGGGATGCCCGCCGAACTGGCTGCCGGCCAGCGCGGCCGCTGCGCTGGTGTTGTTCATGCCGGTGGCCAGGGTCAGCGCGGCCGCCTCGCCCGGGCCCGGGTGGGCCCGCCGGGCGGCGAACCAGGCGCACCAGCCGACCAGGAACGGCGCCGCGCAGATCCCGGCGCCGGCCACCAGGGCGAGCCCGACCAGGTCCGGGTTGGGCCGCAGCGCGATCTCGCCGAAGACTCCGGCGGCGTTGAGGCAGGTCAGGCCGAGCGCGTTGAGCAGGCCGAGCAGGCGCAGCCAGGGCAGCGCGGCGGCGCGCGGGCGCCCGCCGCCCAGCCGTCCGGTCAACCGGCGGGCCAGCAGGCCGGCCAGACAGGGCAGCGCCACCCAGACGATCATGAACCGGCAGGTGGCGTCCGCGTGGGCCAGGGTGTCCAGGATCTCGCGCGGGCCGGTGTTCTCCGGCTCCTCCGCCAGGGCCAGGCCGAGCGGCACGGTGAGCGGGCTGAGCAGGGTGGTCGCCAGGACCAGGCCGAGGCTGAGCGGGACGTCCGCCTGAGCCTTGGCGCCCCAGGTCTGCGCGGCACCCGCCACCGGCATGGTCGCGGTCAGCGAGAGCCCGACCACCAGCCAGAGCGCCTGGTGCTGCTCGGGCCAGCAGTCGGCCGCCCGTTCGGCGCCCAGCAGCACCACCATCCGCAGCACCAGGGCGACGGCCAGGCCGGCCAGCAGCAGTCCGGGCCGCAGCATCACCCGCGCCAGATCGACCAGCTGGACCTCGAAACCGCCGATGAACATCGCTGTGACCAGCATCAGCATCGGCGGGGTGACGCCCGGCAGCGGGTGGCTGTGCCGCAGGAACGTCACCGGAGTGTGCAGCGCGCAGCCGATCACACAGGCGAACAGGGTGATCGGCACCAGGCGGGCGCGCAGCGCCCGGTCGGTGGCCTGGCCGCGCCGGCCGGGGGTGCGGAGCGGGCGAGTGGCGGGGGGTGCGCTGACCGTCTGGACGGACATGCTGGTGGGCCTTCGGAGCGGGAAGCGGGACAGCGGGCGGCTGTCAGCATGCCACTCATCTGACTGTCTGTAATGCTCGGTAGCTCTCGGTCATATCCGATGGTCGGGGCGTCGGCCCGGGCACGGCAAGGGAGTTGGCCGTGCCACCGGCGCCCCGCACGGTGGCTGACGAGCCGTCGAATTCACCCGCCCGGGGGAGCGTGTCGCTACCCGGCCGCCTCAGGCCGTCCCGTACGGCGCCAGCACCAGGCGCACCACGTCCTCCAGCCGCCGCCGGGCATCGCCCAGGGTGGCCCGGCCCGTCACCCAGGCGGTCAGCTCGCCCTGCCAGGCGTGCGCCACGATCTGGCTCACCAGGGCGCTCTCGGTCGGCGGCACCTCGACCATCACCGCCTGCAGCGCCAGCGCGTCGGCCCGCGCCATGCCCTGCAGTGCCTCGCTGGCGAACGGGTCGGTGGAGGCCGCCACGCTCACCCGCAGCCGGGCCAGCTCGGGCTGGCGCTGGTAGGCCCGCATGCCGTTGCGCACGAAGCGGAGCATCCGGTCCGCGGGCCCGGGCGGCGCCTGCGGACCGGGCAGGCCGCGCGGTTCGCAGGCCAGATCGACGAGCAGCAGCCGGTGCCATTCGGCGATGGCGGTGGCGAGCAGGTGCTCCTTGGAGGAGAAGTAGCGGTAGGCCGTCCCCAGGGCCACTCCCGAGCGCTCGCAGACCTGTTTCATCTGGAGCTTCTCGACGCCGGTCTCGTTCACCAGGGCGAGCGCGGCCGCGATCAGGCTCCGGCGGCGTTCCAGCTGGCGGGGCGACATCGCCTCGATCGGACGGGGTGACAGGTCAACACTGGTCACCCGCACCATGATACGGGCCGCCCGGTGGCGTGAGTATGACGCCTGGGTGACGTGCTCGCGCCCGCCGGAGCGCTCAGCTCGACGGCTCAGCTCAGCCGGCGCTCGCGCAGCAGGGTCTCCTGGACGGCCGAGGCCACCAGGACGCCGTTCCGGTCGTAGAACTCGCCCAGGGCCAGCCCCCGGCCGTCCGCCGCCGACGGGCTGCGCTGGGCGAAGAGCAGCCACTGGTCGGCGCGGAACGGGCGGTGGAACCACATCGCGTGGTCCAGCGAGGCCAGCGTCACCGTGGTGGCCGGCGGCTCGGTGCGCTGGAGCCGGGGCCGCTGGAGGTGCAGCGCGGTGGTGGAGGCCAGCGTCAGGTCCGAGAGGTAGGTCAGCGCGCAGACCTGGAGCAGCTGGTCGTCGGCCGGCAGCGGCGAGCGGCTGCGCAGCCAGACGAACTGCTGCGGCACGCCCGGGATCTCCGGCGGCACGCCCGGTGCGTCGTCCGGGATGAACCGGATGTCCAGCGAGTGGAAGCCCGAGGCGGTGCTCGGGTCCGCCGCCTCGGCCTCCTCGCGGGCCTGGAACGGGTTGGGCAGCTCCTCGGGGCCGGGCACCTGCGGCATGGTGGGCCGGCGGTCGGTCGACTCCTCGGCGCGCTTGAAGGAGGCGGAGAGCGTGAAGATCGCCTCGCCCCGCTGGACCGCCGTCACGCGCCGGGTGGCGTAGGAGAGCCCGTCGCGGATCCGCTCCACCTCGTAGACGATCGGGCGGGTCGGATCGCCGGGGCGCAGGAAGTAGCCGTGCAGCGAGTGCACCGAGCGCTCGGTCTCCAGGGTGCGCCCGCCGGCGGTCAGCGCCTGGGCGGCCACCTGGCCGCCGAACGCCCGCAGCGGCGCGCCGGCGTGGCAGCTGCCCCGGAACAGGTTCTTGTCCAACTCCTCGATCCGGAGCAGGTCCGTGAAGGATCTCAGGGCCAGGGGTTCGGACTGCTGCTCCGCCGCTGTTGCTTCTGTCATCCGCTCATAGTGGCAGAAGCCCGCCGGGTGCACTGTGAGCTGGGTTACCAGCGCGTTTCTGCAACAGGTTCCACCTGCTGGGGATCCTGGGCCGCGTGGGTGGTGACCGGGGTGGGGGCGCTGGGACGGACGTCGCCGGCCGGGACGGCCACCGTGCGCCACCAGGGCGTCGGCTCGGGTGCGTCGGCCGGTTCGAAAGGCGCCCCCGGGAGCGGCACGGCGAGGGTGGCGCCGAGCCGCAGGGCGGCGGTCAGGGTCCGCTCGACGGGCTCCTCCCACGGGTGCGGCGCCAGGTTGAAGGTGCACCAGTGGATCGGCAGCAGCAGCGCGCCGGCGGCGTCCAGGTGGGCCCGGACGCCCTCCTCCGGGGTCATGTGCACCTCGGGCCAGAAGTCGCTGTAGGCGCCGATCTGCATCATCGTCGCGTCGAACGGGCCCAGTCGGCGGCCGATCTCGGCGAAGCCGGGGAAGTAGCCGCTGTCCCCGCTGTGGAAGACCCGGTGCCGTGGCCCGGCCACCGCCCAGGAGGCCCAGAGCAGGTTCGGGTTGGTCCGTGGGCCGCGGGAGCAGTAGTGCCGGGCCGGAGTGGCGGTCAGCGTCAGGCCGGCCACCTCGGCCGACTCCCACCAGTCCAGTTCGGTGATCCGCCCGGCCGGCACGCCCCAGTGCTCCAGGTGCGCGCCGACGCCCAGCGGCGCCGCGAAGTGCGCGCCGCTGCCGATCAGGGCGCGCACGGTGGTCATGTCGAGGTGGTCGTAGTGGTCGTGCGAGATCACCACGACGTCGACCGGCCCGAGGTCGGCCAGCCGGATCGGCATCGGGTGCAGCCGCTTGGGGCCGATCCCGGGGAAGGGGGAGCACCGCTCGCCCCAGACCGGGTCGAAGAGCACCCGGCGGCCGTCCAGTTCGGCCAGTACGGTGGCGTGGCCCAGCCAGGTCAGCCGCAGCCCGGAGACGGGCGGCGCCGCGAGGTCCGCGGCGCGCAGCGGGTGCAGCGGGATCGGGGCGGCGGGCGCCCGGCGGGCGCGGCCGGAGGCCAGTTGGGCCCGGGTGATCTCCAGCGGCGAGCGCTCGTAGACCAGCCGCCGGGTCGGCACGGGGTTGCGGAAGGCGCCGTCGACGAAGTGCGGGCTGCGCCGGATCCGCTCCAGGCGCTCGCCGGCGGGCTCGGCACCGAAGGCGGCCGTCCGCACCCGGTGCCAGCCGGCGGTCGACAGCTCGCGCAGGGCGGCGGCCGGGGCGGGTGCGGTGTCGGGGGTCAGTCCGCGCGGCCGGTCGGTGCCGGTGGAGAGCAGGCCGGAGACTCGGGAGTACCAGGGGACGGGGCCGGGCACGGCACCTCCAAGAGCGGGACACCGGACGTACGATCGACATCTCATCGGGAGACTACCCGTACCGCTGGCGCCGGGCCCGCTGGATTTCCGGCAGCGCCCTCCGTTCGGGGCGCTGCCCCGATGAGCCGTCAGACGTAGAAGCGGGTGATCGTCTCCGCGACGCAGTGCGGCTTGGCACTGCCCTCGCTCACGATGGTGAACCGCACCACGGCCTGCTTGCCGCCGGTCACCTCGGTCAGCGAGAGCAGCTCGGCGGTGGCCCGCACCGCGCTGCCGACCGGCACCGGGGCGGGGAAACGCACCTTGTCGGAGCCGTAGTTGACCGCCATCCGGACGCCGCCGACGCCGTAGCACTCCTTGGCCAGCAGCGGGATCAGCGAGAGCGTCAGGTAGCCGTGCGCGATCGGCCCGCCGAACGGGCCGGACTTGGCGCGCTCCGGGTCGGTGTGGATCCACTGGTGGTCACCGGTGGCCTCGGCGAAGAGATCGACCTGCTCCTGGGTCACCGTGTGCCACTGGCTGGTACCGAGCTCGGTGCCGACCGCCGCGGTCAGCTCGTCGAGGGTGGCGAACGTCGTCATGACTGCGCTCCTGAGGGCCGCTGGGGACTGCGGACGGGCGGACGGCCTTCCGCCCGTCCGGGGGAGCGTAGTCCTACCCGCCGGTCACCTGGCGGCGGGGCCCGGGCGCTGGCGCTGACCCGATCGAGGTTGTTCCGGTCGAGAGTCACCACGAGTGGACCGCCGTGCGGCAGAGTGTGGCGGGCAGAGTACGGCAGGGGCCGGCGGCAAAGTGGGGTGCGGGCATGACGGGTGGCGTCGAACTCGTGGTGATCGGTGCGGACGGCGGTCCGGAGCGCAGCTACGGCGGCTCCGCGGAGGCCGCGCACGGCGCCCGGCTGCTGGCCGCGGCACTCCCCGGGGTCTGCTTCGACACCGGCTCGCACGGCTGCCGGGTCACCCTGGTGCCGCCGGACGCCGACGCGAACGCCATGCTGACCGCCCTGCGCGCGGCGGCCGCCAGACCGGGCCGGTGGCTGGTGGTCTGCCTGCTGGGCCAGTTGACGGCCGACCAGCGCGGCCGCCGGCTGGCGCTGGTCACCGCCGGCAGCACCCCGGACAACGCCTACCGGCGCGGCCTGGCCTGGGACTGGGTGGTCAGCGCCATGGTGCACGGCGCGGCGGACCAGGCGCTGCTGCTGGTCGACGCGGTGGCGGCCCCGGAGACCTGGGCCGCGATCGGCGGGGTCGACGGCGAGCAGGGCGTGGCCGAGCTGCTCGCGCACTCCCGGGTGCCGCTCTGGGGCCGGGTCGGCCCGTACCCGAGCGGGCGCCGAAGCCGGGGCGCGGTGCTGCCCGGCGGTGAGGGCTCGTTCAGTTGGGCGCTGGGCCGGGTGCTGGAGCGCGGGGTTCCCGGGGCGCCGGCCACCGTCGGTCCGGCCGAACTGCATCCCGTCGTCGCAGCCGAGCTGGCCTGGGGTGAACTGGCGTCAGGTATCGGGGCGAGACTGCTTGTCCCTCCTTCGGGTGGCCGGTTGTTGATGCGCAATCGGGCCGCCGTGCGCGGTGCGCTGGCCGGATTGTCGGTTTCCGAAGAACTGTTGGCTGTTCTGTGGCGGGAAAGTGCCCCAACGGATCCACCTTCCGCGTAAGGTCAGGGGCCCAAGGTGTTGCCGTGGGCGGGTGGGTTGGCGAAGAATCGGTCTTCACTCGCACCAAGGCAGCAGTCAGACGTTTTCTGCCAACTTGGCCCAGCTGTAGGTCAGTCGCGGCAAGGTGGGGCTATGCGCCGTTGCAAGGCTTTGTTACGCCTGAGGGCGGTCGGGGTCGGTGCGGTGGCTCTGCTCACGCTTTTCCCGGCAGGTTGCGCCGCTGATCCGGCGGGAGTCGCGGCCCGGATCGGAACTCCCGGTCCCAGTGCGGCGGGTGGGATTGTGGTGGCGCCGTCGGGCTCTTCGGGCGATGGGGTGACAGCGCCCACCGACGGGCCCGAGGGAGCGGTGGGGCGCGTGGTGCTGAGGGCCTATCAGTCCTGGTGGACGGCGCAGGTGCAGGCGGACGCGCGCAGCGACTCGACCGGGGCGCAACTGCGCGTCTACTCCACCGGTGAGGCGTTGAGCGGTGTGCTGGCGACCCTGATCTCCCTGCACGAAGCGAAGTTGGTGATGAGCGGGACCCCCGTCAATTCACCGGTGGTGGCAAAACTCGATCTCACCGGCACTCCGCAGAGTGCGGTGGTCGAGGACTGCGTGGATGTCACCGGCTGGCACCAGGCCGATGCCGCGGACGGCTCGATCAAGGATCCGCCGCAGCGCCTGGAACGCTATGTCGCGAGTGCCGAGATGCGGACGAACGGCACTACCTGGATGGTCGTCGAGTTCAATCGCGAGGCAGGCCGGACATGTTGAGAGCGTCGAAGTCGGTTCGCCGAATTCCTGGTCAACTCCTGTTACTGATCGCCCTGCTGGCCGGATCGACGCTGCCCGCGTCGGCGGCCGGCCCGACGGGGGGGATCAATCCCTGCGTCAACCAGTCGGTCTGCATCGTGGTCACCAGCCCCGGGCAGAGCCCGGGGACCGGCGGCGGCGGGTCCAGCGGGGGTTCCAGCGGCGGGTCCGGCGGCACCCAGACCTGCACCTGGAACGGCAAGCAGTGGCCGTGCTGGGACCCGGACCTCGGTTTCTTCGACACCTCCGACGGCTGCTACTACAGCAAGAGCGACCCGCAGCCGCCGCCGAGCGACCCGGCCTGGGCCGGCAACGACCCCAAGACCGGCGCGATCTACGACAAGACCTGCCGGGACTCGGCGGGCGGCCTCAACCCCGAGGCCCCGGTCTGGGAGGCCAAGGAGCCGGGTGCCGCCGCGCCGCCGCCGGACCCTGGCGTGGTGGCCCAAATCGCCATCAAGAAGCTCCAGTTCGTCACTCCGGTGCCGCATACGGCGCCGGTCGGCACGGCGCTGGTCGGGGTGCCGGTCTGGTTCTGGTACGACGCCCCGAAGGGCACGCCGAACGCGGAGGTGACCGGCCCGCAGCCCCAGACGGCCGCGCTCGCGGGCATCTCGGTCACGGCGACCGCTGTGCTCACGGACGTGCAGTGGGACCTCGGCTACCACGATCCGGTGACCGGCACGGAGGTCATGCTCTCCTGCGCGGGCAAGGGCGCCGGCCACCCGTACGAGGCGGGCCTGGAGAAGAACCCGCCCGCGGACGCCTGCACCCAGGCGTATCCCAGGGCCTCGCCCGCGGCCGGCTACAACCTGACCGTGACCGAGTCCTGGGCCATCACCTCGGTCCTCACCGGCACCGACCAGGTCGCCTGGCCCGAGCTGGACCTCACGGTCGCCAGCAACCCGCTCGCGCTGAAGGTGAACGAACTGCAAGTCCTGAACTGACCCCTGGGCCGACGGACGGCCGCCGACTGCCCCCGGCGAGCGCCCGTCGACCCGAACAGCCCACCCCGTACCCGTAGTCGGCACAGCCCCCCAGCAAGGAAGGCCGAAGTCCGGTGGAGAACCGCACATTCCCGTCCCCGACCCTCGGCACGCCCGCGTTCGGCCAGGACCAGCCGCCCGGCGCGGCCGGCTCGGGCCGCGGGGGACCGTCCGGCCCGGTCACCCCGTCGCGATCGCTGCGGGCCCGGCGACGGCGACCGGCGATGATCGCCATGGCCGCGGCGCTGATCGCGGCCGGCGGCCTCGGCGGAGCGGTGCTCTACAACAGCAGCGGGCAGCGGATCGCCGTGCTGGCGCTGGCCCGTGACGTCCCGTACGGGCAGCCGCTGACCGCCGACGACCTGGTGGTGGCGCGGATCGCCGGCGACCCGGTGCTGAACCCGGTGAGCGCCGCCGACCGGTCGCTGGCGATCGGCCAGCGCGCCACCACCGACCTGCACCGCGGCGCGCTGCTGCTGCCCGCGGACCTCACCCGCGCGCTGGTGGTCAAGCCGAGCGACCAGGTGGTGGGCCTCGCGGTCAAGCCGAGCCAGCTGCCGGCCGGCGGGCTGGAGCCGGGGCAGCAGGTGATCGTGGTGCTGACCGCCGACCTGTCGGCGCCGGCGGGTCAGGGCGCCGCCGGTGCCGGTGCGCCCGCCGCGGCCCCGCAGGCTCCGGCGACGCTGGGCGCGGTGGTCGCGTACGTCGGGAAGGCCGGCAACGACGGCAGCCAGGTGGTCGACGTCGCGATCGCGCCCGGCAACGGGCCGACGCTGGCCGCGTGGGTGGCGGGCGGGCATTTCCAGGTGATCCTGGCCCCGCGCGCGACGGCGTCGTCCGGATCGCCGTCGCCCTCGCCCGTGCCCTCGGGTTCGGGTGCGCCGGGGACCGGCGGGGGGGCTGCCTGATGGCGGTGATCGCGATCGTCGGCGGTCCCGGCGCCCCCGGAGCCACCACCACCGCCCTGGCCCTGCTGCTCTGCTGGCCGCTGGCGCCCGGCCGCAAGGTCCTGCTGGTCGAGTGCGATCCGGACGGCGGGGCGGCCCTGGCCGGCGCGCTGGAGGGCCGGGTCGAGGCGGTCTACGGGCTGCGCAACCTCGCCGTGGCGGACCGGCGCGGCCTGCTCGCCGAGGCGCTCTGGGAGCAACTGGTGGACATCTCGCCCACCGGCACCGGCGAGCGGCTGCTGCTGCCCGGCCTGACCGACCCGGCCCAGGCCGCCGGGCTCGCCTACACCTGGGAGCCGCTGGTCGAAGCGCTGCACGCGCTCGACGCGCGCGGCTACGACGTGCTGCTCGACCTCGGGCGCTCGGGGGCGACCGGCCCCAGCGCGGTGCTCGCGCGGCGGGCCGACGCCGTCCTGGTGACGCTGCGCAGCACGCTGCGCGGGCTCAGCGCGGCCCGGCCGCGACTGGCAGCGCTGAGCGAGGACCTGGCGGCCGCCGGCACCGGGGCGGACGCGCTCGGGCTGCTGGTGATCACCGAGGGGCCCTACCCGGCGGCGGACATCACCCGGGAGTTCGGGCTGCCGGTGCTGGGGCTGCTGCCGCACGCCGCCCGGACGGCGCACGTGCTGTCGGACGGCGGGGACAGCACGGACCGGCGCTTCGTGCGCTCGGAGCTGATGCGCACCGCGCGCACGGCGGCGGACCGGATCCAGGCGGTGGTCCAGCGGCGGCGCACCCGGCTCACCGCCACGGGCGCGGTGCCCGCTGCGCCCGCGCAGGTTGCCGGGTACGGGTGGGGCGCGCCGGAGGAGGCCCACCCGCTCGCGTACCCGGCGCCGCCGCAGGTGCAGGTACAGCAGGTCCCGCAGGTTCAGCAGGCCCCGCAGGTGCAGCAGCCGTACGCGGCGCCGTCCGGGCAGGTGTACGCACCGGAGCCGGAGCAGTCGTGGGGTGCGCCGTACGGCGAGCAGCCGTACGCCGTGCCGCAGACCGGCCCGGTGCGGACCGGTCCGGTCCGCCCTGCCTCCCCGGCGGCGGTGGTGCCGCAGCCCGCCGAGCCGTACCCGCCGCTGGCCGGCCTGGCGCCGCACCCGGCCGCGCCCGAGCAGTTCCGCGCGCAGCAGGACGGCCCGCAGCAGGACAATACGCAGACCCAGGGGGCGGTGCTCCGTGCGCGGTAGCCCGATGCACGAGCGTCCGGTCGGCGACCCGGCCGGGCTGCCGTGGTCGCCGATCGCCCCCAACCCGGCCGTCCACGACGTCCACGAACAGGCACCGGCGCAGGCCGGGCCGGTGATCCCGGGCCCGGTCCGCCCGTCCGCGCAGCCGGTCGGCCAGTTCCCGCCGCAGCCGCCCCGGTGGGCCCAGCCGCGGTCCGAGGTGCCGTTCGAGGCACCGTTCGAGGGCCAGCCGCGGCACGCCGCCGCCTCGCCGGCCGGCCTGCCCGTCCTGCCGGCCCTCGACCCCTGGGGAGCCGCCACCGCGCCGCCCGTCGACCAGCAGGTGGCCCGCGAGCTCAAGCGCCAGGTGGCGGCCGAACTGCACCAGCAGCTCTCGCGCCTGACGGGTAGTCACGGACTGGACGCGGACCGCGCCACCCGCCGCCAGCGCGGCCGGGCGCTGATCGAGGAGGCGGTGGCCCGCTGGTCCGACGCCTACGCCCAGAGCCACGGCGTGCCGCCGACCCGCGAGCAGGACCGCGCGCTCTCCGAGGCCGTCTACGACCTGCTCTTCCGGGCCGGCCGGCTCCAGCCGTACCTGGACGACCCGGAGATCGAGAACATCCTGATCAACGGCTGCGACGACGTCTGGATCTCCCGGGTCCACCAACCGCTGCGCCAGGTACCGCCGGTGGCCGACAGCGACGCCGAACTCGTCGAGATGCTCCAGGACCTGGCCCGTCAGCACGGCGGCGGCGAGCGCAGTCTGAGCACCGCCAGCCCGACCCTGGCGCTGCGCCTGGAGGGCGGCATGCGCCTGCAGGCGATGACCGAGGTGACCCCGCGCCCGTACGTCGCGATCCGCCGCCACCGGGTCGCCTCGGCGACGCTGTCCGACCTGGTGACGCTGGGCACCGTCGACCCGACCATCGCCGCCTTCCTGGCCGCCGCCATCCGGGCCCGGAAGAACGTGATCATCACCGGCACCCAGGGCGTCGGCAAGACCAGCCTGCTGCGCGCGATGGCGGCCGAGATCCCGCCGGACGAGCGGGTCGGCACGCTGGAGTCGGAGTTCGAGCTCTGGCTGCACACCCTGGGCCACCTGCGCCAGGTGGTCCCGATGGAGGCCCGCGAGGGCAACGGCGAGCGCGTCGACGGCAAGGTGGCCGGCGAGTTGACGATCGGCGAGCTGATCCCCGCCGCGCTGCGCATGACGCTCTCGCGGATCATCGTCGGCGAGGTCCGCTCCGGCGAGGTGGTCCCGATGCTGCGGGTGATGACCAACGGCGAGGGCGGCTCGATGTGCACGCTGCACGCGCGTGGCCCGCAGATGGTGGTCGACCGGATCGCCGAACTCTGCCTGGAGTACGGCTCGCACATGACCGACAGCCTCGCCTACCGGCTGATCGCCAATGCGATCGACCTGATCGTGCACGTGTCGATGGTCGACGAGACGGCGGTCGGCGGCCGGCGGCACCGGTTCGTCTCGCACGTCATGGAGATCACCGGCCTGGGCGAGCAGGGCCGCCCGGCGCTGAACACCGTCTTCGGGCCGCGCCCCGACCTGGGGGAGCCCCGCGCGGTCCCGCACACCCCGCCGAACTGCCTGGACGACCTGCGCCGGGCCGGCTTCGACGCCGGCCTGCTGCAGTCCGCGTACGGCACATGGAGTGCACCGCTCTCGTTGCGGATCGGTGGTCTCCCGACCTGGCAGGCCACCACCCGTCCGGAGGGACCACGCTGATGCTGCTCTACGCCCTGTGCGGGCTCCTGCTGGCCGGCGGCCTGGTCGCCCTCGCCGTCGGCCTCAACGGCAACCGCGCCGCCGAGCGCGCCGAACCCGGCCCGCTGGCCGGCCGGGCGCACGTCCTCTGGTACGGCGGGCCAGGTACCCCGAGCCCGCAGATGGTCCGGCGCCGCCGCGTCCAACTCGCCCTCACGCTCGTCTGCGCCCCGCTGGCCTGGCTGTTCAGCCGGATTCCGCTGACCCTGGGCCTGGTCCCGCTGGCCGTCTTCGGCCTGCCCTGGCTCTTCGCCGCCACCCGCTCCGACACCCGGCGGATCGTGCGACTGGAGGCGCTGGCCGAGTGGACCCAGCGGCTCGCCGACGTCCTGCTGCTCGGCGTCGGCCTCAACCAGGCGCTGCTCGGCAGCCGCAAGACGGCGCCCGCCGCGCTGGCCCCCGAGATCGAGGAGCTGGCCGCCCGGCTGCAGGCCCGCTGGCGGGCCGAGGACGCGCTGCGCGCCTTCGCCGACAGCCTGGCGGACGCCACCGCCGACAAGGTGCTCGCCGCGCTGCTGCTGCGGGCCGGCGGCAGCGGCCCAGGGCTGGCCCGCGCGCTCTCCGACCTGGCCGAGTCGGTCCGCGAGGAGGTCCGCCAGCGCCGCGCGATCGAGGCGGACCGCGCCAAGCACCGCACCACCATCCGCTGGCTGGTGACGATCATCCTCGGCGTGATCGTGGTGGGCTCCTTCAACGACCGCTACACCGCGCCGTACAGCTCCTACCAGGGGCAGGTGGTGCTCGGCATCCTGGCCGCGCTGTTTGTCGCGGTCCTGGCCTGGATGCGCTCACTGGCCCTGAACCCGCCGCTGCCACGGCTGTTGGAGCCCGACCGGCGCAGCCGGGTCGGCGCGCTGCCCGCGTCGGACGCGTCGGACGACGTGCAGGCCGACCCCGAGCTCCCGTTCCTGAAGGAGTACCAATGATCTCGCCGTGGGCCGTGCTGGCCGGCGCCGCCGCCGCCGGCGGAGTCGCCCTGCTGGTCGCCGAACTACGGCCCTCGCCACCGGACCTGGGCCAGGCACTGGACCGGCTGCACCGCGCGCCGGTCGAGCACCGCGCGGAGCGGGTGGACGAGGAGGCGACCTGGTACGACCGCCTCGGCGGACGCTCGCTGGTCTACGCGGGCACGCGGGTGCCGCGCCAGTCGCTGGCCCTGATCGGCCGTACCCCGGCCCGGTTCATGGCGCACAAGCTGCTCTTCGCGCTGATCGGCCTGCTGCTGCCCGGCTACCTCTCGGCGATGGCGGCGCTCGTCGGGATCAACCTGTCGGCGGTCCTGCCCGCGCTGCTCGGCGTGGCCCTCGCGGTGGGCGGCTGGCTGCTGCCGGACGCCATCGTGGAGAGCGAGGCCAAGGAGGCCAGGACCGAGTACCTGCACGGCATCGCGGCCTACCTCGAACTCGTCGCACTGGAACGGGCCTCCGACCACGGCCCCGCCGAGGCGATGCGGCGGGCGGCGGCGGTCGGCCGGGGCACCGTCTTCCGGCGGATCCGGGACGCCCTGGAGCGGGCCGCCACCGACCGGCTGCCCCCCTGGGACGGCCTGGACGGACTCGCCGACGAACTCGGCC
The DNA here is from genome assembly GCF_029893355.1 of Kitasatospora sp. MAA4. Lineage (GTDB taxonomy): Bacteria > Actinomycetota > Actinomycetes > Streptomycetales > Streptomycetaceae > Kitasatospora. The sequence continues at coordinate 191,528 of NZ_JARZAI010000009.1, forward strand.
TGACCCCCCTCCAGGACGTCGCCGACATCATGCGGCTCTCCGGCACCGACGGGGCCGCCGTGTACGACACCCTGCGGGCCCGATCCAAGGGCCTGCGCGACGAACTGCTCGCCGCGGAGCTGGCCAAGGCCGGCTCCGACAGCGAACAGATGGTGGCGCCCGGCGCCGCGCTCACGCTGCTGATGACCGTCCTGATCGTCTACCCGGCGCTGTACCAAATGCTCCATGTGTTCTGAAGTCCATGTGTGCTCCGAAGTCCACGCCGAACTCGATTCCGGCCCATCGGAATTCCGTCCATCTGGGAGAGCTGACCATGAAGACCCTGCGTACCCTGCGTACTCTGCCAGTCCTGCTGCTGGCCCCCCTGCTGCTGACCCTGCAGCTCGCCACCGCCCTGCTCCGGGTGCACGCCGGGCGCGCGCGCACGGCGCGGGCCGAGGGCGACCGCGGCGCGCTGAGCGTGGAGATGGCGCTGATCGTCATCGTGGTGATCGGGATCGCCGGAGTGGTGCTGGCCGCACTCACCTCGCTCGGCAAGTCCGTCGAGACCAAGGTCCCCTCCACGATTCCCGCGGGCGTCGGGCAGTGATCCGGGAGCGCCGCCGGGAGCGCGACAGCGGGGTCCTCAGCATCAGTCTCGCGCTCGTCTTCCCGGCGGTGCTCTTCCTGGTCGTCCTCGTCGCGCAGAGCTCACTGCTCTGGTACACCGACAGCGTGGCGCTCACCGCCGCGCGCGAGGGCGTCGACGCGGGACGCGCGTACGGCTCCTCCGACCAGGACGCGACCAGCCGCGCCCAGGCCTTCCTGGACCGCTTCGGCGGCCTGCTCGGGAAGCCGACGGTCGACACGCCCGTGCGAACCGCCACCGACATGACCGTCACCGTGCGCGTCGACCCGCTGATCCTGCTGCCCGGCTTCGACGGTCTGAAGATCACCCAGAGCGCCTCGGCGCCGATCGAGCGGTACGTGACGCCATGACGTGGCGTGAGGTCGTGAACAGGCGTCAGGACGCGCAGGCCGGCAGCCTGGCGATCGAGGCGGCGATGCTGGCGCCGGCCATTGTGCTGCTGTTCTGCCTGGTGGTCGCGATCGGGCGGCTGCAGACGGTCGGTGGCACGGTGGACGCCGCCGCGCGCGCCGGAGCGCGCAGCGCCTCGCTGGACCGCTCCGGCGCTCCGACGCAGCAGGTGGCCGCCGCCGCCGTCACCGACGCGCTGAAGCAGCAGGGCGTCGCCTGCCCCGATCCGCAGGTCGACGCCCGGCAGGTTCCGCTCCAGGTCCCCGGCGCGCAGCCGCTCACGCTGGTCGAAGTGGACGTCGAGTGCACGGTTTCGGTGAATGATCTGCTCCCGGTGGGGGTACTACCGGGCGGTGTGGTGCACATGCACGGAAGCTTCAAATCGGTCATCGACCGCTACCGGTCGCAGTAGTGCACCGCCGTGTGGGGGAGGGAACGTGAGGATCCGTCGAGACGCCCGTGACGCGGGCACCGTCTCGATCTTCGTGGCGCTCAGCGCCATGATGATGCTGCTGTTCATCGGCATCGTGCTGGACTGCGGCGGTCGGCTGCGCGCCACCGCCAACGCCGACGCGCTCGCCCAGGAGGCAGCCCGGGTCGGCGGGCAGCAGATCGACCAGGGCGCGCTGCTCGGCGGTCGGGGCTTCCTGATCGACACCACCGCGGCCTACGCCGCGGCCGACGCGTACCTCGCGCCGTACGGACTGCACGCCGAACCGCCGCCGCCCGACCAACCGCCCTCCGCCAGCATCACCATCACCATCGACACCACGTACGACACCGCCCTGCTGGGCCTGTTCAACACACCCACCCTGTCCGTGCAAGGCAAGGGCACCGCCACCCTCGTGCACGGAGTCGAGAAAGCGGGGGGCGCCTGATGGCCGCGCCACGAGCCAAGGTCCATGCCCGCCCGAGCGCCCAGGCCGCCGGCCGTCCGGGCGACTCCGCCGCCCCCGGGCGCGCCGCCGCCCGGCCGCCGGGGCGCCGGCGCAGCCCGTTGCGCTCGCTGCCGGGCGCGCTCGGCGCGCTGCTGGTGCTGGCCGTCCTGCTGGTCGGCGTCCCGGCGCTGCTCTACTACGGGACGACGTCGGTGGACGCCATGGGCGGAGCCGCCGGCGGGAACCTCTGGCAGGTGCTCAGCTCGCCCGACGACGGGCGGCTCTTCCTCTGGGCGCTGGTCGGCATCGGCTGGATCGGCTGGCTCTGCTTCGCACTCTCCGTGCTGCTGGAGATCCCGGCCCAGCTGCGCGGCCGGGTCGCCCGGCGGCTGCCGGCCTTCGGCTGGAGCCAGCGGATCGCGGCCGGACTGGTCGGCGCGGTGATCGCCCTGCTGCCGGTGGCCGGGGCCTCCTTCGCCGCCACCCCCGGGCAGTTGACCGCCGCGACGGCTCCGGCACAGCTCGCGCCCGCGCCGCAGTACGCCGCCCTGACGGCCGGTCCGGTGACCGCGCCCAGGACCGCGCTGCCCGCCGCGGACCCGCAGCAGCCCACCTACACGGTGCGCGACAGCCGTCCCGCCGACAGTCTCTGGTCGATCGCCGAGCGCCAACTCGGCTCCGGTGAACGCTGGCAGGAGATTACCAAGCTCAACGCCGGTCGGGTGATGGACGGTTCGGGGGCCCGCTTCGACGCGGACCGGCCGATCCAGCCGGGTTGGCAGCTGCTGATGCCGGTCGGCGCGGCGCCGGACGCCGCCCCGGCGCCCGCGCCTGTGCCCGCCGCGTCCGTACCCGGGCCGGCCGCAGGCGCGCACGACGCCACGACGACGGTCTGGGACGGGGACACGCTGTCCTCCATCGCGCTGCGGGAGATGGGGAGTTCGCAGGACTGGCCGCAACTCTTCGCGGCCAACAAGGGAGTGCAGGAGCCGGACGGAGAGCGGCTGACGGACCCGGACGTGGTGGTGGCGGGGACGGTGCTGACGGTCCCGGGGGGCGCTGCTGCTCCTGCTCCTGCTCCCGCTGCTGCCCCTGCACCGGCGCCGGCTCCGTCCGCGCCGGTGCTCGCCAACCCCGAGGCAGCGCCGCACCCTTCTGTTACGCCGCACCCCTCCGCCACGCCGCACCCTTCCGCTGCGCCGCGCTCGGAGGCTCACCCCGCCGCCAAGGCCGGAGGCGCCAAGGCCGAGGCGCCCAGCGGCGACTACACCGCCTCCCTGGAAGCCTCCGGAGTCGGCCTGCTGCTCGCCGCCGCGATGATCGGCGCGGTGGCCAACCGGCGCGTCATCCAGCAGCGCGCCCGCCGTCCCCGGCACCGGATCCTGATGCCGCCGGCGCCCGCCGCCGCCTTCGAGTCGGAGCTGAAGGCTCGTCAGAGCGGCACCGGGCTCGACCAGTTGAACCGTTCGCTGCGCACCCTGGCCCGCAACGTCAGCCGGACCGGCAAGCGCCTGCCCGCCCTCGCGGCCGTACGGGTGACCGCCGGCGGCACCATCGAACTGCACCTGGCGGCACCGGCCGTGCCGATCGCGCCGTTCCGCGCCGCGCACGCCGCCAACGTGTGGTGGTGTGCCAGCGACTCCGGCGACCTGCTCTCCGCCCAGCAGGCCGCCAAGGTCCCGGCGCCCTATCCGGCCCTGGTCACGCTCGGCAGCGCCGCCGACGGCGCGGCCGTGCTCGCCGACCTGGAGACGGTCCGCCTGCTGCACCTCAGCGGCCACCCCGACGACGCGCGCGGGGTGCTGCGCACCATCGCGCTGGAGCTGGCCCACAGCCCGCTGGCCGACAAGCTCAACCTGCACCTGATCGGCTTCGCCGACGACCTCCCGGTCTCCGACACCGTGGCCGACCGCGTGCACCGCTACCCCCACCTGGAGGCCGCACTGTCGGCGCTCGGCCCGCGCACCGCGAAGGCCAGGGCCTCGCTGGTCGCCGCCGGAGCCGCCCACCCCCGCGACGCCCGCAGCCGCGGCCACGCCGACGAGGCCTGGGTGCCGGAGATCGTGCTCTCCGCCCAGCCGCCCAGCGGCGCCGTCCCCGCCGAGCTCGGCCGCCTGCTGGACGGCCGTCCGCGCACCTGCCTGGCCGTCGTCACCCGGGCCCCCGAGCGCGGCGCCGGCCCGGTGGCCCGCTGGACCCTGCCGAGCGCCGGCGCGGCGAACCTGCCCGGACTCCACCTCTCGCTGCAACTCCAGCGGCTGACCGACGAACAATTCGGCCACTGGAGCGAGTTGATGCACACGTCCGGATCGGTGGAGCAACAGCCCGCGCCCACCTGGACGTTCGACGGCGAGGAGTTGGAGCCTGCCGATCTGCCCAGGCCCGTACCCGTGTTGGCGGGAGTCGGGGCCCCGGGCTCGGCGGCCGACGCACCGTTCGTCGGGGCGTCGCTGCCCGACGGCGTGCCGGAGGCCGGACCGCGGCTGATCGCCCGGCTGATCGGGACCGGCAGCAGCCCGTTCGCCACCATCGACCCGGCGGCCGCGCCCGGCGGTTCGGCCGGCTTCCCGAATGACCCGTACTCGGCCTCACCGCCGCCCACTCCCTCACCTTCCCTGCCCGTGTCCCCCTCGGGCCCGCTCTCGGGGCTGCCGCTCGACGCGCCGCCCCGGCACAGCATCAACAACCGCGGCCTGAAGGCCAACAGCGGACAGGTGGTCATCCCGGTCACCGCCCAGCTGCCGGAGTCCGCCGCCCCCGAACCGGCGCCCGAGCCCGCCTTCGAGCCCGCCTTCGAGCTCGCCCCGCCCGCCGAGCCCGCCCCCGTGCCCGAGCCCGCCCCCGTGCCCGACCCCACTCCCGAGCCCCTCCCCATGCACGGCGCCGCCCCGGCCCCCAGCGCCAGCGACCCCCGGGTGCCCGCCCGTCCCGAACCCGCCACGCCCGCGCCGACGCCGTCCACCATCAGCACGGTCACCGCGCGGACCGACGCCGACGACCTGCTTGCGATCCTCCGCTCGCCGGAGGCGCACGCCGTCCGCACCGCGCCCCGGGTCCGCCTGCTCGGCCCGGTCGACGTCCTCGGCGCCACCGGTCCGGCCGATCCCGCAGCCCTGTCCGGTCTCACCGAGCTGGCCGCCTACCTCGCCCTCAACCCGGGCGCCGACCCCGCCGCCGTGGACCGCGCACTCCACCCCGGCGACCATGCCCGCCCCGACCAGGCCCTGCCCGCCTCACTGCCGGAACTGGCCACCTGGTTCGGCGCGGCCCCCGACGGCCGCGCCTTCCTCCGATCGGACAGCCCCGACGGCTGCACCTTCGCACCCACCGTGACCTGCGACTGGGACGAGTTCCGCAGCCTCTACCGACGCGGCATGCGCAGCACCAGCACCACCGCCGACGCCGCGCTCGCCCACGCGCTCGCCCTGGTCCGCGGCGCCCCCTTCGCCGAGGCCCCGGCCACCACGTACGGCTGGGCCGAGGCGGCCCGCCAGGACATGCTCGCCGCCGTCGTCGACACCGCCCACGAACTGGCCGCCCGCCGCCTCCAGTACGGCGACCACCGCAGCGCCGAGGCAGCGGTCTTCCGCGGCCTCGCCGTCGCCCCCGACGTCGAACTCCTGCACCGCGACCTCTTCTACGCCTACGCCTCAGCCGGCGCCCGCGACCAACTCCTGAAAGCCGTCAACCGCCTGGACGCCCTCAGCCGCCGCACCGGCCGCAGCCTCGACCCCGACACCGTGGCCCTCCTGCGCGACCTCCTCTCCGGCGCCTGACAGGAGTCGGCCGGGGATCCGGGCGGCCGCGTCGGGACGTGTCCGTGATCCGCTAGAGTCCGGCCACGATCGAACAGCTGCGCGGGCAGCAGGCTTGGGGGCGGGAGCATGACGGACGCAGCGCAACCGGACGGCGGGGAAGCGGCAGCGCCGCAGGACGCTCGTCCCACCGACCCGTGGGCGGCACCGGGTACGCCGGGTGCCCCGTACGGGCCGCCGCCCGGCGCGGGCCAGTACCCTCACCCGTCCGCGCAGGTCGGGCCCTACCCCTACCCCTCCGACGGGCGCCCGGTGGTCGAGGGAACCAACGGGCTGGCCATCACCTCGCTGGTCACCGGGGTCACCTGCTGCCTCTGGCCGGCCGCACTGGGCTTCGGAATCGCCGCGCTGGTCCAACTCCGGCGTCGCCGCCAGCGCGGGATCGGGCTCGCCATCGCGGGCGTGGTGCTCGGGACACTCGGGCTGATCGCGGGGACGATGAGCGCGGTCTACGGCACCCTGAACTTCCACGTGAGCGCTCCCAGGACCGCGCCTTCAGCGCCTGTGCTGCCCGGGCCCGGCGACTCGGATGGCTCCACCGGTCTGACCCAGACTCAGCAGGACTTCGTGGACGACACCGCCGAGCTCGACATGCAGATCCGGGTGGTGAGTCGAACGGAGACCGACCGGGGGATGGCCCTTCAGGACTCGCAGGGCAATTCCCAGGTACTCATAGACACCTTGGAGCTGCTGGGCAGGAGGCAGTGGCCAACCGAGGTCAAGGGCCAGATCGCTACGCTGGTGAGCAGTCTTCAGGCCGACGAGACCGTATGGCAGGCGGCCGCCCTCAACACCGCCGACCCGGTGGGGGCCTTCCAGGCAGCCATGCAGACCAATGACCCTGCTGTTGCCCTGGCCACCGCCCGCAAGGCGTTCTCGCTCAATGAGAACAACCTGCCGGCCGACCCGGGCAGCAGCACACAGCCGAGCGCCGGCGCCACACCCGTCGCAGTCTGACGCGTAGGGCCGGTTCCGCGGTGGCTACCGGCTTCGAGCGGTCAGCAGCGGTTGGAAGAAGCCGCTGTCCTCGGGCCGGTGCCAGGTGGGTTCGGTGAATCCGGCGTCGATGACGAAGCCGGTGAGCTGCTCCCGGGTCAGCGCCCAGTAGGTGGTTCGGCGTACCCGGCTGGTCCACGCGTCGCCCTCGGGCAGCAGCTGGACGTGTTCGACGTCGTACCGTTGACCGTCGGCGTGCCAGTTCCACAGCTGGAAGGTGATCGTCCGTCCGGCGGGGGTGTGCGACACCTGGAGCGGAGTTGTGGTGGGGTGCGTGAGGCGGGCCTGCTCGTAGGGCCGGATGCTGAGCAGCAGAAGCCCGTCGGCGCGGAGCACTCGGTGCATGTCGGTCAGCGCGGCGTGGACGTCCTCGGCGGTGAGCAGGTGCGGAAGCGCGTTGTCGGCACACAGGACCGCGTCGAAACTCGTCGCCCGGAACGGCAGTTGGCGCATGTCCGCCGCGGTCGTCGGGAGGGCGACTCCGCGCGTTCCCGCTTCGCGTACGGCGCGGGCGGCCGCGGCGGGACTCAGGTCGCTGCCGGTGACGCGGTGTCCTCGCTGGGCCAGGCCGATGGCCTGGGTGCCGATTCCGCAGGCGCAGTCCAGCACCGTCTGTGCGGTGGCGCCCAGTTGCGCGGTGATGAGTTGGTCCAGGGCCGCGCCCTGGCGGGCGATGCCCGCGTCCCAGTCCTGGTAGATCAGGTGGTAGTCGGCGGTCAGCTGGTCGTAGAACTGCCGAACGGGATTCTCTGACATACGCCCCTCAGTCAGTGGTGATGGCCGCCCGAGTCGTGGTGCGAGGTGGACGAGTTGCCGCTGTCGAAGCTCGGCGACGAGGTGTGGTGGTGGTGGTCGTGATGCTGGTGGTGGTGCCCCGGATGTCCCTGGGCGTCCTCGGGCAGCCACTCCAGGCCGCCGCCCTGCCGGCCAGACTGCGCCCCCGACCCCTGGACGCCGGTGCGCTGCCCCTTGCGCATGGTCAGCGCGAAGGCGAGGAACACCACACCCACCACCACGGCGAAGACCAGCGCGAAAAACCCCACCACGACCAGGCCGATCATCCCGACTCCCGTTCCACGCCATTCATCGCCAGGACACTACCTGCCCCTCCACCGCAGGCTACGGTCTACCCGCTCATCGCACGCCGAGCCGGTACACGAACTTCAGCGCCGACCACGTGGCATCGATCGCGGCGACCTTGACGTCCACCAGTCCGACCGGCAGGGCCAGGCCGCCCGCCCGCACGTCCTGCTCTCCGACATCGGTCCGGACGCCGGACGACTTCTTCGGCCAGCAGATCCACAGCGCGCCCGCCCGGTCAAGCCTGCCCGGCAGGGCGGCCAAGTGCCCGTCCAGCACAGCGCGATCGGCCGCGAACGCGACGATGACGTCGTACGGCCCCGCCCCCGCCCGCCGGTGCACGCGCACGCCCGCGGGCATCGGCCGCGGGTCGAAGCCGTCCGGCGACCGGACGAACAGCACCCGGTGCCCCGCCTTCACCCCGAGCTTGCGGAGGAGCGGAGTGCCGGAGTAGCCGCCTGTCTGGTTCATGGCTCACCGAGCGTAGGACAAAACCGGTTGCCCGAGTACGGGTCGGCGCGCAGACTCCCTGTCGTGATCTCTCAATGCCGCGACCGCCGCCACCGTCCGTGCATCGCCATGTCAGTTGAGGATCACTGCCTTGAACCACGCCATACGTGAGTACGCCCCCGCCGACGAGACCGCCTGGCTGCGCTGCCGGGTGCTGTCGTTCCTGGACACCGCCTATTTCGACGATGTCCTGAGGGCCAAACCCCCGATCCCCGCTCCGGGCTTCGCCCTGGTGGCGGCTGGGGAGCGCGGAGCCGTCGTCGGGATCATGGACGTCACCGTCGAGGGCGCGCTGGCGACCGTCGACACCGTCGCCGTCCACCCGGACCACCAGCACCAGGGGATCGGCCGCGCCCTGCTGGCCGATGCGCGCGCCCGCGTCGCGGCGCTGGGTGTGCGGACGCTGGACGCGTGGACCCGGGACGACCCGGACACGCTCCGCTGGTACCGGGCGATGGGCTTCGCCGAGAGCGAGCACTACCTCCACGTATACGCGAACTACTACACCGAGCCCGCGGAGCCCGACCGTGCCATCGCCGAACGCCGCCCGGGGCTACGGCCGATGATGGCCTTCCTGCACGCCAACCTGCGGGACGAGCCGTTGCTCCGCGAGCAGTTCGCCCGTGTCCACGTCTGCCGCCGCTTCGCGCTGGAGCTCTGACCGGCCGTTGTCAGTGCCGATCCGTACGGTCTGGCTCATGGATACCGACCGGACGACGTATGCGCCTCTGACGCTCATCGAGTACGACCACGACCCCGGGTCCTACGGACTGCTCCTCACCGACGACGCCATGGTCGCCGTGGCGGACGAGTTCGAGGCTCGCGGTCGGCGGAGCAACGGGTACGGCTGGGAGTCCGTCGCCCGCTCAGCTGTGGACGCGTACGCTCCCGAGATCGGGGAGCGGCTGACGTACGACTGCGAGGCGGGCATGTTCGTGGCGCGCAGTAACGACTTCGAGGCGCTGCGGCTCCTGGGGGTCCTGGTGTCGACGGCGTTCCACGACCGGGCCCGGCTCGGCGAGTTGCTGGGCAGCGGCAGGTAGCTCGCGAATCCTCTGGTGGCCGTTCCCGCAGAACGGGCCACCAGAGGACTGACGTGACGTCAGAAGTTCAGCGGCTGGAAGAAGGTGGGGCCGCCGCCGCCCTGCGGGCCGCCGCTGATCAGGCCCAGGCCCTTGTCCTTCGCGCGGTCGAAGACGGGACCGCCGGAGTCGCCCGCGTTGCCGTTCTGGGTGCTCTCGGCGAGCCCGGTGACCACGCCGTCGGGGTAGTTGACGGTCACGTTGGTGGCTTCGATGTACCCGCACTCGGTGCCGCTGGTGGCGCCGGTGCCGCAGACCTGCTCGCGCAACGCGGGGACGCCGAAGGAGGTGATCTGCTGCACCACGCCGTCGTCGATGACCGTGCTGTTCAGCGTCCACCGGTCGGTGGGGGTGATGACGGCCCAGTCGTGCCCGGGGAACTTCTTGGCGGTGACCGAGCCGAGCAGGTTCTTGCTGCGGTCGTACCAGTTGGGCGCGGCAGCTCCGCAGTGCCCGGCGGTGGTCGCCTTGCCGTCACGGTAGTTGTTGAACCCACTGGTGCACTCGTAGACCTCGCCGGTGGTGCCGCTGAAGATCGGCGTGCCGCCGTTGAATGCCAGGTCGGCCGCCGGGGTTCCGGAGTCCAGCGGGGCCGGGACCTTGGCGACCCGGGACGAGACCGCCGAGGAGACCTCGGTGACGTTCAGCAGCTGGGGGTCCAGGTCGGCCAGGAAGTCCTGCGTCACGCGGTCCTGCGCGCCGCTCAGCACCGCGACGGTGAGCTTGCAGGCGGACTGGTCGACGTACCAGTACTGGCCGTTGCCAGCCCGGCCAGACCTGGCCAGGTCGTCCAACTTGCTCTGCAGGCCGTGCAGTTGGTCGACCTGTGCGGGGAGGCAGAACGGGCCGCGGGCCGCGGGCGGGATCGCGGCGGCGGTGGCTGCGGCGGGTGCGGCCGGTACGGCGGCGGCGCCGAGGGCCAGCAGGGCGATGGGCAGCAGGGATCGCTTGGTGCTGAGCGTGGTGAGTGCGGAGAGCGAGGTGGGCACGGTGAGCTTCATTCGCGGTTCCTTCGGGGGTCGGCAGACGCGGATCGGCAGCAGGGCATCGCCCCGCGCGGGCCTGGTGCGTGGCCGAAGGGGCGCGTGGCGTCACTTTAGGCACGGCGAACACCGGTTCGGCTGCGGAACGTGCAGCGGTTCACCCGAAGGGATCAGCCGCGCTCGGCGGAGCGTCCGACGGCGCCGTCGCCCCGGCCTGGAGTAGAGGGGAGATCACCCCGTAAGGTGGCGCGAAAGGGGAGCGGTGGTGGGTCGCCGCGACCTGCGGACTGAGAACAGCCGCCGGGTACGGCGGACGGGGTGGTGACCGGCGTTGGCGGACAGTGCATCGACCTCCGGGGTTCCGGCCGGGGCGGTGACCGGTGAGCCGGGCGCGGTCCCGTCGGCCGGTCCCGGGCCCGGCGGTTCGGGGCTCGGTGGTTCGGGGCTCGACGGGACAGCGCTGCTGCCGGTGATCGAGGACGCCGTTCCGGAGGCCTACCGGGCCGAGGCCGAGGCGCGGGCGGCGGCCGCCCGCGCGGCAGCGGCGACCGTGCCCCTGCCGCCGTCGGCACCGCTGGCGGCGACGGTGCCGATGCCGCCGCTGGGGGACAACAACGTGCCGCCGGCTCCGCCCGCGATTCCCGAGCCGCCGGCCGCGCCGCCGATCCCGTCGGCCGCCACCGGATGGACGGTCACCGGGCTGCGGCTGCCGGCCGCGGAGGGCGAGGGCGGCAGCACCGCTTCGGGCGCGACCTCGGTCGGCGGCGGTCTGCGCGGCCGACTGCTCGCGGTCGAGGGCGGGTACGGCGGCGCCGGCCGGCGCGGCTGGGGGCGCGGTGGTTCGGGACAGGCGCAGGTGCTGTCCGCGATGCTCGCGGCCGTCTCGCCGCAGACCCTGCTCGCCGCCGACGCGGTGGACGCCGTCCATCTCCCGTCGGCCAGCGACCCGCACACCGTCGTCGCCCACCTGCGCGCGGCCGCCCGGCATCCCGGTCCGCTGCTGCTGCACCTCGGCGGGCACCTGGTGCTCGACAAGCGCGGCGGCGGGCTCCACCTGACGCTGCGCGACTCCAAGCCGGGGACGGTCCGCCAGGACGGGCTGGCCTGGCAGGCGGTGGCGGCCGAGCTGCGGGCCCGTCCGGCCGACTGGGACACCCTGGTGATCGCCGACCTCAGCGCCGACCAGGCCGCCTGGCCGCTGCTGCAGGCGTCGCCGACGCCGCTGGTGGAGGGGCTGCCGCTGTGGGCGGTGGTCAGTCCGGACGCCGAGCAGATCGGCACGTTCACCCGGGCGCTGATCGAGACGCTGCACGGCGGACGGCCCGGGGCTGGACCGATCCTGGCGCCCGAGCAGCTGCGCTCGCAGGTGCACTCGGTGCTGCGCCCGGACGTGCTGGTGTTCGCCTCGCACGGGTCGGACCGGCCGGTCTTCCGCAACACGGCCCGTCAGCAGGGGGCCGACGCGGCCGGTCTGCCGACGCGCGAGCTGCCGCCGGCCGCCGCACCGGCGGCGGTGGCCGCCCCGGTCGCTGCGCCGGTCGCCATGCCGCAGGCCGCCCGGCCGGAGCCGGCGGGCCCGGCTGTCGAGCGCGTCGCGGCGGGCGGCGGGCCGGTGTCGCTGGTCAAGCCGGACGTGCCGCCGACCCCGCCGCGACCGGTCCGGCCGGTGTCGTTGGCGAAGGCGGCGCCGGAGGTGGAACCTGCGGTGGAACCGGAGGCGGAGCAGCCGGTGCAGATCGCGGACGCCGAACCGGTGGACGCCGCAGCCACGGACGCCGCAGTCACGGACGCCGCAGTCACGGACGCCGTACCCGTGGACGAGGCACCCGCCGACGCCGTACCCGTGGAGGCCGTACCCACCGACGCCGTCCCGCCGCAGGCGGCCCCGGCGCCTCCCGACGACTACCGCGAGGCGCTGGGCCGGATCGCCCGCAGCGCCGAGGCCGGCGAGTACGCGAAGGCCGCCGGGCTGGCCCTGGCGTTGGAGCAGACAGCCGTCGCCGCGAACGGCGCGATCTCCGAGCCCGTCCTGATGATCCGTCAGATCAGGGCGCACGTCGCACGGTTGGCCGGTGAGTCGGCGCAGGCGGCAACCCTGTACCGGGAGGTCGCGCTCGTCATGATCGCTGCGCAGGGGACGGAGGACCCGGAGACCCAGCGTGCCGTGACGAACGCCGAGGCCTGCTGGCGGGCGATCGCCGACCGGGAGCAGGCGCTCAAGGTGGCCCCGGAGATCCTGGAGCTGCGCGCCCACATCCCCGGCCCGGACGGCCGCAAGCTGCGCGCCTCCGAGCGCTACCTCGCGCAGCTCGCCGTCACCCCTGCGCAGTAGACAGAGCGACGAACGGCCGCTGCCCGCCCCCCGTGCGAAACGGGAGGCGGGCAGCGGCCGTACCGCTACTGCGGATCGAGCGTCAGCGACCGGCGATCGCGTGCACGAACTTCGCGCCGTCGATGGTGCCGAGGCCCGAGGCCAGGTCGTAGCCCTTGCCGGCCTGGTAGCCGGTCACGCCCGACCAGCCGTTGTCACCGGTGGTGACGTCGGTGATGCCGCTCCACTGCGAGGGCAGCAGCGACAGGCCGTACATCCGCCAGTTGAGCTGGCCGAGCCGGTAGCCGGCCGCCTGGTCGGCGAGTGCGACGACGCCGGAGAAGATCGGCGTGGCCTCGCTGGTGCCGCCGGTGAGGTGCCAGCCGACGGCGGTCGGGTCGTACGAGTCGTACGTCCAGGCCGCGCCGTCCACCGCCGCGCTCATGCTGATGTCGGGGGTGCCGCGGTGGTCGCCGGTCACACCGGCCACGCCCGCTTGGTACCACGGACGGTCGAAGACGGCCGAGACGCCGCCGCCGCCGGCGCCGTAGGCGTCGTGCCACACCTGGTCCGGCGCGGTGCGGTTGCCGTTGTTGTCCAGGGCCAGCTGGGTGCCGCCGACCGAGGTCACCAGCGGGTCCGAGGACGGCCAGGAGTTGACCTTGTAGGCGTAGTTGTTGTTGTTGACGTCCGAGTCGGTCGCACCGTTGTCGCCGGAGGCGCCGAGCACCGTCACGTTGTGGTCCGCGGCGGCCTTGAAGGCGTAGCGCAGCTTGGTGAGGGAGGAGTAGTCGCCCTTGTCGAAGCCGGGGAAGGTGTTCTCCGTGGCGCCGAAGCTCTGCGAGATGACGTCGCCCTTGCCCTGCTTGATGAGCGACTGCTCGGCGTCCATCATCTCGGGCAGGCCGGTGACGCCCTCGGTCTCCGCGACGGCGGTCTCGACGAGCAGGATGTGCGCGTCGGGCGCCATGGCGTGGGCGTACTCGACGTCGAGCGTCGTCTCGCCGGCCCAGCTGGTCTGGTCCGCGTTCTTCGGGTCGAAGACGGGGACGTTGCCCCACTTCTGGACCTCGACCTGCGTGTCGGGCAGGCCCCACTGCTTGTCGAAGGTCTGCAGGTCGGCCTGGATCGTCGGCGAGCCGAAGGAGTCGACGATGACGATCGTGCGGCCCTTGCCGGTGATGCCCTGCTTGTACAGCGGGTTCAGGTCGTACGCGGTGCGGTACTGCAGCGGCGAGTAGCAGTGGATGCCGATCTGCGTGACGCAGTCCGACGTCGACAGCGGGGCCGGGCGCGCGGTGGCGTTGAAGTGGCCTGCGGAGGCGGGCTGCAACTTGAACGTCACGCCGGACGGGGTGCTTGCGGCGGCAACCGTGGTCTGCGCGGTAACCGTGCCTGCCGTCAGGGCGGTGGCCCCGACAGCGAGCAGTGCGAGCGCACGCGCGGTCATGGAGCGTCGGGGGCCCGCGGTGACGGGGGAGGTGCCCATGGAACTCCTTTGATGGTGGGTCGGACCGACACAAGGTCGGTCCGGTTATCCCATCGTGTGAAGAGCCGATGGATCTATAGTCCTTTCGGACTCTTGACATGAGCGCACGCCATACCAACAGGTAACTCGTTCAGCCCAGAACCCCGGTGGACGTCCAGCGTGACCCGAAGGGCGTCAAACCCCGGTAAAGACTCCGGAGGTGCTGAGTGCCGGTCGGTCTGTTCGCGGGTGGCGGACAGCTTGCGCCGTGGGCGGACAGGTCGTGCAATCGGCCGCCCGATGTGGCGAGACTGTGTGCATGAGACTTCTGGTGATCGGTGGTTCGGTGTTCCTCGGACAGGCCTTCGTGGCCGACGCGTTGGCGCGCGGCTGGGAGGTGACGACGTTCAACCGCGGGCAGACCGCCCGCGACCTGCCCGGGGTCGAGGTCGTGCGCGGCGACCGCGAGGTGCAGGCCGACCTGGACCGGCTGGCCGAGGCCGGCCCGTGGGACGCGGTGGTGGACGTCTGCGGCTACGTGCCGCGGGTGGTGGGCGCCTCGGTGCGGGCGCTGGCGCAGCAGACCCGGACGTACCTGTTCGTCTCCTCCATCAGTGCGGTGCAGGAGTGGGGCACGGCGGCGGTGGACGAGTCCTCGGCGCGCTTCGCGTGCGCCGCCGACGCAGACCAGGACGCCGGCGAGTACGGCGCGCTCAAGGCGGGGTGCGAGCGCGCGGTCGAGGAGGGCTTCCCGCAGGGCGCGCTGGTGCTGGAGCCCGGGCTGATCATGGGCCCGGGGGACCGGGCGGGTCGGCTGACCTCGTGGTTGGCCCGGGCGGCCCGGGGCGGCCGGATGGTGGCTCCGGGAGGGCAGGGGGCGCCGGAGCGGCCGATGCAGCTGATCGACGCCCGCGACATCGCCGCGTTCGGCCTGGACCAGGTGGAGCGCGGCGGCACCGGTCGCTACCTGGTCAGCGGGGTCCGGGCCAACACGACCTGGGGCGAGTTCCTGGGCGAGTGCCTGGCGGTGACCGGGTCGAAGGCCGAACTCGTCTGGGTGGACGACGCGTTGCTCCAGGAGCACGAGGTCGAGCCGTGGACCGAACTGCCGCTCTGGATGCCGCCGGGCATCGGCGGCGACGCGGTGTGGGAGCCGGACTCCTCCCGGGCAATCGCCGCGGGGCTGCGCTGCCGACCGGTGGTGGAGTCGATCCGGGACACCTGGGCCTGGCTGTCCACGCCGGAGGGCGAGGCGGAGGCGTTCAGTGCCTACCGCAGCTTCGCCCAGAGCGGCCTGCAGAACCGGGGGCTGGCCCCGGAGAAGGAGCAGCGCATCCTGGACGCCTGGGCCGCGCGCGGCTGAGCCGGGACCACGTGGTCCCGGCTCGATCGCATCAACGCCCTCAGCGGGCGCCGCCGTTGACGTAGAGGGTCTGGCCGCTGACGTACGAGGCCTCCTCGCTGGCCAGGAAGGCGACCACCGCGGCGATCTCCTCGGGCCGGCCGACCCGGCGCAGCGGCGTCCGGCCGGCCACCTCCGACTGGTGGTCCTCGGGCGTCGCGCCGACCCGCTCGGCGGTCGCCGCGGTCATCGCGGTGGCGATGTAACCGGGCGCCACCGCATTGACGTTGATGTTGTACGGGCCGAGCTCGATCGCCAGCGTGGCGGTCAGGCCCTGGATGCCGGCCTTGGCGGCGGCGTAGTTGGCCTGGCCGCGGGCACCGAGCGCCGAACGCGAGCTGAGCGAGACGATCTTCCCGAACTTCTGCGCCACCATGTACTTCTGGGCCGCCTGGCTGCAGTTGAAGGCGCTGGTGAGGTTGACCGACAGTACGGTGTCCCAGTCCGCCTTGGGCATCTTGAAGAAGAGGTTGTCGCGGGTGATCCCGGCGTTGTTCACCAGGATCTGCACGCCTCCCAACTCCTCGGCCACGGCGGCGAACACGGCCTCCACTGCGTCGTAGTCGGAGACGTCGCAGCCGTAGGCGCGGGCGCTGCCGCCCTTGGCGGTGATCGCGTCGACGGTGCCCTGCGCGCGCTCGGCCGTCAGGTCGACCACCGCGACGGTTGCGCCCTCCTCGGCGAGCAGCAGGGCGGTGGCGGCGCCGATGCCCTGCGCGGCTCCGGTGACGACGGCCACCTTGCCAGCGAAGCCGGTGTACTTCGGCATGTGGTTCTCCTTCGGGTACAGAGATCTCAGACGTTCTCGACGAGCACGGCGCTGCCCTGGCCGACGCCCACGCACATGGTGGCCAGCCCCCGCCGGGCGCCGGTGCGGCGCATCCGGTGCAGCAGGGTGGTGAGGATCCGGGCGCCCGAGCCGCCCAGCGGGTGGCCCAGCGCGATCGCGCCGCCGGTGGGGTTGACCAGCTCCGGGTCGAAGCCCAACTCGTCGACGCAGGCCAGCGCCTGGGCGGCGAAGGCCTCGTTGAACTCGGCCTCCTGGACGTCCTCGACGCTCCAGCCCAGCCGTCCCAGCACCTTGCGGGTGGCCGGCACCGGTCCGATGCCCATGACGTCCGGGTGCACGCCGGCCGAGGCGCCCGCCGCGTACCGGCCGAGCGGCTCCAACCCCAGGTCGTTCAGGGCCTCTTCACTGACCAGCAGCAGGCCGGCCGCGCCGTCGTTCATCGGCGAGGCGTTGCCGGCGGTGACCGTGCCGCCGGCCCGGAAGGCGGGCTTGAGCTGGGCCAGGCGCTCCAGGCTGCTGTCCTCGCGGATGCCCTCGTCCTGGCTGACCGTCACGCCGTCCGGCCGCAGCACGGGCAGGAGTTCGGCGTCGAAGTGGCCGTCCTTGCGGGCGGCGGCGGCGCGCTGGTGACTGCGCAGCGCGAAGGCGTCCTGGCGTTCGCGGCTGATGCCGTACCGGGCCGCGACCTCCTCGGCCGTCTCGCCCATGCTCAGCACGCCGTGCAGCTCGTGCATCCGGGGGTTGGTGATCCGCCAGCCGAGCCGGGTGTCGAAGGTCTCCATCCGGTGCGGCAGGGCCTCGTCCGGGCGGGGGAGCACGAAGGGCGCCCGGCTCATCGACTCGCAGCCGCCGGCGATCACGATCTCCGCCTCGCCGGAGCCGATCGCCCGCGCCGCGCTGGTGACGGCCTCCAGGCCGGAGGCGCAGAGCCGGTTGACGGTGGCGCCGGGCACGCTCTCGGGCAGGCCGGCCAGCAGGACGGCCATCCGGGCGGCGTTGCGGTTGTCCTCGCCCGCCTGGTTGGCCGCACCCCAGTAGACGTCGTCGATCCGGGCCGGGTCCAGGGCCGGCACCTCGGCCAGCAGGCCGCGCAGTACGGCTGCTGAGAGGTCGTCGGGGCGGATGGTGGACAGCGCGCCGCGCAGGCGGCCGATCGGGGTGCGGCGGGCGGCGGCGAAGTAGACAGGGCGCACGGCTTTGGGCTCCTGAGTAGGGGAAGGAAGGAATCAGAACGCGTTGACGCCGGTGAGGGCGCGACCGATCAGCAGCTTCTGGATCTGGCTGGTGCCCTCGTACAGGGTCATCACCCGGGCGTCGCGCAGGAGTTTGCCGACCGGGTACTCGTCGATGTAGCCGTATCCGCCGAAGACCTGCAGCGCGTTGTTGGCCGCCCGCACAGCGGCCTCGCTCGCGAAGAGCTTGGCGGTGGAGGACTCGGTGGCGAACGGCAGACCGCGCTCGATGAGGTCGGCGACCTGCCAGGTCAGCAGGCGGGCGGCGGCCAGGTCGACCGAGATGTCCGCGATCAGCTCCTGCACCAGCTGGTAGGAGGCGATCGGCTTGCCGAACTGCTCGCGCTCCTTCGCGTAGCCGACCGCCGCGTCCAGGCAGGCCTGGGCGATGCCGACGCAGCCGGCCGCCACCGACATCCGGCCCTTGGCGAGCGCCGCCATGGCCACCGTGAAGCCCTTGCCCTCGGCGCCGAGCCGGGCGGTGTCCGGCACCCGGACGCCGTCGAGGACCAGCTCCGCGGTCGCCTGGCCGCGCAGGCCGAGCTTGCCGTGGATCTCCCGGCGCTCGAATCCGGGGGTGTCGGTCGGCACCAGGAAGGCGGTGACGCCCTTGTGGCCCGGCTCGCCGGTGCGGGCGAAGACCAGCGCGACGTCGGCCCAGGTGCCGTTGGTGATGAACATCTTCGAGCCCGTGAGCACCCAGTGGTCGCCGTCCCGGACCGCCCGGGTAGCCAGGTTGGCGGCGTCCGACCCGGTGCCGGGCTCGGTGAGGGCGAAGCAGCCCAGCGCCTGGCCGGAGGTCAGCCGGGGCAGCCAGTGGCGCTTCTGCTCCTCGCTGCCGTAGGCGTTGACCGACTTGGCGACCAGGCCCAGGGTGACCGAGACGATGCCGCGCACCGCGGAGTCGCCGCGGCCCAGCTCCTCCAGGACCAGGCAGTAGGCGAGGTGGTCGCCTCCGCTGCCGCCGTACTCCTCGGGGATGGTCAGGCCCAGGAAGCCGAGCTTGCCGAGCCGGCCGATGATCGTCCGGTCCACGGACTCGGCGCGGTCCCAGGCGGCGGCGTGCGGGGCGATCTCACGGTCGGTGAAGTCGGCGGCCAGCGCGCGGACGGCCGCCTGCTCCTCGGACAGCTCCAGGTTCATCGATCAGGGCCCTTCAGGCAGACGACCGGTCCAGGGTAAACTAGCAGTGCAAGTTTATGTCGGACGCTGAAGGAAGGGAACCCCCCATGGCCCGCCCCCGTACGCCGCTGCTCAGCCGCGAGCGGATCGTCGTGGCCGCGCTGGCCCTGGTGGACGCCGAGGGCCTGGGCGCGCTCTCCACCCGCCGGCTGGCGGCCGTCCTCTCGGTCAGCGGCCCCTCGCTCTACAACCACTTCGCCACCAAGGACGAGCTGCTGGACGCGGTGGTGGACAGCGTGATCGGCGAGGTGGACCTCTCGATGTTCCGTACGGCCGGTGCCGACTGGCGCGGCGCGCTGGGCGCCTGGGCCCGCTCCTACCGCGCCGCGCTCGCCGCGCACCCCAGCATCGTCCCGGTGCTGGCGCAGGGCCCCGGCCGGCGGCCGAACGCGCTGCGGCTGGCCGACGCGGTGTACGGCTGCCTGGTCGAGGCGGGCTGGCCGCGCGGCCAGGCGACCCGGATCGGCGCGCTGATGCGCTACTTCGTCGCGGGGTCGGCGCTCGGCTCGTTCGCGGCGGGCTTC
This sequence comes from Kitasatospora sp. MAA4, assembly GCF_029893355.1. Lineage (GTDB taxonomy): Bacteria > Actinomycetota > Actinomycetes > Streptomycetales > Streptomycetaceae > Kitasatospora. The sequence continues at coordinate 210,799 of NZ_JARZAI010000009.1, forward strand.
CCGGAGGACGCCGAGCTGTACGCGACCGAGTACCCGCACCTCGGCGAGGCGCACCGGATCGCCGAGCACCGCCGGGAGATCGACGAGGGCGCCTTCGAGACCGGCCTGGAGGCGCTGCTGGACGGCCTCGACCTGCGCTACCTACGGACGGTCGCGGGCCGGCCGGCCGGTCACCAGGGCTCGCGGGCGAGGAACGCCGGGCGGGTGGAGGGGTCCACCGGGTCGTAGTAGCGGTGGAAGACCGGCGTCAGGCCGCCGGAGACCGGCGGCACGATCCAGCTCCAGTCGGCGGGCGTGGGCCGGCCCAGCCGCTGCTCCTGGGCGATGTGCTTGATGAAGCGCTCCGACTCGGTGTGGTGGTCCGACATCGTGACGCCGGCCTCCTCGAAGGAGTGCAGCACGGCGACGTTCAGCTCCAGCATCGCGCGGTCGCGCCAGAGCGTGCGCGGGTGGGAGGTGTCCAGGCCGAGCCAGGTGGCCACCTCGGCCAGCAGGTCGTAGCGGTCGGCGTCGGCAAGGTTGCGGGCGCCGATCTCGGTGCCCATGTACCAGCCGTTGAACGGCGCGGTGGGGTAGCGGATGCCGCCGATCTCCAGGGTCATGTCGCTGATCGCCGGCACCGCGTACCAGCGCAGGCCCAACCCGGCGAACCAGGTGTGGTCGGGGTGGATCAGCGGCACCTCCAGGGTGGTGTCGTCCGGCAGTTCGTACCAGCGCGGCCGCTCGCCGGGGCGCTCCTGGATCAGCAGCGGCAGCACGTCGAACCGTCCCTCGCCCGACTTCCAGCCCAGGTCCTTGGCCCGTGCCGCCAGCCACCCGCCGGCCGGATCGCCCGTCCAACTGCCGTCCGGCTGCGGGTAGCCCGCGTAGCGGACCAGTTGCTGGTTGAGGATCCGGGTGGCGGGGCGGCCGGGGCGGTCGGGGGCGAAGACCGTGATCGTCGGCCGTATTCGGCCGCCGTTGGTGGCCGATCGCAGGTGTGCGAAGCACTCCTCGGCGATGTCGTCCGCCGAGTTGAGGCCGCGCAGGTCGCGCACCACCAGGCTGCGCCAGTACAGCCGGCCTATGCAGCGCGCCGAGTTGCGCCAGGCCACCCGGGCGCCGAACGCCAGCTCCTGGGCGGTGTGTTCGTATGTTCCGGTGCGCTCGATCTCGTCCCGGACCTGGCGCTCGCGCGTCTCGGCGTCGAGCAGGCCGGCCTGCTCCGCGTGGAACTGCCGCAGGAAGGCGACCGCCAGGTCCGGGTCGGTGAAGACCTCGGCCGACGATGACGATGACGATGGCGGCGGTTCGGGGGCGGTTGGCGCTGCGGGCCCGCCGTAGCCCATCGGGCACGCGGTGGCGGGCACCGGTCGGTGGGCGCGGATCCGGCTGAAGATCAAGGGTGCATCCTTTCCGCCCCCATGGATACCGCACGTAGGTACATAACGGCAGACCGTGACCGAAATCGCACAGGGTCCCCCCATTTCCCGCTAGGCTGGCGGATTCTGCATCATATGTGTGATGAGCATGTCATAACAGAGTGTCAGATACGCCGATGGCCGAGCCCAGCAGGGCCCGGCCATCTCGCATCCGGATGGTGATCCGGATCGTGATCCGGGTGGTGATCCGGGTGGTGATCAGCCCAGTGCGGGCGCCAACTCCCCGTCGGACGCGGCGTTCGTCTCCCGCATCAGGTCCTGCGGACGGCGCAGCAGCAGGTAGCCGACGCCGACCAGGGTGACCGTGCCCACCCCGAGCAGGGCCGCCCAGACCTGGTACCAGGGAGCGCCGGGCGGCGCCAGGATGGTGCGCGGCCAGCAGATGTTCAGGACTTCCAGGCCGGTCCACAGCACGGCCAGCGCATTGAGCACCGTCCCGGCCCGGCCGTACGAGACCTCGCCGGCCGGGCGCCAGGTGCCGCGCACCCGGGCGATCAGCGCGGCCAGCGTGAGCAGGAAGAACGGCAGGAAGGTCGCGGCGCTGCCGAAGGTGATCAGGCTGCCCATCGCGGTGCTCTTCAGGCCGAGCGGCAGCGCGGCGCAGCTGATCACGGTGGCCGCGACCAGGCCGCCGATCGGGGCCTGGTGCCGGTTGACCCTGCGCACCTTGGCGGAGAACGGGAAGACCCCGTCCCGGGCCAGCGAGTAGAGCCCGCGCGCCGCGCCGCCCTGCGAGGCCATCAGGCAGGCCGTGAAGCTGACCAGCACCACGACGACGAACGGCTTGGCCGACCAGTCGCCGAACGAGCTGGTGACGGCGGTGGTGACCGGGTCGAGATCCTTGCCGGAGACCACGTCCGCCGGGTTCGGGTGGGCCAGCGCCACCGCGACGGCGTTCAGGATGACCACCGCGCCGACGCTCAGCAGCGCGTACCACATGGCGCGCGGCACCTGGCGGCCCGCGTCCTTGGTCTCCTCGGCGGTGGAGACGCAGGCGTCGAAGCCGATGAACGCCCAGCCGCCGACCGCGATCACGGCGAGGAAGGCCATCAGGCCGCCGGTGTGGTTGGCGGCCGGAGCGCCGAGGGTGTCGGTGAGCAGCGCGAAGCCGTGCTTGCGGAAGAAGAGCAGCAGCGAGACCCCGACCAGCACCGAGGCGACCGCCTCGGCGGCGATCCCCAGCGAGACGAACCAGCGCAGCAGGTTGATCCCGTAGGCGTTGACCAGGGCGCAGAGCAGCGTGAACGCGGCTGACACCAGCACGAGTTGGGCGGGGGTGGGGGTCGCGCCGAAGAGTGCGAAGACCCAGGGCGAGGCGAGGTAGGCGACCGTGGTGTTGGCGAACATCACGGCGAACTGCCAGAGCCAGCCGCTCAGCCAGGCGAACGAGGGGTTGGCCAGGCGCCGGGTCCACTGGTACGCGCCGCCGGCCAGCGGCCACTGCGAGGCCAGCTCGGAGTAGACGCAGACCACCAGGGCCTGGCCGAGCAGGCAGATCGGCAGCGCCCAGATCCAGGCGCCGCCGTCGATGCTCATCCCGACCTGGGCGACCGCGTAGAGGCCGACCACAGGGGAGACGACCGCGAAGCCCATCGCGATGTTGCCGAGTATGCCGAGGCTGCGGCGCAGCTCCTGGCGGTAGCCGAGCGCTTCGAGCTGCTCGCTGTCGTCTGCGGGGGTGTGGTCGTCTGCGGGTCTGCGCGGGGATTGCTCGCTCATATGCGGTCCGCCTTGCTGTGCCGTGAGGGTGGGAGGAGAAAACTAACTTAGTTAGTCGGGAACCGTAGCGGGGCCACCCGGGAAAACGGAAGGGCCGACACCGGGCTGTAACCTTGCGCCGACGACGGGCGGCCGACAGGGGACGGCCGCGGCGGGCGAGGAGCGGGGCACGGCGTGGGGCGACCGGTCAGGAACCTGCTGAGCAGGGACATCATCGCCAGGGCGGCGCTGGCGGTGGTCGACGAGAACGGCCCCGGCGGGCTCACCATGCGGGCGCTGGCCGAGCGGCTGGGCGTGAAGGCGGCCTCGCTCTACAACCACGTCGCGAGCAAGGACGAGCTGCTGGACGCGCTCGCCGAGCTGGTCAACGCCGAGATCGACCTCGCCCCGCTGGAGCCCCGAGCGGGGGCGGTGCCCGGCGGCGAGGACTGGCGCGCGGACGTGGCCCGGTACGCCCGGGGCTACCGGCAGGTCTTCCTGCGCCACCCCAACACCATCGCCCTGCTGGCCCGGCGCCGGGTGGAGGCGAGCCGCCAGCTGCTGGGGTACGACAAGCTGCTCGCCGCGCTGATCGCGGCCGGGCTGGCGCCGGCCGACGCGGCGGAGGCGGCGGCCGCGCTGGACTACCTGGTGTTGGGCTCGGCGCTGGAGACCTTCACCGAGGGCTTCGCCCGCCCGGCGGCCGACTACCGGCCGCACTACCCGGCGCTGGCCGGCGCCCTGGAGGCCTCGGCGGAGCGCGGCGGCGGTCCGGGCGGACTGGACGAGCGCGGCTTCGAGCTCGCGCTGCGCCTGCTGTTGGGTGGGTTGCTGGTGGGCGGCTGACACCCCGCAGTCGGGGTGTCAGTCGCCCATCGTCACGCGCCGGTGGCCGCCCGGCCCGCTCCCGGCGGCCCGGCGAAGACCTGGGCGATCGGCAGCCAGGTGGTGGCCACCGGGCCGGTGGCGATCAGCGCCAGGTCGGCGGGGTGCCGGCGCTGGGTGACCCGCAGGCAGAAGTCCAACACCGGCCCGGTCACCCGGTTTTCCGCGTCCTCCGGCCCCCAGGCCCACAACTCGCCGTCAGAGCCGGTGAGTTCCACGCGCAGCGGAGCTTCCGGCATCGGCAGCCCGTTGGCCGCGAAGGCGAACGGGACGGTACGGAAGCCCAGATGGGCGATGTGCCGCAGCCGGGCCGTCGGCGGGCGGACCACGCCGAGCGCGTCGGCGATGTCCTCGCCGTGCGCCCAGGTCTCCATGATCCGCGCGGTGGCCATCGAGAGCGGCTTCATCGGCGGGCCGAACCAGGGCATCTTGGTGGCCGGGTCGGCCTTCGCCAACTCGGCGGCCAGCTCGGCCCGTCCGGTCCGCCAGTCGGCCAGCACCTCGGTGTGCGGACGCCGGGCGCCCGCCTCGGCGCCCTCGTCGACGATGTTGTCGAGCTTGGCGAAGGCGGCCCGGCCGGCCGCCTCGAAGCCCTCCGGATCGCGCAGCGCACGCAGCGCCCAGGCGTCGGTCCAGGCCAGGTGGGAGACCTGGTGGCTGATCGTCCAGCCCGGCGCGGAGGTCTCGGCGGCCCAGCCGTCGGCGGTCAAGTCGGCTACCAGAGCGTCGAGTTCGGCGCCCTCGGCGGTCATGTCGGTGATCAGTTCATGCAGGTCGGGCATGGTGGGAGCTCCCTCGGGGATCGGCGGATCAGTTGACGGCGCGCGAGCGGCCGGCCCAGTACGGCTCGCGCAGGCGGAACTTCTGCAGCTTGCCGGTGGTGGTGCGCGGCAGGGTGTCCCGGAACTCCACCGAGGTGGGGGACTTGTAGCCGGCCATCCGCGCCTTGCAGTGCGCGATCAGCGCGGCCTCCTCGACGCTGCGCCCCGGCTTCAGGACGACCAGCGCCTTGATGGTCTCGCCCCACTTCTGGTCCGGCACGCCGATCACCGCGACCTCGGCCACGTCCGGGTGGTCGTAGAGGACGTCCTCCACCTCGATCGAGCTGACGTTCTCGCCGCCGGTGATGATCACGTCCTTCTTCCGGTCCGAGATGGTCAGATAGCCGTCCTCCAGCGTCCCGCCGTCCCCGGTGTGGAACCAGCCGTCCTTCAGCGCGGCGTCCGTCTCGTCCGCACGGTCCCAGTACCCCGCCAGCACGGTGTTGGAGCGGATCAGCACCTCGCCCTCCTCGTCCACCCGCAGCTCGGTGCCCAGCGACGGGGCGCCCGCGCGGACCAGCTTCTCGGCGCGCTCGGCGGGCGGCAGGTCGTCCCACTCGGCGCGGGTGCGGTTCACGGTGGCGATCGGGGAGGTCTCGGTCAGGCCGTAGATCTGCATGAACTCCCAGCCCAGCTCGGCCTCCATGCGCTGGATCACGCTGGTGGGCGGCGGCGCGCCGGCCACGATGATCCGCACCCGGTCGCGTCCGGGGATCGGGCCCTCCCAGTCCGCCGCCGCGTCCAGCACCGCCGCGCACACCGCCGGCGCGCCGCACAGGAAGGTCACCCCGTGCCGGTCCACCCGGCGCAGGATCTCGGCGCCGTCCACCTTGCGCAGCACGATGTGCTGGGCGCCCAGGCCGGTCAGGCCGAACGGCATCCCCCAACCGTTGGCGTGGAACATCGGCAGGGTGTGCAGGTAGACATCGCGGTCACTCGCCCCGAAGTGCAGCGCCATCAGTGTGGCGTTCAGCCAGCAGTTGCGGTGGGTGAGCTGAACGCCCTTGGGGCGCGCGGTGGTTCCGCTGGTGAAGTTGATGGTGGCGGTGTCGTTCTCGTCGATCTCGTAGCGCACCGGCTCGTGGTCGAAGTCGTACAGCTCGGCGTCGCTCTCGGCGCCCAGCACGAAGCGGCGGGCGCAGGGCACCCCGGCCAGCGCCTCGTCCAGCTCGGGGTCGACCAGCAGCAGGGTCGCGCCGCTCTGCTCGACGATGTACGCGACCTCCTCGGCCTTCAGCCGGAAGTTGATCGGCACCAGCACCCGCCCGTACCCGCTCACCCCGAAGAGCGCGGTCATCAGCCGGGCCGAGTTGTGCGAGACGATCGCGACCCGCTCGCCCTTGCCGATGCCCATCCGGTCCAGGCCAGCAGCCTGGGCCCGCGCCAGTTCGGCGATCCGTCGGTAGCTCAGCTCGCCCCAGGATTCGGCGGGTTGAACGGGCTCGTCGACAATTCCGATCCGGTCCCCGTAGACCAGTTCGGCTCTGTTCAAGAAGTCCATGACGGACAGTGGAGTCTGCATGCCGCCACTCTGGCCCCACTCGCAGCCCGGGCGCCAGCCCCCGGGTGTCACCCGACCCCGTCGGGCCGGGCGACACCGCGCAGGTCAGGGGATGTACTTGAAGTCCGGGGTCAGCGTGCCGAACATCGAGTCGGCCTTCTGCCCGTTGACCGTCGGGCGCCCGGTGCGCGGCGGTGGCGAGCGCGGGGGTGGCTGCCGTGACCTTCACTGCCCGACCGCGGGTCGTGTTCCTGGGGCGGAAGGTGGAGCAGACCCCGTCGCAACGTCCTAGGTCGAAGGGACCCGCAGCCGCCCTGCTCCCGGCTGATCCGCTGCCCGTACCCGCGGCGGGAGAGTGCAGGTATGAACACCACCGACGCCCCGCAGCCGCCCCCCGCCCACCCCGTCGCCGTCGTCACCGGCGCCTCCCGCGGCCTGGGCCTCGAACTCGCCCGGTTCCTGGCCGAGGACGGCTGGCAGCTGGTGATCACTGCCCGTGGCGCGGCCGAACTCTCCGCAGCCGAATCCCGGTTGAGCCGGCTGACGACCGTGACCGCGCTGGCCGGATCGGTGGTCGACGACGACCACCGCGCCGACCTCGCCGAGGCCGCCGACCGGCTGGGCGGCGCCGCCCTGCTGATCAACAACGCCTCCACGCTGACCGGCTACGACCTCGCCGGCGCCGCGCTGCCCGCGCTCGCCGAGTTCCCGCTGCCCGGCCTGCTGGAGACCTTCGAGGTCAACGTGCTGGGCCCGATCGCCCTCACCCAGCTGCTGCTGCCGCAACTGCGCCAGCACGGCGGCGCGGTGCTCGGCATCAGCTCGGACGCCGCCGTCGAGGCGTACGCCGGCTGGGGCGGCTACGGCGCGAGCAAGGCCGCGCTCGACCAGGCCTGCGCAGTGCTCGCGGTCGAGGAGCCGGAGCTGCGGGTCTGGACGGTCGACCCCGGTGACCTGCGCACCCGGATGCACCAGGAGGCCTTCCCCGGCGAGGACATCTCGGACCGGCCGCTGCCGCAGACCGTCGTCCCGGCCTTCCGCGCGCTGCTGCGCGACCGCCCGGCCTCCGGCCGCTACCGCGCCGCCGACCTGCTCGCGTCGCCCGCCGCGGTGGTGAGCTGAGATGCGCGCCGCCACGGAGACCACCGGCTTCGACTTCACCGTCCCGCCGGAGCTCTCCGCCCACGCGCCCGCCGAGGCGCGCGGCCTGGCCCGCGACGGCGTGCGCCTGCTGGTCGGCCGCGGGGACGGGTCCCCAGCGGTCGAGCACCGCCGCTTCACCGACCTGCCGGCCGTCCTGCGCCCGGGCGACCTGCTGGTCGTCAACAACTCGGCCACCCTGCCGGCCGCCCTGCCCGCCCGGCTCCCCGACGGCACGTCCGTCGTCCTGCACCTGTCCTCGGCCCATCCCGACCCGCGCGGCACCCATCTGGTCGAGCTCCGCCGCCCTGCGCCGTCGGGAGGCGCCCCCGAGGCTGCCGCCGAGTACTTCCGCCCGGCCGACAGCCCGGCCCGCCCCGGCCTGCTGCTCACCCTCCCGGACAGCGCCCGCGCCGAGCTGACCAACCCGTTCACCCCACGCCTCTGGTACGCCCGGCTCGCCCTGCCGACGCCGCTGCCGACCTACCTGGCCCGGCACGGCAAGGCCATCCGCTACGGCTACGTCGACCACGACTGGCCGCTGGCCGCCTACCAGACGGTCTTCGCCACCGAGCCGGGCAGCAGCGAGATGCCCAGCGCGGCCCGCCCGTTCACGGCGCGGCTGGTCAGCGCGCTGGTCGCGCGCGGCATCCTGGTCGCGCCGATCACGCTGCACACCGGCGTCGCCTCCCCGGAGGCCCACGAGGCGCCGTACGCCGAGCGGTTCCGCGTCCCGGAGACGACCGCCCGATTGGTCGAGCACGTCCGCAGCGCCGACGGCCGGGTCGTCGCGGTCGGCACCACCGCCGTCCGCGCCCTGGAGTCCGCCGTCACCCCCGACGGCCGCCCGCACGCTGCCGACGGCTGGACGGACCTGGTGATCACCCCCGAGCGCGGCGTCCGCCTGGTCGACGGACTCCTCACCGGCTGGCACGAACCCCGCGCCTCCCACCTGCTGATGCTGGAGGCGATAGCCGGCCGCCCGCTGCTCGACCTCTGCTACAGGGAGGCGATCGCCCACCGCTATCTCTGGCACGAGTTTGGCGACGCCAACCTGCTGCTGCCTGGAGGTGCCGCCAGCTGGGATGTATGAATTAGCTGTCGGCGTGCATTATCGCTGCCATACTCTGGCTTGCCCGCACTCACGAGCGTGCCACCGGAGGCCATCAGTGACTCAGAAGTCCCGTCGGGGCGCCGGAGTTGGGATGCTCGTCAGCATCCTCCTCATCTGCGTGCGCATCCTCACCCAGTGCCACGCCGACGACCCGAGTAGTCCTCACTACACCGTCACCTACCCCTCCGTCACGAAGGCCCGGGAGCTGAAGCCCTGTGACCTGGCGACCGGGGATGAGGTCAACGCGGCCCTCGGGGCGCCCTCGACAGCCACCGACCTGGCCGCAGAGCCGCCCTTGTACAACACCTGCAACTACCACGACGCCACTGGCACCCGTCTGCTCGTTGTCGCCGGCTTGTCCATCGTCGTGGACAAGTGAGCGATACCAGATGCCGTACCGCTCCCGGGCGTCGGCGACCTCGCCCTGTACGAGAGTGACCTGTCCAGCGGTAGGTTCTGGGTGAACTACGGATCGGCCAGCTTCGTCGTCTCGCTCGCCTACGCCGACCCCCATGACCAGGCCCTGATCGAAGACCGGCTGACAACGCTGGCGCGTGGCATCACCACCCGGCTCTGACGGCTGTGGCCGGCTGGGGGTTCGGAGTGGCGCGCAGCCATCCGACCTATGCCTGGCTAGGGCGCGTATTCGGTCGTGATCAAGCAGTGGTTCTGGTGAGGTCTTTGATCCAGAGCATTGCGCCGCGAGGTCGTTGCAACACGTGGTCGGTTTGATAAGGTCGCGAGCAGTTTATGCAGGCGCTCGGCTGGGGTTTCCCAGTCGAGCGTTTTGCGTGGGCGGCCGTTGAGTTCGGCGGCGACCGTGGTCAGGTGGTCAAAGCTGTGGACGGCCAGGTCGGTCCTCTTGGGGAAGGAGGCGTACGCGACTTGAAGCGGTCCTCCGCCGGCCACCGTCAGACGGTGTGGGGCTGCGGCGTGTTCGCGCCCTTGACGGCCCATCACCCCTGCGGGAGGGTCGAAGCGCAAACGCCTGCAACCGAGTTGGTAGGGGATACGGTCATGCCGCTAGATTTCGTGGGGATCGACCCGGAAACGGGCGAGGAGGGCTCGCCCACGGTGTGGGTGGACACCGACGCGCACGAGTTCGTGTTCCTGGGCCCGGACGCCGAGGAGGCCCTGGTGGCCAAGCTGGCGGGGACCGAGTGGGTGGCCGGGCACAAGACGGGAATCCCCGCCGGGGAGACTCCGATCCGGCTCCCGTTCCGCATGATCGAGATCATCCGAAAGGCGTGTGATGACGCAGAGCGTGCCGGACTTCAGTGAGCTGCTGAAGAGCACCCAGCACTCCGCATCCCACCTGGAGATGCGCGATGCCTACGGGGTCGCCAGCGAGGCGGCGTCGTTCGAGGCGTTTCAGAAGGGCGTGTGGACCGAGGCCGAGGAGAGGGCCGGACGCAGCACCTGGCTGGGCCTCATCGCCGACGCCGTCAACCGTGGCGTGGTGCTGCGCCGGGCCCGCATCGTCTCCGAGCCGGTCACGCAGTACATCCGCTTCGAGCACGCCGGTACCCAGATGAACATCGACGCCGGGGAGCAGATCCGTTGGCTCCCCCGTCGCCGCGCCCTGGGTATTCCGCTGCCCGCGGCGGACTTCTGGCTCTTCGACGGCCGGCTCGTGCGCTTCAACATCTTCACGGGTGACGGGGACTGGGCGGACCCGCGCGTCGAGATGCGCGAGGACCTCGCCACGGTGAAGCTCTGCGCCGACGCGTTCGAACAGGTCTGGGAGCGCGCCACGCCGCACGACCAGTTCACCGTCTAGTCGCCGCTGGACAGCTCATGCCCGAATCCCCGTCCACCAGCGCCCAGAACGCGCGTGCCGCACTCGCCGCACGGCTGGCCCACCTGCGCCAGGACGCCGGGATCGACCAACATGAGCTGTCCATGCGCTGCGGCTGGCACGACGCCAAGACCTCGCGCATCATCAACGCCAAGGCCCAGCCTTCCGACAGCGACATCCGCACGTGGTGCCGGGCCTGCGGAGCCGAGGACCAGGCCGAGGACCTCATCGCCACCGCGCGGGCCGTCGACTCGATGTACATGGAGTGGCGGCGCATCCACCGCGGCGGTCTACGCCGGGTGCAGGAGAAGAGCCTTCGGCAGTACGCGACGACCCGCGTGAACAGGGTGTACGTCTCCAACGTCGTGCCGGGCTTCTTCCAGACCGCCGCCTACGCCACCGCGCTGCTCAAGACCATCACCGCGTTCCAAGGCACCCCGGATGACGTGACCGAAGCCGTTGCGGCCCGGGTTGCCCGCAGCCGCTTCCTCTACGAGGGCAACCACCGCTTCGTCGTGGTGATGGAGGAGGGCGTCCTACGGCACCGGATCGGCACCCCGGAGACGATGCGAGGTCAGCTCCAGCACCTGCTCACCGTGCTGCCGCTGCCCTCCGTCTCCCTCGGGATCATCCCGTTCGGTGCCGAGCGGACCGTGTGGCCGCTTGAGGCGTTCTACATGCACGACGACCAGGAGGCGGGGGTGGAGACACTGACCGCCAAGATCGAGGTCGTGCAACCGCGTGAACTCCGTGACTACGCACGGGCGTTCGAGCAGTTGGCGAAGATGGCCGTCTACGGGGACGCCGCGAAGGCGCTGATCGTCACGGCGGCCGGCTCCTTCTCCTGAATTTCCGCAATAACGCGCAAACGCGTTGAGTAGCCACGCCGTTACTCCCTATCGTCGTAGATGTCGCCCCAGCTGATAGGGAATCGCCAGGGGCGGACCAACGGCCCCAGTGCACCACCCCGTTGTGTCCTGGGGCCGCTACCACCCCCGACGGTGAGGAGCGGCATCGTGTCGACGGTCCTTCAGCAGCGGCAACCCGGTCGGAGCCTTCACCGGCAACGACAGTCCGCAGACCCGGCGTACTACGTCGACACCGGCGGCGCTGAGGGAACGGTCATCCTCGTCTTCGACGACTCCCGTGCCGCCCGGCGCTCCAGCTTTCTCGCGCAGCTGGCCGCCGGCCAGCGTCGTCGCCGCCGCCGCCGGGAGGGCCAGTGACCGTCGACCCCGAGGACGTCCCGGCTACCGCTGTGCACCCGGCGGCCACGTGGCCGGCCTGTATGTGCAGCCAGCATGGCGGACGCCTTGCAACCACCACCTAGTTCTCCGCCCGGTCACTCAGGCCGCCGGGCGGTGCACAACTGGCGCCGGTCGAATGCGTCTCCACGGCGCCCGCCACCGACTCCCAGCCGGAGCATGACGAACTCCTTGGCTGGGCAGCACCACACGGCAGCATCCGCACCTACCGAAGGAGCACCATCGTGATCACGACTGCAGCCGGAGGGGGAGGCGGCGGGGGTAACCCCGACACCGTCCCCGGACAGCCCTGGACGCCGCCCCCGCCGCCTCCCCCGGACGGTGGGCCGCCCCCCGGTGACGGAGGCCGCCGCAAGTGACTGACGCTCTATTCGAGGGAACGGACCGCCCCGGCCACGCGTTGGGGCGGTTCCTCCTCGCCTCCGGCACGTTGACTTCCGACTGGGTGCCGGCCTTCGCCGCGGTGCCCCGACACCTTTTTCTGCCCGACCTGTTCTGGGCGTACGACATGACCACCGGCACCAGCGTGGCCATCAACAAGGCCACCGACCCCGCAGGATGGTTGGCGGCAGCCGAAGCGGACATCCCGATCGTCACCCAGTGGGACGACGGCGACCACCAGGGCGAGCAGCCCGGCGCTGTTTCCACCTCCTCCGCGTCCATGCCGTCCGTCGTGGCCGCCATGCTCGCGGACCTGGACGTGGAACCGGGGATGCGGGTGTATGAGGGGGGCACCGGCACCGGCTGGAACGCCGCACTCCTGGCGCACCGCCTCGGCGACCAGAACATCGTCACCGCCGAAATCGACCGCGGGATGGCGGCGAGAGCAAAATCCAGCCTGCACCGCGCCGGACTCAACCTGGTCGTGCACGTCGGCGACGCCCTCAAAGGCTGGCCCGGCGCCGGACCGTACGACCGCACCATCGTGACGTTCGGTCTGCGGGAAATGCCGTTCGCGCTGATCGCCCAGACCAAGCCGGGCGGCGTCATCCTCGCCCCGTTCGGCACCCACTACTCCACCGATGACGCCCTCGTACGCCTCATCGTCACCGCCGACGGCACCGCCTCGGGCCCGTTCCTGCGCCCGGTGGCGTTCATGAAGGCGCGCTCACAGCGTCACGTCTGGACTGCTCCGCAGGACATGCCGGCTGTCGAGTCAACGACCTCCATCCCCTGGATCGGGCACGGCCAGTTCGACCCGTACCCGTTCGTGCTGGGGCTGCGACTGCCCACCGTCACCCACGCCGTCCAGGCCCACGAGAACGGCCGGACGTTGTGGCTCTACTCGCTCTCCGGCTCGTCGTGGGCGTCCGCGACCTACCGGGACGGCGCGCCGACCGCGGTACGCCAGGCAGGACCGCGGCGGCTGTGGGAAGAGTTCGAGGCGGCGCACCGCTGGTGGGTGGAGAACGGCGAACCGGGTCTTGGCCGACTCGGGCTGACGGTAGATTCCGACGGTCAGTTGGCGTGGCTGGACGATCCGGCGAACTGCTGGTCGATCTGAGGGAGGACCCGGTGAACCGCAGCACGGCGCCCACGTCAACCCGGACGCCCCAAGGCTCATCCTGGAGTGGGACGGCTTCGCGTGGCAGCCGGTCAACGTCGCCGAGAACTACCCAGCGGCTTGCCGGGCGGTCAACCACTCCGAGGCGGCGCGGGCGGTGCCCGTGCCGGGGTATTCGCCAGTGAAGGGTGGTGGTGGTCGCCACCGGCGCCGGTAGGAAAATCGCACGTTGAAGCCCGGCGCCTCCAGCTCCAGGTGCCGGGCTGCGGGCTGCGGGGTCAGCGTCCGGCGCCGACGCGCGTGGCCACGGGGATGACGCCACCTCGGGAGTCGACACCCGGCGACAGGTCAGTGACGCAGCAACCGTTCAGCGAGAGCGGAGGCGTCCCCGTCTGTGGCGTTGTGGCGCAGGTCGGCCACCAAGGTCGGAGGAGAGGCGGATGGACTCGACGTCGTCTGTCACACCACGATGGTCTGACCAGCATTACACCGGCAGGTGGGTGAACCAACTAGTCGTCGATCGCCTGGTAGGCGGAGGTCCAGAAGTCGCGGCAGACGTCCGGCGGGTGGGGCGAGGTCCAGTTCCGCTGGGTCAGCAGGACGGTGACCAGCTCCTCGCGCGGATCGGTGGACCAGGACGTGCCGAGGCCGCCGTCCCAGCCGAACCGTCCGACCGGCGCGGCCGGGTCGGTCCGCCGGGTGGCCACCGAGAGGCCGAAGCCCCAGCCGTGGCCGGCGAAGTAGTCGGCGAACGGCCCGGACTGCGGCTTCTGCGCTGGTGTCAGCTGGTCGGTGACCATGGTCTCGACCGAGGGGCGGGAGAGGATCCGGTGGCTGCCGTACCGGCCGTGCGCCAGCATCATCCGGCCGAAGGCGAGGAAGTCGTCGGCGGTGGAGACCAGCCCGCCGCCGCCCGAGGGGAAGGCCGGCGGACGGCTCCAGTCGCCGCCGGCCGCCTCGTCGTAGACGGTCAGGGCGCCGGTCGCGGGGTCGGCCGCGTAGCTGGTGGCAAGCCGGTGCAGCTGGTCGGCGGGTACCGAGAAGCCGGTGTCCCGCATGCCGAGCGGCTCGAAGACCCGCTCCCGCAGGAAGGCCTCGAACGGCTGCCCCGCAGCGCGCGCGATCAGCACGCCGAGCACGTCCGAGCCGGTGTTGTACATCCACCGCTCGCCGGGCTGGTGGATCAGCGGCAGCGTGCCCAGGCGCCGGATCCACTCGTCCGGCGCGGGCGGCACGGACGGGCGCGGCGGACCCTGGCCCAGCTCCAGCTCGTCGGCGGCCCGCTGGATCGGGTACGTCCCGGGAGGGGCCATCACGACGCCGAAGCCCATCCGGAAGGTCAGCAGGTCGCGCACGGTGATCGGCCGGTGGGCTGGGACGGTGTCGTCCAGCCGCGCGTCCAGGCTGCTCAGCACCCGGCGGCCGGCCAGCTCGGGCAGCAGCCCGTCCACCGGGTCGTCCAGCCGCAGCCGGCACTCCTCGACCAGGATCATGGCCGCCACGGCGGTGACCGGCTTGGTCATCGAGGCGACCCGGAAGAGCGTGTCCCGGGCGACGGGAGTGCCGCCGACCGCCTGCACACCGAGCGTCTCGACGTGCACCTCCCCGCGACGGGCGACCAGCGCGACCAGCCCGGGCACCTGGCCGGGCCCGACGTGGCGCGCCAGGGTGTCGCGCATCCGCGCCAGCCTGCTCCCGGAGAGTCCGCCGTCACCCATGAGCCCTTCCTCTCCTTGGTCACCCCACCCGCTACGTTGAGTCATCCTGGCAGCGTTCGGCAGAGAGCCCGGGCTTCTGCGGGCCGTGTCGCGGGCGACACGGGACCCGGGGCGCAGCACTGCGCCCCTCCTTCCGTGGGGAAGAAGGGGCGCAGCGGTCGGTGGGTCGTGCTCAGGCGCCCGCACCCGCACCGGAGTTGAGCAGGCTCTTGATCTGGTCGTAGCCGAGGCCCGCGTCGGTGGCCGACTTGATGTCCTGCGCGGTCAGACCGTCCGCGGTCAGCTCCTTGACCTGGGCGTCGGTCAGCGGCGCTGCCGGGGTGTGCCGGCCGGCGGCACCCAGCCCCTTCGGTGCGAGCAGCGCCATGGCGTTGTTCAGGTCCGCCGTGGTGACCGCGACGGCGCCGGAAGGGGCCTGGAGGGTGGGGGAGTCGGTGCCGAAGGCGACCTTCACCGGCAGGTGGACGTTCGGGGTGGACTTCTTGTCCAGCAGCGCCATGTCGAAGCCGATCGAGGAGACCGTCCCGTTCTTGATGAACAGGTCCACCGCGAAGGTGCGGTCGGGGAGGTCGGCCGGGGCCGAGCCGGGCAGCTTGTCCAGCCCGGGGATGCCCTTGGCCACCGGCGGGATCGACTTCAGCAGGTCGTTGGCGAGCTGACGGGACGGCGCGCTGACGACGATGTGCTCGGCGCCGTCCGTCGTGCCCTTGTCCTCGAACGTGGCGTTGCGGGACAGCACGTCCTTGACGGTGTTCAGCAGGTTCTTCGCCGTCTTCGGGTCCATCGACGGCAGTGCGGAGGGCTGGCCCGACGGCTGAGCCGCGCCGCCCTTGGCGGCGTTTCCGGCGAGGCCCTTGGAGAAGTCCGTGACGGTCTTCTCGTCGAACGAGACCCACTGGCCCGTCAGGACGTCCTTGACCACCTTGAGGCCGTCCGGCAGTTCGCCCGCGGTCTGCTGGAACTTCGCCGGGTCCTGGCCCGCGACCTTGGCGATCCCGGCCGCATCGGCGTGCAGGTAGGTGGTGGCGCCGAGCTGGCGCACCTCGATGAGCGGGGCGCCGCCGTTGGCCGTCACGGCGTAGGAGAGGTTGACCGACTTGTCCAGCGCCTGGTTGCCGCCCTGGCCGTTCTGCTTGGCCAGCTCCTTCAGCGGCTTGTCGGAGCTGATCGCGACAGCGACGCCCAGGCCGGACAGGGCGTCGGCGTTCTTCTGCTCGATCTTCTCGCCGGTGGCCGTGCCGTAGGCCATGATCTGCGAGGCCGACGCGTCCAGCGACAGCTTGGCGCTGAAGGCCTTGCCGTCGCCCAGCTTGCCGAACGCGTCCGAGACCTTCTGGGCAGCGGTGAGCTGCTTCACTGCGCCACAGGCCGTCAGGCCCGCGGCGAGGACGGAGGTACAGGCGGCGGCAACCAGGGTGGCACGAACGGTCCTGCGTATCACGGTGTTGATGGGAGCTCTCCTGAGGGACTGTGAACGGGTACTGCGGGGTGGCGCGACCAAGGGAACCACAGGCCTCCGGGCTCGCGCACACCATTTGGGTGCGCTTGCTGTTGCACGGTCAGTGGGGTGGTGACCAGGTAGCCTGAGGGGACGATGAACAGTTTCACGACGTCATGGGGTGCCTTCGACCTCGCCCGTTTCCCCGAGGACCCCCGCGACACGCTCCGCGCCTGGGATGCCGCCGACGCCTACCTGCTGCGCCACCTGGCCGGAGACGGAGACGGAGGCGGGGACGGCGAAGCCGAGCCCACCGATCTGACCGGAACCGTCGCCCTGGTCGGCGACCGCTGGGGCGCGCTGGCCACCGCACTCGCCGGTCACGCCACCCGTCCCGTCCAGATCACCGACTCCTTCCTCACCCGGCAGGCGACCCGGGCGAACCTGGTGCGCAACGGGATCGAGGAGGCTGCCGCGCAGCTGCTCTCGACCCGGGACACCCCGCCGGCTCCGATCGACGTCCTGCTGATCCGCGTGCCCAAGAGCCTCGCGCTCCTGGAGGACCAGCTGCACCGCCTCGCCCCGGGCGTGCACGCCGGTACCGTCGTCGTCGCCACCGGCATGGTGACCGAGATCCACACCTCGACTCTGAAGCTCTTCGAGCGGATCATCGGCCCGACCCGGACGTCCCTGGCGGAGAAGAAGGCCCGGCTGATCTTCTGCACCCCCGACCCCCGGCTGGCCCGCACCCCCAGCCCGTGGCCGCACAGCTACCCGCTGCCTGACGACATCGGCGCGGCCTCCGGCCTGACCGTCACCAACCACGCCGGCACCTTCTGCGCCGAACGCCTCGACATCGGCACCAGGTTCTTCCTGCGCAACCTCCCGCGCACCGGCCCGGGCCACCTGCGCATCGTCGACCTGGGCTGCGGCAACGGCGTGGTCGGCACGGCCGCGGCGCTGGGCAACCCGAGCGCCGAACTGACCTTCATCGACGAGTCCTACCAGGCGGTCGCCTCGGCCGAGGCGACCTTCCGGGCCAACGCCCCCGCCGACGCCCGCGCCGAGTTCCTGGTGGGCGACGGCCTGTCCGGCGTGCCCGCCGCCAGCGCCGACCTGGTGCTCAACAACCCGCCGTTCCACACCCACCAGGCGACCACCGACGCGACCGCCTGGCGGATGTTCACCGGCTCGCGCGCCGTGCTGCGCCCGGGCGGCGAGCTCTGGGTCATCGGCAACCGTCACCTCGGCTACCACGTCAAGCTGCGACGGCTCTTCGGCAACTGCGAAGTGGTCACCAGCGACCCGAAGTTCGTCATCCTGCGGGCCGTCAGGACCTGACGGCGCCGCCACCCGGCGGCGCCGAGCGGGGCTGAGTCGCCGGGATCCGCTGGGTGAAGAACAGCGCGAGGACCGAGAGCAGCGCGAGGACGCCGAGCGCGGCGCGCAGACCGGCGAGCCGGGCCGCGGTGTTCGCGTCGAGCGCGGCCGAGGTCACCTCCGGGCTCGCGCCCGCCGTGCTGAGTGCGGACTTGAGCTGAGTGTCCGACAGGAACGGTACGCCGCTTGCGAGTTGAGAGTTCGCCTGGGTCTTGACCGCGGCCGGGACCGCCGGGTTCTGCTCGACGCCGGTCAGGAACGAGGTCGTCAGGACGGCGATCAGGATGGACCCGGCCAGGGCCGTACCGATCGACGCGCCGAGGTTGGTGACGGCGTTCTGCAGGCCGCCGACCTCCGCGCTCTGCTCGTCCGGCACCGCGGACACGGTGACCGATCCGAGCTGGGAGGCCAGCGCGCCCATCCCGAGCCCGATCAGCAGCAGCGGCACGGTGACGACCCCCGCACCCGAGGTCGCGTCGAGCGCGGCCAGCAGGACCAGCGCGCCGGCGAGCAGCGCGAGGATCCCCAGCCGGACCACCCGGCGCGGCGAGACGTCCGGCAGCAGGCGCGGGATCAGGATCGCCGCGGCCAGCAGGGTCAGCGAGAGCGGCAGGACGCGTGCCCCGGTCGCGAGCGCGGACAGGCCGAGCGCGACCGACAGGTAGAGCGGGACGAGGAAGAACACGCCCATCTGCACCAGGTACTGGAAGAAGAACATCACCAGGCCGCCGGTGAGCTGCCGGATGTGCAGCAGGGCCGGCTGCACGAGCGGCTCCCGCTGCTGCTCCACGAGACGGGCCTCCCACCGCAGGAAGAGCCAGACCAGCAGCAGGCCCGCCAGCATCAGCCAGACGACCGGCGAGACCTTGAGCCACACCGGCCCGTCGGGCTTGGGCGCGAACCAGCCCCATTCGCCCGAGCGCAGGACCCCGAAGACGAAGGTCCCGAGCCCGAGGGCGGACAGCACGGCGCCGACCAGGTCGATGCGCGGGCGGGAGTCGATCGGCGCCTCGGCGATGCGGCGGGCGAGGGCCAGGATGACGAGCACGATCGCGACCTCGCCGACGAAGACCCAGCGCCAGGAGAAGTACGTCGTCGCGACGCCGCCGATCAGCGGCCCGACCGCGATCGCGGCGGCTCCGGCGGCTGCGACGAGTCCGTAGGCCGCGGGTCGGCGCTCGGCCGCGAAGTTGCCGGCGACCAGCGCCACGATCGCGGGCAGGATGAGCGCGGCCCCCACCCCCTCGAGGAACGACCAGCCGAGCAGCAGCACCGGCAGGTTCGGGGCGAGCGCCGTCGTCAGGGATCCGCAGCCGTAGACAGCGCAGCCGATCATGAACGCCCGCCTGCGGCCGATCAGCGCGCCGACCTTGCCGCCGGGGATCATGAACATCGCCATCACCAGCGTGTAGGTCGTGATGGCGCCCTGGATCCCGCTCACGGTCGTGCCCACGTCGTCGGCCACCGTCGCGATCGAGACGTTCATGACGGAGCTGTCGAGGGCCATCAGGAACTGCCCGGCCGCGAGCGTCGCCAGCACGGGTGTCGCGCCGGCCGAGCGCTCGGGAACCGCTGACTGGGGTGCCATGGCCGCATCGTCCCAGCGGAGTCGGAGAACCGGGCCGCGACCCGCCCCGGGCCGGCCGCCTGCCACGCTGTTGGAGGCATAGACCAGGTCTGGCAAACTCTCGTCCTGGCCCGACCAATTGGTACGTCGGCGCACACAGGGGGACGGGGATGTGGGATCGGGGGACGGTTCTCGGGGACCGGTACCGGTTGACCGAGCGGCTCGGCGGCGGGGCGATGGGCGAGGTCTGGTGCGCGGACGACGGCGTGCTCGAACGCCGGGTCGCCGTCAAGATCCTGCTGCCGGCACTGCTGGACGACGCCGCGTTCATGGAGCGCTTCCGGCGCGAGGCCAAGCTGCTGGCCGCGCTCAACCACCCCGGCATCGTCGAGGTCTACGACTACGGTGAGAGCACCGGCGATTCGGGCACGCGGGTGGCCTACATCGTCATGGAACTCATCACCGGCCGACCGCTGGACGAGGAACTGTCCGAGACCGGGCCGATGTCGGCCGACCAGGCCCTCGGCATCGTCGCCCAGGCGCTCGACGCGCTGCACGTCGCGCACCGGCGCCAGATCGTGCACCGCGACATCAAGCCGTCCAACCTGATGATGCGCGACGACGGCCGGGTGGTGGTCACCGACTTCGGCATCGCCAGCGCCGCCGCCGGTACGAGGATCACCTCCTCGCACGCGATCCTCGGCACCGCGCTCTACGTCGCCCCCGAACGCGCCGAGGGTGCCGCGTCGATACCGGCCTCGGACCTCTACTCGATGGGCGTCCTCTGCTACGAGATGCTCACCGGCGAGCCGCCGTTCACCGGTGAGACGGCGCTGGAGATCGTGCTCAAGCACGTCCGGGAGCCCGCGCCCGAGCTGCCCGACGCCTTTCCGCAGCCCGTACGCGACCTGGTCGCCAAGGCGCTGGCCAAGAAGCCCGAGGACCGCTTCACCAGCGCCGCCGTGATGGCAGCTGCCGCGCGCCGGGCCTCCGGCGCCGCAGCGGCGGCCGGGGCAGCCGCCGCCCCCGCGCCGGCCGACAGCCGGACGCTCCGGCTGGTCCCGGCCGTGCCGCCGCAGACCCCGACGGTGGCGACCCCGCCGGTGACCCCGCCCGGCGCATCGGTGGCCGATTCGCCGCTGGTCACGACGCTCGCGGCCGAGGAGCGGCCGCGCGACCGGCGCGGCTGGCGGCGGCTGCTGATCCCCGTGATCATCCCGTGCACCATCACGGTGGGCGTCGGCACGGCGCTGCTGATCGACCCGAGCCCGTTCCGCACCGACGCGGGCGCCGGCGCGTCCGACGCGCGGCCCACCGTCGTGGTGTCCGGCCCGCGGACCGGCGGCGCGGGGAGCGCTGCCGCGTCGACCTCAGCCGGCGCCGCCTCCCCGTCCGCTTCCGCCTCGCCTTCCCCGTCCCCCTCCCCTTCTCCCGCTCCCTCGGCGCCGGGAGCGGCGGGAGCGGCGAGTGCACCGGCACCGGGCACCGGCACCGTCCCGCCGCCCGGCGGCGGATCCGGCTCCGGGAGCCAGCCGGTGACCATCGGTCAGAACGGCGGCGGGAGCGGCGGGGGAGGCGCGGCCCCCGCGCCCGGCCAGGGCGCCCCGGCGGCCCCGACCACCGCGGCCGCCCCCGGCGGCGGCGCGACCCATCCGGCCACCCCGCCGCCGCCCGCGCCGGGTTCCGGGGCTCCCGCAGGCTGCGGCGGCGCCGGTTGGGGCGCGATCGTCAACGTCGGCGACGGGCTGAAGCTGGGCCTGGCCGCCGACAGCCTCTCCGGCGGCACCACCGTGGTCACCGGCGGCACCACCGCCTACGGCTGGGTGCACTGGGCGGACTCCTTCCAGCGCTTCAACGCCTGCGACCGCAGCCAACCCGCGCTCACCGAGGTCGCGACCTTCGACGGGTCGCCGGTCGGCGTCCGACTCGCCTCCTTCAACGACTTCATGACGGCGTGGACGACCGCCGCCACCGGCTCGGGCAGCTACTACATCAAGGACTACATGGGCCAGAGCTGCCTGACCGACAACGGCGCGGGCAACCCCGTCACCGTCGGCACCTGCACTCCGGGCAACGGCAGCCAGGAGTGGCTGCTCCCGTGACCACGACCCGGCAACGGCGCGGGGCGCGCCGGAACGACACGCCCTACCCGAGGCGTCCGCTGCTCACGGCCCTCTGGATACCGGCCGCGGCCGTCCTTCTCCCGCTCGGCGGAGCGCTCGTTGCCGGCGGGACGTGGATGCTGCTGCCCGCGCTGGCGCTGGTGCTCACCGGTGCGGTCGGACTGATCGTCGCGCTGTCGGGACTCTGCCAGTCCGGCCTGCTCCGGGGCGTGGCCCTGGCGCTGATCTTCGCCCCGCTGATCGCCGTGCCGCTGCTGAGCATGAAGGCCGCGCAGGCCACCGTCCTCACGCTGCGAGGCACCACGCATCCGGGCACGGTCACCGGAGTCAGGGTCATCCACGGCAGGACCACCAGCTACACCTGCGCGGTGCGGTACGACGGCGCCCCCGCGCGGACGCGCAGCGTCGACTGCGGCGCCGGCGACGCCGCGGGGGAGCAGGTCAGCGTCACCGAGGACCCGAGCGGCCTGGTCGAGCCCGAGTTCTCCGGCGCGGTCGCCGCAGCGGGCGCCACCCGCGGCCTGGACCTCTTCTTCGACGCCGTCCTACTGGCCGCGGGCGCGGCAGCCGCCGTCCTCGGCATGCTCACCCAGTACCTGCGCCGCCCCCGCGACGGCGGGCTCACCGTCCCAGGATCCGCCGCAGCCAGCGGGTACGGGCGTCGCGGGCATCGCGGCTGAGGACCGCGTTCGGCGCCAGGGTGTCGAAGCCGTGGAACGCGCCGGGCCACACGTGCAGTTCGGCTTCGCCGCCGGCCTGCCAGATCGCATCGGCATAGGCGACGGCCTCGTCCCGGAAGGTCTCGGCCGACCCGACCTCCAGGTAGGCCGGCGGCAGCCCGGAGAGATCCGTGGCACGGGCAGCGGCCGCGTACGGCGCCAGGTCGGCGGCGCCGTACCGGTCGCCGAGCAGTGCCTGCCACGCGGTCGCGTTGGAGGTCCGGTCCCAGGTGTCGTGTCCGGCCATCTGGTGGCTGGAGAAGCTGTCGTTGCGGTCGTCGAGCATCGGGCTCAGCAGCAGCTGACCGATCGGGACCGGCCCGCCGCGGTCGCGCGTCAGCAGGGCCAGTGCTGCGGCGAGTCCACCGCCGGCGCTCTTTCCGCCGATCAGGACGCGGTCCGCGTCCAGGCCCAGCCCGGCCGCGTGCTCGACCGCCCAGACGAGCCCGGCGTAGCAGTCCTCCACCGGTCCGAGGTACTGCGCCCGCGGCGCCAGCCGGTACTCGACGGAGATGACGGCGAGCCGCAGCGGGAGAGCCCATTCGCGCAGCACGCGCGGAAGGACTGACCACGCATTGCCCATGATCATTCCGCCGCCGTGCAGGTAGTACAGCAGCGGCAGTGGTCCGGTGGCCCCGGCGGGCCGTGCGCTGACCAGCCTGACCTCGCTGCCGTCCGCGACTCCCGGCGCCCGCAACTCCTCCACCGCGAACCGGCCGCCGTCCTGGAGCTCCCCGACCGTCGGCCTGGGCCGGCCCGCAGCATCCCGCTGCTGGCGCGCCGCGAGGCCCTCCGCGGTGACCGGCTCCCTCGCCGACTCGCCCAGCGCCGCCAGCACGGCCCGCAACTCCGGGTCGAACGGCGGCACTTCCCCGACCCCCGGCACCGAACCTCCCGATGGCAGTGGCAAGGAGGTTACCCACTCCTTGCCACTCTCAAGATATAGCGCACCAGGGGGCTTGCGGCAAGGGCCCGGTCGTGCTCCAAAATGGTCAACCAAGCCCATGACCTGCGGAAATGACGGATGATGATGATTGACGTGATCGTGGTCGGCGGCGGACCGACCGGCCTGATGCTGGCCGCCGAGCTGCGGCTGCACGACGTGCACGTGGTCGTGCTGGAGAAGTTGACCGAGCCGACTCGGCAGACCCGCGGGCGCGGCCTGCACGCGCGCAGCGTCGAGATGCTGGACCAGCGCGGCCTGCTGGAGCGCTTTCTCGCGGTCAGTGAGAAGTTCCAGGTCGGCGGATTCTTCGGCGGCATCCACAAGCCGTGGCCGGACCGGTTGGACACGGCCCACCCGTACGGCCTGTCCATCGAGCAGCCGGCCACCGAACGGCTGCTCAACGAGCATGCGCTCGAACTCGGTGCCGAGATCCGGCGCGGCTGCGAGGTGGTCGCGCTGAGCCAGGACGAGGACGGCGTGAGCGTCGAACTGGCGGACGGCACGCGGCTGCGCTCGCGCTACCTCGTCGGGTGCGACGGCGGCCGCAGCGTGGTCCGCAAGCAGCTCGGCGTCGGATTCCCCGGCGAGCCCGCCACGGTCGAGACGTTGCTGGGCGACATGGAGGTGGCCGAGGACCCGGCAACGGTCGACGCCGTCGTTGCGGAGGTCCGCCGGACCCAGCTGCGGTTCGGCCTCATCCCCAACGCGGACGGAACGTACCGCGTCATCGTGCCGGCCGACGGCGTGGCCGAGGAGCGTGCGACCGCGCCGACCCTGGAGGAGTTCAGGCAGCAGCTGCGGGCGATCGCCGGCACCGACTTCGGCGTGCACTCGCCGCGCTGGCTGTCCCGGTTCGGCGACGCCACCCGGCAGGCCGAGCGCTACCGGGTCGGCCGGGTGCTGCTGGCCGGCGACGCGGCGCACATCCACCCGCCGACCGGCGGCCAGGGGCTCGGCCTCGGCGTCCAGGACGCGTTCAACCTCGGCTGGAAGCTGGCCGCCGCGGTCAACGGCTGGGCGCCGGACGGGCTGCTGGACAGCTACCACACCGAACGGCACCCGGTGGGCGCCGCCGTGCTCGACAACACCCGCGCGCAGATCACCCTGCTGGGGACCGATCCGGGTGCGACCGCGCTGCGCGCGCTGTTCTCCAGGCTGATGGACTTCGAGGTGGTGAACCGGTACGTGACCGGCATGATCACCGCGGTCGACGTCCGCTACGACCTCGGCGAGGGCCACGAGCTGCTCGGCCGCCGGATGCGGGACGTGCAGCTGAAGCAGGGCCGCCTCTACGAGCTGATGCACGGCGGCCGCGGGCTGCTCCTCGACCGGACCGGCCGACTCTCGGTCGCCGGCTGGACCGACCGGATCGACCACGTCGTCGACGCCTGCGAGGAACTGGACGCGCCCGCCGTACTGCTGCGGCCGGACGGCCACGTGGCCTGGGTCGGCGAGGACCAGCAGGACCTGCTCGGCCACCTGCCCCAGTGGTTCGGCGCCGCCGCCGGCTGAGAGCCCCCCTGGCCACCTGCCTGTTCGAACGGCCTCCTACTATCGACTCGCATTCACTCCACCGCACGGTGATGGAGTCACTCATCCAGGAGGCAACCTTCATGCACGCCCGGAAGATCGGCGCGGTCGCCGCGACAGCGGTGGCGGTCCTGGCCGCCCGTGACCTCATCCAGAAGAGGCACGCACTGCTCCGGAACTTCCCGGTGATCGGGCACGCCCGGTACCTGTTGGAGACGATCGGGCCGGAGCTGCGGCAGTACATCGTGACCTCCAACGAGGAGGAGCGCCCGTTCAGTCGTGACCAGCGCACCTGGATCTACGCGTCGGCGAAGGAGGAGAACAACTACTTCGGGTTCGGCACCGAGGTCGACGTCGAGCACGTTCAGGGGCACGCCTACCTGAAGCAGCGCACGTTCGCCGGCGCTCTGCCCGAGGCGCACGACGCGCACGACCCGCAGGCCCCGCTGCCCTCGGCCAAGGTGCTGGGCGGACCGCGCGGGCGCGCCAAGGCGTTCCGACCGGCGAGCGTGGTGAACATCTCCGCGATGAGCTTCGGATCGCTCTCCGGCGCGGCCATCACAGCCCTCAACAAGGGGGCGGCGCTGGCGGGCACGATGCACAACACGGGCGAGGGCGGCCTCTCGCCGTACCACCGCAACGGCGGCGACCTCATCCTCCAGATCGGTACGGCGTACTTCGGCTGCCGCAACGAGGACGGCAGCTTCAACCTCGACAAGCTCAAGGACGTGGTGGCGAGCGCCCCCGTCAAGGCGATAGAGATCAAGCTCTCCCAGGGCGCCAAGCCGGGGCTCGGCGGGATGCTGCCGGGGGCGAAGGTGACCGAGGAGATCGCCGCGATCCGCGGTATCCCGGTCGGCAAGGACTGTGCCTCCCCGTCGCGGCACACCGCGTTCAGCGACGTCGACTCGATGCTCGACTTCGTCGAACTGCTGGCCACCGAGACCGGCCTGCCGGTCGGGGTCAAGAGCGCGGTCGGAGAGCTGGGCTTCTGGCAGGAGCTGGCCACCCTGATGGCGCGTGGCGACCGCGGTGTCGACTTCGTGACGATCGACGGCGGTGAGGGCGGCACCGGGGCGGCGCCGCGGATGTTCGCCGACTCGGTGGCGCTGCCGTTCCGGATGGGCTTCTCCCGGGTCTACGGCACCTTCGCCGAGCTGGGACTGACCGACGACCTGACGTTCATCGCCTCCGGCAAGCTCGGCCTGCCCGAGAACGCCGCGGTCGCGTTCGCGCTGGGCGCCGACATGATCAACGTGGCCCGCGAGGCGATGCTGTCGATCGGCTGCATCCAGTCGCAGAAGTGCCACACCGACAAGTGCCCCACCGGCATCGCCACCCAGAACCCGTGGCTGGCCCGCGGCCTCGACCCGGCCTCGAAGTCCACCCGGGCCGCCGTCTACCTGCGCACCCTGCGCAGGGAGCTGATCAAGGTCTCCTCGGCCCTCGGCGTCGCCCACCCGGCACTCATCACGCCCAACGACATCGACATCATGAACGGCGACTACGAGGCCCGCACCCTGGCCGACGTCTACGGCTACCAGGACGGCTGGGGCGAGCTCGGCCCGCAGCTCGCCAAGGAGATCAAGGCACTCCTGGCCGGCTGATCTCCCTGGGTGACCGTCACCGTCTCGGCCCTGCCGCGGCGTACAGCACGGTGCCGGCCACCAGCAGGGCCCACGCGGTCCCGGTGGCCGCCGCCGTGCCGGGCGGAAAGATCATCCAGCTGACCACCTGTCCCGCCGCGCCGCCCGGCGGCGGGACGCAGACGGTGAACGCGAGCCAGCCGGTCGGCAGGGTCCAGGCCAGCGGTGCCCCGCACAGCACCGCCCCGAGCGCGGCCAGGCCGGCCAGACCCGCGCCGTCCCGGACGAGGATCGCGGCCGGGGCGAGGTTCGGCCCCGCCGCCCGGACCGCCAGCAGCGCCGCCGCGGCGACCGCGCCGAGCAGCAGCACGTGCGCCGCCCGCCGGGGCATCCAGCGGATCGCGGCCGTCCGGTCCAGCGCGGCATCCTGCCCGCCGAGCCCGACGGAAGCGGCCGCCACGTTCGCGGTGAGGACCAGGGCCGCGATCCCCAGGCCCACCGGGTCCTTGCCCCGGTCGAGGGCCCACAGCGCCAGCGCGACGAGCGTGACCGCGGCGGCCGACGCGGGCACCTGCCGCGAACGCGCGTACAGCATCAGCCATCTCATGAAGATGCCTCCCCCGTCAGCGCCGCGAGGTCGTCCTTGCAGGAGAGCGCGGCGGCATGGATCTGGGCGATCTGCGAGCGCTGCTCGGCCGGCGGCAGAGCCGTCAGCTTCTCCCAGGCGGCTTCGGCGTTCGCCCAGGTGCGCTGCGAGTACGCGTCGGTGTCCGGCTTCTGCAGCGGTTCGAGCCGGTGATCGCCGAGGGCCCAGCTCGCGGCGATGCTCTGCGCGGGGACGTCGACCTCCCCGTCGCCCTCCCACACGGTGCGCGGTCCGCAGTTGGGTGCCAGGCCCTGGGCGACCAGGAGGCGGGTCAGCTCCGCCCCCGCCGCATGGGCGATCAGCGGGTCGTCGAAGTCGATCAGCACCGCATCGCTGGAGAGTTCGCGGTTGTCGCTGAGCGCGCGCAGCGCGGTCTCCTCCCGCACCGAGGCCGGCGCCCGGTCGCCCAGCGCGTCGTGCAGCAGTCGCAGTGCCTCCTTGCCGCGCCGCGCCAGCTCGGGCAGGTGCGAGCGGTGCGCCTGTGTCACGCACACCGGGCCGTCGCAGACCAGGGCGGCGGCGGTCCTGTCGACGACGTAGCTGTCGCGCGGATCGGCCGGGAGGACCAGCAGGGCCAGGGCCGCGCCGACCAGCACGGGGGCCACCGAGAGCAGCAGGCCCCGGCGGGTCACGGTCGACAGCAGTGCGAAGCCGGTGGCGAGCAGACCGAGCAGCCACAGCGTCTGGCCGAGGTGCACGGAACCCGACAGGGTCAGCAGCATCTCCCGCGGCTCCACGACCTCCGGGGACAGCAGGGCGATCCGGTTCGGCGCGATGCCCGAGGGCAGCTTCCCGTCCATGTTCTGCCGCAGCAGCATCTCCGTCAGCAGGACGAACACCACCAGCGCCGGCGGGGTGAAGACGGAGGGCAGGGCCCGAGCGGCGCCCATGCCGAACACCGCCCCCGCGACGAGCGACAGTGCCGCCACGAGCGAGATCGGCAGCCAGCCGAGACCTGTGTAGGCGGCGGGGCCGAGGGCCACGCGGACCACGCCCACGAGGACGACGAGGGCGAATCCGGACGCCAGCACGATCGCCATCGCGCCGGCCGGCAGCGCCGCACGGCGCCAGGCCGGCCGCGGCGTGGTCGTCAGCAGCTCGGCCACGCGCGAGCGGGAGTCGCGCAGCCCGTACACCGCCCCCATGCCCACCGTCAGCGGCCACCAGTAGGCCAGCCAGTACCGGGTCCACATGGCCATGGGGGTCCACTGGGCCGTCCACCCCGCGGTGCCCTGCCACCAGATTCCGTTGGCCAGGACGAGGATCGCCAGGCTGCCGCCGAGAACGACGAGGCCGGGCCAGGGGGCGATGGAGCGCTTCAGCTCGATGCCCAGGACACGTGCGTTCACCAGGTGCCCCTCAGCTGCTCGGTGCCCTGGAGCAGCGCCGAGTAGCCGCGCTCCAGGGGGCTGTCGCCCGGGTACTCGGAGCCGCCCGCCGCCGCCAGGACATCCGGTGTGCCCTGGAAGACCAGTCGGCCCTCGGCGAAGAGCACCACGTCGGAGCAGGCGGCCGCGACGTCCTCGACCAGGTGGGTGGAGACGACCACGCAGGCGTCGCGGCCCAGTTCCTGCAGCAGCTCGCGGAAGCGCAGCCGCTGCGCCGGGTCCAGACCGGCCGTCGGCTCGTCCAGCAGCAGCAGCACGGGGTCGTTGACGATGGCCTGGGCGATGCCGGCGCGCCGCACCATGCCGCCGGACAGCGTCTTCATCCGGTGGTCGGCGCGGTCGGCCAGACCCACCCGCTCCACGGCGCGTTGGACGGCCGCGGGGATGTCGGCCTTCGGGACCTCCTTCAGCCAGGCCATGTACTCGACGAACTCACGTACGGTGAAGCGCTTGTAGTAGCCGAACTCCTGCGGCAGGTAGCCGATCCGGCGGCGCAGGGCACGTAGGTCGCCCAGCCCGGTCACCGACCTGCCGCACAGCTCCAGTTCGCCCTCGGCGGGGCGCAGCACGGTGGCCAGGGACCGGATCAGCGTGGTCTTTCCCGCGCCGTTGGGTCCCAGCAGGCCGTGGGCGCCCATACCCAGGGAGAGATCGAGTCCGTCGACGGCCATCTTCTTGCGTCCGGCCCGTACTTTCAGGCCGGTGGCCTGGATCTCCCAGGCGTAGGTCTTCGGCGCGGTGTCGGCCGCGCTCGTCGTGGGGTGCATGCGGTGGGCCCTTTCGAGGGTCAACGATGGTTGCGCGGCAGTGAGTACGCGTTTCTGCGGGCGATCACGATGCCGGTGCCGAGCGCGAGGAGCAGTCCCCACAAGGGCAGTTGGTCCGGTTGCAGGGCGAGCGGGACGCGGCCGGTGTCCCAGGCGGGGGCCGCGATGACGGCGCCCCAGAGGGCCACCAGTGCGGTGGCGGCGCGGGTCACGCCGACGACGCTGCCCAGCGCCAGGGTTGTGGAGGTGAAGGCCAGCGAGGGCAGCAACCACTGCGCGGCCGTCATGGCCCCGGTCAGCCAGCCCTCCACCAGGAGCGCGGGCAGCACCACGGCGAGCACCGAGGTGGTACGTCGCAGCAGCAGGGGCAGCCCGGCGCGGGCGGTCGAGGCCGTCAGTTCGTGCGCCGGGTCCAGGCCGCGCGACCACGAGGCCGCGACAGCGCACAGCGGCAGCACGGGCGCGATCAGCACCATGAGCGAGGCCGTACCGAAGAGCATCGGCGGCGCGGCCGCGCCCAGCAGCAGCGCCAGCAGCGTGACGCTGAGGGTCATGGCCAGCCACGGGGCCCTGACCGGTGTCAGCCAGGCCGACGCCCAGCTGGGGCGCCACCGCCGCGCGGGCGCCTGGACGGCCGCGTCCAACTGCGGTCCCAGACCGGCATGGACGGTATCGAGGAGCGCGGCGATGCCGGGCGCCTCGGTCGTCACGGCGGCCGCCAGCCGGCCTCGGCACAGCGCGCACGTCTCCAGATGGGCCTCCAGCGCCCACACCGTGTCCGCGGCCATCGTCAGGTCGCCACGGGCGTAGCCGCCGATCAACCGCGTCGACGCGTGTTCCTCGCTCATGTCAGTGCCTCCCGCATCGCGATCCGGGCCCGGCGGGCGCGGGTCTTGACGGTTCCTTCGGGCAGTCGGAGCAGGACGGCGGTCTCCCGCACGGACAGCCCGTCGAGCACCATGGCCTGCAGTACCTGCCGCAGTTCCGGCGCGAGCCGGCACAGGGCATCGCCCACGTCGCCGCCGACGGTGGCGGCCAGCGCCTCGTCCTCCGCCGCGGGCACCACCGCCCGCTCGGCGGCGGCGACCGGCGGTTCGGCGTGGTGGGCACGGCGGCGGAACGCATCGACCAGCCGGCGCGCGGCGATCGTCCACAGCCACCCGACGGCCGTCCCGCCCACCGCGCTCCCGGCGAACGCGCCGGCCGCGCGCCACACCGCCAGATAGGTCTCCTGCATGACCTCGGCGACGATCTGCTCATCCGCACACCGCCGGCGCAACCGCACCGCCAGCCACGGCGCAGTACGCCGGTACAGCTCGTCGAACGCCCCCCGGTCGGCTTTGGCCACCAGCCGGAGGAGGCGTTCCTCGTCCAGCTCGTCGAGTGCTCTCCTGCGTGATCTCACACCAACCAGACGGCCACGGCGGCGCGCAGGTTCTGCATCTGCCGTGATCTGAATCACACCGTCAAGCGCCCGTCCTCGGACCTGAGCCGCGTGGATCTCGGCACCTCGCAGGTGCAACCCTCACTTGCCAGGTCAAAGGCCCGTCAGGACACGATCGAGCGCCGACCGCCCTACAGGCCCCCAGTTCGGCTTGCCGCCGGGCAGGCCGCGGTCCCCGCTCTGGCCCATCAGCATCAAGAACAGGCACTTCATCGCGGCCAGCCCGCGCGCCCGTCGGATCGTCGCCTCATCCGCCTGTGCGTAGCTGCTGAAGAACCGAGAGGCGCCGCCCGCCGGGAGCAGCAGCCAGGCGGCCGCAAGGTCCCACGCCGGGTCGCCGGCGAAGACTGCGCCGAAGTCGACGATGCCCGCCAGCGTGCCGTCCGCGACGACGACGTTCGCGGGGTGCAGGTCACCGTGCACCCACACCCGCGGGCCCTCCCACTCGGGAGCCGCGACCGCGTCGTCCCACACGGCCCGGATGTCGTCCTCGGCGAAGCGCCCGAGGTCCACGGCCTGAAGGCGGTTCTCGAAGCCGGTCGCGCACTCCTTGGGGTGAGCACCAAAGTCCGAGGCGTCCGGCGCGTCGACGGGCGCCTCCACATGCAGCGCTTCGAGGAACGCCGCCAGCATGTCGGCCGCGTGGTCGCCGCGGGTGATCGAGCCGTGGTCGAGTGGGGTGCCTTCAACCCATGTCATGACGGTCCAGATCTTGGGGAAGCGCTCGGACGGTGCACCGCTCCGCACCGGAGTCGGGATCGGAAGCGGCAGGCGCGGGGCCAACTCCGGCAGCCAGCGGCGCTCCTTGAGCTGAAGGTCGGGGAGCTTGTCCATCCGCTGCATCCGGACGGCCAACTCGTCCCCGAGGCGCCACATCTGGTTGCCCCAGCCACCCGCCACCTCACGGATGGGCAGCTCGGCCAGGTCCGGATGCTGCTCCCGCAGAAGGTCGCGGACCAGATCTTCGCTGATCTCAGTCTCGTGTTCGATCATGCGAACTCACAGTACGTGAGGCAGGCGGAGCCGATCTCGCTCTTCGAGGATCCGGATAGCCGCGCACCGTCAGGCTGTCGAAGTGCCTTGCATGAATGTTCCGGGATGCGTATATTCATGCTGAGTTCTAGGAGGAAACGTCATGGCATTGCGAGTCGCCGTCGCCGGGGCCAGCGGGTACGCCGGGGGTGAGGTGCTCCGGCTGCTGCTGGGGCACCCGGAGGTCGAGATCGGGGCGCTGACCGGGGGGTCGAACGCCGGGACCAGGCTGGGTGAGCTTCAGCCGCACCTGCTGCCGCTGGCGGACCGGGTGCTGGAGCCGACGACGACCGAGGTGCTCGCGGGGCACGACATCGTCTTCCTGGGGTTGCCGCACGGGCAGTCGGCCGCGGTTGCCGAGGCGCTCGGCGAGGATGTGCTGGTGGTGGACTGCGGGGCCGACTTCCGGCTCAAGGATGCCATGGACTGGGAGCGCTTCTACGGCTCGGCGCATGCCGGGACCTGGCCGTACGGGCTGCCCGAGCTGCCGGGGCACCGGGCCGCGCTGAAGGGGACGAAGCGGATCGCCGTGCCGGGCTGCTACCCGACGGCCGTCACGCTCGCGCTCTTCCCCGCGTACGCCGCGCGGCTCGCCGAGCCGGAGGCCGTGATCGTGGCGGCGAGCGGCACCTCGGGCGCCGGCAAGGCGGTCAAGCCGCACCTGCTGGGCAGCGAGGTGATGGGCTCGGTCAGCCCGTACGGGGTCGGCGGCGGGCACCGGCACACGCCGGAGATGTCGCAGAACCTGAGCCCGGTGGCGGGGGAGCCGGTGACGATCTCCTTCACGCCGACCCTGGTGCCGATGTCCCGCGGCATCCTGGCGACCTGTTCGGCGAAGGCGAAGCCGGGTGTCACGGCGGCGGCCGTCCGGGCCGCCTACGCCGAGGCGTTCGCCGCCGAGCCGTTCGTCCACCTGCTGCCCGAGGGGCAGTGGCCGCAGACCAAGTCGGTGTACGGCTCCAACTCCGCCCTCGTCCAGGTCGCCCTGGACGAGCACGCCGGGCGGATCGTCGTGATCAGCGCGATCGACAACCTCGTCAAGGGCACCGCCGGCGGCGCGGTGCAGAGCATGAACATCGCCCTCGGCCTGCCCGAGGAGCTGGGCCTTCCCGTGAACGGAGTCGCACCGTGACCAGTGACCACAAGAGCCTTGGAGTGACGGCGGCCAGAGGCTTCCGCGCCGCCGGGGTCACGGCCGGCCTGAAGGCCTCCGGCACGCCGGACCTCGCGCTGGTCGTCAACGACGGCCCGTCGCACGCCGCGGCCGGCGTCTTCACCTCCAACCGGGTCAAGGCCGCTCCGGTGCTCTGGTCCCAGCAGGTGCTGAAGACCGGTGAGTTGGCCGCCGTCGTGCTCAACTCCGGTGGCGCCAACGCCTGCACGGGGGCGGGCGGCTTCCAGGACACCCACGCCACCGCCGAGAAGGTCGCCGTCGAACTGGGCGTCGGCGCGGGCGAGGTGGCGGTGGTCTCGACCGGCCTGATCGGCGTACGGCTGCCGATGGACGTGCTGCTGCCGGGTGTCGAGCAGGCTGCCAAGGCGCTGTCCGCGGACGGCGGCGAGGCGGCGGCGATCGCCATCAAGACCACCGACACCGTGCACAAGACGTCCCAACTGTCCAAGGACGGCTGGACGGTCGGCGGGATGGCCAAGGGCGCGGGGATGCTCGCACCGGGCCTGGCCACCATGCTGGTGGTGGTCACCACCGATGCCGTCGTGGACAGTGCCGGTCTGGACGACGCGCTGCGCGCCGCCACCCGCACCACCTTCGACCGGGTGGACTCCGACGGCTGCATGTCCACCAACGACACGGTGCTGCTGCTCGCCTCGGGCGCCTCCGAAGTCACCCCTGCCGCAGCGGAGTTCAACGCCGCCGTGCAGCAGGTCTGCGCGGACCTGGCGCGTCAGCTGATCGGCGACGCGGAGGGGGCCAGCAAGGACATCGCGATCGTGGTGACCGGCGCAGCCACCGAGGACGAGGCGGTGGACGTCGCCCGCGTGGTCGCCCGCAACAACCTCCTCAAGTGCGCCCTGCACGGCGAGGACCCCAACTGGGGACGGGTGTTGGCGGCGATCGGCACCACCAGCGCGGCCTTCGACCCGGACCGCCTGGACGTGGCGATCAACGGCGTCTGGGTCTGCCGCAACGGCTCGGTCGGCGACGACCGCGACCTGGTCGACATGACGGGACGCGAGATCACCATCACCGCGAACCTGAACGCCGGTACGGCCGAGGCCACGGTGTGGACCAACGACCTGACCGCCGACTACGTGCACGAGAACAGCGCCTACTCCACCTGAGCCCGGGGACACACCTTGCAGATCGCACCCAAGGGCGAACAGGCCCGCAACAACACCGCCCTGCCCAAGGCCCGCACGCTGATCGAGGCGCTGCCCTGGCTGGAGCGCTTCCACGGCAAGACCGTGGTGATCAAGTTCGGCGGCAACGCCATGGTCGACGAGTCGCTGAAGTCCGCCTTCGCCCAGGACGTGGTCTTCCTGCGCTACGCCGGACTGCACCCGGTCGTCGTGCACGGCGGCGGCCCGCAGATCAGCGCCCAGTTGGAGAAGCTCGGGCTCAAGTCCTCGTTCACCAACGGACTTCGGGTCACCACGCCGGAGACCATGGACGTGGTGCGGATGGTGCTGGCCGGCCAGGTCCAGCGCGAGCTGGTCGGACTACTCAACGAGCACGGCCCGTTCGCGGTCGGGATGACCGGCGAGGACGCGCACACCATGACCGCCGTCAAGCGCTACGCGACGGTGGACGGCGAGCAGGTGGACATCGGCCTGGTCGGCGACATCGTCAACATCGAGGCGGGCGCGGTCAAGGCGCTGATCGCCGATGGCCGGATCCCGGTCATCTCCAGCATCGCCCGCAGCACGGACGGCCACGTCTACAACATCAACGCGGACACCGCCGCGGCCGCCCTCGCGGTCGCGCTGGGCGCCGAGATGCTGGTGGTCCTCACCGACGTCGAGGGCCTGTACGCGGACTGGCCGAACTCCGACGACGTGATCAGCCAGCTGTCGGCCACCGAGCTGGAGGCCATACTGCCCACGCTGGCCAGCGGGATGCTGCCGAAGATGGAGGGCTGCCTGCGCGCGGTCCGCTCGGGTGTGGGCACCGCGCGCGTGCTGGACGGCCGGGTGCAGCACAGCCTGCTCCTGGAGATCTTCACCGACGAGGGGATCGGCACCATGGTGGTGCCGGACGACGACACCGACGTACTACTGGGGGGACTCGCATGACCGCCGGACAGTCTGGCAAGGAACTCACCGACCGCTGGCAGCACGCGATGACCGACAACTACGGCACCCCGCGCCTCGCCCTGGTCCGCGGTGAGGGCGCCACGCTCTGGGACGCCGACGGCAAGCGCTACGTCGACTTCCTCGGCGGCATCGCGGTCAACGCGCTCGGCACCGCCCACCCGGCGATCGTCGCGGCGGTCACCGAGCAGATCGGCCGGCTCGGCCACGTCTCCAACCTCTTCATGGCCGAGCCGCCCATCAAGCTCGCCGAGCGCCTCCTGGAGCTTTTCGGGAGGGACGGCCGGGTCTTCTTCTGCAACTCGGGCGCCGAGGCCAACGAGGCCGCGTTCAAGATCAGCCGCCTCACCGGCCGCACCCACCTGGTCGCGTTGGAGGGCGGCTTCCACGGCCGGACCATGGGCGCGCTGGCGCTGACCGGCCAGCCCGCCAAGCAGGACCCGTTCCGGCCGCTGCCCGGCGACGTCACGCACGTCCCGTTCGGGGAGGTCGAGGCGCTGCGCGCGGCCGTCACCACCGAGACCGCCGCGGTCGTCCTGGAGCCGATCCAGGGCGAGAACGGCGCGATCCCGCTGCCGCCCGGCTACCTGCGGGCGGCGCGCGAGATCACCCGGGCCACCGGCACGCTGCTGGTGCTGGACGAGGTGCAGACCGGCATCGGCCGGACCGGATACTGGTTCGCCCACCAGGCCGAGGAGGGCGTCGACCCGGACGTGGTCACGCTCGCCAAGGGCCTCGGCGGCG
Source organism: Kitasatospora sp. MAA4 (assembly GCF_029893355.1). Lineage (GTDB taxonomy): Bacteria > Actinomycetota > Actinomycetes > Streptomycetales > Streptomycetaceae > Kitasatospora. The sequence continues at coordinate 246,244 of NZ_JARZAI010000009.1, forward strand.
GCCTGCCGATCGGTGCCGCGGTCGCCTTCGGCCCGGCGGCCGAGCTGCTCAAGCCCGGCCACCACGGCACCACGTTCGGCGGCAACCCGGTGGTCGCGGCGGCCGCGCTGGCGGTGCTGGACACCATCGAGGCGGACGGGCTGCTCGCCCACGTGCAGCGGATCGGCGAGCGGCTGCGCTCGGGGATCGAGGCGCTCGGCGACGACCTGGTCTCGCACGTGCGCGGCGCCGGCCTGCTGCTGGGCATCGTGCTGAACGCGCCGGTCGCGGCGCGGATCCAGGCGGTGGCCCAGGAGGCCGGATTCCTGGTCAACGCGGCCGTCGCGGACGCGGTGCGGCTGGTGCCGCCGCTGGTGCTCACCGAGCAGGAGGCCGATCTCTTCCTCGCCGCGCTGCCGGGGATTCTGGACACCGTCCGGGCGAGCCTCCCCGCGGACGCCGCCGGTGGCGCCCCGGCCGCGCAGGCCCGAGGGTAGTCCGGGAGAATCATCGACATGACCGTGCCCCCACCTGACCAGCCCGCCGCCGGCCCCACCTCGCAGGTGCCGCAGACCCGCACGGCGCGGCACCGGCGGATCGTGGACCTGCTCACCCGTCAGCCCGTTCGTTCGCAGAGCCAGTTGGCCAAGCTGCTGGCGGACGACGGCCTGGTGGTCACCCAGGCCACCCTCTCCCGGGACCTGGACGAGCTGGGCGCGGTCAAGATCCGCAACCGGGACGGCGCGCTCATCTACGCCGTCCCGGCCGAGGGCGGCGACCGCACGCCGCGCGCGCCGATGGGGGAGTCGGCCAGCGAGGGGCGGATGGCCCGGCTGGCCGGCGAGCTGATGGTCTCGGCCACCGCCTCGGGCAACCTGGTGGTGCTGCGGACGCCGCCGGGCGCCGCGCAGTTCCTGGCCTCGGCGATCGACACGGCCGAGGTCTTCGAGATCATCGGCACCATCGCGGGCGACGACACCGTCCTGCTGATCAGCCGCGATCCAGCCGGCGGCCAGGCGCTGGCGGACCACCTGATGCAGCTCGCGCAGACCCGCTCCTAGGCCGTGGTCCTGCGGCCGCACCGGTGCGAATCAGCCATTCTCCTTCGGATGGGTGCTACCCCTTCGTATGCCCTGCAACTCCGGGCTAGGTTGGGCTGACGGAAAGTTGGTTGCCCAGGGCAACCGACCCACTTCGCGCCCATCGAGGTCCCGCATGCACGTGACTGTCGACCAGAATCGCTGCTGCAGTTCAGGGCAGTGTGTGCTGACCGCCCCCGCGGTCTTCGACCAGAGCGAGGAGGACGGCCTGGTCCTGCTGCTCCAGGACCGGCCGGCCGAGGCGCTCCACTCCGAGGTCCGCACCGCCGCCGCGATATGCCCCGGCGGCGCCATCTCCCTCTCCGCCGGACAGGAGGTCGGCGCGTGAACACCACCGACCTGAACGCGGCCGACCTGCTGACGATCCCCGCCGACCGCGGCGGCTGCCCGTTCGACCCGCCGCCGAGCTACCGCAAGGACACCTCGGTCTCGCAGGTGAGCCTGTGGGACGGCACCCCGTGCTGGCTGCTGAACGGCTACCGCGAGGTCCGCGCGGTGCTGACCGACAGCCGCTTCAGCGCCGACGCGCGCCACCCGGGCTTCCCGATGCTCATCCCCGGGCGCCGCGAGCTGCTCACCCAGAAGCCGAGCTTCCTGCGGCTGGACGACCCGGAGCACTCCCGGCTGCGCAAGATCCTCACCGGCGACTTCCTGATCAAGCGGGTCGAGGCGATGCGCCCGGGCATCCAGAGAATTGTCGACGACACCCTCGACGCCATGCTGGCCAAGGGCTCGCCGGCCGACCTGGTCGCCGAATTCGCCCTGCCGATCCCCTCGTTGGTGATCTGCGACCTGCTCGGCGTGCCGTACGAGGACCACGGTTTCTTCCAGCAGCGCAGCCAGCGGCTGCTGGACTCCACCTCGCCGGCCGGCAGCGTCCGGCAGGCAGTCGACGAGCTGACGGAGTACCTCACCACGCTCGCCGCCAAGTCCACCGAGGAGGGCGGCGAGGGCATCCTCGGCCGACTGGCCGCCCGCGGCGACCTGAGCGCCGAAGAGATCGCCTCCAACGCCCTGCTGCTGCTGATAGCCGGGCACGAGACGACCGCGAACATGACCTCGCTCTCCACCGTCGCGCTGCTGCAGAACCCGGAGCAGGCCGACCGGTTGCGCGCCGACCCCTCGCTGATCCGCGGCGCGGTGGAGGAGCTGCTGCGCTACCTCACCATCGTGCACGCCGGGCTGCCCCGGGTGGCGCTGGAGGACGTCGAGCTGGACGGGGTGCTGATCCGGGCCGGCGAGGGCGTGCTCTGCATGCTCTCCACCGCCAACCGGGACGAGGAGCTCTTCGCGGCCGGCAGCGAGTTGGACGTCGAGCGCGACGCCCGCCGGCACCTGGCCTTCGGCTTCGGCGTCCACCAGTGCCTGGGCCAGCCGCTGGCCCGCGCCGAGCTGCAGATCGCGCTGGAGACGCTGTTGCGCCGGCTGCCGCAGCTGCGGCTTGCGGTGCCGTTCGAGGAGTTGAAGTTCCGTACCGAGGCGTTCGTGTACGGCCTGCGAGAACTGCCGGTCGCCTGGTGAACAGCCTGGTGAAGAGGCTGGGGGAGAGCCCGGTGAAGAGCCTGGTGAACAGCTCCGCCACCTGCTAGGAAGCAGGGGTGAGCAGCCCGACCGACCCAACCGCTCGACGCCGGACGGCGGCGAGCCGGGACCGCCGTCCCGGCTCGTGGCCGTCCGGCTTTGAGTTTCATGCGGAGTCGTGCATACTTATGCCTATCAGCGCATGGGACACCGATCCTGGCGCTCGCCCCCTGCCTGTACTGCTAAAGAAGGAGAAAGCCGTGACCGAGCGCGTCGTACTCGCCTATTCGGGCGGTCTGGACACGTCCGTCTGCATCGGCTGGATCGCCGAGGAGACGGGCGCCGAGGTCATCGCCGTCGCCGTCGACGTCGGCCAGGGCGGCGAGGACCTGGACGCCATCCGCCAGCGCGCGCTGGACTGCGGCGCGGTCGAGGCCGAGGTGGCCGACGCCCGCCAGGAGTTCGCCGACGAGTACTGCCTCCCGGCCGTCAAGGCCAACGCCCTGTACCAGGGCCAGTACCCGCTGGTCTCCGCGCTCTCCCGGCCGGCCATCGTCAAGCACCTGGTGGCCGCCGCCCAGAAGCACGGCGCCAGCACGGTCGCGCACGGCTGCACCGGCAAGGGCAACGACCAGGTCCGCTTCGAGGTCGGCATCCAGTCGCTGGCCCCGTCGCTGAAGTGCATCGCCCCGGTCCGCGACTACGCGATGACCCGGGACAAGGCGATCGCCTTCGCCGAGGCCAAGAACCTCCCGATCGTCACCACCAAGAAGAACCCGTACTCGATCGACCAGAACGTCTTCGGACGGGCCGTCGAGACCGGCTTCCTGGAGGACATCTGGAACGCGCCGATCGAGGACGTGTACGAGTACACCCAGAACCCGGCCACCCCGCGCGAGGCCGACGAGGTGGTCATCACCTTCGACGCCGGCGTCCCGGTCGCCATCGACGGTCGCAAGGTCACCGTCCTGCAGGCGATCGAGGAGCTCAACAAGCGGGCCGGCGCCCAGGGCATCGGCCGCCTCGACATGGTCGAGGACCGGCTGGTGGGCATCAAGTCCCGTGAGATCTACGAGGCTCCGGGTGCGATCGCGCTGATCACCGCGCACCAGGCGCTGGAGAACGTCACCGTCGAGCGCGAACTCGCCCGCTACAAGCGGCAGGTGGAGCAGCGCTGGGCCGAACTCGTCTACGACGGCCTCTGGTTCTCGCCGCTCAAGCGCGCGCTGGACGGCTTCATCAACGAGGCCAACCAGCAGGTCTCCGGCGACATCCGGATGGTCATGCACGGCGGCCGGGCCGTCGTGAACGGCCGCAAGTCGGAGCAGGCGCTGTACGACTTCAACCTCGCCACCTACGACACCGGCGACACCTTCGACCAGTCGATGTCCAAGGGCTTCATCGAGATCTTCGGGCTCTCCTCGAAGATCGCGGCCCGCCGCGACCTGGCCTGAGCCACCTTTCCCGAGCCCCGGCCGGTTCCCCTGCCGGCCGGGGCTCACCCCTTCTCCACCTCCCTTCCCGCACCATCGCAAGGAGCGCCCCCGATGTCGTCCGACCAGACCGCCGACGTTCGCCTGTGGGGCGCCCGCTTTGCCGACGGCCCCTCCGAGGCGCTGGCCCGGCTCTCGGCCTCCGTCCACTTCGACTGGCGGCTCGCCCCCTACGACATCGCCGGCTCCAAGGCGCACGCCCGCGTGCTGCACGGTGCCGGCCTGCTGTCGGATGACGAACTCGCCGCCATGCTGGCCGGGTTGGACCAGCTGCTGGCCGACGTCGAGGCGGGCGTGCTGGTCGGCACGATCGCCGACGAGGACGTGCACACCGCGCTGGAGCGCGGCCTGCTGGAGCGGCTCGGGGCGGACCTCGGCGGCAAGCTGCGGGCCGGCCGCTCGCGCAACGACCAGATCGCCACGCTCTTCCGGATGTACCTGCGCGACCACGCCAGGACCATCGGCGCGCTGATCCTCGACCTCCAGCACGCCCTGGTGGGCCTGGCCGAGGCGCACCCGGACACCGCCATGCCGGGCCGCACCCACCTCCAGCACGCGCAGCCGGTGCTCTTCGCCCACCACGTGCTCGCGCACGTCCAGGCGCTGAGCCGGGACGCCGAGCGGCTGCGCCAGTGGGATGCCCGCACGGCCGTCTCGCCGTACGGCTCGGGCGCGCTGGCGGGCTCCTCGCTGGGCCTGGACCCGCAGGCGGTGGCCGCCGAACTCGGCTTCGAGGGCGGCTCGGTGGGCAACTCCATCGACGGAACGGCCTCGCGCGACTTCGTCGCCGAGTTCGCCTTCGTGACCGCGATGATCGGGATCAACCTCTCCCGGATCGCCGAGGAGGTGATCATCTGGAACACCAAGGAGTTCGGCTTCATCACGCTGCACGACGCCTTCTCCACGGGCTCCTCGATCATGCCGCAGAAGAAGAACCCGGACATCGCCGAGCTGGCCCGCGGCAAGTCCGGCCGCCTGATCGGCAACCTCACCGGCCTGCTGGCCACCCTCAAGGCCCTCCCGCTGGCCTACAACCGGGACCTCCAGGAGGACAAGGAGCCGGTCTTCGACTCCTGCGACACCCTTGAGGTCCTGCTGCCCGCCTTCACCGGCATGATGGCCACCCTCACCGTGCACCGCGAGCGGCTGGAGGAGCTCGCCCCGGCCGGCTTCTCGCTGGCCACCGACGTGGCCGAGTGGCTGGTCAGGCAGGGCGTGCCGTTCCGGGTCGCGCACGAGGTGGCCGGCGCCTGCGTCAGGACCTGCGAGGGGCTGGGCATCGAGCTCGGCGACCTGACGGACGAGCAGTTCGCCGCGATCTCCCCGCACCTGACGCCGGCCGTCCGCGAGGTGCTCAGCGTGCACGGCTCGATCGCCTCCCGGGACGGCCGCGGCGGCACCGCGCCCAGCGCCGTCGCCGCCCAGCTGACCGAGCTCAAGGCGGACCTCGCACTCCAGCAGGAGTGGGCCTCCCGCTAGCCCCTGTCCGGCCTCCCTCCACTGCGTCCCGCGAGTGATTTCCGACACGCACCAGGTCCACCGGGTTGAGAACAGCTGAAGCCTGGGTAGAGCGCTGGCGAACGTATCTGCCGATTTGCACACGTGCGGCTCGGCGTGACGGACGGGTGTTCGCCCGGTACGGCTGATACGGTCTTGCGCTATTCCCGGTCAGGGCCGATCCCCGTCCGGGCAGACCTCCGGCTGGGCACCCGGTGCGGAACCCTCACTGCGCGCACCGGGTAGAGACGATGGGAGGCCCCCGCACATGGGCATGAGCGTGATCATCTCGGTGGCGACCGAGGACGATGCCGAACAGATCCTCAAGCTCCAGTACCTCGGGTACCAGAGCGAGGCCGAGCTCTACGGAGACTGGTCGATCGAGCCGTTGACCCAGACCCTGGACAGCCTGCGCGCCGAGCTGGCCGACCGCCATGTGCTGGTCGCCCGGCTCGGGGACGAGGTGGTCGGCTCGGTCCGCGGCCGGGTCGACGAGAACGGTGTCGGCCGGATAAGCCGACTGGTGGTCCACCCGCGGATGCAGCGGCACGGCCTGGGCGGGCGGCTGCTCACGGCCGTCGAGGAGCGCCTGGTGGCGCAGGGCCCGGTGGAGGCGTTCCGCCTGCACACCGGCCACCGCAGCCTCGGCAACCTGCGGCTCTACGCCCGCCAGGGCTACCGGCAGACGGAGGTCCGCGCGGTCAGCCGCAAGCTGAGCTTCGTGACCCTGGAGAAGCCCGTCCAGGCCGCCCTGAAGGTAGCGGTCTAGACCTCTCGCAGCACCGACAGCCCCGCCCGCGCACCCGCGCAGGCGGGGCTGTTCGCGCGTGGACCCCTTGGCGCGCCTGCCTCGTGTCCGCCATGCGGACAGCGGGTCCTGTTCGTTGGGACTCGAAGCACCCATCTGTTTTACTAGTTCGTATGACTGCGACGACGAAATCCACCGCCACCGGCACCATGCCGGCAGGTGTGCGTGGCATGTGTTGTCGAATGTGTTCCTGCTGAACGGGCCTTAGAGGACCCTCTTAGCCCCGCGGGCCACTGCCCGCCGCAGCACCCCTGATCCGGACTCCCGGTTCCGCTCGCCCTCGGCTCTGACGCACAGGCGTCGTCCGCACCAGGCGATCCCCCCCGTGCCACCACCCCGCCGTCCGGCGTGGCGCCGCTCTGCGCGCGCCCCCGGCCGACGTGTGCCGCCCACCCCCGACGTACGGAAGCAGCTGTGATCACCACCAAGGGCCTTACGAAGGTCTACCGAGCAGGAGATCGCCAGGTCACCGCCCTGGACGGCGTCGACCTGCACGTCCGCGAGGGCGAGGTGTACGGCGTCGTCGGCACCAGCGGCGCCGGCAAGAGCACCCTCATCCGCTGCGTCAACATGCTGGAGCGCCCGAGCTCGGGCACCGTCACCGTGGACGGCCTGGACCTCACCGCGCTGCCGGGCGGCGAGCACCGCGCCGGCCGCGAGCTGCGCGAGGCCCGCCGCCGGATCGGCATGGTCTTCCAGCACTTCAACCTGCTCTCCTCGCGCACCGTGCAGCAGAACGTCGAACTGCCCCTGGAAATCACCGGGTTGGACCGCCATGCCCGCCGCCGCAAGGCCGCCGAGCTGCTGGACCTGGTCGGCCTCGCCGACAAGGCCCGCAGCTACCCCGGCCAGCTCTCCGGCGGTCAGAAGCAGCGCGTCGGCATCGCCCGCGCACTGGCCGGCGACCCCAAGGTGCTGCTCTCCGACGAGGCGACCTCCGCGCTCGACCCCGAGACCACCCGCTCGATCCTGCGCCTGCTGCGCGACCTCAACCAGCAGCTCGGCCTCACCGTGCTCCTGATCACCCATGAGATGGACGTCATCAAGACGGTCTGCGACTCGGCGGCCCTGATGCGCGGCGGACGGATCGTCGAGTCCGGCACCCTCACCGACCTGCTGGCCGACGAGCGCTCCGAACTGGCCCGCGAGCTCTTCCCGCTCAGCGAGTTCGGCACCGGTCGGCCCGACGCCACCGTGCTGGAGATCACCTTCCAGGGGGACAGCTCCGGTCGGCCGTTCGTCTCCCAGCTCGCCCGGACCTACCAGATCGACGTCAACATCCTGGGCGCCGCGGTGGAGACCGTCGGCGGCAAGCTGGTCGGCCGGATGCGCGTCGAACTCTCCGGCAGCCACCGGGACAACGTGGTGCCGATCGGCTACCTGCGCGAGCAGGGCCTCCAGGTGGACGTCCTGACGAACACGGTGAACGGAGCAGTGGCATGACCTGGGACGACATGCAGCCGCTGCTGTGGACCGCCACGCAGGAGACCTTCCAGATGGTCGGCATCGCCACCCTGGTCACCCTGCTGCTCGGCCTGCCGCTGGGCGTCCTGCTGGTCCTCACCGACCAGGGCGGGCCGCTGCGCAACCGGGTGGTCAACAAGGTGGTCGGCGCGATCGTCAACGTGGGGCGCTCGCTGCCCTTCGTGATCCTGCTGGTCGCGCTGATCCCGTTCACCCGCTGGGTGGTCGGCACCTCGATCGGCTGGCAGGCGGCCACCGTGCCGCTGGCCGTCGGCGCGATCCCCTTCTACGCGCGACTGGTGGAGAGCGCGGTACGCGGGGTGGACCGCGGACTGGTCGAGGCCGTCCACGCGATGGGCGGCAGCACCTGGTCGGTGGTCAGGAAGGCGCTGCTGCCGGAGGCCCTGCCGGCCCTGGTCTCCGCGCTGACCACCACCGTGATCGCGCTGATCGGCTACTCGGCGATGGCCGGCACGGTCGGCGGCGGCGGCCTGGGCAACCTGGCCATCACCTACGGCTACATGCGGTTCGAGACCAACTTCATGATCGTGATCGTGATCGAACTGGTCCTCCTGGTCGCCGCCGTCCAGCTGGTCGGCGACCTGGCAGGCCGCCGGCTCTCCCACCGCGGCGGCCCGGCCAGCCTGCTGGCCCGCCTGCGCCGCGCCTGATCGCCACCCCCCCAGACTTCCGCCTCCCGGGAGACCCCCGGGTGCGCGGCCATCCCTCCATACCTCCGGAGAAAGGCACTTTTCGTGCGTACCGTCCTGAAGTACACCGCTGTCCTCGCCACCGCCGGCCTCACGCTCTCCGTGGCGGCCTGCTCCTCCAGCTCCTCGGGCTCCTCGAACAGCGCGGACAAGCCGCTGGTCGTCGTCGCCAGCCCGACCCCGCACGCCCAGATCCTGGACTACATCCGGGACAACCTGGCGGCCAAGGCGGGTCTGAAGCTGACGGTCAAGGAGGTCTCGGACTACACGCTGCAGAACCCCGCCGTGCAGGACGGCTCCGCCGACGCCAACTACTTCCAGCACGTCCCGTACCTGACCGACTTCAACAAGACGCACGGGACGGACATCGTCCCGGTCGAGAACGTCCACCTGGAGCCGCTGGGCGTCTACTCGAAGAAGGTCAAGAAGATCACCGACCTGGCCCAGGGCGCCTCGGTCGCGGTCCCCAACGACGCCACCAACGAGGGCCGGGCGCTCAAGCTGCTCGCCGACAACGACGTGATCACCCTCAAGTCCGGCGCCGGCACCACCGCCACCATCCACGACATCGCCGCCAACCCGAAGAACCTCAAGTTCAAGGAGCTGGACGCGGCCCAGCTGCCGCGTGCGCTGGACGACGTGGACGCCTCGGTGATCAACGGCAACAACGCGCTCGGCGCCGGCCTCAAGCCCGCCACCGACGCGATCCTGCTGGAGAAGGCCGACGGCAACCCGTACGCCAACGTGCTCGCCGTCAAGAAGGGCCACGAGAACGACCCGCGGGTCCAGAAGCTGGCCCAGCTGCTGCACTCGCCCGAGGTCAAGAAGTACATCGAGGACACCTTCCAGGGCTCGGTCATCCCGGCCTTCTAAGGACACCTCACACCCGAGCGGGCCCCGACACGGCGGTGTCGGGGCCCGCGCCCGTTCGAGCGAACTGACGCTCCGTCGCCCCGGGCCAGCGCCCCCGGAGCACGGGGCGTACCGTGGGTCCACGACCCGGCGAGGAGAGACGGTATGCCAGCGAGCTTCCCCGAGACCGCGATCAGCACCGAACGGCTGCTGCTGCGCCCTCTGGAGGAGGGTGACGCGCCCGGTCTCGTCGCCATGATGGCCGACGAGCTGGTCCTGAGCTGGACGGACGTCCCGCAGCCCTACACCCGCGCGCACGCCCTCGGCTGGCTTCGCAGCGAGGTCCCCGAGCTGCGCGCGGCCGGCCGCGGCATCGCCTTCGCGATCACCGAGCACCTCACCCAGCGCCTGGTCGGCATCGTCGAACTGCACCACACCGACTGGCGGTTGCTCAGCACCGAGGCCAGCTACGTGACGGCGCCGTGGGCCCGCGGGGAGGGCTATGCGGTCGAATCGCTGCTGGGAGTGGCCCAGTGGCTCTTCGAGGACCGCGGCTTCCACCGGCTGGAACTGCGGACCGCGGCCGGCAACACCGCGGCCCAGCAGGTCGCCCAGAAGATCGGCTGCATCAGCGAGGGCGTGCTGCGCAGCGCCTGGATAGTGCGCACCGGCGAGGTCGGCTCGGCGGGGGAGGAGACCCGCAGCGACCTGATCCTGTGGAGCCTGCTCCCCGAGGATCTGGAGGCCTTCGACAGCTACGACGGCTACCACGCTTCGCAGCAGAGATCGGGCAACTTCGCCCTCCACGACTGAGGCTCTCCAGCTTCGTAGGATCACACCAGGTAATCTCTGCCTGGGCGGACGGCCGAGGACGGACGGCGGGGGTGGCAGACACCTCCGTCCTGCGCGGCCCTCCGACCCGACCCAGGGCCCGGACGCAGGTACCGATGCGCGCCGCGGCCGCGTCGCGAGCGGGAACCGAGGGAGAACAGCCGCGCATGGCTGACCGGATCACAGTCATCGGCTGGGACGGCACACCACTGACCGAGGCCGCCGGCGCCGCGCTCGCCGCCGCCACCCTGGTCGCCGGCGCGCCGTACCAGCTCAACGCGCTGCCGGTGCCGGCCGCCGCCGAGCGGATCGCGCTCGGCAGCGTCGAGTCGGCGGCCCGCCGGATCGCCGAACACCGCGGCGCGGTGGTGGTGGTCGCCGAGGGCGACCCCGGATACTTCGGCGTGGTCCGCACCCTGCGTCGGGCGGAGTACGGCCTGGAGCTGGAGGTGCTGCCGGCGGTCTCCTCGGTCGCCGCGGCCTTCGCCCGGGCGGGGATGCCCTGGGAGGACGCCCAGGTGGTCAGCACCCACGGCGGACGGCTGCGCAGGGCGGCGAACATCTGCCGGGCCAACAGCAAGGTCGCCGTGCTGACCAGCGCGGACGCCGGGCCCAGCGAGCTGGCCCTGATGCTGCGCGGTGTGCACCGCACCTTCGTGGTCTGCGAGGGCCTCGGCACGCCCGACGAGGACGTCACCGTGCTGACCTCCGACCGGGTCCCCGACCACGACTGGCGCGACCCCAACGTGGTGCTGGTGATCGGCGGCAACGCCCAGACCAACCAGCCCGTCGGCGAGCCCTCCGGCTGGCTCGCCGGCCGCCCGGTCGGCTACCGGACGGGCGAGCGCGGCTGGGCCCTGCCGGGGGAGGCCTACGACGGGGAGGCCGCGGACTCGGTGCCCGCGCAGACCCGCGCGGTGGTGCTGGCCCGGCTCGGCCCGGGCCCCGGCGACCTGGTGTGGAGCGTGGGATCGGGCAGCGGGGCACTGGCGGTGGAGACGGCGCGTTTCGGCGCGGCAGTGCTCGCGGTGGAGGCGGACGCGGCGGCCTGCGCGCGGATCGCGGTGAACGCGCGCCGGTACGGCGTGGAGGTCGAGACCGTGCACGGCACCGCACCCGAGGTGCTGGGCGGGCTGCCGGAGCCCGACGCCGTGGTGGTCGAGCACGGCGGGGCCGCCGTGGTCGCGGCGGTGCTGACCCGCCGTCCGGGCCGTCTGGTGGCGCTGGCGGGCACCTTCGCCGAGGCCGAGGAGATCAGCAAGGTGGTTACCGCGGCGGGCTACCAGCTGGCGGGCTCGCTGCTGCAGTCCGCACCGCTCGTCGCCGACGGCGGGCTGTCGATCGGGGCCGGCGAGAGCGCCCTGGTGCTCTGGGCCGAGCCGAGCTCGTAACGCCAGCCGCTCGCGCCAACGGACGGTCATACCGGACGATTCGGACATCGATTCGATGAGCTGTCGGTCGGGGCCGGTAGTCTGACGGTCCGACCGCTTCCCGGAATTCCGGGGCGGCGGCCCTCCCGACGTGGCGCAACCCACATGATGATCGGGCTGTGGGCATTCGACTGACACTCGCCGGACCGGGAGAATGTGCCGGGGCCCGGGGTGGTCGTGCCGGTTGCCCCGGGCTGTCGTTAGTTCAGGTGACGGTGTGCCGTGCCGATCCGCCCCCACCGGGGCGGGCGGGCCCGGCGCCCGCTGCCGTGACCAGCCGGACGGGACCACGGTCGTCGTGCAACGGTGCGACGACCGGTAGTTGTTGAGGGGTGGGCCGACCCGCGGCTTGGACCCGGAGCGGACGGTGTGCCTCGGTCGGTGACCGGGTCGCCAAGGACGCGGAAGCGGCCTGGAAGGAGTGTTGACATGACCGACGGCGGTCACGTCCCCAACGAGGGACTGCCGGAGCATCTGCTCCCCGAGAACGGAATCGACCCGGCGCGCGGAGGTGGCGGCTGGGGCCCGGACCTCGTCGGCCAGCCCGGACCGGGCGGACCTCTCCGACCGGCGTTCACCTTCCTCGACCAGCCGGACCAGCTGGAGCAGCGGCTGGAGCCTCTCGACCAGCTGGACGACGATGACGACGTGCTGCTGATGCCCGGCCCGCAGAGCTCCTGGAGCGAGGCCGTGCAGCCGATGGCCGTCCCGCAGGTCGACCCCGGCCTGCCGGCACCCGCCGTCTTCACCGCCGCCGACGGCTCGGCGGCCTTCCACCCGGTCGACCCCGCCGTGGCGCCGGCCGACCTGTCGGCAGCCGCTCCCGCTCCCGCCGTCGTCCAGCCCGTCGTGCCGCTGCCGCCGGTCGAGCCGATGCCCACCATGGCACTGCTCACCACGCCCGACGCCGACGCGCTCGGCGCCTCCGGCACGCCGGTCGAGCCGTCCTGGCCCCCGCTCGCGCCGCCGCTGCTCGCCGCCGCCGACGCGGCGCCGGAGGCGGCGGCCGCCGCTCCGGTCGCCCTGGTCGCCGCCGAGCCGCCTGCGCAGCCGAGCGCTCCCCAGCCGGTCGTGCCGCAGCCTGCCGCTCCCCAGCCCGTCGCGCCGCAGCCGGTGGCCGCGCAGTCCGCCCGCCGTCCGCTGCACGCCGGCCCGCCGATTCCGGACCCGTCGCTGATGACCGGTCATGTCCCGGTCCGCTCGCTCGCCGACCGCGGCCCCTCCGACCAGAGCGCCACGCCGGCCGCCGGCATCCCGATGCTGCCCGTTCAGGCGATGGCCGCGCCCGTCGAGACCGTGCCGGTCGCGGTCCAGGCCCCGGCAGCCCCGGTCGAGCCGGTGGCGGTGGCCGAGCCCGCCGCCGTTCCCACTCCCGCTCCCGTTCCAGCTCCCGCTGAGACGCCGATCGAACTGCCGGCGCAGGCTGCGCCCGTCGTCGAGGCCGTCGCGGTGCCCGCCGAGACCGCGCCGGTCGTCCCGGTCGAGAGCCCGGCTGACGTCGCCTCCGCTCCCGCCGAAGCCCCGGTAGCCGAGCCCGCTCCCGCCGAGCCTGCTCCCACTGAGCCCGTTGTCGTCGAGCCGGCCCCCGTCGAGCCGGCCCTCGTCGAGGCGCCGACCGCCGAAGCCCCCGTGGAGCAGCCGGTCGCCGAGCCCGTCGCGGTCGCCGCAGAGCCGGAACCGCAGCCCGTCGCCCCGGTCCAGGCCGCCCCGGCCGCCTCCCACCCGCGCCGGATCTCCGCGTTCCTGGCCGCGCCCGCGCCGCACGGTCTGCCGGTCGTCCCCGCCCTGCCCGTGCCCGTGCCCGCGTCCGAGGCGCCCGAGACCACCGAGGCCCTCACCGTGCCCCCGATAACGCCCGACGCCCCCGCCGCCGACCCGGCGGTCCAGCCCGAGGCCGCCGAGGCCGCCGAGACCGCCGCCGAAGCCGCACCCGAGACGTCCGCCGGCACCGGCGTGATGCCCTCCGGAACGGCGACCGCCGAGCCGCAGCCCGCCACCGCAGAGCCCGCCATCGCAGAGCCCGTCGAGCAGCTCGCCCCCGACGCGGCCGGCGCGCCCGCAGCCGAGGCGATCGAGCCCGAGGCAGTCGAGCCCGAGACCGCGCCCGAGCCGATCGAGCGCGGCCCCGCCGCCCCCGGCTACGACGAGGCCATGCGCGAGGCCGTCCACCAGGTGATGCGCGAGCGCCGCGACATCCGCAACGGCTTCCGCCCGGACCCGGTCCCGCACGACGTGCTGCTGCGGGTCCTGGAGGCGGCGCACACCGCCCCCAGCGTCGGCTACTCCCAGCCCTGGGACTTCGTCGTCATCCGCTCCTCCAAGACCCGCCGCAAGATGCACGACCTGGCGGAGCGTCAGCGCGAGGCCTACGCCGCCTCGCTCCCCAAGGGCCGCGCGAAGCAGTTCAAGGAAATCAAGATCGAGGCCATCCTCGACACGCCGGTCAACATCGTCGTCACCGCCGACCGCACCCGCGGCGGCCGGCACACCCTGGGCCGGCACACCCAGCCGCAGATGGCGCCCTACTCGGCCGCCCTGGCCGTCGAGAACCTCTGGCTGGCCGCCCGCGCCGAGGGCCTGGGCGTCGGCTGGGTGAGCTTCTTCGACGAGGAGGAGATGGTCCGCGAACTCGGCCTGCCCGAGCACCTGGACGTCGTCGCCTACCTCTGCGTCGGCTACGTCGACTCGTTCCCCGACGAGCCCGAGCTGCAGCAGCAGGGCTGGGCCAAGAAGCGCCCGCTCTCCTGGGTGGTCCACGAGGAGCAGTACGGCAACCGCGCCCTGCCGGGCGAGGAGCCGCACAGCCTGCTCGCCGAGACCCGCCGCACCATCCGCCCGCTGGACGCCAAGGCGCTCGGCGAGGCCTGGGACCGGCAGAAGCGGATGACCAAGCCGGCCGGCTCGCTCGGCATGCTGGAGATCATCTCGGCGCAGCTCTGCGGCCTCTCCCGCAAGTGCCCGCCGCCGATCCCCGAGCCCGCCTGCGTCGCGATCTTCGCGGGCGACCACGGCGTGCACGCCCAGGGCGTCACCCCCTGGCCGCAGGAGGTCACCGCGCAGATGGTGGCCAACTTCCTGGCCGGCGGCGCGGTGGTCAACGCCTTCGCCGCGCAGGTCGGCGCCGAGGTCTGCGTGGTGGACGTGGGTGTGGCCAGCGAGCTGCCGGAGGCCATCCAGGGCGGCCGCACCACCGGTCTGCTGCCCCGCAACGTCAAGCGGGGCACCGACGACATGACCCAGGGCCCGGCGATGAGCCGGGAGGAGGCGCTCAAGGCCATCGAGGTCGGCATCGAGACCGCCCGCGACCTGGTCGCGGCCGGCAACAAGATCCTGATCACCGGTGACATGGGCATCGCCAACACCACCGCCTCCGCCGCCCTGATCGCCGTCTTCGCGGGCGCCGATCCGGCCGCGGTCACCGGCCGCGGCACCGGCATCGACGACACGACGCACGCCCGCAAGGTCGACGTGGTGCGCCGCGCGCTGGAGCTGCACCAGCCCGATCCGGCTGACCCGATCGGCGTACTGGCCGCCGTCGGCGGCCTGGAGCACGCGGCCCTGGCGGGCTTCATGCTCGGCGCCGCCTCGCTGCGCACCCCGGTGATCCTGGACGGCGTCATCGCCGGCTCGGCGGCGCTGGTCGCCAAGGCCATCGCCCCCGAGGTCCTCGCGGCCTGCATCGCCGGCCATCGCTCCGCCGAGCCCGGCCACCAGGCCGCGCTGGCCAAGCTCGGCCTGCGCCCGCTGATCGACCTGGACCTGCGCCTCGGCGAGGGCACCGGCGCCCTGCTCGCACTTCCCCTGGTGCAGAGTGCGGCCCGCGCGATGCACGATGTAGCCACCTTCGACTCCGCCGGGGTCACCGAGAAGGCCTGACGCCGTCCCCCGCTCCTCCCGTCCCCGGCCCAAGGGCGCGCCCGGGACGGGAGGAGCGCGCCGCCTTACCCGAACAGCCCTCCGTCGCTCAGGAGCCCCGCCGATGACCGCGCCCCACCCCCACCCCAGCACCGCGGGCCGTACGCCCTACCCCGTCGGTCTGCTGCTCACCGGCCGCCGCGTGCTCGTGGTCGGCGGCGGCCAGGTCGCCCAGCGCCGACTGCCCGCCCTGATAGCGGCCGGCGCCGACGTCCAGCTGGTCTCGCCGGTCACCACCCCGGCCGTCCAGGCGATGGCCGACGCGGGCGAGATCAGCTGGCACCGCCGCGGCTACACCGACGGCGACCTCGCGGACTGCTGGTACGTCCTGGTCGCCACCGACGACCACGAGGTCAACGAGGCCGTCAGCGCGGCGGCCGAGCGCCTGCGGATCTTCTGCGCCCGCAGCGACGACGCCGCCGCCGCCAGTGCCTGGACGCCCGCCACCGGCCACGACGACGGCACCACCGTCGCCGTGCTGACCGGCGACCCCCGGCACTCCGCCGCGCTGCGCACCACCATCGTCGAGGGCCTGCGGGACGGCAGCCTGAGCGCCCGCCAGTTCCGCGCCCGCGCGGCCGGCGTGGCGCTGGTCGGCGGCGGCCCGGGCGACCCCGACCTGATCACCGTGCGCGGCCGGCGGCTGCTCGCCGACGCCGACGTGGTGGTCGCCGACCGGCTGGCCCCGCGCGAGCTGCTCGCGGAGCTGGCGCCGCACGTCGAGGTGATCGACGCCTCCAAGATCCCGTACGGGCGCGCGATGGCCCAGGAGGCGATCAACCAGGCGCTGATCGACGCCGCCAAGGCCGGCAAGTTCGTGGTCCGGCTCAAGGGCGGCGATCCGTACGTCTACGGGCGCGGCGGCGAGGAGCTGCTCGCCTGCGTCGAGGCCGGCGTCCCGGTCACCGTCGTGCCGGGCATCTCCAGCTCGATCAGCGTCCCGGCGGCGGTCGGCATCCCGGTCACCCACCGCGGGATGACCCACGAGTTCACCGTGATCTCCGGTCACGTCGCCCCCGAGGACCCACGCTCGCTGGTCAACTGGGAGGCGGCCGCCCAGATGCGCGGCACCCTGGTGCTGCTGATGGCGGTCGAGCGGATCGGCGCCATCGCCGCCAAGCTGATCGCCTCGGGACGGGACGCGGACACACCCGTCGCCGTCGTCCAGGAGGGCACCACGGCTGCTCAGCGCCGGATCGACGCCACCCTGGGCACGGTCGCCGCCACGGTGTCCGCCGAGGGCGTCCGCCCGCCGGCCGTCATCGTCATCGGCGAGGTCGTGCACGTCCTGGACCCCACCCGAAACGCCTGAGAGCCTGAGCGAGAGCGCGAGCATGGCCGAACCCAGCACCATCACCGACCCCGACGACCCGCGCCTGGCGGACTACACCGGACTGACCGACGTCGAGCTGCGGCGCCGCCGCGAGCCCGCCGAGGGCCTGTTCATCGCCGAGGGCGAGAAGGTCATCCGGCGCGCCCTGGCGGCGGGGTACGCGATGCGGTCGATGCTGCTGACGGCCAAGTGGCTGGACGTCATGGCGGACGTCATCGCCGAGGCGGACGCCCCGGTGCACGTGGTGGAACCGCGGCTGGCCGAGGACGTCACCGGCTACCACGTGCACCGCGGCGCGCTCGCCTCGATGGCGCGCAAGCCGCTGCCCTCCGCCGCCGAACTGCTCGGCGGCGCGCGCCGGGTCGCCGTGCTGGAGGGGCTGGTCGACCACACCAACCTCGGCGCGATCTTCCGCAGCGCGGCGGCGCTCGGCATGGACGCGGTGCTGCTCTCCCCGGACTGCGCGGACCCGCTCTACCGGCGGGCCGTCAAGGTCTCGATGGGTGCCGTGTTCGCGGTGCCGTACGCCCGGCTCGACCCCTGGCCGGGCAGTCTGGACACGCTGCGCGAGGCCGGCTTCCAGCTGCTGGCGCTCACCCCGGCCGAGGGCTCCGTCGACCTCGCCGACGCCGCGCCGCACCGGTTGCCCAAGGCGGCCCTGCTGCTCGGCGCGGAGGGCGACGGGCTGACCGCCCGCGCGCTGGCCGCCGCCGACGTCCGGGTCCGGATCCCGATGGCGCACGGCATCGACTCGCTGAACGTCGGCGCTGCGGCGGCCGTCGCCTTCTACGCCGTCAACGCCGGCTGATCAGCCGGGCCGGCTCAACTCGCGCCGGTGCCACCGGAGATGCCCGCGCCGGGCCAGGACTCGTCCAGCGTGCCGTCGGGGCGCAGCATGTAGCGGGTCGACGAGCTGGCGCCGGTCTGGGCCACCCGCTCCTCGCGGACCAGCGCGCCCTCCTCCAGCCGCCAGGCGGCGGCGGCCTGCGGGTCCGCCGCCGAGGAGCGCGCGGCGAGCAGAACGGGGACGTCGCCGCTGAAGCCGAAGAGCTCGACCAGGTCGACCGGGACCGATCCCTCGGTGCGGCGCAGCACCACCACGGCGGCCGCCGCGCCCCGGTAGCGGGCGGGCAGCACGGAGGCCAGCGAGACCGGTGCACCGGCTGCGGGCGCCGACTGGGCGTCCGGGCCCGAGCGGCCGTCGCGGAGCTGGATCGCCGGGCCGCCGCCCGGGTCGCTGTAGCTGCGGTTGGGCCAGTCCACCGCGGGCACCGCCCCGGTGGCAGGGCCGAACCCGGCGGGGCCCGCGGCGGCTGGGCTGCCGCTTCCCCCGCTGGTCCGGGCCACCGGGGCCTGCGGCGCCGGCTGCGGGCTCTGCACGCCGTCGGCGGAGAGCCCGATCGCCGGTCCGGCGTTCCCGGTGCGCTGGCCGCCGACCGCAGGGTTCAGCGGCGGCAGCCCCTGCGAGTTGCGGTTCTCGCAGCCCTGGGCGGCGGCGATGGCCAGCGCGACGCCGATCGTGACGGTGATGAAGACCACCAGCCGCTGGCGCAGCAGACGTCGGCGGGAGTCGATCGGGCGGCCCGGGGGAGGGGTGTGCTGGCGGTCGCGCGCCGGACGCCCCGGCGCGGGCGTCTGCGGGCGCTCCCGTACGGTGGCGCGCTCCCGGCCCGCGCGGTCGTGCGGACCGCGCACCGGCCGGGCCGCCGCCCGGACGTCGTAGGACTCGGGGCTCTCCTGGGCCCGGGACGGCGGCTGGGCCTGCCCCTGGGCGTCGGGCGCCGGCCACGGCATCGGAGCGGTCGGCGGCTGGCCGGGCGGTCGGCGCAGCGGCGCGTGCCGCTCGGCGGCGGGTCGTCCGACACCGGGGTGGCCGTGGCCCGCCTCGCCGCCGCGCTGCGGGACGCCGCCCCGCCCGTTCCAGTGCTGCTGCTCGACCCGCGCAGCCGCGGCCGCCGCATCCGGGCCGAAGCCGCCCTGCGACCCGTGCCCGGCGCCGACGGCCGACCCGCCGGACGGGCGCGGCCGCGCACCGCGCGCTGTCTCCTCGCGTGCCGTCGCCTCCTCGCGCGTCTCAGCCGCAGCCGCCCGTCCGCGGCCGCCGCCCGCCCGCGCGGCCAGCTCGCTGAGCCGCTCGTGCAGATGCGCCGCGCCGGGCCGCTCCATCGGCTCCTTGGCCAGGCAGGCACCCACCAGCGGGGCCAGCACCGGCGGGATCTCCGAGAGGTCCGGCTCCTCGTGCACGACCCGGTAGAGCATCACCTCCGAGGAGGCGCCGGAGCCGAACGGCGAGTCGCCGGTCAGCGCGTACGCCAGCGTGGCGCCGAACGCGAAGACGTCGGTGGCCGGCGTCACCGCTGCGCCGCGGACCTGCTCGGGCGCCAGGAAACCCGGCGAGCCCACCGCCGTGCCCACGTGGGTGAGCGTGCTGGCACCGCGCGACCACGCGATGCCGAAGTCGATGATCCGCGGGCCCTTGGGGGAGAGCAGGATGTTGGACGGCTTCAGGTCCCGGTGCACGACGCCGGCCTCGTGCACCTTCACCAGGCCGTCCGCCAGCGCCGAACCGATCCGGGCCGCCTCCGGCCAGGCCAGCGGGCCCTCGTCGCCGACCCGCTTGTAGAGCGAGGGGCCGGGCACGTACGAGGTGGCGAGCCAGGGCCGGTCGGCCTCGATGTCGGAGGCGACCACCCGGGCCGTGCAGCCGCCGCGGATGCGGGAGGCGGCGGCGATCTCACGGGCGAACCGGGTGCGGAACTCCGCGTCCTCGGCCAGCTCGGCCCGGATCAGCTTCAGCGCGACCCGCTGGCCCTTGCGGTCCGACCCCAGGTAGACCACGCCCATGCCGCCGGCGCCGAGCCGGCGGTGCAGGCGGTAGGGGCCGACGATGCGGGGGTCCTCACGCCTCAGCCGCATCATCGCCATGTCGTTCCCCGTCGGCCCGTCAGGTGGGCAACCCGTGAGGTGCGCCCCCGGTGGTGGGGCAGCGTCAGATTCTTCCGGGCACAGCTTACGGACTGTCGGCTGCGGTGTGCTGATACGCAACACGTGAACCGCCGGTGGGATTGTCCGATCTCCCCTGGGGACGGCCCTCGTGGAGGCGTTGGTGTGACCGGGATCTCGGGGTAGTTCTCAGGGTTCCCTCGGGGGTCGGACGACCCTCGGCTCCCCCTGCGGTAGTAGGCGACCGGTACCCCAGTCATCCTCCCGGCCACCCCCGGAACGATACGCGGGCACGATGTCAGGACCCGGCGGCCCGCCTACGGTTGAGAGCAGCGGTGGGCGGGGCGCGCTCGTCCCCCGAGATCAACCGTCCACCGCGCCGACCACACGCAGCAGCAGGGGGAGCAGGACCATGGCAACGGATGTCTCCGGAGGATCGGCCCGGCGCCGGCTGCCGTTCGCAACCCGGCCGTTCGCGATCCGGTCGGCCCGTGCGCAGCGCCCGGCGGACGACCGGCGCCACCCCGCGGTGGCCCTGGCCATGGCGCTGCCCTGCGCGATCGCGCTGCTGCTGCTCTTCGGCGGCTGGGAGCAGATGGTCACCCAGACCCGCGCGGTGGCCGACATGATCGGGCGCTGACCTCTCGGGACAGGGGTCGGCGCCGGGCCGGAGCACGCACCCGCGGGGACACGCGGACGGGCGAGCAGCAGGTGCGCACGCACCGGCCAACGAAGTGCCGTGTACGGAACGCCGGTGAGGGCGTCCCGTACACGGCACTTCACTGTGCCGCCCGCCGGTGGACGCACGAGAGCCGCAGCCCGTGACCGGACTGCGGCTCTCGTTCCAACTGCCTTGCTGCTGTGCGCGATACTGGGATCGAACCAGTGACCCCTACCGTGTCAAGGTAGTGCTCTCCCGCTGAGCTAATCGCGCCTGTCCGTCACCAGAGGTGTCGGCCGGGCTGGTGGCGGCACTGCGAGGTGCCACCGAAGATCCCGAGGGACCTGTGTGCGCGATACTGGGATCGAACCAGTGACCCCTACCGTGTCAAGGTAGTGCTCTCCCGCTGAGCTAATCGCGCCTGTCCGTCACCAGAGGTGTC